>QUAH01000007.1 GCA_003426165.1 Candidatus Saccharicenans subterraneus
AATCCCTTATAATCTCTTTGAGCCATCGTAAGTAAAATACTCCTTTCTTAAGGTTGAAGTCTTGAAAAGGAGATATTACGATGGCTCGTCCTCCTAAATCAATTTGCGAACTATTTTGTACACTAGCCTCTTATTTTATAAATTTCTATTGCCTCATAAATTTTTTTATAAGATTTAGCATATAAGATTTAAGTAATATGTATGGCTCAAGGTCGAATAGACGACTGAGTATAAGAAAGGGTAGTAAAGATAATAAGCAGACTGCAGATATTCTACTTGCAAGAGAAAAAAAACCAGAAAAAGATGCCGTCGGAATATTTTTCAAAAAAGGAAGAGAAAAATAGCAAATTATGCCAATTGGTACTGAGCTTAGTAATATTTTAATAATGTCCAGATTTAGCGAAGTTGAAAAAAAACTTACGTATTTTCTTAAATAATGTCTGTATAAAATTATATCTATTGTCATTACGATGCTCGTAGCTAACGCGATGCCAGGGGCTCCCAGTAGTCTTGATAATAGAATATTCAAGATAATGTTCAAAGATATGCAGATGGCGCTGATTATAAGTGGCGTTTTGGTGTTCTTGAAAGAATAAAATGCCCTGGCCAGGATCGGAGAAATTGAATGGGCAAAAAGACCGAGAACGTACATCTTAAGGACAAAAGATGTTAAAGCAGTCGCTTTAACATCAAATGCTCCTCTTTCAAAAAACAACTTGACTATTGGTTCTGAGAGAAAGAATAAATAGACTGTTGACGGTATTGTGAGATAGAACACGTAGCTAAGCGTCCGATTTAGCCTGGTTTCGTATTCCTTTCTTGAGGTTCCATGCAAGGCGAGCTCGGAGAATGAAGGGAAAACAGCAGTAGCTATGGGAACTGCCAACAGGCTAAAAGGTACTTGCCAGATTCTTGTTGCAAAATTTAGAGCGGCGATTGAACCCGCATCCAGACTTGAAGCGATCGTTTTATCAATTATCTGGTTCAAGACTGAAAGGCCACCTGATATAACGAGAGGTAATAGAAGAAGGGCGAATTTCTTTATTTCAGGCCAGTCTATCTGGTTATAACTTATGGAATGGAAGAACTTGAAACGCCAATAAAGAATAAATAGCATTGAAAAAAAGGCAAAGCCCCAACAGAATATCTGTCCTAATGTCCAGCTATGGATACCGAGGTAACGATGGAGAAAGAAAAGGGAAAGGACGAGGCCAATGTTCCCTATAAATGTAACAAAAATTGGGAAGAAAAACTGCTTTTCGGCCTGCAAAAGGCCGGTGAACATGCCGGTTAGCACAGTAAATAGCCCAGAGATTATAAGATATCGGGTCAGGCTAACGGCCAGGCTGAAGGTTTCTCCTTTGAATCCGTAGGCTATAATGCGGACACAAAAAGGTGCGAAGATGAAGATGAGGATTGAAAGAATAATAAATATAGTTCCCCATACCATGAAAACCGAATTGACAAAACGGCGGGCGGCTTCCTGGCTCTGAGCTTTCTTTTCAAGGTAAAAAGGAATGATTAAGGTGGCAAAGCCGCCGGAAAAAAGGCCTAAGATTAGAGAGGGAATTATCAAGGCTACAAGAAAAGCGTCGGTCTGACCGGTGGCACCAAAATACTTGGCGACAAGGACCTCGCGGAAGAAGCCGAAGAATTTGCTGATGAAAGAAATAATTGCGATTATTAGAGCAGCCTGGGTTACGGTTTGTTTTTTCAGAAAGGCGGGGAGTTTCATGGGATCAAAGAAACGGGGGATACGAAGCTTTTTGGGAGAGAATTGGAAAATAGGGGACACAAACTGCTTCGGATAGAATAGACTTTAATAGCCAATTGATCAGAAAGCGCCAAATAATTCCGTCCAAAGAGGGGACACAAACCTTTTCGGAGAGAATAGACCTTAATGGCAGATGGCTCGGGAAAAGGTTTATGTCCCCACTTCATCATGCCTTAATAACCTTGTCTGATTTTATTCCTGCCTTGCCCAGGAGGTTCCGCGTGTCCACGATCAGTTTCGCATGGTCGTGGATGAAAGAGGCATCGTAGGCTGAGTGGTCGGTGGCGATGATCACGCAGTCGTAGAATGCCAGGTTCTTCTCCGTCAGCGGAACCGAATCCTTCTCTAACTTCCACTTTCTGGTCTTCGGGGGCTTTGGTATGTACGGGTCATTGTAGTCAACCTCTGCCCCGCGGCTCTTGAGCAGCTCAATCAGCTTGAACGAGGGGGATTCCCTCGGGTCGTCCACGTCTTTTTTGTAAGCCAGGCCCAGGATTAAGATCTTTGCTCCCTTAAGGCTTTTCCCGTGCCTGTTCAGGGCTTCCATCGTTCTATTAACAACGTAGTAAGGCATGGAGATGTTGATTTCCCCGGCCAGCTCGATAAACTTGGTGCTGAAGTCATACTCGCGCGCCTTCCATGTCAGGTAGAAGGGGTCGATGGGGATGCAATGGCCGCCGAGCCCGGGCCCCGGGTAAAAGGCTTGGAAGCCAAACGGCTTGGTCTTGGCCGCTTCAATCACTTCCCAGATATCTATGCCCATCCGGTCGAAGAGCATCTTGAGCTCGTTGACCAGGGCGATATTGACGGCGCGGTAGGTGTTTTCCAGGATCTTGGTGGCTTCGGCTGCTCGGCAAGAAGAAACCGGCACGGTGCGGGTGACTATCTGGTCGTAGAGAGCCTTGGCCACTTCCAGGCACGACGGGGTATAGCCGCCGACCACCTTGGGTATGGTGGCCGTGGTGTAGTCCTTGTTGTTGGGGTCCTCGCGCTCAGGTGAAAAGGCCAGGAAAAAATCGCGGCCAGAGTGGAGGCCCGTCTTTTTTTCCAGGATGTGCCGCATGTCCTCGTCGGTGGTGCCGGGGTAAGTGGTCGATTCCAGGACGACCAGCTGCCCGCGCCTCAGGTGCTCGGCGATGGTGTGAGTGGTGTTGAACACGAAGCTCATGTCGGGCTCGCGGTTTTCGTTAAGCGGGGTGGGCACGCAGATGAGGATGGCGTCGACGGAGCGCAGCTCGGAAAAGTCTGAGGTGGCATGGAAGCGGCCGGTCTCCAGCCAGCCCTGGATGAGGGATGAGGGCAGGTAATGGATGTAGCTTTTTCCGGCGCGGAGCTTGTGGATTTTTTCCTCGTCTATGTCGAAGCCGATGACCGGAAAGCCGGCCTTCATGAACTCGCGGACCAGGGGCAGGCCGACGTAGCCCAGGCCGACGACCCCGACCACTGCCTTTTTGGAACGGATTTTGGCGAGAAGGCTGTCCTTGAGGTTGCTGGTGGGCTTTGAGTTTTTAGCACTGGATTTGTTCGCTTTATTTTGGGACCGTTGTCCTTTTTTGTCTGATTTCTTTTCCATTGTTCCTGGCTCCCTTCCTCAGTCCTGAATAATCATTGGAAGATTATATAAAAAATATAGGGCTAATTAAAGTGAGGAGAGGCGTGGGAAGGGGGCATGCAAGGGGGACACGAACCCTTTCGGAGGAAATATACTTTAACAGAGTATGGCTCAGAGAAAGGTTTATGCCCCGAAAGAAACAGGGGACACGTATTGTTTCAACCAGAATAAACTTTAATAGCCGATTGCATAGGAAGCAGTTCATGTCCCCGGTCTCAGTGCCCCAGGCCGGACAGGGCCTGGCTCAGTTCCCAGAGCTTCCTCTGGTTTTCTATATCGTAGGAGGCGGCGGAGGAGCGGCGTTCCTTTTTTTCAAAGAAATACTTACCCGTAGCGCCTCTGACCTCGGGCGATGAAGCCAGGTAGACCACAATTTCCGCACCGCGGGCCGGGCTGAGGAGCTGGCGTTTGCTCAGGTAGTAAAGCCGGTGCTTGAGCCAGGGGATGAGGCCGTTGTTTCGGGCGAAGTTGGTGGCCACCCCGCCCGGGTCGGCAGCGTTAACGGTTATGCGGGACTGGCGGTCCTTCAGCCGCTCAGCCAGCGCATAGGTGAAAAGGACGTTGGCCAGCTTGGAGCGGGCGTATTGCTTCTTGCCGTCGTATTCTTCCGGTCGAAGGATATTTTCAATGACGCCATCGGCCCCGTAATGAGCCCCGGAAGCAACGTTGATGATGCGGGCCTCTGCGGACCTTTCAAGCAGGTCAAGAAGCGACAGGGTCAGGACAAAGTGGCCGAGGTGGTTGGTGGCCAGGGTCAGCTCGATTCCTTCTGGCGTAAGCTGGTGGCGCAAAAACCGGGCGCCGGCGTTGTTGATGAGAACGTCAAGGCTGTCCAGGTCGTTTCTGAGCTGGCTGGCAAGAGCCTGGACGTCGCGTAGAAGTGACAGGTCGCACAGGTACCAGGAAACTGCCTCGTTGCGTGTCACCTGCCTTATTCTGCGGCAGGTAGCTTCGGCCTTATCTTTATTGCGGGCGACGATGATGACCCTGAAACCCTGCCGGGCCAGCGCCATCGCAGCAGCCCGCCCGATGCCCGAAGTGGCCCCGGTTATAAGACAGGTTTTCTGGCTCATGCTGATGGGAATATTATAAGACAAAAAATATAGGAGAAAAATAATAGGGGACGTATTCTTATATCCCGATTCTTTCCCGGAGCGAATAGACCTTATTCATTTTTCACCAGGGCCGATGCCGGGGACACATATTCCTGTTCTAACAAGAGGGGGGACAGGAGAGAGAATTGGCAATAGCTGGTCGCTCGATCGAAAACAAGGAACACTCTCCTGCGTTCCTAATTCTTGGGCCCTGGATAAAGCCGGGGCGGGGAAAACAGAGCACAGAAGGAAAACAGGGGACGCGAACCTTTTCAGAGGGAATGGACTTGAACGTGATATGGAGCGGAAAAAGGTTTCTGCCCCCCTAAAGAAACAGGGGACACGAACTGCTTCGGATAAAATGGACTTTAATAGCGCATCGATCAGGAAGCAGTTCATGTCCCCCGCCCCTAATGTTCCCGGCGGCGTCCCCTGGGCTAAGAGGGGCCATAAACCTTTTCAAAGGGAAAAGGCTTTAATGACTGATTGTTAAGAAAAAGTCTCATGTCCCCGGCATCATGTCCTCTCCGCCGGGTTCCCCGGGTCCGGTGTCCGGGGCGTGGCTGGCCAAAATTCGAAAAAATAAAAAGTACCATCACTTTTAGACAAAAAATGCTTGACTTTTGCCATATAATGTCGTAAAAAAACCATAATTAAACTCGGGAGGACGGAATGCTTACCCTGAGAGTTTTCAGGTCCCGTTTCTTGTTAAGCCTGGTTTTGAGTGCGTTTACCCTGTTAATTTTGCCGGTGGAAGGATTTTCAAGAACTGATAAGCCAGCCAGGGGCGGTTCCCTGGTGGGCTTTATCTATGGCAGCGACATGAAGACCCCGGTCAAGAATGCCGTGGTCAAGCTGCGTAACGTTGAAAACGGCTACGAGTACTACAGTACCCCCACGGATTCGACCGGAGCCTATAAGATAGAACAGATCAAGGCAGGCAAGTATGTCCTGGGCATTACGGCCCCTGATGGCGATTACAATTTCGGCTATGTCGTCAGCGTTAAGGAAGGCGAGGTGGGCAAGCTCAGCCTGGCCCTGATGCGCGGGGAAATTAGCCCCATGGGCCAGGGCAGCGAGGGCTATCCCAAGGAGAAGCCTTCCTTTTTCTGGACGCCAGTTGGCATAGCTGTCCTGATGATCCTGACCACCGGTGCCCTCTACGGCGCCTTCAAGCTGATGGAAGGCAAGGAAGAAGCTTCCCCATCGAAGAAGTAAGAGAAGCATTAAGAGAGACTCATCACGCCTTTCTTGATTTCTTAGGGGATTAATCTGTTTAAAATATAGGTGGACAAACCAGCCTCCCTCCTGTTGTCCGGGCCTGCCCATTCCAGAAGGCCGGTCATCTTTTTATAGACCGAGCACCCGGGTCTGACTTATCCTGTCTTGCGCACGAGAAAAAGCTTGACTTTTTTATATAATTCTTCTATTAGATAGGTAAGGTTAGCGCGGGAGGACGGAATGCTTACCCTGAAATTTTTTAAGTCTCGTCTTTTTGTGACCCTGGTCTTGAGTGCATTTACCCTGTTAATTTTGCCGTTGGAAGGATTTTCAAGAAGCGATAAAACAACCCGGGGCAGCGCCCTGGTCGGATTCATTTATGCCAGCGATATGAAGACCCCGGTTCAGAATGCCGTGGTCAAGCTGCGTAACGTTGAAAACGGCTACGAGTTCTTCAGCACCCCCACGGATGCAACCGGTGCCTACAAGATTGAACAGCTCAAGGAAGGCAAGTACGTTCTGGGGATCACCGCCCCTGATGGCGATTACAATTTCAGCTATGTCGTCAGCGTTAAGGAAGGGGAGATAGGCAAGCTCAGCCTGGCCCTGATGCGCGGAGAGATTTCCCCGATGAGCCAGGGAACGCAGAGCTCCGCGCAGGACAAACCATCATTTTTCTATACGCCTGTCGGCATGGCCGTGCTGATGGTTGTAACCACCGTGGCCCTTTACGGCGCCTTCAAGCTGATTGAAGGCAAAGAAGAAGCTTCCCCGTCCAAGAAGTAAGAGAAGCAAGAGGCGGGACTCACTCCGAATTCCACGATTTTCTGGGGCGTCAGTCCATCCAACATAAGATAAGGGAACAGACTAGTGCCCCGCGTATTATCCGCTTCAGCCCGTGCCGGTAGCGGTTCTTTGGTTTGCTATCTCAACCTGGTTCCCGATGGGATACCAAAAAGACTGAAATTTGGTTCCCTTTAGGGAACTAACTTTGGGAAAGGGGGTACGCTTTTGCTGACAAGGGGACACGCACTGTTTCAACGGGAATAAACTTTAATATAGGTGCTGGCACACCCGGAAACAGGGGACACAAACTTTTCCACAGAGAATAGGCTTTAACAGCCTATGGCTATGCCGGTAACAGGGAACACGAACTGCTTCGGATAAAATAGACTTTAATAGCGAATCGGTTAGCGTGAAACAGAGCCTGTCCCCGATTTTATTTATTTTAGGGCGGCGCGGGTGAAGATGTAATCGGGAATCCGGGCGTCAAACTCTATGGAGTCGATCACAAATTCCGTGCCTTCCCCCGCCTTGAGCATATCCTTGAAAATGGCCCGGTCGGGGACCCAGCGCGAGCCGAACTTCCTCAGGCTCAGCACCTCGACCTTCTTGAGGAGTGTTCCGCCCCGGGCATAGAGCTCTTCCCGCACGGTAATGAACCGCTCCCTGTCCACCCACAGCCTGCGCCGCGGGTAGGCCACGTCTTCCTGTCGGGCTTGAAGCTCCAGCACCCAGCACCTGACCTCGCTCCCTTCTCTAACGACACCGCCTTGGACCCTGGTTTGCCCGGCCGTGGCCCCGCCTTTTGTTTCTTCAGACCCGGCACCGGCATCTGCCGGGTCTCTTTTTTCCCCGGTCTTTTCGGCCTTTAACCCTTCGCCCAGCTTAATCGTCTCCTCGCCCACCACCTCGGCCGTGTAGGAATTAAGGAGCTTCGGATCTTCCATCATGTCCTCGTAGCTCAGGTCCGAGCCCATCACCGACTGCCGCAGCATGTGCCCTGAAATCAGAATGGTCCGCTCGGTCCAGGGCGAGTACATCCAGAGCTGGTTGCCCAGCTTGAGCATCTTGGTACCGCGCTCGCGCGGCGGGGCCAGGTACTCGGTGAAGGCCTTCTCCGTGCCCTGGACGTAGGACTTGAACTCCACGGTGCGGGAGGCACGCCGCAGGTGGATTATCATCCTGGCGGTCATAACCTTGTTGCCGGCCGTGATGTTTTCATCCACCCGCCTGAGGATTTCCTGGCCGCTCGGGGGCCGGATTTGTGCTCCCGTTGATACGGTCAGGCACATGGCGGCCATAATGATTAAAACCAGCGCCACCGGCAGCCTTGCGGCCGACAAGAATCCTTGGGATCTGGTTTTACCCTTCGCCTTATCATAAAAACTTTCCGATTGCTCTAGTCCGAAGGCTCTAGGTGATATTGGCTTCATCTTAAAACCCCATTCTTTTTCTCATTATCATTTTTCCCCGTTTTTCCTGCAGGTTTGGCTTTATAACTCTTAATCCGCCCTTTCCACATTCTATATCCTTTATTGCCCGCCAGAAAGGTCCAGCTCCCCCTTGAATATATGAATGGCTGTTCATATATTGACGATTATCGGCCCCATCCCCGAGAATTGCCTGGCCTGTCCTCTGCCTCCTCCGGATGAGTTTTTCGTCTGGATATCCGCGCTTTCCATACTCCCGGCCCTGGAACTCGGTTTCCATTATGTAAACTGTTTCAGGCTTCAAATTCCTTCATCAGGGTAGCCGTCCGGCGACGGAAGACTCCCAGGCCGGCAATGGCCGTCCCCAGGAGCGTGGCCATCAGGCCCGGAATAAAACCTATCACGTAGCTCACCCAGGTCACCCGGGCCCTGATGATGTTGGTCATCATCATTTCCGAGGATTTGGTGAAGGCCTCGGCGTTGATGCCGTAAGTCTGGAGATAATAGGCGATGGCCAGGCCGAGGGCGGTTCCCAGGAGAGACCCCAGCACACCGACGATGAGCGATTCTCCCAGGAGTGAAAAGTAGAGGTGCGGCCGCGTCTCGCCCATGGCCAGCCGCAGCCCGATTTCGCCGTAGCGACGCAGCGAGCCCATCAACCCGGCGTTCCACAGGACGATGGACATCACGGCCACGAACACGGCCACCAGCACGTAGGCATAGGTATCGTAGATGGAAATCATGTCTTCCAGGCCGCCCTGTTCTCCGAGGGTCAGCATGACCGGCTGGAAGTCCGGCTCGGGGCCTGATTCAGTTCCAGTCTTCTGGTTAAATTCCCGGGCGATGCGGGCCGCGGCCCGGGCGTCGTAGAGAAGACCCGGGAGAAAGCCAAAAATCTCTCCGACCGCATCTTCCATGTCCAGGAAGCCCTGGATGTCAGCGAGGTCGGCAATGACCAGGCCCCGGTCAAGAGGAGTTATGCCGTAGCGGATGATGCCGGCCGCGGTGAAGTCGGCGATGGCCAGGGCCCCGGTCATGGTCGAGCTGATGATGGTCACCCGGTCACCGGGCTTTATTTTCAGGCTCTCGGCCAGTCCGGAGGGCACCAGGATTTCGCCGTGACGCTGCGGCAGGTGCCCGGCCACCAGTCCTTTTTCCAGGTTGAGGATCTCCACCTCGCTTCCCGTTTGGCCTAAAAGTTCCACGGCCAGGCCGCTGATTGGGCCCTGGGCCCGGGTTTCGCCAGATTCGTCGGGAATATCTAGGAGCCCGGAGAAGCGGAGGCGTGGCTTCCAGGCCAGGTCGGGGTACTCGGTGCTGAGACGGTCGGTGAGTGCCTTGACCCCGGTCAGGGCCAGGTCGTTCGGCAGCAGGTCGGCTTCGGCGGCGTAGGCCCGGGTCATGACCTTGAGGTGTCCGGTCTGAAAGCGGGCGCTGGTGTCTATGAAATTATTCTTCCCCCCCTGCATGTAGCTGTAAAAGAAAACGGTGAGCATGGCCCCGGCGGCCACGATGAGTATCGGAAACAGGCTGCGGCTGCGGTCGCGGAGGACTCCCTTGAGGACGAAGCGGATCATTGCAGTTTCCCCCTGAGGGCATCGGTCGGCCGCAGGCGTGACAGCCGGCGGGCCGGCATGAAGCTAACGATGGCCGTCAGGCCCATGATGAGAATGACCGTGCCGATGATGATACCGCCGGTAAAGACCGGGACCAGGCGCTCGCCGAGGGCGATGCCGAAGCTGTCAAAGGCCTCGGGCATTTTCCAGCCGGTGCGGGCGAAGGCCGAAAGGAGCGGGTAGCCGTAGATAGCGGCCAGGATGGCAGCCAGCACGGCGTGGAGAGTGCCTTCGAGTGTCAGGAGCAGCACCACCTGGCGGCGGGTCAGGCCAAGGGCCACCAGCGTGCCGATTTCCTTGATGCGGTGAAAGATGTTGAGAACCTGGGTGTCGAAGATGGCCAGGAGCGACATGAAGAGCAAGATGATGTAGACGGTGGCCGAGCCGGCGGTCTTGGCCGCCACCAGCTGGTCGATGTCGCGGAGAAGAAAGCGCTGGTCGCGGTAGACCCAGCCCGGGTTCGACCTGGTTGGTGCGGGGGAAGGTTCATTTTTAATCGAGGTGTAAGGTTTTTCATTGGTCTTGTTTTCATACGATTGCTGGCTCATGGCACCGGTTTCTGGAATGAGACGGGAATCCGGCCCGCGGTCGGAATTTGGGAGGTGAGGATCGAAGATTGCCGAAGCGAAAACAGAAACACCCTGAGCTAATGCCTTTGTAAAAAGAGGTGGAGTGGCCCCGGGGGCCAGGGTGATGATAGTGGCTTCGCCGGGCATTCCGGCCAGGGACTGGAGTACGGGAAGCGGAAGCCAGACCTGGCCGGCATCCACCGATTGAACAATCGTTCGGAAGATATGAACAATGCGGATGGTGCGGGCGTCGAAGACGCCGCGGGCGTCTCGCCAGCGCAGTATGACCGTGTCGCCGACGGAGAGGCGGGCGGCAGTGGCCATCCGCGTTCCGATCATGGCCGGGATTTCATCCGGGATGGAGGCGGCCTTTGTTCTTGGCTGGCTGGATAAGGGTTGGTCGGAGGCGGCTAGGAAATGGGAGGGCAGCTTGAGGACGTCCTGGGCCGGGTCGATGCCCCTGATGAGGACGGGCAGGAAACGGCCCTGGGGGTAAAGCGTGCCCTGGATGATTAGGATGGGCGTGGCCTGGCCGGAGTCGAGGAGCGGCTCAAGCTCGGGCGGGATGGGGCCGTGGGCGTCCTGGATGGTCAGCGGGTCGTAGGGGTCATAGGCCGGGTGCCAGAACTGGCCGCCGCCGAACTCGTAGTCTATGCTGGCCCTGGCAGCCTGGTCGCCCATGCCGCGGAAGAGCCCCTGGGCGGCGATTATGACCACGAAGGTAAGCGAGAGAACGATGACGTTGAGCCAGGTGCGAAGGCCGGCGGCCAGCAGGTTGCGAACGGCCAGTTTGAAAAGAACCTTCATGCCGGGTTTCCTATGTTAGAGAACTTTTCTTGAAATTCGGGGCACAAGAATGTGTGCCCTTCTTTTCCTTGTATTTTGTTTCGCCTTTCCTGATGAGTTTCCAGCTTGGACGATTTTTTAAGTTTAATTGTCTTTTGAAATAGCTTTTCTATTGTGGCTGTCATCATGCTTTGCACCGGCGATATCTTGATCGGCCCGGAATAAACTGAAGCAAATTTATTTTTCATTTTTTATTCCTGCCTGGGCATCCATATTTTCTGTCCTGCTTGTCCGCGGCCCTGCCCATGAATTGTGAATGGTGCGGGGCCCTATCTCAATTCCGGTTTTTCCCGTAAGTTTATTTTTTATATCTCCAGTTTGTCCGGGGCACACTGACGTTTCCCTGTACCCGTGTTTATCTTCTCTTTTTTTTCAAAAAATCCATGACACTTACGTGTGGATATTTTCTCAAATCAATTCTGTTCATTGTTATCTGCCCGTCTAAACCGAATTTTCTTACCACGGCTTATTAAGCTTAGTTTATTCAGGACAGGCCCACCTGTCGCCAATATTTCTGTCACCATCATTCTCTACCTGTAACTTCGCCTGGATTCCCTGCTGCTCCAGTTAAAAATTGGGACATAATATTGTGACCTCCTTGTCAGGTTGGCGGTCGAGAGACGTCTGGCTGTTCGAATAGCTCGTCCCTGGCCACGCGGCCGTCGAACAGGGTTATCTTGCGCCGCAGGTAGCGGATGACCTTTTCGTCGTGGGTGGCGAAGAGGAAGGTGATGGAGAGCTCACGGTTGAGCCTGAGCATGATGTCGAGGATGTTGTAAGAGTTTTCGGCGTCGAGGTTGGCGGTGGGTTCATCGGCGATGACAATGGACGGCTTCTTGACGATGGCCCGGGCGATGGCCACTCGCTGCGACTGGCCGCCTGAAAGCTGGGTCGGGCGGGAGCGGGCCCGGTCGGCCAGGCCAACCCAGTCCAGGGCTTCCATCACCCGCTGGCGTCGCTCGGCCGGGGACAGGTTGAGGAGAAGGAGCGGGAACTCCACGTTTTCGAAGACGGTGTAAACGGGGAAGAGGTTAAAGGTCTGGAAGATGAAGCCGATGTGCTGGCGACGCAGTCGGGCGGCTTCGAGCGAGGTCAGGGCCGAGGTCTCGGTGCCCATGACGATGGCCTGCCCGGAGGTGGGCGTGTCGAGGGTGCCGACGATGTTGAGGAGCGTGGTCTTGCCGGAGCCGGACGGACCGACCAGGCCGGCGAACTCGCCACGGGTGAAAGTGAGGGTGACCCGGTTCAGGGCGGTGATGTGGTGCTCGCCCATGGGATAGATTTTCGTCAGGTCGATTGTCTGGATTACCGTCTCAGCCATCCTGACCTCCTGGAATAGGGGACACCGTATGGTGTCCCCTTTTTTACCATTATAAGACAAAAGTGCCGGATTAACACCTCATATAATTTGGCGAGGGAGAGGGGCGAGAACGGGGGACACCCTACAGTGTCCCCTGTTCTCGGCAAAGCGGCCCGGATGCCTACTGAAGTTAAGGACCCGTGTACCGATCCCTTTACTTCTTAATTGACAGGGCCGGATTTGCTATATGAAAATTTATACAGAAATGTCAGAAGAGGGAAAGAAGAAGGAAAAAATGTCAAAGAGGATAGCTAACCGAAATGGCTCGCCTTTTATTTCTGTTTTTTGCCTGCCGCTGCCCCTGGTTTTTATTTTAATTTTATTTCTCCCGAGGACAGGGATATCGGGCACTTCAGCCTGGGCAACTGAGTTCTCAAACGCCCCCGGAAACATATTAAGCCATTATCCGGCCCTGCTTCCCTTTGTTTCTTCGGTCGGGACCCAGGATACCATCCGATTTGAGCTGACCAGGCCGAGGTTTGCCATCATGTACAGTCATCCCCTGGCCCTGGTGGTCATGCTGCCCGAAAAGTGGTCGACCGAAGTTTTTTATGACGGAGACATTCCTAGCCTGTCGATATTTCCTGCCGATAAGAAACAGGTGGTGGAGGGCAGGATGTTCTTTCCCGACTCCATGGTGTTACAGATCCTGAACCAAAAACAGGAAGTGTCGCTGGAAAAAATGTTTGAGGAAGAGTCGAACAGGCTAATTTCCAGCCTTGGAACTGGCGAACCTGCTCCCCGGGAGGTTCTGGTCTCGGCGTCGGGTCTCAGGTTCGTCAGGGGCGGCGTGACCGGAGGCAAGCTACGCGGTCGCTTCAGCCTGGCTTATGCCCTTTGCGGCGACAAGATAATCAAGATGTCGGCCATCGCCAGCCCTGAATTCGTCGACCAGATGGAAAAGACTTTTATCCGGGTCGCCTCTTTCTTGTTGCCGTTCAGGTTTGAAAAGGTTGATTCCAGGGGAGCCATATATCCTGCCACCGACCCATCGTTCCTTACGCTGGAACAGGAAATCAGGAACCGCTATCTGAATTTCGATGCCTACCGGTCATGGGCAGCTTTCGAAGCAGAGACAGAACTCTGTTTTGGCTACAGGGCGCGCTCATCCTCTATTCTTTACGCCCTGGAAAAGACCTTCTCGTTGCTGGCCGTAGATGACGAGGTGGCGGTCCTGGAGTATAAAGAGAAAGGCGAGGTTAAGAACCTGTCCAGTCAGGAAAAATTGCCCCCGGCTAACCAAGAAAAGGTATTAGAGTTAATGAGCGGTATCATCGCTGACGAGGCCAGCAATCCTTATTATGTCAGTCTCGGTCCCAACCCCTTGCTTTTTCTGAATTCTGATTCCAGCCTGGTAACCTCCGTCGGAAAGGATAAGGTGGCGGTTGGTGGCAAAGAGATAGAAACGGAGAAAGTGGATTTTTACCAGGCAACGGGAGGGGATGAGCAACGGGCAACTTTCTGGCTTTCAGAAGAGGTGCCTGGTTACCTGGTCAAGGCCTCGGCCAGTATTGCCGGACACATTATCACGGCCGGGGCTTACGAACCTGTAGAATTCATCCAGGAAATCGAGCTTAAGTCATTCCGGCCTGTCCTCCGCCAGGAAAAGGAGGGCACCGGGCCTAAACAGCCGGCTTCGGCCCCGGGGGAAATTCCAGCACTCTACTATTTGCAGAGAAAGCTGACGCCGGGTGATTATTCCCTGGGCCTTGCCGAATTGCAAAAACTGAAGATTCTTTTTTATGCCCTTAATATTAATTATGAAGATACGGGCTTGAAGCCGAAGGAAATTCTGACCGGGCTGGAGCCGGTGGTCCAGGCGGTGAAACGGATCAGGGATAAGTATGCCAAGGTACTGGAGGAGGCCCGGGCAGATCTGGAGGAAGAAAGCTTTCAGAGCATATATGGTGTAATAAACCGCATCGTGGCCAGCACGGACACCGATATCAAGGCCCTGGAGCTTCAATGTCAGTTGATCGGGAGCAAGAACCAAAGCTCGGAGCGGAATGCCGAGTTGGCCTCTAAGATCAACCGGGAGATGATTCAGATGATGGTCAGAAGTTTGAGCTCCCGGGATGATTTTCAGAATGCCCTCCGGGCCTTGCAGGGCGTGACGGTGAAGTATAAGAAGAAGAAATAGTGATCGGTCTATCCGGTTCCTGGTGGTAGCAAGGAATAAAAAGAAGGTGGGAAGAAGGGACCATAGCTGTTTCAGTTCCGTTTATTCTTTTATATTTCGGCGTTGATTCATTGTTCGCTACCCGGTGAAGTCCTCATGTTGCCTCATACGTTATTTGAATTGTGGCGCGAGGTAGAGGTAGCGTTCCTTTCACTTCCTGACTCGCATTTTAGCCAGCAGAAAGAATGCGTAGCCGTCAGATCCGTGGGTTTGATGGGCCCGGGACCTTTGGAACAGGGGACACCTTGTGTTGTCCCCCTTTCAGGCCAAGAGGCCGGGGGTCGTGCTACATATTCCATGATTTCCTGGGCAGGCGAAAAACGGGTGGAGTCCGGGGATATGATCAGTGACATTCACTCGGATCTAATCTAGATATTGCTGCAACCAGGGCCGGATAGCTGGCTGGCTCAATATGTTGGATGCTCGGCGGGCAGGTCGGGCCGGGTTCGCAAATAGGCGGGACAAATAGGCGGGACACGAGAGTGTGTCCCCTTTCTTTAGCTTCCTTTTAAAAGTTATATAAGAGGAGAAGCTGGAGGCCCTTGCCGGCAAAGAGGTTGGGCTGGTCAGTGCCGGGGGAGGCAAAGATGCGGAATTCGGCCGGATTCCAAAAGGCCATGAGGTGAAAGGACCAGCGGTCGTAGGTGCGCTGCCAGCGGATGAAGCTGTAAAGGTTGCGGTTGAGCGTATCGTAAAAGACGATGGCCGAGAGCTGGTCGAGGAGGGTGAGGGGGTAGGAGGCCGAGGCGGCCAGGAAGCGGGCGCGAAAGGGGGCGTAGGTGGTGCCGGAGAGGGCGGCGGTGGCGATGTCACTCTCGAAATATTCGGTGAGCAGGTGAAGGCCGTTTCCCGCGGCAAAGGTGTAATCCAGGCCGATGGTCAGGGCCCGCTGCCAGGGGAAAGCCAGGTAGGCAGAGTGCTGCTTGGTGAGGGTGGCTTCAAACCAGAGGCCCGGGCCGATGTCCCACTTGCCGTCGGCGGCCAGGCGGGTTTCGGGAAAGGTGAAGGCCAGGGGCGAGGCTGGCTTGATGGGAATCAGGCTGGGGGCTGGGTTATAGCCGGCCATGGCCAGGTTAAAATCGACCCGGCGGTGATGGGCGGTGAAGGCCAGTTCGCCCGGGCCAGCGGGAAACTGGGCACGGGCTCCGAATTCCGGGTGGCGGCGCCGGGTGGGCAGTATTTCCCAGCCCTTGGGGTCATCGTTTCCGTAGAGGGACCAGGCCCAGAGGTTGGTCCGGGTGGAAATGTAGGTGCGGAGCAGAAGGCCGTAAACACCGTCGGTGAGCTGGATTGGGTCGCGCGGGTCGATGCGGTCAAACCACATCAGCGGGCGGAGGAGTGAGGCTGAACCGAAGCTTATTTTCTGCAGGCCGAGGCGGGCCTCGAAGCGGCTGGTGGCGTATTTCAGGCTCAGGCGGTAGGGCTTAAGCTGGCCGCGGAACAGGTTTTCGGCGCCCTGCTGGACGGTGAGCGTTCCCCAGATGTTGAGGGAGAATTCAAGGACGAGGGTGGAGGAGTGGGGCGACGGGGAGGGGGCGTTTGGGATAGCCGGGTCGGCGGGGGCGGGAGCGGCTGGTTGGGGGTGGTGTAGGGTGAAGAGGCCGGTGAGAGCGGCCGGGAACGAGCTGCGATAGGGCCCGATGGCGGTTACGACGGTTGCCGGGGCGGCGGTAATTCTTTGGCGAACGATGGGCGGGCAGTCATAGGTCGAGTCATCGCCGGGGAGGGCGCGGGCGACGGAAGGTCCGGGGAGAGGGGATATGGGTAGCGAGGAGGTGCCGGCAAGGGGGGATAATGAGTTCGGAAGGGGACTGGTTATCGAGGAAGGAATTCCGTTGCTCGATATGGATGATGCCGGCACTGGAACATATCGGGAGGACGGGAGCTGGCCGGCGCCGGGAATTGGATCTTGGCCAGGCAGTTCGGGGATCACTGAAGAGTTTGAATCTTTTCGGGGGCTGAAGCTTAATTCCAGGCTGAACTCGGGCAGAAAGCGGGCGCCGAACTGGCCGAGGTTGGTGCCGGTGCGGGAGAAGGCACTCCAGGTTGAAAAGAGGCCGTGAAGCGCGGGGCGGGTATTGATCCGGCGGTCGGTTGCCGTTTCGGTTTGGGATGGAGCGGAGGAGGAATCCGGGATGGAGGCCGGATCATTGTTTGGTGAAGAATCGGATGCTGGACAAGAAGAGGAGCTTAAGGGAGTGGAAGTGAGGGCAGAAACATCGGATGAGGTGGCCGTGGTGGAGGCGGTTTCGGCAACGGGATCAGGGCTCGAGATTGAATCATAGATTGAATCAGGGCTCGGAGGGCAAGAGGGGCCCGGGTCCGAGTTTCCCGGGCGTGCGGGGAGGGCGAGAAGACGCGGCGAAGCGAGAAACGAACCCAGAAACAGCAATATTGCTGAAAAAAGCGCGGCGATTAGAATTGGCCGTGAGGTCGGGTGAGCCGGTCGGTTTCGGCGGGCTTTTTTTTTGCGGTGGTGCATAGCGCCAATCTTTTCAATGTTTATTCTAACAGAAAAAGAAGGGGCGGGGGCATCGTTTCTGAATAAAAGATTTTAGTTGGCCCGCATTTTTTATATAATCAAGCCCTGATAAGAGGGGACACCTGCTGGTGTCCCCAAATTGAGCCCAGTCATAAGGCTAGAGAAAGCGGGGACACCTGCTGGTGTCCCCTTTTTAAGATGTGTGAGGGTGTGAAAATGAATCAGAACCAGTTAGAAAATCTAAACCAGGGTAAGAATCAGAACCAGGGGCAGAACGGTGGGGGCAAAGCCTTTAAGTTCAAGCCATTCATTTCTTTTCTGACGGTCTTCAGTTTCCTGCTACTGGCCTTTTCCGGATTCATACTTTACATCCGGCCGGAGGGCAGCATAGCCAGGTGGGTGGGCTGGCGGGCCATCGGGCTGGATAAGAGCGGCTGGGAAACGGTGCACATAGTTTTCTGTACGCTGTTTGTCCTGGCCGGGTTAATTCATCTGGTACTGAATTTCAAGGCCATCGTGCTTTACCTGAGCCTTGGGATCGACAAGACCCGGAAAAATTTGCCCGAGATGGTGGTGGCGGCCGTACTGGTGGTGTTGACGTTACTGGTTGCCGTCTGGCGGGTGCCGCCGGCTTCATGGCTGATGGAAGGCCGCGCGCATTACAAAAATCATCCGCGGGCCCTGCGTATCCAGGTGCCGGCGCCCGACTTTGAAAAGCAATCCTTGAGGCGGGTGGCCGAGCATTTCGGACAGTCTCCGGAAAGGGTTTTGAAGGAACTTCAGGCGCGAGGCCTGAAGGGTGTCAGCCTGGAGAGCTCCCTGGAGGATGTAGCCCGCAGCAACCAGATGACCCCTCAGGAACTATACCTGCTGATACGGGCATATTAAGAGGGGACACTTGCAGATGTCCCCTTTTTGCCTATCCGCCCGGTTTAATTTCCCCATATAATCAGTCCGGGCAAAGTGGGGACACTTGCAGATGTCCCCGGGCTTTGCCCGATTTTTCCGAGTGTCATGAATTGCCGCGAATTTCGCGTTCAAATAGGGACACACTATCATCTCACGCAAGTTCCGGGAACGTGTCGGTTAATCCACCTCTGCTGAAATGGATGAAGGGGGGGACACTTTAATGAAAGGGGACACTTGCAGGTGTCCCCGGTTTTTTCCCCGAGAGAAAGTGGGCAAAATGGGGACACCTTCAGGTGTCCCCTTTTTTAAGGGTCTGGGCGTTGAGGGCGACGATGACGGTGCTGAGGGACATAAGGACCGCGCCCAGGGCCGGGCTGATCACGATGCCCTGCTTGAGTAACAGGCCCGCGGCCAGCGGAATGGCCAGGATGTTATACCCGGCGGCCCACCACAGGTTCTGGACCATCTTGGAATAGGTGTGGCGCGAAATATCAATGAGCTTCGGGACATCGGATGGGGCATTTCGCACCAGCACGATATCGGCGCTTTCCACGGCCACGTCGGTCCCGGCGCCGATGGCGATTCCGGCATCGGCCGTGGCCAGGGCCGGGGCGTCGTTGACCCCGTCGCCGACCATGGCCACCCGCATTCCCCGGGCCTGGAGCTGACGGATCTTTTCAGCCTTTTCATGGGGCAGTACCTGGGCAAAGTAGTCGTCGATTCCAAGCTCTTCCGCCACCGAGGCAGCCACTTCCTCGGAATCCCCGGTGAGCAGGAATACCTTGAGGCCCAGGCGCTTGAGCCCGGCCACCGCTTCCTTCGATTCGGCCCGCACCCTGTCGGCCAGGATGATGGCCCCGGCGGGCTTTCCGTCCACCAGCACCACGACCGCAGTCTGGCCTTTTTTCAGTGCTGCCTCCAGCCGGCTGTCATTCAGCGCAATATTCTTTTCTGAAATGAGGTTCGCCCCGCCGATTTCCACCAGTTTCCCGTCGACCCGACCGCTGACACCCCGGCCGGGCCAGGCCTTAAAATCCAGCACAGAGGGGATAACCAGGTTCCGGCTGCGGGCGTAATCGACCACGGCCCTGGCGATGACGTGCTCCGAGTTCGTTTCAACCGACGCCGCCAGCCGCAACAGCTCGTCTTCCGGGATCAGGGGAACCACCTCGCTCACCCCGAACCGGCCCTCGGTCAGGGTCCCGGTCTTATCGAAGACCACGGCCTCAACATTCCTGACTGCTTCGAAAGCCCGGCGGTCGCGGATGAGGATTCCATGTCGGGCGGTTATGGCCGTGGAAATGGCCACCACCAGCGGAATGGCCAGGCCGAGGGCATGCGGGCAGGCAATGACCAGCACGGTTACCGTACGCTCCAGGGCGAAGTCGGCGTTTCGCAACCAGGTCCAGGCCGCGAATGAAATAATACCGGCCCCGAGGGCCACGTAGAATAGCAGCGCCGCCGCCCGGTTGGCCAGGTCCTGGGTGCGGGAGCGCGAGGCCTGGGCCTGCTGGACCAGGGCGATGACCTGGGCCAGGTAGGTTTCCTGGCCGGTCCTTTCGATTACCACCTGGAGCGAGCCGTCGCCGTTGAGCGAACCGCCGATGACCCTGGCCCCGGCCGCCTTGAGGATTGGCCGGGACTCGCCGGTCAGGAGCGACTCGTTGACCTGGCTGCGGCCATCCACCACGCGCCCGTCTGACGGGATTTTCTCGCCGGGGCGGACCAGGACCCTGTCTCCTGGCTTGAGCTCTGAGACCGGAACATCGACCACCTGGCCGTCGTTGCCGTCGCGGAGAAGGTGAGCGGTGGTCGGCATGATCTTGACCAGCTCTTCCAGGGCCCGGGAAGCGCCGAGCACACTCCTGGCTTCGACCCAGTGCCCGAGGAGCATGATGACAATCAGCGTGGCCAGCTCCCAGAAAAAGTCGTGGCCGCGGATGAAAAATACCGTGGCGCTGGAATAGACGAAGGCCACGGTGATGGCCATGCCGATCAGGGTCATCATCCCGGGCTGGCGGGCGCGAAGCTCGTCGACCAGGCCGGAGAGGAACGGCCAGCCGCCGTAGACGAAGATAACGGCCGAGAGCCCGAACAGGATGTAGGAATGAAAGGGGAGGCGAAAGCTGAAACCCAGCCACTGCTGGATCATTTCGGAGAGAAGGAGGACGGGGACGGTCAGAACCAGCGAGACCCAGAAGCGCTTTTTGAAGTCTTCGGTGTTATGGCAGTGGTCCTGGTGAGCGTGGTGGGAAGCGTGACCCTGGTGGGCCAGGTGAGCTTGGTCGCCCGCCTCGTGGTGACAGCTAACCGCGCCGGCGCCGGCGCCGGCCGCGATATGCCCGGCGTGGCTGCCGCGGTCGTGTTGGTGGTCGCGACCTCGATGGGCTTCATGGTCGGAGTGGGCCTTTTCTTCATGACGGTCATGCTCATGGTTGCTATGCCCGCCTGCCTCGTGGTCATGGCCTGCATGGTGGTGGTCGTGGGGGGCTTTTCCTTCGCTATGACTATGAGCCCCTTCCTGGCCGGTTTTCGTTTCGTGGTCATGCTGGTGATTATCACCTCTATGGAGATGTTCATGGGTGCCTTGGTCTTCGTGATGACGGTGAGGTCCGTCTTCTCTGCTACTTGCAGCGTGACGGGGCTCGACGTCGCGTTGCTCGTGACAGCAGGAAGAAGCCCTGTCAGCCGAGCCCGGTTGATTTGATTTTTTATGGTGGTCTTTTTCCAATTTTTACCCCTTTAAATTAACCTGAAATATATCGATGATGAGTTTCGCTCACTTTTCGTTTTAAGTTCGCTTGTATACAATTTATATCCATTGCGATCCTTTTGGCCTTTTTGCGATTCCTGCCTGGCCTTTTCTGATTCGTTCGCATCGCTCTGTTTTTTCCAGACCGCCCAGCTCATCTTAATTCTTAAATCCAAAGTGGCGACAGGGTTAGCCTTTAACCGACGCCGGGTGTTGCCCGGCTTCTAGCCGGATGGCCGGGCCCTCGACCGGGTTTAACTTGCTCCTTACCACCGGTCCTTCAAACTCACCCCCGCCCCACACCTTCCATGTTAGTTTAATAGCCCGGGAAAATCAAGAAATCCTATAGGAATAGTAGGAATTAAACGGGCTGAAGCAAAGAAGTGGAAATACATTTACGACGCCTTACTGTGTATGAGAGAACAGTAAATATAGAGATAAAAAGAGGAGTCTCCCCATATTTTCCGCCCGCATTTTGCTAAAAATATGTAGTCTCACCACATTTTTGCTATAATTCACGGCATGAGCGCGGCGCTGATTATCGGCATCGGTTTCCTGGCAGGGATTTTTGCCGGGCTGTTCGGGATAGGCGGTGGTATTGTCATTGTGCCGGCCCTGGTGCTTCTGGCCGGCTTTCCCTTGCTCAAGGCCACGGGAACGTCGCTGGCCGCCATCATGCTGCCGGTTGGAATCCTCGGGGTCATTGCCTATTACCGGGCCCGCATCCTCGACCTGAGAGCGGCGGCCTTCCTGGCCTCCGGCCTCCTGATGTCAGTGGTGGTCGGAGCCTGGCTGGCCCACACCCTGCCGGCCGATATCATGCGCAAGCTGTACGCGATTTTTTGCCTCTACGTGAGCTGGACATTCATCAGGCCGCTGGAACGGTTGAAACAGTTTCGCGGGGAGAGCCCCCTGCCTGAAGTCGAGCCCGATTCCAACAACGGGCCCCAGCCGCATTACCTGGCCCTGGTCGGGGTGGGGCTGGTGGCCGGGGTCATGGCCGGGATGTTCGGCATCGGCGGCGGAAACATCATCGTGCCCTTCCTGGTCCTGTTCCTGAAATACCCGCCCAAAAGGGCCATCGCCACCTCGCTGGCGGCGCTGCTGCCACCGATCGGGTTGCCCGGGGTCATCTATTATTACAAGGCGGGAACGCTTGATATCCGGATAGCGGTCCTGCTGGCAGCCGGGTTGCTGCTGGGGACGGTGTTTGGCGCGCGCATTAACATCCGCATGCCCACCGGGCAGGTCAAGCTGCTCTACGGAATTTTCCTTATCTTCGTGGCCGTCCGCTTCCTCCTCTTTTAAGGAGGAGGGCGATGCGCTGGCCGGCCCGGCCGTCGCCAAACGGGTTGCGGCGGCGGAGGCCGCGCCTGAACTCTCCGCTTTCAACCTTCTTCAGAAGCCGCAGGGCCAGGCGGGTGATTGTGTCGGGGTCAGTGCCGGCCAGCCAGGCCACGCCGGCCTGGATGGCTTCAGGACGCTCGGTGGTTTCGCGCATGACCACTGCCGGCACTCCCAGCGACGGGGCTTCCTCCTGGATGCCGCCCGAGTCGGTTAGAATCAGGCTGGCCCGCCGCATCAGGTGAATGAAGGTTACATAGTCCAGCGGCTCAACCAGGTGAATTCGAGGCCGACCGAGCAGGTGCTGGAACACGGCGCGCCGGACGGCCGGGTTGAGGTGGACGGGGAAAATCACCTCGGCTGACTTTTCGCTTTCGACCACCCGGAGAATCGCCCGGCAGATATTTTCCATTCCGGGGCCGAAGCTCTCCCGGCGATGGGCGGTTACCAGGATGAGTTTCTTTATCTTTTTTATTTCGGCGAAGGAAAGCTTTGCGGTGCTAACTGCTCCGGTTGGCGATTCCTTCCTGGCCTCTTGGATCCTGAGAACCTCGCCCGGGACCGCAACCTGCACTCCACCAACCCGGCCGGTCTTTTTCAGGATCATCTTCAGGGCGTCGACCACGGTATTTCCGGTGACAAAAATTCTTTCCGGGGAGATGCCTTCCCTGAGCAGGTTTTTCCGGGCCAGCCCGGTCGGGGCGAAATGCAGGTCGGCCAGGTGGCTGATGAGCCTCCTGTTTATCTCCTCGGGGAAGGGGTTGTACTTGTCGTCGGTGCGCAGCCCGGCTTCCACGTGGCCGATTTTAATCCGGTGGTAGAAGGCGGCCAGGGCCGCGGCCAGGGCCGAGGTGGTATCGCCCTGGACCAGCAGCCAGTCGGGCTTTTCGACTTCGAGCACTTTCTTCATCCCGGCCAGAACGCGCCCGGTCAGCTCGCCAAGATGCTGGTCGGGCTGCATCACCCGCAGGTCATAATCGGGCTTAATCCCGAAAATTTTCAGGAAAGGCTCGACCATTTCGCGATGCTGGCCGGTCAGGCAGATGATTGTCTTGAAACGCACCTTGCAGGATTTGCCGGTGCCGCTCGCGCCCGCCTTTTTTCCGTTCTGAAGGGCCTCGATCACAGGGGCCAGCTTGATGACCTCCGGCCTGGTGCCCATCACCACCAGGACCTTTATCGTCTGGGATTTGGTTTGTGCTGCCATCGGTAACACCAGTAGATTTTAATAAAATTAGCTTACAATTCTAACACAGAAATAAAAGAGGGGACACCTGCAACTGTCCCCTTTTTTCTTATTTTTCGGCCATTTCTCCCCATAAAGATTTGCTTCAAAATCGGGGACACTTGCAGGTGTCCCCGGTTAAGGAAAAGAGCCAAAAAGGGACAGTTGCAGACGTCCCCCATGTTTCTTTAAAAAAAAGGCAGGGGGCAAATGGGGACACTTACAAGTGTCCCCAAAATTTGGCTTTCCTTATATGGGGAAAAAGGAGGGCAAGCGGGGCCAAAAAGGGGACACTTACATGTGTCCCCTGTTTCTGCCCTGTTTCTGGTTGAGTTTTTGGGGCGGAATCGGGTAAAATAACCCTGCATTTTTATTAAATTTACCCTTTTCCTGAGGACCTGGAGGCAGGAAGGGAAGGTGATTGTGGGATAGTGCCGGAACCGCCAGAAAGCGATGGATCGTCGAGTGCCCCACTGTCGTTGCTTTTTGCCTGAAAATTTAATAAGATTTTGTTCAGGAAAAGGAAGAGGAAGCAAAACTTAAATGGGTCAAATGGAATACGGGTGGTTTCTTTCCACACTCTACAACCTCTGGATATTTTTCCGCTATGTTTTCATAGTCCTGGTGGTGGCCTTTTCCATCGGGGGCCTGAATGACTTCTTTGTCGATATTTATTACTGGGTGCGCCAGCTCTACCGCTGGCTCTTCAAGCGCAGGCTCATCAAGCCGCTGACCCTGGACCAGCTCCTGGCCGTTGACGAAAAGCCCATTGCCATGATCATCCCGGCCTGGAAAGAAGTGGCCGTCATCAAGAAGATGCTCCTCAACACTCTGAATACCATTGACTACCGCAACTATTTCATCTTTGTCGGCTGCTATCCCAACGACCCGGAAACCCAGGCCGAGGTCGACCAGGTCAGCGAAGTCTATCCCCAGGTAATCAAGGTCGTCAATTCCAGGCCCGGACCCACCACCAAGGCCGACAACTTAAATGAAATCTACCGCGGCCTCTGCCATTTCGAAAAGGAGACCGGCCTGACCTTTGACATCGTTGTTCTCAGCGACTCCGAGGACATTCACCACCCGCTGTCCTTCAAGCTCTTCAATTACCTGATGCCGCGTTTCGAGATGATCCAGATTCCCATCATCCCCCTGGAGATGCCCTGGCACAGCTTCGTCGGCGGCGTCTACATGGATGAATTCGCCGAAAACCACCTGAAGGAACTTATCGTCCGGGAAAAAATTGCCCGCATTCTGCCCTCGGCCGGGACCAGCACCGCCTTCTGGCGGGAGAGCCTGAAGAAGCTGGATGAAGAGAACAACCTCCAGATCTTTAACCCCAAGAGCCTGACCGAGGATTACGAGGTCGGCATCAGGTTTGGCAAGCTCGGTTTGAAGCAAATCATACTGGTGCAGTGGGTAGAACGGGTGGTAACCAGGAAGGGCCAGGCCAGGCCGAAAAAAGTCAAAGAGCTGGTGGCCACGCGGGCCTTCTTCCTGGAGGAATTCCGCAAGGCCATGCGGCAGCGGGCCCGCTGGGTCTACGGCATCGCCTGGCAGGGGCTCAGGAACATCGGCTGGGACCGCAACCTCAAGGTCAGCTACACCCTGCTGCGCGACCGCCTGTCCTTTTTCACCAACTTCCTGTACCTGTTCGGTTACCTGCTAATTGCCTACCTGGTGACGGTCTGGGCCGTGCGCCTGTTCCGGCCCGATTTCGGCATACCGGCCCTGGTCCGGCACGACGAGATCTGGTGGAAGCTGGCTCTGCTGGTGCTGTTTTTCCTGTGCTGGCGGGTCCTGATGAGGATTGTTTTTGTCAAGAAGATTTACGGGCTGGGCCAGGCCCTGCTGTCGCCCATCAGGATTGTGGTTGGCAACGTGCTGAACTTTTTCTCGTCCGGGCTGGCCATGCTCTGGTTGATAAGAGCGGTTTCCACCAGGCGGGAGCAGACCTGGATTAAAACCGAGCACGAGTTTCCAGCCGAAAAGCTGGAGGCCTTCCGGCGCAAGATCGGCGACCTGCTCCTGACCCGGCACCTGATCACGGCCAAGCAGCTGGAACAGGCGGTCAAGGTTCAGAAAAAGACGAAAAAGAGACTGGGCCAGATCCTGCTGGAGCTGGGTTACATCAGCGAGGAAGAGCTGGCCAGCGCCCTGGCCTACCAGCGGCAGTGGGCTTTCGTGGAAATTGACCCCTACGCTGTAGAGCCGGGGTTGCTGCGCATCATTCCCAAATGGCTGGCCGAGCGTTACCGGATTTTCCCGCTCAGGTATGAAAACGGGGTGCTGCATCTGGCCATCGACCGGATCGACCTGGGCCTGTTGAAATCCAGCCTGTCAGAGCTGATGAAGGTGGAGGTTAAGTTCAGCCTGACCACCAGTTATGACATAAATTATGCTATCGAGAGGGCCTACTCCGAAGATTTTATGAAGGTGGTCAGGGGGCGGAGACTGGGCGAGCTGCTGCTCCGGGATAACATCATCACCAGGGAGCAGCTAACCACGGCCCTTCGCAGGCAGAAGAGGAGCGGCGAAAGCCTGGGAGAAATCCTGGTGGACGAGGGATTCGTGGAGGAAGATTTTCTGAGGCGCTACCTGGATGAACAGAAGAGGCTTGAAGAAAAGGAGAGAAGGGAGCGCGAGGAACTGGCCCAGAAAAAGCTGGAAGAAGCATTGAGAAAGGGAAAGGAAGAGGGGGCGAAAGCAGGAGAAAAGGAGAAAGAGGCGGAGGCGGGCCCTGAGCCGGCCGGCGGGATAGGGCCGGAGGAGACCGGAGAAGGTGAGGCCCCGGGAGCCGCGGAACCAGGCGGAAAAGATACGACCATGGCGAGGGACGAGCGAGGTAGAGAGCCGGGTCCGGTGGCGGAAAAACCGGAAGAGGAGAAAAAGCCAGGGGATGAAATAACCGTCGAAGCGGGCAGGGACGCGAAAGAAGGGAATGGGACCGGAGGCGGCGAGAAGGAGGGGTGAGTGGGGAAGCAGGGGAAAGGAAGCCGTAGGATGCTCTCTCGGCTCCCGGAATTCGGGGGACACGCTCTCCTGTCCCCAAATCTTAATTTGGGCGAGTGTCAGGCAGGCTAGGTAAGTGATCTGATGAGGTTGAGTCGGATGAATAACCTGTTGCTGCCATCCGGGGTCGGTGTTAAGAAGATTGATGAGAATAAAGAGTCTTTTGAGGATAACAATGACTCATGCTAATAGTTTTTTCAGGGCTGGTTTTCCAGGGTTAGCCGATTGCCCCCGGCGAGCTGGTGACTGGAGGCCAGGCTCTTTGAGTATTAGAATATCACGGTAAGGCGGGTTCGGTAGATGAAAAATAAGGAAGCAGCGAGATTCAAAAAGACGGAAAGGAAGTGGCGGGGATATTTGCTGTGCGGGCTTTTAATCATCGGCCTGGCCGCGATTTGGGGCGAAGCTGCGGCCGAGGTCAAACCACAGTTCGGGCTGGAGGGATACGGGGGTTCGAACAAACTGTTCATCCTGAGCCCGTGGCTGGGTGTCCGCTTTGGCCTGGGCAGCGAAGTTTCTTTGATACTCCGGTACAATTATCACAATTTCCGCTATGACTATTACGGCAGCGACGGCCTGGGGGGAAGCGTTCTTAAAACAATGAAGGCTGATGTCAGCCGGATGTCGGGCACTCTCTATTTTTCAAAAAAGGGGCTTTCCGGGTACGTCAACCTGTCGTACCTGGTTGGTTCTGACGGCTATCGTGGCTTCCTGGCCGACAGCGGGCTGGAATATAAATTCAACGAACACATTGCCGGGCTGTGGTCCGTCTATTCCATCCGGGAAAAATCAGTTCTCTGGCATCCGGAGGAGACGGTCAGGTGGATAAATACCTATTCGATGAGATTCGGGATGAAATTCTGGCTGGTGAAAAACCTGGCTTTCAACCCGAACCTGTACCTGATGAAGAATTCCGAGGAAGTGGAGGGCGTTTCCTATTCGGTCGGCCTGGTTTACAGCCCGAACTGGTGGGTGGCCATCCACGCCTATTACTTCCGCTACGGCGAGACAGCCTTCTATGTCTTCCGCGGCAACTACTTCAGCTGCGGCCTCAACTTCTACTTCTAACCTAACAGGGGACACCGTACACTGTCCCCTTTTTTCTCTTTTCCTCGCAATTTCTCCCCATATAGGACAGCCCCGAAAACGGGGACACCTTCAGGTGTCCCCTGTTTCAGCCCGCAACCGATTTATACTGCCTGAGCTCCAACCTTCGGTTAGGTTGATTTCCGGGTCCTGGTTGATTAGGGATCCCGATTTTAAGAGAACCGGCCTGCTCAAAAACCATTACACCTTATCCACATTTCGTTCTAAACACATATTTCATTACACGTGCTTCATTCTCAATATCTTAAAATCTTGAATTATTGCTCGTAAATTGTGACGGATGACCCGGCCAAAAGGCTACGGGAAAAAGAAAAAGGGGACACCGTAAGGTGTCCCCGCCGTGGCGTCGGAACCGTATGGGGGAAAATTTAAAGAAAAAGGCAAAAAAGGGGACACCTTACAGTGTCCCCTGTTAGAGCTTGAGGAACATCCATTCTTTGGTGTAGGGGACGCTGCTCATCATGATCCCCTTGTCCTTCGCTACCAGCAGGCTGTCGCTCGGGTTGTAGCCAAACCCGTTCTCCGGGTCATAAAGGCCCGGTTCCACGCTGAACATCATGCCCTCTTCCAGGACGGTGTTATCGCCGAGGGCCAGCCAGGGAGCCTGGTGTCCCTCCATGCCCGAACCGTGGGCCGGCCGGTGGTAGACGTATTTTCCCACGCCCATTTTGACCTGGTATTCGTGGATGGCCGCGGCCACCTCGGCACAGGTCCGCCCGGCCCGAGATTCACGTTCCTGGATGTGGACGCATTCCGTGACCACGTCCCAGAGCTTTTCGCGGTGGGCGTCCCAGGGCGCAATCTGGTAGTAGCGGTAAAGCTCGCCGCCGTAACCGCCAATTCTCACCCCGCCCGAAACCTGCAGGGCGTCGCCCCGCTCGATTTTCTTGTGGAAGAACTGGTTGGGATGGGGATAGGCCGTGGCCGCCCCGGTGCGACAGCTTATGCCGACCGAAATTCCCACGGCGCTGTGGGGACGTCCGTCGCGCTTGATATCCTTCATTATGAGGTCCACCCCGAATTCCCGGGCCGCCTCGGCCACCTCGAAATCGGTGGCGTCGGTGCCATGCTCCAGGATGTAGTCCCGGGCGAAGGCGTGAATCTGGCTGAAGTAATTCATGGCCCGCTGGGTCAGGGCGATTTCTTCCGGCGTCTTGACCATTCGCATCTTGAGGCAGATGTCCGAGATGTCGTGAAAGGTGGCCCGCGGCAAAACGTTTTTGGCCTTGTTGAGCCGCGAGGGCGTTAACTCGGTATCGATGCCGATGGCGCTTTCGCCAAAGCCGCGCTTCTTGAGGCCGTTGAGCAGCCATTCAAATAGGTCAACCGTTTTGCCCACGGTAATAACGCCTTTTTCCGGGTGGCCGCCTTCCGAGTGCAAAAAATCGAAGTAGTATTCGTTTTCGGTGGACCACCAGCTGGTGACCAGGTCGCGGTCGAGGCCCGGGTGGTACCAGTAGAGGGCGTCCTCATCGACCGCGAACACCGCGTAGAAGGGCCTTTCAGTCGTGGTGTGGAACAGCCCGGTAAAGTAGATAATGTTCCAGGTATTCTGCAGGATGACAGCCTTGAGGCCACGTTCACCGGCCTTTTCCCTGAGCCGGGTCGCCGTGGCCCTGTACCATTCGAGCGGCAGCCGGTCAAAGGTAGCCGGGGCCGGGTGGTCGGGATTCTGAATGAGAAGCCTGACCGATTCGGAAACAGGAGACCGCTTGCCACCTGCTTCCTTGCCGGATGGCTGGCAACCGGTTGTGGTTAGGGTGGTTGCCCCGGCTCCGGCGGCTATCAAACCGGTTCCGAGGGTCTTAAGGAAAGTCCTCCTGTCTGCCATATTCTTCCTCCTTCTTGTTTGATAAGTTCAGCGACGCGGGGATGCGGCGGGAACAACCCGTTCCAGCGCCTCCGCAGGCCGTCGGTCATACTACGGTATTTTATAAAAAAGGCCGGCGATTTATAAAGAAAAATTGTGTCGGGAACCTGAATGTGAGAGCCCGTGGATCGTAAAAGGGGACACCTTTAACTGTCCCCGGTTTTAGCCCAAATATCACAGGGAGAAGTCATGGCCGGTAATGGGAAAAAGGGGACATCTGCAGGTGTCCCCTCTTTTAGGGGCGGGGGCAAGGTCAGGGTAATGATGATATAATACTGGCGACATGGACGCACAGAAAAAAAAGAGAGTCCTGGTTGGAATGAGCGGCGGGGTGGACTCGTCCGTGGCCGCCCTGTTGCTCAAGCAGGCCGGTTACGACGTGATTGGGGTGACCATGCGGATAACCCCTGAAGGAGTGGCTCCGGCCGCCCGCAAGCTCGCCTGTTACGGGGAAGATGAGGCCGCCGAAATTGAAGATATCGAGAAGGTAGCCAGGCACCTGGGCATTGAATTCCGGGTGGTGGACCTGAGACGAGAGTACGAGGAGAGGATTCTCAACTATTTTCGAGATGAATATGCGCGCGGGCGGACTCCCAACCCCTGCGTTAAGTGCAACGCGGAGATTAAGTTCGGGCTGTTGCTGGAGGGGTGTCGCCGGCTCGGCCTGGAGTATGATTACTTTGCCACAGGTCATTACGCCCGGATCCGGTTTGACGAGCGGTCGGGGCGCTGGCTTCTGTTAAAGGCCCGGGATGCGGCCAAGGACCAGTCCTATTTTCTGTCGCTGCTGAGCCAGGAGCAGCTGGCCAGGAGCCTTTTCCCGCTCGGGGACTTGCGGAAAGCTGAGGTGCGAAAAATTGCCCGGGAGAACGGGCTGCCGGTGAGCGAGAAGGAAGAGAGCCAGGATTTTTACGCCGGCGACTACCGTGAGCTTCTGAATAAAGGCACGCCCGGGCCGATCAAGGACCTGGGAGGCAGGGTCCTGGGGCAGCACGATGGCATCGAAAACTACACTGTCGGACAGCGGCGCGGGCTGGGCATTGCCAGCGGCGGCCGGCTGTACGTGGTGCGGATTGAAGCCGAGACCAACACGGTTTATATCGGCGAGGAAAAGGATTTGCTCACCAGCAAGTTTTATGTCGACCGGGTTAACTGGGTGGCCCGGGTACCGGCGGCCGGGGAGGAAATCGAGGCCGCGGTCAGAGTGAGGTACAGGTCGCCGGAGCTGCATTGCCGGCTGGTTTCGAGGACGAGGGAGAAGGGGACCGGCCCCGGTGGGCAGGATTTGGATGGAATGTTCGCGCCGGGAACGGTTGAGGTAACTTTGTTGACTCCATACAAGGCGGTGACGCCGGGCCAGGTGGCAGTGTTCTATGAGGGCGAGCTGGTCCTGGGTGCCGGCTTCATCCGCTAATCAAACAGGGGACACCTGCAAGTGTCCCCTCCTTCGGCCCAATTTTTATAGGGGAAAATACTGGCAAACGGCGATAAAGAGGGGACATCTGCAAGTGTCCCCTCTTTTCCCCTTGTTCTGATAATTTTCCCCATAGAAATTGGCCTCTAATACGGGGACACCTGCAGGTGTCCCCAAATTCAATGGCGGTGGTAGATTTTGCCGACGATTTTCCAGCCGTCGGGAAACCTGTACAGCGACAGGTAATCGGTAAAAATCCGCTGGCCTTCGCGGTGCAGCTCCAGCTTGACCATGGCCGCATCGCCGGTGATGTCAACCTGCAGAAACTTGCAGGTGGTCAGGGGCGGCTTCTGACCGGCGGCCTTTCTCTTCTCGGTTGAGGCAATCCAGTCGGCTATCGGCAGCCGTGTTAGCTGGCCGTCTCTTAACCCGAGCAACACGAAGTCGGGGTGGAAACCGGCCCGTGTCTTCTCCAGGTCTCCCAGGTTTTGCAGCCCGTCGACGTAGGCCGGCTGGATGAGGGCCTTGATAGCTTCCTCGTCGCTTGCCGGTTGTGATTTCGCATCTGCGGGTAAAATCATCAGAATAGCGATCACAGTCAACAACAGAATCCTTTGACTCATAAATACTCCTTTCATAGCCAAGTTATCATTAAGACGCCGGCCCGGGCAATCGGGAATTTGGGACACTGTAAGGTGTCCCCGCCTCTGGCCCAAATTTTACAGGGGAAAATCGTGGCCGGCGAGGCGAAAAAGGGGACACCGTACGGTGTCCCCTGTTTTACCCTGTTTTATCCCCTGTTTTACAGGTTGAAATTGTAAGAGAACTTTATCAGGAAGACGTTGTCGGGCTTGCCCTGGAACAGGGAGCTCAGGTCGTTTTCAAAATCCAGCAGGCCGCTGTACCCGTAATCGGTCCGCCCCTGCGACCAGACCAGGAACAGCGTGCTGCCCGGCCGGTATTCCCAGCGCAACACCAGGTTAGACCGGAACTGCCTGAAATTGAAGTCGGGATTTCCGAAGGAATAATCGACCAGCCCGTCGCCGTTCTCGTCCACCCGGTATACGGCTGCTCCCTCGTCATACGATATCTCGCCCTCCCCGAACACATGGTACCGGTCGGCCCATTCCCTGGCCCGCGGCTCGGTGATCATCTTGAACCGGCTGTACTTTCCGGCCGAGATGAACGGCATGCCGTAAAACTGCAGGCTCAGGTCCGGGGTCAGGCTGAGGTTGAGGCGCACCACCATCGACAGCGTTTTCTGCTCGATCTTCCCGACCAGGTATCTTTTTTCGGCCCCATAGTCCACCGTGCCGACGTACTGAAGCTCCGTCCTGAAGAACGAATAGGAAGGCCTGAGCGACAGGTTGAAGGCCGGGACCGGAACATAAGTGATCTGGGGGCCGAGGTTGAAGCTCAGGTTGTCATCATTGTCCGCTTTCCTCCACTGGCCCTGCAGCGCCAGCCGGAGCTTTTTGCGGCCGTCGGTCTGGATGGAATTCCAGATATTCCAGGCCGGAGCCGACCGCAGCAGCGGCCCTCCGCGCAGGGCACTCTGCGAGAGTCCCGAAAACTGCCGGTTGATGCCCAGGCTCAGGCTCCAGTAATTCTTGAACTGCGTCCAGGCATTGACATTGCCCCCGGTGAAGATTCTTTCACCGCCGAAGTTCCAACCGGACCACTCGTTGAAATTTATGTTCAGGTTGCGGAAGATGCTGAACGGTTTGTAGAAGCGATAGCCCACCCAGACGTACTGCAGAACCACGTCCGCCGAGCGGACGTAGCCGATGTCGTTGAGCTCGAGACCGGGAGAACGCCAGGTCAGGCCGGTGGCGAACATCAGGTTTGAACCTCCCATGCGGCCAAAATCTATCGAGCCACCGTGTCCGAAGAGTGAGCGCCTGGTCGGGTTGTAGTTGAGGTAATCAGCATCCGGGCGATTGTAGTAATGAACAGATGAAGTCTGGGTTCTCTGCATGGCTTCGGGACTCCCGAAAACTCCGCTGCCGACCACCTTGAGCGAAAAATAGTACTGCCTTTCCTTCCAGCTGTGGTAGAGGTCGAACCCGCCAGTGTAGGCAGCGCGATGCAGGAGATTCTCTGCCTGGCCTTCCAGGTCGCGGTTTACCGCGGTGAACATGGTGCCGATGACCGTGGCGCCCTGCCGGTAGTCCTTGGATAGCCGGAAGGCGAGGTAGTTGGTGAGCGGTTCGGCGATTTCTCTTCCATAAAGCTCGGTTTCCGAGTCGTAGGTGGACGCGGATTCCCGGGAAGTCAGAGCCTCCATGGCGCCTATGGACCAGCCGTTCCTGGTTTTGCCGGAGAGTTTGAAGGCCCCGAGGATGGTGGTGGACTGGGGCAGGGAATAGAATCCGGAAGTTTCCGGGTAGATTTGCGGAGCCCGACCGATCCGCCGACTGTAAAAAAGGTTGTCAAATGAAAAGTCTCCGTCGCCTGCGGTGATCTTGAAATTGGTGATATTCTGTCCTTCAACAAAGAAAGGTCGTTTCTCTTCAAAATATGTTTCGTAGGCTGTGAGGTTAATCTCCGATGGGTCAGCCTCAACCTGGCCGAAATCCGGATTTAACGTGAAGTTAAGGGTCAGGTCGTGGGTGAGGCCGACCTTCCCGTCCAGACCCCCGAGCAGTTTATTTTCCCGACCGGTGAGGAAGGGGTTTCCCGCTTCCGAAGGATAGGTGCGCATCTTGCCGACCGTGTAGGGCATTATCTCCACCTGGCGAGGCGGCCTGAGTCCGGTCATGCCGCGCAGTTCGCCGAACTGGCTGGTCCAGCCGGGTGCATCCTTGGGGACAGGCTGCCAGAGGGAGATTTCCCCGTTTCGGAAAAGCTCGCGCCAGACCTCGAAACCCCAGACCTGCTCGCCGGCGGTGCTGAACCTGAGCTGGGAAAAGGGAATTTTCATCTCCGCGGTCCAGCCTTTATCGTCCACGGCAGCCCTTGCCTCCCAGATCGGGTCCCAGGACAGATCCACGGTGTTTTCGTCGAAGCTATCGTTGGGCAGGAGCTGGTCGGCTTTAACTCCCGCGGCGTTGACCGCAAAGCAGTAGCTGGTCCTCAGGTCGTGCAGGCTGTCGATTAAAACCATCACATAATCGCCCGAGGTGTTATCGCGTCGGCTGAGGCGACGTTCGATGGTTTCCGGTTTTGAATCGTAGCAGCGGATGGCGATGTAAAGATGGCTGTCATCATAGAGAACCTTAAAGGCAGTTTGCTCGGCGGGCGGCTGGCCTTCGTAAGGATGGAACTGAACAAAATCCGAATACCATTCACCGTGCTGCCAGGCCGGGTCATCCAGCTTCCCGTCGATGGCCGGGGCGTGGGGATTGATAGCCCTGGCCAGGGCCACCTTTTTTAACGGCTGTTTTTTCCCGCTGGCCGCGGGGGTGGCCGCCTGGTCCTGCTGGGCTCCGGCTACGGGCGGGAAAGCGGTAATGATTATTAACAGCGATAGCAACAGAGAAGCCAGCCCGACCGAAAGGTTCAGCCGCGACCGGGACTTAAGGTGGCCGGTAAGAGGTTGTGTTCCCGGCCTGCTTTCAGGCAAGTGCCGGCGACTGCCCGGAGAAACAGGCCTGGCCTGGGCAGGCGCCGGCCCGGTCTCCCGCACCGGTTTTGATTCTGGCCACTGATGACTGCCGGTCGCCAGAGGCGAGGCAGTCCCGACCTCTGGCCGGGTTCTTCGTGCTTTTCTGGACGCAGTCCTCATCTATGCCTACTCCTTGAGGAATTTTCCGGCTATTTTTTAAGCCTGAACCGGAACCAGAACCGGTCAAGAATTCGTGTTCGGTTCGCTGAATCCTATCACAGATTCATAAATATATACACAGAACAGGGGCAAAAGGTTTCTGGTTTTCTTAATTTTATTAAATATTTAAATGGGCTGGTTCGCGAGACACCCTTAAATTCATGGTTACGTCCCGTCGACCCGGGAAATGTTCCTTTAAATGGTGGGTAATTTAATTGTTTGCCTGTGATTTTTTTACCTTGAATCGAAGCCTCATTCATCGATGATAATGATGATAGTTTAATTTGCTCGCTGCGGGCCAGCCGTTCTTCCCGAACCAGCCCTCCAGAATACTTTGACGGCTCGCCCTTATTCTTATCTACAAGAATTATCTTCACCAACCGTTTCCGGCCGGGCCCGCTTCTGATATTGGTTCAGACAGTGCCCGCAGATCTCACGGGACAGGTTTTTCTGGGGAAGGCAGCTTTGGTTTTTGAGTTCAAGCGGCATAAGTAGTGAAAGCACCCGGTCCTTCTGCATGATTATTAACTGGCGAATTATTAAGTGGGCAAGGGCGGAGCTTTTAATTTAGCATTATGATTGTTATTATTGATTAAAAGGAATGAAGAAAATTCCTGCCTGGAGGTGTCCATGCTCTCGACAACCAATGTTCTGATTAGAAGAGCCTTTACTTCGCTGGCCGTCCTGTTGCTGGTCCTGGCATCCTGGAAAGCCACGCCTGAAATTTTTGCCGGCCAGAAGCTAAAGCCCATCAGGGAACCGAAAGTCGGTTTGCCGGCCTCGGCTCTAAAACCCTGGGTGGTCGGCGTCTGGATGCACCCGGGGATGTTCGGCCCGGAAAAAGAAGCAGCCGTGGAGAAGATGAGGCAAACCCTTGATGAATACCTTAAGTCCGGCATCAACTCGCTTTTCATGCTGGTCAAGAACACCACGGGCCATGTCTACTACGAGAGCGAAATCGGCGTTAAAGACCCGGCCTATGACTGGGATTTCTTTGGAACCTTCCTGGAAGAAGCCAGGAAACGCGGGATGGAAGTGCATCCCTGGTTCTGCGTCTTCCCCGAGGCTGCCCTCCTGGGCCAGGTCCGCGAGCATCCGGAGTGGCTGATCGTCGGGCCGGGCCGGGAGATGGTCCGCAACGTCAACCCGGCTCTGCCCGAGGTCCGGGCCTACGAAATCAGCCTGATGACCGAGCTGGCCAGGAAGTACGGCGTGGACTGGGTGCACCTTGATTACATCCGCTTTCCCTGTGAGCCGACCGAGCCCTATTTCAGCCACGATGCCCGGACCAGGAAGCTCTTCCAGGAAGAGACCGGCATTGATTTTAACGCCCTCAAGGCCCGCGACTCGGGCAATCCTTACTGGAATGTCTGGCTGGAATGGAACCGGGACCAGGTGACGCGGTTTGTGCGAGAGCTGCGGGCGGAGCTCGGGAAGACCGGCCGCCAGGTTAAGATAAGCGCCGCGGTTTTCCCCGACCCCGACAATGCCCGGGTGCTCATCGGCCAGGACTGGCTGGAGTGGGGCAGGCAGGGCCTGGTGGACATGCTCTGCCCGATGCTTTACACCAACGACCTTCCGTTATTTGAGAAGCTTACGAAAAGGGCACTGGCCGCCAGAAAAAAGGAGGTTCAAGCTGGCCAGGTGGATGCCGGGCTGGTGAAGGCGGCGACCGGAAGTCAGGTGCAAGAGAGCGGTACTAAGACGAAAGAAAATATCGCTGCTGCCCAGGTCAGGGCAACCGGGGGTGTTCTGGTCTGCCCGGGCCTCGGTATCGTCACCTCGCACAACCAGGCCACGCCGGAGATTATGCTGGAAGAAATCAGGATCGCCCGGGAAGCCGGAGCCGACGGAGTGGTCTTTTTCTCCGGCGGCAGCCTAAAGGAGGACTTTCTCAGGGCGCTGGCCATGTCCGCTGAAAAGAAATGATCAAAAACCGGAAATGGGGGAGACGACCTCGACTTCTTATTAACTAATTATCTTATAAGCGGGCGGCTCATGAGTGGACCTGGCTTTAAGAATCCCTGGTCCCGGCCATCCGATACCGGGCAGAATAAGGGAAATAAAGAAAACATGCCACACACTTACTCCAGATATGGATATACCCTTGCTCCCGCCATAAAAAAGCTGCGGTGAACATGCCTGAAGCTTGCTGCCCGGTTGAATAATTACAAAAAATGCGGAAAATAATTCTTTACCGGCAAGTCAAGGAGCATTGAAAAACCATGACCGGAAAAGCAGTCGGTTCAATTCTTGAAGCCATCGGCCAGACGCCGGTGGTCAGGTTAAGAAAGATCGTGCCCGAAAACGCGGCCGAGGTCCTGGTCAAGCTGGAGTATTACAACCCGACGGGTTCCTACAAGGACCGGTTTGCCCTGGCCATGATCGAGGAAGCGGAGAAGCGCGGTGACCTGCGGCCCGGGATGTCGGTCGTAGAGTACACGGGCGGAAGCACCGGTTCTTCGCTGGCCATGGTCTGCGCGGTCAAGGGCTACCGCTTCAGGGCGGTCTCGTCGGATGCTTTTGCCCGTGAAAAGCTTCAGACCATGAAGGCCTTTGGCGCCGACTTAACCATCATCCCCAGCCAGGGCGGAAGGGTCACCCCGGACCTGACCCCGCGGATGATCGAGGCCGCTAGAAGAATAACCGAGTCCGAGCCGGGTTATTTCACCAATCAGCTTTACAACGAGGACGGACTAAAGGGCTACGAGAAGATTGGCGAAGAACTCCTGTCGCAGGTGGATGGACCCCTGGATGTCTTCTGTGCTGCCGTCGGAACGGCCCACATGCTGATGGGTGTGGCCAGAGTGCTCCGGCGCGAGAGCCCGGAAACGAGGGTGGTGGTGCTGGAGCCGGCCGAGTCGGCGGTCATTTCCGGCGGTCAGCCCGGGAGCCACCGGGTCGAGGGAATCGGCATCGGCTTTGTCCCCCCGCTTCTGGATAAAAACCTCTACGACAGGGCTATGGCTGTGGCCGAGAAAGAGGCCCGGGAAATTGTCGGAAGACTGGCGCGGGAAGAAGGCATTTTCGCCGGGACTTCGAGCGGGCTGAACGTGGCCGGGGCCTTGAAGCTGGCCGCGGAACTCGGGCCCGGGCACCGGGTGGTGACCGTGGCCGTGGACACCGGGCTCAAGTACCTGACCGGCTCAACTTTTTCCGTCTGATTCCACCACGGGCAGGCATTCCCTGGCCGGGAATAATGACTGAACTGGTTTTGGAGGAATCGACCCGGTCGCTGCTCGATGATAGCAATATAATCCCTGGCAGCCCGATGCCGTATTTTCAGGTTTCTTCCGGTTGCCTGATCCGGTTGTGATTTCTTTGTCCGGGCCCGGGCCGGGTTCTGTGGTCCTGGGACTCACCGGGCCTGGCTTATCTTGCCGTCCTTAAGCCCTATGATCACCCGGGCCGTCCTGGCCAGTTCAATGTTATGGGTCACCAGCAGAACCGTCAGGCCCTCCTCCTCGTTGAGTTTTTTGAGGACCTGCCCTATCTCCAGGCTCCGCTCCGAGTCAAGATTCCCGGTGGGCTCGTCAGCCAGCAGGACTTCGGGGCGATTGACCAGGGCCCGGGCGATGGCTACCCGCTGCATCTCTCCGCCCGAGAGCTCAGCCGGCAGGTGATTCATCCTGCCTTCCAGCCCAAGTTTCTTGAGCAATTGCCGGACGTCTTGGCCTGCTCCTTCCTTGCGGAAAAAGGTAAACGGGACCAGGACGTTCTCCAGCACGGTCAGCGTCGGTATGAGGTAAAACTTCTGGAAGATGTAACCGAAGAGCTCCCGCCGTATCCGGGTTAACTGGCTTTCGGAAAGCCCGCGACCGTTTTCGTGAACGGTCCGGCCGTTGACCACCAGCTTTCCCGCGGACGGGTTGTCCAGGCAGCCCAGCAGGTTGAGCAGGGTGGTCTTGCCCGAACCGGAGGGGCCGACAAAGGCCGTGAAGTCTCCCCGGTTGACGGTCAGGGAAAGGCCATCGATGGCCGCAATCTCTTCCGCTCCCCTTTTATAGATTCTTTTAATGTTTTCGGCTTCGATTATGGCTGTAGTAGCCTTCATCTTAATTTCTCCTTCATGTCCGGGCTTTTGTCCTGTCCGTATGAATCGGGGAGGTGGGATTTGAACCCAGCCACCCGCCCGTTATCATAACTTTCATTACCATCACCCTCATTCTTCCTCGCTCCTGATGGCCTCGAGCGGCCTCATCCTGGCGGCCCGGAAGGCTGGATAAATTCCACTCAGAAGGCCCAGCAGGACCACCGCCCCGATGGCCGTCAGGATCAGTGTCGCCCCTATGGAAATCAACCCGCCGCTCGGCGCAAACGGCAGCAGCTTCCTGATAAGATATTCCGTCAGCCTTGAAGTTCCCAGGGCCAGGGCTGCTCCCAGCACCCCGCCCATCAGGCAGAGCAGCGAAGTTTCGAGCCAGACCAGCCGGAAGACGTCTCCGGCCAGGGCGCCCATGGCCTTGAGGATGCCGATTTCCTTCTGCCTTTCCATCACCGACATCAGCACCGTGTTGATCACGCCCATGATGGAAATCAGGATGGCGATTAGGGCGATGGAAAAGACCAGGATGCGGGCGGTGGAGACCAGGGTCATGATGGTGGTCTTGACCTGGGTCAGGCTGACCACCTGTACGTCCGGCAGCTTGAACATCTTCTCCTCGAACTCGGCCAGGTTGGCTTCCTTGCTGACCTTGATTCCGACGCTGGTCAGCTGACCTTCCTGGCCGAATATTTTCTGCAGGGTCTGGAGAGGGAGAAAAATCGTCCCGTCGTCCTGGGTTCCGGAACGCCCCAGAACTCCGACTACCTTGAGCTCGATGTTTTTCTCCGGGATTAGGTAGAGGTCGCCGACTTCCCGCTGCTCCAGCTCGGCTGCCTCATAGCCCATGACCACTTCCAGGGCGGCCGGGTCGGTGAACCAGCCTCCCTGCTTGAAGCTGAGCCCGGGTTTAAGCCTGGGGAAGGAAGCCGGGTCGACTCCCAGGAAGGCGGTCAGGCCGCCGCTCTGGCCCTTGTTCGGGTCGAATACCACCTGCATCAGCATCGGGGTGACGCTCTCCACTTCCGGCTCGCGGACGATGAGCCTGACCACGTCCTCGTTCATGTACTTGAGGCCGGTGCCGCCCTTGAGCATCAGGGTGGCCGCCTCGTAGGGACAGCCCTTGGCCACCACCAGCATCTGGAAGCCGAGGTTATCGATGTCGCGGTCGAGTGAATTCTTGTAGCCGCTGTTAAAGCCGAACAGGCTGATCAACACCCAGGTGGCCAGGGCGATTCCGACCACGGTCAGCAGGCTGCGCGTTTTCTTCCGGGCCAGGTTCTTCCAGGCTATGTGAAACAGGCTGATTTTCTGGCTGTTTTTTACCTTCATCTTGATTCTCCTGAATGAAGTCGGGAAGTGCCTGCCGGTTGCCCGGCAGATAAGAGGCCGCTTATTTCAGCGTCGCCGGGACTTTTCTCCTGGAGATTAAACACCAGGAAGTCCATCAGGATCAGGTTCTTTTTTACCGCCCTGAGAATGGCCCGGAAGTCGTCTTCGGCTTCGGGCGCGAAGTTCTTTATCCGGCTGATGGGTCCGGGCGGCGTTTCGACTCCGGCCTGGACCTGGTAACCGGAAAAGTCCTTGAGCTTCAGCCCGGAAAATTGTGCCCCGAATTCGGGCGAGCGGAATTGCCGGGCGCTGCGACCGGTTATCTTCTGGACATAGAAGCCACGGATTGTCCCGGTTGGCGTCAGGGCCAGGAAAACCTGGATGCCGCCGTAACGGCCCTTCTGGTTAACCCCGTGGACATAACCGATTACCTCCTGGCCCCGATAAATTTCGTACACGGTGTAGGGAACGTCTATCGTTTCGTAGAGACCGGTAAACCTGTCGCTGAGTGCCCGTTCTATCTTTTCGAGCAGCGGCTGCCCGCCGGAATCCTTCACCGAAACATAGAAAGTTCGAAAGCCAGTTGACTCGGGAAAAAGGAGCTTGACATCCCGGCCGGGGTCGTTGAGGTCGCAGCCCACAGCGGCCTGAAGAAGGGCCGGCCAGGAGGCGACCAGGGTGAGCGCGAGGATAATGGCGACGGCCAGAAGAATTTTCCGGGAACCTTTTTTTTCTACTTTCCCTGTTACATTCGCTCCGGTTATTCTAAATATCATGTTGTTTCTGTCCATGTTATCCATTAATCCTGACATACCGAGCCTTTCTAAAAAATGCTCCGGTAAAAATAAAGTTGAACCGCCAGCCTGGAGTTTTGGGCCTGGCTGTCGTAAAGGAACATGGTGCGCAGGGCCAGGTCTGAATTCAGGCGATAGGTGAGGGCGGGTCCGGCCAGGTAGTTCCAGCCGGAGCCATGCTGCCAGAGGCCCAGCTGGGCCTCAAGCTTGAGCCGTCCCTCGTCCAGAAGGTTGAGCCCCTGTCTCAGCAGGACCAGGTGCCAGGGCTGCCCGGCCCGGCGTCCCAGGTTTGCTTCCAGCCGGGTTTCCAGGTTCAGCCAGAAGTAGGTGCTGTCGAGGGAAATTCCTGACCAGGGAACCGGGCCGCTCACGGGCTCTTCAGTTCCCATCGCCTCGAGCACCCGGCCGGTAAAGGCGGAAAGGCCGAGGTTGTAGTTGTCGCGGGCCAGGACCCCGTAGGAAATGCGTCCCGAGAGTAGGTAATTCCGGTGGAATTTCAGGTTCATTCCGGAACCGGTGGTCAGGCTCAGGGCCGAGTCGCCCCGGCGAAAGTCGCGGTGCAGGCCCACGCCCCAGTCGCGGTCGAGATTATGGCCGAGCATGGTGGCATCCGGCAGGAGCAGGGCGTGGTTATCCAGGTTGTAATTGAGGCCGAGAGCGGGTTTGCCGTGCCCGGCCCAGATTTCCGCCAGGGGTGTCTTGAGGCGGAAGAAGGCGTTATAGAGCTGTAAGCGGATGGGCAGGTCGTGTTCTCTGTCGTAGACGGCCCGGGCTTGAAGGGATAAAAATCCCAGGTCGGCCTTTCGGCGGTAGAACCTGATCAGGGTTTCCAGCCCGAGGCCATTCTTCTGCATGGGATGGTGAGAAAGGTAAGAAAAAGATTCGAAAGATTTGTCGCTGAAATTGTAGGCCGAAACGGCCTGAAGCTCAAAGAAGTAAAGAGCGTTCCGGCCCCCGGCGGAAAGCGGGCTGGCGGCTGAGCCGACCAGGGTCAGGATCAGGGCAGCGGTGGACAGCAGAACCAGCCGGCTCTTCTTCCGGCTGGCTTTTCTGAGCTGATGTCCGTTCATGGACTTCACTTCCCGGCTTTTCCATAAGCCCCGGTTGGCCGGCTTTTATTTGATTCTGGATTTGCCTTCGAAAAACGACCCGGGCAATTAATGGCCTGGCCGCCCCGTTCCTTCGGAGTTAATCCTCCACCACACTGTCCTGAGTTCATTTGTCCTCCAAACTGGCCTGGCCACAGGCCTTTCCTTCGGGTCAGGTAACGCCCTTAAACCTTAAAGAGAATCCGCCCGCGGTAAAGGAGGTTGTCGCCTTCCCTGAAGGTCAGGATTACTTCCCAGTCTCCGGGCATGACGATGTTGACCGGGAGAAGGTAGACTCCCTGGTTGTTCAGCTTGAAGGCGACTTCCCCGGAATCGTGATGGCCGCGCATGGACGGCATGTCAGAACGGCCCTCAACCTTGAGGTTGGTGATCTTTTCCCCGTTCCGGTCGAAGATCTCCAGTCTGAGGATAACCGTGCCCATCTTGGGGGCCTGGGCGAATTCCCAGGTGAAATACCGGCCGTCGGGAAGCTCGTTCTTCTTGCCGGCCGGTTTAAGGACCGGGATTTCTTCCTGCTTATCAGAAGCCATGGCGTGCTGGGGCCGGGCGTATTCGCGGCCGAGTCCCGGCAGGCTGGCCAGGCCGGTCAGCAACAGGCCGGTCCCCAGAATTATCAACAGGGCTCTCTTTAACATTCGTAACCTCCTGAATTTCTCATCCTGCTACCATTCTATACCGATATTCATATTATATCTATAGGAATAGTAGGAAATCCGGGTCAAGTTGAAGAGTATCTGAAAAAGTCTCCTCGGCTTTAAGGCAAAAGTGTGCTGTTCGATGAGCGGGTCAGATGGGGTAGACTGGTTGATGACTAAAGCGGGGCAGGCCCTGACCCGGCCAAGACCATTTCAGCCCCAGCCCGCATCAAGAGCCAGGTGGCGACGGCCAGGGAAGAGGGCCATGGGTAGGTTGGGGGCGAACCGTGCTAAACGTTTTAAGGTAGAGGTGAGTGGCCGTCCTAACCGGGGCTTTTCCGGACTTCAAAAGGCCCGGGTCGGGGTTGGCGGCTATGGCCCACCGGGTCTTCGCCGCGGAACTTACTTCTTGGCGCCGAGAGCCGGGTGCGGTTCGGCCGGGAAATGAATTCAGTCGCCCGGATTAATTTTTACAACCTAATTCCCGTGAAGCAACCCCTGAGCCCTGCCCCCTGGTGTCAACGGGGTCGGGAATAGCCACAGACAGGCGGTCTCAATGTCCGGGCTATCATTTTCAGAGGGAATAGGCGAAAAGGCCGGCCCATGGCCCGGGGCCAGGGGATGGAAACCGGTCCGCATCTTTGCGGGATCGAGCCGGCTACAGTCAGAAGATTTGCGACAGGTTCCCTCTGGCTGTTCCTTTCTTATCTTAATGCACCGATTCGGGTTCCGGGGCCGGGGCAGTCGGCGATTCTTCCGGTATCTCTTCTTCCTCGGAAATCGGGGTCGGCAGCAGGTGCTCGGGCAGGAAGAACTTGTTGGCTATGAGGGTCGGAATGACCGCGCTGGCAATGACCGCGGCCACCAGGAAGGAATACTGTTCACGGCTCACGATGTTGTGGGTAAGCCCGTACAGGGCGGAGATGGTGCCGAAGGTCAGGCCGGTGGACATCATCAGGGTGTAATACCAGGTTTCCTTGACATGGTTCTTGCGGAAGCTCTTGATGGCCGGGTAAAGGCCGAATATTTTAGAGATTACTTTTCCGGTGAACAGGATCAGGAAGACCAGCGGACCGGCCACCACGGCCGGGATGGACATCAGGAAGCCGGCGCGCAGGAAATAGAACGGCGTCAGGAAACCGATGGTCAGAGTCCTCAGGCGGCGGATGAAGAAATGGTCGCGGCTGACGGTTCCGGCCAGGACCATTCCTATGATATAGGCAGGCAGCACCGCTTCGCTCCCGGACCAAAGGGCCAGGGCCCCCAGGCTGAACAGCAGGAATAGAATCCACTTGGTGCGAACGGCAGCCGTCTTGTAAGCAAATTTCTTGATGAGGTACTCGGTGATCCCCGGCAGGAAAATGAAAACCAGGACCGAGACCACCACGAAGATGACCGTGCGATAGGTGAAGGGGGCGAAAATCAAGCCCAGGCCAATAACCGTCCCCAGGTCATTGACGAAACAGGACCCCAGTACACCCTTGCCGAATTCGGTCTTGTTGAATCCGAATTCCAGCATGACCGAGTAGACCACGGCCATGGAGGTGGTGCTGAGGGCGATTCCGGCCAGGAGGCTGGCTCTCAGGTCCCAGTGCAGCAGGAAGCGGGCAATGGCGGCGCAACCCAGGAAGGGGGCCAGGAATCCGATGAAGCCAATGACCGTGGATTCCTTGAGCTTGGCCCGGAGCGACTGCGGGTCGAGCTCGGCCCCGGCCAGGAAGGTCAGCAGGATGGCTCCAGCCCCGGCCACGAACCTGAGCCAGTCGGCGTTGGGTGACAGGGCTGATTCGCCGAAGTAATGGACCACGAGGTAGCCGGCCAGAGCTCCCACCATGATTTCCATCAGGGCCATGGAGATCTTGAGGCGGCTGGCCAGGATGGTGGCCACGATGGCCAGGCCCAGCCAGATGGCTGCGGTCAGGTAGGCGTCAAACATGGTAAACCTCCACACAAAACTGCTTTTGGGTAGAAGTCATCAGCCGGCGGGCGATTATTGGGGAGACCTCATTCCCCGGAAATGAAGCTGAATTATAGAGGAGAAGGGCGGGAAAATCAAGGGGGACAAATCAGGGGGACACGAGAGGGTGTCCCCCGTCTTCACTCAAACTTCATGAACGGGGCTGGCCGGATGGGGAAGATCTGGACTTTTTCCCAGACCCGGTTCAGGAGGTAAGGTTCCCTGTCCAGCCACTCTTTCCGCAGCGCTTCTTCGGATGGGAAGTCGCAGATGATTATAGAGCCGATAAGGTCCCCGGCCTCGTTCAGGATGCCGGCGGCGCACAGCCACCTGCCTTCCTCGTAAAACTTTTCTCCCTGTTTAAGGTGTTCTTCCCGGCAGCTGCGGCGGCGCTCGGGACCGGCGGGCGGTGGATAATCAAAGGCTATGACCAGGAACGGCATGTTGTTTCCTTTCAATATAAAAATAAAAATATAAAGCTCACGATAATTAAAGAACATTTTCAAAGGAAAAGGCAAGGGGGAACAGTGCGAGTCGGAGTTCGGGGTGCGGTGTGCGGAACAGGCTTATCATGAGTAATAAGAAGGAAGGTTAAGACCGTTCGGGACCGAACCGAAGATACATGACTTGGGGGAGAAAGAAATATTGGATGATAGAAAGAATTATGGCATGCGGACGACTGAAGATGAAGGCACCGGATAAAACCGGATAAAAAAGGAATGGTCTACCCCCGGGATGGTTAAAGGCCCGTTCATCTTCATCATTAGAAAATATGGGCAGAGAACGGGTGAAATGACTCTGGCCAGGCCGGGCGGGGCGGACAGCCCGGCGCCCCGGGGATATTCTCTTATCGTTGGGGCGGGAAATGTGGCATAATAAAAGAACACCAGAAACTCAGGCTATAATGTGGTCAGTTAAAAACCAAATTAATTTCTAAAGGAAGGCAATATGGAAAAAATCGTGAGAATAGTTGATGGCATCTATTACGTCGGGGTCAATGACCGCGACACCCATCTTTTTGAAAATATCTGGCCCCTGCCCAAGGGGGTCTCCTACAATTCCTACCTGGTGGTGGACGAGCGGACGGCGCTGGTCGACACCGTCAAGCTCTGCAAGCTGAGCGCTTACCTGGAGAAAATAGGCCAGGTCCTGAACGGTCGCAGCCTTGATTTTCTGGTGGTCAATCACATGGAGCCGGACCATTCCGGGGCCCTGGCAGCGATTGTTCACGCCTACCCGGGCGTGAAGATTGTCGGCAACAGAAAGACCATCGAATTCATCAGGGCTATGTACCAGGTCGAAGCCAATTTTCATGAGGTAAAAGATGGAGACGAGCTGGACCTCGGGCGGCGGAAATTAAGATTCTATTTAACGCCGATGGTTCACTGGCCTGAAACCATGATGACCTATGAAACAACCGGCCAGTTGCTTTTTTCGGGCGATGCCTTCGGCGGCTTCGGCAGCCTGGACGGCGGAGTGTTCGACGATGAAGTGGACGTGAATTATTACGAGCATGAAATCAGGAGATACTATTCCAACATCGTCGGCAAGTTCGGGCCCATGGTCCAGAAGGCATTGCAGAAGCTGTCGGCCCTGGAGGTCAAAGTGGTCTGTCCGACCCACGGGCCCGTCTGGAGGACCAATCCCGGGAGGATCGTTTCCGCTTACGACAGGTGGAGCAAGTACGAATACGAAGAGGGGGTGGTCATAGTCTACGGCACCATGTACGGCAGCACCGAGAAGATGGCCGATTACGTGGCCCGGGTGCTGGCTGACCAGGGGATTAAGAACATCCGGGTGATGAATACCTCCACCGTTCACGAATCGTTTATCATCAACGAGATCTGGCGCTTCAAGGGCGTAATTTTCGGGAGCTGCACCTACAACAACTGGATCTACCCGCCGCTGGAGAACGTGCTCATCAACCTGGCCCACAAAGGGTTGCCCAACCGGGTGTTTGGCGTGTTCGGGTCTTACGGCTGGAGCGGCGGCGGAGTCAAGGGCATCCTGGAGCATATTCAAAAGAACAACTGGAAGTTGATAGGGGAGCCGGTGGAAGTGCAGTTTTCGGCCAGGCCGGAGGACCTGGAAAAATTGAAAAAACTGGCCCTGGACATGGCCGCGGCAGTTAAATAAACAGGGGACACCTTACACTGTCCCCTTTTTTGCCCCTTTTAGCTTTAGATTTACAGGGTAAAAATTGTGATAAAAAAGGGGGACACCTTAAGGTGTCCCCTTTTATATGTTTCCCGCGTTTATTTGCTGCTCTTTATGCCGAACTTCAACAGGTCTTGATTACAGCCCCCGGTGCAGACGGTGCAGGCGAAGCAATCGGGAACCAGGACCGCATCCTTCAGTATTTCAGCTACAGCCGGGCAGGGAGACTTGGCCGCACAGGACAGGCAATCGGTGCAGGCATCTTTCTTTTTGACCACCCGGAAGATTCCAATCTGCTCAATCACATTGGTGATGAGGCCAATCGGGCAGACAAAATAGCAGAAGGGGCGGTAGGTGAAAAAGGCGAAGAACAGGGTGAGGATAAAGGGCAGGAAATGGAACAGGTTGTCCAGCAGTGTCGGTTGCAGGCTGATTTCGTACCCGTGGAAGGCGTTGATGTAATCGTAGAGGGAAAGGGCGACGGTGCGGTTGCCGGAAACGGTATGGATTATGGCCGTCCAGCTCAGAAATATAAAAGCTATAAAAATCAGCACCCGAAAGGTCTGGCTCAGGCGGAACGAGGGCTTGCGCCTCCGGATCTTGAGCCTGTCGGCCAGCATGGCGATCAGTTCCTGGATGGCTCCGACCGGGCAGACGTAGCTGCAGAACAGCTTGGGGCCAATCACGGTCAGGAAAATTATCACGGCCAGGGTGACAATCATCGGCATCCTGAAACCGTAGAGGATAGACTTGGTGGCGGCGCAGATGGGTGAGGGGTGCATGGAAAAACCGGAGAAGACTTTAAGGCCGAGGTTGGCCGAGATACCGTAAAGAAAGGTGGACACAAGCAGGATGAGAACCTTCAGGCGGTTGTTCATCTTCCTGGTCAGCAGCAGCACCAGGGCCACGGCGGCGATTACCAGCATGGTGATGAACTTGGGGCGGAACAGAAAATCAAAAAAGTTGGGACCGGCGGCCGGACCCTGGCCCTGCCTAAGTCCCTGTCCCGGACCCCGCTGCTGCTCCTGAGCTATGGCCAGCACCGGCAGACTGAGAAAAATCGCGAACATTATCAGATATGCGGCCGGAATGATCCTTTTGGTCAGCATGGTTACCTCACTCCCTAATTTTTGTCGATATTTTAATTAGTTGTTTAGGTTATTAAAAATCTCTAAAAATGGCAAGTCAAGGGTATTCCGGGGCGCCTGGATTTCTGCCCTTACCTGCTTTTTCTTAACCATATCTTAACCGGTCATACCCTGTTTTTTAATCCGGAGCTGTTATTCTCGAGGTGAACAAAGAAGAAAGGAAGATGATAAAGAAAATGAGAGCAAGCCAGGAAAAAAGAACTGACAAACAGCGGGAATTGGCCGCATACGGGGAAATAGATATCCTGTCACGGGGAGGACGCGGGCGGAGCCTGGGCAGCCAGAGAGGAGGCTCAGGAGAACCTAAGAGCGATTTAGCAATGGGGAACGAAGATTTCGACCGGGCTGCGGGGCAAAAGCCTGCGTTAATCAGCCTGGAGACAGCGCACCCCCTGATGGAAGATGGCTGGAGAGCGGCCGACCTGCACCTTCACACCTTCTATTCGTATGACGTCGTGCCGACTAGAGAAGTTGACCCGCTGGTGCTTTACGAGAAGGCCAGGGCCCGGGGGATGAGTTTTGTGTGTTTCACCGACCACGACACCATGAAGGCCTACGACCGGGTTGGCTGGACGAGGGAAGGAGTGGTTACCGGAGTAGAAGTTAAGGTGCTGGACAGGAAAAGAGTTGGCCATACGGTTCATATAAATGTCTATCTGCTGAGCCGGCAGCAGTTTGAAGAAATCGAGAAAATTGCCAGGGTGGCGGGGGATATTGAGATGCTGGTTGAGTACCTGAAAGCGGAGAATCTGCCCTTCACCTTCAACCATCCCTTCTGGCATGAGCCTGTCGAGAAGCTGAATGCGGGAGCGGTGGTGGAGCTGGCTGATGTGTTCCCGGTGCTTGAATACAACCTGGGAAGGATCGCTAAATTGAACAGGATGGTGCTGGAGCTGGCGGCGGCCAAGAGCAAGGGGGTGGTGGCCGGAACTGATTCTCAGACCGGGGATGTGGGAAGAATTTTTACCGTGGCCCGGGGAGAGAACTTCAGGGAATTTTTTGAGGCCATAAAAAGCGGAGATTCCAGGCTGGTGACCGAAGACCTGACCTATCATCGGATCAAGAACGAAATCCGGAATCGGCTGGAGATGCTGATGGATAACCGGAGATGGGTCATGGGCAAGGAAGGATTGAGAATGGAAACCGGCAATGCCCTGGCTGATGCCGTGATTGAAACGCTGTCGGGCGGAAGGGAAGATGTGCTGGCGGTCAAGCGAGAGGTAACGAAATTCTTAGCCAGGATAGTTTCATCGACAGGAGTGCCGGCCAGGCTTTACCTGAGAAAGCAAAACATGCTGGCCAGCCGCATCCAGCAGGAATTGAATTTAGCCCTGTAGATTCAAGGGTTGATATGATTTTTGTCTTGGTAGAAGTCACCACTTTTTAATACCCCCCTTTTTTCCTGACCGTGGTCCGAGCCCGAAAGGGTCGGACCACATAAATGGGGACACCTTACAGTGTCCCCATTTTCCTTCTCGTTAAGTATATTATTTTCAACACATTAGAATAGGGCTGATAGAAGAAAAAGGGACACCTAACGGTGTCCCCTTTTTTCACTTTTTTATATTATAATCGGGAAGGTAAATATAAGGCTGACTGGGGAGGGCAGAATGAAGAGCATAACCGGAAGCGTGGTTAGAGACCAGCTCATTTTTATGCTGGGCTTTGGACTGCTGATGGGGATAATCTTTCCTTTCTTTACCCTCTGGCTGCTGAAACTTCCGGCCGGTAGGGTATTGACGCCGCTATTTTTTTCGATGTGCATCCTGGCCGGGCTGATCGTGGGCCTGTGCAACTATTTAATTTTTCGTGGTGTGGTCCACCGGTTTCTTTCAGGGCTGTCGGCCAGGATGGGACTCTTTCAGGCCAAGCTCGAAGCCTACCGGGCCGACCCGGCCTCTTCGGAAAAATGCCGCGCCGAAGACTGTTACGTGGAGGCTTCCTCGGCCGATATTCTGGGCACGATTTCCGGTGATTTCAATAACCTGATTGCCTCGGTGGCCAATTTTGTCGAGGTGGAGAGGACCACTGATAACTTCCTGGATAAGTTGAAGCGAAGCCTGAAACTAGAGGACGTGGCCGCGGTGGTGCTGGATACCTTCAGCGACTACTTCGGCGGCCAGGGGAGCTTCCTCCTGGTCCTGGAAAGAGGGGAATTCCGTCTGGTCAGAAGCCAATCTGTTGACATCAAGAAGGAGCAGATTGATGATAATTTCTGGCACGAACTCTTGAAGCAGGGTAAGCCACTGGTGGTTTCAGGGATAGAAGGTGATGCCGTTCATCTGGACATCGGGGTGGGTCAGCTTGATCCCCGGCACATAGCCCTGATTCCCCTTAAGTACCAGAATGAGGAGGTTGGAGTGTGCGGACTGGTTTCCAGGGAGCCCTTCAAGCATGATTTCGCCACCCTGGAGGCCAGGAATTTTATATTTCAGGCCACTCCCTTTATATACAATGCCCTGATCATGAAGAGGCTGGAGGTGATGGCGGCCATTGATGAGCTGACCGGGGTCCTCAACCGCAGGTTCGGGTTGAGGCGCCTCAACGAAGAGTTCGAGCGTTCGAAGCGTTACCGGATGCCCCTGTCCGTGGCCATGGTGGACATCGATTATTTCAAGAAGATAAACGATACCTACGGATACCAGGCTGGAGACTTTGTCCTGAAAACCCTGGCCGGAGTCTTCACCCATAACATCAGGGTTTCGGATCTGGTTATCAGGTTCGGTGGAGAAGAATTTCTGCTGGTGTTCAACGGGGCTTCGGCCGTTGATGCTTACCAGATAATGGAGAAATTGAGGGCCGCCGTCGAAACCATGCGCCTGCAGTACGGAGCCTTTGATTTTAAGGTCACCTTCAGTGCCGGCGTGGCCAGTTTCCCGTCTGACAAGGTGAGCGACCTGGCCAGCCTGATTCACCAGGCAGATTCCGGGCTTTACAAGGCAAAGGAAACCGGTCGGAACCGCACGGTGATTAGTGGCTGAAAAAGGGGACACCTTAAAGTGTCCCCATTTTCCTGTCCGTTATATTTATCATTTACAACGTCTTAGAAACGGCACTCCATAAGAAAAGGGGACACCCAAAGGTGTCCCCTTTTTGCTGGGGGCGGTACGATTTTTCCCCGAGAAATCAGGCTCAAAATTCGGGGACACCTTACAGTGTCCCCTTTTTCCTTCTCCGGGTGAACTTTAATAGCGCCATTTTCGTTTATAGGGTTGATGCCTGGAAAGGTTGAGCTTGAAACATTATGCGAAGGAATGTGGTTAACATGGCAAAAAAAGAAGTGATCCTGTCAACGGCAGTGGTTTTAATCCTGTTTATTCTTTTGAGCTTGTCTGGTTTAAGGGCTGCCACCGGAAACAAGCCACCGGCAAAATCCGCCGATATCGATAAGGAAGCCCTGAAAAAGGCCCAGGAACAGAAGGTGGTCAGAGCCATACGGCTGAAGGAGCCTATCAGACTTGACGGCCTGCTGGAAGAAGAGGTCTGGAAGAAAAATGAACCGGTCAGCGATTTTATTCAGCGCGACCCGGTCGACGGGGCCCCGGCTACGGAGAAGACCGAAGCCTGGGTGGCCTATGACGAAGCCAATCTCTATGTCGCCGCTTACTGTCACGACTCGGACCCGAAAGGGATAGTTGGCCTGCTTGGCCGCCGCGATTCCTTCGTGGAGTCGGACTGGTTTTTCTTTGCGGTGGATCCGTATTTTGACCGGCGCAGCGGGTTCCTGTTCGGCGTTAATCCTTCCGGGTCCATTGTGGATGAAGTCCTTTTCAACGATATCAGCGAGGATGAAACCTGGGACGGAATCTGGGAGGCAAAAGTGGCCCGGGTGGCTGATGGCTGGACCCTGGAAATGAAAATTCCCTTCAACCAGCTCCGTTTCCCGCGGAAAGAGACTTATACCTGGGGTGTTAATTTCAAGCGCACCATCAAACGCAAGCAGGAAAGGGTGTCCTTTGCCTGGGTACCGAAAGAAGATAGTGCCCATGTCTCCCGCTTTGCCAGGCTGGAGGGAATCGAGAGTATCAACCCGGGCCGGCGGGTGGAGCTCTATCCCTATTCGGTGGGACAGGCCCAGTTTCGCCCGGCTGAACCTGGCAATCCTTTCGAGACCGGACACAAATACCTGGGCAATGCCGGCTTTGACCTGAAGGTCGGGCTGAAGAGCAACCTCAACCTTGATGTCAGCATTAACCCTGATTTCGGTCAGGTAGAAGTTGACCCGGCGGTCATCAACCTGAGCGCCTACGAGACCTATTACCAGGAAAAGAGGCCGTTCTTCATCGAGGGGGCATCGATGTTCAACCATTTCGGCCGGGGTGGCGTTTATGTGAACGCCAACATCAACTGGCCGAACCCGAGATTCTTTTACAGCCGGAGAATAGGACGGGCACCCCAGGGGTACCCGGTTCATGAGGGCTACTCAAATTTCCCGGACAGGACCACCATCCTGGGAGCTTTCAAGCTGACCGGGAAAATTGGTTCGGGCTGGAACGTCGGCCTTATCAGCGCGGTCACGGCCCGGGAATTCGCCACGGTCGATGACCTCGAAGAGCAGTACAAAGACGAGGTTGAACCGCTTTCCTATTACGGTGTCCTGCGGGCTCAGAAAGAGATCAAGGATGGTCAGCACGGGATTGGCTTCATGGCCACGGCTGTGGTCAGGGACCTGGACAGTGAAATCCTAGCCGCCATTCTCAACAGGCGGGCTTTCAGCCTGGCCATGGATGGCTGGTCTTTCCTGGATAAGAAGAGGACCTGGGTGGTCGGCGGCTGGCTGGGCGGAACGTTCATCCAGGGTAGCCAGGAAGATATTTACCGCCTGCAACAGTCGTCAATGCACTATTTCCAGAGACCGGATGCCACGCATGTCAGCCTCAACCCGGAGGCCACCAGCCTGAACGGCTGGGCCGGGCAGTTCAAGCTGGCCAAGCAGCAGGGCCATCACCTGTTCCTGCTGTCGGCCGGCGCCCTGTCTCCGGGATTTGACCCCAACGATGTTGGCTTCCAGAGTTCAGGCTCGGATGTGGTGGATATCATGGGGCTCTATGGATACCAGTGGACCAGGCCGGGAAAGATCTTTCGGGAGTGGACCGCTATTATGGGCGGGTCGGTCCAGTATGATTTCGGCGGCAATCGCACCTTCAATTGCCTGGCGACCAGTTTTCAGGGCGTGCTGAAAAACTGGTGGAATTTCGAGTATACATTTATCTACGTGCCCGAGGCTCTGAGCAACCGCCTGACGCGGGGCGGACCGCTGGCCCTTTCACCTTATGGAGTGATGAACCAGCTGTTTGTAAATAGCGATTCCAGGCAACCGGTGGTTTTGCAGGGAAGCATATCCTACCAGTGGGCTCACAACGATTCCAGGGAATGGATGGCCGATTTTTCGGTGCGCTGGAAGCCAAGGACCAATTTGAGCCTGTCGGTCGGGCCGATGGTTAGCTTTTCCAGGAACGAAACCCAGTGGGTGAGGAAAGTGACGGATGCGCTGATGACCGAGACTTTCGGTGCGCGCTACATTTTCGGGCGGATCGACCAGAGGATTGTGGCCAGCGAAATCAGGATCAACTGGATTTTTACGCCGACGCTCAGCCTCCAGGCTTATTTGCAGCCATTCATTGCTGTGGGCAAGTACGACCGGTTCAAGCAGCTCAACCGGCCCAGGGCCTATGATTACCTGGTGTTCGGGGAGGGCGGTTCGACCATCAGCGAGGAGGACGGTCGATACCTGGTCGACCCGGACGGGGACGGGCCGGCAGCTTCATTCTATATCTATAACCCGGATTTCAACTATAAATCGATGCGGGGCACGGTGGTGCTGAGGTGGGAATACCGGCCGGGGTCGCTGCTGTACCTGGTCTGGACTCAGAACCGGGCAGATTTCAGCTACCCGGGGCAGCTGTCGCTGTGGCGAGACCTGGGCAACCTGTTTACCGCCCCCGGCGACAACATCTTCCTGGTGAAATTTTCCTACCGCTTCAACCTCTAAAAGAGGGGACACTTGCAAGTGTCCCCTCTTTCGTCCTTTTTTATGCACTTTTCCCCTTAGAATTCTGTCCTGAATCCGGGGACACCTGCAGCTGTCCCCAAAAGAAAATTCTATGACTTTGATAAATAAAACAAGTTTCTTGCGTCTTATTATGTGTTATGCCAAGGATAAAAAGGATAATATTTCCAAACGCCCCACATCATATTATCCAGCGCGGGAATAGGAATCAAAATGTTTTTTTCACGGATGATGACAAACAACTCTATCTAGAAATCTTGAACCATAAATCCCGTCTTGAAAGAGTAAAGATCTGGTGTTATTGCCTTATGGATAATCATGTTCATATGATCGCCGTTCCTGAAGATGCTGCGAGTCTGAGAAGGGCTATTTCTGAAACCCATAAAAAATATACCCTTCTTATCAACATCAGGAACAATTGGAAGGGGCATCTCTGGCAGGGACGTTTTATTTCCTATCCAATGGATGAAACATATCTTTACCGGTGCATGCGATATATCGAACGCAATCCGGTTAGGGCTGGACTTGTTAATCGTGCTGAAGATTATAAGTGGTCAAGTGCCAGAGCTCATGCATTAAATATTAATGATGGTCTGTTGAGTCCGATACCTCTGGCCTATAGTGTGGAAGACTGGAAGAGTTATTTAAGCGAAACGGAATGCGAGCATGACCTGAAAACCTTTCGACAGAGTAACGGGAGCGGAGTGCCGCTGGGAAGCGAGACTTTTATAAAAAGACTTGAAGCAGAACTTGGAATAAACTTGAACTGGCGAGATCAAAAGCGGGGAAAAGAAGAGGACACTGTAGATCCCCAATCTGGCTATCTGCTTTAGAACGGGAATGGAATGAAGATCAGCAGAAAAGAAGAAAAAAAAAAAGGAAAAACGGGGACACCTGCAAGTGTCCCCATATACAGGCATAGGTTTTAAGGCAGAGAAAACAACCAAAAAGGTAAAAAGAGGGGACACTTGCAGGTGTCCCCTCTTTATTTGTTGTTATTTGTCGGAGAAGGCGAAGACGCTGAGGTAACCCAGCCTGATCACCCGGCTGAGCAGCTCGCCCGAGGCCTTGTCCGGGCTATCACCGGTCAGGTGATAGTCGGGATGCATGGCCGTCATGTAATAAACATACGGTTTCTTGACCGCGGCAAACGAGGAGTGGTCCGAACCACCGCCGCCCTGGCCCAGCTCCGGCTCCCTGATGAACAGGTCCAGCCCGACGTACTTATTCATCTCCTGCTGGATCTCGTAGAAGCCTGAATCTTTGGTGGCGTTGACTGTAACGAAATAAGCCGGCCGGATCTGCTTGACCAGGTCTTCCACCCCCTGCACTTTGAACATATTGGCATAGCGGGCGAACGTCTGTTCGTCGAAGGCCCGGCTGATCATATCGTAATTCAGGTAGCCGACCGTCTTTTCCATGGGGAAGGTCGGGTTCTGCACATAGTACCTGCTTCCCAGCAAACCCTTTTCCTCGCCCGTCCACAGGCAGAAGACGATACTCCTCTTCGGCTTGACGGGATTGAGGGCCATGGCCCTGGCAATGGCGATCACTCCGACCGATCCCGAGGCGTTATCATCCGACCCATTAAAAATATAATCTTCCCACGCGCCCAGGTGGTCAAAATGCGCCCCGAGCACGAAGTATTCGTCCTTGAGCTTCGGGTCCGAGCCCTCGATGTACCCGATGACATTCATGGCCCTGACCAGGTTGGCCTTCACCGTGGAATTGAGGCTGACCCTGACTCCGGGCAGCTCACGGGAAGCAGGCTTGTAGGTGCTCTCTATGGCCTGCTTCAATTCGTCTATCGTCTTCCCGCTGTTTTCCAGGATGAGGTTGGCCATTTCCCTGGTTATGGTCAGGGTGGGCACGTTGCTTCCGCCCATCATGCCGGCCATCGTGTCGCGGCTACCAGGAATGACCATCCTGCTCCGGGGCCGGTTGATGATCGGCCTTTCGTCATTCGGGCGCCGGTTCTGGGCCGCCGTCAGCATGTTGTAAATGTCCGTATCTTTCCCGGTGTTCTGCACCACCAGCACCGCGGCCGGCGACTGCTTGTAAATCTCTTCCAGCTTGTTGAATCCCCGGCCGCCCCTTCTCATGAACATCATCTGCATGGCCTGGGCCTGAGGGAAATATTTTTCTTTGAGTTCCTTGGTCTTGTTGAACGGAGACTTAGGGTCGTCTTTGCCAGGAGCCTCGCTCAGCACCAGGACGATCTTGTCCTTCAGGTTCAGCCCCTTCAGCTCGTCCCAGCCCGCGGCCGGTTCTTTGATGCCATAGCCGGCAAAGACCACCGGGCCGCTCAGGTCTTCATCGGAAGACAGGGTGCTCATGAAATCGACGCCGCTTTCGAAGGTCCTGGCCTTGGTGAAACCAGCCCTGGTCACCTCGACCTTGACCGAAGCCCGGCTGTCGGTAATTTCCTTCAGGGTGAATTCCTGGAAGTAGCTGCGCTCCATGGACATGGCCTGCCTGGAACTCTGGCCGGCCATGGCCCTGGCAATATTGACATCGGCCCTGGGCAAATCACCTCCCGGCTTGACTCCCCACATCTTGAACAGGGAGACAACGTAATCCGCGGCCATGGCGTAACCGCGGCTGGCGGTATCCCTTCCCTCCATCCAGTCAGAGGCCAGATAGTTCAGCATGGACAGGGTATCCCGGGGAGTGATGGACTCGAAGCCCACCTTATACTTCTCGGGAACCGGTTCCGTCTTGGAAACCAGGTTAAGGGCTCTCTTCACCTCTTCCGGCTTCATCTGCTGCTGGGGCGGCATCTGGGCCAGGGAAAAGGAAAAAGCCAGCAAGACCGCCGCTACCAGCAGGATGGGTAACAGTCGCTTTCTCATGTAAACCTCCATTGATTTATAAAGGGTGAATTTTGGGACTCGGGGGAGAGAAACAATAGAAGAAATATAAAAAAATCCACATCACAACTTTTGACGCAACTTGTCATTATTTCTTCCATTATACACCCCATAAATTCTAATGATCAGGTCGGATTCTTTCTCCCATTTCCTCACTATCTGAGCCGGCCACTATATAAATAAGATTCAGAAATGAAACCGTTAATATTGGTACCTGGTGGAGCAATCGAGGGCCCGTAGGTCTTGAATTGAAACATAGACTTCCATAGCTTCTGATCCTGCCGCTGGCCAGCCCGGAATTATTGGCCCGGCCAGCTTGAGATTCCATGGCAGGACCTGAGTTCCGTTTTCCGGCTGCCCCGCTTCTGTCACATTGAGGAAAAAATCTGCCTCTTGCTCCCGGTTTTGATCCGGGTCCGTCTCCATATCTTAGAATGGGCCTCTTTAGGTCAGCCGAAGAATCGAAATGGAGGCTGCTTGGCCGAAATTTATTTATCAGTCTTATCGGATCTAGCCCTGCTCTTAATTCAAAATCTTCTTGTTCCCGGCTCTCGGTCAGTTTCAGCAGGGGAAGGGCCGCTTCAGCAGGCGAAGGTTAACCTGAACTCGGTTCCACCGCTCTTGCCCCTGACCAGTTCCAGCCTGCCGTCTATCTGGTCCACCAGGGTATTAATCATGACCAGCCCCAGGGATTCTGCTTTTTGGAAATCCATGCCCCGTGGCAAACCCACCCCGTCGTCCTTGACCACCAGCTCGGCCCGCTTTTCTCCCTTCTTCCTCAATTTGATCCATAGGTTTCCTTTGCGTCCCGAGGGGAAGGCATGTTTGAAGGCATTGGTAATGAGCTCGTTCATTATCAGGCCCAGCGGCACAGCCGTGTTGATATCCAGGTTGACCGGTTGAATGTCGACGTGCAGCTTGACCTGTTCTGGTTTGACCTGCTGGTCGAGAAAAATATTCCTGGCCATGTTGTTGAGGTAGTCGGAAAAATCGATGCTGGTCAGGTCTTTAGCCCGGTAAAGACGTTCATGGACCATGGCCATGGACCTGATGCGGTACTGGCATTCCTTGAAGGCGGCCTTGGCCCTGGGGTCATCGAGCAGGGCGGATTGCAGGTTCAGGATGCTGCTGATTACCTGCATGTTGTTTTTAACCCGGTGGTGGATTTCCCTGATCAGGATTTCTTTTTCCCGGAGTGATTGTTTCAGGGCTTCCTCGGCCTGTTTCCTTTCGGTGATATCCCTGGCGATACCCTCGATGGCCACCAGGTTGCCGGATTCATCGTAGATGGGAACGTTGATCTGCTCCGTCCAGATTATCGAGCCATCCTTTTTCCTCCAGCGCAGGACCACGGGCCTGGAGGTCTTGCCAGCGGCAACGCTTTCCAGGAGGGACCTGTCTTCCTCTAGGACCAGCTTGAATCCCAGGTCCGGGTCGGCGCAGTGTTCTTCAGGGGTGTAACCGGTTATTGGAGTGGCCGCCGGGCTCACATACTCAAAGCCCCGTTCGGGCACAAACCGGTACCTGTAAATAAGGTCCCTGGCGTTCTCGGCCAGCCGCCTGAACCTGGCCTCGCTTTCCCTCAAGGCCTGTTCCATTTTCTTGCGGCGGTCGATATCCCGGACTATGGCCTGGATTAGTTGTTTTCCACCAATTTCTATTAAGTTCAGGCTGACTTCGGCATAGAAAGGTGTGCCGTCGCAACGGCAGTGGAGCCATTCAAAGAACTGGGGTTTTCCCTTAAGCGCCTGCTCGATTTTTTCCAGGGCCTTTTCCGTGGAATCACGCCCGTCGGGTTGTTTTTCCGGGGAAAAATTGTACGGAGGCTGGCCGATTATGTTATGGCGCGAACAGCCGAAAATTTCTTCTGTTTTTGGGTTACAGTCTATGAAAATATCCCTGTCCATAAGGAAGATAGCGTCATTGGCTGCCTCGAATAGCGCCCGGTACCTGGCCTCGCTTTCTTTCAGGGCCTGCTCGGCCTGTTTTCGGGCTGTAATTTCAGAGGTAACCTCAATCATGCCGACGATTCTTCCGGCCTCGTCTTTCATGGGATAACCGCTGATATCCCACCAGCGGCCGTCCGGTGACTGGACCTCCTTTTTATCCGGTTCGCCTGTTTCCCGGGCCTGAGCCACCGGGCAGATTTCACAGGGCTCGTGTCTTTGATGCCAGAGTTCATAACACTTATGTCCGACCAGTTCTTCGGGCTTCATTCCGAGGGATTCAGCAGCCGCGCGGTTAGCCCAGACGATGGTATGGTCCGGGGCCTGGTACAGGATATGTTCGGAAATGGTGGCAAAAATGGCCGATTTTTCCCGCTCGCTCCTGACCAGTTCTTCTTCGGCCCTTTTCTTCTCGGTTATGTCAGAAATGAAACCCTCAAGGCAGACCAGGTTGCCCGACCGGTCAAAAACGCCAGAGCCCCTCTCCCAGACCCATCTTATGCGGCCGTCCGCGGTCCTGATCTGGTACTCGTCCTCGAACACTCCTCTTTGGGCCAGGACCCTCTGCCATTTTTTCCACAGGTATTCTCTGTGCTCCGGCACAATCAACTGGCTGAAGGAAATTTTTCTGTTATTGATCAGCTCTTCCGGTTCGTAGCCCGTGATTTCCTGGCAGGTCCCGGCTATGTATTCCATCGTCCACTGGCGGTCGTTCTGACAACGGTAGACCATGCCCGGCAGGCTGGCCATCAGGTTTTCCAGGAAGCGGTTCTTTTCCCTGAGCTCTTCACGGGCCTTGAGAATCTGGTTCTGAGCCTCTCTCTCGGCTGTCTGGTCCCTGAAGACCAGGATGACACCGATATTCTCTCCTCCGGGATCTATGATGGGAGCACCGCTATCGGCCACCGGAAATTCACGGCCATCTTTTGAGATCAGGACGCTGTGGTTGGCCAGGCCAACTATAATGCCTTCTCGCAAGACCCGTTCCACCGGGTTTTCGGCCGGTTCCCTGGTAAATTCATTGATAATTTTGAAGACTTCCTGTACAGGCCGGCCCCTGGCCTCGCTCTCCTTCCAGCCGGTGAGTTTTTCTGCTACCGGGTTCATCACCAGGATATTTCCCCTGGAATCCGTGGAAATCACACCATCACCAATACTATAAAGGGTGGCCCTGATTTCAGCTTCCCGGGCCAGCAGTTCCTGGATAAGTTCCACCCGGTCGGTGATATCAACCAGGGTGCCGATAATCGCTTTCCGGCCTCTAAAGACCGTGGTACTCCCGTGGGCCTCACAGTAGAAGAAGGACCCGTCTTTGCGTAACCCGCGGAATTCGAAACGAAGAGAGGAGACCTCACCGCTCAGGCGTCGGCGGTTATATTCCCGGACCATGGCCCTGTCTTCGGGGTGGGTCAGTTCCAGGTTGCCCAGTTTGCCGATAAGCTCCTCCTGCTTATAGCCGAACATATCGGCCAGGGCCCGGTTGACATACTTGAAAACCCCGTCCTGGACCAGGTAAACGCCGGCCATGGCCGAGTCGCTCAAGACCTGGAACATCTGCTCGGTTTCCCTGGCCCTGGCCTCGGCTTCGTACAGGCGCTGGAAATTCACCTTTTCGCGCCTTTGCCAGAAGAGCTCGGTCAGGGTTAACTGGACGATGATCAGTGATATCATGAACAGGATAATAAGGGTAGAGCGCTTGTACCAGCTGGATAGCGCTTCTGCCTTGTCTATTTTGGATACGATGGACCAGCAGGTATTGGGTACAGGGGTCAGGTAGGACATCACTTTCTGTCCGCGGTAATCTACCCCCTCGAATTCGCCGTACTCACCCAGGACAGCCCTGACCGCCGGGATTTCCTTGCGGCTGAGGGGAAAGCGCAGTTGCAGGGCCGTTTCTTTGCGGTGCCGGAGCTCGTTTAGAAAAACTACTTCCTCGCCCTCCCTTTTTACCAGGGCGGTCTCGGCGGTGGCGGAGTGAAAAGGCCAGGTCTGTATCAGCGGGAACAGGAAGTCTTTAGCGTCCACGGTTAAGACCACAAAGGCTTCGGCCTGCTTTTTCTGGCTCCCAGGACGAAAGATTGGAGCAATAAAATCAATATGGATAATATTTTCGTCCGCGTGAGCATGAAGGTCAGAGTTGACCACAGTCCCGTACTGCTCGGCCCGTTTCAAGTCCTCCATCAGGATTTGTGTCAGCCTGGCCGGCGGTATTCCGCCGTAACTGATGACGGGCTCCCTTTTTTTATTGAGAATCATTATCCTGGCGTAGCCGTAGGTTCGGGCGGCCAGAGCCAGACGGGCCTTGATCTTTTCCAAGCTTTCGGAGTCGGGTTTTTTGAGCACCTCCAGCAGGCCGGAGGAGAAAAACGGGCTCTCGGTCATGACCAGGGCATCGCCCTTTCTCTCATCCAGCCACTGCCTGATGTCAGCGGCTTTCATTTCGGCGATGGAAGACAACTGCTGGTAGGTGATTCTTTTAACTTCTTTTTCCTGGTTGTGCCGCAAAGATAGTCCGGCGACCAGTATGATGATGATCAGAAGAAAAGAAACAATGTACAGCGGGCTTTTCAGCCGTTTTTGCCATTTTGGCCAGAGAGTCTGAAAGCTTCTCATTTTGGCCTCACCCCATTTAGTCGGAGTCCTGGAGGCCCGGCTCGGACTTCGGCCGGAAGATCTTCCTCAGTCCGGGATCGGGCCTCATGTTTCTCCTTGATCTTTTCCGGCAGCCCTGACCCGGTTGCGACCTTCTTTCTTGGCTCGAAGCAGGGCCAGGTCGGCGGCCTGGACCAATTCCAGGCCCCTTTCGCCATGCTCGGGATAGGAAGCTACCCCGACCGAAATTGTAATGTTTTGAATGATGGTGTTGCCCTGGACGAGCTCCAGGTGCCTGACCGAGTTCAGGATCATTTCGGCCCTGGCCAGGGCTTTTTCCAGGGACAGGCCAGGCATGATGACGGTGAACTCCTCGCCACCGTAGCGGCAAACGATATCTTCCGACCTGACAGCCCGCTGCAGGGTCCTGGCTATCATCTGCAGGAAATAATCGCCGGCCTCGTGGCCATAAAAATCGTTTATCTTTTTGAAATGGTCGAGGTCGGCCATGATCACCGACACCGGCTGCCCGGCCCGCCTGGCCCGGGTGAGTTCCCGGTCCATGGTTTCTTCCAGGTAGCGACGGTTGTAAAGGCCGGTCAGGGGGTCCCGGATTGACTGTTCTTTAAGCGATTGCTGCAGCTTGATGTTGGCCAGGGACATGGCCGTCCTCTGGGCAAAGCTCAGCATCAAATCTTTTTTCTGCCTGGAGGTTTCCAGGAAATCGGGACCGCGGGCGCTTTTGCTTTTTTCTGGACAGCAGAAGAAAACCAGCAGGCCCAGGGTTTCTCCAGCCGAGGATAGGGGCAGGCAGGCAGCCATCTGGTTGGGCGGTAGAGAGCCTTTGAGATGCGGGCAGAGCAGGTCTTTTTCCGGGTCCTGAAAGAAGCTGGGCATGGATTTCTTTAAGGCCCAGCAATCATTGACCTCCAGGAGGTCAACCGGTGGGGAAGGGGGCTTAAGGGCACAGGACAATTCCAGGAATTTCCCCCGGTCGCGGCGCAGGTAGAGAAGGCAGCCCTCCTCTGGAAAGAGCTTCAGGGCGTAGCGCTTGATCACCTCGATGGCTTCCTCTTCCGAGCCGGCAATCTGGAAGTTGTCGCCCATCTCCAGCAGCAGCCGGTTCTGCTCGTTTCTTTTTTCCAGCTCGGTGATGACCTCTTCCAGTCTTTGCTTGGCCTCGGACAGGGCCAGTTCCTGTTTCTTTCGCTCGGTGATCTCGGTCATCACGGCCAGGGTGGAGACGAACTGACCGTTGGGGTCGAATTCTGGCGCGGCATTGACGATGACCGTCTTCCGGCTGCCGTCGGCCAGAGTCAGTTCCAGGTCATAAACATCGCGCAGTCCCTGCCGTCGCCTGTGGGTCTGGTCCCTGATCAGCTCAAACTGCTGGGGGGAGGTGAATTCTTTCAGGTTTCTTCCTTCCAGTTTTCCCTCAAAGTCGTTAAAGATGCGCCGGGCAGCCTGGTTGGCAAAGAGAATGTTTTCATCACGGTCGACGATAACCACCCCTTCTCCCAGGGTCTCGACCATGTTTCTGAAAAGTTCTTCGCTTTCCTTTAATTTCTGGGCGATGGCTTCCTTCTGGGCAACCTGGTCCCTGAGTTCCCGGGTCCTTTCTTCAACCCTGGTTTCCAGGGTTTCCCGGGCCTCCTTGAGTTTATTGAGAGATGCCTCCAGCTCGTCCAGCATGGTGTTGAAACTCCGGGCCAGCACCCCGACCTCGTCCGAGGTCTGAACCTCGGCCCGGAGAGAGAAATTGCCGCCGGCTATCTCCCTGGCCGTCCGGGCCATCTGGCGAAGCGGCCGGCTGACCAGCCGGCTGAGAAAATAGATGATAACCAGCCCGAGAAGGAAAATAATCACCGCTGACAGCCAGATGACTCTTCTGATGTGTCCCAGGAGATGATTCAGGTCCCTCAGGGACAGGCCGATGGCCACGTAGCCGATGGCTTTCCCCTCGACGCTTATCTGCTGATACTGGTTCAGGTGCTGGTTGGAGGGCAACAAGCCACTGCGGCGGACTTCCTCCGGGTTGATGATTACCTCCCGGGTCCGCTGGTACCTGGCCACTTCCCGGCCGGTGGAATCAAAAACAAAGACGTAATCCACGACCGGGCTCTGGCTCAGGCTGGCAAAGACTTCCTCCATGGCCTGCCGGTCATCAAAGACAACAGCCGGGGCCAGGCTATGGGCAGCGATCAGGGCTATGGAGCGGCCTTTATCCTCAAGGGCCCGGAGCGCCTCCCGGCGGTACCAGTAAGGTGTCAGGATTGAAATTAGAACGCTGATGATTATCAGAAAGGGAAAAGAAATGAGCATGAACTTGAAGACAATTTTTTTTCTGAGGGAGGAAAAAAGAGTGCTTTGACCGGGTCGGTTTTCTTCAGCCATTTGTTTTCCTGACAGTGGTCAGCTTTAAGAATTGGGAAGAAAAATTTAGCCCCTGGGCCCTGCTGGCCTCCAGGTTGATGACTATCTGGTACCTGTCCTTCTGCCAGACGAAGCCCAGGGCAACCCCGGCTTCAAGGTATTCCGGGACTGCGGTCAAGGTGCCGACCCGGAGCTTTTCGCAAGTCTTTATTACGGCCGGCAGCAGGCCCGGCTTCCTGGCCAGTTCCAGCGGGGTCAGATAGAGCAGGCGAACCTTAAGGTCGCCCAGGATTTTTTCCAGGGGTTGGGCCGAGTCCAGGTCAACCGGCTGGATGACCAGCCTGGCCTTCTCGGCGGAGAACTCTTCCGGGGATAATGATTGCTGAAGATTCAGCCAGTCTTCCAGGGCCCAGGAAGAGATCTGGGAGGATTTCTGGTAAAGGATTCCGATGACCAGGATCTCCCCGGAACTGGTTTTCCAGTTTCTTTCAAAGACCAGCAGTTTTTTAAGAAGTTGCAATTCAGAAGCCGGGTTCAGGTAATACTTTTGCTGGAGTTGCGGCTGGTAATCTGACCGGGACAGGGCCGAAGAAAAAGAAGGTTGAATTAACAGGAAAACCAGGCTCAAGAACAACGAAGACCCAACCTGTTGGAAACAGCCTGTTCTCATGATGGCCGGCTTAAAATTAACACTCTGAAGATGGGCTGTCAAGGAAGGAGTGGCCCATCAGCTGAAAGTCTGGTGCAAGGGGGGCCCGGGTGGTAGAAACTCCTTATAAATTAATGCTTTAGGGAGGGAATTGACGGGCAATAACGCCCCGGAAATTTTAGGCGAAAAAATCAAATTACAAGGGCTTAAGATAGGGGAGAGCCGGGGGAGAAAAAAGATATTTTTCAGGATCGAGCCTGGCCCGAGGACAGGGAGCCGAAGCCAGAAAATATTTTCTTCAATTCTTAATTTAAATTGAATATAATCAAGCTACCAGAAAGGAGGCCTTAATGCTCAAAGGGTTCAAAGAATTTATCATGCGCGGCAACGTGGTTGACCTGGCTGTGGCCGTTATCATCGGCGCCGCCTTCAGCCAGATTGTCAACTCCATGGTCGGGGATGTGCTGACTCCCCTCATCGGGGCTATTTTCGGAAAGCCAGATTTCTCGGGCATCTTCCTGGGGCCGGTGGCCCTGGGCAAGTTCATCAATGCCGTGGTCAACTTTCTGATCGTGGCCGCGGTCATCTATTTTGCCATCGTGGTCCCGATGAAAAAGATCCAGGAATTACGGGATAAAAAGAAGGCCCAGGAAGCGGCAGCCGCCCCCGCTCCCGAGCCCTCGGCCGAGGTCAAGCTGCTCTCTGAAATCCTGGAAACCCTGAAGAAGAGGGGTTGAGCGGCAACCGAAGCCCGGCTTAGTCAGCTCATCCTAATCCGGTTGCCGGCACTTCTTATGCATCAAGCGAACACCAGAGCGAACTGCTTACCGGCTTTGATGGCATACAGGCTTCTAGGAGAGGTTTTTTCTCGTCCTTTATAGAACTCTGTTGCCGTTCTGCGGCAAAATTTATCTGTCTGGCCGGAAGGTTCCTGCATTTAACAGGAAAGGGTCCTGCGTTACGAGTGAAATTCCGGAGCCTGAAGTTCCGCCATTATTCTTGTTCTTGTTGAGCTTCCTTCATTGCTAAGAGCTTATGGGCTAAGCTCACGTGTCTTGATACAGGCCGGATCTTTATACCGAGACAATGTCCAGGCCAGGCTGGAGTGTTTCGTCAGGGATACCGCGGCAAAGTTCCGGGAATTCTTCGGAAAATAAATTTGCCCCGGCTACGGCAGAGATAGAATTTAGCCTTTAAGAGTGTCACTTAGCTATCCTGTGAACAGCTTTGTGGAGAGTCAAGCTGCAAAATGCTCTGGTCAAGTGGTAGGGTCAGGGGTTCATAATTGAGGAGGTTATTGGAAAATATGCCCGATAATGGGGCGGTCGGGATTTCTATTTGTAGGAATAAGATCGGATATGGAGAAAGTCGGCAAAAATCCCTATAAGTCAGGCTGGCCGGGAAGGATTTTAGCCTCAGCAAAGGAAAGCAGCTGGCCGGGCTAAGTTTTTCACCGGCGTTTTGCTATCATATATAAACTAATTCTGTGAAAGGCGGAGTGGCCAAAGATGAAAACAGTATTTGGCAAGGCATTGATAACCGGAGCTTCGGCCGGGCTGGGTGAAGAATATGCCCGGCAACTGGCTGCGGTCGGCACCAACCTGATCCTGGTGGCCAGGAGAAAGGAACGCCTAGAGAACCTGGCGGCAGAGCTGACCGCGAAATATGGCGTATCGGTCGAGATTTTCCCCGCTGACCTGAGCCGGGACTATGACCTAAACAACCTGGCCGAGAAAATCAGGCAGACCGAGGACCTGGACCTGCTAATTAACAACGCCGGCTTCGGTGGGAAGAGCAAGTTCTATAAAGACGAGACGGGGGAAGCCGAGCAGATGATCCGGGTCCACGTTCAGGCCCCGGCCATGCTGACCCGGGCTGCCCTGCCGGCCATGATCAAGAAGAACCGGGGTGCGGTCATCAACGTTTCCTCGGTGGCCGCTTTCAGCCCTCTTTCTGGGGTCATGTACAGCTCCACCAAGGCCTTCCTGACCATGTTCTCGATTAACCTCCAGAATGAACTCCAGGGCAAGGGGATTAAAATCCAGGCCCTGTGCCCGGGCCTGACCCATACCGAGTTTCACCAGGTGGCCGGGATGAACAAGGAAGTCATTCCCGGGTTTTTCTGGATGAAGGCCGACCGGGTGGTCAGGATTTCCCTGCGGGCCCTGGACGGCAACAAGGTAATCGTCATCCCGGGCTGCCGGAATAGAGTAATTGCTTTCCTGATGCGCTGTCCCTGGACTTTCAGCCTGGTGCAGTGGCTGTCCAGGCGACGCTGGGTAAGGAAAAGGGCCGGGGTATAAAATTAAATGAAATACTAAAAGCCAGGAATCCCTGTTAAGTTCGCATGGAAATTTTAGAAATCAAGAAACCTGGAGAGAAAAGAAAGAAAGCCCGGGCTCTGCTGCTGTTTTCCGGAGGGCTGGACAGCATCCTGGCCGGGAAGCTACTGGAAGAGCAGGATGTAGAAATAGTGGCCCTGACTTTTCGCAGCCAGTTTTTCGGGGCAGGCCAAGCTGTCCGGTTGGCCGGGGAACTGGGCTGGCCGCTGGTGGTGGTTGATATCAGCCCGGAACAGATAGAAATAGTGGAAAATCCCAGGTACGGCTACGGCCGGCAGCTAAATCCCTGCATCGATTGCCACGGGCAGATGGTAAGGATAGCCGGGCAGCTTCTTGAAAGATACCAGGCCGATTTCGTGGCCACGGGAGAGGTGGTGGGGGAAAGGCCGAAATCGCAGAATCGCCAGGCCCTGGGGCTGGTTGAAAAGCTTTCGGGAATAAAGGGGCTGGTGCTAAGGCCCCTTTCGGCCAGGTTGTTGCCGGAAACCATCCCCGAAGAAAGGGGGCTGGTCGACCGCAACCGACTACTTGATATCTTCGGCCGTTACAGAAAGAAGCAGCTGGAGCTGGCCGAAAGGTACGGGCTCAAAGAATATCCCACGCCGGCCGGGGGCTGTCTTCTGACCGACCCGGGCTTTGCTGCCCGGGCCAGGCAGTTGATGAAATGGCGGGGAAAGCTGTGGCCCGGGGACATTGAACTGATAAAAACCGGCCGGGTGTTTTTCGAGCCAGACGGGTTGATAGTGGTGGGAAGAGATGAGCAGGAGAATGAAAAAATAGCCGCCATAGCCGGCGCAACCGATATCCTGGTAACAACTGCCGGAGTTAAGGGGCCTCTGGCCGCGGTCAGGCTGAAGGAGGCCAGTCCGCTTGCGGCCGGCGGAGTTGTAGAAAGCAGCAGCCACGATGCCGGCGTTAATCGGGCTGGGAAGGATTGGTCAGGAAGCCTTCCCGGGCCGGGCCCAAGGACTCCTCTGGATGATGCCTCTGCGAGTACCGGCCGAGGGGCTGAGCTGGCCCGGATGGTTCGCCAGATTCAGGAGGGAACAATCAGGCCGGAGAAGCCGGAAACTGGGAGTTTCGAAGCTGAAATTGCCAGTCGTGGTGTGGTGCGCAAGGCCGGTCTCCTGGTCATAAGATATAGCCGCCGGGCCCGCGACAAAGAACGGGCTTCAGCCGCGGTTATCCACCGGGGCCTGGTCTATGAGCTTGAGTTTCAGCAGGCAGACTGGAAAGATTATCTTTAGGGTGAGTCTTGCCTCCCTCTGACTGCCCGGGACTTCGAGGTTATAGCTATTAGTGTTTCTGTTTTTTGCCGGGCTTGTTCTTTGGCGGTTTGTCTTTGCCTTTTCCTTTTTCTTTTATTATGGTGTCGTGAATGTCGATAAAGTTATGTCCGCTGGCCCTCATTTCCATAATTCTTTCTGGCGGAATCCGGTGATAGGCCGAGACGAACTTGAGGTTGACCAGGTCGACGATTTCAACGTCGGTCAGCACCACCCGGCCCCAGGCTTTCTGATGCCGGTACTGGCGATAGTACCCGTAGGCCCGGCCGTAAGGAGGTCCGATCCGGACCAGGTTCACCGGCAGGAATAAAATTTCAGGACTGAGCCGGAAGTGCAGGCTGATGTCCCACCAGCTCATCCCCTTAAGGCGCAGGTTGATGATGACCGCCGGCTCGACCCGGGCTTCCCGGGCCAGGAGGAAGATAACCGGCAGCTCTTCGTCGGACAGGCGATATTGCTCGCGGATACGGATAACAGTTGCCTCAGGAACCCCGAAGTAGCTGGAGATGGAAAAGTGGAAGCTTTTCACCCTGCCGTCGGTCAGCGATAGACCGAGACTTACATTCTGGGCCAGAAGCGGGTGAGTCAGCGAGGGTAGGAGCAGAAACAATAAAAGGCCAGAAACAATCCCCAAGGCCCAGTGGATCCTATCATTAGTTTTCCGCCGGGCAGGCATGATAACCTCCTCTTCAGAAATTGACCATCTTATTAGTCGTCGTTTTCTCTTGATATTTTAAGAAAACCTGATTCGCCTGCCGACGGGAGATAGGGCAAAATCTTAGCCTGCCCAATGGGGCAAAGGAGAGACCCTTTACTATCGGGTATAGCCAGGTGGTTCTGAAATCCATTCTCAGAGTCAGGCGGGCCAGGGCAAGTTGTGGTGAGTAGACTGCGGGGCGTCAAAAACAACTCGCCCAGGTTGACAGGTTGCGGGCGGATAAATATATTAAAGGAAACATAGAAATCCTGAGAGGATAAATAAGGAGTCAGCATGCCCACCAAGCCAAAAAGCCCTTACCTGCCCTTCGGCGACCAGCAGACCGCTCCCTGGTACGGCAAGGATATTCTGTCGGTGAAGCAGTTCACCAGGGCCGACCTGGAATACATCTTCAGCGTGGCCCACGAGATGCGGGTGATGGTCGAGAGAATCGGGACCTTCGATCTGCTTAAAGGAAAAATCCTGGCCAACCTGTTCTATGAACCGTCGACCAGGACCTTTGCCTCCTTTATGGCCGCCATGCAGCGGCTGGGCGGAGCGGTCATCCCCATCAGCGAGGTGCGATACTCGTCGGTGGCCAAGGGTGAGAGCCTGCCCGACACGGTCCGGACCCTGGCTGCATATGCCGATGTCATCGTCATCAGGCACCCGGAAGTGGGCTCGGCCGCCCTGGCCGCCCAGTACGCCGGCAAGCCGGTGATCAATGCCGGCGACGGGGTGGGGGAGCATCCGACCCAGGCCCTGCTGGATGTTTTTACCATCCGGGAAGAGCTGGGCCGGCTGGACGACCTGACCGTGACCATGCTGGGCGACCTGAAGTACGGCCGGACCGTCCATTCGCTGGCCAGGCTGCTGACCAGGTTCAGTAACATCAAGCTCAATTACGTTTCACCCGAGGTGCTGCGCATGCCCCGGGATGTAATTGAAGAAGTCGAGGACAAGGGCCTGCCCCAGAAGGAATACACGGTTCTGGATAAAGTCCTCCCGGAGACCGATGTCCTGTACGTGACCAGGGTGCAGCGGGAGAGGTTCGAAAATCTGGAAGAATATGAGAAGGTCAAAGATGCCTATGTAATAAGCGCCAAGACGATGGAAAAGGCCAAGGAAAAAATGATCGTCATGCACCCCCTGCCCAGAGTGAATGAGATCGCCATGGACGTTGATAAAGACCCGCGGGCGGCCTATTTCCGGCAGATGGAGTACGGGCTGTATGTCAGGATGGCCCTGCTGGCCATGGTTCTGGGCAAGGCCTGAAAACGGGGGACGCGATACTCGTTTACCCATTTTTCAGGATCAGTGAGCTGATAAATTCAAGAAAGATTTTCGTTTAGAGTTTATCGCCCATTTTGTCAAGGCCAGCAGGCATTACCAATTGTGAAATGATGGAATTCCTTCTGAAGGAGCGGCCCTGTTTGCAGATAGTATTCAATGGTATTAAATAGTATTAATAAGAATCTGCTATCTGCTCCCGGATCAGACGGGCAAATGGTCGAAAATATGGGGCAAGGGAGTGTGAGCCAGTGCCCACATGGTTGTTCCTAATTTCAATCAAGGTAGTAGGCGATGGAGCAGAAACTGACCCAGTGGCGCAGGGAAAAGGGAGCGGTGGTGCCCAGCCCAATTTTCCTTAGCGGCAGGACTCCCTCGTTATAAGTATCGGAAAAGCGGATCAGCTCGCCACGAACATTGCGGCCGGAGTTCTTTCTCATCACTTTCTGTACGGTCAGCAGCCCGAAGGGAATTGAGTACTTGCCGCACCAGTAAGAGCTCTTGTAATCCAGGTAAGTCTTGCCCCAGAGTTCCCCGGTCAGGCCGGCCACTTTTTTCTCCGAGACCCGCCCCGTCAGATAGCTGTTAATCAGGTTCCGGTCGAAGGCCAGGGCCTTTTCCCAGGCTTCCTGCCCCTCGCCAAAGGCCAGGTTGTTGAAATCCTTTCCGTAATGGTTGCCGTCGGCCGAGATCAGGAAAAAGATATCGCGGCCGGGCTGCAGCCTGTTTTCCTTAATGTAAGCGGCGATGACCCCGGCCAGGTGCTCCGAGATTTCTTTCATCTTGTCCAGGGGCATCGGGGCCACCATGATGGGCGTGATCTTTATGTCCGGGTTAAAGTATTGCAGAAACGGGATGAGGGCTTCTATGGAATGCTCCAGCTCGTGGGCCCGGTTGTTGACCGTGACGTATCCGGATTTAAGATGTTTTTTGAGGTATGACCGGAGCAGAGAGATTTCCACAGGTTTCAGCGCCCCCGGCCAGAGTTCGTAATCATCCAGGATGAGCAGGCTGTCCAGACCCTTAATTTCATTGCGGACGGTGCCGTGGGTCACTCCGAAGATCACCGCTTCCTTGGCCCGGATGAGATTGAAAAGCGGGTAGTAGAGTCGCCCGGCGTAAAGGTAATCATCGTGCGGGGAGATGGCTGCCACCAGGCCATCAGCCCTGAAGCGCTCCTTCTCCTGGGCGGCCAGGTAGTCAACCAGGATTTTCATGCTCTCGGGGTTCCAGCAGAAGCCTACGTCGTCGCGGACGGGGCGGATTTTATTTGGCTGTTCCTGGAGCCGTCCCGGTGAGCCGGCCAGCTGGCCGCTCACCAGGATTAATGACGACAGGATTATGAGCAGGACCGGTAAAGCGCCAATAAGGGAGGCCGTATTTTTTATGGTTTTCATCATCATCCTCCTCCTCTTACTCTGGTAAACTTGATTTGCTTTTTATTGCCCAAGGAAAAAGCTGAACCATAACCAGCATAAAAATAGCATAAACTTTTCGGGCGACGGTGGCAAACCGGCCGGTAAGAAGTATGAGTTTACAGCCCGAGCCTTCGAAATTGACGCCTGCTAAAAAAGAGCGAAAATGAATCGGGCTTCCTGAAAATTCTCGCTTTTAGCTGCTTTTCCCTGTTATTCCGCTTGGAATATTTTAAATATTTTAGCTGAAAACAGGACTTTTCTTGATTTGTGTGCTATAATCTCCTTGCTCGATTATAAAGGAAGAGGGCGCGGGCCCTTATCGGTCATAACTCTCTCCTTTATAACGGAAAATTTTATTAAAGGAGAGATGTTATGAACATCTACGTAGGAAACCTTTCCAGGGACCTCACCGAAAGCGAACTGAAGGAAACTTTTGAAGCTTTCGGAACGGTCAACAGCGCTTCCATCATCAAGGATCGCTACACCGGTGAATCACGGGGCTTCGGCTTCGTGGAAATGCCCAACCAGGAAGAAGCCCAGGCTGCCATCAACAGCCTGAACGGCAAGAGCCTGAAGGGCCGCACCGCCACCGTCAACGAAGCCAGGCCGCGGACTGACAAGCCCCGCACCGGTTTCGGCGGTGGACGTGGACGCGGACCGGCCGGTGGACGCCGCTATTAATCGAGTCTAAAAGATAAGTTAGTAGCTTAGCGCAACCGTAAGCCAGGCAGCGAACTGGAAGCCGGCGCCGGGTGTCAGGCACCTGGAGCCGGTGAGAGCACGTTGCCTGGCTTTTTTATTTTGTGCGTTCTAATCGACCAGGGCTATGACCTCAATCTCCACCCTGGCCCCGCCGGCCAGGCCGCTCACTCCGAAGGCGCTGCGGGCCGGCTTGTTCTTGGTGAAATAGGTGGTGTAAACCGAGTTCATCCTGGCCCATTCCCCGATATCGGCCAGCATGACCGTGGCCTTGACCACCCTGTCCAGCGAGGAGCCATATTTTTCCAGGGTTCTCTTGATGTTGTCCAGGCATTGCCTGGTTTCAGCCTCGATACCGCCCTCGGCCAGTTTCCCGGTCTGCGGGTCGCGGCCGAGCTGTCCCGAAAGAAACAGCAGGTTGCCCACCCTGACCGCCTCGGAGAACGGGGCGTTGCTGCGCTCGGGCGAGCTCAGGTATTCAACCAGGGGCTTCTGCTGGGCGGAAGCCTCCAGTTTCTTAACGGTGGACTTCAGCCAGCCGGCCGTGAACAGGAAAAAGCCGGCCACCACCAGGACCAGGATGACAGCCAGACGGGTTGATTTCATGGTTGACTCCTTTCTTCGCCGGCTCTATCTTTACCCAAAAACCGGGGCTGAAGTCAACCGTCGGAGGGCCTCGGGTTCTTTATCAGCTTCATTTTTGGAATGTATTACTCCGGCACAGGCATCGGCGGTCTGGTGATTGAAGGAGCGGGGGATACCTTCCCGCCATCTCTTAAACATTCCGCCTCGGTCGTTCAGCGCGGCATCGTCAGACGCAAGAAGGCAACCGCCGAGGGCAGGCAACGGGTTGTAGAGGTAAAAAAAAGCCCTTTATGTCGAAGAAGATTGCCGCGCTGGCCACCCACCGGACGCTGCGCCAGGTTCCCTTCATGTTTAAGTCAACTTCCTGTCGGCAAGGCCTGCTCCCGTGGGGGCCATAAGATTGTTTCCCCGCTGATAGCCAGAGAAGTCTTGAGAAATTAGCCTGGCTCTCCGGTCCGAGTTTGGCCTGGCCTGAAACGTGCCTGGTGGATATAATCATAACCGGGGATAGGATCCGTCCGGGGAGAAGGCGAGGAGGTGGCCAGCCTGGAAAAAGCTTCAAGCAGGGAAAGCAGAAATAGCAAAGACAGGCAGGTGGCCAGGAAATAGCGAGGAGATGGGTCAGGTGAAATTTTCTGGTTGTGGCCGGAGGGCTTTTATGTTATCATAAATCCTACTAATTTAGTAGGAATTAAATTTAACCCCGCGTCCGGATAACCGGGACCGGGCCGGCCGGGAGACTGGAGGATGATCATGGAACTCAACGAAAAGACCAGCCTTTATTCGCTTCTCAAGGAATATCCCTTTCTGCTTGACTTCCTGGTCGGGCTATCGCCCGAGTTTGAGAAGTTAAAAAACCCTCTCCTGCGAAAGACCGTGGCCAGGCTGGCCACCCTCAAGCAGGTGTCCGAAGAGGGAAAAATTCCCCTCTCTGAGTTGATAGCCAGGATAGAGCGAGAAATCAGGGAGAAAAGCGGCCGGTCTCGAACTGAAACCGGCAGCGCTGCGGCTGGCCAGCCTTTCGACCAGGCCAGAGCTGAAACCCTGAAGCAGATAATCAGAAGGCTTCACCGGGGAGAGCCGGTTGAGGAACTCAAGAGACAATTCGCGGACCTGATCAAGGATGTTGGAGCGGATGAAATCGCCCGGCTGGAACAGCAGGTTATCGACGAGGGCATCCCGGAAGAGGAGGTCAAGAAACTGTGCGACCTGCACGTTAAAATTTTCGAGGAGGCGCTGGAGGAGCAGAAATCGCCGGAAGCGCCGCCAGGGCACCCGGTTCACACCCTGATGGCCGAAAACCGGGCCCTGGAAAAACTGCTGGCCGAAATCAAGTTGTTGCTGGAGCGAATCCCCCGCGAAACGGCCGAAGCCGAGGTGGAGAGCAACCTGGAAGAACTTCGACAGTTGCTGTCCGGGCTGGCCGAAATAGAAAAGCATTACCTGAAAAAAGAAAACCAGCTTTTCCCGCTGCTTGAAGCCCGCGGGGTAACGGGACCGACCAAGGTCATGTGGGCCATCCATGATGACATAAGAAAGGAACTCAAGGACCTCAGGCGCCAGCTCGAGCAGAAGATTCAGTCCGCGGAGCAGGCCAGCCGGCTGGCGATAAGGACCGGCCAGGTGCTGCAGATGCTCCAGGACATGGTCTACAAGGAAGAAAAGATTTTATTCCCGATGAGCCTGGAAGTGCTGCGGGAGGAAGACTGGGCCCGGGTCAAACGCGGTGAGGAGGAAATCGGCTATGCCTGGGTGCAGCCCGGAACCGGCTGGAAGCCCGCGGTTGAAGCCGTGGGGGATCTTTCAGGCGGCGGTGGTTATGCCGGCTATGGCCGTCCGGCCGGGGAAGGGGAGAACACTCAGCAGCCAGCAGCGGCTGGAGCTTCGGTCCCACAACCGAGGCGGGTGCAGACGCTTCTCGACCTGAGGACCGGTCGGCTTAGCGCCGAGCAGGTTGACCTGATGCTGACCCATCTCCCGGTGGACATCAGTTTTGTCGATGAGAACGATACTGTAATCTATTATTCGGATACTCCTGATCGCATCTTTCCCAGGAGCCCGGGGGTCATAGGCCGTAAGGTCCAGAACTGCCATCCGCCCAAGAGTGTTCACATCGTCAACCGCATCCTGGAGGCCTTCAGGAAAGGCGAAAGGGACGTGGCCGAGTTCTGGATTGAAATGCACGGCCGTTTTATCCACATCCGCTATTTTGCCGTCCGCGATGACGACGGCCGCTACCGTGGTTGCCTGGAAGTCAGCCAGGAGGTGACAGCCATCAGGGCGCTGAAGGGTGAGAAAAGATTGCTGGACTGGGAATAAAAAAGGTCTGGCCGCTTTTCCGGTGGGCTGGTTCAGCCGGCCACTGCCGGTATCTTTCAAACCGAAGCGAGTTTAGAATTTTCAGAATCCGGTTAAAGCAGAAAGATTCAACCAGTATCCAATCTTCCAGAGAATTAAAGCGGCTGGTGGCGAATGGCCAAGATTCTTTTTTTAGTAAAAGGTCAGCCAGGAAGAGGCGAGCCTTCAGGTCTTATCGAAAGCAAGAAACGGGAAATGGATATTTTTTCATCCGTTCTGGTCTTTTCCAGGCTCAGGACGCGGCGGAATTTTTCGGGGTCAAAGGTCTGAAGGTACCTGATGATGTTGGTGTAAGTGTTATGAAAACCAAAACCGCCCCTCTGCATTTCCCTTATCGCTTCCTCTCTTGACCAGCCCTGCACCACGATTCGATAAACGGCCACGAACAGCCCGGTGCGGTCGGCCCCGTGATGGCAGTGAACCAGGTAAGGACCTTCCTCCGGGTTGGTAACGATCTGCAGGAATTTCAACAGGTCGGCTTCCTTGACCTGGGTGGCCTTGGACGGGATTTCGTAATACTTGAGGTTGGTGCCCGCTATCATCTTCTGGTCCGAGTGCTCGCTACGGAGGTTGACCACGGTCCTGATGCCCAGCTTTTCCAGTTCCTTGAACCCGGCTGCAGTCGGCTGGGCACAGCGGTAGAGCAGGTCTGAAACTTTATGCAGGTTAGGGGCACCCTCAACCTGAACTGGCGGAGCCCAGTTCTCGGGGCGGGGTACTTCCTGCCGGCAATCGGTGGTCCCAGAGGCCAGGAAAATAAGCAGCAGGGTGATGGCCAGGGCCAGGGGAAACTTGACCGGGTTCCTGGAAGAGTGCCAATTCATTCTGTTTTCAGCCATGTCTGCCTCGTATTCTCATTTTGGCTCTAAAATATACTGCCGTGGTCAGGCTGTCAATCTAATTACGCATCCTGCTAATCAGGCATCCTCAAGAATCCGGTCGGATCGAAGGCCAGCCTGCCCGAAAATTGGTTTAGCCTTAACGGTCACTTTTTAGCGATTGCTGTAAGTTCTGTTAGGTTCTCCTGGTGCCCTGACCAACAATGACAGGGCATAGCCGAAACGGGCCACTGCGATGAGCCATCGTTAGAATATGGCTAGAATAATACTGGCTGTGTTGGCGTAAACTTGTTAAGATTCCCGGTAAGGCTAATGAAACCCGTCGCTTCTGAAGTGGTTGACGCCGCCTACCGGGTTGGCCTAATATTTTTCTACCCGTGAAATCTCAGTGAAGTTGAATTCTGCCAGCGGGAAGTGAAAGGAGGAATTAGATGTCAGACAGAGTGGCCAGGGCCAGGAAATTGTTCCAGGAAGGGTTCAGCTGTTCACAGGCGGTCTTCACGCCGTTCGCGGTTGAGGCTGGCCTGGAAGAAGAAAAAGCCCTCAAGCTCTCCCAGGTTCTGGGCGGGGGAATGTCCCACCTGGGCTTGACCTGCGGGGCGGTGACCGGAGCACTTCTGGTAATCGGACTTCATTTTGGACGCACCCGGGCTGAAGACAGGGCGGCCAAGGAACTGACCTACGAGCTGGCCCAGAAATTCTGCCGACGTTTTACGGAAAAGTTTGGGTCAATTAACTGCACCGACCTTATCGGCTGCAGCCTGAAGACACCGCACGGGCTGGAAATGGCCAGCAAGAACAATCTCTTTGAAAAATATTGCAGCGGCTACGTGGAGGAGGCCTGCCGCTTGCTGGAAGAAATTCTTAGCGAGGGAAAAAGGAAGCAAAAAATAAACGGGCCTGACCGGATAGAATCACGGAAAGGTTACAATAAGAACACATCAAGACGGCGATAAAATATGTTCTGTCAATTTCTGGCAGAAGAAGTTGGCCTGGGGTTTTTGAACAATTCTTTTATTAGCGGATAGCCGTCCCAAAGGCTTTAAAATCAAAGTTTTATTTGAGATATTCAATCGGGTCATAGGTTATAAGAAATCTGGTGTAAAGATGTTTGGGCATGTCTACCGGCCGGTCAGACGGAAAATCAGGGACACGAGAGCGTATCCCCCTTTTTCTTTTTTCTTATCTTTAACAGCTCGATCAGCATTCGAAGGGAGCCGCGCACCAGGCGGACCCGGGACTGGGGGTGGTTTACCCAGACCACCGGCACCTGGGCAATTCTGTAGCCGAGCTTCCGGGCCAGGAGCAACGCTTCCACGTCAAAGGCGAAACCTTCCGTCTCCAGCCGGAAAAAGATTTCCCGGGCCGCTTCCTTCCGGAAAAGCTTGAAGCCACACTGGGTATCCCTGTATCCCTTAAGCACCAGCAGCCTGACCAGCAGGTTGAAACACTTCCCCAGGTGTTCGCGCAACCAGCCCTGTCTTTGCTTTATCACCGACTCGGGCAGGGCCCGGCAGCCGATGACCACGTCAAAACCTTCTCTCATCAGGGGCAGGAATTTTTCCAGCTCTTCAATCGGGGTGGATAGGTCGGCGTCAGTAAAGAGAACCAGCTCGCCCCGGGCCTGAAGCACCCCGGCCCGGACCGCCGCGCCCTTGCCCCGGTTGACCGGAAGCGTTATCAGCCTGAAGGCAGGATAATCGGCCATGATTTCCCTGGCCACCTCGGCCGTCCGGTCGGTGCTGCCGTCGTCCACCAGGATTATTTCGGCGCTGAGGCTCCTGCTGTTGAGGTATTCTTTGATGCGGAACAGGCTGAAGCCGATTCTCTGCTCTTCGTTGTAGGCCGGCACCACGACCGAGAGGTAAATGCTGTTGCTAGTCTTCATTTGGGTAAGAAATGGTCAATCACCCAGAACGTCAGGATGATCAGGATGATGAAAAAGACCATGGTGCTGATGGCAAAGTTCAGGGACAGCCTCCTGGCTTTTTGCAGGTTGTCGGGAAAATGCCTCCTGTACTCGGTATAGGTAATGAGATAGGCGGATAGCGCTGCCAGTGGAGAAAAAATAAGGGCCAGCAATATGGCCAGTTCATTCATCTGAGGAGACCTCTATCTACCAGGATTATAGCAGAAGAGAGGTCAGAGCCTAAAAGGTTTTATGGGTCAAAACGGCGGCCAGCGGGTAAACCATAAAGATATATGAGGAAAATCTTTTGGGATTAATTATTATTCCAGGCTGATAGTATCTCATGATCGGAGCCCTGGCTGTCGCCAATGTAGGGTTATGCCTTCTTTTTCTTAAGGCTCATCTTGTTGGGCTGGAAAGCCGGGCGGGGCTCTGGCCAGAAGTTTATTCTGTTCGGGTACTTCTCTGCCAGCCGCCGCGAAATCGAACCTGTCTCCTCGAGTCTTACAGGTCGGGCCATCGGCGTGATTTTATTTGACTCGGAAATGGTGGATAATAATTGAAGAGACAGCTCGAAAAAATCAGTAGTGTGCAAAGTTTTTTTCTCTTGATGTAGGAGAGAAAAACATCTTGTGGATGTATAAGGATATTTATGATTTGATAAGGATAGTGAATAACTAACAGAATATTTCGCAATTTGATTCAGGAGAAACTGGTGTATAAAACTGTCCGCGATTTGATTCAGGAGAACGAGACATCATAATATTTCCTCTTAAAACGTCATGCTTGATAAGGTCTTGGCCGGAGGGCGCAGAAAGGTTAGCCGGCATTGTTGGATAAAATGCTAATGGGATTTTTATTTAAGGAGGAGGAGATGGAAATAAGAACAGCCCGGTTTTTCCTGGTACCGTGCTTGTTGCTATCAATCCTGGTGCTCTGGGGTCAATCCTTGGCCCAGGGCAAGGCGGCCGCTGCTCCCCGCCCGCCCCTCAAGGTCTTCATCTCGGTTGACATGGAGGGCATCTGGGGAGTGGTCCACGGAAATCAGTGTTCTTCTGATTCGCCCGAGTACCAGCTGGCCCGGAAGTGGATGGTGCAGGATACCAACGCCGTGGTGCAGGGCCTGTTCGAGGCCGGGGCCACAGAGGTGGTGGTCAACGATTCCCATGGCAGCATGCGCAACATCATCGCCAGCGAGCTCGACCCCAGGGCGGTACTGATCTCGGGCTCGCCCAAGCCCATGTCCATGATGGAAGGCCTCGATTCCAGCTTCGCCGCCTGCATCCTGGTCGGCTACCATGCCCGGGCCGGTTCGGCCCCGGCCATCCTGGACCACACCATCTCCGGGGCAGCCATCTATTCCATCAGGATAAATGGAATCGAAATGCCGGAGCTGGGGATTAACGCCGCCATCGCCGGCTACTTCAACGTTCCGGTGGTCATGCTAACCGGCGATACCGAGACCTGCCGCCAGGCCCGGGAGCTCCTGGGCCAATCGCTGGTGGTGGTCCCGGTCAAGGAAGCCGTCAACCGCCTGGCCGCCAGGAACTATGCCCGGGATAAGGTGCTGGCTGATTTAAGAGACGGGGCCCGGAAAGCCCTCAATTCAGTGAAGGGTTTCCAGGCCTATAAGCTCCAGTCACCCTACCAATTTGAAATCAACCTGCACACCAGCCAGCAGGCCGAGCTGGGTGTCCTGATCCCAGGGGTAAAACGACCGGCTCCGCGGACCCTGACCTTTACCTCTCAGGACTACCTGGAAGGCTTCAAGTTGATGCGGGCCCTGATTGCCCTGGCCGGCGTGAGCTGAGTCCGGAGGCAGGCTGGCAACAAAAAGCCCTCATCCTGAAAATTGATATCCAGGCCGGGCCGTGGCAGAGTTGGAAGCGGAGCCGCGAAGCGGTAAAATTTCCGTGGCCGGGCCCGGGCCACGATGGGTTAAGCTGGTCCCGGGCGAAATGAGAGTATCGACCGGAAGAAGGTCCCTCGACCGGCTACTGCAGAAGGCGGAAAGAATATCCGGTCAAAGAATATTAAGTCAGAGAAGAGATGGCGATGCCGAAAAAAATTCTTAGAAACCAGATCCGCGAATCCGGTTTTTCAAAGAGCGGGCCCGGACTTGATTCTGGACTGCTTCTTCGTTCTGGCCTGGTTGGCTGGTTTCTTTTTGTTCTGACCTTGGGCCCCCTGGCGGCCGGGCAGTTCAGGCCTGACTGGGCGCAAAACCTGAGCCGGCCCTGGGTTGGCCCGGATTTCTATGCTCAGCGCCTGGAAGACTGGAGACTTAATCAGGGCTCTGTTGAATGCCTGGGAGCGGCGGCCAACCGTTATCTTTATCTGTTGACTGGAGAAGTAGCCGCGGGTTCGGGCCTCCTGGAAATCTCGGTCAAGGTGTCCGTCCCCGAACTTCCGGCCAGGGCCAGGGCCCGGAACTTCGTCGCACTCAGGCTCGGGATAAAGAGCCCGGGTGGCGATTTCAGGGAGGCTGCGGTCAGCGGCCAGGGCCTGGAAGCCGGTGTGACCACCGACGGGTTGCTGTTCATAGGCGAGCTGGAAAGCGTCAGTTCAGAGGAAAAACAGGAAGAGCTGAAAAGAGCCCTGCGAAAGGGCCTGGAACTGAGACTGAACCTGGGAACTTCCGACTCTCAATCGTCGGTCAGGCTGGAGGTGGTTGAGCCCGAAAGCGGGGAAATTCTTGACGAGCTGGAAGAAACCCGCCTGACCGGGGATAAGATTGCCGGCGGGCTGGCCCTGGTCTCCAGCCTGCCTGAAGTTCGCCCCGGGGAAGGAATGGCCGCTAGCCGCTGGCGCGATCTGGACATAAGTGGCGATCTTTTTGAGAATCATCCGGAAAGAGCCCTGGGCCCCGTGGTCTTTACGCTTTATACTCTCAGCCGGGATAAGCTGACGTTAACCGCCCAGCTGGTACCGGGCTGCCTGACCTCTGAAACCCGGGCGGTTCTGGAAATAAGCGAAGATGGCCGCTGGGTCCAGGTGGCCGCAGCCCCGGTCGACCTCAATTCCTGGCTGGCCAGGTTCAGGGTGGCCGGCTGGGATTCCAGCCGTGACCACGAATTCCGGGCCAGGCTGGAAGGCCAGGAACCCGGGCCGGAATTTGCCCATAATCCCATCGGAATAGTAAGAAAAGAACCCCGGGACCAGGACCGCCTGGTGCTGGCGGTCCTGAGCAATCAACAGGAAGAGGGCTATCCTCACCACGGCCTGGTCTCGGTCCTGAAAAAGCAGAACCCGGACCTGCTGTTTTTTGCCGGTAACCAGGTCTTCGGACGCCCGGCCTCTTTCTGGCGGGAAAAGTTTACGCCGGAAGAAGCGCGGCGGGAATACCTCAGGCAGTGGCTCCTTTTCGGCTGGGCCTTTTCCGAGCTGCTCAGGGACAGGCCGGCCGTGGTCATGCCCGATGCCCGGGATTTTTTCCAGGCCAAGCTCTGGGGTGAAAACGGCCGGCTGATAAGAGCAGAAGATTATCCCGACCCGGTGGCCGCCCAGGACAGCGGTGGTTTCCTGATGCCACCGGAGTTCATTGACCTGGTGCTGGCCACCCAGATTTCCCACCTGCCGGAAGTTGAAGGCCATCCGGGTTCAGGAAAAGATGAAGATCCTTATTTCCGGGAAATTCGATATGGCGGCCTGAGCCTGGCCGTGGTCTGTGACCGGGTGTTCAAGTCGGCCCCGGCTCCGCTTCTACCGGAGGCCCAAGTTAGAAACGGCTGGGCCTGGAACAGCGAGTTTGACCTGAAGAAGCAGGGCTCTCCAAAACAGGCGCAACTCCTGGGTCCGGCCCAGTTGAAACTCCTGAGGAAGTGGGCCGAAGACTGGTCGGACGGAGTCTGGATGAAAGCGTTACTCACCCAGTCGCTCTGGGTATCTTTGCTCACGCTACCAGAAGGCCGGCTGGGTGATGAAGCCCTGTGGCAGCTGCAACCGATTAAGCCCGGCGATTATCCGCCCGATGACCGACCGGTGGCCGATTTTATGAGCGGGGGCTGGCCGAAGGCAGCCAGGGATGAAACCATAAGGATACTAAGGCAGGCCTTTGCTCCGCACCTGGCCGGGTCCGGCGGACCTCCGGCTGCTCTCAAGTACGGGCTGGGAAAACCGGGCGATGCGGGCTGGGCTTTCGTGCCGCCACCAATCGTGGCCGGCCCGGCCGTTCGCTGGATGCCGAAGCCAGCTACCAGGTCTCTCGTGACAAAAGCTCCAGAGGCCACCGGAGATTTCGAAGATGCCTTCGGGAATAAATTCAGTCTGGAAGTGGTAACTAACCCCCTTGAAGGGGAAACAGCACAGGCGGGGAGGGGCTCTTCTGGATATGGCCTGGTCATTTTTGACCGTAATGAACGACGGGTCATGCTGGATTGCCTGGTGCGGCCCGAGAATTTTTCGGAGGCCCAGTATAAGTCCTACCCGGGCTGGCCGGTGTCTTTCAGTCAATTGGAAAACGACGGAAGAAAACCCGCGGCCTATCTGCCGCTTCTCCAGTTCCGTGGAATTTCCGACCCGGTGGTCCAGGTGGTGGATGAAAAATCCATGGAGGTGGTTTACACCCTGAGGATCAGAGGCGCCGAGTTCCGCCCGCCGGTTTTCCGGGCCGGCAGTTATACCGTCCGCTGCGGCGAGCCGGGCACTGCTGCCTGGAAAGAAATAAAAGGAGTTTCTTCGCTTCCGGCCAGTGTCAGGAAGAACCTGGCCATAGACCTGGGGACCGGCCGGACTCAGGTCAGGGAGTAAAGATAACTCTGACCTCGGTTCCCTGGCCAGATTTACAGGACATGGTCCCCTTGAGCTGTTTTACCAGGTCGTGGATTATCTGCCAGCCGAACGAAGTTGAGCCCTTCGGGTCGAAATTTTCAGGCAGCCCTTTTCCGTCATCACTTACCGTCAGGACAACTTGCCTGCCGTTGGCTTTCTCGAGGCTTATTCTGATGGTGCCCTCTTTTCGCCCGTTAAAGGCATGTTTCAAAGCATTGGAAATGAGTTCCGAGACTATCAGACCGCAGGGATGAGCCAGAGCCAGGTCAACCTGGACCTCATCAAGTCTTTGTTCGATCCTGATTTCCCTTCCATCCTGCCGATAGAGAGACAGGGCGTGAGAGACTATCTTTTCCAGGTAACGGTCCAGGTGAATTCTGTCCAGGCGGGTTGACCTGAGAAGGCTCTCATATATCAGGGCTATGGACCTTATCCGACCCAGGGTATCTTTAAGGGCTATCCTGACCTCAGACGAAGAGTGGTACTGTGCCTGTAACCTCAGCAGGCTATGTATGAGCTGCAGGTTATTCTTCACCCGGTGATGGACTTCTCTTATGAGGATTTCTTTCTCGATTAGTATCTGGCGGAGTTCGTTTTCCAGGTTCAGTCTCTCTGTAATGTCTCTCATGATTCCGATGTAAGCCACCAGCTGGCCGGAGATTCTAACCTGAGAAGAGTTTATTTCCACCGTCCTTTTCTCTCCGGATTTCTTAACCACGCTGGCGATTATAGGTCCCAGGAAACCATACTCACCAATAAAGCTCCCGGCCTGCTGGATTTTCTCCAGGTCTTCCGGAGCGAAAAGCTCCTGGTTGTTCTTTCCGAGCAGCTCCTCGGCCATATTGTATCCGAGAAACCGGGCCGTGCTTTCCGAGGCATACGTTATGTATCCGTCTGTATCGGTGATGACCACCATGTCAGGTGTGGCTTCGAGCAATGCCTTATAGTAGTTATCTGATTCCTGTTTAATCCTTTCCGAGATTCTTTCCCGCGAAATTTCTTGAAAGGTGACCACAATTTTCTCGTCCGGTCTGAAGGCGGAATGCATTTCCACCCATTTTTTCTGACCGTCTTTACAGACAATTTCCATTATCCTGAACCTGGATCGCCCTTCCCTGAGGTCGGCCAGCCAGAGGTTCATTATTTCAGCCCTCCTGGCGTTATCCGGGAAGGCTTTTTTGAACCAGGTCTTGCCGTCGGGAACGTCTTCCAGGGTGTAACCGGTTATCCGGGTGAAGGCGGGGTTGACAAACAACCAGCGGCCTGAATTCTCGATAAGAACCAGGCCACAGGGGGAACTCTCTACTAAAATATCACTTATTGAAAGTTGTTCACCTATCATCGTTGCCTCGCGCTTCCTTTTTCGTTACCGGGTCCAAGAGGATCGGTAGAATTAACCGTGAATTATAGACAAAAAAGTTTGGCCAGTCTATATTTCGGGTCGGGCAGGCCACCGTCAAATTATTAAATTAATGGAAGCCTTAGAATTGATTACCCGTGTTTGAAGTGGTCATATCCTGATTTTTCCAGGACAACCTGGTGGCCGTTTCGAAAGTAGCGCAACTGGCCTTTTTCGTCTGTAATCTGGCCGATGGCCGGCAAGGGTCGCCCGAAGCGACGGAAGAATTTTTCGGCCAGGCCGGTGAATTTTTCCGGGGCGACCGTGAGCAGCAGGCAGTAGTCCTCGCCCCCGGCCGCAGCCACTTCCTCCAGGTTCCAGTTGAAACGGCCGGCGCATTTCTTGAGAGCCGGCGAGATCGGAAGCTGTTCCAGGAAGACCATCACTCCGCAGCCCGACCTTTCCATTATCCTTCTCAGGTCGGAGTCGATGCCGTCGGAAACATCCATCATGGCCCTGACCTCCGGCTGCCCGGCCAGAAACCGGCCTTCTTCGAGATGGGGATGCGGCCGGTAGTGACGGCTTATGAGGTATTTTCCCTCGGGTTTGGTCCTGCTCTTTTCCTCTCCCCGAAGAATCAACCTCAGTCCGCCCTCGGAATCTCCCAGGTTGTCGGTGACCGCCACGATATCACCCGGCCGGGCGGAAGACCTGTACTTAATATGAGTTCCGTCGGCCTCGCCCAGGACAGCCACGTTGATGACCAGGCCGGCCCTGGATTTAGTGGTATCGCCGCCCAGCAGCTCAACCCCGGTCCTTGCGGCCAGCTGCCTCCAGCCCCGGAAAAATTCATCCAGCCAGGAGACCTCGGTTTCTGCCGGAATGGCTATCGATAAAAAAGCCCAGCGCGGACTTCCACCCATGGCCGCGATGTCGCTCAGGTTGACGGCCAGTGACTTATAGCCGAGGTCGCGGGCAGAAATCCTCTCTTTCAGGAAATGGACTCCGTCGATCAGCAGGTCGGTGGTTACCAGGAGCTTCTTCCGGCCTTTCCAGGGGATGACGGCGCAGTCGTCCCCTATACCCGTAACGCCGGCTGGCAACCTTTTCAGAAAGTCGCGCGAGAAGCGGGCGATAAAACCGAACTCGCCCAGGTCTTCGATTCTCAGTTTTTTTTGGTTTTTCATATTATTCTCCAGCGCCGGGTTGCCGGCCGCTCTCAGGACGAATCATCATGATTTCTGCTCTGCTGGAATTTCGCCCAATCCTGTTAATTTGTTATTATTATCACCTAATACCAGCCAGGTTTCATCTCCCGTTCATTTCCCTCCTTAAGACTTGACCCTGGGCCCTTGACCGCTTTCATATTTTACTTTAACCGCCTGGCTTCATCTATCAGGGACCGCAGCCTGCGGGCGGCCTGCTCCGGGTCGGAGGCAGCACAGATGGCCGAGACCACGGCCAGGCCGTCAGCCCCGGCCCTGATCACCTCGACCGCATTTTGCTCGTTCAGGCCGCCGATGGCCACCAGCGGCAGGGCGGTCATCTTCCGGGCCCGGGCCAGCCCTTCCAGGCCCCAGGCCGGGCCGGTGTCGGTCTTGGTGGGCGTGGAAAAAACCGGGCTGATGGCCAGGTAATCAACCGGCAGGTTTTTGGCCTCCTCTAACTGTTCCGGGTTTTCTACCGAGAGCCCGATGATGGCCCGGGGACCGAGATGTTTCCTGGCAATTTCGGGCGGAAGGTCGCTCTGTCCCAGGTGGACTCCGTCCGCTCCGGCGGCCAGGGCCACGTCCAGTCGGTCATTGATTAGTAGAGGAACGCCCGGCGGCAGAATCTTTTTCAGCTCCAGGGCCAGCTCCAGGTATTCCCGCGACGAACAGTCTTTTTCCCGGAGCTGGACGACTGTTACCCCGCCGGCCACGGCCTTACTTACCAAATCGGTCAGCGGACGATTGCCGGCCAGGCGGCGGTCGGTGACCAGGTAAAGGCTCAGGTCAACCGGCCTGGCTGTTTTTCTAAGCTTATTGGATTTTTTTTTAGCTGCCATATATTCCTTTTGCCCTTGACCACAATTTATTATCCGTGCCCGGAGCCTTTTCCTGAAGCTCAGGCCTCGTCACTTTCCGGGCCGGGCTTGTTCTGGCCCGGCCGCAGCTGGTGGAACGGATATCCGGAACGGAAATGCAAGTCATGTCTCTAATACACCTTAAGTTGCTGGCCCAACTTTCTCACTCGCTATTTTTTACCGTTAGCATAAGGCTCCGGTTTTTCTCAAACGATGATTTTCAACCTTTCTTTTATTTCTCTTTCCCCGATAAGATGCAGCCAGTCCAGGAAGTGCAGCTCGAAGCTGGCCGGTCCCCGGGCCTGCCCGGCGGCCAGTTCCCCGCAGATGCCCATGACGGCCATGGCCCCGGCGGCCGCTTCCAGGCTGTCGGGATTCACGGCGGCAAAGGCTCCGGTCAGGGCCGAGGCGGTGCAGCCCAGGCCGGTCACCCGTGGCATCAGCGGATGGCCATTTTCAATCCGGATGGTCTGGCCGCCCCGTACCACTATGTCAGTCGGGCCGCTGATGCTGACCGCGCAGCCATACTGGCGGGATAGTTGCCGCCCGGCCTCGACCGCCGCTTCCGGGCCTTCCAGGCTATCCACCCCCTTGGTCCTGGCTCCCGAATCCACCAGGGCCAGGATTTCAGAGCCATTGCCGCGAATTATGGCTACCGGACCTGATTCCAGGAGCTGGCGGGCCGTGGTCGTCCGGAAAGAAGTAGCACCGGCCCCCACGGGGTCCAGCACCACCGGAATTTTTTTCTTTTCGGCTGCCCTGATGGCCTTGCCCATGGCCTCCACCCAGTGGCGGCTGAGGGTGCCTATGTTTATGACCAGGGCCGAGGCCAGCCCTACCATTTCATCCACTTCTTCAATGGCGTGAGCCATGACCGGCGAGGCGCCAATCGACAGCAGGGCATTGGCCGTCAGGTTCATGACCACGAAGTTGGTGATGTTGTGAACGAGCGGGGCCCGGCGGCGGATGTTTTCCAGGTCCCGGATGACGGTCTGAGCTGAAAACATGGCCTCCACCTCCTTAGCCAGGATGATTCTGTCCGGTGAGGCTGAGTTCTGGACCCTGAAGACTCTGTCTCCCTACGCTGGCATTACCCAGTTCAGGTTCTGAGGGTTTGCTCTCAGCCTTCGTTTGACGATGCCGAAGGCACCCCTGACAGAACATATCTTATCTACTATAAAGCCCCGTGGACTGTCAATTCTGGGTTTCTTTCAGGTTAAGACATGGTATCCAGGGGAAGGGAAGTATATTGAAGCGGGCGGCGGTGGTCCGGCGATAGCGATCGGGGCCGGGCAGGCGGGAAACCCCCGGGTATAGAACATTAAAGTTAAAGGAGGTGAATCCAGCTCCTAAGAATTGAAGATTTTCCTTGAAATTACCGGGGTCAAGGACGGGAAAGATTGAGCTACAAAATATGAAAAAAACAGAGAACGAAAAAAGGCCGTCAGGGCGCTTTTATATTGGGCCGCGTTTTCATAAAAATCTTTGGCCGCAGGCCGTTAACCGAGGAAATTGGCAGGGGATAGAGCCCGGTCAGTACGAATAGCCAATCGTGAACACCCAGGTCCGCGTCTTGATGCTTTCCATCCATTCCACGCCCGGTTTCAGGACGTTGGTCAGGCCCAGGTCGTAACGGGCGTCGACGGAAAAATAACCCGGCCCCCACCTCTGGGTAAACATAAGCCCGAAGGTAATCCCGTATTCGGCTTTCTGAACGTCTGCCTTGATGTCTTCGGTTTCCTTGCTGTAGGGGTCAACCATGACAATCGTGGCCTTCTGGTTGAAGCCGAAAAATGGGCCGAAGAAAATTGACGGGACCGCCGCCGCCCCTTCCAGGGGCAGGTTTATTTTTAGCAGGACGGGAACTTCAAAGTAATCGAAATTGAATCGGGCTTCAAAATCATATTCCGGGTCGACCAGGCGCGCTCCCTTCTGGATGTAGAGCACTTCAGGCTGGATGGATACTCCCGGCAGGAACTCAAAGCTGGCAAAGACCCCGCCAGCCCAGCCCCTCTTGGTCTTCCAGGGAAAGCCTTCCAGGAAAGTTTCGGGCACTGATCTCAACTGGCCCAGGGTTAACCCGCCCTTGACGCCGAAATGAAACTGGGCCCGGAGCGGAGAGGCTACCAGGCCGCTTACCAGGAAAAAGGCAATTATAAAAAGCAGCCAGCGCCGGTTATTTTTCATGGAATTAACCCTCCTTTTTTTCATCGGCTTGGGCTGAATAACCTGTCTATTAGATACTTTAATTTGACTTTAAAAGCAAGAGCGATGGAGAAGCAGGACATAGGGCCAGCACCCGGGTGTTTTTTATCATCTCCTATTTTTCCCGGTGAAAATCCTCTTCCCGGCCTGGTGGCGTTGATAGTGATTGGGTCAAGGCCAGTCCTGGCCGGGTCTTGTCCATTTTCAACTGGCTTCTTTTCTCCTTGAAATATCTTTTTCCCGGGCGAGCTGGGAACTATTCCGGTAGGTGAAAATGGTATCATCTGAACCCCTGGCCGGGAGCCCCTTTATTTCTTCTATTTTTGACATAAGCCCGATTTCTGCCCCCGGTCTTTTATTAGGAGCCTTCTGCCTATCTGGTATAATGAACTGATAGACCGGGGCCAGGACAGTCAGTCTAAAGTTTGGCCGAGGTGGTGTTTGGTGATAAACAATAAACGATTCTCTCCAGCCTGGAAACAGTTGACGGGTCTCTTGTTTCTTTTGGCCCTGGCCCCGATCCTTCAGGCTCAAACCGCGCCTGAATTATCGGTTGACCAGGTTTTAGACAGGGCCTACCAGAGGTTAACCTCCTACCGGGACTTCGGGCGCTGGCAGGCCCTGGTGGTCTCCTCCCAGGCCAATGTCGATCGCCACTGGCAGCCGGAGAAGGTACGGCGGGTCACCAAGTGGATGAAGTTTGATGGCAGTCTGCTGGACGAGGAAATCCTGGAAGCCGTGGAAATTGAGAAAGGCCGGACCAGGGATATAACCGAGAAGTACCGTCAGCAGAGAATGGAGAGAATGAACAGGATAAGAGAAGAGAGAGAAAAAGCCGAGGCCTCGGGTCGCCAGTCAGAAGCCGGGCTGGCCCTCGGCCTGGAAGACCTGATTCCTTTCAGCGATAAGAACAGGAGCCGCTACGATTTTCGGTTGAAGGGCGAATCAGAGCTCAACGGCGAACAGGTCTACCTGGTGGAGGCCAGGGCCAGGGAGAAAAAGGATTTTCTTTTTGAGGGTCTTTTTTTCATCAACCGGGACTCATACGAACTGCGACGGGTTGAAATTACACCGGTCAAGGCACCGGCCTTTGTCCGGGAATTCCTGCTGGAGGTGGACCTGGACCTCTGGCAGGAGAGGCTGGTCATGAGAAAGATAAAAATGAAAATATATGGTCGTTTTCTCTTTAAGTCCATTCGAAGGCTGATTGAAGAAGATTACCTCGAGTACCGTCCCCTTGACTGAAGGTTTAAGCGCCTCTATGGGGCGAGCCAGATTTTATATCTCTGGACAAGGCTTTTCTCTTAAATTAGAATTAGCTAATCTGACGACACTTCTACTGACGCAGAGTTAGAAAAAGGAGAACGGTCTTGAAAGCCCTGATCATCGCTGCCGGCCAGGGCCAGAGGCTATCGGGCCTGTGCGCCTCAAAGCCGCTGCTTCCTGTCTGCCGGCGACCGCTCATCGACTGGGTCATCAGGGGACTGCAGAAGGCCGGGATTAAAGAAGTGATAGTGGTTACCGGTTATAATCGGGACAGGCTGGAAGAACATCTCAAGACTGCTTTTCTCCCCGGTGAAATTAACCTGACCCTGCTATACAACGACCAGTGGCATAAAGAAAACGGCCTGTCCGTTTTCAGGGCCCGGCCGCTGCTGAAAGAGCCTTTCTTTCTGCTGATGTCCGACCACATTTTTGACCCGGCCATCCTGGACCAGCTGCGGCGGTCGGAGTTAAAGAAGGATGAAATTATCCTGGCCGTTGATTCCCGGGTTGAGAATCACCCATATGTTGACCTGGCTGATGTGACCCGGGTCAAGGTCGAAAACGGAAAGATCATGGATATCGGAAAAGGTCTGGTAGACTACAACGCCTTTGATACGGGTATTTTTTTCTGCCAGCCGGTTCTGTTTGACGCCCTGGAAGAAAGCCAGCGGAAGGCCGGGGATTTCAGCCTGTCCGGGGGAATCAAAATCCTGGCAACCAGGGGAAAAGCCAGGGCGATGGAGATTGGCGGTAGATTCTGGATTGATGTTGACGACCCGAAGGCCCTGGAGCGGGCCGAAAGTTTCCTGAAAAATGGAGTTACCTGGTATTGAATTCCAGGCCTGGCCTCCAGCCAGCGGGGCTTCTGGAGCCTGATGCGAGCCACCGGAGGAAAAATGACAGGCAGAAAAGCGGTAATAATTCTAAATCAGGACGGCCAGAAAAAGATGCTGGGTCTCAGCCTGAGGCAGAGGCTGATCTTGAATGCCAGCCAGGCCGGCTGGAGCGAGTTCTGGCTTTTCCACCCGGACAGGGCCGAGGCGCAAAAAGCTGTCTTTGAGCTTTCTTCCGACCGGAGAGTGCTTGACCGGAATATCCGTTTCAAGGTTTTAAGTCACGATTTGTTCGGGAGCGAGTTGCTGGCCCCGGCCGGGGATAACTACCTGCTGTTCCTGGAAGATAACCTGGTCCTTGATCCCGCTATTTTTCCCAGGCTGGCGGATAGCCTTGATGGCCTGGACCGGCCCCTGGTCAGGGTAGAAGTCCAGGGGAAAGAAGGCCCGCGGCAGCCCTGTCCCGGCCTGCTGGTAGTCCGCTCCGGGGCCCGGGCTGATCTGGTTTTGCGCCAGGTGCTGGCGGGGAAAGCCCTTGGCCAAATTGAAGTCGGGAACGATAAGGATGAAGCCTCTGTAATATTGCTGTCCGGATTTGCCGTGGTGGTGAAGGACAGAAAGAGTTTTACCCGGGCCCGGAACTTGTTGCTTCAGACTGCCCGCAAGCCCCAGGACGGGGTCGTGTCCAGGTTAATAAACCGCCGGATTTCCCTGTTTCTGACCAAATATTTTCTCCATCTCAATATCCACCCGATAGCCCAGAGTATCGTAACCTTGGCCGTGGGTCTCTTGAGTGTATTTTTTGTGGGCTACGGCCGGCAGTTACTGGTACCGGGGGGAATACTCTTCGAACTGGCTTCAATAATAGATGGCTGCGACGGGGAAAACGCCCGCCTGACCTACAGGATGACCAGGACCGGACAGGCCCTGGATATCACCGCTGACGCCGTAACCTTTGTTTCGTTTTTTGTGGCCCTGCCGGTCGGGCTTTACCGGACTTACGGTGAAAAAATCTGGCTCTACCTTGGAGCCTTTGCCCTGGCCTCCATGGTGACCTTTTACCTGCAGCTCATTAACTATGCCAGGAAGACTGGACTCGGTTATAATATCGTGGCTGTGGTCAAAGAAGTTGAAGCCAGCCGGAACCTGCCCCAGTTTCAGACGGCTATTGACCGCCTGGCGGCCAGCCTGGCCTTTATCTACCGCCGCGATTTTTTTTCAACCGCCGCTTTTATTTTGATAGTGGCCGGACTGGCCCGGCCGGCCATGGTCCTGGCGGCGGTGATGGCCTTTCTGGAAGCCCTTTATTTTTATTTCTATTCCCGGAGAAAAATGAATCCTGAACCGCAGAGAAAAGGAGAACTTCAGTGAAAGCAGTCATTCTGGCCGCCGGACGGGGAACCAGGCTCGGCTTGGACTTACCCAAGGCCATGGTCCCGGTCGACGACCGGCGAACCATAATCGATTACCAGGTGGAAAACCTCAAACCCTTTATTCCCGTGGAAAACATCCTGGTGGTGGTCGGCTTCAGGAAAGAATTGATCGTGGCCAGGCACCCCGAGCTGACCTATACCTTTAACGAGAGGTTTGCCGTCACCAACACCAGCAAGAGCCTGCTTAAGGGCCTGAGCCGGCTGGACGAGGACGTGCTCTGGATAAACGGGGATGTGATTTTTGACCGGGGGATAATCCCGAAGATGCTCTCTGCCGGGTGTTCCTGCGTTTTGGTCGATGACAAGAGATGCGGCCCGGAAGAGGTGAAATACAGAACCGACGGGGCCGGTTTTATTACAGAAATTTCCAAGCAGGTGGAGTCGGCCCAGGGCGAGGCCCTGGGTATCAACCTGGTCGCCCGGGCCGACCTTGAGCCCCTGAGAAGGCACCTGGAACTGGTGGGAGATAACGATTATTTTGAAAAGGCCATAGAAAACTACATCGTCCGGGAAAAGGGCCGCTTTCTGGCCGTTCCCGCCGGGGGGTTATTCTGCCACGAAGTGGATTTTCCCGAGGACCTGGAGCGGGTCAGGGCTTACCTGGCCTCTGGCCGATAGCCTGGGTCGAACCCCAATTTGGAGCTCCCGACCGGGGGCTCGGCTACCTCCCCCGCCCGCAATTTTCCCGACTTTGGTTGAATTTCTGGCGGCATTATGATAAAAAAAACACTTATTTTTTAGCCACGTGGCTTAATAAACAGTGATAACAATGGAAGAAACAATAGTCCTGCTGAGCCGGGAAGGTCAAACCAGGATCCTGGGCCTGAGCCTGGTGGAAAGGCTGATTCTTTATGGCCAGAAGGCCGGGTTGAGAAAATTCTGGCTTTATTCAGAAGAACCCGGCCTGGCCAGTCAGGTCCTGGAAAAACTCCGTTCAGACCGGAGATTTAGCCCGGAAAAGATGGAGCTGGCTGTCTGTAGGACTGAGGATATCGCGCGGTCAGGCCCTGAAAAGAACGGCAGCTCACCGGTCCTGGTCCTGGAAGATAAGCTGGTTGTGCATCCAGATTTTTTTACCTCAATTATTCGGGCAAATGGCCAGGAGCCCGGCCAAGACCTCATCCTCCTCAGTCCGAACGGCTCTTCTGCCACCGAACAGACCGGCCGGGTCGGGGCCTTTCTGGTTAACCGGGAAAGAATCGGCAACCTCCTGCCAGCTCTGGTGAGTTCTGCAGGCACCGGGCCCGACGGGCTGGAAAAAATTAAGGACTCCATTTCTGTCGGCCGTCTTGAGGTAGATTGTCCATTTGCGGTAAGAGTTGACGGCCCGGAAACAGCCCGCCAGGCAGAAAAACTTCTTCTGGAAACCGGGCGAAAGCCAGTGGACGGCTACATCACCCGGGTCTGGTTCCGCCCGATTTCCCTCAGGTTGACCAGGCATCTCATCAGGTGGGGCCTGACTCCCAACCAGATCAGCCTGATCGTTCTGGCCGTTGAACTGCTCAGCGTCTACCTGATTTTCCAGGGACAATATGGCTCCATGGCCCTGGGCTCCTTTCTATTCCTGGCGGCCTCGGTCATAGACTGCTGCGACGGTGAAAATGCCAGGTTGACCTGCCGGGTTTCACGGTTCGGCACAATTTTTGATATCTCGGCCGATGCTTTCTTATATGTAACCTTTTTCACCGCCCTGCCCCTGGGGCTTTACCGGGGGACCTCCAGTGAGGCCTGGCTGTACGTCGGTGCTTTCGGCTGGCTGTCGATGGTCGGCTTTTACCTGCAGATGATCCATTACGCCCGGAGAGCCGGTATCGGCTTTAACATAGTACCCATCGCCCGGGAGATAGAAACCAGCATCCACGACCCCGATTTTCAGACCTGGGCTGACCGGCTGGCCTCCAGAATTGCCTTCATCTACCGGAGGGACTTTTTCACCACCCTGGCCTTTGTCCTGATTGCCCTGGGGGGAGCCAGGTTGCTGGCGATCATGGTTTCGTTTTTTGCCTTCCTGGAAGCGGTCTATTTCGGCAGCTGGTCACGGCGGCAGCTTAGAAAGAAGGCCTTAAACAAGCTCCAGCCCGCCTGAGTTCAGGAGACTCTCGGCCAGTAGCCAGTCAGTCTCGGTGGTGATCTTGAAATTCAGCTGGCTGCCTTCCAGAAGACCGCATCTCAGCCCGGCGGCCCAGGCCAGCGACAGGTCATCGGTGAATTCCCGTCCCCGCAATCTTTCGTAGGCCTCTCTTATAGACTGGAAGCGAAACAGCTGCGGGGTCTGGGTCCTGTAAATTTTGCTTCTGTCAGGAAAGTCCACCACCCGGCCGGCCTCGATTTCAACCAGGGTATCGGTGGATGGAATCGCCAGGGCCAGGCCGTCGTACCTGTTTTCTCCTAATAATTTCAGCCCTTCTTCCAGGGAACGAAGCGGGAAGAAAGGCCGGGCTGAGTCGTGGATGATGACCAGGTCGGTGTCATCGGGGCAGGCCGCGAGGCCGTTCCGCACCGATTGCTGCCGGCTCTCTCCGGCCGGGGCAATAACGGCTATGGCCGGATGAGGCTGGTAATAATTTTTATAATCTTCAACCAGGACGGCCACGATCTGGTCCACCTTAAGCGCCGAGAATTTTTCGACCGAAGAATCAAAGAGCGGCCGGCCTCCAAGCCGGGCAAATTGCTTGGGGACGGTGAAGCCCAGCCTGGTCCCACGGCCTCCTCCGAGGATGATAGCGGTTGTTTTCATGACGCGGTTATCCTCTGGTTAATTTAACATAAATTTAGACTCAGGCTTCAATCAGAATTCTTTTAACCAGCATGGTGGCAAAGGCTCCCCGTGGCAGGCTGAAGGAGAGGACCAGGGCTTTTTTCCCGCGGTGGAGCTCATCTTCTTTCCGGTCAACGATTTCCAGGCCTTCCGGGAACAGCAGGACCTTTCTCTGGAAGGAGCGGAAGAAAACCCGGCTGAGGGCCCGGGTGCGGAAGGAAGCAAACCTCAAATTGTTTTCTTCCAGGATTTTAATGTAGAGGTTGCGGCTGCGTTCGTCGGGAAACTGCATCTTGGCCGAGGGGGTGGGCAGCTTGAGGTCTTGAAGGTAGCTAAAAACGGGCTGGTCCAGGGTTTTCCAGAAATAGAAGAGGCCGGACTCGGCCTGAACTTCCCGGAGATCGGGGATCAGCTCTCGAAGCAGCCGGCGCAGCAGCTCGTTCCAGAGGTGTGAGCCAAAGGCCGCGTAGGCCATAGCGATTTCTTCGCGGGGTATCTTCTCCAGGGCAGCCAGGAAATCATCGGGCCGCAGCAGCAGGGTCCGGAAAATCCTCTTCTCGGTTAGCCCTTTGGCCAGTTCCAGGCACTTTTCCCAGTCGCGCCAGTTTTCCAGGATCCGGGCCACTCGTTCCCGGTTCTCTTTGTTGCTGCTGGCCTGGTTCTGGGATTGCAGGAAGATCTGCAGGGCCCCGTTATAATGGCCCCGCAGCACCCGGTCGGCGAAGAAGCCGAGCTGGGGGTTGGTTCCCCGGAAACGCTGGTCGTCGAAAAAATTGGGAAAGCCAAACTGCCTGACTTCTTCCAGGTTGTCCAGGACCGGCTCAAGTTCTCTCAAATTCCTTATGGTTATGCGGAACCTGTTTCCCTGGATTAGCGAGGGACTCATCGGTTTGCGCATGAAACCGATGGCCCGGAGCGAAAAGTTCTTGTCCTCCCGGCTGAAATCCCTCTGGCTGCGGATGGTGATGTGCTGGGTGGTAACCCCGTGCTTGTCCTTCTTTCCGCCGTAGGCCAGGGCCTTGGGAGATATGGACAGGGTCTTGGCCAGGAAGCGCATCAGGTCGGGGGTGGTCCAGTTTTTCTTGGTCAGCCGGTAAACGCGGAACTCACCGCTTTCGGCCAGGGGCAGGCTGGCCAGCTCCTCGACTATAAAATCTTCCGGTATGGCCTTGATCATAAGCTGGAGTTAATTTTAAATGAAAAGGGCGGGAAAATCTATTTGTTTACTTGTTTCTTTCAATAAGGTAAAATAAAAAAACTTAGAGAAAGGAGGCTACGATGAAAGGCGATCCCAAACTTATCAAGACCCTGAATTCTTTGCTGGCTGACGAACTGACGGCCATCAATCAATACATGGTCCACTCCGAAATGTGCGACAGCTGGGGCTACGAGAAGCTCCACAAGACCATCGAGAAAAGGGCCATCCAGGAGATGAAGCACGCCGAGAGCCTGATCGGCCGGATCCTGTTCCTGGAGGGAATTCCCATCGTCTCCGAGCTGAAGAAGATTTTCATCGGTGATGAAGTACCGAAGATGCTGGAGTTTGACCGCAAGGCCGAGTTTGAAGCCATCAAGGCCTACAACGCCGCCATCAAGCTGGCCGGCGAGGTGGGTGATTTTGCCACCAGGGAACTTCTGGAAAAAATCCTTCAGGATGAAGACAAGCATATTGACGAGATTGAAGAGCTGATGGACCAGGTCAGGCAGATGACCCTGCCCATCTTCCTGACCACCCAGACCAAGGAATAGAAAGCCTGGCCGGGTGGCGTTCCGCCTGGTCTCAGAGGCTGAGGTAGGCCACTACTTCCAGATGCCCGGTGTGGGGAAAGAAATCGACCGGCGTTAGCCGGCTGACCTTGTAGCCGCTGTCCACCAGGACTTTCAGGTCGCGGGCCAGGGTGGCCGGGTTGCAGGAAACGTAAATCAGGGCTGGAATCCTGAGCCCGATAATCTGCTTGAGGCTTCTGGGGCTGAGCCCGGCCCGGGGCGGGTCTATTACCAGCAGGTCGAAGCTGCCCCGACTGATCTCGGGTAAGGCTTCCTCCACCGAGCTCTCCTGGAACCGGACGTTCTGGACGTGGTTAATGGCCAGGTTCTCGTTGGCCGTTCTGATGTTGGCCGGGTCCCAGTCCACTCCCACCACCTCGGTCGCGGCCTTGGACAGGCAGATTTCTATGGCGCCCGAGCCGCAGTACAGGCCGAGGGCGGACTGGGTGCGCAGCCGGCGGGCTTCTTCCTGGATGAGGGCATAGACCATTTCAGCGGCCAGGGGGTTGGTCTGGAAAAAGGAGCCCGGATAAATCCTGAAGCGGAAACCCTGAAGCATTTCTTCTATGGCTTCCCGGCCGTAGACCAGGTGAGTTTTTTCAAAGGCGACCACGTCGGCAATGCGGTCGTTTTCCACCCACCAGAAGCTGGCCAGCTCCGGCACCGCCTCCAGGATGGCCGCCGCGAATTCATCAGCCGGCAATTCAGCCTGGCTGGTGGTGACCAGGAGTAGCATCAGCTCCCCGGTCCTCTTGCCCTCCCTGATTACCAGGTGGCGGAAAAAACCTTTCTTGGTTTCCAGGTCGAAAACCGGCAGACCGGTCTTGGCAGCCTGGCGGCTTACGGCCTGGAATATTTTTTCAGTCAGCGGGGTGCTGAGGTGGCAGATTTTAAGGGGGACGACTCTCTTATTGTGGTGTCCCCGGTTGGACCTGGTTTTTTCTCGCAGGCCCAGGAAGATTTCTCCCCCGGACTGCCCGAATGAGAATTCCATTTTATTACGGTAAAAATACTGGACAGGGGAGGGCAGGATTCGTTCAATTTCCAGGTAGCGGTAGCTTGAAGGAAAGTGCTGCTTGAAGACTTCAAGCAGGTAGCTTTCCTTCTGGCGCAGTTGCTCGCTGTAAACCAGATCCTGGAAAGCGCAACCACCGCAGAGGCCGAAATGGGGGCAGGCTGCCTTTTGCCTGGCCGGCCCTGGCGTGATTATCTCCAGAAGCCGGGCCTTGATGGCTGTTTTGCCCGCAGGCAGGTAAGAGATTTCCACCAGGTCGCCCGGATAGGCTCCCGGGACCTGGAAAGTTTGCCCCTGGCTGCGGGCCAGTCCAGCCGCTTCCGGGAGAAGAAAACCTGATATCTCCACCCGGGCCTTGGTTTCCTGGAACTTGTTGAACAACCGTCGCAGCAGTCGGACCGGCAGGCCAACCACGTTATTATAGTCGCCTTCCAGTTTCTCCAGAAACAGGTCCTTTATTTCCTGGATGGCGTAGGCCCCGGCCTTGTCCTGGTAGGTGTTCCGGTTGAGGTAGGCCCTGATATCTTCAATGGTCAGAGGCTTGAAGGTCACCCGGCTGGTTTCCTGGCCGCTCAACAGCCGGTCTTCCTGCTGGTTGTAAAGAACAACCGCGGTTATCACCTGGTGGGTCCGGCCGGAAAGCAATCCCAGCATCCGTTCGGCCTCAGCCCGGTCAGAAGGTTTTCCCAGTATCTGGCCGTCTATGGTAACCACGGTGTCGGCGGCAATCACCAGGGCTTCGGGGTTGGAGGCGGCCACCGCCCGGGCCTTGGCCTCGGCTGCCTTCAGGGCAAAAACCACTGGGTCCTTCTCGGCAATCTGATTTTCATCCAGGCCGCTGGGAATAACCAGAAAAGATTTGACTATCCTTTTGAGTAACTTGATTCTTCGTGGAGATTCCGAGGCCAGGATAACCTTCATTTTTTATCAGAGGCTCCGGGCTTGACCAGGGGCAGTCCCTGCTGGCAGAGGGGACAGCTCTCGGGCTCATAGGCTGAGACCTTCAGGGCCAGCAGGCTGCGAACCGGTTTTCCCTCTATCAGGACCTGGCCGGCGCTGCGGTCGACCAGGCAGTAGATTCCGTTCACGGTAACCTGCAGCGATTTAAGGCATTCCAGGACTTCCTGGACCGAACCGCCGGTGGTCAGGATATCTTCCACGATTATGGCTCGCTGGCCCGGTAGCCCGGCGAAGCCCGAGCGGACGGTCATTTTCTCCTCGACCCTCTGGGAAAAGGCGAAGAGCTTGTTGAGCTTCAGGGCGGTCAGAAAACCTATGGCGATGCCGCCGTAGGCCGGGGACACCACGTAATCGAATTCCGGGTTGTCTTTCTGGATCTCTTCCACCAGCAGGTCGATAATTTTTTCCAAAACTGCCGGCCGCTCGATCAACTTGATCTTTTCGAAGTAAACGTCGGAATGCTTTCCGGACGTGAGCTTGAAATGGCCTTTGAGCAGGGCCTGGCTTTCCTTGAATAAATTGAGAATCATCTCAGAGCGGTTTTCAGGCATGCTGTCCTCCGATGCACTTTTTCATTTGGGATTGAAGGAAAAGTATAGCCCAAGCCGTCCTTAAAGAAAAGATGCTTTATTAAGGAAAAATTCATGGGTATAATAGACACAAGTTATCTTGGCCTTGGGTGAAGCGTGTTAAAAATATTACTCATTTCTTCGGATGATGGGGTGGCCAGAGAGATAGCCGGGGCTCTGCCTCCGGGGGCCTGCCAGCTGACCCTGGCCGGGGTTGAAGAGGACCTGATCGGCCGGATTAACCGGGAAAAACCGCGGGTCATTCTTCTGGTCAGGGAAGGACGGTTGTCTGATACTTTTTCCAGGCTCAGAAAGATAAAGAGCCATGACCCGCTGATGGAGGTTATAGTTCTGGGCCAGCCCGAGAGCGAAGCGAGAGTGGCCGAAGTGATCAAGGCCGGGGCCCTTGATTATCTCCAGCTGCCGCTGCGACCGGAAGCCCTGGCCGAAAGCCTGAAGAAACTGGAAGAGAAAATTGCCGTCCGCCGGGAAACCTACCAGCTGGAGAGGGAGCTGGCCAGCAAGTACATCTTTGAGGGAATGGTCGGGCGGCACCCGGCCATGCTGGAGCTCTTTGCCCTGGTGGAGAGGCTGGCCCGGCATCAAATAACTGTCCTGGTAACCGGCGAAACCGGGACGGGAAAGGAGCTGGTGGCCCGGGCCATTCACAACCTCAGCCCCAGGAAAGACAGGCCACTGGTGGTGGTTGACTGCACCACTCTACCGGAATCCCTGTTTGAATCCGAGGTGTTCGGGTACGAACGCGGGGCTTTTACCGGTGCCGACCGGGCCAAGAGCGGGTTGTTGAAGGAGGCCGATGGCGGCACCATATTTTTTGATGAAATCAGCGAAATTCCCCCAGGCAGCCAGGCCAAGCTGCTGAGGTTCCTGTCGGAAAGAACCTTCAAGCCGCTGGGCAGCAACCGCCCGGTCAGGGTGGATGTCAGGGTTATCTGCGCCACCAACCGGAACCTGAGGGAAGAGGTGAAGAAGGGGAATTTCCGGGAGGACCTGTATCACCGGATTAACGTGGCCGAGGTGAACCTGCCTCCGCTGAGAAAGCGCAAGGATGACATTCCGCTCCTGTGCCTTCATTTTATTGACCGCTACAACCAGCGTTTTGGAAAATCGGTTCGGGGGCTGTCCAACCGGGTCAAGAAAATCCTGTTTGAGTATGATTGGCCCGGTAACATCAGGGAACTGGAGAAGGTGATAGAGCGAGGGGTCATGCTGACCACTGATAATTTCATAGATATTCAACACCTGCCCGAAAGGCTGATCAGCCTGGTAGAAACAGAGCTCATGGAAGACAAACCCTATCCTTACGTCAACCTATCACTTGATCAGATTGAGAAGAAGCACCTGCTGGAAGTTCTGCGGGCCAACGGGTTTAACAAGCAGAAGGCGGCCCGGGTGCTGGGCCTGACCAGGCCGGCCCTGTACCGGAAACTCAAGAAATTCAAATTAAACGTCTGACTCCCTGAGAATACCCCGCTGAATTTCGGGGATAGCAGTCTGCTGATGGCATGACTTCTGTTGCCGGATCAGGCTCATTTTTTTTGCAACCAGGTGCTTCCCGAGAAAAGCTGTTTTTTTGTTAATGTCTGTCCACATCCCCGATAATCAAAAGGCCAGAGAAATATCTGGCCCGGGCCCGAGTCTAACCGAATGGAGGTTACAATTTCTATGGCCGTCTTCTATGTGTAACGAAAATGAACAGTGGCAGATATTTAATCTATCTTTTTGAATCTCAATAAGATAGGCCCGGCAGCTGTCCAGTTAGGTGTAACAAAAGCGGACAGGAGGCCCGAAAGCTGCCCATCTTAAATTATTGAATATCAATTAGATAACAAAAAATAAGCTGGCACATATATTGCTTTATTTGTGGTCAAGAATTAGCGACGAGACTTAAGGCGTAAGATGAACATGAGAAAGGATGATGGAAAAAACTGTTGGCGTAAATTCTTCCTGCTCATAGTAGTAAGTCTATCATTCGGGCTTGTTGCCTGGTTGCGGGCCGATACTTCAACCAGGGCCACCTTTTCTTTAGAACTAAAAGAATGGCTGGTCCTGGAAATCAAGTCAGCCCACGATGGTTTTTCTGACACGGGTAATTTACAGGCCCTGGGCCAGGCCGAAGTCGTGTTGGGCCAGCCCGTGCAGGTCAGGGCTCTTTTATCGGTCAGCGAGGGTGACACAATTGCCTTAAAAGGAGTCATTTATTCTGAAGAAGAACCAGAGAACCAGTCCCTTTTGATCTGGAGAGGCCAGGGAGACATTCAAGGAGAAGGGCTGGTCCTTGTCGGCCAGGAGAACATCTATGCCGTCTGGCAGGGAAACGGCCTGAAGACCGGCAGCCTGGTTTTCCTGGATAGAGAAGGCAACTCTGGCCATGTCTTTAAGGCCAGATTTACCCTGAGCGCTTTGTGAAATTTATAAAATAAAATTAAGGAGTTTAATGACAGAAAAAATAGCCTGATGACATAATTTGGCGCTAAAATCCGGTTTACGCAAAGTTAGTGTTTGGAAGAACATAGCTTTAATTTATTTATTATAAGCAACTTACAATTCTAACGCCCCTTTTCTCTTGACCTGGCATAACTCCTGCATTATAAAATTGATGATATCTTATAATGTGGGAGGAAATGGAAGTGAAGACGAAGTTTTTTAGGGTGCTGGGTCTTTGGGTAGGTTTCTTGCTGATTGCGGCTTTCAATCCGCTTCTGGCTCAGCAGTCGCGGGATGTTACCTTCCAGGTTACCCTGGCTGAATGGTACGACCTTTATATCGGCACCAACACCGTAACCTTTACCGATGTTGCTCCAACCGTGGGAGCCACACCCGGAACGGTTCAGATAGCGGCCAATGAAAACCCGGTGGCGGTTAGGGTCTTTGCCATCATGGTTCCTGCTTCTTCTCTTAGCCTGACCGTGACCGCGGCCGGTGATTTCCACTCTACCATTCCCGCCAGCACGGTCAGCTGGACGGTTAGTGGTACCGGTTACCAGGCCGGTTCGCTGCTGGCCGGCAGCGCGGTCTCGGTCGGACAGTGGACGGGAAGCATTTTCCACTGGCACGAAGGTCAGCTCAACTTCAGCTTTCTCAGGGATTACGTCAACCAGGAACCGGGTTCGTATTCCATAACGGCCACCTATACTCTTTCCAAGATTTGAGTTCAGTTCGCAGACAGCCCGTCAGGGGGGAGAGATCCGGACTCTCTCCCTTTTATTTTATTGACCAGGAATCAGGCTTTTCATAGAATTGATTCGGGTTTTGGCCAGAACCGGAAATTGAAGATGCAGGAGGCCATAAGATGAGATGCCGGTTCGGAAGAGCGCTCTGGTTTCTACTGGTTGTCATAGTGATTGCCGGCGGCTTTTTCCCGCTTCAGGCCCAGATCTATTTCGGTATCACCCCCATCCGGTTTGAGCTCAAGGTGGCTCCGGGTGGTCAGCGGACCGAGGTAATATACGTCAGGAATAATTCGCCCCGGCCGGTCAGGTTGAAAGTCTATACCGAAAACTGGACGCTGGGTGAAGATGGCAGCCGGCATTTCCTGGGGAATCAACCGACCGGCTTTTCCTGCCGGGACTGGCTCAGGGTCAATCCCTTTGATTTCCGACTTCAGCCGGGAGAGATGAAAACCGTTCGGTTCACGGTGTCTGTGCCGGCCGAGACTGAAGCCGGTGGCTACCATGCCGGAATATCCTTTGAACAGGTGCCGGAAGCGCCCCCGGGTGGTCGGCTGGGCCAGGTGGCCTTTACAGGGAAAATTGTGGCTGCCGTCTATGTGCTGGTCGGGAAGGTCCAGGTTGAAGGCTCGCTGGAGGACCTGGTTTTCGAAGGTGCCGGCGGCGCCCAATCGCTCAAACTGAAGCTCAACAACCCGGGCCGAACTCATTTCCGCCTTAAAGGCGAGGTGCGTTTGACCACGGCCGAAGGCAAGAAAGTACAGAGCCTGGATATTCCAGACGAGCCGGTTCTGCCGCAGAGCGAACGCTGGGTGGCCATCCCGTTGAAAGAGAAACTGACACCTGGAAGCTATAAAGCCGAGGTCAGGCTGGATATCGGCCGGGACGAGCTGCTGGCCCTGGAGAAAGAGATCATAGTCAAATAATCAAACATGAATAATATGAGCAGAGCCGAGCTCCAGGTTCGAAAAGAGCAAAGAGTCACCCGGAGACTGGTCTGCTGTTTCCTGCTGGCCTGGGCCGTCCTGGCCCTGGGACAGCTTCTGGCCCAGAGCACGGCCAGCCTGGGGGTGACGGTTCAGGTGGCCAGGCGCTTCAGGATTGAGATAAGCACCAACCAGGTATCTTTCACCCGTAGTTCTTCAACGGGCGTTCCCCAGACCATTCCGGCCAACGAAGGTCGCTTTGACCTGACCGTCAAGACCAACAATGATTACAGTTCCAGCACCAGCGTCTGGTTCCAGGTTTCTTCGGACCTGGTGGATAGCGCTACCGGCTACTCCATCCCGGTTGAGAAAATAAGCTGGCAGGCGCAGGGTAGCGGATTTTATAGCGGGCAGCTGAGCAAATCGGCCCCGGCTCTGGTGGCCAGGTTTACCGGGCCCGGGAGTTTTACCGGGTATCTTTATTTCTTTTTCGCCGAAGACCCGAATATGGCGCCGGGAGCCTACCGGACAACGGTCACCATTCTGGTGGAAGGTGTGTGAGCCGACATGAGATCCGGGCGTTTGTTTACGGGCAACAGGCTGACCAGGTTTCTGGCCGCTGCCGTGGTCAGCATGGGCCTGCTGCTCATGTCTCCGGTCAGGCTGAGTTCCCGGGTGGCCCCCCAGCACTGGACCATAACCATCAATATTTTCCCCACGACCATCACCTTTCCGGCGGCCGACCCGGACCTGGAGCCGGTGGTTGCGGCCAACACCCCGGTTCACATCCAGGTTACCACCTCGCCGCCCAACCGCCGCTGGGAAGTAACCATCAGGGCCGAGGGCAACCTGGTGAGCGCCAGTGGTCAGGTAATACCAATCAGTACCATTTCCTGGAGAGCTTCTCCCAATGACGTTTTTAGAGATGGTGTTCTGGCCGCCGGGCAGAGCCTGGTGCTGGCCCAGGAACGGGGACAAAAGGAGGCCGACCTCAGCTTTTATTTCCAGAATTCCTGGGATTACGTGGCCGGGGAATACACTCAGGTCATTACCTTTACCGCTTCCCTGCTTTAAGTGGCGGAAGGGAAATGAGTTATAGACAGAAGGTGTGGGCAGCGGAAGGCAGAGAGGGCTTTTCCCTCCTGGCTGATGCCCCCGGCCGCCTCTTCTTATTCTTATTCCTGTCTGTTCTCTTCTTAATTTCGGACCTGTTTTCCCAGCAAGGTTATATAAACCTGTCCTACTGGAACCGAAGCCGGGTTTATTCTCAGGCCGGCCCTTTTTATGCCAATGAATACGAAAATATCATGCACCTCGACCTCTGGCAGAAGTTTATTAACTATGGAGTCTTGAGTGGCTGGTTTGACGGCCGCCTGTCCTCCGCCGGCCTGGAAGCGGCTCACTGGTACCTGGACTGGCAGGGCTTGCAGCTGGGCCGGCTGTCCTGGAAGCTGAGGCTGGGTGACCATAACCTGCAGTTGACCAACCTGGGCTACCGCTTCACCAATTACTACCCGGCATATAACTACCTGCGGGGAGTGAGCGCCGGCTTCGAGCACAGGAAATTCGGCCTGGAGGTGTTCAGCGGCAAGGTGGCCAGGCTGACCGGCCTGCTGGGCAATTTTTATTCGCTGACCGAGCAGACGGCCACCGGCTTTATGGGGCGTTTTGAACCTGATAAAAAGTATTTTCTCGGCTTTGGCTTTGTGCACAGCGAAAACGAGAGGAGCTGGAGCGGCGAACTACTGACCAGGACCAACGATATTCTATTTATAGAATCAGAACTCCGCTTCAACGAGCGGGCCAGGTTTGTCATGGACACCAGGGCCAGCCTGGCGGCCGGGGAGAACGACCAGGTGAAAATCCCCGGCACCTCGATCCGCTTTGGCCCCCTGCTTCAGGGGGGACGCTGGTCCCTGGAGGTCAACTACCGTCGGGTGGATGCCGACTTCCGCAACCTCAGCAGCGAGTTCGCCTACGACCGCGACCAGGAAGGTCTTTTTGCTTCCTGGCGCTATCAGACCCGCCGTCGGGTTTTCATTTTCGGTTCGGTCGATTATTTCCACGATAACGTTGACCGGCGTGCCGTCCTTAATACCACCGATTTCTGGCGGCTCAATTCCGGTTTTTCTCTAATCACTCCGCCCTGGCCTGACCTGACCCTGAGGCTGGACCTCAGTGCGGCTGAATCACGGCATCCGGGAGGGGATTACCGGAAGTTCATAAGCCCGGGCTTTTACCTTCAGCTTTCCAAGAACCTGGGACGTTTCTACCCCTACCTAAGGGCCCGATTTCAGCACTACGACGACCGGGTGAATGACCAGCGCGATTTCAACTATCCTTCGTTTTACCTGGGGTTGAGGTACAGCTATCTCAGGAGCGCCTACCTGCTACTGGAGGCCGAAGACAGTCGCTACTACGATTACCTGGAAAATAAACTCTCCGACCTGACCAGGCTGCGGCTGGCCACCTATTCTCCCTTTTTATTCGGCACCGATTTTTACGGGGAAATCTCTTACCTTGACCTCAAGTCATGGTATTTTGTCAGCCAGTCTTCAAAAAGAACCGAGCTATACCTGGGGCTGGGGCGCTGGTTGCCCCTGGGCCTGAGGCTCAGGCTGGACTTCCGGGCCAGCTGGCCGCTTCAATCTGCCCAGCCGGCCAATTACTGGTTAACTCTCAGAATAGACCGCCGCTTTAACTGGGGGGAAGTGGCTTCTTACCAGGGCCGGACCACGGGGCCGGTGCTCACCGGCCTGGGCCGGATAGAAGGCCTGGTTTTCTCCGACCGGAACCTGAACGGGATTTTTGATGCCGGGGACAGGGCTTTTCCCGAAGTGACCTTTTACCTTGAAGACGGCAGCAGCGCCACTTCCGACAGCCAGGGTCGGTTTGCTTTCAGCCGGGTGCCGGAGGGCCTCCATTCTGTCAACCTGGAGATCAGCCGGATTCCAGCCGAGTATTATCTGGCTGGCCAGGAACGCCGGGTGCTGGTGGTGGAAAAGCGGAAGTCGGCCAGGCTGGAGTATGTCCTGGTCGAGGGAGCTGGGGTTGCCGGGATAGTCTTTCAGGATGTCAACAAGAATGGCTTACTGGATGAAGAGGACCAGCCTCTCAAGGACATCCTGGTTGTGGCCAGAGCCACGGATACCGAGAAATGGCCAGAGAGCCTGAGGCAGTTGCAGGCTGAAGAACTTACCTGCTACAGCGACGGGAAGGGCCGGTTCGTTTTTGAAAACATCCTGCCCGGCCAGTACGAATTATCGGTGGATGAAGAAACCGTGCCGCGCGGGGTCAAGCTTCAGACCGAGCTGCCACTGAAAGTTGCCCTCAAGCCAGGCGAATCGATAAAAGATATCAGGATTGTCTGCCAGCCACGTCCGGTGATCTATACCGGGCGGACCCGGGCGGGTGTGGGCTGATAGCCGCGGTTCTGAATTTTTCATTACTGAAGTAAGTGGCGGGGTGCGCCTGCTCGCTGATTCGGGTTAATGGGCACGTCCTGAATCTCTTCCGGGCCGGGATGATACCAGAACAAAAGGTTTGCGGCCCGGGATGAGTTTTCTTATAATCAACCTGTTAATTTCTTTCTCAGGAGATATTATGGCTGATACCAAAAAATACTTCGGCTATACCGGAAAATGGGCCTTTATAGATTTGAGTTCAGGCCGGGTGGAAATTAAGGAAGCCCCGGCTCACCTCTACCGCCTTTACCTTGGCGGCCGGGGTGTCCAGGCTTACCTGATTTACCGGCACCTGAAAGAAAAAGGCTGGCTGAAAGACCCCCTGTCCCCGGCCAACCGCCTGGTCATCGGAAATTCTTCCCTGAACGATACGGCCATACCGACGGCCGGCCGTGGCTCCTGTTCTTTTATCAGCCCCTTCACCTATTCGCCGGCCCGGAAGGAGTGGCTGGGCAACCGGCCACCTGTATTTGGCCTGCTGACCCACTCCAGCTGCGGCGGACTTTTTCCCAACATGTTGAAAAGAGCCGGGTTTGACCAGCTCATCATCGACGGCCGGGCCGATAAGCCTGTCCGCCTCCTGGTCTCGGAAGGCCAGGTGCAGGTGCTGGAGGCCGAGCCCGAGCTGTTTGAGGAAGTTAACGGCCGGCAGGTGCTGCGCCGGGCCTCGGAAACTACAGATTTCCTGGGCCGTAAACATCCCGGGTCCTCCACCGTCTGCGCCGGGCCGGCCGGCTGGAACCAGGTGGCCTTCGCCTGCCTGACCAACGATTACCACCGAAACTTCGGGCGCGGCGGGGCCGGGGCGGTTTTTGGCTCCAAGAACCTGGTGGCCATCACTGCTTACGGAAAGAAACTGCCAGAATTCTTCGACCGGGAGAAATTTCTGGAAAAGTCGAAAACGATAGACGAGGCGGTCAACAGCCATGTTCACGACCCCAACTGGACTGCTTCCTTCCGTCCTGAAACCGGGACCACCTGGTGGCTGGACCGGGCCTTTAACGGCGGCTACCTGGGGAAGAAGGGTGGATACCTGCCCTGGCATAACTTTGACGAGGGCCACTTTGACCCGGAACTGTACCGAAGGGTTTCCACCGGGGCTTTCCTGGAAATTGCCGGGAAACATAAAGTCTGCAACCGCTGCCGCCATATCATGTGTACCCGCAGCGCAGCCGTCTACGGCGGAGCTTATGCCCACGAGGGGGTGCGCCCGGAATTCGAAACCATCGCCCTGTGGATAAACTGCTGCCTGACCGACCGGGACGGCATTTTCTACCTGAACCATCTCTGCAACGAGTACGGCGTGGACACCATGACCTTCGGCAGCGTTATGGCCGGGGCCATGGAGCTCAAGGAGAAAGGCTGGCTGCCCTTTCCCGGAGCGCCTGAATTCGGAAACACGGCCAGCATGATCAACTCCCTGGAGGAAATCGTTTACGGGCGAAGCGACCTGGGACTGCTGCTCGGCCGGCCGACCGACCTGGTGGCCGACGAGCTGATAAAATCGAGCTCCAGTGCCAGCCCCGAGGAATTGGTCCGCTGCCTGACCACCGCCTACGCCGGGCTGGGCTATGCCGGCATTGAGCCCAAGGTTTTCCCCGGTATGTTCACCGCCTATGGGACCTCCAACCGCGGCCGGGGCGACCATACCTACGCCTGGACCATCCAGGCCGAAGAGGGAGGGCTGGCCGGGGCCGAGAACCTGGCCGCCTACGTGGCCGGAAGCCAGCTGGGTAAGGCCCTGACCGATTCGCTCGGCCTGTGCGACTTTTTCACCGAGGATTTCACTTCGCCCGATTTCCTGGAGATGTACCGGGCCCTGACCGGGATCGAGTACACGGCTGAAAGCCTCAAGGACTGCGGGCGACGGATTTACACCCTCGAAAGGCATGTCAACAACCAGCAGGGCCGCCGGCGGGAATACGATGCTTTTGTACCGCCCAAGTTCACCGAGCCCCTGACTGCCGGCCCCCAGGCCGGAAAGGCCATCGACCCGGCCTTTTACAACGCCATTCTGGATGCCTATTATCTGCAGCAGAAGTGGACGGCCGAGGGCCTGGTGCCGGATAAGCTCCTGAAAGATTACGAGATTGACTGACCGGGGTTGATTCATAATAAAACTGCGTCCGGGCTTGAAGTAAAGTTCCCAGCTTGAATCGTAGGTTAAATCATGGGGACAGCTGATACTCTTCCCGGGTGAGTATTCCGGCCTAAGGAAAAAGGGCTAAAGCCCGGGGCCCAGAATTAAAAAAATAAAGGCCGCTCACCGCGAGAAGTTTATACCCGGCATCAAACAAGCTGAAAATTCTCAAAAAATTCCTACTAATTTAGTAGGAATTATTTTTCCGGATGGTGGCACGACCGGTCCGGGTATCGCCCGCTTTCGGGCCTGCCGGGTTTTCGTGAAGGAATCCATTGAAACCTATTACTTATTATCGTGTTTTCCGGGGCAGGTTTCTATTCCAGCTCTCGACCCCTGGTCTCCGGGATAAGGCTCCAGGAGAGTGCGGCCAGGACGAAAGCTCCCGAGACCAGCCAGAAGGCCACCTGGAAACCCCTCTGCTGGGCCATGGAGCCTATGGCCAGCGGGGCTATGGCCGAGACGATTCGCCCGCTGTTGTAGGTGATTCCCTGGAGGGTGGCCCGGATGCGGGTGGGATAGAGCTCGGCGGTCAGGGCCCCGAAGCCGGAAAAGTACCCGGTTCCGAAAAATGCCACCACCGGTCCCAGGAAAAAAAGCAGCAGCGGGGTCCGGGCCACCGAGTACAGAAAGACCAGCAGGCTGGCCGAGAGCAGGTAGAAGACATAGCTCTTTTTCCGCCCCAGGGAGTCGCTGATATAGCCAAAGGTCAGATAGCCCAGCCACATCCCGAGCTGCATAAATATGACCAGGGAGGACATGTGGCCGGTGCTGAGCCCGACACCACCCTGGGACCGGCCCAGCGATAGGTAGCCTGGAATCCAGAGGTTAAAGCCCCACCAGGCAAACATGGTCAAAGCATTCATCAGCGTCACAGCCAGGGTGATTTTAAGAAGCCGACCTGAGACCAGCCCTGGTTTGCGGGCGGGCTCTAAATTCGTGGAGATGGGCAATCCGTCTTGGCCCGGGTATTCGCTGCCAGAGGTTTCATTATTTATTTTTGCCTCTGTTGCAGATGCCCCAGAGGAAGCCCCGCGGGTTTTTTTCCAGAGCTCGGGCTCTTCGACCTTTGACCTGATCCAGAAGACCAGAAGGGCCGGCAGGATGCCCACGAAGAAAACCGCCCTCCACCCGAGTTTGGGCAGGATGACGGCCGTCACCACCGCGGCCAGGGCATAGCCTACTGCCCAGAAGCTCTGCATGAAGCCCAGGGCCTTTCCCCGGTGCTCGGACGGAAAATATTCCGAAACGAGGGCCGCGCCTGAGGCCCATTCTCCACCCATTCCCAGGCCGAGGAAAACTCGAAATAGCCCGAGCTGGAAGACGTTCTGGCTGAGCCCGCACATGAAGGTGAAGACAGAGTAAATAAGAATGCTGGCCCTCAAGGCCACCGTTCTTCCCAGCCGGTCGGCCACCACCCCGAAAATCATTCCGCCAAAGGCTGAGGCCAGCAAGGTGAGCGAACCCAGCAGGCCGGCCGTGGGCTTGGACATAGACAGGTCGCTCATCAGGTGGGCCAGGACCAGGGCATAGAGCATGACATCGAAGGAATCCAGCATCCAGCCGAAGCAGGAAGCCAGCAGGGCCCGGCGGGCCGGGGCGGGGGTTTTCCGGAACCAGCCGAAAAGGTATTCGGTTAGCCGGCCGGATGCAGCCAAACTTTTCCTCCGGGGATTTATTTCGAGTTTGCGGCTTCCTGTACTCTCTTAATAAAGGCCCAGACCTCTGGTCCGATTAAAGAGTACTCCTGGGGAATTGCTCCCTGCCGGTAGGCCTGGCCTATTCTGGCCAGCAAGCCTTCGTGCCCGGCAAAGCCTTCAGCCAGCAATTCCTGCCAGCGGTGGAGGAGTTCCCCGGCCTCCGGGCTATCCGGGGAGAGGTCAAGGTTTTCTCTTATCTCGGAAAGAAGCGCGGTCCATTTTTTCTGGTAGGCCTGCATTTCTTCCGGGCTGAACCGGCGCCCGATTTCGGCAAATTTAGCCAGCTCTTCGGGGCTGAAAAACTTTTCTGCCCAGCCCGCTTTTTCCTGTTCTGACATGACCGTGCCTCCCGGTGGTAAATTTAAGTTTTTCCTATTATAATAATTCTTCAACTTAATACAACCCAAGGAGAAATTGATGAAAAAGACCACGGTTTTAAGAAAAGCCATCATGGAGCGCCGGGCGGTGGTGGTTCCCGGTTGCCACGATGCCCTGAGTGCCAAGATCATCGAAAAATGCGGCTTTGAAGCCATCCAGGTTTCGGGCTTCGGGCTGGCCGGTTCGCTTCTGGCCAAACCCGATGTCGGCCTGGTCCAGATGAAGGATGTCCTGGACCTGACCTGGAACATCGTCCAGGCCGTCAACATCCCGGTCATGGCCGACGTCGATACCGGCGGCGGCAACGCCATCAACGCCGCCTGGGTTACGGAGCGGGTCATCACCATGGGCGCGGCCGGACTGAACATCGAGGACCAGGTCTTCCCCAAGCGCTGTGGCCACATGGCCGGCAAGGAAGTCATTCCGGCCGAGGAGATGGTCGGAAAGATCAAGGCCTGCGCCAGGGTACGCGACCGCCTCGACCCCGATTTCATCATCAATGCCAGGACGGATGTCTTTGCCGTGGCCGGCCTGGACGAGGCCATCCGGCGCTGCAACCTGTACCTGGAAGCCGGGGCCGACCTGGCTTTCATAGACGGTATAAAAAGCCGGGCGGACATAGAGAGAGCGGTTAAGGAAATCAAGGGTCCTCTGTCGGTTAACCTGATGGATGCCGTGAGCGGCGTGAAGACCGAGCTCATTCCCATCCCCGAGCTGGCCAGAATGGGTGTGGGCCGGGTTTCCATCCCGGTAGCTTCAATAATGGTCATGCACAAGGCACTGATGGAGTTCTTCACCGCCCTGAAAAATTCCCCGACCGGCATCCTGGCCGGCCAGACCCAGTGGCTGTCCAGCTTCGAGGAATACACAACCTTTGTCGGGCTCAAGGATTACCGGAAACTGGAAGAGGAGTACCTGCCCAAGGATAAGCTGGAGTTCAAGTATAAATAAAATCGCGGCCCCTTAGCGGCAAGCCAGGACAGGGAAGGCCAGAGTTCAACCTCTGGGAAGCGAAGCCAAAAATAGTATTCAGAGCTTGATATTTTGAAAAAATAATCAAACCGGCCCCCGGCCGGGAAGGAGGTTAGAAGATGGGCCTGACCATGGTGGAAAAGATTCTGGCCAGGGCCACCGGCCAGAAGAAAGTTAAGGCGGGCCAGGTGGTTGAGCCTAAAGTCAGCCTGGCCATGTCGCACGAGAATGCGGCCCTGGTCATCAATCAATTTCTGGAAGTTTATAAGGATACGGGGTTAAAGCCCCGGGTCTGGGACCCGGATAAAATCGCCATCATCCTGGACCACCGGGTGCCGGCCGAGAGCTCCAAGACGGCCACCAACCAGAAGAAAATCCGGGAATTCGTGGCTGCCCAGAAGATCAAGAAATTTCACGACATCCGGGGTGACGAGGGCGGCATCTGCCACCAGATTCTGCCGGAAAGCGGTTACGTCCTGCCGGGCACGGTGGTGGTGGGTACCGACAGCCACACCACTTCCCACGGGGCCCTGGGCGCCTTCAGTTTCGGCATCGGTGCCACGGAGATGGCCTCAGTCTGGGCCCTGGGCCGGGTGCTCAACGTGGAAGTTCCCGGGACCATCAAGGTGGTGGCCAAGGGCCGGTTTCCTCGCCACGTTCTGCCCAAGGATTTCATCCTGTACCTCATCGGGCTGATCACCGCCGAAGGAGCCAATTTCAAGGTGCTGGAATACCATGGCCCGGCCATCGAGAGCATGGACACTTCCGGCCGGTTGACTGTCTGCAACATGTCTGTCGAAGCCGGGGCCACTTCTGGGATAGTGCCACCAGATAAAGAAACCCTGCGTTATCTCAGGGAAGAGGCCAGGGTTAAAGGCAAAATTGAAATTTTTGGCCCCGACCCCGATGCCGAGTATGAAAGAGTGGTGGAAATAGATGTTTCGAAGCTGGAGCCGATGGTGGCCTGCCCGCACACCGTGGATAACGTTAAGCCGGTTGGACAGGTGGGCAAGGTCAAAGTGGACCAGATTGTCATCGGTTCCTGCACCAACGGCCGGCTGGATGACCTGGCGGTGGCGGCCAGAATCCTTAAAGGGAAGAAAGTGGCCAAGGGCGTCAGGATGCTGGTCTTCCCGGCTTCCTTCCGCATCTACCAGCGAGCCCTGAAACTGGGCTACATTGCCGACCTGGTCAAGGCCGGGGCGGTCATCATGAACCCGGGCTGCGGCTGCTGCCTGGGAGTTCACCAGGGAGCCCTGGGCGACGGCGAGGTGGCCCTGTCCACCACCAACCGCAATTTCAAGGGCCGGATGGGTAACCCCAAAGCGGATGTTTACCTCTGTTCGCCGGCCGTGGCTGCGGCCAGCGCCCTGACCGGTTACATCACCGACCCCAGGAAAGGAGGCAAGTAACATGGCCAGAGTGGTCTTAAAACTTGGCGATGATATTTCCACCGACATCATCTATCCGGGGCGATTCATGGCCACGGTGCTACCGACCGAGACACCCCAGTATGCCTTTGCCGATTTTCCTGAATTTAACGCCAGGCTGAAGAGCGGCCAGATACCGCCAGGCTCGGTGGTGGTGGCCGGCAAGAATTTTGGCTGTGGCTCCTCCCGGGAACAGGCGGCCTCCACCCTGAAGGGACACGAGCTGGTGATCGTGGCCAGGAACTTTGCCCGGATCTTCCTGCAGAATGCCATCAACCTCGGCCTGAGGCTGGTGGTCTGCCCGGAAATTGAGGCCGAGGAGGGCGACGAGCTGGAAATTTTACCCGATAAGATAATCAACCGGACCTCTGGAAAGGTATTCAAGGTTGAGCCGCTGCCCAGGGCCAGGCAGGCCATCATCGATGCCGGCGGGCTCATTCCCTATACCCGCCAGCGGCTCCTGGAAAAAGTGGCCGCCAGGAAGAGAGCCTGAAAAAGCCCGGCTGGCCGGCCACCGAGCAGGTTGAGTCACTTGCCTGTATAATCGCCGGCGTGATTAGCAAAAATAGAATTAATCTACCCGGGCCAGGGGCGGTATCCGGAATCTTCTTCATGAATACTTGATTTGTCCGTTTCTATTTTTAATCAGGACCGCAAGTATTAACCTGATTTCCAGCCATAATTATTCCTGTCTTGGTCTCTTCATAAACTTTCCTGGTTATAAATTGCCAAAGGTTTATTGTCCTTCATCCCAGGCCATCTTCCCCGGCTTGGTTGTAAAGTATTACTTTTGTTTTCCAGGAAGAACTACTTTTCCTTTAGATCAGCAAAAAGCGGTTGAGTGTCCGGATAAAAAATGGTAAATCTAAACAGTTAGAAAGGAAAACTTTTGCTGAAGCTGGACCTCGTACAGACGGTGGCTTTTGCCGGGCTGGTGCTGTTTGCCGGGTACGGGCTGCGGCGCTGGATAAAGATATTCGATCGTTTCAACATCCCGGCCCCGGTGGTCGGCGGCCTGCTGGTCTCCCTGGTGATGCTGGTTTTCCATCATTACCAGGTTACGCCCGTTCAATTTGACACCACCCTGCGCGACCCGCTGATGATTGCCTTTTTTACCACCATCGGTTTCGCCGCCAGCCTGTCGCTGCTTAAGGTCGGTGGCCCGCAGGTATTGCTTTTTTTCCTGGTGGCCACGGTCATGGTCGTTTTCCAGAATATCCTGGGGATAGTCCTGGCCCTGCCCTTCGGCCTGAACCCTTTGCTCGGCGTCATCTGCGGTTCGGTTACCCAGACCGGCGGCCCGGCCACGGCCCTGGCCTTTGGACCGGTTTTTGAACAGGCCGGGGTGCCGGCGGCCACCACGGCCGCGGTGGCCGCGGCCATTTTCGGGATCATTTCCGGTGGACTGCTGGGTGGTCCGGTTGGTACTTTCCTCATTGAAAAGAACAGGCTGAAAAAAGCCAGGATAAAAGGGCTGGAAGTTCGAGAAGTTGAGGCCGAACAGGTGGTTGAGGAGCTCCTCAGCAAGAAGCCGGCCGGGGTGGCTGCTGATGAAGAAAAAAGTTCCTTTGTGCTTCTCAAGAGCGTGGTCATCATCCTGGTGGCCATGTGGGTGGGCTCCTGGGTTAGCAAGTGGTTTGCCAGCCTGGGAATAACGCTTCCGGCCTACATCGGGGCCATGTTCGTGGCCGCCATCATCAGGAACTTCGACGACTTGACCGGCTGGCTGGAGCTTGACCAGAGAGTAATAGATGACCTGGGGCACGTGGCCCTGAACCTTTTCCTGGTGATTGCCCTGATGACCCTGAAGCTGTGGGAACTGGCCGGGCTGTTCCTGCCAATGCTGGTGATTCTTATTGCCCAGGTGTTGCTGGTGGCCCTGGCCGCCATGGCGGTCTTCCGGCTGATGGGCAAGGATTACGAAGCTGCGGTCATGAGCGCCGGCTACTGCGGTTTTGCCCTGGGCACCACGGCCAACGCCATGGCCAACATGAAGGCCATCGTCGAGCGCTACGGCCGGGCCCCGCGGGCCTTCCTGGTGGTGCCGATGGTCGGGGCCTTTTTCATCGACTTCACCAATGCCCTGATCATCACCCTTTTCTTTAATATCTTCAAGTAGCCCCGGTGATTACCTGCGGGTCAGGGGGCGTGGATGCGCCTGCCTCGACTCAGGTTTATTCCTTTGACCCGGGTCCTCCGGCCGGGAGCCCGCATGTTTTTGTTTGAAATTAAGTAAAATATTGATTATCATTCCCAGAAACATGCTTATTTTGCAGCCTGTTTGAGAAAAATGAAAACTGCTGCCGGATGGCTTGTGGTCCTGTCCATTCTCGTTCAAACCGGTCTTTCTCTCCCCGCGGGCGAAGAAATTGCCCCGGTCCTACCGTTCCGCACTTTTGACCGGGGCAGCTGGCCGAACCTTCCGCAAAATACGATTACCATCCTTCAGCAGGACAGCCGGGGAATACTCTGGATCGGGACCCAGGATGGCGTGGCCACCTTTGATGGAAATGAATTAAAGTCGCTATCCGATGACCCGGCGGTTCCTTCCAGGGGTCTAATTATCAATATCGGCGTCGGGCCGCAACGGGTGGTGGTGAGTTCGCCGGCCGGGCTCCACATCTATGATTACCGGCGCTGGCAGCGGCTTGATATTCCGGCCCCGATAATTCGAACCTGTCTTGACCTGAAAAACCAGATCTGGGCACAGGCAATTAGCGGAGAACTCTTTAAGCTGGAAGAGAGCGGAGACACAAGAGGCTGGCAGAAACCCGAACCTCCCTATCCTGAGAGATGCGACCTTTTTTATATCGGAAACGACGGCAAGTTCTTTACGGTAGAAAACCACAGGGTTTACCAGGTCAGCGGTTCCGAGAAAAAACAGATCCTGACCCCGGAAGATCTTAAAGAGCGGGTTACTGCATTCTTTATAAGCAGGAGTCAACAGATTGTCCTGGGTACTGAAACTGGAAGGGTCTTCATCTCGGACCCTGAAGGGAGAAACTGGAGCGGGATTTTCGTGCCCGAATGGCCGGCGGTCCCCATAAACCGAATTATCGAGGATGGTGAAGGGTTTCTCTGGATGGCCGGGACGGCAAAGGGAATAATTCGGGGGAACCTGTCCACCGGCTGGAGAATGTTGACCAGCAAAAATGGTCTGGCCGAGGCTACGGTATCCTGTTTGTTGGCTGACCGCGAAGGGCAGGTCTGGATAGGATACAATGGAGCCGGAATGCAGCAGTTGTTGAGCAGAAACTGGACGCACCGGAATGCCCTGGAAGTCAACGGTTCAGCAGCTCGTCCGGTTTCGGTGTTTGCCATAACCAGAAAACAGTCGGGGGGCTTTCTGGCGGCCCTTTTCAGCCTCGGCCTCTGGGACTGGGATACCCGGGGGATGCGCCACTATTCGGAAAAAGACGGCCTGCGCGATGATGTTCGTTTTGCCATTGAACCAAGGCCGGGAGTCATCTGGGCAGCCTGTCGTTTTGGAATCTACGAAAAAATCGGCTCGGGAAAATTTCATAAAACCTTTCATCTGCCCAGAGGACTGGTGACATCGTTTCTCCGGACCCCTTCTGGAACCTGGTTGGCCGGCACGTCGACCGCGGGGCTGCTCCGGCTGAACCATCGAGGTCAATGGGAATATGCTGATGAGATGAACGGGGAGTTGGTCGATCATCAGATCAGAGCAATGGCTTTGTGCGGGGAGAACATCTGGGTAGGGACGATGACGGGTATAACCATATTTCGTCCCGGGGGTGCGGAGAAAATAGTTCTTCGCAACTTTTCTGACCTTCCTCAAACAATTAATGCCATCTTCCAGATGAAGAACGGAGAGGTCTGGGTGGGTGGTGTCGGTGGAATTGCCATCTTTCACCCGGCCGGTAACCGGGAGTGGCTCGCCGACGCCAAGACCCTTCCCGGCAAGACGGTTTATTGCATCGGCCAGGACCAGACGAGCAACGAGATCTGGCTGACCGGGTCTGATGGGATAAAGTTCTTCCATAATTCGAAGTGGCGTAGCTACGGGTTGAACAACGGCCTGCTGGAAACCGAGTGCAACCGCGATGGTCTGCTGATCAACGAGGATGGCACGGTGCTGGTGGGGACGATGCGTTCCCTGGCTGTTTTTTCTCCGCGCGAGGACAGGCAGCCGGATATTCGACTTCAACCCTTCTGGCAGGAACTGCCTGACTTTGAGGAGAAAGGTGGCCAGTTATTGACTTCTCCAGCAAGGGCGTCAGAGCTCAACTTTCGATGGCATACCCCCTTTCTCAGGCCGCATGAGGCTGCCTACCGGATCAAGATTAGCGGACATTCTGAAGACTGGAGTTCCTGGCGACCAGAAAGCTACTTAATGCTGGCCGGCCTGAGACCCGGGATGTATGCGATAACCGTGCAAGCCAGGGTGGATGACGGTATAGATGAATTCCTCTCAAGTCCCTTATCGATCAAGTTCTACAAGAAGCCTGCTTTCTATCAAACAGTCTGGGCGAGAGTTATCCTGATCAGCGCCCTGGTCACGCTGGTGGCCGGTTCTTATTATCTTCGTGTGCGGATATTGAAGAGAAGGGGAGCCTATCTCGAACAGCTTGTTAACCAGCGAACCCAGGAGCTGGCTGAAACCAATCAGGTGCTGCAGGCGGTAAACAGGCAGTTAAAGGAAATTTCGGCCAGGGATTATATTACCGGGCTTCTCAACCGTCGAGAAATTGAGGAGCGCCTCGGGGATTACCTTTCTTTGATGGAGAGACAGCAAAAAGAAATAGGGATCTTGTTCTTTGATATTGATTATTTTAAGCAGATAAATGACACCCTCGGCCATGAGGTCGGAGACAGGGCGCTGAAAATTATCGGAGAATGTATTACCAAGACATTTCGCCAGTCTGATCTCTGCGGCCGGCTGGGAGGCGATGAGTTCCTGGTTGTATTTCCGGCCACATCCAGGAGGGAGATGAGCGTAGCCATCAGCAGATTTTTGAACAACCTGGCGGGTGTAAGGGTGGAGGACGGTCGCGGAGAGGAACTAAAGATCTCCATTTCCGGCGGGGCTACAAATCTAATCCCAGATCGGTCGGTATCTTTTGACAGGCTCTTCCGCGTTCTGGATAAGGCCCTTTACACCGCCAAGCAGCGCGATCGCGGACAGATTGTCTGGGTGGAGCCTCCCGGGCCTGGCCCAGATAGCTGAGGGAACAGGTTCAGAGGTTTTCGATTATGTTGGGCTGGTCCGACCACCCCTTAATGATGGAAACCCCGGTCAACGGCAGTCCAGGCGTCAGGGTCCCGGGCAGGCGGTCATGGGGGCAGGATTCGCTTATCGAGTAGATAAAAGCACTGCCTCAGGCTTACCCTCTGCCTGTTCACCGAAGAAACAGGACCGGGCCTGCATTATAGCTGGCCGATTTTTCTTGATCTTAAAAATCCGGGTCGGTGATTTTCTTTTCCTGGAACTGGCCGTACTTGCTGAGGATCTTTCGGACTTCCTCACCCTTGCCCACGACCACCAGCACGAAATCCTTCTCCGGGAGCAGCTTGACCGCAGCCGCCTTCAGGTCCGCGGCTTTTATCGTATTTATTTCGTCAAGGTACCGGTCGTAATAATCAAAGCCCAGGCCATAGTAAACGACGCGGAGGTAAGCGTTGGCCTTGCTGCTGTTGGTTTCCAGGGTCTGCGGGAACTGTCCCAGGAGATAATTGCGGGCGCTCTCGGCCTCTTCCTCGCTGAAGCCCTGCTCCCGGGCCTTTTTCAGAAGGTCGAAGGTTATGTCCAGCATCTCGCCGATTTTATCGTTCTTGGTGTAGGAAGAAGCGGTGAAGATTCCGCCTTCCTTCCAGGACTGAAAACCGCTGCTGGCCCCGTAGGTCAGGCCGCGCTTGATGCGCAGCTCGGTGTTCAGCCAGGAAGTGAACCTCCCGCCCCAGAGGGTATTCATCAGGCTGGCCCGGGCGGCAATGGCATCCTTGACCGGGAAGCCGATGGCGCCCAGGGAAAAATAGCTCTGGGTGGCGTCGGGCTTATCGATAAAAACCAATTTCTGGCCCCGGGGAGCCGGAACGGGAGGAATGGTCAGCGGGAGGGGAGGGGTGGCGGGCTTGGGCCACTGCCCGATGGTCTTGTTGAGGAGGTCGAGGAGTGGCTTCCTGTCTATATCCCCGACCACGGCCATGATGGCCAGGTCCGGCCGGTAACGGGCCGCGAAGAATTTCTTTATTTCCTCGAGCGACATCTTTTTGAGCGAAGACTCGGTGCCCGAGGACAGGTGGCCAAAAGGATGGTCACCAAAGTAAGCTTTCCTGAAATAGAGGCGCAGGGCCGAACCCGGATTGTCTTTAAGGGATTTGAGGGCATCTGCCTTTCTTGACAGCTCCTTCTTGTACTCGTCTTCTTTGAAGGCCGGGGAGGTGAGGCAGTCGGCGGCAATCTGCAGGAGGCGCGGCAGGTGCTCGGTCAGCGATTCTCCGTAGGTCACCGCGTATTCCTCGGCATCGGACACCCTGAGCCTGGCTCCCATGAAGTCCAGGGCTTCGGCGATCTGTTCGGCGGTCATGGTCCTGGTTCCCTTGAGCAGCAGGGTGGCCGTCAGGTTGGCCAGGCCATCGTAGCCTTCGGGTTCGAAGGCACTGCCGGCCCCGGGTATTAGTACCCGGAAACTCACCAGCGGCAGTTCCGGGTTCTTCAGGTAATAGACGGTCAGCCCGTTTTTCAGGGTCAGTTTTTCTGGTTTCGGCAGTCTTTCAGAGGCCATGGTCACCACCGGATATAGAATTATTATAAAAAGTAGCAGAGCAATCGTTCTTTTCATGGTCAGTTCCCTCCTTGCGGGATAAGCTTGCCCACGGTTTTGTTGAGTTCATGGAAGTATTTTTTGGCCACGACGGGAATATCCTCGCGTTTCACCCGGGAATAGCGGTCAACGATGGTAAAAAGATTCTCGTAACTTCCAAACAGCAGCTCGCTGGCCCCCAGCAGGTTGGCCTTGCCGGAGTTGGTCTGCAGGCTGTAGTAAAAATCGCTGCGGACAATATTCAGGGCTTTCTGGTATTCCTGCTCGGTTATGCCCTGCTCTATTATTTTATTCAGCTCTTCGTCGATGATTTTCTCAATCTTGTCCAGGTCCACTCCCGGCCGCGGCTTGACCGAGATGCTGAAGAGGTAAGGGTCGATTTTCTCTTCCACCCCGCCATAGACCGAGATGGCCAGTTGCTCGTCGCGAACCAGCCGGCGGTAAAGGCGGCTGCTTTCACCGCTCAGCAGCGGTTTTTCCAGGACGGACAGCACGAAGAAGTCCGGGTCCTGGCACCTGGGGGCATGATAAACGACCATGAAGGAAGGAGTCTGGGCCTCCTTCTTTATGACCACTTCCTTGCGACCCATCTGTGGGGGCTCCTCGGTGGTAACCGGAGGTGGCGGGGTCTGGGCCGGTATGCCCGAGTAATACTTCTTGATCAGCTCCAGGGTTTTCTGGCTGTCAAAGTCGCCGACCACCACCAGCACCGCGTTGTTGGGGGCATAGTAGGTGCGGTAGTACTCGATGACCTCGTCCCGGCGCCAGTTCAGGATGTCGCTCATCCAGCCGATAACATCCCAGTGGTAGGGGTGGGCCATGATGGCCGTGGCCCGGACATTTTCCTCGAGGATGGCTTCGTTGTTGTTCTCCACACCCATCCGCCTTTCGGAAGCTATCACCCCCCGCTCGGATTCAAAGACCTCGGGGTCAAAAATTAAGCCCTGCATCCGGTCGGCTTCCATTTCCACCATCTTTTCCAGGGCGTGAGGCGGGAACCAGTCGGTGTAGGCGGTCATGTCGTCGCTGGTGTAGGCGTTGTTGGCCCCACCGTAAAATTCCATGACCCGGTCGAAATCGCCCGGCCCGAACTTCTTGGTCCCGTTGAACATCATGTGCTCGATGAAGTGAGAAACGCCGGTCAGGCCGGGGCGCTCGTTGCGCGAACCGACCCTGAAAAAAGTGTAGTAGGAGATGCTGGGAATCTTGTGGTCCTCAAAGAAGATAATCTTGAGGCCGTTCCCCAGCTGGTGGACCTTTATATCCATTTTGGTAAAGGAAGCCTGCAGGACGGCAGTCATGACCACGATCCCGAGAATAAAAAGGAAGAGTTTCCTTGGCATGTAACCACCTCCGGGTGATGATTTATGATGACCGACAGCGGTGTCATAAGTTTCGATTAAAAAATATCAGCCAAGGCTATGATATTCGGGGAAAGGAGAAAGGTCAAGAAGACCGAGTGATAACCGGGGTGGGAAGAGCAGGCCTGTGGTTTTTTCCCGAAGCCACGCTTAAGTTCCTGTTGATGATTTCCAATTTGCCCAATTTGCGATGACTGACCGGTGATTTCTGACGGTTTGGGTGACGGGCGGGGCAGTCCAGGAATGTCCCGCCGGTGACACTCAGATTCTGGTCAGGAGGAGGGTCTGGGGGTCGAGCTCCAGCCTGAGCTTTTTGCTGGAAATCTGGTCGTGGTCTTTGACCAGGTTCAACCTGACCCGGCCGTTGTCATGTTCCAGGGTAATGATGATGTCCAGGGAAGGCAGGTAGTCTTTAAGGACAAAGGGCAGTCCCTGGTCATCGAAGAGCGGGTCCTCGCCCTTGAGCGAACAGCTGAACCAGAACTCGAGCTGCCGGTCGACGGCGAATTTCTTGAACTGGGCCAGGTCTTGGGCACAGGGCAGGTAAAAATTGAAGCCGTCGACGATGATGGTCCGGGCGGCAAAGTTGCCGGGCCCGAGCAGGGCTTCGATGCTCTTTAAGACCTGCTCGGTCTTCATGCCTTCCTGCCGGAAATTCAGGATGACCCGGTTCCGGACCACCCGGTCATGGACTTCCATCTCCGACTTCAGGTTTTCCCGGCTGGCCAGTTTTTTGAAGAGTTCTTCGTACCAGCTGATTATGTAATCAACCCGACTGGCATAGGAAACGTGAATGACCGGCCTGTCTTCAAACAGCCGGTCCAGGGCTATCTGCACCAGGCAGGCGGTCTTGCCCACGCCTTTCCTCGAGGCAAAAACGCCCAGGTGTCCGGGGCCAACCCCGCCCCTGAGGTTTTTTTCCAGTGTTTTGATCGGGCTCCTGGCGGATAGTATTTTTTTGACCATTTTTTCTCCCGTGCCCTTTATTTCTTGTCCCCGGCTTCCAGCTTCTGCCGGTGCTCTTCCATCAGTTGCTCGGCCAGCGAGGCCGGTAGCCGGCTGTATTTTAAGAATTCCATGGTGAACTCGGCCTTGCCCTGGGTCATCGAACGCAGGATGGTGGAATAACCAAACATTTCGCTGAGCGGCACTTCGGCTTCTATCCTGGAGTAACTGCCGTCCTCGATGGAGCTGACGATTATGCCCCGGCGCTGGTTCAGGCTGCCGAAAACGTTTCCGGAAAACTCCGACGGTGTCTCCACCACCACCTTCATGATGGGCTCCAGGATCTGGGGCCTGGCCTTCTTGTAGGCCTGTTTGAAAGCACCCTGGGCGGCCATCTGGAAAGCGATGTCGGAGGAATCAACCGGGTGGAACTGACCGTCGGTCAGGACCACCCTCAGCCCGATAATCGGACTGCCTATCAGCTGCCCCTTTTTCAGCATGGCCTGGAAGCCCTTGTCGCAGGAGGGGATGAATTCCCGCGGTATGTGTCCACCCTTGACTTCGTTGACGAATTCATACTGGCCGTCGAAGGGTTCTATGTAACCGATGACCCGGCCGAACTGGCCAGCTCCACCGGTTTGCTTTTTGTGGGTGTAATCAAAGTCAGCTCTGGCGGTGATGGCTTCACGGTAGGCGACCTGGGGCCGGCCGGTCACCACTTCCACCCGGTATTCCCGCTTCATCCGTTCCACGTAGACATCCAGGTGAAGTTCTCCCATGCCCTGGATGATGGTCTGCTTGGACTCGGGGTCGATGTAGACGCGGAAGGTGGGGTCTTCCTTGGTGAAGCGGTTTAGGGCCTTGGCCAGGCGGTCGGCCGAGAGCTTGTCGCTGGCTTCTATGGCCAGCGAGATGACCGGTTCGGGAACGTAGATGGAGGTCATGGCGTAATTGAGCCCGGGCGAACAGATGGTGTCGCCGGAGGCGCAGTCCACCCCGAACAGGGCAGCGATATCGCCGGCCACCGCCCCTTCAATGTCTTCCATGTGGTCGGCATGCATCCTGACCACCCGTCCCACTTTGAACTTCTGCTTGGACCTGGTGTTGTAGAGCTCGTCGCCCTTTCTCAGGCTGCCCTGGTAAATCCTGATGTAGGTCAGCTGGCCGTAAGGCCCTTCTTCCAGCTTGAAGGCATAGGAGACGCAGGGCAGGGCGGGGTCGGCTTTCAGGATAACCGGCTTTTCTTCCCGGTCGAGGTCCAGGGCAATATTTTCCACTTCCGACGGGTCGGGCAGGTAGTTGACCACGGCATCGAGCAGGAGCTGAACGCCCTTGTTGCGGTAAGCCGAACCCATCAGCACCGGGGTAAATTCCCGGCTGATGGTACCTTTCCTTATGGCCCGGAGCAGCATCCCTTCGGTTACCCGGTCTTCCAAAATGGCCTCGGTAACCTCGTCTGAAAAGAGAGACACGGCGTCCAGGAGTTCTTCCCGATACTGCCAGGCCAGGTCTTCCAGCTCGGGCGGGATTTCTTCCTCTCTGACCAGCTCTCCGTTGGGCCCGTCAAAATAGTAGGCCTTCATCCTGATCAGGTCCACCAGTCCCTGGAACTTATCTTCCAGTCCGACCGGAACCTGGAGCAGGGCGGCCCGCCGGCCCAGCTTATCGTTTATCTGGTCTTTGACCTTGAAGGGATTGGCCCCGATGCGGTCGAGCTTGTTGACAAAAGCTATGGCCGGAACGTTATATCTCTTGAGCTGCTTGTCCACCGTCAGCGTCTGGGACTGGACCCCGCCGACCGAGCACAGGACCAGGATGGCCCCGTCCAGGACGCGGAGCGACCTTTCCACCTCTATGGTGAAATCCACGTGACCGGGGGTGTCGATGATGTTGATGGAGTGTTCGTTCCAGGTAACGTTGGTGGTGGCCGAGGTGATGGTGATGCCACGCTCCCGTTCCAGCTCCATGTAGTCCATGGTGGCCCCGCCGCCTTCCTTGCCCTTGACCTCGTGGATTCGGTGGATTTTTTTGCAGTAATAGAGTATGCGCTCGGTGAGCGTGGTCTTGCCGGAATCAATGTGGGCACTGATCCCGATGTTCCGCATTCTCTGCAACGTTCCGTTCATAGAAAAAAGCACCCTATTTCAAAAAAATGGATTATAAAGCCATAAATGGTGAGCAATAAGATATATTATCGCTACTCGCCCGCTTATTTTACCACAGGCCAGGAAAAAATCCAGAGCCAGTCTTACTGGGGCCCGGCTTGGCCCTCCTTCTCCAAACGGCTGTGCCGACGGCCGTAGAGGAAGAATATGGACAGACCGATGGCCAGCCAGATGATGAACCGTTCCCAGGCGGTCCGGGGCAGGCTGATCATCAGGTAAGCGCAGAGCAGGGCCCCCAGGCCCGGCAGGTAGGGGAACATCGGCACCTTGAACGGGCGCCGGTAGTCGGGGCGCTTATAGCGCAGCAAAATTACTCCCGAGCAGACAATGATGAAGGCAAACAGGGTGCCGATGGAAACCAGCTCGGAGGAGACATTAATCGGAGTCAAGCCGGCGGCCACGGCCACGATACCGCCCGTGACCAGGGTGGTGGCTACCGGGGTTTTATACCGGTGATGGACCCGGGAGAAAGCTTCGGGCAGAAGGCCGTCGCGGCTCATGGAGAAGAAGATCCTGGGCTGTCCCATGAGCAGAACCAGGAGAACGGAAGTTATCCCGGCCAGCGCTCCGATGCTGATTATCATTGAAGCCCAGGGCTTGTTGAGTTCGTTCAGGACCAGGGCTACCGGGTCGGCCACGCCCAGCTTGGTGTAATAGACGACCCCGGTCATGATGGCCGAAACGGCCATGTAGAGGATGGTGGCCACCAGCAGCGAGCCCATGATTCCGATGGGCATGTCTTTCTGGGGATTGACCGTCTCCTCGGCCACGGTGGACACCGCGTCGAAACCGACAAAGGCCAGGAAGACTATGGCCGCCGAGGTCATGACCCCGCTGAAGCCGAAGGGCATGAAGGGCTTCCAGTTTTCGGGGTTGACGTGGGGGGCGGCCATGACGATGAAGAACAGGATAACGGCAATCTTGACGATGACGATGATCATGTTAGTCCGGGAGCTTTCCTTAACACCCCTGATCAGCAACAGAGTGAGCAGCACCACGATCAGCATGGCCGGAATATTGATGATACCGGGCGCCTTGTCCCAGGGAGAGGCTACCCATTGCTGGGGGAGTTTTAGCCCGAGATTGTTAAGCAGGTTGACGAAATAGGCGGACCAGCCGGTGCTGACCAGGACCGCGGCCACCATGTATTCCAGGATCAGGTCCCAGCCGATGATCCAGCCCGGCAGCTCACCCAGGGTGGCGTAACCGTAAGTGTAGGCCGAACCGGAAACCGGGATCATGGCCGCCAGCTCGGCATAGCATAGCGCAGAGCAGGCGCAGGCCAGGGCGGCGATGGCAAAGGACAGGATGATGCCCGGTCCTGAATGGTGGGCGGCCTGGACTCCGGGCAGGACGAAGATGCCCACCCCGATGATGCAGCCTATGCCGATGGCCACCAGGTCCCAGGCCCCGAGGGCCTTTTTGAGGGTATGACCGGCTTCGGTGGTTTCAGCCAGCAGTTCCTGAATGGGCTTGGTTCGGAATAACGACCCGGACATTAAATTCCTCCAGCAAAAAATAAGAACTCCTTATAACACAGCCGCCTGAAACGGTCAATCTGCTGACCCCCGAATCTTTTCGGCGGGGTTGAAATTTTCGAGGAATTAAGATAGATTATTGCCTAATTTTATAGTCGAGTCATAATCATGAAATTCTTCTTGCCCAAGGAACCAGCCTTCGCCCAGCATTTCAGCGATCTTTCAGTCTGCCTGACGGAAATCACCCAGGTTTTCTTCGATTTTTCCAACAATTTCAATTCTTCTGCCCAGTACTGGGAAAGAGCCAAGCAGATTGAACACAAGGCCGACCAGATTGCCCACGGGGTCATCAAGCTGCTCAACCAGTGTTTCATCACTCCCTTCGACCGGGAAGACATCTACCAGCTGGTGCACGAAATAGACGATATCATCGACCTGGTGGAAAACGCCATCCATAACATCTACCTTTACAACCTGAAGGACAAGAAGTATTTCGTGGACGATTTCGCCCGCTTTGCCCGGGAAGCCACCGAGAAGTTGAATCTCCTGGTGGCCGAGGTTTTCAAGTCGCAAAAATACACTCCCTACGTCGGCGAGCTGATCCGCAGCATTCACGAGCTGGAGGACAAGGGCGACCTGGTCTATGCCAGGTCTCTGCAGCAACTGTTCACCGAGGAAAAAGACCCGGTAAACATCATCAAGTGGAAGGATATCCTGTTCATCCTGGAGACCATCATGGATGTCTACCAGCGGGTATCGAACACGGTTGAAGGCATCGTGGTTAAAAGCAGCTGAAGATGGAACCGGCCAGCTGGAGTTTTTCCTTCATCGTCCTGATCATCGCCATCGCCCTTACCTTTGATTTTACCAACGGAATGCATGACGCGGCCAACTCGGTGGCCACTGTCGTCTCCACCCGCGTCTTGAGTCCGCGCCAGGCCGTGGTCTGGGCAGCTTTTTTTAACTTTATTGCCTTCCTGATTTTCGGGACGCACGTGGCCAAGACCATTGGAGTTGGCCTGATAGACATCAACGTGGTTGACCCGATGGTCATCTTCTGCGGCCTGCTGGGGGCCATCTCCTGGAACCTGATCACCTGGTACTGGGGCTTGCCTTCCAGCTCTTCCCATGCCCTGATCGGGGGCTACCTGGGCGCGGCCGTGGCCAAGGCCGGGTTCGGTATAATAATCGTCAAGGGCTGGATAAAGGTCGTCTCCTTTATTTTTATCGCGCCGCTGCTGGGCCTGGTCCTGGGCAACCTGCTGATGGTCCTGACCACCTGGTTGATGAGAAAAAAGCCGCTGCGGGCCATAAACCTCTGGTCCCGGAGGTTGCAGTTGCTGTCGGCGGCCCTTTATAGCCTGGGGCACGGCGGCAACGACGCCCAGAAGACCATGGGCATCATCGCCAGCCTGGTATTCACCTCGGGCCACATGAAGACCTTCCACATCCCGCTGTGGATTGTGCTTTCGGCTCACACCGCCATCGCCCTGGGAACCCTGAGCGGCGGCTGGAGAATAGTAAAGACCATGGGTCAGAAAATCGTCCGGCTCAGGCCGATCGACGGTTTCTGCGCCGAGACGGCCAGTGCCGTCAGCATTTTCATGGCCACCCACCTGGGCATTCCGGTTTCCACCACCCACGTCATCACCGGGGCGGTGACCGGAGTCGGGGCGGCCAGGAGCATCTCTTCCGTGAAATGGCAGGTAACCCTGCGCATTGTCTGGGCCTGGATTTTTACCATTCCCATGTCGGCCCTGATTGCCGCCGCCCTTTACCGCCTGTCGCTGCTGGTTTTTTGATTCGGCCCGGTTGCTACCGGTGTTCCTCGGCGAACCTGACTTCAGCAGAGGCCTTCCGGAACAGGTAAGAAGACAGCACGAAAAGGACCAGGCAGCTGGTAACAGAGAGCAAGAACGGGGCCCTGAATTTCAGCACCAGCTGAAAGACCGGGGTCAGCACCAGGCCACCGACCAGGGTGACCAGGGCGGCCTGCTCGCTGTTGAATCTGGAATACAATCCAAACATGGTAATGACCAGCACCCCGGCCGTGCCGAAAGCCGCGGCCAGTAGCACCAGGTCGTAAATCCGGTTCCCGCCGAGGGCTATGGCCAGGGCGATCAGCCCGGTTATCACCACCGTGCTGCGGCCGGCCAGGACCTTGGTCTTCTCTTTTTTTATTCCGAGAACGGGTATAAGAAAATTGTGAGAAAACAGGGCGGCGCAGGCCAGGAGGATGCTATCGACCGTTGACAGGATGGCCGAGATCATGGCCCCCAGGAAAATGACTGACAAAATTCCCGGCAGGTACTGGTGGGAAAGCACCACCAGGAATTGCTCCCGGTCGGTCAGCCCGGGCAGCAACCAGGGCCCGATGAAACCCAGGAAAAGTGGAATAAGGCCGGTAAAGAAATAGATGCCGCCGGCCGTATGACAGGCCCGGACGGCTTCCCGGGGATTCCTGGCCGCCAGGAACCTGGAGATGGCCTCCTGGACCACCAGTGAACCCAGCACCGGAACAGCCCAGCGGTCCAGCCTCTCCCAGATGGATTCTCCCACACCCAGAATCTGCCAGCGGTCAGCCGGCATCTGCCGGAAAATGGCCGGCAGGTCGGGAACCCTGGTCAGGACAACTATGGCCAGGGTCACCAGGCTGCCCACCACGATCACTCCCTGGATGAGGTCGGTGTAGATGTCGCCCAGGAGACCGGCCAGGACGGTATAGGTAATTACCAGCACTGCCGAAAAGCAGATCATCAGGTCCAGGGGCATGGCAGTTGAAACCGAGAGGATCTGCCCGAAGGCCCGGAGCTGGGCTGCCCCCCAGATGATGGAGGAGGGAATCATCACCCAGACCACCAGCTTCTCGGCTACCCGGCCGTAGCGGTCCCTGATGAAGTCGGCCAGGGTCAGGTAATTTCTTTTCCGCAGCTGGCCGGCCAGGAAAAAGCCCATCAGGAAAAGGCAGAGGCTGAAACCGAACGGGTCGGCCCGGCTGCCGGAAAGGCCGGTCTCGTAAACGGCCCCCGAGGAACCCAGGCAGGTTTCCGCTCCGAACCAGGTGGCGAAAAGGGAAAAGGAAACCAGGAAGAACGAGACCCGGCGTCCGCCGACAAAATAGTCAGCCTCGTTTTTAATTTTCCGGGAGAGGTAGACGCCGATGAAGATTTGGACGATGACGTAAAATACGATCAGAAGACCTTTCACCTCACCACTCGGCCATCTTTATTTTTCTTGCTTATAGCACAGAGGCCGGCGGGGGGCAATAGATTTGGAGACATTTTTTTAAGTTTTTTGGCCGACTTAAGCTAAAATGGGTTTGCGGAAAAGTGGTGAAAGCCGCGAAGACATAAAGAAGGGGCTACGGAAAGCGAAAGGCAGCAACAACATGAAGCCAAAAACTATTAAGCAGAAAAAAGGACCGGGTGGAAACCTCGGCCTGGCCCGGCTGGGGATTATTCTATGGCTGGTCATCCTGGCCTGGAGCCCGGGGCTTTTTGCCCGTTCAGTTCAGGGCGAGGCGAATAAAGAGGAAACGCGCTGGTACAGCATTCGCCTGGGGGAGGAAACCGTGGGCTATGTCAAGGAGACCGGGTCCAGGCTCCAGCAGGCCGGTCGCTGGTACTGGAAATCGGTAACCGAGTCCAAAATCGTCCTCAGGCGGCTGGGACAGAAAGTGGAAATGCGGGTTAGTTATGAACACCTGGAAACAGATGAGGGGCTGTTGAAGAAGATTACGGCCGAGCAGCTCCTGGCCGGCTCCCGGGTCAGGACCGAAATCGAGGTGGAAGAAGACAGGGCCAAAATTAAGAACCTGACCGGAAACCAGGTGTTCAGCCGGGAGATCCCTTCGAGCGGTCGGCTGCTGGGCCCGGTTGGCATCGGGAAGTTGACCAACGATAAATTGAAAAGGCCGGGCGATAAGGTCGAATACCGAACGATTCTGGCGGAACTGGCCCAGGTAATTTCTGGAGAAAGGACCCTGGTGGGGGAAGAGGTGGTGGACTGTGGCCGGAATAAGATGACGGCCAGGAAGGTCATCGACCGGATTTCCCAGATTGAGACCACCAGGCAGGTCTGGCTGGATATGGAAGGTAACGAGGTAAAGGCGGTCGAGCCTTCGCCCTTCGGCGATATCGTCACCTGTTTAAGCAGCGAGCAGGAGGTCATGGAGGCCATGGCTGCCTCCCGCGGACAGGAGCAGTTCTTTCAGTCGTCGCTTATAAGGTCAAATGTGCGGTTACCTCAAGCCCGGGGACTCGACCGGCTGGTTGTCCGCCTGAAACACAGCCAACCGGAGCTGGGCTGGCCGGACCTGGCCAACGAATACCAGAAGATTCTGGAAAATAGCGGTGAGGTCAAAGTTGTAGAGCTGAAGCGGGTGCCGCTCCGTTCTTCTCCTGATGGGCAGCTTTCTGCTGAAGAGAAAAAGCCATACCTTGAAGCCAATACTTACATTGATATCAATGACCCGGAGATAAAAAGAATTGCCAGCGAGGTGGCCGGCCGGGAAAAGAATGTGTTTCAGAAAGCCCTGAAGCTCAGGGACTGGGTTTCCAGGAACCTGGCCTTTGACGCCGGATTTGTTTTCGCCCCGGCTTCCGAGGTCATGAAGGCCAAGAAGGCCACCTGCGCCGGTTATGCGGCTCTGCTGGCCGCCCTGCTCCGGGCTGCCGGCATCCCGTCTCGTTATTTAATGGGGATTGTCTATGCCAACGGAATCTGGGGCGGGCATGCCTGGGTTGAAGCCTGGCTGGAGGGGAGATGGGTTCCGCTGGATGCGGCCCTGCCTTCACCCGGGGCGGCCGACCCGGCCCGGATAGCCATAGCCCGGAGCAGCCTGGCCGAAGGCCCGGGTGGAAGCCTGGTGGCTGCCCAGAAGTTTTTCGGTTCGGTGTCGGTTGAAGTGCTTGAATTCAGCCTGAAGGGACGGACAGTTAAGATTAATCAAAACCAACCTCTCTACGAGGTAAAGGATAACCGCTACTGGAACCCGGGGCTTCAGCTCGGGCTCAGGGCTCCGGATGGTTTTACTTTCGCCGAACTGGATGGGGTCTGGCCGGATAGAACGCTTCTGGCCCTGAAGGGACCCGACGGCCAGGTGGTACGACTGTTCCAGGAAGGCTGGTTTCCGTCCGAGAACCTGGAAAAGTACCTGTTGGAGAGGCTTAAAAAAGAGGTTAATGGCGGCAGGCAGATTCAACTCAGGGTGTGGGGAAAGAAACGGCCGGCCCTGGTTTCGGCGGAAAAGTCAGCCCTGGCCATCCTGAACGGGACGGATCTGTTTTTGTTGGTGGCTTCGGGTAAGAACTCTGAAAAATTGCTGGCCGGGGTGGCGGCTGCCCTGGAGAATCGACTGATAGCGGATTGATTATAATAATGGCCCCGGCTTCCCGCATGCGCAATCAAGGTAAGGCCGACCTTGACCATCAACCCGCATCGGAACTCTGGTTGTTAGCCCGGGTCTGCCGGAAAATTTCAGGTACGGGAATCGGGCTGGTTCCCAGGAAGGTGATATCCGGCGTCTGAAAAGATCAAAGAAATTTCATAAAGCTGGGGGGCTCTGTTGCAGACCGGGCCCGGTGATATCTTTTAAGACGAAACCTTTAGATTCAGTAAATATACGGGTTTTGACTAAATCAGTTTTAAGGGTCGTTTACTGTTAATCAGACTGTTTGGCACTTGGTTATTAGATAAAATTAAAATAAGAACCTGTCCGGGCCGATGAGACTTGAATGATCAGTTAATCTAAACCGCCGCTCACCGCGGGCTGTCCAGGTACAGGGCGGCTGCCCCCAGGATGGCGATGTTGTCGGTGGTCGAGGGCATGATTCTTATCCGGTTCCGGGCGATGGAGTAGGCAAAGGTGGAGACCGTTTCCAGCATGGACTCCCTGAAAAATTCATAGGCCCGGCTGACCGAACCGCCCAGGATGATGGCTTCCGGGTCCACGGCATACATGATGGCCTTGATGGCTTCTCCCAGGTGTCGACCGAACTCGGCAAAAATGCGGCGGGCTTCCTGGTCGCCGGCTGAGGCTTTTTGGAATAGTTCTCGTCCCTGTTGCCCAAAGGATTTTAGGAAAAATTGCCCAGAAGCGTAGCGCTCGAAATTGGCATCCAGGTAGGGTAGCATGCCAAATTCGCCGGCCCCGCAACTGGTGCCGGAGTAAAGATGCCCGTCGGCAATAATTCCGGCGCCGAGGCCCGTGCCGATAATCAGGCCTACCAGGTTCCGGTAGGGGCGACCCTGGCCAAAGTATTTTTCTCCGGCGGCGAAGCAGTTGGCGTCGTTATTGACATAGACCGGAATGTTGTACTCGGACTCCAGGATGGTTTTTATCGGCACTTCCTTCCAGGCCGGGATGTTCTGGACGTCGTAGATGGTTCCGGTCTCCAGGTCAACCACGCTGGGAACACCGAGTCCTATTCCTTTAACCTCGGGCGTCAGGACCGATTCCAGGACAGACCTGAGGTCGGCCAGGACTTCCTCGGCCCGGCCCTGGCTGCGGACTTCGCGGACGGCTATCTTGAGCAGCCGCTCGCCCTCGACCAGGCCAGCCCGGACGTTACTGCCGCCGAGGTCCACTCCAACTATGGCCATTTTCCCTCTCCGTTGGTTCATCTTTAACATAAAATCGGCGGGGACTGCAAGCTGGGGGAAGGGCCTGGCTGTTTTCGGAGAAATTATCTGTCGGTCCGCCAGGCTGCTTAATATATGAACGTTCATTCATATGTCAGGCTGGGCTATCTCCGGAACAGGCCATCTCGGCCAGGCAACCGATTACCAGACGTGGTCAGGGCGGCCAGGGAGCTGTAGCCGGCCTGGCTGCGGGCAGTTGTAAATACCTGGGTAATCAGTCCCAAACCTACTCCGTGGTTGAATTGGGAGGGAAGCAGACCGTCTGAAAGTTGAGGCCCGGCTTTCCATCAGCCAAAAAATTATTTTGCTTCTGCGGGGTCTGATCTCTTGCCGGCCCGATGATTTAGAGCCCGGTGGGCTGACCTGCCAGAAGCGATCGCGCCGGCGAACTCGCGCCGCAGGTTAATAAATTTTGAGTGCAATCCTGAATACTGAAGGGTCTGTTTGACAGCTGAGTATTGCTGAAAATGATTATTTGATGAACGCCGGGGACCGGGCGGCCTGGATTCCCTGGGGTCTGGTTTGACAGGAATTAATTCGGCCCGGCCTGGGCCGCGGCGGCCAGCTTTTTCTTTTTCCTCAGCCAGATGGTCTCGTTGCTGATAAGGGGCCGGGCCCAGATTCCTATGCTCAGAATAAAGCCGAGCGTCAGGTACAGAACAAACATTCCCTGGCGCAGTCCCAGGTGGTCGCCCAGCCAGCCCACCAGGAGCGGAACCAGGGCACCACCGATGATGCCGGTGCACAGGATGCCGGAGAAGGCCCCGTGGTATCTGTCAACCGAGTTCAGGGCCAGGGAAAATATGATGGGCCACATGACCGAGGCAAAAAAACCGATAACCGAAAAGGTGTAAATCTCAACCTGACCTGAATAAATCAGCGGGATCCTGAGGTTCAGGGTGACGAGCGCGGCCGGGCCGAACAGCCCCAGGGTCAGGGTGGCCATGGCCAGGAGCGAAGCCGCCAGCAGAACTTTTCTGCTGTCGAACAGCTTGAGAAGAACCAGGCCCAGCAGGCCGCCGAGGGTCATCAGGCCCCAGAAATAGGAAACAGCCCGGGCCCCGGCCGTCTGGGGGTCGAGCCCGTGGTAGGTTTTCAGGAACTGGGAAATCCAGTTGGCCACACCCTGTTCTGTCCCGACGTAGGCCATTATGCCCAGAAAATAAAGAAGGACTATTTTTTTCCTGAAAAGAATCTTGTATATGCCCCAGGTCCCCGCCTTCTCTTCTTCCTTGAGTTCCACCCGTGGGAAGCGGGAGATAAACAGGATGATCAGCATCAGGACCGTGGTCACCGCGAAGACCCAGTAGAGAGAAACCCAGGGCAGCCTTTCCGGGACGAGGCGGCGGAGGCTGTCGAGCAGGACGTTGTGCTTTTCCTCCACCGGCAGGCTGGTGACCAGGTAGGAATAAAGCCTGGGGCTGAGGAAGGAAGCCCCGCCGAAGATGAGCTGGGCCAGGACCGAGTTGAAAGCGAAGTGCTCTTCGCCACCCGAAACCCGGAGCAGGGGATTTATGGCCACCTGCAGGATGGCCATGCCCAGCCCGATCAGGAAAAGCGAAATCGTGGCCACCAGGTATCCGGGAAACAGGGCGAAGAGCAGGGCTCCGCAGAAGGCCACGGAGAAGGCCAGGAGCATGGCCGCCTTTTCCCGGTACTTTTCCACCAGGAAGCCGGCCGGGATGGACATCACCCCGTAGGCGATAAAGAAAGAAAAGGGAAGCAGGCCGGCCAGGGCCAGGCTCAGGCTGAAGCTCTGGATGATATCGGGTATGAGTGGCCCCATGATGTTGGTCAGGAAAGAGATGACAAAAAAGGTCAGGAAGATCAAAAAGACCATGTAATAATTTCTTCTTGAAGTTTCGCCCATCTGACCTCTCCTTCGGGTAGTCAGTCTTTTTTAATTTATTAGCTTGCCAGGGTTGAGTCAACAGGAAATTGGGGGTTGGCCCTCAAGGTACGGCCTGGAAAATTCAGGGCGGGTGGTTTTTGTATCCTTCCCCGGCCGGGCTTTTAAGTGGTGGGCTGGAAATGGTGGAGACCGGGAAGAGGCAGAGAAGTGGCGGCCAAAGTCCGGAAGCTATCTTCCAGGGAAAGAGGGGAGCAATAAAAAGAATAGTTAACGGGAATAAAAAAATTAATAGAGAGAATACGAGATCCGGGTTTCGTTAACGCGCTTGCCCGAAATTATCAGCAATCTCAGAGCAGAGCCGTAGCCAGGAAAGGCAGGTAGGTGATCAGGAGAACTGCAGCCAGCCGCAGCATCATGAAACCGAGGACGTCTCTATAAACCCGGCCCATGGGCTCGTTGAAGCGGTAGGAGGCCAGGAAGAGATTAAGCCCGACCGGCGGCGTCAGGTAACCCAGTTCCAGGTTGGCCAGGAAAATCACTCCCAGGTGCACCGGGTGAATGTTAAAAACCCCGGCCAGGGGCACGATAAGGGGGACTACCACCAGGATGGCCGAGTAGATGTCAAGGAAGCAGCCCACGACCAGCAGGGCCAGGTTTAGCAGCAGAAGGAAAAGATACCGGGAAGAAATGGCCGTACCCAGCCACTCGCTCAGCCGCTGGGGAAGCTGGGTGTCGATGATGTAATAGGACAGGCCATTAACCACGGCCAGGATGACCAGCACTCCGCCGAAGACGGTGACACAGGAAGTCATGACCCGCGGGATATCCTTTAGTTTCAACTCGCGGTGAACAAATGTTTCCAGGAGGAAGGCATAGACCAGGGCGACGGCCGCGCTTTCCTGGAGGTTGGTGATTCCACCGAAGTACAGGCCTATTATGACCACGGGCAGGAGTATTTCGCCCAGTCCTTTCCTGAAAGAGCCCGGGAGCTTTTTCCAGCGGAAAGGCTGGCCTTCCACTTTCTGTCCGGCCGAGAAGATGAAGGCGGCGATTATGGTGACGGATACCAGGACGGCTCCCGGGAGGATTCCCCCGCGGAACATGTCCTTGATGCTGACCCCGGCCGTCACTCCGTAGATTATTATGGGCAGGCTGGGCGGGAACAGCAGCCCGACGCTGCCCGAAGAGGTCAGCAGGCCCACGCTGAACTTCTTGTTGTAACCGGCCTGCATCAGGATTTGCAGCAGGAGGCCGCCCAGGGCGATGATGGTAATCCCGGAACCTCCGGTGAAGGTGGTGAAAAAAGCGCAGACCAGGACGGTGACAATGGTCAGGCCACCGGGCAGCCAGCCGACAGCATCCCGGAAGAACTCCACCAGCCTGGTCCCGGCCCGGCTCTCGGAAAGAAAGAATCCGGCGGCAGCAAACAGGGGAATGGCCGGAATGGAATAATCGGTGAGGACGGTATAGGCCTGGTTGGCCACGATTTCTAAGGGCAGTTCGCTCCTGGCCATAAGCAGCAGGCCGGCTCCGCCCAGGACCACGAACACCGGCATTCCGAAAAAGGCCATGATGATGAGAATTATTATTAAAGGCGTGGCCAGTGAGGCCAGAAGGTCCTGGACGGTGGTCACCAGGTTCTGGACCATTCCCGGTTCCTGTCCTGAAAGTCCGCGGATGACGCCTGGGATCAGACCGGTGGATATCAGCAGGGCTATGGCCAGGGCTACAAGCAGCCAGAGCCCCCTTTTTCTCCTGGGTTCTATTGAGGTGATGAACCTGGTGGCCATGATGATGAAACCGAGAACCATGACCAGGCCGATTAGGCGTCTGGGAATGAACCCGACCTTGTCTGAGGTGGAGAAGGCATTGAGAGAAAATGAAAAGGCGCTGGCGGCAAAGGCGAAGGTCAGGGCGGCCGAGATTATATGAACAATGATAGTAATAACAGTAGCGGCCGGCTCCTTGAGCGGTAGCCTGGCGGCCAGGGTCAGGTGTTTTTTCTGCCGGGAGGTGATGGCCCCGGCCAGGAAGGTGGCCACCAGGACCAGGTGCTGGATGTAAACGGTAGAATTTTTAATCCCGGTCTGAAAAAAGTTCCTGGCGATGATTTCAAAGCAAAGCAGAAAGGCTACTGACAGAACTACCAGGTTGACCAGTATGTCTTCCAGTTGATAGACATACCGGAAAAATTTACCGGTTTCCCCTGGCCCTGTATTCACGGATAAAGTCCATCGTCTTTTCATAGATATCGGCCGGAATGATTCTTCCGACCAGAGACTGGATGGCCCGGGACGAAGCCTCACGCCATTGGGCCATTTCACCATCAGAAGGAGAATTGATGACCAGGCCATGTTCTTTCATGGCCCTGATGGCCTCTTCCTCCAGGCTGGTTATTTCTCCAGCCAGGGCCCGGGCCTGTCGCTCGGCCGCTTCCAGCAGGGCCGGTCTGAAATTTTCGGGGATCTGCTCCCAGGTCTTCCGGCTCAGGACCAGGCTGCCCACCAGCGGGGAGAGCTTCGGGGCCAGCATATGGGAGGCAATGGCAAAGTACTGTCCCGAGGCAGCCATCACCGCCGGCAGGTATGTGGCCGAGACCATCCCACTTTCCAGCCCGATTAGCACGTCCTTCTGATCCTGGGGGACAACCTGGTACCCCATCTTTTTCCAGACCTGCTCCAGGTCCGGGTCGTCCTTGGTGATCGAAATCTTGTATTTTTTAAGGTCGTCAGGGTTAAGAACCGGTCCCTTGCTGTAAAAGTAAACCCACCCCGACTGGGTCCAGTGAATTACCTTGAAACCGCTTTCTTCTATCCTGGTCTCAAAGATCGGTCTTAACCTCTGGAAGACGAAGTTAAATTCTTCATCGGAGTTGAAAAGAAAAGGCAGGTTGAGCACCAGGACCGATCTTTCAACCTTCATCATGCCCATGTTGGTCAGTACAGCACCCTGGAGCACGCCCAGCCTGACCTTCCGGATCATGTCCTGCTCGCTGCCGGCGATGCCGCCGGGATAGACCCTGACTTTAACCTGGCCGCCGGTTGACGACTCCCAGTCCCGGGCCAATTTAAGCAGGGCATTATGCCAGGGTGAGCGTTCCGGGGCCACGCTGCCGATTTTAATTTCTATGGCGGCCTGCAGCCTAACAACGCAAAAAACCAGGATCATAATTAAGTAAAGTGCAGTGACCGAAAGAATCAGTTTTTTCATTTTTTTCTCTCAACCTGTTCCGAATCTTTTGGTACCTCTTCCGGCGGGAGGAAGAAATCATCCACGTGCTCCAGGAGCCAGGCCGCCTTGCGCTTGTTCAGGGTATTGACCAGGCGGGTCTGAGGAGCCCGGTCGGGGTCGAACTCAAGCACTTTCTTCAGCAGGCTGATAAATTCTTGTCGGTTCTGGTTCTTGACGGCCACCGTGGTGGCCAGGGACAGGAGATAAGAGGTATCCGAGTCTCCGCATAATTTTTCAGCCTGCCTGAAGTGTTCCCTGGCCTTGTTCTCATCACCGCCCAGGGCCTCGGGCAGGGAGCCGTAATACAGGATGTAAAAGTTGTGAACGGCCCCGCTGGCGTAGTTCGGGTTAAGCTCCAGCACCCGGTTCATCAGGGCTGCAGCCTCGGGCAGGGTCAGGCCGATTGACATGTCAAACGGGTCTATGGAATAGGCAGCCACCCAGCCGGCCGCAGCCCAGTACAGAAAGTCAATATCCTTCGGGCCGAAGGGCGAAAGGGCTTTTTTAAATTGCCGGGCCTTGAGCTCTTCCCGGAGGCGCGGATTTTTCTTTTCCAGCGCGGCCAGAAGGATGTCTCTTCCTCTCAAATAAAGCTTTTTAGCCCGGAGAAGCTGGGCCTGGCGGGACTCGACTTCGCTGGCCGGGGTCATATCGGCCGGAGTCTGCACGAAGGCGCTGGCATACATTATATAAAGACTGCCGGTCCGCAACCTCAGCCCTTCGTGTTCGGGCAGGGAAGCCAGAAGGGATTCATAAAATTTAATGGCGAATGGCAGAGCCCCGGCTATTAGCTCTGGGTCGTCGTCGCCCGTGAAAACATTGCCAGAAGAAGGCGCGGTCAGCATGCCGGCTGCTTTCTTGAGGGCCATTTTTTCCAGGGAGCAGCCGGCCGCGGATATCAGGACCAGGGCCAGCAGACAGGCCAACCAGCCTGATATAACCCGGCGCCCGAAGAGCCTGTTGCCCGGCCCGGACATGGTCGCCCCTTTCTCCCTTGCCGATTTATTTCCCGCTAATATAAAAATTATCACAATTCGCCGCCCCCCGGCAAGTCCGGACCGAGAGAGCATCCATAAAACAAATCGTTAAAAAAGGATTATTCTGGAGTAAAAGTTAAAGCATATGAGGGGAAAAAACAGGTGAATAATCTTGAAGGGCCGGGAAAAGAAAGCTATGCTTTATAGCCGGTAATAAATGTTAACTGAAGAAAATGTCATGAGAATAATCAGGTCGGAGCGCAGGACGGTCGGGCTGGAAGTTAACGACCGCGGGGAGCTGATAGTCAGGGCCCCGGAAAGGCTCAGCCGGGCGGCCATAGATGAAATAATCCGAAAGCACCGTCGGTGGATAGAGAAGAAGCTGGCTGAAGCCGAGAAGCGCCGGCAGATGTTCCGACCCAAGAAATTCGTGGAAGGGGAGAAGTTTCTCTGGCTGGGCAGTGAGTATCCGCTAAGGATAACCGGCGAGGGCAGGCCGGCACTGAAATTCACGGGCAGAGAATTTGTACTTTCGGCTCGCTGGCAGGGAAGGGCCAGGGAGATTTTTAAGAAACTGTACAGGCGAAAAGCCCTGGCTTACCTCAGTCTCCGGACCAGGCAACTGGCCGAGCTCAACGGTTTCAAGTTCACCAGGCTCAGGTTGTCTTCGGCTACAACCCGCTGGGGCTCCTGTTCGGCCCGGGGGACAGTCAGCCTGACCTGGCGGCTGATCCTGGCCCCGCCGGAAATAATTGACTACGTCATCATCCACGAGCTGGCCCATACCAGGGAGAAAAATCACTCCCGGGCCTTCTGGAACCTGGTGGAGGCGCATCTCCCCGACTACCGCCGCAAGCGGCTCTGGCTAAAAAAGTACGGCTTCTTCCTTAACCTTTGATTAACCCGCCGGCTGGCTGTTAGCTTCATTTCTGAATCCTTCTCTCCCCGGGTTGATTGCGTGCACTCATGTATCAGGACTATATTCGTTCGAAAAACGGACAGGGGTTCTCCAACCTCATGCTGACAGCCGGAATTGCCGGGGCAACCGGTCCCAAGGATTGAAAGGAGCCAGTTCCGCACGGAGTCTTTCTGCTAAAGCTGAATACCAACCGGGCTGGCCTGGCTGGAGGGCTTTCAAAAGATAATGACAGAACGATAAAACAGGGCAGGTGGAATGTTTACCTGAATTGTTTATATAATTTATTGAAAGAAGAAATGCCTCATCCTTTGGTAAGGAGGGAGAAAATGAAAAGGGCAATAGTGATACTGGCTGTCATCGGCCTGCTGGTTTTGCCGGCCCTGGCCAGGGTCGGGGATGTGGTCAAGGTCATCAAGACGCCGGGTCCGCTGCCGACCGGTCTGGCCTTTGACGGCAAGCATCTCTGGCTGGCCGATAGCCGCCTGGACAAGATTTTCAAGATAGACCCGGATTCGGGCAAGGTGGTTAAGTCCTTTGACTCGCCCGGCTACCATCCGGAGGGGCTGGCCTGGGACGGAAAGCACCTCTGGCACGTGGACGCGGTTGAAAAACTGGTCTACTGCCTGGACCCGGAGACCGGAGCCGTGCTCAAGGCCCTGGAGTCCAACAGCGACCGTCCCCGGGACCTGGCCTGGGATGGTAAAGACCTGTGGATGACCGATGTCCGCAACAAGAGCCTCCTCCGGGTTTCCCCGGTCGACGGTATGATGATCCAGACTTTTGCCGCTCCGGGTGCCGAGCCGGCCGGCCTGGAATTTGACGGCCGGTATCTCTGGGTGACCGACCGGGCCCTGGACCGGGTTTTCCTGGTGGACCCGGCTACGGGCTGGTGCCTGTCCTCGCTTCGTTCTTACGGGCCCTGGCCGGCCGGGCTGGCCTTCGACGGGGAGTATCTCTGGAATGTCGATTACGAGAATGATGAAATTTACAGGATCAAGGTTTTTGACCGAGACATCATGAGCCTGTGGGACGAGAAAGAGCTGGAGCTCAGGTTCGTGAAGGAATTCCGTAACTACGGCCCGGGTACCGCCACCAGCCTTGATATCTATCTGCCGCTGCCCGAAGACCGGGACAACCAGAAACTCCTCGGACCGGTGGAGTTCCTGGAGAAACCCGCCGAAATGATTACCGATGCCTGGGGCCAGAAAATCGCCCATTTCAGCTATAAGAACCTGAAGGCTCCAGGGATTGTCCAGCCGGGCTGGTCGGTTAAGGCCAGGATTTATGCGGTCGAGTATTTTATCTACCCTGATAAGGTCGGCGGACTGGACCAGATCCCGGAGGACATCAAGAAAAAGTACCTGGTTGACGGTGATAAGTACTGTATCAACGACCCCTTTATCCAGGAGCTGGCCCGCAAGATCGCCGGCAACGAAAAGAATCCCTACTGGATCGCCAGGAAAATTTACGAGTACCTCATTGACCATCTCAGCTACAACCTGAAGCCGGTGGGCGGCTGGAACCCGGCCCCGACCGTCCTGCGGCGCGGAACCGCTTCCTGCTCCGAGTACACCTATTCGCTTATTGCCCTCTGCCGGGCGCTGGGAGTGCCGGCCCGATACGTGGGCACGGTCAGCCTGCGGGGCGACGATGCCAGCTTCGACGATGTCTTCCACCGCTGGAACGAGATATACCTACCGCCTTACGGCTGGATTCCTTTTGACGCCAACAAGGGCGACGTGGAGACACCCGGAGGCCGGGCCCTGGGCATCGGCAACGTGGCCGCCCGCTATGTCATCACCACCGAGAACGGCGGCGGTGATAAATACCTGTGGTTCGGCTATAACTACGGCTTCACCTGGACGTCGGAGGGGCGGTGCCGGATAGTTGAAGAATCTTACGGCGAGTGGCAGCCCCTTGGCCAGAAAAAATATCAAAAACCGCTCGACCGGAAATAGTTCGGGGAAAGCAGAACAGGGTGGGAGACTGGTTTTTCAGTTGACCTGGACCGATGTCTTCAGGACAGAAAAACAGGGGTGGCAATCCTTTCGGATTGCTCGGTGATGTCCGTCGTTAAAGAAAAAAGAAGAAATAAGACAGGCAAAAGTGTAAAATGTGGCAAATATCGCAGGCCGTTGAAGGAGAGGGAAATCGCCCTTTTGAGCTAACCCCGGCGGCCAGCGAAAGGTTAACAGATGCTTAAGCTGAAAGAATGGCCCCTGGTGCTTTTTACCTTCCTGGTGCAATCTTCGGTGGGTGTTTTCATCTTGGCCTTCGGGCCGGCATTACTGCAGCGGTCATGGGAGAACCGCTGGCTGTTCCGGGCGGCCGACCGCTGGGGCCTGGCCCTGCTGGGGCTGGTCGGCCTGTCGGTTCTGGTCTCCCTGTTTCATCGAGGGCAGTCGCTATCGGTCTACCTTCCTGTCAGAGAAGCTCAGCCCGGCTGGCTGAACCGGGAAATTGCCAGCCTGGGGATTTTTTTCCTGTTTCTGGTTGCCCTGGAATTTCTGCTTATCATGAGAGCCTCAGGCCTGGCGATGGCCTTGCTGGTAGTGCTTACCGGCCTTAGCGGTTTGATAGTCATCTATGTGATGTCCAGGTTACACTGCCTGGCCGGGGTCAGGTTATGGAAAAGCAGCCGGACCGCCTTCTTTTTCTTCATGACGGCTTTCCTGGTGGGCTCCCTGGCCATGCTGTTTTTCCAGAGAACTGGTTCGCCGGCACTGATGCTGCCCTGGCTTGGAAAGCTTTACTGGTGGGCGGCGGTTCTGCTGACCGCACTGGCCTTAATGGGCCTTCTTTTATTTGACCAGGTGTCGGGACTATTTCCACTGCCCGAGGCGGGGGCTTCGAGGTCTCGCTCCTGGCAGTTAGTTTTTGTCCTGCGATTGGTCATGCTGCTGGCTGCCCTGGCTTTTCTCTTGATCAGCCATGCCGGTGAGAGGATCCAGAATCCTGCGGACATGGCCTTCCCGGCATTAGGCCTTATCCTGGTAATAATTGAAGAATTGCTGGGGCGGGTAGCTTTTTATAACCTGGTGGATTCGGTCGGGTCTTGAAATTAGAGCCGGGGCTTGTAAGCCTAGAGGTCTTGTCTGACCCTCCGAGTTCCAGACTGGATTTCAGCCCTTACTTTCTGTCACGAACTGGACCCACAGCTGTTCCGGAAGGGTCGAAGGCAATGATTTAAGTTCTTCGAGTGAGCTCATCCGGCAGAGTTTAACCTTGGTCCTGGTGTACATGATTTTTCCGTCCCTGGTGTAACGGGTGCAATCGCCTATTTTATCTTCACCAGCAGCCTTGCACTTGAAGGAAATCACTTCGCCGTTCTCCAGGTGGAAGCGGTAGAGGTCTTCCTCAACTTTTTCGATCCTGGTGCCTTTGGGAATCAGGACTCCCCGGCCAGCCGGGTCGGGCTCCGGCTTGCCAAGAGCAAACCTTATAAACCTGTAGTCGGCATCGGTGACCTTGAGCTTTTTGAATTTTTCTGGCTGGCACTCGGCAAAGACCCGACCCTGGGTCCCGGTATAGACCACCTTGCCATTTTTATCTACGGTTCGGACCTTGAGGTTATCGGCTTCGGGGATAAGTTCCAGGCGGCCCTCTGCCAGGTGGAAGGCTATATGGCCGGGTTTAATTTCAACCTGGCAACCAGCCGGCAGCTTGACTGCTGTTTCGCCGAAGGTAAAAACTGTGGCGGATGATAGCCAAAAGATAAAGCCAAGGAATAAAGCCAGGATTAAAGCCAGGAACCCTGCTTTTCCCCTTCTCATTTTTACCTCCTTCCAGAGGAATAAGAAGGGGCGCGGGAAACAGAAGAAGCTCCGGTTATCAATGCGGGCCAGGCCCCTTCTTTCCCTTAATAAAAAAATAGGAAGCTATGGCAGGTTTGTCAACTCATGTGGCTGCCCCGGTCAGCCTGAAAACCCAGGCGTATTTACAGGGAGGATTGTGGCGCAAAGAAGGAGGAATTGAAATCTCAAAGCCCTGGCCAGCTATCTTATAAGAAATTTTCTGCGAGGTTCCCAACATCGACAGGCGTGCCCCGGCCTTAGGTTTGAAGGCTTCCAACTTTATCTTTTCAGGCAGTGTTTCGCCCTCATCGGCGAGGTAGATAAGATAAACAGAACCATCCTTACCCCTGGTGAAGCATACCTTGCCTTCCTTGTAGGGTGGCAGGGCCCGGGTGTTATAAATGGCCTGTCCGTTAACCTTCAGCCAGGCGGCGTATTCTTTGAGCAGGTCATAGGCCCCCTGTTGCCAGGTGCCGTCGGGACCGGGAGCGATGTTGAGCAGCAGGTTTCCGCCCTTGGCCACGATGTCCACCAGCAGGTGAATGGCCTGGCGACCGCTCATGTACCTGGCATCCGGCGTGTATGACCAGCCCCCTCCCGAAATTATGCACGATTCCCAGGGATAGGGGAGAGCCTTATCGGGAACGACGTTTTCGGGGGTCAAGTAGTTCTGGTTCTTGCCGGCCACGGCCCGGTCAACCACGATCAACCCGGGCTGCTTTTCCCGGCATTTGGCCACCAGTTCATCCATCAGGATGTCCTGGTTGATGACCTGGCTTTTCAGGTATCCGGATTTGCTGTCTTTGAGCCGTCGTTCATAATATTGTCTGAGCTCTTCCGGGGACTTCCTGGACACCCAGCCGCCGTCCAGCCAGAGGATGTCCACCCGTCCGTATTCGGTCACCAGCTCCAGGATCTGGTTATGGGTGTATTCAACGAACTTGGCCCAGCGCTCGGGGTAGGCTTCCGGGTCGTAGTTGACGTTTCGGTCACGGGGTGGGAAGTTCGGCCACCAGTAGTAGGGAGAATGCCAGTCGGGCTTGGAAAAGTATGCCCCGACCCAGAAACCTTCCTTCCTGAAGGCATCGAAAATTTCCCTGGTAATGTTGGCCCTGGGGTTGGAGCTGAAAGGACACTCCGGGTCGGTGACCTTGTAGTCAGTATACCTGGTGTCGAACATGCAGAAGCCGTCGTGGTGCTTGGTGGTGAAGATTACGTATCGCATGCCGGCTTCTTTTGCCGCCCGGGCCCAGAGGGAGGGGTCGAATTTAACAGGGTTGAAAGTTTTCTTCAGCCCTTCATACTTCTTGACGTATTCGTAATAATCTTCCAGGCTGCGGCGGCACCAGCCTTCATCTTCGGGGCAGATGGACCAGCTCTCGACGATGCCCCACTGGCTGTAAGGCCCCCAGTGCATCAGCAGGCCAAATTTAAGGTCCTGCCAGGCCTCGAGCTTCTGGAGCACCAGCGGGTCTGTTTCCGGCACGTACCGGTCTTCCTGGGCTCTCGCAGTCGGAGCTGCGGTAATTAATATGACCATCAGATAGAAGGAAATGAAAAGATGATATTTATCAAGTTGCCTGCCCTGATAAAAATGCCTTTTCATCTTTTTCCCTTTCATTCTTGATTTTAGAGATTATTCTAAGTTTTTAGGGCAAAGGATGGCAACCTTTCTTGGGAAACCCTGGTTTTCCAGGATGAATGACAGAAGGTCAGGCGGGCAGGCTTCTGGAGGCGTAAATCAATGCACGGGCTGCCTGAACAGCCTGCCTGTTTTCTGCAAAGTTCTTTAGATGGTTATTTCGAACCTGTAGCTGGCGGAAGGTTCGGTAACCAGCCTGGCCCTGACGCTATATGAGCCTGAGGGCACCGGGTCGCCCTGGTTGGAGCGGCCATTCCAGGTTACCTGGTAGGTCTTCTGTTCCCCCGGCTGGAGCGTTACCGTGGTAATGACCTGAGGAAAACTCTGGCCATAGGCCCAGTTCCAGATCAGGATTCCCGGTTCCTGGTAGACCTCAAGGTCGTAGATCTGGGAAGTTGCGGAGACCAGGTCCAGGGTCTTACTGCCTTCGTTTCTGATGGTCAGGGTAAAGGTGATGGTCCCGTCCGGGTTTTTCTGATAGTCAGCCAGGAACTTCAATCCGTTGTTCTGGTCCAGGAGATCGCAGGCGGTCATGGTCAAGGCAGCCAGAAAAAGCGCCGTGATCATCATAATTTTTGCTTTCATGATCCCCTCCGGCTTTAATGTCCTTTTTCCGGGATGTTCTGTCCCTTAAAGGTTACATCTTTGGAAAATGCGATGTCTGTTATCATTATCGCATTATTCCCGCTCTTAATAATACAGCAAATATTGTGCCAGCAATGGCAGGATTTGGGTGCCTCAACAGGCCTTTTCTGATTTAAGTTGGATAGGAGGACTGGGTGGGATGGCTGTACGGCATTAAACTCCACCTTAATTATCACTTGACAGCCCTGGATAATTAAGGGATATAAGAAGGCAAGGGTCTTAGCTTAGAAAGGAGAGGTTATGAAAACCATTGCCATGGTCTGCCTCCTGCTGTGTGTCCTCCTGTTGCTGACCGGTTGTGCCCCGGGTCCAAATGACCTGGAAAAGACGCCCGGCGCCAAGGGCAAGGTAGCCGGGTTCTGGAAGGGACTCTGGCACGGGCTAATTTCGCCCATTACCTTCATCGTTTCCCTGTTCAGCAAGAATGTCAGGATTTACGAAGTCCACAACAACGGCAACTGGTATAACTTTGGTTTTGTCCTGGGAGCAGGCTTGTTCCTGCAGGGCGGTATCCTGGGCACACGCAAAGCCTGCCGGAGGTAGGCCCCCTTTAATTTTCAGGCAGGCTGGGGGGCTGGCCCGGATCCGGTTCTGCCAGGCATCGGGTTGCATGGGATGGACTTCGCAGGCCGGGCTATGGCCTCTGGAACGGATAAAGGTTTTTTATCCGGATGCTTAGTGTTAACTGTGCCCCGTGGTTAATAATAAACATCCTGGGTATTGTTATTCGTTTGTTGAGGTCCTTTTACTGAATTATTGTAAGGTGATTGATTTTTTTTTAATTTTCCGGGACTGGGAAATATTTTTTAGCCACACCTAAAAAATGTTAAAATCGGCCTGTTATAAAAACATGATCTCTTACCTTCATTGGAGGTGGTTGAAATGAAATGCAGGAATAATGCGTGGTCATACTTAACCAGACGCACCCGGACGTCCCTTTTGCTGGTCTTTGTTCTCTTAACCCTGGTCTCTGCCGGACTGCCGGCGCTGGCCCAGGGGACCAGGACTCCGCAGAAGGCAAGCCTGCCGCCTGACCTTGAAGCCACCGTGGCCCGGGTGATGAAGACCTTTGAAGTGCCTGGGCTGAGTTTGGCTATCGTCAAAGACGGCCAGGTGCTGCTGGCCAAAGGCTACGGAGTAAAAAAGCTGGGCGAACCGGACCCGGTTGATGCCCGGACTCTCTTCGGCATCGCCTCCAACAGCAAGGTCTTCACGGCTGTAGCTTTGGGCATGCTGGTGGACGAGGGGAAAATTCGCTGGGATGCCCCGGTCATAGATTACTTGCCTGATTTCCAGATGTATGACCCGGCCGTCAGCCGCGAAATTACGGTCCGCGACCTTCTCTGCCACCGCTGCGGCCTGGGCCTGGGAGCAGGCGACCTGATGCTCTGGCCGGCTTCAGACCTCAACCGGGAGGAGATTTTAAGGCGGGTTAGATACATCAGGCCCAGCAGCTCCTTCCGGACCCGCTATGCCTATAACAACATCATGTTCGTGGTGGCCGGTGAACTCCTGGAGCGGGTGAGCGGGTTGAGATGGGAAGACTTCGTCCGGGAAAAGATTCAGAAAAAAGTCGGAATGGAATTCAGCAACACCAGCTGTGCCCTGGTGGCTAAGGAAGAAAACAGGGCCTGGCCACACGTTCCGCTCGAAGGAAAGGCCGTACCCGTAAAGACACTCTATCTCACCGAAAACGTCAACCCGGCCGGCGGAATAAATTCCTGTGCCGAGGACATGGCCAGGTGGATGCTGGTTCTGCTTAATAACGGAAAACTGGCCGACGGCAGCCAGCTGGTTTCGGAAAGAGCGCTGAATGAGATAACCAACATCGCCACTCCCATACCTGTCTCCAAGCCGGCGCCGGAGCTGGAACCCGCGGCCATGAATTTCAACGGTTATGCTCTCGGGCTGAGGATTCGCGATTACCGGCGCTACAAAGTCCTCACTCATACCGGAGGCCTGGAGGGCTATGTTTCCCAGGTCTGGCTGATGCCGGAGATAGGACTGGGTGTTACCGTGCTAACCAACCAGGAGTCCACGGCGGCTTTTTCTTCCCTGACCTACCAGATTGTTGATTATTACCTGAAGGCCCCGAAATTTGACTGGGTTGAGGCCTACAGAAAATTTAACGAGAGAAATGCCCGGAGGTCGAAGGAAGAGCTGGATAAAATCTATGCTTCGAGGAAGAAAGACACCAGGCCTTCCCTGCCCCTCCAGGAATATGCCGGACTTTACCGGGATGCCTGGTACGGCGAGGTTGAGATTAAACTGGAAAACGGACAGCTGACCATGCAGTTCAAGCACAGCCCGGAACTTTATGGAAAGCTGGAGCACTGGCATTACGACACCTTTGTGGCCCGCTGGTTTGACCGGGAGCTGAGGGCCGATGCCTTCGTTACTTTCAATCTCGACCACGAGGGAAAAATTTCAGAAGTGAAGATGCTGCCCTTTTCCTCCGACGTGGACTTCAGCTACGACTACCAGGACCTGCTGCTGAAACCGGTTACTTTGAATAAGAAATAAACCATAGTTTTCAAAGCCGGTCGATTCTTTTTGAAGCCTTATTAACAGGCCTTAATTCTGGTATAATCTTAAATCAAAATGATAATCAGAAAAGCTTCTCCACAGGATATGCCCTACGTCGTCAGGATTGCCTGGCGGCTGGCCCTCGACTATGCCGGCATGGAAAACGACTCCTTCTTTGTGGCCGAAGAACGGGGAAAGATAGTCGCGATTCTGGGGATCCGGGACTTTGGCGAATTCCTGGAGCTGGTGGCCGTGGGCGTTCTGGAAGAGTACCGGGATATGGGTGTGGGGAAAAGGCTGGTGGAGGAAGCCCTGAAGAACCTGGCCGGAAGAAATGTCTATCTCCTGACCACTGTCCCGGGTTTCTACGAGAAGCTGGGTTTTGCCCGGGTGGAAGAAGTGCCGGAAGTCCTGAAAAAGGACCCGGCCTGGTGCGCGGGCTGTGACCGGGATAAGTGCGTGGTCCTGCTCCGGAAAGCAGACAAAAATGTTAATAATGGATAGCTGTTCCAATAATTCAGACCATCCGGCCTTGGAGGATTCGGAAATCAAGCCTTTCTTAATTCCTGAAAGAGGGTCTGCCCTTAAACCAAGTTTTTCTGAAAATCGGGCAATTACTCCATAACAGGTGCAACATGATTCCTTCCTTCCCCCAGATGAAACCGGTAGAGCTGGCCGACCTGGACGAAGTTAATAAGTATTTCGAAGCTTTCCAGCCTGAAATTTGCGAGCTGACCTTTGCCAACCTCTACATCTGGCGGCACTGGGAAAGGCCGCAGCTGACTCTGATCAACGGGAACCTCTGCCTTTTCTGCCAGCCGCCCGATGAGCCGGCCTACTTCCTGGAGCCGGTGGGGGACAGCCGCCTGGAAGAGACAGTCGAGGCCTGCCTGTCCGTGGCTCCGCGACTTTCCCGCGTTTCGGAAAAGTTCCTTAAGAAGATCGGGGCAAAGTACCAGGTCAGGGAAGACCGCGATAATTTTGACTATGTTTACCTGACCGAAGACCTGTGTAATCTGAAAGGTAAAAAATACGACGGCAAGAGAAATCAGATCAAGAAGTTTGAGAAAAATTTTCAGCCAGAGCTGAGGCCTCTGGCCCGATCAGAAATAGGTGGTTGCCTGAGGCTGGTTGATCGCTGGGAGGCCAACAGCCCCGAAGAAAACCGGGTTATGGATGAGCGTGGCCGGGCTGCCTCCCGGGCCATAAAGGAAGCCCTGGGAAATTTTGAAGCCATGGGGCTGTCCGGGATGGTGGCCATCATCAACGGCCAGGTCGAAGGCTTTTGTCTTGGCGAGAAGCTAAACGCTGAAACTGCGGTTGTGCACGTGGAGCTGGCCAGCCGCGAAATTGCCGGCCTACATCAATTCCTTAACCGGGAATGTGCCAGGACCATCTGGAAGGAATTCAAGTACATAAACCGGGAACAGGATGCCGGGATTCCGGGGTTACGCCAATCAAAGCTCTCCTACCACCCCCACCTCCTGGTAAAGAAATTCGACCTTTCCCGGCCTGCCTCGAGCTAAAAAAAATTAGTTTTCTACTTTTTTTCAGGGCTTTTTATCGTATATAATAGTTTTTCTTAAAACAGGCAAAACCTGAATTCCGCCAGAAGGTTATTTGCTTGGTAATCTTTAACTTTCTTACGGTTCGGCAATCATCGGGAGGTAATAATGTCGTGGAGAATTCTGGTCATCAACCCGGGTTCAACTTCAACCAAGATCGCTGTCTTTGACGATGAAAAAGAGATTCTCAAGGTCAACCTGTCCCATCCCCTGGAAGAAATCCAGAAATATCCCAAAATCATTGACCAGTTCGAATTCCGTAAAGAAGTCATCCTGAAAGAGCTGGCCAGGGCCGGCCTTCCAAAGGAATCGCTCCGGGCCGTGGTTGGCCGGGGCGGCCTATTGAGACCCATTCCGAGCGGGACCTATGCCGTGACGGAAAAAATGTTGGAAGACCTCAGGGCCGAGGTCCAGGGCGAGCATGCTTCAAACCTGGGGGCCATGATTGCCCACACCATTGCCAGCGAACTGAACATTCCAGCCTTCATCGTCGACCCGGTGGTGGTTGACGAGCTGGAGGAGGTGGCCAGGATAACCGGGCTGCCGATGATCAGGCGCCGGAGCATCCTGCATGCCCTTAACCAGAAGAAGGTGGCTCGCCAGGCGGCCAGGGACCTGGGCAAACCTTATGAAGAGCTGAACCTGGTTGTGGTCCATATGGGTGGCGGGATCAGTGTCGGCGCTCATAAAAAAGGAAAGGTCGTTGACGTCAATAATGCCCTCAATGGCGACGGGCCGTTTGCCCCGGAAAGAGCCGGAAGCCTGCCGGCCGCCGACCTGGTGGAGCTCTGTTTCTCCGGCCAGTATACCAAGCCCGAGATCAAGAAGATGCTGGCCGGGAAAGGCGGTATCGTCGCCCACCTCGGGACCAACGACATGAGAGCCGTGGAGGAAATGGTCAAGAACGGCGACCCGAAGGCCACCCTGATTATCCAGGCCATGGCCTACAACGTGGCCAAGTGGATCGGGGCCATGGCCACGGTGCTCGAAGGGAAAGTTGACGGCATAGTCCTGACCGGCGGCCTGGCTTACTACCGGGATTTCGTGGACATGGTCAGGGCTCGCTGCCAGTTTATCGCTCCCTTCTACCTCTATCCCGGTGAAGACGAGATGAGTGCCCTGCTGGAAGGGGCCCTTAGAGTCCTGAGAGGCGAGGAAAAGGCCAGGATATACGAAAATGAAATCAGGGAGGATAAACCATGATCAAGAAACTGGAAGATATCGTTTCAGAGGCCAAGGGGCTACCCGCCAGGAAGCTGGTGGTGGCCTGCGGGGAAGACCCCCACACCATCGAGGCCGTTTCCCGGGCCCAGGTCGAGGGCCTGGTCGAAGTCATCATGGTTGGGAACAAGAAGAAAATTGAAGAGGTGGCCGAAAAGCATGGCCTTTCCGCTTCCATTTTTAACATAATCAACCTGGCCGACAACAAGGCTGCCCTGAAACAGGCGGTCAAAATGGTCCGCGAAGGCCAGGGCGACATCCTGATGAAGGGCCTGGTGGGCACGCCGGATTACATGAAGGCCATCCTGGACAAGGAAAACGGGTTGCTTCCGCCCAACGGGCTTCTTTCCCATGTGACGGTGCTGGAGATTCCCGCTTACCACAAGCTGCTGATCGTTTCCGACGTGGCCATCCTGGTGCTGCCCGACCTGGAGCAGAAGGTTAAAATCCTGGGCTACGCCATCGAGGTGGCCCAGGCCCTGGGTATTGAAAACCCGTATGCCTATATCCTAAGCTCGGTAGAAACCGTCAGCCAGAAGGTTCCGTCGACGGTGGACGCCGCCATCATCAAGGTTATGGCCGAGCGTGGCCAGATTAAAGGGGCCCGGGTGGAAGGACCGGCCGCCCTGGACCTGGCCCTGTCCAAGGAAAGCGCTGCCATTAAAGGCTTTAAGGGAGAAGGGGCCGGCGATGCGGATATCCTGATTTTCCCGAACATTGAAGCCGGAAATGTCTTCTACAAGGCCTGCACCATCCTGGCCGGTGCCAGGCTGGCCGCCCTGGTGATGGGAACGACCGCTCCCTGTGTTCTGACATCCCGCGGCGATAGCGAGGAATCCAAGTTCTATGCCATCGGCCTGGCCGCCCTGGTCTCCGCCCGGCGAACCGGTAAGGCATAATTCTTATTTCCCGGGCCTCGATGGATGGGCTTTCAAGGCAAGGTTTGCTTCCGGCCTGGACTCTGGAGTTCCTGTCCGGGATGATGTAGATTCAGTCTAACTGAATACCAGGCCGAAAGTGACTAAAGCAGTCTCATACGCTACATTGAAACTCGATATTATGTCCATACCGGAAATAATGGTGCGTCTGACTGTGATATGCCTGAGTCCTTAAACCCCCGGCTTTAATCGACGGCAGGCTGACCAATTCAGGCCAGCAATAAAGCTTTGGCCATTACGCCCTTTTATGGACAGCCAAAAAATATGGTTTTTCTGTAATAGGGGGGAAGTATTTTGGGTGGAAAAAGTTCATTCCCAACTATGCTCCGACCCTATTTGGAGTTGGTCAGGAGGGTCGGATTTATTTCGTCCTGCCCTGTGTTGGTCTTGAAGAACATTACCTCGTTGAGTATCTGGATGAGTTTGAACGCAAGGCAGCCTTCTTGTTATTACCAGGGAAGAGGTAAGATCGGGTAATTAAAAAAAGGGGATTGGCCGGAGAGTCAATCCCCTCTATTTTCTGAATATAAATTTCTCAGGCCATCAGGCTGCAGATGGCGGCCACGTTGGCCATGTCGTCAGCCGAGCAGCCACGGCTGAGGTTGCATCAGTGGTCTGACAAGTTCTTCGGACTTTGCCGATGGCGTATAAGATAACATAATCCCGGTCAGATAAGGAAAAGACTTATATAATCATTTAATTGGGAAACAGGAGCTACCTGAAAAAAAGTACCCTGTTGCCTCACGAGAAAATCTATATGAAAGCATAATCATTGCCTCACGTAAGAATCTATACGAAAATTTGGGCAGTTTTTCTTAACTTTTTGCAGCCGCCACAGCCTTTCCTTGAGCCTGTCTA
>QUAH01000025.1 GCA_003426165.1 Candidatus Saccharicenans subterraneus
ACATACCGGAGGTGGTGGGCGCCCTGTCCAGGGAGAAAAAGGCCCGGGTCAGGGTGCTGACCACCGAGGACCAGTGGTACGGGGTGACCTACCAGGAAGACCGGCCCTGGGTCCAGGCCGGCATCCGGCAGCTGATTGAATCCGGCCGCTACCCGCAAAAACTGTGGCCCAAAGAAATAATAAGAAACTGATTTTCAGGTATACTTTCGCCCCTCTTCATATTCAGACTTGATCATAACGAAAAAATCGCTTGACAAAGCAAACGACCAAATATTATTATGATATTAATTGAATTATGAATTTATTAATTTGTTGACCTAACATAGACAGTCGCTATGATCTATAGACAAAAGCCGCTCTTGCCCTCTTCATTTCCGCGCAAAAACAGACTATTTATATCACCCGCCTGGCTCCTGGTCATGTTATTCCTTGCCATCCGCGCGGCAACCGGAGAAGTAAGACCTGCCATCCATGGCGAAATCTTTTCCGAGTACTACATTGTATGCAGCCACAGCAACAGCATTTTCCAGGGCAACCATGGATTCTGGTTTCGTCGCATAAACCTTTACTATGACCAGGTTGTCTCCCCTTCCCTCTTTTTTAGATTTCGGATCGAAACCAGTTCAGCCGGAGACTTTAGCTCCGATGCGTTACTGGTTCCATTTATTAAGGATGCTTTCCTTGGTTGGACTGTGCTTGGTCAACGGGTTCAGATTGGGCTTATACCGACTCCAACCTGGGAAAGTCTGGAACCTTTCTGGCAGTACAGGGTACTGGAGAAGACCCCCTGCGACCTGCAAAAAATGGGATCTGCCCGTGACCTTGGAATCTCCCTGAGTGGCCCGCTAAATAAAGCGGGAACTATCTCATATAAGTTGATGTTCGGTAACGGCGAAGGCTACAAATCCGAGAGCAACAGGGGGAAAAAACTCTATGCCCAATTTACTATTAGGCCATCAAAAGTTATCTGGATAGATATCTATACAGACTCCGAGCGGGATAGGCAGGCCAACCACCTTGGCCTCTACCAGGTGTTTGTTGGCCTTCAAGGTAGGCCAGGAAGACTGGGCTTATTCTATGCTTACAGGCAGCAACATTCTGCCCTGGAGAATAACGCCTGGCACTTGGTGTCTACCTTTGTCATCTGCCGGCTCCTTCCCCGTCTGGACTTGATCACACGATTTGACTGGCTTTCTAAACCCAATCCATCCGGACCAGAAATACCATATCTTCCCATCAGCGATTCTGCCGCGCCCAACCTGGTGATTGCCGGCCTTGGCTGGGAAGTATCACCTTCGGTGGTTGTCATACCAAACCTCAAACATGTTTTCTATGGTAGATCGGATAGTGGCTCCCGACCTAATCCTGATACCTACTTTAATTTAAGCCTTAAGATTGTTCTCTGAATAAATTAAAAGAATTGAGAGGTGCCCATTTATCAATCCGGGCCAGACGATGGAGCAAGAAAGGCGAGTCGCCTGCTTATTTATCGTTCAAAATTGGATTTGAACTGAAAAAGAAGCTTTGAATGACTTTGATAATTTCAGGAGTCTTAAATAAACATCGCATAATTGAAAAGGAGACGAAATGAAAGCAGTCAAAGCTTCTATTTTCTTGGTATTTCTCTTACTTTTGGGCATAATAAGTTGCTCAAGACCTGGAGGCAAGATGGCCGATCTGGTATTCATCAATGGAAAAATCTGGACAGTTAACCAGAATCAACCCTGGGCCGAAGCCCTGGCCATAGAAAATGGTCAAATAATTTCTGTCGGTCGCACCAAGGAAATCAAAACTTTCATCGGTCCTGACACGAGGAGAGTTGACCTGCACGGAGCTCTGGTTCTGCCCGGCTTTATCGACAGCCACACTCATTTTATGAAAGGAGGCAATTCTCTCACCAGCATTCAACTGCGCGATGTCACCAGCAAGGGTGACTTCATAAAAAGGTTTGAGAATAAAATAAGAGAACTTGAACCGGGAGAATGGATACTCGAAGGAAACTGGGACCATGAACAGTTCTCCCCGCCAGAGCTCCCTAGAAAGGAGTGGATAGACGCTATCACTCCCGATAATCCGGTCTGCGTGACACGTTATGACCTGCACATGGCACTGGTCAACAGTCTGGCCTTAAAGATGGCAGGCATTACAAAGCATACCCAGTCTCCGGAAGGCGGCGAAATTCTCAAGGACCCACAGACTGGAGAACCGACAGGAATTCTCAGGGATTCGGCTATTTCTCTGGTTATGGGAATGATGCCCGAGCCCTCCCTCAAGACCAGGATGAGAGCGGTGTCTGCTGCTCTGCAACATGCCAGAGAAATGGGGGTAACTTCGGTCAATGATATGAACGACGCTTCAAACTTTGCCAGCAGCTTTGAAGTGTACCAAGAACTCAACAGACGGGGCGAGCTAACCGTACGAATCTATTTTTATCTCCCCATTGATAAGATTAACCTTATGAAAGAGTTCAGGTTTAAGACGCCTGTCGGCGATGAATTCTTGACGATCGGGGGTCTGAAAGGATTTGTGGATGGCGGAGTCGGAGCCAGCACCGCCTATTTCTTTGAGCCTTACTCTGATAATCCATCGAGCGTTGGTTTACTGGCTACCCAGATGTTCCCTGAAGGGATTATGAATCAAAGGCTAAAGGAAGCCGATGCCAGCAACATTCAGGTATCCATTCATGCTATTGGAGATAGAGCAAACGCCATCGTCCTGGATATATTCTCTGAAATTAATGAGCTTAACGGCCCCAGGGATAGAAGATGGAGAATTGAACATGCCCAGCACCTGAGGCCTTCCGACATAATGCGGTTTTCGGAACTCGGGGTAATTGCCTCAGTCCAACCCTATCATGCCGTGGATGACGGCCGCTGGCTGGAAAAAAGGATAGGCACCGAACGATGTGCCACTGCTTATGCTTTCAAGTCACTCTTGGACAGTGGCGCAATCCTAGCCTTTGGCTCTGACTGGCCAGTGGCTCCTCTGAGCCCCATCATTGGCATTCAGGCCGCGGTAACCCGCCAGACCATTGATGGGAAGAACCCGGATGGCTGGTATCCGGAACAAAAAATAAGCCTAGCTGAAGCTATAAAGGCTTATACTCTGAATGCGGCTTATGCCCAGTTTGCTGACCATATCAAAGGTTCTCTGGAGCCGGGGAAACTGGCTGATTTGATAGTTCTGGACAAGAACTTATTCGAAATTCCGCCGGACAAGATCCAGGAGACCAAGGTAATAATGACGGTTCTGGGAGGACGAATAATTTACGATGTTTCAGGTTTATGATGATTCTATTTTCAGAAATGCAGACTGAACCCGACAGGAAACAGATCCGGCCTCTGGCTCAAGAGGTCAGAAACCTCAGGCAATTTGGCATTTTTACCCTGCTATCCATTTGTTTATCCTTATTAATCCAGCCAGGGTCCACGATGCCTGTTATGAACAGTAAAGGTATGAGAGCCACCAACGTGGTATTAATTACCCTGGATACCACCAGGGCCGACCGCCTTGGCTATTCCGGATATAAGAGGGCCAGAACGCCAAATATTGACCGCCTGGCAGGGAAGGGCGCATGTTTTACCAATGCCTATACCTCTGTCCCGCTGACCCTGCCTTCACATGCTTCGATAATGACAGGGACTTATCCGGCCTATCACCGGGTACATAACAATGGATTCTATCGCCTGCCACAGGAACCGGAAACCATGGCCGAAATTCTAAAGAGCCGGGGTTATACCACTGCGGCCTTTGTCAGTTCTTTCACGGTTGATTCCCGGTTCGGACTGGACAAGGGCTTTGACCATTATGACGATTCCTTTGAAGACAAAGAAATCCTTAAAAATTTTCGCACGGAAAGAACGGCCGATAAGACATTCAGCTCTTTTGCTAACTGGCTGGAAGGTGCTCCCCCTGGCCCACTGTTCGTCTGGCTGCATTTCTTTGACCCCCACCTTCCATATAATCCTCCTCCACCCTTCAGCACCGAATTTGCTGGCCATCCCTACGATGGAGAAATCGCTTTCGTCGATTCGATAATCGGACAGGTCATTAACAAGCTTAAAGAGAAAAGTCTCCTGAATCAGTCCCTGATCATAATCGCCGGCGACCACGGAGAAGCCCTGGGTGAGAGACGAGAGATAGATCATGGTCTTTTCCTGTACGATAACACCATGAAAGTGCCCTTAATATTCTTCTCGGAAAGAGATCTTCCATCTAGAAGAATCGAGGCCAGGGTAAGACTCATCGACATCCTGCCCACGGTTCTTGATTTTCTTAATCTGCCGAGGCCGTCTAAGGTACAGGGCACAAGCCTGATCCCGTATATAAAAGGCAAGGAAAAACAAGACCTGGATTGTTATCTTGAAACTTATTACCCAGCAGAGAACTTCGGCTGGTCGGCCCTGACCGGCCTGATAAAAGGAAGGTGGAAGTTTATCAGGGCTCCCATCCCGGAGCTCTATGACCTGAGCTCTGACCGATTTGAAGAACATAACCTGTTTTCAGCACAGGCAAGTGTTGCCCGTTCTATGCTCAAAGATTTTGATTCGTACTTAAAGGTTATTTCCTCCGAGCAAGAAAAGGCCGACGTCCCCCTGTCCGGAGAGACCCTGGAAAAATTGAAGTCCCTCGGCTACCTTGGGGCTGGGTCCAGAGACAACCTGGCTGGAAGTCTGCCAGACCCAAAAAATAAAATTGAAGACTATATTCTTTATTATCGTGGAAACCTTTACGAAACGCAGGGAAAACTGGAACAGGCAGCAGAATGTTATGAAAAGGTGCTGGCTCTCAATCCCCTGGTTCCTGGTAACTTTGTTAATCTGGCTTATTTGTACATGAAAATGGACAAGGTGAACGAGGCCATCGGTCTGCTGGAAAAAGCCAGGTCGAAGTTCCCCGGCTCGATTCTTATCCTGTCCAGGTTGATGACCTTCTACCTGAGGGCTGAAAGATGGACGGACGCAGCCAGCACGGGAGAGGAAATTCTGAGGTCAGACCCGGAATATTTTGACGCTCTATTCCTGGCTGGAAGCGCAAAAGCCCGGCTCGGTAAATGGGGCGAAGCGCTTGCATACTATCAGAGGGCCCTGAAGATCGAGCCGGAAAACCGGGTCTTAAGACAGCGTCAAGCCTATTCCCTGTTTATGGTTGGCCACCATAGGGAGGCTCTCGAGATCTATGAAGATCTGAAAGAGTCCAACCCGTCAGAGGTGTCTCTCTACCTGGAAATGGCTCAAATTTACGAACAGACCGGAAACCTTGAAAAAGCGGGCGAGAGCCTCCACAGAGCCATTACTCAGGTCCCAGGCCCCGACAGCTATCTGGCTATGGCCTTCTATCAATACAGGAGAGGCTCTATCAGAGAAGCCATCTTCTATCTCCAAAAGTACCTAGAAACGGCAAAAAATAAGGATGGACAAAGGGCCAGCCAGGCCCGGCAGCTCTTGCGCCAGTGGCAGGAGGAAATCAAAAAGAAAAGCGATTCTTGAGTCCATTACTGAAAAGGAGGACAAATGTTCAGGGATAGGAAAATAATTCTTTTTATTATTCTGTTCTTGTTCTTAGCAATTTTAACAGACCTCTCCTTGGCTCAAGATGACTCCCGGCATTACTTTATAAGAGCGGGGAATGTTTATACCGTCACCCGGGGGCCCCTTTCTAACGCAGTTATAGAAATAAAAGATGGCAAGATAGTAAGGGTCGGCCAGGGGATACCCATACCGAGAAAGGCCAGGGTATTAGAGGCCGAGGTAGTTATGCCGGGCCTGATTGATATTCACTCCCATATCGGGGTCTACAGCCTGCCAATGGTACCCGAGAACGCCGATTTCAACGAGATGACCAATCCGGTGACCCCTCAAGTCAGAGCCGTTGATTCGTTCAATTTTGATGACCCGGCCATACCCGTGGCCAGGGCAGAGGGGGTTACCACCATCGTTTCCAGGCCTGGAAGTGCCAATGTAATCGGGGGAACGAGTGTGGCCGTGAAATTGAAAACCTCTTCACCAGACCAAATGGTGCTCAGGGAGATCTGCGACCTCAAGATGGCCATAGAAGGAAACCCGCTTGATTTTTACGGCGCAAAAAAGCAGATGCCGGCCACCCTGATGTCTGTCTATTTTCTGGCGCGCAAAGCTCTTATCGAAGCCCAAGATTATATGAGGAGCTGGGAAGAATATGAAAAGAACAAGGCCAGCTCTTCCCCTCCCAGAAGAGACCTGGGAAAAGAAATTATGGTCAAAGCCCTGAAGAGGGAAATTCCAGTGCACATTCACTGCGCCACTGCCTCCGAGATAATTAACTGCATCAGGCTGGCCCGGGAATTCAATCTACGTTTGAGTCTGGCCCATTGCTCCTGGGCTCACCTGGTAGTTGATGAGCTGGCCAATTACCCCGACGTGCATTACAACGTTGGGCCGGCAATGTTCATGACCTACTACGACAATGTCCTCGAGTTCAAGAACACACCGGCGGTATTAGCCAATGCCGGATTGAAGGTTTCTTTACATACAGATGCAGTGGGCGGAGCCCAACAAAACTTACTACACTTGGCCCGCCTGTGTTACCGATATGGAATGAAAGAGGAAGATACCATCAAGGCCATTACCATTAACGGGGCTGAGGCAGTCGGTCTGGAAACTAGAATTGGCAGTATTGAAGAGGGCAAGGATGCCGACCTGATATTCCTTGATGGCCATCCCCTGGAGTTTTCAACTTCTGTGGTCCGGGTGATAATCGACGGAAAAACAGAGTTCATCAGGGAATCCAGGCCGCCAGTTGCTGCTGAAGAAATAATTCCCGAAGCTATTTCCGAATTGAAAATTCCGGAAGATATCGCGGCCGGACCCTACGCCATCAAAGCTGGAACCATTTTTACCATGGCCGGAAAACCAATTAAGAATGGCCTCATCTTAATAAGCAATGGAAAGATTGAACGCGTGGGGAGAGATCTGCCGATTCCAGATAATTATAAGGTGGTCGACGCCCGGGATTTCGTGATAATGCCTGGCCTGATCAGCGCTCGATCCTATTCTGGCATTCTCTCGAACTGGCGTCAGCAAAATTCCATAGATGAGACTTCCAGCCCGGTGGTTCCGGCACTTGAGGTTAAACATGCAGTGGAACCACAAGCACCGCACTTTGCCTTTTCACGTCAGGCTGGAATTACGACTATCATGATTACCCCTGGTAATAAAAATGTGATAGGTGGACAGGGAATCGTGGTCAAGACCTGGGGTGAGATCATAGACAAGATGACAGTGAAGGACCGGGCGGTGATGGTTTTCGGACTGGGAGCGACGGCCAAACGTGAGGACCAGATGCCCATGACCAGGATGGGCATTGCTTCTCTGTTAAGAGAATCCCTGACCCGGGCCCGTTATTATCTGGATACCAGAGAAAAGGCAGCTGCAGGACAACGGCCGCCCGTTGACCTTAACCTTGAGGCCCTGATCCCTGTCCTGAAAGGAGAGATGCCGGTTATTGTTCACTGCGAGAGAAGTGATGATATCCTGACCGCCATCAAAATTGCTGATGAATTTGGTCTCAAGATCATTCTTGATGGAGCCACTTCGGCCTATAAATTGACCGACGAGCTCAAAAAGAGAAATATACCGGTAATTATTGAAGACCTGATAAGAGGTGCTGGTAACATCGAAGATCGGGACTTTAACCCGGCTGCACCGGGTATTCTGGCCAGGGCAGGAATACGGGTTGCCTTCAGGGCTCAAGAAGGATGGTGGGTGGCCCCGGGAGTCGGCTGGGGAGGTGGGGACCTTCTGGAACTGGGCGCCTTCGCTGTCCGCCATGGTATGAAAGAAGAAGCAGCACTCAGGGCCCTGACCATTGGAGCAGCCGAGATCCTCGGGATAGAACACCGAACAGGGAGCCTGGAGCCAAATAAGGATGCCGATATCCTCATTTTAAGAGGCCACCCGTTCAAGGTTAAATCAATCCCGGAGGCCGTTTTTATCGACGGCAAACTCGTTTACAAAAGAAAAAACAATGAACACCTATAATGTAATGGCCGGGAGCTTTTCATGGACAGAAAAATAAGGTCAATTTCCATCATTTTTGCCTTGTCATTATTATCCATATTGGTTCCTAAAATCTTTCCACTGACGGGAGCTGAGGTTCTGGCTATAAAATGCGGAAAGATCATCAGGATCGGGCAGCCACCAATTGAAAACGGAATAATCATTATAAATAAAGGGAGGATAGTTTCAGTCGGCACCTCGGAAGAAATTCCAAAAGAGGCTGAAACGCTGGATGCCAGCGAGTGGTTGCTGTTCCCTGGATTCATAAATGCTGGAACTGATATGGGGATCGCAGAAGATAGAGACAGTCAGGAAACACTTTCTCCGCTGAGCCCCCAACTCAGAGTCCTTGATGCTCTTGACTCCGGAGGCAAGTTCATAACCCTAGCCAGAAGAAGCGGCACCACTACTGCTCTGATAGCTCCTCTCGGAGGAGGCCTTCTTTCCGGACAGTCAGCCCTGGTAAATTTGGCCGGAGAAAACCAGGCACAAATGGTGATAAGCAGCCCCGTAGCTATGCATGTCCAACTGGGTGAGTCAGCCAAGGCCACCCCTGAGAAAAACCCGCAGGCCCCAACCACCAGAATGGGAGCGGTGGCCAGCCTAAGGCAGATACTGCTTGATACTCAGCATTATTGTAACCATCAGGGACAGAACACCGAACCTGACATTAAATTAGATTCTTTGATTCCAGTGGTAAAAGGACATCTCCCCGTAATCATTCAGGTCAACCGGGCTAGCGACATACTGGCCGCAATCCGTCTGGCTGAAGAATTTAAATTGAGGATCATATTGAGTCAGGCCGCGGAGGCAAGTACACTGATCGACATGATAGCTTCTTCAAGAATTCCGGTTATCCTGGCACCAGTAGAAGCCTGGTTTCAAAAGACTGAAACAGAAAAAGTCAATCCCGGCCTGGCCAGGATACTGGCTTCCAGAAAGATACCATTTGCCTTCCAGACAGGGGGAGTGCGGAACGGAATTGACCTCTTAAGGCAAGCCCGCGAGGCCATCAAGAACGGACTCTCCTATGAAGCGGCCCTGAAGGCCCTGACCATCGATGCCGCCAGAATCCTAGGTGTCGCCGATCGCCTGGGCTCAATTGAACCCGGGAAAATTGCCAACCTTGTAGCCTTTGACCGGGACCCCTTAATAAATAATGGCCATCCCAGATTGGTGATAATTAACGGGCGCTGCGTGGAAAAGCTGTAGGGTCAGCCGATAAATTGATCATGATAATACCAATTACTTCCTGGTTTTACCCTTTCTGTTCAATGCTATTCCTTACGATCACCCCAACCCGATCTAAAAAAATCGCTTGACAAAGGCTTTTTGTATTAATTACTATATTCGTGAATAAATTATGAAATTAGTAATTACCCCCGAGGCACCATGAACCTCAAAAAAGAGCGGCTGGATTATTTTTCGACGCCCTTCGCCAAGGGGCTCAGTGTTTTAAGTCTTTTCAACCCTGACCACAAGAACTTTTCGCTCAAGGAAATCGCTGATGCGCTTGACACCAATCCCAGCTCTGCTTACAGATTTGTCAATACCCTGGTAAAACTGGGTTATCTGACCAAAGACCCGAGGACCAAGTTACTGTCCCTCGGACAGAAAGCTTACCTTCTGGGCCTAAACCTGGTGAACAGTTACAGTCTTCTCGACGTGGTCAAGCCATTTATAGATGAGGTTAACGAACAATTGAATGTCAGTGTTGATTCCTGCGTTCTGGAAGGAGATCACCTTTTACAGCTTTATTTCCGGCCGGCCAAGGATGCACCATATTACCAGGGCTTGATAATAAATCCCGCCATCAACTGTACCGGCCTGGGCAAGGCCATCCTGGCTTTTCTCCCCGAGGAGGAACAGCAACAGCTGCTGGATAGAATCAAGCTCTACCGGCGGACAGAAAATTCAATCACGGATAAAGTGGAACTCATCGCCGACCTGGAAAGGACCAGAAAGAGGGGGTATGCCGTCAACAACGAAGAATATATAAAAGGCCTGATTACAATTGCCGTTCCTTTTATCAACCTGAAAACAGGACATCCGGTGGGCGCCGTTTCCTTTGATTTCTTGATCCACCAGGGGCCTTTAAGAGAAATTGAAAAGAAGTATGCCGCCGCCTTGCTGAAATTGGGCAAAGACATCTCTGCCGTGATCAAATGAAGAAGTATCTGCCAATCCCCTCTCTACACAAGACAGGACACGGGAAGGCAGGACTTCTCACCAATTCATATTAGAGGAGGATTTTCAATGAAGCGACACAGCATCGGGCTGACTGTGTTTCTCTCCCTGTTTATCTTATCAGCCTTGTATCTTCAGGCTCAGACGAGAGAAACAGCGATTCTCCAGGGGCGTGTCCTGGCCGACACCGGGGACCCGCTTCCAGGAGTTCAGGTGAAGGTAAGCTCTCCCAGCGTGATCGGAACTTATTCCGCAATCACAGACCGGGAAGGGCGTTATCGCATCCCCACCTTGCTCACTGGTACCTACGTGGTGGAGGCCTTCCTTGAAGGCTTTGCCCCGTCAAAAATTGAGAGGGTGGTTATTCACGCAGGCACCACGGCCACTCTTGATATAACCCTGTCCCCGGCCAAGCTGGAAACTGAGGTCAATGTGGTGGCTGCAGCTCCCGTGGTCGATGTAACTGACGCTTCTCTGGCTAAGACCTTCATCTCCAGAGAACTCCTGGCCGCAGTTCCCAATTCCCAGAATACCCACGAGATAGTCAATATGGCCCCCGGAGTCACGGAATTCAGTGCATATGGCGGGGGCGACCAGGTCGGAAATTCCTGGACTATCGACGGCGCAGAAGTGAGTAGTGCCTGGTTCGGCGGAGGCCAGTATGCCACCCCGATCGATTACAATGTGGTTGAGGAGGCCCAGGTCATCGCTCTTGGAGCACCCGCAGAATACGGCGGATTTACCGGTGCCGTCATAAATATTGTCACCAAATCGGGTGGAAACACACTCAGCGGAGATGCTCAACTCCTGTTCAAAGGAAGGTCCTGGCAGAGCTCAAACATTAAGGCCGGAGACCCCGAATGGGTTCTTCTGCCCGAAACCCCCATCACCGATAGACTTGACACCAGTTTTCATCTGGGAGGACCAATAATCAGGGACAAGCTCTGGTTTTTCTCGGGCTTTCAGTACCTGAAATCAGAAACCAAGCTACTGTCCTCCGGTAAAGAAAGCCCCACCACCATGCCCAAGTATTTTGTTAAACTGAGCTTCCAGTTATCAAACCGCGACCGCATTCAGGCTTTCTTTGAGCGCCACACCTACACCAACAAGCAATCCCAGCTGAGCGCCCTGATCCACCCTGACGGCAACTGGGATGTTCTATGGGGTACGACCATCTTCAACCTGTCATACCTGCATACCGTTTCGGCCGATTCGATATTCGAGTTAAAATTTGCCGGCACCTGGGGATCCTGGAATTCCATACCGAGTTCCAGAGACAAGAGTATCTCCGGACACTGGGACCTGGTGACAGGCGAATCCTGGGGCAATGCCTACTGGTGGTCAGACCAGCCCGACCATAAGATCAACGTCAGATCGACCTTTTCCCAGAGAGCCGATGGCTTTCTTGGCTCTCATGACCTGAAGGTTGGAGCCGAGGTCGAACAGAGCGGCGGTGTCTGGGACATGACTATTAACGGCGGAGTGGCTTACTTTGACCTCAACCATGAACCTTACATGGCCTATACCGAACACGGGCATAAGGGATTCTCAAATATCAGGTGGTCTTTCTTCTTGCAAGACGACTGGAAGATTACCGATTCCCTTGTTATCAATCCTGGAATTCGTTACGGCCTGGAAAGGGGCAGCGTTCCCGGAATCGACCAGACCGTCTGGAAACCCCACATGGGTTTGGAACCCAGAATCGGCTTAACCTGGGATATCTTCAAGAACCAGAGGACAGTTCTGAAAGCCCATTATGGAAAATATAATGACGGTGTCCGTTCCTACAATTACTGGGACCTGACTCCCAGCGGCGATCAGATCTATTACCTGGTCCCCGAATGGGGAACTCTTGAATACTGGTTCACAGTTTACGGGCAGAACCTCTACTCCGTTGACCCTAACATCAAGATCCCCTCTATGAACCAGCTGGTGCTGGGACTAGAGCAAGTTCTGGGAAAAGACCTGTCGGCCTCAGCCGCCTTCATCCACAAAAAATGGATAAACTTCATCGACACGGTTGAACTCAACGGCACCTACGAAGAGGTTCAATACACCGATCCCGACACCGGCAACAGCTTTACGGTATATAACCAGACAAACGTAGGAACGAATCCTCATTATCTGATCACCAACCCAAGAGTTGGAGCAGATATCGGGGCTGCTTTCCCCGGCATTGTGATGGTTGATCCAACGAGAAAATACACCGGTGTCCAATTTACCATAAGTAAGCGCTTCTCCAATCGCTGGCAGTTCTATGCTTCCTATACTTACAGCAAGGAAGAAGGCAGCTATTCTAATGCCCACACGGCTACCGGCTATTATGGCGTGGGCGGAACAGGAAATTATCATGACCCGAACCGCCAGATAAACCTTTATGGGCATTCCACGATAAGCCCCCCGCACGTCCTGAAGGTCCTGTTTTCTTACCTTCTGCCCTGGGATATTAACTTCAGCGCCTTCTACCGTTACAACAGTGGCAGAACCTGGACCAGAACCACAACCCTGACCATCGTTGACCAGGCCACCAAACCTTACCTGTTGCTCGAACCGCAGGGATCCAGGCGCATGGCCGCCATCAGCAATCTTGACCTCAGAGTTGAAAAAACCGTGCGGGTCAGGAATATTGGTATCTCCCTGATGCTCGACGTTTTCAACGTTTTCAACCAGGCCGCCCCCACTTCTGTCAATGTATTCGTTGGCGAGAACTTTGGACTGCCTCTGACTGTCACTGCTCCCAGAACCTATCGGGCCGGGCTGAGGTTGTTCTACTGAAAGAGTTTCTTTTGGCCGGAAATGAATCACTCGTCGCTGGACCGGGGAAAGGAACTGGTGGCTTTTGAATACATTGGACGCAGCCACGGAGCTTACTAAGGAGAAGTTAAGCGATGAAACCAATTAATGATAGAGATGTCACCAACCAGATTTCCACAGGCGACCCTCATCCCTGGGTCAAAGAATTTCCGGCCAGACTGGTAGTTATCGATAAGAATAACACCATCATTGATTTAACCGAGCAGGCCGCCCGGGTCTTGAGCCCGGGCGGCGGCCCGGACCTTCTGGGCCGGTCTGTTCTTGACTGCCATCCGGAGCAGGCCAGAGCCAAATTGCTTGAGCTCATCCAAGAACGAAAGACAAATATTTACACTTACACCAGAGAAGGCCAGAAATATCTCGTTGTTCAGGCACCATGGACTATATCTGGAGAATTCGCCGGGTATTTCGACCTGACCATCGAGCTGCCCGCCAATCTCCCCCATTTCGACCGGGATTCAAAGTAAATAGCTTCTGCGATATTGCTCTTATCTCCCGGTTGCTGGTTTCAAGACAATCTATTCCCTGAGTCAACCATGTTTAGTTCTCAAAGATTGATAGCGACCTTCTCCTGCTTTCAGGCACAACCAAGTAGAAGCCTGATCTTCGCTTGATAACGCGGATCTATTTTATTCAGATTCAACCCTTTCCTATTATCAGGGCCACAACTAGTTAAGTATCAATTCTTTACGAACGGTGCCGGCACGGCTCTGTCGAACCGTGACGTTTACTCTGCCCCCTGCAGGTCCGGAAACATTCCAGACAACGACCGCCCTATCAGCGGTACCAGGTTCATAACCCCACCAAGTGGCAGTAGAACGCTGCTGGCTCCGACCCGACAGGTGACCTAGCTTCTGCTGAGATGGACCACCGGTCAGCTTCAGGTTGGAATCCAGCTCAATCTCGGCGCTCACTTCATCAACCTTATTATTATCAAGCACCTTCTGTGAACCATAGGTCGGTAACCAGCCAGAATTTTCAACAACCAGGCGGACTTGCCACCGGTCCTGACCGATATTCTTGGCCGTCAGGGCCCCAATTTCCAGCCGGGGAGACGATAGGCCCAAGAGAATAAGCCAGTCGGCATGCGGAGCTATTTCTTTCTCAACCTTTTCAGGCGGAACATTATAGAAATAATTTACGAGGTCCCATCCGCCGATCTCAACCTTTCCCAATTGAGGGTGGTCAAAAGGATGCCAGCGAACAAACATCTGCCCCCCGAGTTCCTGGTCGTTCCATCCTAACAGCTTTAACTCGTCTTCCACGGGATGAAATCCGCCCAGCCATAACGACATGGGTCCCTTAACAGTGATTCCGGCAGCTTTCAGAGGATTCCAGAATTCAGTTACAAAAGAGAATATGCCACGAACATTATAAAGCCAGCCGATTTCAGTTGAGATATGCTTATCCAGGTTCTGGCCACCCCTCAAGCTGAGATAGGTTATGGCCTCGTAACCCGTGAGGTCGCTTGCCTTGCCGGCCAGGAAATCATAAACCGCCCGGTCGGCAGAAGGCATCTTCTCCTCCTCGTTCACCGGCGGCATCAGAATGGCTCCGCCAAAGGAATGACAGGTAACATGGGCAAAGATGTTGGGGCGAGCCTTTAGTTCTCTTACATAAGCGAGTACTTCTGGTACCAGTTCATACCCGGCTTCATTCTGTTGTTCGACTTCGTCAAGAAAACGGTCATCGGGGAAAAAGACACCAAAATCAATCCCCTCCAGGGCCGGCCTAACCTTTATATTTTCTCCATCAAAACCATCTATCAGCCCCTCCGGAAGAACTCTCCAGAATTCTCCGTCAAGGTCCTGGGGTAACCTAGACACCATGAGCCTTCCTTCAGATGGATGGGGCTTCCAAGGCCCATTCCGATCCTTGTAGCGCATGAACACAATTCGTCCATCTCCATCAATGTCCTTCATATACAGGCCATTTTCGTCAGCTGATTCTGAAGAAATCCTTAGCGCAGAACGAATTATCTTCTTCTCTTTTAGGGCCATTTCGACACCATCGGGACTGACCCTGGAAAGCACATATACAGTCCTGGTATCGACCAGTTTAGTAACCAGCGCATCTCGTCCGTATCCCTCAAGCAGACGTCTGATGAAATTTAGAGCGGCCATCCCTCCTATCCACTCCAGTGCATGCATATTTCCATCCACCATCAAGGCTGGTTTTTCCCCGGCCGAACCGGTCCTCTTGTTGGTTATCGTCACCCACCAGAGGTTACGCCCGCCGGGAGTCTGGCCTATACTGTGAAGGTCCATGATTTCCGGTCGGCTGGCAGCCCAGTTATGCAACAGGCGAGTCAATTCTTCGTAGTCCGGGATATGGTCAAATGACAACGCGGGCAATTGTTCTTTCTGTCCCGCTTCCCTGTCTCCGGAACGAGATGAACAGGAGCAGCTCAAAAACAATACCAGACCCGCCAGCAGCAACAGGCCAACCGATCTGAGAACTCTGCGTCTATCAAAACTCAGGTAAATAAAGAAATTCATGATAGCTCCTCGGTAATACTGATATGACCTTACGGAGTCATACCTACTTTTCTTGATTTCTTAACTGAGAACAAGAGGAAATTGCTCCTCTGTCTGCTAAGAACTAATGATATTAAAGCCGGTGCATTATGTAAACCCAAACTTTGACCGTTATGATTTTGATAATCATGAAAAAAATTTTTTCCGAGTCTCTCTTTTCCTGGAATAAATTCAAGTACAATTGAGTCTTATACATCTGAACCAGATTAGAAGGTTTCTGTGAGAATGAACTTCAAGAATAAGAGAATTCTATTCCAGAGCCTGGCCGCTCTCGGCCTGAACATCGATTTGATATCGCTGGTCAGAGGAAGAATTAACGAGGGCATCACCAAGAATGTATGTGTGCCGGCTATGAATTGCAGTTCTTGCCCGGCGGCCATTGCGACCTGCCCAATCGGGGCAGTTCAAAATGCCCTGATCAGTGTGAGGAGTGGTTTGAACCAGGCTTCCAGAAACCTGGCCATCATGGCCATTTTCAGCATGATATTCGTCGGCCAGGCCGTTGGCCGCCTGCCCTGCGGCTGGTTCTGTCCCTTCGGCCTTCTCCAGGACGTGCTGTACAAAGTGCCCGTTAGGAAATTTAAGATTCCTGACTTTCTAACCGCCTTAAGGCTTCCCGTCTTTGCTCTCACGGTATTTCTTTTGCCGGCGCTTCTGGTGGACTCTTACGGTAACGGCGCGCTATGGTTCTGCAAGTGGTTTTGCCCTGCCGGAACCCTCGAATCCTGGGTACCCCAGTTCATCGTTAATCCGGACCTTTTTTCAGGAATGATGAACCGTTTAGCCTTAAAGATTTTTATTTTGATCCTCTTCCTGGCCTGGATGTCAGTTAGCCGCCGTCCATTTTGCAAGGTACTCTGCCCTATCGGGCTGTCCCTTGGCTTTTTCAATAAGCGAAGTATTTTTAGGGTAAAAGTGGACACCAACCGGTGTCTAAAATGCAACGCCTGCCAGAGAAACTGTCCGGCCAGCATCCGGGTTTATGAAAATCCCAATAGTTCCTCCTGCTTTAGGTGCCTGGAATGTGAGGATGTTTGTCCGGTCTCCTGTGTTTCCCACGGCTTCAAATTAGAGGCCAGAAAAAATCCGAGCACGGGCACGTAGCCCGGGGCATCTGCCGGATATCAGAAGACGGCTACCTGCTCGACCTGAGGGAGAGGACTAAAGTCCAGCGGTTCCCGGACGGTATTAAATACACCGAAGACGGCCAGACCTATCACCCGCTGTCCGCCGATGACATCGCCTCGATGAACATCTTCGGCCTGACCCCGAGCATCTTCGACGAGCTGGAAGCCCGGTTCCGGAGATTTCTAAGCGACCCGGCCACCA
>QUAH01000008.1 GCA_003426165.1 Candidatus Saccharicenans subterraneus
TTGACGAATTTAACCTGAAGAAAGCCAAGGAGAAGGGCATTCTAATTGCCATCGGCACCGACACCCATTATGCCCACGGCTTCCAGATGATGCGCTTCGGGGTGGGAGTGGCCCGCCGGGCCTGGCTCAGCAAGAAGGACGTGATCAACACCCTGCCCGTTGATAAGCTCTTAAAAATCTTTAAGCAATAGCGAAGCAGCTTTAGTGCTTTTCCTGGTCAAGGTTTAATTGCTCCATAGGAGCTACTATAACTATTCAGCCAATGATAAGAAGTCAATGCGGCAAATTGGCGTTGGCATACAGTTAAAAAAAGGCTACTTGTCTAATTACATTAAAAGAATAATAAAATTAAAAAGGTTAATATAATAACAACAAGATTCAATATTTTTTTCATGTTAATTCATCCTTTTTCAATGCTTAAAAAACCTCATTAATGACATCTTAAGCCCCGGTTTCTTGATCATAATTCCGTGGACTATCTTCATCAACCAGCTGGAAGAGGTCTTCTACCCGGACGCCGAAGACCCGGGCCAGCTTCAGGGCCAGCACCGTGGACGGGACAAAAATCCCGTTTTCGATGGTGTTGATGGTCTTGCGGGTCACCCCGACCCGCCTGGCCAGCTCTTCCTGTGTCCAATCCATGCGGGCCCGGTGGACCTTCAGGGTATTGCGAAGTGTTTCCCTGGGCATGGTCAATCCTTTTCCAGGCGGTAAAATTTGAGGTTGTAAGAAAAGGCTCCAACCATCAACAGACCGAAGAATACCGATCTGGTATCCTTAATCGGGAAGAAAAGGTTGAAAACCGCAAAAAAGGCCAATCCAGCCAGCATGGCCAAGAACCCATACTTGAAGGCCAGCAGGGTGTTTAGCTGGACCCGTTCGTCATTCAAGGTTTCCTGGAGAGCAGGGTTCGTTTTGATTTCCTTGTTTACCCTGATCAGGGCGCCGAAAGAATAGAGCAGGATAATCAGCCCAATGGCGAAGGGCACAGCAATGGCATAATCCAGGGGATCAGTCAAGATGCCTGTCTCTTTCAGGATGAACCTGACAATCCAGGCACCAAAGAAAATAATAGCCCCGACTACATAGGTTCCCAGAATTTTTCTCCGCTTCTGGTCGATTCGTTCAATGATATCGTTCATTTTTATCTCCTTAGAGTATTACAGGTAAGTATCATTATGTTACTTACGCTATACATAATGTAACCTATGCGTTACTCTTTGTCAAGTGTTTTCTTAAAATATTTTTCCGAGCCTTCTCCATCAAGGAAAGGATTTTCCTATTCTCCAGATCTCTGGAACTCATGATCAAGGTTGATCATCAGGTACGGTTATTGTAAAAACGAATGCGGGGATAAAAGCATGAACGATCTTATAAAAAAGCTTCTCGGCGGGATATTAAATCGATCAATATCAAATTATGGCCTGCTTCTAAGACTTTTCCTTCTCCTAATATTGATAGTATTTATTACTTTTTCATGTTCCCGAGAGACCTACGACCCTCTAGCCGGGCTGGAAAAATTTAATGTGGTCTGGGATTCGCCGAGCAATGACACCTGGGGCACCATGCCCTGCGGAAATGGCGATATTGGTCTCAATGTCTGGGTGGAAGAAAGCGGCGATTTACTTTTTTACATCGGCAAGACGGACTCCTGGGACGATAACAGCCGGCTGGTAAAGGTCGGGAAAGTCAGGGTTCAATTAGAGCCTAATCCCCTGCTGGAGGATAAACAATTCAGGCAAACCCTTCGCCTGGCCGAAGGAACGATTGAAGTCCTTTGGGGGCAGGGAGAAAACCAGGTCAAACTGCGGGTGTGGGTGGACGCCAACCATCCGGTAATTCATGTGGCCGCAGACAGCAGGAAGCCGGTCAGGGCCACGGCTAAAATCGAACTCTGGCGCACCGAGCCTTACGAACTACCGAGTATTGAAGTCAGCGATGTGCATTTTGACCACTATGTGCCGGGCAACAAGCACTTCCCAACAGTGGTTGAACCCGATACAGTTATTACCGGTCTTCCTGACAGCATAGGCTGGTACCACCACAACAAAAAATCAGTGGGCCCGGCACTCTGCGCCGAGCTTCAGGATATGCAAGGATTCAAGCAGGAAGACCCCATACTTCACAGGACATTCGGGGCCGTTATCAGAGCAAGCAGGGCTAAAAAAATTGATGACCTGAACCTGCTCTCGCCTGAAAGCAACTCTCATTTATTCAGCATCTATGTCCTGACCAAACATCCAGGTTCCCCTGAAGACTGGCTGAAGGCAGTTGAACAAATCAGCAAAGCCACGGAAAAAATCCCCTTTAAGACCAGGCTTCAGGCCCACCGAGCCTGGTGGCAGGAGTTCTGGAACCGGAGCTGGATTGATATCCACTCCAAGAGCCCAGGTGATGACGCTCATATTCTGACCCGCGCTTATGTGCTGCAGCGGTTCATCAATGCCTGCGGCGGCCGCGGCCAGTATCCAATAAAGTTTAACGGTTCAATTTTCACGGTGCCCAACCCGGGAAGCCCTGGCGACGCCGATTACCGGCGCTGGGGACCTGGCTACTGGTGGCAGAACACTCGTCTACCCTACATCAGCATGTGCGCGTCGGGTGACTTTGATCTGCTGGAGCCTTTATATCGCATGTACTGCGGCGACGTCCTGGAAATGGCTAAATACCGGACGAAACATTATTTCGGGCATGAGGGAGCATATTTCAACGAATGCGTCTATTTCTGGGGCGCGGCCTTCAATGAATCCTATGGCTGGACGCCGCGGGAAAAACGAACGGTGGTGGAGAACGAAAGCCGCTGGCACCGCTGGGAATGGCAGGGTGGAATTGAGCTGCTTTACCTGCTGCTCGACCATTACGAGCACATTCTTGATGAGAAGCTGCTCAGAGAGCGAGTGCTGCCGCTGGCCCATGAAGTGTTAACATTCTACGATCAGCATTACGGCGTTGATGACCGTGGAAAAATCATCCTGGAGCCGGCCCAGGCCCTGGAGACCTGGTGGGACTGCCGCAACCCGATGCCGGAAATAGCCGGGATTCTGGCCGTCACAGAGCGACTTCTGTATCTGGCCGGGGATAAAGTGAGCGCTGAAGAGAAAGCTTTATGGCAACGGATGCATGACAAGATGCCAGAACTTCCAACCCGCGAGTTCGATGGCGTGAGGATGCTGGCACCGGCCGAAAGATTTGCCGATAAGCACAACATAGAAAATCCCGAACTTTATGCTGTGTTTCCATACCGGCGCATAGCCATTGGACGACCGGGAATTGAGCTGGCCATTGAAGCCTTAAACCGCCGGGAGGACCGCGGAAATTTCGGCTGGCGTCAGGATGATATTTTCATGGCCTACCTGGGCCTTACTGAACAGGCCCGTGAATACGTGGTTGGCCGGGCCAGGAACTGGCATCAGGAATCGCGCTTCCCGGCCTTCTGGGGGCCAAATTACGACTGGATTCCCGACCAGGACCACGGCGGCGTGCTGTTGAAGGCTACCCAGGCCATGCTGATGCAGACTGACGGTAAGAAAATTTATCTTCTTCCCGCCTGGCCGAAGGACTGGGAGGCGGACTTCAAGCTGCATGCGCCCTATAAGACCTTGGTTGAAGGCCAGGTCCGCCAGGGAAGGATTATAAGGCTAAAAGTCACCCCTGCCTCCCGCCGCCGAGACGTAGAAATCATGCTCAAAAATTAAAAATATCGGCTAAAGAGAATAATTAAAATCAACATGATTGCCTGTTAGGTATTTGTCCAGCGGTTTTCCGGGGCCGCTTTTCCGATAAGAATGCCGAAAAATAAAAAGGGGGACACTTGCGTGTCCCCCTCTCGTTTGTCGTCTGTTGGGTCCAGACTGCTTAGAAACCAATTCCGAGCATAAACAGCCAGGTCCTGTTCTTGATTGAAAAGTTACCTTCTGTGGTCTCAGCAATGTTGGACAGGCCCAGGTCATAGCGAATGTCTGCATGGAGCGTCAGCCTGGACATCTTCTTAGCCAATCCCAAACCAACGGTCACACCGTATTCCACATTTTTAATTTCATCCTTGAAATCATAGGTGTATTCTTCGCCCGGTATTTTTATCTTCTGCTTGGCGGCCAGATTAAAGCCAATAAAGGGACCGGCGAAAATAGAAGGGATAAGCTTTGAGTCTTCCTTCTGGAAGCTGTACATCAAGAGCAGCGGGATTTCCAGATAGTCCGCGTTGAACCATACGGTGCCAGTGACTTCGCCCTCTGTGATGTTTACCTTTGAGCCCTTTTGAATGTAAAGGACCTCGGGCTGAAAGCTGAAATTCTTGGCCAGTCCAATGTTGGAAAAAACTCCGAATACGAATCCTGCTTTACTCTTGAGCGGATAACCTTCAAAGAGAGGTTCGCTGGTGGACCAGTTGGCCAGAGCCAGACCGGCCTTAACCCCGAACTTGACAGCGGAAAATCCCGGGGATACCAGCAGGCCGACCAGCAACAGGCTGACCACAAATACTCCCAATCTTTTTGTCTTGTTTCTCATCATTCCTCCTGTGAAAATTTGCACTGGACTGGATAAGCCAGATTTCATCCAGCCCGTAAAGCGCCATCCAAGACTAATCATAATTCCCTTTCACTGACAAAACCTGTGAAGTGATCGAGCGGGTCTTGCCTTAAGACGGAATTATCTTTTCATCTATTAGTCGGCACTATATCCAATATATTGAGAAAAAGCAAGATAAATCATTTGATTTGGTACAAAAAACAACATAAATTAAAAAATCACCCATAATAATTAAGATGGCTTTACTGAACCTACCGACTTGAAGGGAAATTCGGGAATTAGTATTGTGCCCTCGTTTTTAACCCTTCATGACCCCGATGGGGACGAGGCGGGCCACCAGTTTTCCCAGCTTCGTTTCGTGGGACACCCGCACCACCTCATCCACGTCCTTGTAAGCCGCCGAAGCCTCCTCGGCCACTCCCTTCCAGCTGGTGGCCTTGAGCTCAACACCCTTTTTGGCCAGTTCATCCCTGATCTGTTCTCCCCGAAACCTGCGCAAAGCTTCATTCCGGCTCATCACCCGGCCTGCACCATGGGCCGTCGAGCTGAAACTCATCTCTTCTGCATCCTTGGTTCCCACCAGCACATAAGAAGCCGTGCCCATGCTGCCCGGTATCAGCACCGGCTGGCCCACCTGACGGTAAACTTCCGGAATCTCCGCACGGCCCGGACCGAAGCTCCTGGTGGCACCCTTCCTGTGGACGCAAAGGAGCTTCTCTTTTCCATTAACCGTGTGCTTTTCCACCTTGGCCACGTTATGGCAGACGTCGTAAATCTGCCTCATGCCCTTCGAGGAACCCATTACCCTGGCAAAAACGTCCCTGACCCAGTGGGCAATCATCTGGCGGTTGGCAAAAGCATAATTCACCGCGGCGCACATCGACTTGTAATAGCGCTGGCCGAGGTCGGACCTGAACGGAGCATTGATCAATTCCCGGTCGGGCAGACCCTTGAACCCGAACTTATTCTCCATCAGCTCGATGTAATCTGTGGCAATCTGATGGCCCAGGCCACGGCTGCCGCAGTGGATCATAACCAGCACCTGGCCCTTCTCATTGATGCCAAACGCCCTGGCCACTTCGGCATCGTAAATTTCATCCACTTTCTGAATTTCCAGGAAATGGTTGCCGGCTCCCAGGGTCCCCAGCTGCGGAATTCCCCTCTCCATGGCTCTATCCGAAATAAACTCCCAGGAGGCATCCTTCATCCGGCCGCGCTCTTCGGTCCGGTCTAAGTCTTCGGCTGTGCCGTAGCCCTGCTCCACGGCCCATTCCGCGCCCCTGACCAGAATTTCCTTTAATACGTTGCGGCTCAGCTTGGTAATGCCGCCCTTCCCCACTCCGGCCGGAACTTCCTTGAAGATTTCAGCCAGGAGCTCCTTCCTTTTGGCTGTGATGTCGCTCTCCTTGTAATCAGTCCGCAGCAGCCTGACCCCGCAGTTTATGTCATAGCCAACGCCACCCGGAGAAATGATGCCTTCGTCCAGGTCGAAAGCGGCCACGCCACCGATGGGAAAACCGTAGCCCTGGTGAGCATCGGGCATGACGTAGGACATCCGCTGAATCCCGGGCAGGCAGGCCACGTTGCGAGCTTGCTGCAGGGTTTGATCGCGCCTGGCCAGCTCGATTAACTTTTCCGAGGCGTAAATCCTGGCCGGGACCTTCATTTCCCCCGACTTAGGTATTTCCCAGACAAATTCGCTGATTCTTACCAGGTCCATGGCTCACCTCACATGTCGACGACCACCTGAAGAACCAGGCCGTCGCCGCTTTTCTCGATTTTCATTTCATTATAGGTAACGGCCTTGACCTGGCCGTAAATTTCATACTGCGGGGAAATCCGGTCCCCGGCAACTTCCGCCTCCAGGCGGTATGTCTTCTTTCCATTTTGTGAGATCTCTTCGACCCTGATCTCATTCACCCGGCCGAGCAGGAATGATTTTACTTCCAGCAAGTAAATCAATTCCGTCAGAAATTTGACGGTCAGCTGCTCCGGCCCGGTCGCTTCCAGCCTGATCGTTTCCCTGATCTCAGGCTTGATTCTTTCCGGGTCCCACATCAGGGAAGCCAGGGCCAGGGCGGCATTCTCCAGGCATTCTCCCAGGCTGCGGCCGTAGGCCCGGAACTTGCCGTCGGCCATGTGTTCCAGGATTTCATACCTCTTTTCCATGCCAGGATGCCCCGTTATTATTTTAGCAGAAGTCTCAGAACCGGAAAGGCAGGCTCCGGGTAAAGATTCCGGCTATGGTCTGACCGCACTTCGGGCAATGACCATCCTCCAGAAGATTGGACTTCACCCAGAGGCCCTCCCTCCGGATGACGGCCGTCCCGCACTGCGGGCAGTGGGTATCCTCGCCTTCTCCCCAGACATTGCCCAGGTAAACATAGCGCAGCCCCTCGGCCTGCCCTATCTCCCGGGCCCTTTTCAGGGTGGCCAGAGGCGTGTTCACAGATTTCAGGTACTTATAGTCCGGGTGAAACCGGCTCAGGTGCCAGGGTATGTCACGGTCGACCCCGGCCAGAAACCTGGCTATGCCCCGCAGCTCCTCTTCCGAATCGTTGAGTTCGGGGATAACCAGGGTGGTCACCTCCACCCAGATACCGAGCTCCCTCATCTTTTGAATGCTGTCCAGGACGGGCTGCAGCCTGGCCTTGCACATCTTCTGGTAACTCTCATCTCGGAAGAATTTCAGGTCGACGTTGGCCGCATCCAGGTAGGGCTTGATTTCTTCCAGGGCCTCCGCGGTCATGTAACCGTTGGTAACAAAGTTATTCTTGAGGCCCGACTCTTTAGCCAGGCGGGCAGTTTCATAAGCGTATTCAAAAAATATGGTCGGTTCGGTGTAGGTGTAGGAAATGCTCTCGCAGTCACTGAGCAGGGCCTGCCGGACCACCTCCTTGACCGGCAGGTGCCGGCTCTGGATTCCGCTTTTCCCGTCGGACAATCTGGTCTGAGATATCTCCCAGTTCTGGCAGAAAGGACAGCGGAAATTACAACCGATGGTGGCAATGGACAGCGATTTGCTTCCTGGTAAAAAATGGTAAAGCGGCTTTTTCTCTATGGGGTCGATGTGGGCGGCGATGGCCTCCTCGTATACATGGGTATAAAGAACCCCATCCAGGTTCTGCCTGACGCCACACAGGCCGAACTGGCCCTCGCCCAGCAGGCAGCGGTGAGCGCAGAGACGGCAGGCCACCCTGTTGCCATCCTGCCGGACATAGAGCATAGCTTCTCGCCGCGGCATTTATTTTCTCCCTGAGAACAGCCTGGAAAACTTTTCAAAAGACGGACAGAGATGCTTGATAACACACTGCGGGCAGAGCGGCTTTCGGGCCTGGCAGACCTTCCGCCCGTGGTCAACCAGCAGAAAATTAAAGTCCAGCCAGTCTTCCCGGGGCACAATTTCCATCAGGTCGCGTTCGATCTTATCCGGGTCAGACTGGCGGCTGAGTCCCAGGCGCTCAGACAGTCTCCGGACGTGGGTATCGACGGCTATACCCTCTGCCTTTCTGAAGGCCGAGGACAGGACGATGTTGGCCGTCTTGCGGGCCACTCCGGGCAGTTTGACCAGTTCCTCCATGGTGTCCGGCACCTTTCCTCCGTACTCGGACACCAGCTTGTTGGCCAGACCGATTATGTTCCTGGCCTTGTTCCGGAAAAAGCCGGTAGACCGGATATCGTTCTCCAGCTCCTCCTGCCGGGCCCGGGCCATAGCCTCCACGGTCGGGTATTTCTGGAAAAGGCCCGGGGTGACCTTGTTAACCCGCTCATCGGTGCACTGGGCGGCCAGGATGGTGGCCACCAGCAGTTCAAAGGGAGTGCGGTAATTCAGAGCTGTTTTCGGCTGGGGATATTCCTTCCTCAGGATTTTAATTATCTCCTTGATTCTTTTTTTTCTTTCTTCTAAGTCACCGGGAACTGCCCCTGCGGACGACAGCCGTTTCCTGGCCTGCTTAGATTTTTCTTTAACCCTTTCTTTTTTCCCTTGGACCATGGCCGCCTCCAACGCTTCAAATTCCAAGCTCGGTCCTGAGCTGCAAGACCTGGAGCAGATTATTACGGCAGACAATCCCCACCACCCGACCTTCCTCCAGCACCGGCAGCTGGTTAACATTGGCCGTGGCCAGGCGCTGGAGAATCTGGTCGCCGCTGGTCCCGGGAGTGACATAGACAATTTTTTCGGCCGGGGTCATGATGTCTCTCACCCGCAACTCTGGCCAGCGTTCCTTCGGGAACTTCTTTACGTCCTCCAGGCAGACGATACCCACCAGGAGTTCTCCATCGGTGACCAGAAAATTGCGCTCCCGGTGCCTGAGAACATAATCCTGGACCAGGGTCTCGACCGGAAGGTCTGGTCCGACCTGCTGGAAGTCCCGGCTCATGAGGTCGGAGGCTTTCAGACCCTCCAGCGAGGATTTCAGCAGGACCTGGCTGTAGCCCTGGACGGAAGCGTTATGCAGGAACCAGCCGATTAAAACCAGCCACAGGCCGCCGAGGTTTCCCCGGAAAAACTGGAGAATACCGAAAAAAATCAACAGGAAGGCCATGGCCTGTCCGGTCAGGGAAGCTACCCTGGTGGCCTTTTTCAAGTCGCCGGTGGCTTTCCAGACGATGGCCCGCAGCACCCGGCCGCCGTCCATGGGGAACCCGGGCAAGAGGTTGAATCCGCCCACTATGGCGTTTACGTAAGCCAGATAGGCAGCGGCCACCTGGAAAGGCCTGGAATATGGAGCCACGAGGTAAGAGACCACAATAAACAGAAGGGCCAGGAAGAAGCTGGAAACCGGACCGATGAGGGCCATGGAAAATTCCTTCTGCGGGGTGCCGGGCTCATCCGTTATCCGGGCCACGCCGCCCAGGATGAACAGGGTGATGTCCTCAACCTCTTCCCCCTGTCTCTTGGCGGTCAGGGAGTGAGCCAGTTCATGAAAGAGGACCGAGGCGAAAACCAGCAGGCTGGTCAAAATGCCCAGCAGCCAGTAATAGGCCCGATTGGCCAGATGGAAAGATTGGGGAAAATAGAAAGCCGAAAGGGAAAAAGTAAACAGCAGGAAAATCACGATCCAGCTGGAATCAATCTTGATGTCAATTCCAGAAATACGGGCCACCTTCCAGGAATGTCTCATAACTCCTCCTTCCTCTCTTTGCTTATATTTTATCAGCTTTTCAGGTTCATACCAAGAAAAACACGGCCCGATAGTCAGCTGAAGTATCCACCGGAATCAAGGCTCCAGGAATACCTAAAAAGTAAACCTTTGGTCGTATTCTCCAGGCCTTCCGAACAACGAAACTCGCGAACTGAAAATCTTATTAACGCTCTTTGTTGCACCGAACGTCTACGGCAAGGTCTTTTTGCTTTTTCATCCCTGGGCAGAACTTAAAAACCAGGTGTTAAGGCTGGCTGACCAACCGCCCGGACTGCTGGCAGACAAAAATTCTCTTCAATTCAATAATGAATAACGAAAAAGGGGCAGCCCAAGTTGAACCTATCAAAGCCAGGGGGTGGAATTATTAATGTTTTAACCGGACAGGCTTTTATAGAATTCAATGGCTACTTATAGCTTTAAGGCGAACCAAGAAAATACTCGAGCAAGATAAATTATCTGATATTCATAGATTCTTAGCCTGCACCGGTGATGGATTCAGCCGAAGAGCAGAAAAGACTCGGTTGGCACTTTCATCCCAACTACCCGGTACTTATTTTTTCCCGGGGTCTTAAAAATCGACAAACTTATTCCGGGGGGCACCGCAAACCGGGCAGCGATCCGGGGCTTCGCCCTCCATGGTAAAGCCGCAGACCGAACAGATGTGAATTGCGGGCAGTTCCAGGTCCCGCCCCTGGCTGACTGCCTGTCTGGCCCGAGCATAGAGGGCAGCATGAACTTTTTCTGCGGCCAGGGCAAATTGATGATAAGTGGCCGCCTTCTTTTCCTCCTGCTCTCTGGCCACGGCAATGTAAGCCGGGTACATCTCTTCGATCTCAAAATTTTCGCCGTCATAGGCCTTGGCCAGGTTATCGGCCGTCTTCCCTTCCCCTTCCAGAACGTTCAGGTGGTTAAGGGCGTGAATCCTCTCTGAGAACGAAGCGGCTTCAAACAGCCGGGCAATGTTGGGCAGGTTTTCCTGCCTGGCTTTCTCGGCGTAATACTTGTACCTGAGATGGGCCTGGCTTTCCCCGGCCAGGGCTTCTTTAACCGTGGATTCGGTAATTTTTTTCATCAATCCTCCTTTGATAACAATATTTATTCAGGAAACAGTCCGTTCCCGCTGATTTCTTATCCGGTAATCAGATAAAACGCACCATCTGGTTGATGGCTTCCCTGGCCCTATCGGCGATGCTGGCTTCAACTATGACTTCCGGCTGCTCCAGGAGCAGGGCTTTATAAACTTTCCGGAGGTTGATCCTCTTCATATTCTTGCAGACGGCTTTCTCGCGGGCCGGATAGAACTGCTTCTCTGGATTTTCTTTTTTCAACCGGTGGAGGATGCCCACTTCGGTGGCCACGATTACTTCGCGGGCCCCGGACTTAGGCGCTTCCTTGATCATCTGCCCTGTGGAGAGAATCCGGTCGACCAGCGGCAGCACATCAGGCCGGCACTCGGGGTGGGCCCAGACTTCAGCCCCCGGATGCTTTTTCTTCATTTTCTCAATATGCTTCGGCCTGATGTCTTCATGGATCGGGCAATAGCCGTCCCAGACCTGAAGTTTCTTTCCGGTCTTCTGGCTGACATAATAACCCAGGTTGCGGTCGGGAACGAAAATGATTTCTTCTTCCGGCAGGCTGCTGACCACCTTCACCGCATTGGCCGAGGTGCAGCAAACGTCGGTCTCGGCCTTGACCTCGGCCGTGGTGTTGACGTAGGCCACCACCTTTTTCCCGGGATGCTGCCCTTTCATCCAGCGCAGGTCATCTCCGGTGACCATGTCAGCCATGGGGCAGCGAGCCCGGAGGTCGGGCAGCAGGACTTTCTTCTTCGGAGCTAATATCTTGGCCGTTTCGGCCATGAAATGGACCCCGCAGAAGACGATTATGTCTGCCTCGACTTCGGCCGCCTTCCGGCTGAGTTCCAGGGAATCGCCAACAAAATCGGCCAGGTCCTGGATTTCTTCCGGCTGGTAATTATGGGCCAGGATTACCGCCCGCTTTTCTCTCTTGAGCCTGTTGATTTCTTCGACCAGCTTGTTCTTTTTCATAATCAGCCTTCTTTATTCCAGTCAGCTATCCGAGTGTCATTCAAGTTTGCTATTGATAGTCCTCAAACCAGCCCCGCCCCGCAATGGCGGCAGGTTTCGTCCTTTTCCCGATTGTACTCGCCGCAGTGCTCGCACCTGATGAGTCTTATCTGGCAATGTCCACAAAGCTGGGCATTCTCCGACAGGGTGTAATCGCAGAAGGGGCAGTGAAAATGCTCTTCCTTTCCCTGGAATTTTTTTCCCTCGCTGCCGCCTTCAGGCTTCTGGCGGTTCTGTTTTTCAAGGTAGTTCTCTATGGCCTTGTGCAGGGCATCCGCGCCCAGGTTGGAACAGTGCATCTTGTGCGGAGGCAGTCCGCCCAGCTCCTCGGCCACCTGCTGGTTGGTTATCTTCATGGCCTCGTCCAGGGTTTTCCCTTTAGCCATTTCGCTGACCAGGCTGCTGACCGCTATGGCCGCGCCGCAGCCGAAGGTCTGGAACTTGACGTCTTCCAGCCGGCCGTCCCTGACTTTTATGTAAAAGGTCATCATGTCACCGCAGACCGGGTTGCCCACTTCCCCGACGCCGTCGGCATCGGGAATGGTCCCGACATTGCGGGGATGCATGAAATGTTCCATGACTTTATCGGTGTACATCTTTTTTCTCCTCAAGAAACCTGGTGTAAAGCGGGGACATTTCCCGGAGCCGCCTGACCACCGGAGGAAATTTTTCCAGGAAATAATCCACCTGCTCCTCCCGGGTTTCGTCCAGCAGGGTCAGCACCAGGCTGCCCTGGGCCACGGCCGGGTCCAGGCCCATGGCGGTCAGAACGTGCGAGGTTCTCAGAGATTTTGAGGTGCAGGCCGACCCGCTGGCCACCTGGATGCCTATAAGGTCCAGGCCCAGCAGCATGGCCTCTCCCTCGACAAACTTAACGCAGAAACTGGCATGATGCGGGAGCCTTCTTTCGGGATGACCGGTCAGAATGACCTCGTCCAGCCCGGCAAGCACTCCCCGGATCAGCCTGTCCCTGAGCTGCGTCAGATGCCGGGCCTTGCTATCCATCTCTTTTCTGGCCAGCTCGGCCGCCTGGCCCAGGCCGACTATGGCCGGGACATTCTCGGTTCCGGCCCGGCGGTTACTTTCCTGGACCCCGCCGTCCACAAGGGGAGTTATCTTTGTTCCTTTTTTCAGGTATAAGGCTGCCGCTCCTTTGGGACCGCCGAACTGGTCAGCCGCCAGGCTCAGGGCATCGAGCCCGATGGCCCTGACCTCAACCGGTATGTTGCCCACGGCAGCCACGGCATCGCTATGAAAGAGGACACCTTTTGACCGGCAGAGGCTGGCGATCTCAGCCACCGGTTCGATGGTGCCCACCTCGTTGTTGGCCATCATAACCGAGACCAGGACCGTGTCCGGGGTGATGGCTTCGGCAACTTTACCAGGGTCAACCAGCCCGTAGCTGTCAACTGGAACCGACACCGCCTTAAAGCCCAGCTTTTCCAGTAACTTAGCCGCCTTTAATACAGAAGCATGTTCGATGGTCGAAACAACTATCTGCTTTCCGCGGGCCTGGTTGGCCAGGGCCAGTCCCTTGATGGCCAGGTTGTTGGCTTCCGACCCCGAGGAAACGAAAACTATTTCTTCCGGCTGGCAGTTTATGAGCCGGGCCACCTGCTCCCTGGCGGTCTGCAGGGCCCGGGCGGCCTTCTGCCCCACCGAATGGAGGCTCTGGGGGTTGCCAAAATTCTCCGTGAAATAGGGCAGCATGGCTTCCACAACTTCCGGCCTGACCGGAGCTGCTGCCTGTTTATCGGCATAAAAGCCGTTCACGGACCCCTCCTTCTTCGAAAGGAAAACTTCAGACAGAAATGACGCTCTTAATTTCCGGGATTTCCTTTTTCAGCAGGCGCTCGATTCCCATCTTAAGTGTCATCTGGGACATGGGACAGCCGCCGCAGGCTCCCTTCAACCTGACCGAGACCACGCCGTCGACCACGTCCACCAGTTCCACGTCGCCGCCGTCGGCCTGTAGCGCCGGCCTTATCCGGTTAAGAACTTCTTCCACTTTTTCTTTCATCAAATTTCTCCTGAGAACTTGACTATTGTAAGCCGGTTGTGGCTTACAGGTTCATTTTAATCTTTTCGCAGGGGGATTTCAAGAAAATTCCTACAATTTTAGTAGGATTTTTTTCGCCTGCCGGACTGCCCGTTCCACCGGCTTCCAACCCGGAAAAGGGTACTCCGATTTGGACCGGACTCTCAAGATAGCGAGTCGAGGGTCACGGTCAGGCCGTCGTAGGCGGCCAGGACTTCCACCCCGGTCTCGGCCGTCATTTTCTCGGCTACCTTCCTGGGGTCGGCCTGGAGCATGGTCATACCAAAATGGGTGAGATAAGCCCGGCGGGGCTTGAGCTCTTTCAGGATCTCGGTGGCTTCGGACACGGTCAGATGCTTGATATAATCGCCCTCGGCTTCCCTGGCTCTTAGTACATTCATAACCAGAATATCAACATCCCGGTAGCTCGGGAGCAGCCCGGGAAAATACTTGGTATCCACCATGAAACCCAGCACCAGCCCGGGCAGATAGAATTTCAGTCCGTAGGTTTCGGCTTCGTGCTCGTGGCGACAGGTCGTCCTGACGGTAAGCGGCCCGAGCCGGCAGGCTCTCTCCGGCTTCAGAACTTCTATCCGGTCAAGGTAATCCCTCAGGTACCTCAAAACGACGGCCTCGGGTCCGTCCAGGCATTCTTCCGGGGCCAGCAGCACTCCCCTCTTCTTCAGCCCCCCGGCGGTCATGGCATCAAGCAGGATGTTGACATCGTTGGAATGGTCGATGTGCTTATGGCTGAGAATGACGGTCTCCAGCCCCGCCGGGTCGATCGGCGGCCGGCTGTGAGTCATCCGGACCAAGGCCCCCGGTCCCGGGTCGAGGGCTATTTTCTGCCCCATCAACTCCAGGTAAATTCCCCCCGAGGCCCGGAGCTGCCTGGCCATGACGAACCTGGCCCCGGCCGTACCCAGGAATTTGAAATAGTTGACAGGACTCCCGGCCTTTTCAGTCTTCGTCTTTTCCTGATTTTTCTGGCTCGACATGGACGGTAGCATCCCCGTTAAATTCCTGCTCCACGATTTCTTCAATCCGGCTGGCAATGTTATGGGCCTCGTCCACCGACATGGTGCCCGGGACGGTCAGATGGGCGGTTACTTCATGATGGTCGCCGTACTGGTGCACGTGGACATGATGAATGCCATCCAGCTGCGGGAACTCCTTCCTGACCTGGGAGTGAACCCGGTCCACCTTTTCCTCAGACGGAGCTTCCCCCATCAGGTAACTGGCCGAGCTCCTGATGATGTCATAGCTGGCATGCAGAATTAACAGTGAAACCCCGATACCCAGCACACCGTCCAGCCACCACAACTTCTGGCTGAAGAGAACTCCGGCCACAATCAGCACCGAGGCCACGGCGTCGCTGCGGTGGTGCCAGGCATCGGCCCGCAGGGACCCGGCGCCGGTTTTCCTGGCCGTCCAGAAGGCAAACTGGGCCAGCCCTTCCTTCATGACCGCTGACACCGCAAAGATGATGACCGCCAGCTCACTGAAGCCCATGCCCTGGCGCTGGATTAGCTTGACGACTGATTCATATAAAAAGCTAAAGCCGACCACGGCCAGCAGGGTGCCGATGATGATGGAAGCTATCGATTCCGAGCGGCCATGGCCAAAAGCATGGCGGCTATCGGCTGGCCGGGAAGCCATCCAGAAGCCTACGACCACTATGATGGAAGTCAGGCAATCGGACAGAGTATGCCAGGCATCGGCCACCATGGCCACCGAATTGACCTTACGCCCGACCAGGAACTTGAGCAGAAAGAGAACCAGGTTGATAATAATGGAAATATACCCCTCGTAATAGGCCAGCCTTTTTTTCTGAGCAAAGGATACCGTCATCTGATCAACGCGACCTCAACAATATAAAAAAATAGCCCTCCTCTTCGGGCAACTATCAATCAAAAACTCTGGCTTTAACCTGGCCGTTATCCAGTCAGAAGTCAGACCGTAGTCTCAACTTTCTCCATGGGCTGGCCGCAACAGAGCATGACATGCTCTTCGGCACAGCCACACTTGCGGTCAATAATCAGCCGGTAACCGCAAACCCGGCATTCCAGGGCCGTCATCGGCCGGGGCGCCGGGGCGACTTCTTTCTTGACCGCCTTTTTTACCGACTTTTTCTTTACCACCTTCTTCACCGGCTTCCTGGGGGCCGGTTTAGCTTTTTTCTTTTTGACCATCCTGCCCTCCTTTTAATTACTAATTACCGATAAAATACTTCCCTTCGCCCTGCTACGGGTCAGAATAATTTTAAGCACTTTCAGCCCTGTTTGTCAAAAACACTATAACCGAAAAAAATTTGTCATTTCTCAGGTGATTGTGATATAAAGGATATGAGGAGGACATGATGAAAAAAAGAACCAACCGGCTCTGGCTGACGCTGGCCATACTGTCAACCCTGTTCCTTGGCCTGAACCTGGCCCTGCCGGCCCAGACCCAGCAGGAACGGCTCCAGACGGGTATAGCTTTTTTTGAGGCCGGCAAGACGACCGAAGCCAAGGCCATTTTTGACCAGCTGGTGGCCGAGAACTTTGTTAATAACGACCTCTACTATTACCTCGGGTCGGCCCTGATCAAGCTGAAGAATCCGGAGGCAGCCCTCACCCAGTTCAACAAGATTCTTCAGTCCGCCCCTAATTCTCCATATGGTTATATCGGCAAGGCCCAGTACGACATCGCCAAGGCCAACTATACCAGCGCCGAAACGCAGCTAAACACTGCCCTCCAGAAAGATCCCAACTGCGCCGAAGCTTACTACCACCGGGGACTGCTCCGGGGCTACCAGAAGAAGCTGGACCTGGCCATCGCCGACCTGCAGAAATGCCTGCAGTTGAAGGGTAACCACGCCTATGCCCACTATAATATCGGGCTGGCATATTACCAGAAAGGACGCAAGGACCTGACCATAACCCACTTCCAGAAGTTCTTGTACCTGGCTCCGGAAGCTCCAGAAGCAGCCCAGGTCAAGGCCCTGCTGAGCAGAATTTAAGAGCCACCTAAAACGCCTGGCCGATACTAATAAAAAGAGTGCCTTTGGGTTCATCGAAACGTGGCTTCAAGTTGAACCCGTAATCTATTCTGACCAGGCCGAGCGGGCTATCTATTCTCAAACCTAAACCGGCCCCGGTCCTCAGGCGCCCGGGATTGAAATCGGACAGCCTGGAATAGACATTACCGGCGTCCAGGAACACCACTCCCCTGAAAATTTTATAAATCGGAAACCTTAATTCCTGGTTGGTAACCAGCATGGCTTCTCCGCCTTCCGGCAGGCCGGTCCAGATATCGATCGGCCCGACGGCATCGAGCTTGAAGCCCCGGATGCTGGTGCCGCCGCCGGCAAAAAAGCGTTTGCTGGGTATCAGGATTTCGCCGAAAGCACTGGCCAGCCCCAGCCGGTAGCAGGAGGCCCAGACCACCCCCGGCAGCAGTGATTTATACATGGTGAACTGGGTAAAAGAACGAACATAATTCAGGTCGGAACCGAGGTAGCGTGGAGCATAGCTCAAGCTGCTGGTCAGAAGCGTGCCGTGTTTTGGGTCGAAGCGGTCGTCCCGGGTGTCCCGGCTGAGCAACAGCGAAAGCTCGGAGCTGGTCACCCGGATATCATAGGGAAATGGCCAGGATGGTTCTTTCTCATAATCATGGATCCGGCTCAGCCGGTAGACCCAGCTCAGGTCAAAGCCCCTGACGATCATTATCTTTTGCTGGAAGCTGGCCCCCACCTCCTCGGTTATGAACAGGTCTCTGATGTCCTTGCGATAATAGACAGAAAGAAGCGATTCCATCTTGCGGGAGAAAATATAGGGTATCCTCAGCGTGGCCCGGGCATCCTGCTGTCTCTGGTTGGCCCGGAAGTAGAGCAGGCTGTTCCAGCCACGACCGAAGAGGTTGTTGAAATCAAGCTGGGCAAATCCTTCAAATTTGGTATCGGTGTTGTACTGAAGACCGTAGGTCAGGCTGAGCCAGGGCATTTCCCGGACCTGGACCAGGACTTTTTCCTGATGTTCCGGGGTATTTTCCGATTCTGAGGAAACATTGACCGCCTGGAAGGTGGCGGCATCATAAAGATTTTTCTGAGCCTGGGCCAGACGTTCCAGGCTGACCGGTTCCCCTGGCTTGAGGCCACTTTCCTTCAGGACGAAGGAGGCTTTGCTGCGCCTGGCTCCCTCAATATCAATTCTGGAGATGGTATAAACCGGACCTTCTTCTATATTTATTCTGACATCATAATCAGTTCCCCCATCTACCGGCCGGGCTTCTATCTCCACCCTGGCATCCTTGAAGCCAGCGCTGCGGTAGCGGTTTAGCAGCACCGTCCGGTCCTCGTTCAGGTCAGGCCAGCTGAAGGTCTGGCCGGGTTTAAGATTGAGAATAGCCTCAAGCTCGGCTGTCTGGAACCTGGTATTTCCCTTCAATTCCAGAGAATTGACCTGGCTTTGGGGCCCGGCCTCAATCTTCAGGGTCATGTCCAGCAACCGTTTTGTTGTGTTGGCCTCTATGACCGGGGGTTCAATTTTCGGGTTCAGATAGCCGTTTTCCTGATAGTAATATTCAATGAGCTCCAGGGCTATCCTGCGGTCGTAGATGAGGTTCCAGAGACCACGGGCTTTGGCTCCAAAATAGTCGGAAACTATGGCTTTGATCACGGACTCCTTGAAAACCGGGGCTCCGGTCAGACGGAAGCTCCCGATTTTCCATTTCCCGTTCAGCCTGGTGGAAACCTCGTAGACGGTCTGTCCTGGCTCGGGCTTTTTGACCAGTTCAACCTCTGCCTGGTAATAACCGCGCCGGTTGAGCTCGTTTAGAAGGACGGCTTTAAGTTGATAAATGTTGGCTTCTTCTGGCAATCGTCCCACCCAGGAGTTCAGGGCTTTTTTCCGGGCCCCAGTTGGGATCTTGTCTCCGGTGAATTTAAAGCTGACTGGCTGGCCGGCCTTAATATTAAGCTGTAAGGCCAGGCTGTCTTGACCGGTTTCCACCAGCCTGTCTTCTATCCTGGCATTTAAGTAGCCCCGCTTCCGGTAGAATGCTTCCAGTCGGTTTCGGGCCTGCCTGAAAGCAGCGGTCCGATAGTTGCGTCCAGACTTGAGTTTCAGGGCCCGGCTCACTTCTTCTTCGGTAAAAACGGTCTCTCCGCTTATTTCAATTCCGCTCAACCTTTTCTTGATTATTTTGTCCCGGCTCCCGGTTTCAGCCATCTGTCCGAAATTAATCCTGTGCCTGAGGGTCAGGCCGACCACCCCGTCGTCACGTCGGAATCCCCGGGTCGAAAAATTCCTTTTTAAGCGGTAGTCCAGAATCCAGGTTTGATACTGGCTGTTGGTCAGATCGATAGAGTAAGTGACGGCAAAGTCCCGGGTCATTCTTTTCCTGATGGTCAACCGGGCCCCGGGGTCCTGCAGGGTGGCGATATTGAGTGGTTCCAGAATCACATCTTCTGCCCTCAGCCATTTTTTTAAAGTCCTGGTCACGGGCGAGGCCAGCGGGCTGGAAAAATGCTGGACCAGCTGGCTGCTGATGGTATTCAGGGCTGAGCCCTGAACCTCGCGCAGGCTTTTTCCGGTCAGCAGCAACGAGGCCAGGTCTTCCTGCGACCTGGAGGGAACCGAGGTCAGCGAAAATTTCAGGTCCGAAGGGGTGCCCGACATCACCAGGCTGACCTCAATCTCTTCTTCCCCGTCATAGACCGTGCTCTTGAGAAAGATATCCAGGTTGGGCTCGAGATTTTCCCGGCCGAGAAAGTCGACCCGCAGCCTTTCCACCGTATACTTTCGCTCGCCGATAACCAGCTCTCCACTGTAGGCGTTTTCAGCCCGGCCGGAAAGAATGGGGGCGGGAATGGTACCCTTGAGGTTCAGGTTGGCCTTGAGTTCCAGGTCGGCCAGATTATTCTTGACGATGATGTTCTCGACAGTCCTGATATTGATATCGAGCGGCAGGTCATAGAGAAAAGCCGGGTACTCCGTTCCCACGGGAGAAACCTTGCTCAGGGCCATTCTCAGTCCCTGGGTGCTCGGGTAAAAATCCTGGCGATAGCTGGCATTCAGAATGGAAAGATCACCTGACAGTGACCAGCCCCTTCTATCCTTGCTCAGCACCAGGCTGGCTCCGGACAGGCTGTTAAATCCCTGCGGATAATTGAAATCAAAATCGCGAAGGTTAAAATCAAGCCTGACCGAGGTCAGGGAAAAATTCTGGCCGAACAGGGCCCGGCCAGCGCCGGAAAAGCTTCCGGAATTGGCCTGCCCCTCCAATCTGTCCAGGACCAGCTGGGAGTTGTCAACCCTGAACCGGGCCGTGGTGTTGCTGAGGATTAGCGGCAGGTCCTGCATTCTCAGGAAAACATCATTCATCGACCCGGAACCTTCGATCAGGGGCTCCTCCAGGTCTCCCCTGACCGCAGCCTGAAGTTGTAACTTCCCTCCTACCTGCATCCCTGACAACCAGGCCCCGAAATCAGACAGGTCAAGGTCTCCGTTCAGAGAAAAGTCCAGGACCGGATTCTTCGGGTCTTTAAGTTCTGCTCCTCCCCCCAGACTGAATCTTGACCGTCCAGAGTTCAGGCTAAAACTGCTAACCTGGAGCCTTCCCTCTTTAAGCTGCACGGTCAAAGGACCATCATTTTTAATTTCGTTGCCGCCCAGTTGCAGGTTGAGGGATGGTATCTCCAGCCTGAGCTCCATGCCTTCCAGGTTTGGGGAAAAACCATTCAGCTCAACCCGGCCGTCTGCCCGGCCCCCGGGTTTGAGGCTCTGAAGCGAAGGCATCAAGACGGCCAGTCCGGCAAAGTCAAAATTTTCAAACTTAAAATCGGCTTCCAGTTTTTCCGGCCTGTTCAGGGGCACGGAAAACCTGGTGGTGGCACTCAAGGCCACCAGGGGGCTGGTTTCCTCGACTTCCGGCAGCAGCCCGGCCAGCGATGATAGCGGCAGGTCCTTCACCAGTATCAACCCGGAAAGAAGATAGGGCTCCTTTAACTCCAGCTCGGATTCCAGGTTCAGGTTAAACCTGGGCACGTTAATGGTGGCCCGGGCCAGCCGGCCGTCGGAAGTTGCCTTCAATTCAAAGTATGGAAACCAGACCCGGTCGATCATGAAACCCTGGCCCGTTATTTTCAGGTCAGCCACCGGATTTCTCCAGGGGCCACTGGCCGTCAGGCGCAGGTCCAACAGTCCGGCGTTAAGAGCCGGCAGCCAGGCCTGGAACAGACCTGCTCTTAACTTATTTCCGGTCAGCTCGGCCCCGATTTCTCCCGAGTGCGGGTTGAAACTAAGCTGGCCCTGAAGCTGTCCATCCTCTCCAAGGCGGAGGTCAATTTTCTGAAGTTTCAGTCCCGAGGGGCTGTACTCGCCCGAAACTTCCAGCTTTTCCAGATGTAGGTTACCAGCCTCGGTTCCGGTAACCGCGAGCTGAAAATTGGCCCCGGGCCGGGCGGTGGTGCCGGCCAGTATCGCCTTCCCGGACAGCAGGCCGTTCAGGTACTGTCTGCTCTCTTCATTCACCAATCCGGAAAACTGGGTTATATCCAGGTCTGATATTTCCAGCTGGCCACCGAGCTGAAAACCCATTTCCCGGGCAGCAGCCAGTTGCCGGAGAGTGCCGGTGGCTTCTATCTGACCGCGATCAAACCGGGCCAGAAGCCGGCCCAGGTTAATATTCTTAAGGCTGCCATCAGCTTTAATTTCCAGGACGGGCAGGTTGACCTGGTGGAACCCCAGGTTCTCCCCGTTAAGAACCAGGTTGAATTGCGGCCGGCTCAGCTGTCCCGAAAGTCGCAAGTTCAGGTGAACTGAACCGTTGAGGCTATCCAGGGCTGATAGCTGCTGTTCCAGGCCGGCAGCAATTTCAGGCAGACCGCTGGATTGAATGGACTGAATGACTGATTTCAGGTCATCCAGTCGCCAGCGCAACTGGCCTGATATATATTCCAGCTGTTCGAGCTTCCCGCGAAGCTCCAGCTGAGAACTCAGCAGGTTGAGATTCAGCTTATTGACGTTAAGCAACCCGGCGGCATAACTGAGATTGAGGTCCCCGGAAACTGGAACTGCCGGTCGCCTTGTTGCCATCTCTGCCCGGAAATAAGGCCTTAGCTTCAGTTCAGCCTGGCCTTCGATGGCCTCGGCTGATAATTGCGGGGCCCGCAATTCCAAACGGCCACTTATCTCGGAGGCCAGTTCCACAGGGAAATCAGGAATAAAGGCCTGGAGCAGCCGGAGGTCAAGCTGCCGCAGGCTTGCTGAAGCCTGTAAGTCTCCCCTAAATCCGGGCGGCACTTTGCTTTCCAGAGAAATCTGGCCACCTCGGTATCCGACCTCGGCCTTCACCAGGTGAGTGGCTTCCCCGGCCGGGACGATATTGAGGGCCAGGTCGACCGGGGTCAGACCATAAATTTTGAGCCCACCACCTGTAATCTTTCCGGTGATTTCCGGCCTGGCCGTGGTTCCGGTGATGGCCAGGTCCCAGTTCAGGTCGCCAGCATATTTATCGCCCGGCTCCAGAAGCGAAGATAGTTCCCACAGGCCAAGGTGACCTGCGGTTTTCAGATTCAGCCGTGGAGTCTCAAGATAATTTTCTAAGGCCCCGGAAATTTCCAGCGCCGTCTGCTCAGTGGACAGGGAAAGCTTTTCCAGCTTAATCTTTTCCTGGTTGAGAGTGGTCCTGACCTCCAGCCCGGTGATTTTAGCTATCCCCCTCCCCAGAGAGAGAGAACCGGACTGACCGGTTATAGAAGCCTGATGGAAATTGCTCGTTTCATCGAAACGGACGGAAGCCACGAGCCCGTTCAGGCTCAGCGATAACGGGGTGGCCGGCTCTTCGAAAGAAAAGGCTCCCTGCTCCAATCGGAAATTATCGATCCGAAAAGACAGGCCCGAAGACCCGCCTGCTCCTGATTCAGTGGCCGGAGTGGTTTCCCCGGTCTCCGGTCCGGCGGCCGACGATTTCAACTTTACGACCGGTTTGATTATTTCCAGGTTTTTTACCCGCAGTTCGCCGCCGGTAATTGTCGACCAGCCGCTCTGAAAGGTGAGTCGGTCGCAGGAAATCGATTCCACCGGGAGCTGGCTCTTTAGAGACCCGGTTAACTTTACCCCGGTGATGGTCGCTTTCAACTTGAAAATGTTCAGCCTGAAGCGATCGGCCTGCAGGGTCAGACCAGTTTTTGATTTGACCAGCTCCCCGGCCTTTTTTAAGACCAGTTTCCCGCCCCAGGGGGTCTGAAGCAGCAGACCGACCAGGACCAGAAACAGAACCAGGCCAAATAGCGTCCAGGAAACTATTCTTAATAATTTGCCCTTTTTTCTTTTTTGCCCGTTACTTGCTTTTTCCATCAACTGAATTATAAGTGGAGTTTGTCAGCTGATTCAACCTAAATGATTTCTGGTACCACGAACTCGAACTCTGAACGCGACCCCATAAACCGGCCGACCTTACATCATCCGTCATTTATCCGGTTGGCCTCGGTCTTTCCCGGGCAATGACCATACTGAAATTAGAAGCAGTCCCCGCCTGAACCGGTGAGACTGACTGTGCGCGACTGATGAAAATTGTTTTGTTTTATTGCGGGCTCAAACGATAAATCTGGGAATCAGGGGATTGATCCTGGTCACCATTTCATAATTGATGGTTCCGGCCAGGGAGGCCAGCTGGTCGGCGGTTATTTTCTCCCGGCCCTCGGCCCCGATGAGGGTTACCGGTTCTTCCAGCCTGACGCCGGGAATATCGGTAATATCGACCATGATGAAATCCATGCAGACCCGGCCCCTGACCTGAGCCCTCTTTCCTTTTACCAGGACGTAGGCCGAGTTGGAGAGCCCGCGGTCGTAGCCGTCATAATAGCCGACCGGAATGATGGCCAGCCTGGTGGGCCTGGTTGTCCGGTAGGTGCAGCCGTAGCCGATGTAGGCCCCGCGGGGGACGGTCTTGATCTGGGCCACCCTGGCCCTCCAGCTCAGCACCGGTTTTAACTTCAGTGGCGACTGGCCACGAAGACGACAGGAGACCAGGGTTTCTTTAGACGGCCAGAGACCGTAAAGACCGATGCCCACCCGGGCCAGGTTAAAATAAGTTTCCGGAAAAAGGATGGCCGCGGCCGAGCAGGACATGTGCCTTATTGGGACCTTGAAACCATTACTCTCCAAAAATTCTACAGCCTGCTTGAAGTTCTCGAGCTGGTAGCGGGGATAGTAATCATCGGTGGTATCCTCGATATTGGCAAAGTGGGAAGAAATGCCTTCCAGCACCAGCTCCGGTTTTTTTTTGATCAGGTTCAGAAAGCTGCCCAGCTTATTGAGTGCAATTCCCTGGCGGTTGGTTCCGGTCTCAATTTTTAGATGAACCAGAGCCGGCTTGTTCTGTTTCTTAGCTGCGGCCGCCAGCACCTTCAGTGTTTCCAGGTTATAAACTGTCGACCTGAGTTCAGCCCGGACTGCTTCCTCCGCACCAGAAAGAGGCAGATACCCCAGGATGAGAATTTTCTGTTTGAAACCCTGCTGGCGCAGGCACAGGCCCTCCTCCAGGCTGTGCACTCCGAACCAATCGATTCCGCACTCGGCGGCCAGACCGGCAATCTCCAGCAGGCCATGACCGTAGGCATTGGCCTTGACCACCGCCAGCAACCCGGCCTGCCCCAGCCTGTTCTTGAACTCGAGGACATTGTGAAAAAAGGCCTGGCGATTTATTTCCACCCACTGAACCGGGAATTTCTCGGTTTTGACTCTGGCCACGGTAGTGCTCTCCTGAAACTTCAGTCCAGAACCTTGGCTTTTTCTCCCAGAATCTTCTTGAATTCATCGCGCCGGCAAATGATGTCCTCCCGGTCAACGCCAGTGGAAATCAGCCCCACCCGGGTTTCCAGGGTGTCTTCCAGCCACTTCAGGTAGTCCAGGAATCCGGTCGGGAGCGCGGAAAAATCCCGGGCCCGGTGAATGGACCGGTCCCAGACCGGGAAGGTGCGGTATTCAGGTTCAACTTTTTCCAGAATCCAGGGTTCTGATGGGAAGTCCTTTATGACCGATCCCTTGTAACGGTAGGCCTGGCAGGCCCTGATTTCAGTCAGCTCTTCCAGGACATCGGGCTTGGTCAGGGCAATCAGGTCCACCCCGTTGAGCCGGCAGGCATAACGAACGGCCACGGCATCAAACCAGCCACACCTCCTGGGGCGGCCGGTGGTGGCCCCGAACTCATCACCCTTGCTGGCAATGCGGGCCCCGGTTTCATCCTTGAGCTCGGTTGGAAACGGTCCGCTGCCCACCCTGGTGGTGTAAGCCTTGGTTATTCCCAGAACGGCGTTAACTTCCTTCGGGCTCAAACCCAGCCCGGTACAGACTCCGCCGGCGGTGCAGCTGGAAGAAGTGACAAAGGGATAGGTCCCGTGGTCGAGGTCCAGCAATGTACCCTGGGCCCCTTCAAACAGCACTGATTTTCCGGCCCTGATTTGCTTGGCCAGATACGCCGAAACATCAACCACGTAGGGCGCCAGTTTTTCACCCAGGGCCTTATACTCATCAAGAATTGGCCCCACTGCCAGTGAAGGAAAGCCAAAGGCTTCAAAAATCCTGTTCTTCAGGGCCAGGCTGTCCTCGATTTTTTCCTTAAGGACCTCGGGCTCCAGCAGGTCGGCCACCCTTATTCCCCAGCGGGCGGCCTTGTCCTCGTAGCAGGGGCCAATGCCCCGGCAGGTGGTACCGATCATTTTATCGCCGCGGCTCTGCTCGGCGATTTTTTCCAGCAGAGGATGGTAGGGCATGATGACCTGGGCCGACCGGCTGATCAGCAACCGCTCGGGCCTGACCTCCACTCCCAGAGATTTCAGGTCATCAATTTCTTTGAAAAAAGCCTGGGGACTTACCACCAGGCCATTGCCGATGACGCAGACCTTATCCGGGTGAAGTATACCGGAGGGAATCAGGTGAAGGACAATCTTTTGACCGCGAAGATAAACAGTGTGGCCGGCATTGTGTCCGCCCTGGTAGCGGGCGATGATTTCAAAGGCCGGGGCCAGGAAATCGACTATCTTGCCCTTGCCTTCATCACCCCACTGGGTCCCGAGAACCAGAAGATTGGCCATGTCTCTATCCTCAATAATTAATCCTCAAAATTAAGCCCGCAGAAAAACCCGCGCTATTCTACCAGATTTCCGAATGATCATAAAGCCTTCAGAAGGCCAGGCCGACCTGAACCAGAAGCACGTTGTCCTTCAGCTTCACATCTTTTTCTTTATTCCAGTCGTATTCCAGCTTGGCGTAAAAGTTAGAAGCCGCATCCCACTTCAAACCAACGGCCGACCTGGTTTTCTTGACCATGGTATCGAGAAAGATGTTAAGCGGAGGAGCCCCATGGTCGTCAACCAGGTTCTGGGGCAGGTCCGACCTCTGGAAACTATAATAGAGGCGAAAACTCTTGAACAGCATGCTGACCGTCAGGTAATAGCCTTCAAAATTAAGCTTCTGATTCAGGGTGGGATGGTCATAGGCCGCCTGGATAAACTCGCCTCTCACTTCCCACTCCGGGGTCAGCCAGAGCAGGTCCAGGCCGCGGAACTGCACGTCCTTGGTTCCGTCGGGGTCGTATTTTCCGTTGTAAATCGACCCTCCGAGCTCAATCCCTTCCCCGAAACGCAGGCCCAGGCGGCCGCCCATGGCTTTGTCCTTATTTGGGTCGGTGAACTTTGTTTCCAGGTAGCCCTGGCTGTCGGCCGATAGACCGTTTATTATGTAGGCTGAGTAATAAAAAATGGCATAGTTGCCCTGCAGGCAGATTCCCAGGTCATTCCAGCGGTATGGAAAAAAGTGGAAGACCAGGGGCCTGAAAACCGTGGGGTTTTCGTGGGGCCGGGCCGAGCGGTTGAAACGTCCGAAGGGAATCTCAAACAGTCCTGCCTTCAGACTGATCAGCTGGCTTCCCTGGAAGTTGATGAAGGCCTGGGCTAACTGGAAATTCTCATGGGAGGCCAGCCGTCCCTCGGCCAGGAAACTGAGGCTGCCATAAATGACTCCCGAGACAGCCAGGCCGCCGTTGAAATTGGCAAAGGTTCCCTTTGAATAGAGACCTTCCGGCTGACTTTTCAGGTACTCAAAAGAAAAATAGCCGCCGGCCTTAACCTGGGCGGCCAGGCTGGCTGACAGCCAGAAAAAACAGGCCAGCAGAGCTACAACTTTCCGCCTGGACATGATTCACTCCTCTTAATCCGGTTATGATACTTCTTTATTTTTTATTTATTCACGAATCCCGAAAAATCCGGGAAAAATCAAATTCCTCCTCCAGGATAACGTTCTTGTATTCCCCGATTTTCCTGCCCGACTGGATCAACCGGCTGACTTCCTGGGTTCCCTTCTTGGTACCGAACCAGATGGCCCCAACCACCGAATCTTCCTTCAGCACCAGTTTCTTGTACAGACCGGCCTCGGGTTTATAACTGGTCAGAATTTCATAGCCATCAGTCTCCGGGTTAACCAGCCCGATGGAGGTCAGGTAGATACCCATGACCTTGAGGGTGCTGGCCGGGATGGTGCCCTCGTATTTCTTGGCCTGGCCGCAGAGGTTGTAGGCCAGGGTCCGGGCCTGGTCAAAAGCTGCCGGGATAAGGCCATAGACTTTTCCCCGGTGCTCGGTCACGTCGCCGGCGGCATAGACCCGGTCGCAGCTGGTTCTTAAGTAGTCATCAACCAGCAGGCCGCGCCCGCAATCCAGGCCGGCCTCCCTGGCCAGGTCCAGCCTGGGCTTGACCCCAGAGGCGATGATGACTGCTCCGGCTGAAATGACCTCCCCATCCTTAAAACGGATCCCGCTCACCCGGCCGTCGCCGAGAATCTCGACCGCTTCCCGGCCGGTGATGAGATTGATGCCGAGACCCGCCAGGTGCAACCGCAGCAAGCCGGCCCCGGTTTCATCCAGCTGCCTTGGAAGCAGGCGACTGAAGACTTCAACCACGGTGATCTGCTTCAGTCCCCTGAGATTCAAAGCCCGGGCTATCTCCAGGCCGAGCAGTCCCCCACCGAGGATAACGATTTCTGGCCCGGAGCGGATAAAATCCAGCAATTCCAAAACATCGTCCAGAGTCCTGATGGTAAAAACTCCTTCCCGGTCAGCGCCCGGAAGGGGCGGGACGAAGGGACAGGCCCCGGTGGCCAGTACCAGCCGGTCGGCCTCCAGGCTGCTTCCATCCTCAAATTTCACGGCCGGTTTTTCGGGGTCAAGGCTGACCGCCTTCACTCCAAGCCTGACCTGCAGTTTCTGCCTCTCGGCCCAGCCCTCGGTAAAAGCAAAGACTTTTTCCAGTGGAATCAGCCCGGCCAGGAAATCGATCAGGTTGGGCCGGGGATAATAAGGATGCTTTTCTTCTCCGACGATGATGATTTCGGCGGTCGAATCCAGCTCCCTGATAGTTTTCCCGCAGATGGTCCCGCTCAGGCCGTTACCCAGTATGACCACTCTCATCTGATAGCATCCAGCCGGGCCTTAGCCTTCCGGGCTTCAGCTCATTTTCTGAAAAAATTCCTTGCCCACCCCGCATTGCGGGCAGACCCAGTCATCGGGTAAAGACTCGAAGAGCGTGCCGGGCGGGATGTTGTTGTCCGGGTCTCCGAGTTCCGGGTCGTAGATGTAGCCGCAGGCAGCGCATTCCCATTTTTCCATGATTGTCTGGCCTCCTTTCAATGATTCCTTATTATAAACCACAATAGAATTAAAACAACCGGAAAGTTGGTTCCCGGCCACCGGCGATTTCCAGCAGCTTTTCCTTCAGCCGGCAGTTTCTCTGAACCGGCCTGTCGTTCTTGATGGCGATGTGCAGGGCCCGGTAGGAACCTATGATGACGCTCAACTTGCGGGCCCTGGTCAGGGCCGTGTAGAACAGGTTTCTCTGCAGCATTATGTAGTGCTGGGTCAGCAGGGGCATGACCACGGCCTGGTATTCGTTGCCCTGGGCCTTGTGGACAGAGATGGCGTAGGCCAGCACCAAATCGGCCAGCTCGTCCTTCTCGTAAAAAATCAGCCGGCCATCAAAATCCACCAGCAGGCCGAACCGCTCCGGGTCCACCTGGACCACGGTTCCCAGGTCACCGTTGAAAACTTCCTTGTCGTAATCGTTCCGGATCTGCATGACCTTGTCCCGGACCCGGAATTCCTTCTGGCCGACCTTCAGCCCGGCCGTCCCGGGGTTGAGGATCCTCTGCAGCTCCAGGTTGAGGTTATCCACCCCGGCCAGGCCCCGGTACATCGGGGTGATGACCTGAATCTGGGTGGAGAGGGGACTGAGATTAAGCCTCCTGGGAATGTTGTGCTGGCAGAGCTTCAGGATCAGCTTGAAAACTTTCTCCTCGTCTTCCTGGTGAAAGAAATAGAAATCGGATTCCGGGTCGTTGCGCCGCGGATAGACAAGAGACTGCCCCTGGTTGACCCGGTGGGCATTGACCACGATCAGGCTTTCCCCGGCCTGGCGGAAGATCTCATCGAGTCGGATGACTTCCACCAGCCCGGAATCGATCAAATCCCGGAGCAGGTTACCCGGGCCGACCGGCGGTAACTGGTCTTTATCCCCAACCAGTATCAACCGCATCTCCGGCGGGACAGCTCGCAGCAGGTGGTACATCAGAGGCAGGTCAATCATGGAGACTTCATCAACGATGAGCGCTTCGCCCCGCAGCGGATGGTTCGGCCCTCTCTTGAACCGGCCTTCCTTGGGCTGGAACTCCAGCAGCCGGTGGATGGTCTTGGCTTCCCGGCCGGTGGTTTCGGCCAGGCGCTTGGCCGCCCGCCCGGTTGGAGCCGCCAGAAGAATCTTTTTCTGCCAGCTCTCGAAAATCTCAACCATGGCCCGGACGATAGTGGTCTTACCGGTCCCGGGTCCGCCGGTGATGATGATGATCTTTTTCTGCAGGCTGCTGACGATGGCTTTTTTCTGCTGGTCGGAAAATTTCAGCCCGCTTTTCTTCTCGACTTCGGCTATTCGGTCTTCAGGGTCAAAGTCAGGAGCGGTTGCTGGCTGGGCAGCCATCCGGGAAATAATCCGGGCAACCTCTTGCTGGGCCTGGAAGAAAAATGGCAGGTACAGGGCCGACTGCCCATCGACAACCTCCCTGATCAGTGACCCGACTTCCAGCAGGTCATTCAGGGCCTGGTCAACCTTCTGCGGTTCAACCTCCAGTTCCTGGCAGCACTTCTCTTTTACTTCTACCTCATCCGAGAAAACATGTCCCTGTTCGTTGTCTTTCTCCAGGAGGTAGAGAATGAAGGCCTTGACCCTTTCCGGAGAATCAGCAGGCAGACCAAGCTTGAGGGCGATCTGGTCAGCGGTCTTGAAGCCCACCCCCCAGATGTCCAGGCAGAGCTGGTAGGGGTTGCGGCGCAGGACCTCAAACGCGGCCTGGCCGTAGGTGCGGTAAATCTTGTAAGCCAGGGTGGTCGAGATATTATGGGCCTGGAGGAAGATTATCAGGTCCCTGATTTCCTTGTGTTCTTCCCAGGATTTTAATATTTCGGAGAATTTCTTTTCTCCAATCCCTTCCACCTGTTTCAATTTTTCCGGCGTCTCGTTTAAGATATCGACCGTCCGCTCTCCGAATTTCTTGACAATCCTCTGGGCCAGAACCGGACCGACCCCCCTGATCAAACCGGAAGCCAGAAACCTTTCCACTCCCCGGACCGAGGAGGGCAGGGTCAGGCTGAACGATTCCATCTGGAACTGAAGGCCAAAACGGGCATTCTTTTCGCGGCGGCCGGTCAGCTTCAAACACTCACCGGGCGAAAGCGGCGGGAAGTTGCCGACCACGGTGATCTCTTCGCTTTCGGTCTTTATCCTGAAAACGGTATAACCGTTCTCCGGGTTATAGAAAATTATCTGTTCTACCGTTCCTTCCAGGCATTCCATGAGTTTTAAGACACTCCGCCCTTTAATCCTATTCCGCTTTGAGCACGACCGGGTCACCCGGCTCCAGTCCCAGCAGCTCGGCTGCCGGCTTCTTGTATAACGCAATTTCCAGCAGTCCCAGGCTATTGATGATGAAAAACGGCCGGTCCGAACCGGCCGAAGAATAGGCAGCAGCCATTTCAGATATTTTCTTTTTCCCGGCCAGGAGGAGGAGGTTGGCCCCGCGGTTTTTAGTCAGAAATTGGGCTATTAATTCCTGGCTGAGATTGGTGATCAGGTTCCCGAACCGGTCACGGTAAAGAATCTGTCCCTGGATTTCCCGGTTTCCAGGCTGCGGCTCCGGCAGTTCCAGCCTCCGGGGATTTCTGACCGGCTGGCCCAGCTCGGAAGCGGGAACCCCCAGGCTCAGCCAGGCGGCCACCGGGGCCATCTTGTCCCGGCCTTCGAAGCTGGACCTGCGGTCGGTTAGGAAGTGTTCCCGGTCTCTGAGTTCAAATATTTCAGGATTCTCCTGTCTCAAGACCAGCGACAGGACCCCGTTATCGGGGGCGATAAAAGAATAGCGCTGGCTTCTGGCCAGCAGGAGGCGACGTTCGCTGCCCACTTCAGGGTCGACCACGGACAGGAAAATAGTGCCGCCCGGAAAGAACCGGTAGCAGGCCCAGAGGATGAAGGCTGCTGCCTTCAGGTCATATTCGGGGACTTCATGGCAGATATCGATGATGGTGCAATCCGGGTTTATGGAGAGTATGACTCCCTTAAGAGAGGCGACAAAATAATCCCGCGTGCCAAAATCGGTCAGCAGCGCGATACAGCTCTTGCCCATTCGCTTTCAAGTTCCGGTCGGAATAATCTTATTGCAGAAGCCGGGAGGGGTCAATATTTTTCCGGTTGACAATCGCGCTCAGAAGATAACCTTGAGCATCCGCTTCCAGCGGGTCTTGAAGATGAAGCGTAAGAATTTCCTGACCCGGTCCTTAACCCCGTTTTTCTGGTAAGCGTCTTTTTCCGCTTCGTAGGAAAAATAGATCAGCCAGGGGCGGCCCTTGATGTAGGAAGTTGGCAGGAAGCTCCAGTAGCGACTGTCCAGGCTATTATCACGGTTATCGCCCATGACAAAGACATGGCCGGGCGGCACCACCACCGGTCCGTAATTATCCCGGATGACATCGTCATACTGGTAAAAATTGCCCTTCTGAAATATCTGGGAATCATTATGGACCTTGTACCGCTCTTCCAGTGGCCGGTCGTTGATGAAAACTTCCTTGTCCTTGATCTCGACCTTTTCCCCTTCCAGGGCAATGACCCGCTTGACAAAATCCTTGCTCAGGTCTCTGGGCCATTTGAAGACCACGATGTCCTGACGTTCCAGCTTCTTGGAAGGAAGGACAAAAGCTTCCAGAGCTCCCTGGGGTCGGGCATAGACAAACTTGTTGACCAGGAGAAAGTCCCCGACGAGCAGGGTGGGTTCCATCGAGCCGGTGGGAATCTGGAAGGCCTGGACCACGTAGGTCATAACAAAGAACACGAAAACGGCCGTTTCGGCAATCAGTTCGAAATACTCGCGAAACAGGCTTTTCTCTCTTTTAGGCTTTTTCTCCTGTTCCTTGATTTCTTCCACTTCGCGGTCGAACTTTTTACCAAGCATTACCATCGCATTCTTCCTTAATTTTCTGTTAATATACTCTAAATCCGGCCGCCGTTCAACCGGCAACGACTCCCCCGGGCCGCCCCCCGGTAAGAGAGCGAAGACGATTAAGGCTTATATAATATAAAGGAATATCAGCTCCAAATCGGCTTGACAGATTGCCGGATAAGGTTTTTACTTAAAACATGATTATTTCAATTTTTGGCTACCATAAATCAGGCAAAACCAGCCTGTTCGAAATCCTCAGCCAGAGGAAGAGTGAGGCCCATCAGGCCGCCTCTGGCCAGCGACACGAAATTCCCCGGGCCGTCTGCCAGGTAGCCGATCCCAGGCTGGATCTCCTGTCTTCGCTTTATCCCGAAAGAAAAAAAGTCCAGGTCCACCTGGAAATTGAAGACTTTCCCGGGCTGGCTTCTGGCGACATTTCCACCAGCCAGTACCTGGCCCAGCTGAGAAAGGCTGATGGCCTGGTCCATGTCATCCGCGGTTTCAGGGACCCGGCCATCGTTCATCCCCGCGGCAAGATCAACCCGGTAGATGACATCAGGTGCCTGACCGAAGAACTCATTCTCTCGGACCTCCTCATGGTCAACGGCCGCCTGGAAAAACTGGAAAAGGACCTGCGCAAGATGAAGGACCCGGAGGCCCAGAAAGAAAGAGAGCTGCTGGAAAAGTTAAGGCCTCTCCTGGAACAGGGCAAACCTATCAAGGATTTTCCCCTGGCCGCCTCGGAAGAGAAAATGCTCAGGGGTTTCTGTTTTCTATCTTTGAAACCCATCCTCCATATGATCAACCTGGATGAGCAGGACCTGCCCAGCCTGCAGAACCCGGAGCTGATCCTGCCGGGCCTGCCCGCCGACATTCCGGTACTGGCTTTCTGCGGGCGGATAGAAAAGGAGTTGCTGGAGCTGGATGAAGAGGAACGCCGGCTGTTCATGGGCAGCTACGGCCTGGTTGAAACCACGCCGGGTCGTTTTTTCCGCAAGCTGTATGAAGTTATGGAACTGGTAAATTTTTATACCATAGGCAAGGAGGAGGTCCGGGCCTGGGCCATAAAGAAAAACACCGTGGCGGTTAAAGCTGCCGGCGAAATTCATACCGACATAGAGAAAGGATTCATCCGGGCCGAGATCATCCCGCTGGAGGAACTGGTCAAGCAGGGCTCCTGGCAGAAAGCCAGGGAAGCCGGACTTCTGAGACTGGAAGGCAAAGATTACCCGGTCCAGGATGGAGACGTCATCTACTTCAGGTTTGCCCAATGAGCAACAGCTTCACCATCACCGCCCGCGATTCTTCCTGTCAGGCCAGGACTGGAATCCTGGAGACACTGCACGGCCAGATAGAGACCCCGGTCTTTATGCCGGTAGCCAGCCAGGGCACGGTCAAGGCCCTGACCCACGATATCCTCAACCAGCTGGATTGCCAGATCATCCTAGTTAACTCTTATCACCTATTCCTCCGCCCGGGAGTGGAGTTGATCAGGAAGATGGGTGGCTTGCACCGGTTCATCTCCTGGCCCAAAGCTATCCTGTCGGATAGCGGCGGTTTCCAGGTCTACAGCCTGTCACCCCTGGTTAAAATAAGCGAAGAGGGAGTGCAGTTTTCCTCCCATCTCGACGGGAAAAAGATCTTCCTGACCCCGGAAGAAGCGGTCCGGATCCAGGCCGGCCTGGGCACCGATATAATGATGTGCCTGGATTATTTTCCTTCTTTCCCCTACACCGAAGAGCAGGTGGCCTATTCCGTGGGGCTGACCGGGCGCTGGGCCCGCCGCTGCCGGGAAGAATACGACCATCTCCAGCCGGGGACCCAACTCTGGGGAATTACCCAGGGGGGAGTTTTCTGGTCATATCGTGAGAAAAGCATCGAAGAAATTGTAAGCTGCGACTTCCATGGCTATGCCCTGGGCGGACTGGGCATCGGCGAACCCAAATCCCAGCTCTATGAAATCCTGGAAGAGTCCAACCGCCTGTTGCCCCAGGACCGGCCCCGGTACCTGATGGGCATGGGCTACATCGAAGATATCCTGGAAGCAGTGGAGCGGGGCGTCGATTTCTTCGACTGCGTCCTGCCCACCAGAAATGCCCGGAACGGTACCCTGTTCACCAGCCAGGGACGGATTGTCATCAAGAACCAGAAGTACGCCGACGACCCCCGGCCGCCGGATGAAAACTGCAGTTGCTACACCTGCCGGAATTTCTCCCGGGCCTACCTGAGGCACTTATATGAAAGGAACGAGATCAGCTCGGCCATCCTGAATACCATCCACAATTTGTATTATTATCTTGACATGTTCAAGAAAATAAGGCAAAGTATTCAGTCTAATTCATTCCGGTCATTCAAAAAAGCAATCATTGAAAAAATTTTGAGTGAATAGGATACAGAAATGAGTTTTTTAACCTTATTCAGCGTTTCCGGGCAGCAATCCGCTCCCGCCGGCCAGGGCAACATGCTGGTGGGGCTTCTGCCCTTCATCTTGGTTTTTGTCATTTTCTACCTCCTGATCATCATGCCCCAGAGGAAAAAACAGAAACAGCACCAGCAGATGGTGGCCAACCTGAAGCCTGGTGACCGCATCATCACCAGCGGCGGCATTTTCGGCACGGTCATGGACGTTCACCCGGACCGGATCGAGCTCAAGATTGCGGCCAACGTCAAGGTTGACATCCTCAAGAGCGCCGTGGCCATCATTCTGACCGACAAGGAAAAAACCGAGACCAAGGAATCCACCTGATTTTTTCTTAACAAATCCAGCAGAGAGATAGGTCAAGATGAAAAAGAACCTTCAATGGAAACTGGCTATCATCGTCGTGGTTATCGGGCTTTGCCTCTTTCTGATCTACCCCCCGAAAGATAAGATCAAGCTGGGCCTGGACCTCAAGGGCGGAACCCACCTGGTTCTCCAGGTCCTGACCGAAGATGCGGTCAACGTTGAAACCGACCAGCAGCTGTCACGGTTCGAGGAAGTCTTCAAGAAAAACAACATTACCTACCTGGAGGCCAACAAGGAAAAGCCCGGCCGTTTTTATTTCAGGGGCATACCGGTTGACCAGGAAGGAAAAGCCAGGGACCTCATCGACCAGTATACCAGGGACTGGGATTACTCCTTCAGCGGCGACCGGTTGACTTTCAACCTGAAGATGGTGGCCGCCCAGTACCTCAGGGACCTGGCCGTGACCCAGACCCTGGAGACCATCCGGAACAGAATTGACCAGTTCGGCGTGGCCGAGCCGGTCATCCAGAGGCAGGGCTCGGACCGAATAGTGGTGGAACTCCCGGGCATTGAAGACCCGGACCGCGTCAAGAACCTGATCAAGGTGACCGCCGTCCTGGAATTCAAGCTGGTCAAGGCCGGCCCGGCCCCGGACGAGGAAACCCTGCTCCGGGACTTCGGGGGTAAGGTGCCGGAAGATGCCGAGGTGGTCAGGTCCGACCCCAAGCGTGGGACCCAGGGCTATTACCTGGTCAGCAAGGTGGCCACGGTAACCGGCAAGGACCTCAGGACCGTCAGGCGGGGAGTTGACGAATGGAATAACCCGGCCGTGCATTTTACCCTTAACCCGGACGGGGCCAAGAGGTTTGAACAGGTCACCGGAGCCAACATCGGCAAGCAGCTGGCCATCATCCTGGATGGTCGCCTGCAATCGGCGCCGGTCATAGAAGCCAGGATTTCCGATTCAGGGATCATCCAGGGAAGGTTCACCCCCGAAGAAGCCGATGACCTGGTGGTTATCCTCAAGGCCGGAGCGCTGCCGGCCGGCATCAAGTACCTGGAAGAAAGAACCGTGGGGCCATCCCTGGGCTCAGATTCGGTCCGACAGGGCCTGATGGCCGGGCTGGTGGCCATTTTTGCCGTCATGGTCTTCATGATCTTCTACTATCGTCTCTCTGGCCTGAATGCCATTACCGCCCTTATCCTGAATGAAATCATAATCTTCGGAGCCATGGGCTATTTCAAAGCGACTCTAACCCTGCCCGGCATTGCCGGTATCATCCTGGGCATCGGCATGGCCGTGGATGCCAACGTTCTTATCTTTGAGAGAATAAAGGAAGAAATAGCGGTCGGGAAGAATATTACCAGCTCCATCGCCACCGGTTTTTCCCGGGCCTTTTCGGCCATCTTCGACTCCAACCTGACCACCATAATTTCGGCCGTCTTCCTTTTCCAGTTCGGAACGGGCCCCATTAAAGGTTACGCGGTAACGCTGATCTGCAGCCTGGTGGCCAACCTGTTCACGGCGGTCTTCGTTTCCAGGTTTATCTTCGATGCCTTTGTACCAACTAACGCCAAGAGGTTGAGTATCTAAAATGCAAATCTTCAAAAAAACCCCAAACATTCCGTTCTTAAAATACAAGTGGATTGCCCTGGCCGTGACCCTGATCATCGTGGTGGCCGGCCTGATCAACATCCTGGCCGGAAAGGGACTCAAGCTGGGCGTCGATTTCGGAGAAGGAACCCTGATCAGGGTTATGTTCAAAGAACCCGTTTCCGTGTCCGAAGTCAGAAAACTTCTGTCTGAAGTCGGGCTGGGCGATAGCATCATCCAGGAAGCCGGAAAAGAAAGCCGGGAATTCCAGATCCGGACCATGGAAAAAAGGACCACCACCCAGGACCAGGAAATCGAAAGTCACCAGATCCTGGCCGACCGGGTAATCCAGTCCCTGCAGGGAGAAGAGGACAGGCAAAAACTGGCCCAGGGACTGCTGGACCTGAACAGTATTGACCGGGCCAGCCTGACCAACCTGTTGAGAAGTGTGGCCCCGGACGAGGCCGAGAACCTGGCCAACAAAATAGTTGATTATAGAACTGAAAAAGGAATCATCGCCAGCTGGGATGAATTGAAAAGAGCCCCTCTTAACCTGCCCCAGGAGATAACCAGCTACCTCGAAAGCAGAACCTTCCTGGGCAAGATGACGGTCCTCAGCCGGGAAACCGTCGGCCCCCAGGTCGGAAAAGATTTGAGAAAGAAGGCCACCCAGGCCATCATCTGGTCGCTGATCGGCATGCTGGTCTACATTGCCTTCAGGTTCAAGGGGGTCGAATACGGCGCGGCCGCCATCTTCACCCTGGCCCAGGACGTCCTGATCACCATGAGCATCTACTCCTTCACGCCAAGAGAAATCAACCTGCCGATCATAGCCGGCCTCTTGACCATAGTCGGTTTTTCCATCAACGATACCATAGTCATCTTCGACCGAATCAGGGAGCTCCAGAGGACCATGCGGAGAGAGAAACTGGAAAACATCATGAACCTGTCCCTCAACCTGAACCTGTCGCGAACACTGATCACCTCCGGAACGGTTTTCCTGACAGTTCTTTCCCTCTATATTTTCGGGGGCCAGGTCATCAACGACTTTGCTTTCCTGATGCTCATCGGGACCATCGAGGGTGTCTACTCCACCATCTTCCTTTCCTGCCCGGTGGTCCTGTTCTGGAACCAGTATTTGAAGAAGAAAAAATTGCATAAATAATTAAATTTTACTTGTAAAATAGAGGAATTTAATTTATACTTTAATCTAACCTATTCCATAGCGTGAGGTTTAACATGCCAGAAGCAAAAAGGCCTAAACAGGGAGAAGAGATACCAAACCTCTTCAAAGATTCCTTTTTTAAGGCCGAGTCGGGGATTAAGAGAAAAGCCTTAGCCCTGCCCATCGCTCTCATCCTCCACGCTGTCTTTGTTGCCGCGGTAATCGTTATTCCTCTCCTGTCCACCGATCAGCTCCCGAAGGTTGAAGTTTACAGCGCCTTCCTGGCGCCCCCGCCGCCACCGCCACCGCCACCGCCACCGCCAGCCAAGAGAAAAGCCACCTCTACCAGAACCATCAAGGCTGTTCAGGCCACCACTTCGGTCGAACCGGGCCGGCTGGTAGCCCCGGTTGACATTCCAGACCAGATTGCTCAGGAAGCGGTGTCTGACATAGGTGTTGAAGGTGGAGTCGAAGGTGGAGTCGAGGGCGGAGTCATCGGCGGAGTTCTGGGTGGCGTGGTCGGAGGAGTCCTGGGCGGAGTCGTGGGTGAAGTCGAGGAACCGGTCAGAGCTATAGGCGAAATCAAGCCTCCCAAGCTCATCCATAAGGTCGATCCGGTTTATCCAGAAATCGCCCGCCAGGCTCGGGTTGAAGGCATAGTCATCCTGGAAGCCATCACAGACATCTATGGCCGGGTTCAGTCGGTCAAGGTCCTGAGGTCGGTTCCCCTGCTCGACCAGGCTGCTATCGACGCGGTCAAACAGTGGGTGTATGAGCCGATGATCATCAACGGCCGTCCCCGTGGGGTTATCTTCACCGTTACGGTGACCTTTAAGTTAAAGTAAGAAAAGCTAACAATGGCTTTCGATATTTAAAAGGAGGTTTTAGTCATGCAATTCGGTTTGATTGAAATGTGGCAGGCCATGGGAGTAGTGGCAAAAACAGTTGCCATCATCCTGATTCTCCTGTCGGTTATCACCATCTATCTGTTTATTGAACGTCAGCTGGTCTTCGCCCGGGCCAGGAAAAAATCTCTGGCTGTGGCCCCCAAGCTGGCTGAACTAATGAAGAACGGACAGCTCAAAGAAGCTATGGCTCTGGCTTCCAAGAAGGAAAATAAAGTCAGCCATCTGGCCAGAGTTACCGCTGCCGGTATCGAAGAATTCCTGGGCGCCAAGGATTCCAACCTGACCGTGGAAGAACAGATTGAATCCGCCCAGAGAGGCTGCGAGAGAGCTCGTTCCCTCTTCACCCAGGAACTGAAGAGAGGTTTGAGCATCATGGCGACCATCGCCACCTCTTCCCCCTTCATCGGACTGTTCGGAACCATTTTCGGAATCATCAATGCTTTCCGCGGAATGGCCATGACCGGGTCCGGTGGAATCGGTGCGGTGGCTGCCGGTATCGCCGAAGCTCTGGTCACCACAGCTTTCGGTATTGCCGTGGCCGTTATCGCCCTCTGGACCTTCAACTCTCTGAACACCAAGATCGAGGTCTACAATACTGAGATGGAAAACACCACCTCTCAGATTGTTGACTATTTCATCCGCACTTCCGGCAAGTAACCTCCGGGTGCTGGAAATTTACTGAGAGAGGAAAACAATGGGTTTCACAGTATCAATGGGTGGAAAAGAAACCGTAAAGTCCGAACCCAATGTTGTTCCTCTTTGTGACGTTCTCCTGGTCCTTCTGATCATCTTCATGGTGGTCACCCCGCTGGTTCAGAAGGGAGTTGATGTCCAGCTGCCTTCGGCTCTTAATACCACCCAGATGCCAGATAATCCAGACGTGGTCCTGTCGATAAAAGCCGACGGGACGCTCTTCCTGAAAGAACAGAGAGTGACCCTGGAAGGATTGACCATGGCCCTGGAAGAAGCCTTCCTGCAGGCCGCTGAGAAGAAACTCTACATCAGAGCTGATGCTAACCTGGAATTTGGCAAAATGATCGATGTCATCGACATGATCCGCGAAGCCGGGATTGAACTCGTCGGAATAATCACAGAGAGGAAAGCGACTGAGGGTGAATAAGACCCCGTAACTTCCTTAGCATTGCCAGGGAAAGGGGAAGGCAAGGTTTTGCCTTCCCCTTTTTATTTTCCCATAAAATTCCCGCCAGACCTCAACCGTTTCCATGCACAGGTAAAGCCGGTCTTCTGCCCCGAATCCGGCAAACATTTCGGCCAGCTGCCTGTAAAGCCACTGCCTAAGTGGTCGCGGGTACCTGTATTTCCCTTCCGCAGACCTGATGAACTCATGCTCATAGATGCGACTCTGCGGGAAACGCCTCCTGGCCAGGGGCAGCAGGCCGGGGGGAAAGCGCAGGCTGCCCAGGCTGACCCAGGCAATGGCCTCAACCGGAACCAGCCGGAAAATCGCTTCTACCACTCGTTCATAATCCTGGTGCCAGCCCGGGTAGTGGAGGATGGGGTCAAAATGGAAGCCCACCCGGTAGCCATGACCGACTGCCCTGCTTGCCGCCCGCAACCTTTCTTCCAGCCCGGCCGTTCCTTTTTCTTCTGAAGCTATTACCGCCTGCGGATTTAGCGACCAGGACAGGACTACATTGTCGGCCGGGCTAACCCGCAGCAGGGCGGGCGGCAGGCCGGCCTTGCTCTTGAGTTCCAGCCAGAATCCTGGCCGATCCCTGAATCTCTCTATCAGGAAGACTGAATTCTCGGTCAGCTCGTCCAGGGCCAGGGAGTCGGCCAGTTCCCCGGTTCCTATCCTGGTTATCCCTGATGGCCTTTGCTTGAAAAATTCTTCCAGTTCCGAGCCCAGTTGCTCCCGGTTAACGGCCACCGTCAGTGGCTGGCCGTCAAGGTAATCCTGAAGTATGCAGTAACTGCAATCGAATGGACAGTTAAGGTCCAGGTCAATTGTCCAGTAGCCACACCCCAGGCAGCCAGGAGTGCAGGGACAGGGGCGGATGAAGGATGGCTGGGCGGTAATGAATAGATGTTGCTTACTCTCCCCCACCGGGTCGGAATGCTGCCGGATGAACCGCCTGACGGCTTCGACGCTGTCCACAATTTCCACCGGGCGGCCAGCCAGCCCATCCAGCAGTTTTCGGGTCAGGCCGTCCTTTTCCACCTTGCGGTCCACCCAGACCTTTTTTATCCTAAGTCCAGCCATCACTCCCCTTCATAGTGAAGAAGCTGGAATAGCCGCCTCCACTCCTTCTTCTCCAGGGTCTCTGATAAAGACTGCAGCGCTTCTTTAAGGTCCGTGACTTCCCCGGCTTCAAGGCTGATTCGCAAAATTGTTTCTTCCAGGGCGCGGTCGTAATCCAGCCGGACCTTTGGCGGAAGCCCGAGAGTCCTGACCTCAGCCTCGATTGCCCGGTGCAACCCCGATAGAAGCGGGGAATTTTCCTCCCTCAGGGCGGCCAGCAGGCGGTCAGCAGCCGAGATTTCTCCTTTTAACAAACGCCCGGTCAGCCCGGCCAGTTTTTCCTCCCTGGCCAGGTCTTCCAGGCATTTTCCCGTCTTTCTTTTAAGCAAATAAAAATTTTCTATTATTTCTCGCTGCTGGTTGCGAGTTAATTTTTCAATCAGCGATAAGAGCCAGGCTCTTTCGGCCTCGGGAAAACCCAGCAACAGCTCGACGGTAACCGGCTTCCAATCCCGGCGGTGGATTACTTCCAGAAACCTTTCCCCCAGGAGGGAGACTTCGAGCATCAATTCCAGCATCCGGCCTTCTGGCGGCAGTTCCAGGAGGGGCAGAAACCGCTCGATGATCTCGTCTGCCCCGAGCCGGAAGTCGTAAAATTTTCTTATGGCCAGAGATTTCTCGGCCAGGCTGAACGGCCGCTTTGCATAATTCTCAAAAAAAGCCACCAGTAAGACCGCCAGGTCGCCGATATTTTCTGCTATTTCCAGCGCCGGAAGCTCTTCGAGTCCGCAGGACCGGGCCGCCTCAACCCGCCTCCAGCCGTCAACCAGCACCTGGCGGTCCTGCCGGGCTGTGATGATCACCGGTTGCAGCACCCCAATTGCCCCGACGGAGCGCAGGAGTCTCTGGTCGACCGGGTTCAGGGTGAAGCGGAATCGCCTGTCTTCCAGGTTGAGGTCGCTGAGCTTTATGAGCCGATAAACCATAACGTCCTTTGCCCAGAATTTTAATCCAGCTCTTTACCTTTGTAAAACTAAAGGACTTCAGCCGGGAATTGCCTCCGGGCCATTTTTCTGGTAATTTCAGAGGGAAAAATGAGAAAGGAGCCTTCCATTACCAGGCCGGAATTCTCTGGCCCCCCCTTGCCCGCAGGCCGCTTGATCTATTTTCCATTCTTTCCTGACAGCGAGCTTCCGGGCCGTTTATCCCGGGAGGCTTCAGCCGGATTAACTGTTGGACCCGGCCGGCTTTTCTTGCTGGACCGGGCAGCCGTGCTGCTGGGAGGCCTGGGCGCCCCGGCCGGTATCATGGCCCTGGAAAAAATAAGACAGCTCGGGCTAAGAGAAATCCTGCTGCTGAGCTATTGCGGTTCTCTTTCTCCAGAGCTGGTGATCGGGCAGGTCTTTCTCCCGGTTAAGGCCCTGAGCCAGGAAGGCACCTCCCGTCATTACTCCCGGGCCAGGAACGGCTTTTATTTCCCCTCGCCGGGGGTAATTAAGGAACTTAGGCAGTTTCTATCGAGGAATAACCTCACCTGGACCGAAGGAGCCATCGTCTCCACCGATGCCCCCTACCGGGAAACAGTCAGCTGGATGAAAAGTTTGAAGTGGAAAAAAATCATGGCCGTGGACATGGAAATCTCGGCCGTCCTGTCCTTCGCCGCTTTTTACCGTCTGAGAGCAGCCGGCCTGTTCATTGTCTCGGACGAGCTGTTCAGCGGACGCTGGAAAAACGGCAGCCACGGCCAGGAAGTTCTGGCAGCCACGGCTCAATATTTTTATCCTTTAATATTTAATTCCTGAAGGGAGCTCCGGCATGAAACCAAGAGTACTGTTAACTCACCCGCTCCTTCCCGAAGCCATGGATTACCTGGCCAGCCAGGTGGACCTGGAGCTGGCCACGGAAGAGATGATTCTTCCCCGGGAAGAGCTCCTCGCCAGGATAGAAGACAAGCAGGGACTTCTTTGTTTCCTGACCGATGCCATTGACCGCGAGGTCATGGACCGGGCCCCGAAACTGAAAATCATTTCCAACTGCGCAGTCGGGGTTAATAACATCGACCTCAAGGATGCCTGGAGCCGGGGCCTGCTGGTCACCAATACCCCGGACGTTCTGACCGAGGCCACGGCCGACCTGACCCTGGCCCTCATCCTGGCCACCACCAGGCGCCTGGTCGAGGCCGACCGTTTCTGCCGGGAAGGCAGGTTCCGGGGCTGGAAGATTGACCTGTTCCTGGGCCTGGAACTTTCGGGTAAGACCCTGGGCCTGATAGGTTTCGGGCGAATAGGTCGGGCCGTTGCCAGGAGGGCCAGGGCCTTCAACCTGCGGATAATTTACCAGGACCCCAAACGGCTTGAAGCCTCCCTGGAAAAAGAGCTGGGGGTGGAATTCCGATCACTGGATGACCTGCTCAGGGAGGCCGACATTATCTCCATCCATGCTTCGCTGACTCCGGAATCGCACCACCTGATTTCTGCCGAGCGGCTCAAATTGATGAAGAAAACAGCCGTCCTGGTCAACGTGGCCCGTGGTCCCATAGTCGATGAAAAGGCCCTGGTTGAAGCCCTGAAGACGGGACAGCTCTGGGGAGCCGGCCTCGATGTCTATGAAAACGAACCGGCCATTGAGCCTGAACTACCGAAGCTGGATAACGTGGTCCTGCTGCCCCATACCGGCAGCGCCACCCGGGAAACCAGGCAGAAGATGTGTTTCATGGCGGTCGAGAACCTGCTCCAGGGATTGAGAGGGGAAAGGCCGTCCCACCTGGTGGAGCCGGTTGAGAAGACATCGGTTTTGTAAATCTTCAGGTTTTCAGACCGCCCGGGTTCAGGCTTCCGGTGCGATAACCTTCCAGGTCAAAAGCAACATATTTCCAGCCAAGCTTCTTCAGCCGGCGTACGATCTTCTCCCGGCTGGGCTGACTGATGACCAGAGCCAGCTCATTAGGCCAGACTTCAATCCTGGCCAGCTCGCCATGGTGGCGCAGCCGGACCTGCGAAAAGCCCATTTTCCTCAGAAAGGTTTCACCGGCAGCAATTCTTTCCAGCCACCTCAGCTCCACTGGCTGCCCGTAAGGTATTCTGGTAGCCAGGCAGGCATTGGCCGGCCGGTCCCAGTTGGGCAGACCAAAGGACCTGGCCAGAAACCTGATTTCCGCCTTGCCCAGCCCGGCTTCTTTCAGGGGAGAACCGATGCCCAGCTCGGCCAGGGCCTTCCGGCCCGGACGGTAATCGCGCTCGTCATCCAGGTTGGATCCCTCCACCACCGCGGACAGTCCTTCACTCCTGGCAATTTCCCTGAGCCTGGTAAAAATGGCCAGCTTACAGTGGTAACAGCGCAGGAGGTCGTTTTTCTTAAAATCCTCCCTGAGGTAATCGTCCGACTTAATCAGCCGGAAAGGAACGCCGAGTTTGCTGGCTATCTGCCGGGCCTCTCTTATCTCCTGGCGGTGATAGATGGGCGAATCCACGGTGACGGCCAGGACCTTGGCCCCGGAATCAGCCGCCGCCTTTAGCAGCAGGCTGCTATCCACTCCCCCGGAAAAGGCTACCAGCAGGCCGTCAAATGATTTCAATATTTCAACGAGGCGCTGATACTTGGCAAATGTCGCTTTTTTATTCAGGTTCTTACTCAGGCCGCGCTTTTTTCCGGCTGTTGGTCTCAACTGCCCGCTACTCCTTTTCCCCTTTATCAATAACATCAGGGTCCATTTTCTCCAGCTCCCTGGCCATGGCCTCAACTTCCCGGACCAGGGCGGCCACGATCTCCGGCTCGGGCACCCTCTTAACCACCAGGCCGCGCTTGAAGATTACCCCGGCCTCCCGGCCGCAGGCCACTCCAATATCAGCTTCCCTGGCTTCACCCGGACCGTTGACCGGGCAGCCCATGACAGCCACGGTCAGCCCGGCGGTTATCCCTGCCAGTTTCTTCTCAACTTCGGTCGCGATTTTTCGCAGGTCGACTTCGGTTCGCCCACAGCCCGGGCAGGAAATGAAGTTTATACCCCGGCTTTCCAGGCCCAGGCTTCTAAGTATTTCATAGGCCACCTCAACTTCCCTTTCGGGCGGCGCGGTCAGCGACACCCTGATGGTATCGGCCAGGCCCTGGCTGAGTAGCAGGGCCAGCCCGGCTGCCGACTTGATGCTCCCACGAAGCAGGGTACCTGCCTCGGTGATACCGGCATGAAATGGGTAATCAACCCGGTCGGCCAGGAGCCGGTAAGCTTCCACCGTGCGGCGAATATCCGAGGCCTTGAGCGAAATCTTTATTTCATGAAAGCCCAGGTCTTCGAGCTGCCTGACCTGGCCCAGGGCACTTTCGACCAGGGCCTCGGCCGTTACCTGCCCGTACCTGACCAGCAGGTCTTTTTCCAGTGAACCGGAATTTACTCCAACCCGGATGGCCGCCTTCCGTTCGGCGGCCAGGCGAACCACTTCTTTTAATTTTTCTCTGGAACCGATGGTGCCCGGGTTGATTCTTAACCCATCGGCCCCGGCCTCCAGGGCCAGGATGGCCAGCCGGGGGTTGAAATGGATATCGGCGATGAGCGGAATTGATATTCTCTTTTTTATTTCCCTGATGGCCAGGGCATCGTCCTTCCCGGGAACAGCCACCCTGACCAGCCTGCAGCCAGCTCGCTCCAGCCTTTTAATCTGGGCCACCGTGGCCCGAACATCGGCCGTCCTGGTCTTGGTCATGGACTGAACGACCACAGGAGCTCCGCCCCCGATTACCACCGACCCAACCCTGATGGCCCTGGTCCGGCGCCTCGGGTAAAGTTCTGGCTTTTGGCTCATGGGTTTTCCAATTAGAATGGAACCAGGCTCTTCCAGCCGCTAGGTAATCTTTTGACAATATCGTTCAGGATGACAAAGACGATTATGAAGACGAAAATCACGAAGCCAATCTGCATCCAGATTTCACGCATCTTCGGGCTGAGGTCCCTTCTGATCAGTCCCTCGATCATCAGGACAAAAATCTGACCCCCGTCAAATACCGGAATGGGTAGCAGGTTGAGGATGCCCAGCTGCAGGCTGATGATGGCAATCCAGCTCATCATGGCCAGCAGGCCCATCTTCATAGCCGCGTGAGACAGGCTGGCGATTTCAATCGGCCCGCCCAGCTGCCTGGTCGAAGCCTGCCCGGTAAACAGGTCTTTCAGGAAGTTGAAGACCAGGAAGGTATTGCGGGCATTTTCCCTGAGGCTCTGGCCCAGGGCGGCAAAAAAGGGATATTTGCGGGTGACCGACTTGGCCCCCTGCAGAACTCCGATTTTGCCCACGTTCCCTTCCTTCCTTGGAATGACTGTCAGGTCAAGCCTCTGGCTTTGTCTTTCCACCGTTAGCACCAGGGGTTTTTCCGGGCTTTCTTCGATCTTCTTAACAAAATTGTAGAAAAAGACCGGCTCGCCGTTGACCGCCAGGATCACATCACCCGGCTGCAGCCCGGCTTTTTCCGCCGGCGAGCCGGGGTTGACCATCATGATCTGGGTCAGGATATGAGCCCGGAACCCGGCATATCCCATCTCGTACCTGGTGATCTTGTCGGTCTTCAGCGGAACCTGCAGCCTCTCCCCTCCCCTTCGTATGGTTACCAGGATATCTTTTTCCGGCTTGGAGCCGACGGCAATTTCCACATCGCTCCAGGTCTTCACCGCCCGGCCGTTGATTTCCAGGATTTCGTCTCCAACCAGCAGGCCGGCTCTCTCGGCCGGGGAACCCGGGTCGACCCAGCCGATCACCGGGACCTGCTCCTGGTACTCGGGAACGGTTACTCCGACCATGTTGAGGATGGACACCAGGACTATGGCCAGCAGGATATTCATGATGGAACCCATGACCAGGATGAGGAATCTCTCAAAGCGGTTCTTGGCCATGAAATCATCCGGGGATATGGGCCGGTCCTTCTCGAACATGCCCTCTCCCAGCAACCTGACATAGCCCCCCATGGGAATCAGGCTGACCCGGTAATCGGTGTCTCCCTTTTTGAGGCCGAAAAGCCTCTTGCCATAGCCAAAGGAAAAGACTTCCACCTTGACGCCCACCAGCTTGGCCATGAAAAAGTGACCGAACTCATGGACGAATACCAGGATTCCGAAAACAATCAAGAATGCAACGATGGTGCCCAGTATGGTCATGTTATGTTCCCTTTCATCTTTTTTAGGTATAGCTGGGCCTGTCCCCTGCTCTCCCGGTCGACGGCCAGGATATCATCCAGTTCAGCCAGAGCCCGGGGCTGGTGGTGATTGAGACAATAGCTTACTATCTCAAAAATCTGGCCGAAAGAAATCTTCTCTTCCAGAAAGGCCTGGACCGAAACTTCGTTGGCCGCGTTCAACACCACCGGGAAACTCAGGCCGGCGGCCAGGGCCTTTCGGGCCAGCCCGAAAAGCGGAAACCTCTGTTCATCGACCGGAAAAAATTCCAGGGAACGAACTTCGGCCAGGTCCAGAGAGGGCAGCGGAGATTCCAGCCGTTCCGGGTAGCTCAGGGCATACTGGATCGGGATTCTCATGTCGGTCTGGCTCAACTGGGCCAGGACCGAACCGTCCAGGAATTCAACCAGGGCATGGACGATGCTCTGGGGGTGGACCAAAACCCCGAGCTGATCCGGCCGGAGGTTGAACAACCACCTGGCTTCAACGAGTTCCAGCCCCTTGTTCATCATGGTGGCCGAATCGATGGTCACCTTTTGACCCATTTTCCAGCGGGGATGCCTCAGGGCTTCGGCCAGGGTCTTGGTGGACAGTTCCTCGAGCGGCACCCGCAGAAAGGGGCCGCCGGAGGCGGTCAAATAGACCTTCTTAATGAATTTCTTATCGCGGCCACGAAGGCACTGGAAGACGCCCGAATGCTCGCTGTCGACTGGAATGATGCGGCTCCCGGTCCTGGCCGCGATTTTCCTGATCAGGTCCCCGGCTACAACCATGGATTCCTTGTTGGCCAAGGCCAGGTCCTTTCCCTTCCGGAGGGCAGCCAGGGTAGGTTTCAGCCCGGCTATTCCGGTGATGGCCGAAACCACCATATCTGCCGTGGCGACCGAAGCTATTTCTTCGTAGCCCGCCTCTCCGCATAGAATCCTCACCCTGGAACGTCCCAGGTTTCTTCTGAGTTCCCCGGCCTGCTTCTCGCTTTCTACCGCCACGATTTCAGGTTGAAACTCTTCTACCTGCCGGGCCAGAAGCCCTGAGTTTCTTCCGGCAGCCAGCCCGACCACCCCGTACCTGTCCCTGAAGCGCCGGATAACATCCAGGGTGCTCTGCCCGATGGAACCGGTGCTGCCGAGAATGACCAGGCGTTTTTTCCTTTTGTTCATGAGGTCCAGGTTTCAGTTTATTTCATGATCAGGAGTTTCAAATAATAAAAGACGGGAGCAGCCAGGGTAAAGCTATCTATCCTGTCCAGGATCCCACCGTGCCCCGGGACCAGGTTGGAAGAATCCTTGACTCCGGCTGCCCGTTTGAATAGGGACTCCAGGGGGTCGGCCACCTGGGCTGCGGCATGAACCACGACGCTCAAAACGATAATCTCCAGCAGCGGAAAACGGGGCAGAAGGACGGTCCTGGCCAGCCAGCCACCGCCCGCCGCCCAGAGCAGGCCTCCCAGGGCTCCTTCCCAGGTCTTGTTGGGGCTGGCAATGGGAGTCATCTTTCTCCGTCCAAAGGTTTTACCCAGCAGGAAGGCCCCGGTATCTCCCAGTGAAATGACCGCAAACAGAAGATAAAGCCAGAGCACGCCGAAGTCACGCCTGACCCAGTAGAGAAAATTCATGGTCAGGCTGACATAGACCAGGCCGGCCAAGGTCAGGCTGAAAGAACCGGGAAACAGGGCCAGCTTTTCCAGGGTATTGGTATCTATCACATAATACACAAAGGTGATCAGGGTCATGACCGTGAAGCCCAGCAGGAAAGGAAAGCTGTCAAAATAAAAAGTGGCCCCGATGATCAGGGCAAACAGGCAGCCCAGGAGCTTCTTTGGGTAAAACTTGCGCCTGTTGCTCAGGCTGTAAAATTCCAGCAGGCCGCCGATGATGGTCAGCTGCAGGGCCAGGAAAAAAACCCAGGGTGGCGCGAACTGAATTATGACAAATAAAACTCCCAGGATGATGATGGCCGTCTTGGTTCTCTGCCAGAGTCCCATGCTAAGTCCTGCCTTTCTTCTGAACCGGTTCCACCCCGCCGAATCTCCTCTCTCTTTTCTGGTAATCCACGACCGCCTGCAGCAGGTCCTTTTTCCGGAAATCAGGCCAGAGAACCGGGGTCACCCACAGTTCGGTGTAGGCCGACTGCCAGAGGAGAAAATTGCTCAGTCGCATTTCCCCGCTGGTCCTGATCAGCAGGTCCGGGTCTGGTATTCCGGCGGTGTCCAGGTAACGGGCGAACGAATTCTCGTCGATTTCTTCCAGGCGGCTCTTTCTGCGAACCATCTTCTTGATGGCCTTGATTATTTCCTGGCGGCCGCCATAATTTAAGGCCAGCACCACCGTCATCCGGCGGTTATTCCTGGTCTGCCTTTCCACCCGGGCCAGCTCCCGTCTGACCAGGTAAGGAATGCCATTTCTTTCCCCGATTACTTTGAGCCTCAGGTCATTTTCCAGGAGAACCCGGCTTTCTTCAGCCAGGTATTTTCTGAGCAAACCCCATAGAGTATTGACCTCATCCTCCGGCCTTTTCCAGTTTTCGCGAGAAAAGGCGTAGAGAGTCAGGTACTTAATTCCCAGGCGGGCAGCCGCTTCCACCGCTTCTTTCACCGATTCACTGCCGGCTTTATGGCCCTCGGTCCTGGGCAGGTTTCTCTGGCGGGCCCAGCGGCCGTTTCCATCCATAATTATGGCCACGTGAACCGGCAGCCGGGTAAAATCTATCTGTTTAACCAGCTCTGCTTCAACGGTTCCAGGCTTTATGTAGCCTTCCAGGGTATCAAACATGAAAAACATTATAAGGAGGGCCTGTTGAATTGTCAAAAAGGCGACCGGACGGGCATGGACAGAGTATGCCCTTTCTGGTATCTTACAGGCTGGAGGAAAAGATGTGTCTGGCCGTGCCCGGAAAAGTGGTCAGCCTGGAAGGCAATGGTACCGGTAAAGTTGATTACCTGGGAACGACCGTACTGGCCAACCTCTCCCTCCTCCCCGAGGTCAAGGTGGGCGACTGGGTAATTGTGCATGCCGGTTTTGCCATTTCCAGGCTTGACCAGAAGGAAGCCCGCCGCACCCTGAAACTTTTCAAAGAGCTGGAAAAAATCAGCCCGGCCGACTGAGCCATGGCCCGTAGAAAACCTTCCCGGGAATTATTATCTGGCTGGCGCTCGGCTCCCACCATCAGGAACCTGCTTAAAGCCATATCCATTGAAACCGGGACCATAGGCCGTCCATTGAGAATCATGGAAGTTTGTGGCACCCATACCATGACCCTGCACCGTTCGGGCCTGAAACCCCTGCTGCGGGAAGCCGGAGTGGTGATGGTCTCCGGGCCGGGCTGCCCGGTCTGCATAACTCCAGATTACTACCACGAAGCCATAATCGACCTGGTCACTTCCAGGAAGAACATCCTGGTGGCCACCTTCGGCGACATGACCAGGGTGCCCACGGCCCGCGGGTCCCTGCAGACCACGGTTCCCGCGCCGGGCTCGGAAATAAGAATTGTCTATTCGCCGGAAGAGGCGCTGGAGCTGGCCGTCAAAAACCTGGAAAAGGAAGTCATTTTCTTTGGAGCCGGGTTCGAAACCACCATTCCGGCCATCGCCTTCACCGTCAAACGGGCTGCCGCTGAGAACCTTAAGAATTTCTCCCTGCTGGCCGCCCTGTGGTTGATTCCCCCGGCCCTCCAGGCCATCCTGGAATCGGGCGAAGTGGCCATAGACGGTTTTATCTACCCGGGGCATGTCAGCGTCATCATCGGCCAGCAGGCCTACCGCTTCGTGGCCGAAAAATTCGGGGTGCCGGGAGCCATAGCCGGCTTTGAGCCGGCCGATGTGCTCCTGGGCATTCTGTCCGTAGCCAGGCAAATCCGGCTGGGACGCCCTGAAGTGGCCAACGAATACCGCCGGGTGGTCCAGGCCGAGGGTAACCCCAGGGCCCTGGCCCTGATGGAAGAAATGCTGGAGCCTTACGAGGCTGACTGGCGCGGCCTGGGCCGTATTAAGATAAGCGGCCTGCGCCTTAGACCACGCTTCCAGGAACTGGATGCGGTCAGGAAATTTGACCTGCACCTTCAACCGGCTAAGCCTCTCAAGCTGGGCTGCCGGTGTGGGGAAGTCTTGAAGGGCCTGATCGAGCCGGTTGATTGCCCGCTCTTTGGCCGGTCCTGCGATCCCGACCATCCCCGGGGTCCATGCATGGTGTCTTACGAAGGCGCCTGCCTGATCGAATATAAATATTCATCCGGAGGCAGAAAGCAATGAAACAGGTCAGCCTGGAAATGGGCAGCGGCGGTCGCTTGATGCAGGAATTTATCAAAGAAAGGCTGCTGCCTGTATTCAAGAACCGGTACCTTAAAGCTCTTCATGATTCGGCCCTTCTGCCGGGCGGCCTGGCCCTGACCACTGATTCCTACACGGTCGACCCGATCTTCTTTCCGGGAGGCGATATCGGGACGCTGTGCGTCAACGGAACGGTTAATGACCTGGTGGTGTCCGGTGCCAGGCCCGAATACCTGTCCCTGGCCCTGATCATAGAAGAGGGCCTGGAACTGGCCACCCTGGAAAAAATCCTGCTTTCCATTCGGAAGACTGCTTCCAGGAACCGGGTGAGTATCGTCACCGGCGATACCAAGGTGGTCCCCCGCGGCCAGGCTGACAGGATTTATATCAACACCGCCGGGGTCGGACACCTGGTGGGATGCCCGGAACCTGAGAAGGTCAGGCCGGGAGACAAGATACTGGTGACCGGACCAGTCGGCGAACATGGCCTGGCCATCATGCTGGCCAGGAATAATTTCAGGCTATCTTCGCGGGTCAGGAGCGATTGCGGGCCGCTACTTTTTCTCCTTCCCCTCTGGAAAAAAGGCGTACTCTGGATGCGGGATATCACCCGGGGAGGCCTGGCCACGGTGCTGTCCGAACTGGCTGATAAGGTCGGCTATCCCCTGCTGGTCGAAGAAGAAAGCATTCCTTTTTCCCGGGCCCTTCGCGGGGCGGTGGAAATCCTCGGGATTGACCCGCTCTACCTGGCCTGCGAGGGGCGGGCCCTCGTGGTGGTTAAAGAATCCGAAGCCAAACGGGTACTGAATGTCCTTAAAAAGCAGGCAGCTTCCCGCGAGGCAGCCATCATCGGAGAAGTCCAGGATAAAATCGGGCGGAAAGGTGAAGCCCTGCTCCGGACATCAAGCGGGGGTTTGAGGCTCCTGGAACCCCTGACCTCGGAACTCCTGCCAAGGATTTGCTGACAACCTCAGCCCATCCTGGATTTATACCAGTCTATGGTCAGCTTCAATCCCTTTTCAAAATCAACTTCTGGCCTGAAACCGAGGTGATGCTCGGCCCGGCTGATATCGGCATATGATTCCATGATGTCCCCGGGGCGGGGGTCAGCATAGACCGGCGACATCTTGACCCCGAGCAACGAATTCAGAATTGCAGCCAGTTCCTTAACCGTAATTCTGGAAGCCGTTCCTATATTAAAGACCTCGCCGCGGAAATCGGTAGCATTGGCCGCCAGCAAATTGGCCTGGACCACGTTCTCCACGTAGATAAAATCGCGACTCTGGTGGCCGTCGCCATAGATTATCGGCGGCTGGCCCCGCAGCATCCTGGTGATGAAGATTGGAACAACCGCGGCATACTGGGAACCAGGGTCCTGCCTGGGCCCGAAGACGTTGAAGTAACGCAGGCTGACGGCATTGAAGTTGTAGAGCTGGCTGAAAACCTGGCAGTATTTCTCGGAGGCCAGTTTCTGGGCACCGTAGGGCGACAGGGCTTTCCCTTCCAGGCCTTCCTTCTTGGGAAAGGTCTGGTCGTCGCCGTAGACGGCCGAAGAAGAGGCAAAAACAAAGCTGCGGATTCCTTGTTCCGCGGCCGCCAGCAGCAAGTTCAGGGTTCCAGTCAGGTTGATTTCATGGGCCAGGAGCGGTTCTGAAACTGACCTGGGCACCGAGGCCAGGGCAGCCTGGTGCAGGACCACTTCCATGCCTTCGGCGGCCTTCTGGCAGAGCTCTCTATCCCTGATGTCGCCGCGGATGATTTCCACCCGGCCGGCCAGGTGAGAAAGGTTTTCCTCTTTGCCAGTAGAAAAATCATCCAGCACCCGGACCTGGCAGCCCAGGCTGGCCAGTCTTTCCACCAGGTGGGAGCCGATAAAACCGGCTCCACCGGTCACCAGGTAGCGACTGTACTTGAGCATCAGGCTGCCTCACAGATGAACATGGTCATCAAGATAACCAGATTTCTTCAGGTAATCCAGGACCTTCCGGGCACTCTCGTCCAGTGTCTCCCGGTCGGTTTCCAGCACCAGCTCGGGGTTGACCGGCTCCTCGTAGGGGTCGGAGATGCCGGTAAATTCCTTGATCTCGCCGCGGATGGCTTTCTGGTACATTCCCTTAACATCCCGGCTCATGCAGACCTCGAGCGGACACTTGACATAGACCTCGATAAATTCCCCTATCTCCCTCCGGGCTTCATCCCTGATCTCGCGGTAGGGAGAAATAAATGAAGTCAGAACGGCCACCCCGTTCCTGGTCAACAGCTTGGCCACGAAGGCCACCCGGCGGATGTTTTCGTCACGGTCCTTCTTGGAAAAGCCCAGGTCGCGGCACAGGCTCTTGCGGACCACGTCACCGTCCAGCCTTTCCACCTTCAGGTTATGGGCACGAAGAATCTCGGCCACCCGGTCGGCCACAGCCGATTTTCCGGAGCAGGGCAACCCGGTAAACCACAGGGTAAATCCTTTCTGTTCCTGACACATCTATGAACTCCTTATTATTACTTTGTATAAATTCACCAGGAATCCTGGTTTAAGGCCGGTTAGGGCCTGGCTATCATTCTATCACTTTTCCCCTGAGCCCGGGGACCTCAGGGCCTTCAAGCAACCTGAGAATGGTCGGGGCTATATCCAGGATGTTGGCGTCTTGTTCCCGGCCGCCTTTTTTCTTCGGGTCATAGAGTATGTATATGCCCTCGTAATCATGAACGGCATCATCGGGCCCGGTGTCGTTCTCCTCAAGGTACATGGTGCCGTAACCTAGGGTCCCGGCCGAGCGCCAGTAGAGGTCGTCAAAATAGACCATCAGGTCTGGATATTCTCCGTTCAGCTCCGGGTAATGTTCCTGGGGCTTGATGACCACGGTTTTCCATTCTTCACCCCGGGGACCACGAATGGCCCGGAGCCTTTCGGCCAGCTCGTCCCGGGCCGCTTCATAATCTTCCGGCCTTATTATTCCCTGGGGCTCTCGTCCCTCCACGTTGAGGAAAATTCTGGCGTAATAACCGCCCCAGCCCCAGGCCCTGGTCCTGGTCCAGTCGATCTTCAGTTTGTCCACGCTCTCCCCGCGCTGCGGCGGCTCGGTGACCACCAGGTCGCCCTGTTCAATCAGCCAGTCGTTGACGCAGAAGGCGCCCTTCATTCTCTTGGCCCCGTGGTCGGAGACCACCAGCACCGCCGTCCGGTCATCAACTTTCTCCAGCAGCTGTCCGATTTTCTCATCCAGGAAACGGTAGTAATCGGGTATGACCGTTTCGTAGGGATTACCGGGTTCGTAGAGATGATGGTCCCGGTCCATGAACTTCCAGAAGGCATGGTGGACCCGGTCGACGCCAATTTCCACAAACCAGAACAGCGACCAGTTTTTATCCTGGAGAAGATAACCTATCACCTCAAAATGATTTTCGGTCATCTGGTAGATTTCTGACAGCACCTGGGACCGGTCTTCCGTTCTGAAAGTGACGTCAAACCTGAATGGCCCGAACCGCTCCTCAATTTCCTGGCGGAGCTCAGCCGGGTAGGTATAGGCCTGTTCGCTGGAAGGAGTGATAAAGCAGGAAATCAGCTTTCCCCGGACCGGCTTGGGCGGATAACTGGGCGGGACGCTCACCAGCACGCTCTCCCGGCCCTGCTCCCCGAGGTAATCCCAGACAGTTTTTTCTTTAACCGCGGTGGAGTTGGCAATCCACATCTTGTTGTATTCATAGCCACGGCGGTGCCTGAAGCCATAGAGCCCGAGCTGCCCGGGGTCCCGCCCGGTGGCCATGACCATCCAGGCCGGGATGGTGATGGGCGGGTCGCAGCTTCTGAGTTTTCCATGTATACCAGCATCCATGAGTTTTTTCAGGTTGGGGAGCTCGGCCACCCGGTCGAAAACCAGGGCCGGGGCCGCGCAATCAAGACCTATCACCAGAAGTCGCTTTTTCATGAGGCAAATTCACCTTTCTGTTTGAAGTCTCTCCCGGCTCTAATCATTAAACGGGTTGTCAAAAGACAGGATGATTCTGGCCACTTCCGGCCGCATCAGTTCCGGCGGCGGGATTTCGCCCTTGACCAGCAGGTCCCGGATTCTCGTCCCGGAAAACTGGATATGGGACGAAGAATCGTGGGGACAGGTCTTTTCATTTTCGATGGAACCGCATTTCTTGCAGAAGAAGAATGACTTGAAAAAGAGCGGTACTATGCCCAGGTCCGGAAACTCCTCAAAGATTTCCTGGGCAGCATAGGGATGGTAATAATTCCCTACCCCGGCATGGTCACGGCCGATGATGATGTGGGTGCAACCGAAGTTCTTCCTGATGATGGCATGATGGATGGCTTCCCGCGGCCCGGCATAGCGCATCTCCATCTTCAGTATAGCCATGACCGCTCGCTCCCTGAGGTAATAATGCCTGATGAGCTCCTCGTAGGATGCCAGTATCACCTCGTCCCGGAAATCACCCTTTTTCTTCCGGCCGATGACCGGGTTGATGAACAACCCGTCGGTAAAGGTCAGGGCCGCCTTCTGCACGTATTCATGGCCGAGGTGCGGGGTATTGCGGGTCTGAAAGCCGACCACCGTCTTCCAGCCTTTTTCCCTGAACAGAATCCTGGTTTCCTTCGGGGACAGCCGGTAACGGTCATAGGGAGTTGGCTCCAGTTCCAGCAATTCCACCGGTCCTCCCAGGAGAACTTCCTTCATGGCCAGGACCCGGCCAACGCCAGGATGCCTGGGATCGGTGGTGCCGTAGACCTTCTGGCTGAATTCCTCCCGGTCGTATTCATACCTGTCTTCAACCATCAGCACCCCGACCGGCTTCATTTCTTCTGTCTTCAGCAGGACCTCCTGGCCCGGCTTGATTTTGCCGGCCAGTTCCCTGTCCACATCGATGACTATCGGAATGGTCCAGGGCAGGTCGTTAGATAGCCTCATCTGGTTGAGGACGCTGCGGAAATCAGCCCGGTTCAGGAACCCGGTCAGCGGTGAATAGACCCCGGTAGCAATGTTTTCCAGGTCAGAGACCAGGTCGGGGTCGATAACTATTGAAACCAGCTCGTCCGACCTGGACAGGATTTCAGCCTTTCGGCCAGGTTCGGCCAGGCGATTTACCAGTTGGCCGCCATGCGGTGGTATCATCGGGTACTCCTTTGGGTCGGGGATAAGAGAACCATTCAGCCTGTCAATCGATGTAACCCAGGGCTTTTAGCCTTTCCTTGATCTTTTCCTCTTCCTCGGCGCTGAAAACTTCCTTGTTTTCCTCGTTCTTCGAAAGGCTTTCCCTGAGCACCTTGGTCACGTAGCTGGAGACCGAGCTGAATTCGGTTCCCTTGATCTTTTCTTCTATTTTTTTATAGAGAGAGGTTGGTATGGAGACCGGGGTAAACTCTTTTTCCATCATTCCTCCTGAGATGATTTTATATAACAGAACCGCCGGTTTTTCAACCTTTAAGGCCAGGCCAACCCTGGCCAGATGAATGTCATCTTTCCAGTTTCAGGATAGTATAGTAATGAGGCTGGCCGGACAAACTTATAAGCCCATTCCGTTAGCCGGAAACCTATCCTTTGCCTTGAGCCGGGCACATGGGCTTGACATGAAAAAAAAAAGTGCTAAGAGAAAATTAAAAGGGTTCCCAAATATGGGCTCAAGAGGGTGGCTGTTTTTATTTATAACCATTCTCTCTTTATCCCTATTTACCTGTAAACCTGAGTCTACTGGAACCTCAAAGGACAAGATACTCCCCACAAAGCTGCCCGGCCTTCGAGTGAGCGACATCTCTGGTCGGACGTATTCATTGAAAAGAGACTTTAGGGACAGGCCCATTCTTATATTATTTTTAGATCCCGATGTGGAAAGCAATATGGGTATCTTGGAAAAGGTCTTAAATGATCTTAATGACCTGAAAGTCGCTGTCGTCGTATCCGCAGATAAGATCGAAACCGTGCTCGCCCAGAAATTCGCTTCAGCCCTGTACTTCTTAGCAGGCCCCTATGATAAAATTATAAGAAAATTTGGGGCTCCCCAGTATCAAAGTTCTTTTTATATCTTTTCCAACAAGGGGAATCTCCTTTATAGGGGTCTCATTGGCAACAGATATGAAACCCATCTCAAGAAATTTATCAATCATTACATAAAAAATATTAAGTTCGAGGTTCACGAATTATTGCCTCCCGGCCATAGTTTGAAAGGAGATTTGGAATTCAAGAATATAGAATGCATTGCTGGCTCAACAAAAAGATATTTCCTTGGCGCTCTTTTCATAAATTTTTGTGATTCATGTCTGGGAGGGCAAATACTGGCTTTATTTAAAGAAATATTGGATAAGTACCCCGATCATATAAGCTGTTTTATGGTCCTTAAGGATAGGATGAATGGCCAGGATTTAAGGAACCTTGTTACACAAGCCAACATCCCATTTCCGGTGCTCTTTGCTCCCCCTGAATTAAGAGCTCGATGGGATATGCTGGCAACTAGATATTCAGAGAGTGAACTTAATGAATTGACTGTAATGCTCGACAGCCGGGGAGTTATTTTAAGATCGTGGGGACCCGAGATGCAGCAAATAAGCGAGTTGCGTGCCTTCATTAATTCAGTTCTTGAGCGGGAAAGATAAACATGAAGAAAATCAGACCACATCTCGTTCCACCATTATTTATTTGTCTTCTCCTTGCAGGTCTTAGTCTGACCCCCTTCCAAGGCCAAGAACACTTCGTAAATGAAAGGAAAAAAATACTTAAAGAGTTGAAGGTCTGGATGGAAAAAAAATACCCTGATAAATGTAAGCCTCTATATCTGAACAGAACCATTCCCCTGGAGTCAGCTTCCAAGTCACCAGAAATATTATTTAAGGGCGTAACAACTCTTTCTTGGAGTACAAGTGGACATTTGATATTGCCCGATTCAATTCTAAATTTTATCTATATTATGGATCGTCATGGAAACATCACCCGAAAAGTTGGCAAGCCGGGTCAGGGGCCTGGCGAGCTGATGCAGCCCGTAAAGGCCTTCTCCGGCGATGGACTGCTTCAGGTGCTGGAACTTGGAAACATGCGTATTCAATCGTTCGATGAAAACGGTAACCATCTTAATAGCTTCAGGTTATTTAGGTTCTACACATCAATGGAACGCACAAATGACGGATTATTCTTTGGTGCCCCTGCCTTTCACCAGACGTCAACTGGGCTAGTAGATTTGTTAACAGACAAAGGAGAACTTCTGGCAACTTTTGGAGACTGCCTTAATTATAGCTCAGACAACAAGAACTTTAATCTGGATAACTCTATTGTTATCTCTGTCAGTGATGCCGGGGACCTCTGGGTGGCCTTTAAGCATTATCCGATCATACGCAGATATTCAAAAAGGGGCGAACTTCTCACAGAATTTCATATTGATCATCCGATCATGAATCGTCAGGCTGCAGCCAATAGAAAAGGAGAGGTTCTACTCACCAACCAGAGAGCACAGGCTCGCATCATTGTAATAAACGCCATAAGAAGTTTCGAAAATAATATTTACATTTTGCGAACTCACCCCTGCCTGGAAATCATGGCCCTTGACCTAAACGGAAACATCAGTGCGATCTATTACTGGAGTGAAGACCTATCCTATTCAAGTCTCGATTTTCTCCTGAGAAGAGAAGGAGAAAGAATCGAGTTTTATGTCCTGAATCTTGAATCTCAAAAAATAGATATTTTTAACCATCTCAGAGAAATAAGTTCTTAACTCAACCTTGTCTTTCCTTCCGACCTTGATCTGATTCCCCCACAAAAACAATTTGACTCTCTGCCCGAAGACGAAATCTTGGCTCCCTTGCTCATTTTTCAAATTCATAAACAAGCCGGGATATAACGATCGTTCAAGGTCCAGGCCACCTCTATCCGCGGTCATAATATTTAACGCTCAATCTACCACCTGGCCGCTCCCAGGTCCTCCCCTCTGCCCGGACATCATCCCTGCGCTAACTGGCCGAGGCCCGGGCCAAATTATTCAAGCTTAGGAAACAAGCTCAGAATTATTGCCTCGGAAAGCATCTCCTAACCGCTACCCGGCCACCGGTAATAAGATTGGTCTTTTTGAAAGGAGGAAAAATTGAAAAAGGCCCCTCCTGCCAACCTATCTATTAAATGGCAGGTTTAAGCGGAAAAAAGGGTTGTCTTGACAAAAAAAACCGCACGTGGTTTAATTTTGATACCTGAAGAGCTGATATGTACTCCAGAATGGACAGAGGTCAAGCCATCCCATAAAATGGAAAAAGTCTCCCACCCCTATACCCGCCGGATCTCTTTCTTCGGAGTTCTCGACAAAAACCTGAAGAAACTGGAAAACCGCCTGGGCGTCAGCCTGGCCGTCCGCGGCGACCAGCTCATCCTGGACGGCGAGCCCGACAAGGTCCAGTTTGCCCGGCGGTACTTTGAAAAAATCCAGGAACTTGAAGACAAGGGATACACCTTGAAAGAGGAAGATTTTCACATCGCCCTCGACCTGCTGGAAGAAAACCCGGGCCGGCTGGAAGAATATGCCCCGGCCGAGCCCATCTACCTGCAGCGGAAATCGGTGGCCCCCAAGAGCCTCAACCAGCAGGCCTACATGCAGGCCATCAAGGACTACGACCTGGTCTTCGGGATAGGCCCGGCCGGAACCGGCAAGACCTACCTGGCCATGGCCATGGCCCTCTCCTACCTGCAGAGCAAGCAAGTCAACCGCATCATCCTGACCAGGCCGGCGGTGGAAGCCGGGGAACGCCTGGGTTTTCTGCCCGGAGACATGTTCCAGAAAATCAATCCCTATCTCCGGCCGCTATACGACGCCCTGTTTGACCTGACTCCTTACGAGCAGGCCAACCGCCTGGTAGAACGGGGCATCATCGAAATTGCTCCCCTGGCCTATATGCGTGGCCGCACCCTGAACAGCGCCTTCATCATCCTGGACGAGGCCCAGAATACCACCCGGGAACAGATGAAAATGATTCTCACCAGGATGGGCTTTGACTCCAAGCTGGTGGTGACCGCCGACATCACCCAGATTGACCTGCCCCAGCCACGGAAATCCGGAGTCCTCCAGGCCATCAAAATCCTGTCCTCGATAAAAGAGATAGCCTTTGTCTATTTCACCGAGAAGGACGTGGTCCGCCATCCCCTGGTGGGCAAGATAATCAAGGCTTATGCCCGGGCTGAATCCCGGACGGTTTAATTCCAGATGAAAACCATCCAGTTCCGCAAGTTCCGGCTATTTAAGAGCGAGGAAATCTTTCCGCCACGGAAGAAAAAGGAAGCCGGCCCCCAGGAGAAGGTTGCCTGGTATAAAAAGATAATACAGAGTCCCATTTTTTACATAATTTTTTTTGCGGCCATAATCTCGTTTTTTATCTCCTATTTCCCGGCCAGGCCCCTGCCCACAATCAAGCCCGGAGAAATTGCCAGCAAGGATATAATTTCACCGCTGGAGATAACGGTGGAGGACAGCCAGGCCACCGACCGTCGCCGGGAACAGGCCGAGTCCACCATTCCCCCGGTCTATTTTTATAACCAGAAGATAGTCGCGGTAACCCGCGAAAAAATCAGGCAGTTTTTTGAAAGCGGCCGGGCCTGGCAGAGCGCAGCTCCGGCCCTCAGCCTGAAAGACCTGCAGAAGAACCTGTCTGAAAACCTCGGCCTGGACATAGACGAGGCCACCCTGAACAACCTGGCCAGGTTGCGCTTCCCCCAGGAACTGGAACAGTTGCTGGCCGAAACCCTGGCCCCGGTCCTGTCAAAGGAAATCATTCTGTCACGAAGCCTGCTCAGCCATGGTGAACCGGAAAAAGGCCTGCTGGTGGTCAGGGGAAAGGAAGAAAAACTGCTCAAAGCAGCCGAAATCCTGGAGCTGAGGGAAGCCCGGGCCCAGCTGGTTTCTGAAATAAACGCCCTGGAACTCCCGGCCCGCACCCGGAACCTGTTGAAGGCCCTGGCTCCAGCCTTTCTGGCCCCGACCATCAATTACGACGCCCCGGAAACGGAAATCCGCCGGCTCAAGGCCAGAAACCAGGTGGAGCCGGTTTACTACACCATCAAAAAAGGAAAGGTTATCATCAGGAAGGGCGACGAAGCCACTCCCGAGGTCATCCGGCAGATTGCCATAATCAATCAAAAAATAAGCAGCCAGCCGCACTGGTTGATCAATTTTGCCGGGCTGCTGGTCCTGTACTCCATCATCTTCTTCTTCATCTGGAATTTCATTGTCTACGTCACCGGGGATGACAAGCAACTCCGCCTGCTGCAGATGATGGGGTTGACCCTCTTCCTGGGTTTTGTGGCCTACAAGTCCAGCCTGTTCATCGCCGAGGCTCTGGGGGCCTCGGTCTCGGTCCTCAACGTCGATAAAGAGGCCCTGGTCTTCGGCTTCCCCTTCCAGTTCGGAACCTTTATCTTTGCCCTCCTGACCAGGAGCGAAATCGCGGTCATCTACTGCGTGATAAATAGCCTGCTGGCCGGGTACCTGCTCAGCGGCGACTACTTCCTGGTGCTCTTTGTCTTGCTGGGAGGGATCGCCGCCATCTACGGCCTCAGGTACTACCTGGCTTCCAGCCGCAGCTCGATCCTCAAGACCGGGTTGATGGTCCTGGCCCCCTTCCAGGTCATCATGGTCCTGATCTTTCACCTGGTCAGGCAGACCTTTTCCAACCTGACCGGACTGGCCACCGAGCTGTTCAGCGCCATCTTCGGCGGCCTGGTCAGCGCTGCCATCGCCTTTGTCCTCGTCCCCGTTTTTGAAAGCATCTTCGGCTTCATCACGGCCACCAAGCTGCACGAGCTGACCAACTCCGACCTGCCGATTTTCAGGCAGCTGGCCCTGGAAGCCCCGGGGACCTACCATCACTCGCTGATCGTGGCCACCCTGGCCGAAAAAGCCGCCGAAAAGATCAACGCCAACGCCATGCTGGTCAAGGCCGGCGGCCTTTACCATGATATCGGCAAGGTCAAGAGACCGGAATATTTCAGCGAGAACCAGACTTCCCCTTTTGATGTTCACCGGGAGCTAACTCCCTCGCTGAGCACCCTGGTCATCGTCAACCATGTCAAGGACGGCATTGACCTGGCCCGGAAACTGAAGCTGCCCCGCCAGTTGACCGACCTGATTGCCCAGCACCACGGGACCTCCATCGTCCGTTATTTCTTCCAGAAAGCCAAGGAGAAATACGACCCGGAGCTGCACAAGATAGAGGCCGAGGATTACCGCTACCAGGGGCCGACCCCCAGGAGCAAGGAAGCCGGTTTGATTCTCCTGGCCGACTCGGTGGAAGCGGCCGCCCGCAGCCTGCGTTCCCCCACCAGGCAGAACCTCAAGAGGGTCATCACCGAAATTTTTAATACCCACCTTCAGGACGGGCAGCTCGACGATTGCGGCTTTTCCCTCAAGGACCTGCGGGTCATCGCCAATTCCTTCCTGATCACCCTGGACGCCATCTACCATCCGCGACCCAAGTATCCCGGTTTCGATTTTGAAAAAAAGATAGAAAAGAAAGAGGAAAATAAAAAGAACAATGGTCGTAATAATAAACAAGCTGAAGAAAAACCCGGTCCCTCCGAAAAGACTTAAGAGCCTGCTGCAGCAGCTCGGCCGTCGCTACCGTGTGGGCCGAGCCGAGGTGGTTCTGACCCTGGTCGGGCCCCGGGCCATCCGTTCCCTGAACCGGAAATACCGGCATAAGGACCGCCCGACCGATGTCCTGAGCTTCAGCCTTAAGGAAAAGGGGCCGGACGGGAAATTCTACCTGGGGGACATCATCATCTGCCCCGAGGTAGCCCGAAAACAGGCCCATAAACAGGGTCACTCGCTTCTGCGGGAAATTGAAATCCTGACAATCCACGGTTTCCTTCACCTCCTGGGGTTCGAGCATTTCAAAGGGATGGAAGAAGAGGAAGCCAGGGTACGCCCCCGCTTGCTGAAAAATTACCGGGGGGATAAGAGCTGAAACCATGAGCCAGTCGGATTTCCTGTTGGTCGGACTGATACTGAGTTTTCTTCTGACCTTTATTTTGTCTTTCCTGAACGTGATCTTTACGACCTATTCCCGGATAGGCTTCTCCCGGATACTCGAAGAAAACAGCCCCCTGAAAGAAGAAATCCTCGAGCACTACGACGAGCTCAAGATTGCCATAGACTATGGACGGATTGCCTTCCTTCTGGCTTTTGTAATTTACACCAGCCTGGTTTTTCCCGGCCTGGCCGGCTGGCCCTTCTGGGGTTTCCTGCTGTTCCTCGCCCTGTACCTGCTTTTGTTTGATTACCTTCCCCGGTTGTTCCTGCTGGCCCTCGGGGAAAAACACCTTAGATTTTTCCTGCCGGTTCTATTCCCGGTCAAGTTCATCCTGGCTCCCCTGCTGCTGCTGCCCAGGATTTTCCTTAGAAGAGAGGAAGAGCGCCAGGCGGCCTGGAGAACGCACGAAACCACCGAGGAAGAAATTGAGACCTTTATCGACGAGGCCACCGAAGAGGGCATCATCGAGAAGGACCAGAATGAACTGCTGAGGGGAGTGGTGGAATTTGGCGACCAGATGGTCCGGGAAATCATGACCCCCCGGAGCCGGGTGGTGGCCGTGGACATCGAAACAACCGTGGGCCAGCTCAAGGAAGTCTTCGTCCGGGAAAAATACTCGAGAATCCCGGTCTACCGCGAGCGCCTGGATAACATCCAGGGCATGGTCATGGCCAAGGACCTGCTGGAATTCAGCGACCAGGAGCAGGCCGGGAGGAAGATAGACTTCCTGGTAAGGCCGGTGATGTTTGTCCCGGAAACCATGGCCGTCAATAGGCTCCTTAAGGAATTCAAGAAGGTCAAGCAGAAACTGGCCATCGTGGTCGACGAGTATGGCGGAGTATCCGGCCTGGTGACCATGGAAGACCTGCTGGAGGAGATAGTCGGCGAAATCCAGGATGAATACGACACCGAGGAACCGCAGATCGTGGCCGAAAAGCCGGACACCTACCTGGTCCAGGGCGAAACCGAGGTGGAAGACCTGGAAGAACTGCTGGGCAGCGAGCTCTCGGACGAGAACCTGCTGACCATAAACGGGTTGCTCCAGCAACACCTGGGCCGGTTGCCCCGCCCCGGCGAAAAGCTGGAGCTGGCCGGACTCGGCTTTGAAATTTTGGAAGTAGACGACAAGAGCATCAGGAAAGTTCGGGTAACCCGGAAGCGAGCTGACAACCAGACTGAAAAGGGAGAGTGAAGTGGCCACCAGAAAACAGACCGGAAAAAAGAAAACCTACCGGGCCGGTTATGTGGCCCTGATTGGCCGGCCCAACGTGGGCAAGTCCACCCTGGTCAACAACCTGATCGGCCAGAAGATAGCCATCGTTTCCGACAAGCCGCAGACCACCCGGGTCAGCCTTCTGGGCATAAAAACCACCGACCGTGGCCAGATTATCTTCGTCGACAACCCCGGGGTGCACAAGCCCCTGCACCTGATGAACCGGAGGATGATGAATTACGTCCATTCCTCGCTGGAAACGGCCGACCTGCTGTTGCTGATGATCGATGCCAGCAAGAAGTTCGGGCACGGCGACCAGTACGTCCTGGATATCCTGAAAAACGTCACCCGGCCGATCTTCCTGCTGATCAACAAGGTGGACCTGGTCAAGAAGGAAAACATACTGCTGATCATAGACAGCTACAAGGACCTGCTGCCGTTTAAAGAAATCGTGCCCATCTCTGCCCTCAAGGGTGATAACCTCGACCGGCTGGAAAACCTGATCTACGAATACCTTCCGGTGGCTGATAAAATTTATGACGAGGACGAAGTCACCGACCAGTCCGAAAAATTCCTGCTGTCGGAAATAATCCGCGAGAAACTCCTCCACCACGTCGAGGAAGAGCTCCCCTACACCACGGCCGTGGTTATCCGCTCCATGGAGAGGACCGAGCTTGCGGAGAAACCGGCCAGCGGGCACCGACCCGCTAGGCCGGCCCGTCCCCTGGTCCGGGTCCAGGCTGAAATCCTGGTGGAAAAGGAAAATCACAAGGGGATAATAATCGGCCGCAAGGGCAGCCTGATCAAGGCCATCGGCAGCGAAGCCCGGAAGGAGATGGAAGAAATCCTGGAGAGCCAGGTCTTCCTGGAACTGAGCGTCCGGGTCCGGGAAAAGTGGCGGGATTCCGAAGAAATTCTCGACCTGATCGAAGAACAGAAGGGTTGAGCCAGGCCGGAGCGGGTCTGGCAAATTAGCCTCAGCCCGGCAATTTCAATAGTTATTTTTATTTTTATATTTTTTTGCCGGACCCGTTGTCTTCCTCCTTGTCTTACAACGGGTGATAATAACGCGGAACTCCACCCGGAGAGTACTTTCGTACCTTCTGGAAGGACAGAGCGCCTGTCAGGCCGGTTGACAAGCCGGGTATTTGATGAGAAAATTCTAATCCCCTCGCGGTGAGTGTAGCTCAAGGGTTAGAGCACCGGACTGTGGATCCGGTGGTTGGGGGTTCGAATCCCCTCACTCACCCCATTTCCCCTTAAAATGAAACGCTAGCCAGAACGGTCAGGCTGTTGTTTTTTATATAGTCCACTTCAAAACCTGACAGGGCCACGCTGGACAGGCCCAGGTGGTAACGTCCCTCCAGGCAGAATTTGGCCAGGCCCGCCCTGAATTCAAAACCCCCGCCAAAAACAGCCGCCAGTTCCCCCTTCTTGAAATAATCCCGGGAATCCACCCGGGCCATCTCCGCCCCTTCTGTATCATAAATGACCGTGGCAGCCCGGCTCAGGTAGCCATAGGACGGCCCGGCAAAAATGAAAGGCCGGGTTGGGCCTAACCTGATAATAGACCACTTCAGCAGAAGAATGGCTTCCAGGTAGTCATGATGCCACTGGACGTTGTAGAAGCCGTCATCTATGTAAGCTTCATACTGGGTCCCGCGCCTGGCGTACATGAATTCCGGCTGGATGGCTAACGGCCCGAAGTTAATTGAAAAAAATATCCCGCCGGTCAGGCCCCGGAGCATTTTGAATTCAGCCACGTCAATCGGCTTGGGTGACACCGAGATATTGGCCAGGTTTAATCCTCCCTTAACCCCGAACGAAATCCGCCCGGCCCGGGCCTGACTGTACGATAAGATGACAAGAATGAGAAGAAAAGCCGGCAGTAACTTTCTCAAGGAAACCCTCCTTAATTCTGCGGCTATTATATCATAACCGGGAGGGGTCTTTCATCAATCTTGTTTCACGGCCAGCCCGGTGGAGCCGGGATTTAGCAGGGCCAGCGAGCTTCCGGGCCCTTATCTGATTATAAACTCATTCCGCAAACCATGGCCGCAATCAATCTTTGGGTTTCTTAACACTTTTAACCTCGACTTCCCCCGAAAACTCGACCGGTTTTCTGGCCAGGCTGAGATCGTTTGCGTCGAGGAAAATTTCCCGGGTGTCCCGACCCTCAACCTTCAAGAATATCGAAGTCTCGGGTAACGCCCGGCAATTCCTGACGACGGCTCTCTGTACCTGGTTAAGGACCAGGGCCGCCCCGGACCGGTCACTTATCTTCGCCTGGCGTGCCCTGAGATTTTCCACCTCCAGGTCCTGGACATTCTCCACCAAGACCGCGTTCTCCCATTTCTGGTATTCCGGCTCCTCCCAGGTTATCTCCACGTTTCTGAGGCTAAAATTTCTGGCCTGCCGGACCTCCAGGGCATTGACCGCCTTATCATATGGAGCCTCGGGATTATGGGAAATGGCCAGCCTGAGGTTTTCTATGGTCACCTCTTCCAGCGGACTTTCCGGGTGGCCGGTAATCTGGCTTGAGCCCTGGCCCCTGGCCATTACGTTACTTATCAAGACCCTGCGGATTTTTCCCGCCGGGCGGTCATCCTCCTTTTTCCAGTTTCTGTGCACCTCGCTCCTTTTCTTAACGTTAAAATGAATCGGCTCCCCGTCTCCCCACCAGAACCAGTCATGCCGCCTGGTCTCTATGACCAGGTTGGAGATGACCACATCCTCCACCACCCCGCCATCAAAGACCATGAAGGACAGGCCGCGGTTGGAATCAGTGATAACACAGTTGCTGATGGTTACTTTCCTGATGGCATTCATGTTGCCGTCGCAGAACTTGATGGCGCTGGAGGCTGACGACAGCCGGCAGTTGGTCACGGTGATGTTCTCGCAGGGCAGGGCCGGGCCGAACCAGTTCATCGAATAAAAAACCAGGGCATCATCACCGGTCTCGATCGTGGAATTGGCAATGCGGACATCCCGGCAGCCGTCGGGGTCTATCCCGTCGGCCCAGACCCCCTCCTTGAGGCTGGAGCGAATGTAGACCGAGTCGATGGTCAGCCGTTCGCAACCGTAGGGATGAATGGTCCAGCTCGGCGAATCTATGAAAGATAGGCCCCTGATGAGGACATCGCGGCACCTGAGCAGCAGGACCAGCTTCCCGTACTGGTCGTTCCTGGGAAAGGAGCGAACAAGGGGCCTACCGAGCTTTTCCATCTCCAGCTGGTTGGGGTAGATAAAGTCGTCGTGAAAATCGCCCTTCTCCCGCCACTCGTAGCCGGCCTGGCCGTCGACCACGCCCCGCCCTTCCAGGGTGATGTTGACCAGGTCTTCACCGTAAAAAAGGGCGTCCCGGTCAAAGGCAGATTTATCCTTGATAGAATAAACGGTGGCCCCGGCCTCGATGAAAATCCTGACGTGGCTTCTCAGGTGGATGGTGCCGGTGCTGTAATCGCCCGGCGGAAAATACACCAGGCCACCCCCGGCCGCGGCACAGGCCTCTATGGCCTTCTGGATAGCCTGGCGGGCGTTCTGAGCTTTTTCCCCGGTAGCCCCATAATCCCTGACGTTGAAAACCGGTCCCAGCTCCTGGCCTGAAATCGGACCGGCTCCGGCCGATATGGACAAGACAAGGAAAGACAGAACAACAGAAGTCACAAGTCGAATTTTTTTCAGGTTTGATTCTACGAGCATGCTCTCCTCCTCTCCGGCTGTATCCATTTTATTTTATTCCCCCGCACGGCAACAGAAAATTCTATTTCCCGCACAAAATCAATGGCAGTCAAAGAGTTGACTCCAGTAAAAATCCTGGCTTATAAGTGCGAATGATTTCCGGAAGAAAAATATTCCAGGTTCACTATTGCGCCAAAATGATTCTGTCTTAAAAGCGAGCGCCCAGGTTGCGGCTGGTTCCCCGGGACCAGAATTCTTCCTCAGCACCAAAACAAATTATGGCTTGACCGCCAGCCGGCCGGGTGGTATGAAAAGAACACAGAGAAAGGAGAGAGCCATGAAAGATTCTTGCCAGAACTTTCCCGGTAAACCCTCATCCTTCAGCCGGCGGCAATTCCTCGGAACCTGCCTGGCCGGCTCAGCCTCGGTTCTCCTGCTTAAAAAGAAGCTGGTGGCCAGCCTGAACCGAGCCGCCGGGGCTGAGACTGAACCTGCCGGCCGACCCAGAATCCGGCTGGTTTTCTCTCACATCCCACCCGACAGGCCCACCTGGCCTAATATCGGCTACGATTATGAGGGCCGTAAGAAGGAACTCACGGCCAAGTTAATTAAAGCCCTGCCCGACATAGAATTTCTCCCGGTAACCGTCCAGTCCCAGAAAGAAGCCGAAAACCTGCTGACAAACGACCGCGGGATTGATGGTTATGTCATCTACCTGGTCGGTATCTGGACCGGAGCGGCCGGGGTGATTGCCGCCTCGGGCCGACCGACCATCCTGGTGGATGACCTGTATGCCGGCTCGGGCGAGTTCCTGATTCAGTACGCGGCCTCCAGGCGGGCCGGACACCGGGTGGCCGGGGTGACCTCGTCCAGGTTCGAAGACGCGGTCGAAGCCATCGGCTGTTTTTCAGCCATCAAGAAAATGCAGCAGAGCCGGATACTGGACGTGACCGACAGCCCCGGCTTCTGGGGAAACCCCCAGAAAATAAAAGAATTCTTCGGTACCGAGGTCATCAAAATTGGCTCGGCTGAAATCAACGAAGCCTACCGCCGGGCTGACCGGGCCCAGGCCGAAAGGTGGGCCCGGACCTGGATAAAAAATGCCGAGAAGGTGGTGGAGCCTTCAGAAGAAGAAATAAAGAAATCGGGCCTGATGTACGTGGCCATGCAGGACCTGATGCGCGCCCACCGGGCCCGGGCCATAACTGTCGATTGCCTGAATCTTTTTTACACCGGGAAACTCCCGGCCTACCCCTGCCTCGGTTTCTGCCAGCTCAACGACGACGGCCTGGTCGGGGCCTGCGAAGGTGATGTTCCTTCCACCACCATGATGCTGCTGGCCGGATACCTGGCCGGCCGACCCGGCTATATTTCTGACCCTGTCATTGATACTTCCCAGAATAAGATCATCTACGCTCACTGCGTTGCCCCCACCAGGGTTTTTGGTCCGGCTGGCCCGGCCAATCCCTACCGCATCCGGAACCACTCGGAGGACCGGAAAGGGGCAGCCATCCAGTCCCTCCTCCCGGCTGGTGAACTGGTCACCTCCTTCGAGCTCAACTCTGAAACCGGGGAAATCGTTCTTCACCAGGCGGTAACCACCGGCAACGTGGAAGAAGATAAAGCCTGCCGGACAAAACTGGCGGCCGAGCCGGCCGGCAACATCGACCGGCTCCTGGGCGAGTGGGACCGCTTCGGCTGGCACCGGGTAACCGTCTACGGCGACCTGAAGAAAAAACTGGAAGTGGTCAGCAGCCTGCTGGGAATGAAGATAGTAGAAGAAGCCTGAAATAAAAATAAGAAGGTATTAGATAGAAGTATAGAGGAGGATGAAAATGAACATAAAGTCAGGGCGGAAGGCCAGGAAATTTTCTTATGGACTGAATATCAAACGCCGGTTTGGCCTGCTTCTCCTTTTCTTATCCTTAATTGTTTCGGCTCTCTCAGTCTACCCCGTTGCCGCCGCCACGGGCCAAGAAAAAATAACCGCGCCGGAAGCTTTCTTCGGATTTCAGCTCGGAGCCGACCGGAAAATCGCCCGCTGGGACAGGATTGTTGAATACTTCACCCTGCTGGAAAAAGAAAGCCCCAGGATCAAGGTCATCAACATGGGTCCGACCACCATGGGCCACCCCTTCCTGCTGGTCATCATTTCTTCGCCCGAAAACCTGGCCAACCTGGAAAGAATAAAGGAAATCAACCGCAAAATCTCCGACCCCAGGCAGGTTCCGCCCGAAGAAATACCGCTGCTCATCAGCCAGGGCAGGGCCATAGTCTGCCAGTCGATGAGCCTTCACGCCGACGAAATCGGCGGCACCCAGATGTCCCCGGAGCTGGCTTACGACCTTCTTTCCAGGAACGACGCCGAAACCCTGAGGATCCTGGAAAATGTTGTCTTCCTGCTCATCCCCAGCTTCAACCCGGACGGCCAGATAATGGTCACCGACTGGTACTATAAGACCCTGGGCACCGAGTACGAGGGTACTTCCCCGCCCTACCTCTACCACAGGTATGCCGGTCACGACAACAACCGCGACGGTGACTTTCTCAACCTCCAGGAATCAACTTACGCCGCCCGTATTCTCTACCAGGAATGGAAGCCGCAGGCCTACGTGGACCACCACCACATGGGAAGCTACGGGGCCCGGCTTTACGTTCCTCCCTACTGCGACCCGATTCGTCCCTATGCCGACCCGCTCCTGTGGCGCGAGCTGTCCTGGTTCGGGGGCCACATCGCCTACCGGCTGGAAGAAGCCGGGAAAACCGGGATCATCAACGACGCCATGTTTCCGGGCTGGGGCCATTTCGGCTGGCACTGGATAACTCCCTTTCATAATATCGTCGGCATGCTGACCGAATCGGCCAGCGCCCGCATCGCCAGCCCGCTGTTCATCCAGCCAGACCAGCTCCAGGGAGAGTCCCTGCAATTCCCGGCCTACGAAGCCCAGAGCAACTTCCCCCATCCCTGGGAAGGCGGCTGGTGGCGCCTGCGGGATATCGTTGAGCAGCAGAAAATCTCGGCCTGGGCCGTCCTGGACCTGGCTGCCCGCCACCGAGAAACCCTTCTTTATAATGCTTACCTTAAAGCGGCCAGGCAGACCGAGCGCGGGGCCAGCGAAAAACCCCGGGCTTTTCTCATCCCGGCCGAACAGCACGACCGGCTGACTGCTGTCAAACTGGTCAACACCCTGCTCCAGAGCGGAATAGAAATCCATCGCCTGGCTTCAGAACTCCAAGTTAATGGAGTTATCTACCCGGCCGGTTCCTTCCTGGTCTCCCTGGCCCAGCCCAAGAGAGGCCTGATCATGAACCTGCTGGGCCGGACGCTATATCCTGATAATTACTGGACCCGTTCCCGGGACGGCAATCCGCAGCGCCCCTACGACCTGGCCACCCATACCATGGCCGAGTTCATGGGAGTCAGGGTTGACCCGCTGGATGACCTGCCGGAAGCCAGGCTGGAGCTCGTGGCCGATTCGGTCAAGGTCAGCGGACAGGTCCGGGCCGGGGCGGCCGGGTACCGGCTGGACGGCCGCCTTAACGATTCGTTCACCGCCGTCAGCCTGCTCCTGGATAATAAAATCCAGGTACTCAGGTCTGACCTGAAAACCGAGGAACTCAACCCTGGAGACTTCATGGTTGCCCAGGCCCCCGCTCAGGTGCTGGAGTCCATTGCTGCCAGAACCGGGGTCGATTTCGAACCGCTTAACTCGCTGCCGGCTGAAGGCACCCACCGGGTACGCCGTCTCCGGGTGGGACTTTACCAGCGCTATTACACCGGGAACATGGAAGAGGGCTGGACCAGGTTGCTCCTGGAAAAATTCGATCTTCCCTATGTCACCATCATGGACGCCGACATCAAGAGCGGTCAGCTGGCCAAAAAAATTGACCTGCTCATCCTCCCGGCCGATTCGACGGCCATGATCATGGGCGAAGGACAGGAACCTTCCTCCAGGCGCCGGGCCAACTACCCGCCGGAGTACCGAAGCGGCCTGGGACAGGATGGCCTGGACAGGCTGAAAGAATTCATCAACCGTGGTGGGGTGCTGGTCTGCCTGGGAGCGGCCGGCAATTTTGCCGTGGAAAAACTCGGCCTTCGCCTGAGAAACGTGGTGGCCGAGGCTGATCCAAAAGAATTCTTCTGCCCCGGTTCTACCCTGAAAGCATCCATCGACAACCTCAACCCCCTGGCCTACGGTCTTCCGGAAAAAGGCCTGGTCCTGTTTTTCAGCAGCCCGGCCTATGAAATCCTGCCCGGAAACGACAGCGAAAAATACCGGGTGGTCGTTCGTTATGCCGAGCGGGAGCTTCTCCAGAGTGGCTGGCTGGTCGGCGAGCAATACTTAAGCAAGAAGGCAGCCATGGTGGAAGCGGCTTACGGGCAGGGCCAGATAATCTTAATAGGACTCCGGGCCCAGCACCGGGCCCAGACCCACGGGACATTCAAGCTGCTGTTCAACACCTTTATCCGCTGACAGAAGATGCAACCAAAGGATTGACCAAAGATATCGCACAATCAAATGGGGGTAGTAAAGCCCGAAGAGTAGAAAAAGGCAGATTTTAAGAAACCAAAAATAATCTTGAACCGACTGACCAGGCCCAACAATGGCACATGAGAAATTATTAATTTAACTCTGGCTGCCTTTCAGCCCGGTCTTAAATTTATTTAACCGTGGTGACAGGGCCCTTCCCTGTCATCCAGAGCCCTATACCAGGTTCAGTCGTCATCGTCCTGGACCACGGTCACCGCCCAGTCCGGGTAGGGTTCGGCCGGGCCCCGGACCGAATGCCAGATAATCTTGTTGAGCACCGTTTCCGGGCAGGCATCAATCCTGCGGAAATTAAGCCTGGCCGAGATAATGGCATTCTTTCTAAGCAGCCTATCACTGATCCTTTTCGGCTCGGGGTTCAACTCGTCAAGGGGAATGCGATTGGGCACCGCCGTAAAGGGTCTGAAGTCGGGTTCGTCGGTGAAGCAATCGAACATCGGGGTGGCCGTGGCGTCAAACTGGTTCATGGGCGGCAGGCCCAGGATCTGCTCGATGGTCCGCAAAACACTGGTGGTGTTGTAATGGGTACTGATGACAGCTCCTCTTTTAACGTAGGGCCCGGCCATGTAAGCCGTCGTCCGGTAGCCGCTGACGTGGTCAAAGCCGTTCTGCGGGTCATCCTCGATGGCAATTATCACCATCTCTTTCCAGAAACTGCTGTGGCTCAGGGCCTCGACGATCTGGCCGAAGGCCAGGTCGTTATCGGCCACCGCCGCCCGGGGCGTGGGCATACCCGCCCTGGTCCCGCTGGTGTGATCCACCGGCAGGCAGACCAGGACCAGTTGCGGCATTTCTCCCTTTTCTTCCCATTCCCTGATTTTGTTCTTTATAAAGCGGGCCCGCCAGACGTCCGGGACATCCATGTTCCAGCCGACGTAGCCGGTTGAAGTGAAGGAGGCGATGGAAGGAATACCCGGCTTACTGCCGATCCTGACCTCGCCTTTTCCGTGCAGGTACTCGTGCCAGAAATCCAGCCAGCCCGGTTCGCCGGGGCGTTTGGGGTCAGCCCAGCCGCAGTCGGGCATGGCAAATTCGCCGAAATTCCAGAGGCTGACTCCGTTCTTCAGGCAGTTATCCCAGATGAAACCGCTGGGAGCGTAGGCCAGGGCGTCAACCTCGTCCGGGCCCATGCCGTCGGGGTAACTCCGGGGCCAGCCGGCAAACGATTTTTCTATGTAATCTGTGCCGAAAGCGGTGGTCGACCACTGGTGTCCGTCGGCACTGAGGATGCCGCTGCAGTAGGTGTTGTCCAGCAGGATAAACTCCCTGACCAGCCGGTGCTGGTTGGGCGTTACCTCTTCTCCAAAGATGCAGAGCGAGGGGTTGCCGTTGCCCTCGGGCACATCGCCCAGGATCTGGTCATAAGTGCGGTTTTCCTTGATGATATAGACCACGTGCTTGATGAGCGACGGTTCACCGATTCTTTCCGGCACCGGCCTGGGCCGGGCTCCGGCCCTCGGTTTTTTCAGGGCTTCGCTGATTCTTTCCCGGTGGAAATTGGCCAGGACCTTTTTGGTCAGCCCGGCCAGCTCTTTTTTCCCCGGCAGGTTGAAGACCGAAAGGGACCCGTAGTATTGATGGGTGTTAAAGCCGGTCTGCCCGGTTGAGTCGTCGGTTCGCGGCCGGTCGGGCAACCCCTTGATGTTGGCCACCCATAGCCGGTTGAGGTTTTTATCCCAGGCCAGGACTCCGGGAAACCAGCCGGCCGGGATAAGTCCTTTAAGCTGAGATTTTTTCTTTTTAGGCCTGAAGTCGACCACGGCCACGGCGTTCTGGGTACCGTTGGCTACCAGCAGTGTGTTGCCGTCCGGCAGGAAGCACAGGGCGTTGGGTGAAGCCCCGAACAGGTCGGCCGGGCCGCGCTTGACCCAGATGGTCTCAACCACTTCATCCTTTTCGGTGTCGATGACACTCAGGTTATCAGAAGCGGCGTTGGCGCAGACCAGGTACCGTCCGGAAGGCGAAAGGGCCAGGGCCGAGGAATGCAGGTGAACCATGATATCCTTGATTACTTTTCCCGAAGCAAGGTCGATAACGGTAACCGAGCCCTCGCTGGCAATAAATTTTTCCGGGTCAACCCTGACCACGGTCCCCCGACCGGCCGGGCCGACCAGGTCATCCGGGCCGGGACGGCGGCCGCCCCAGTTGCTGACATAAGCTTTGTTTCCTTTAACCACCACTTCAAACGGGGCCACCCCGACCGGAAAAATTCTTAACACCCGGCCGGTGGCCGCTTCAACCTCCAGGAGCTGGTTGGACAGGTTGCCGCAGACATAGAGTCTTTTCCCGTCCTGGCTGAAGGCCAGGCCGGATGGAATTTCTTCCTCTCTTCTGGGAGCATTGGCCGGCGGCAGAAGAATGGTGTGAGAGGGCCGGACCTGGCCGTCGGAATGGACGGTGAAGACCTTGAGGCTGCCGTTGACGTTACTTAAATATATGTGGCTTCCGTCCGGCGAGAAGACCAGCCCGTTGTAACTGAGCTGGCCCTTGGTGTCGGGTTCGAGGATGTTTTCGGAGACGGTCTCGGGCAGCGGCTCGTTCTGGCTCTCCGGGGGAAGCGGCACTTTCTGCCTGATCCTCAGGTCAACCGGGTCGACTATGACCAGTTCATTACTCTTTCCCGACACGGCTACCAGCTTCCCATCGGGCGAGAGGGCCAGGCCCTGGGGGCGCAGGCCGGGCAGTTGAACCTGGAGGCCGTAAGGTTCTACCACCTGGTTAACCGGCACCACCATCCGGCCGGAAAAATCAACCCCGACCGTTTCCTTTCCGGGACCGGAAACTTTTTCTTCCCGGCAGCCGGCAACCAGCATAAGCAGAATAAGGCAAAAAATGACTGGAGAAAAAGTTGCGAATTTTTTCATTTCGCCAAACCTCTATCTGACTGATTTTCGTTTGACCCGGCTTCAAGCCACCAACGCAGTCCCGGCTTTCTTGCGTTCCTGGAGCTCGCGGGTCGGACAGGATTATGCTATTAAAGCGGATTGAAGATTGCAAACTTTTTACATCGGGACACCCGATTCATTTTCCTCCGGTCCGGTTGGGCCCCGCACTCTCAGGCTGAAGTCATTGAGGCTGAAGTTCTCGTTCAACGGCTGGTCGGCCACATTGTTCCGCCTCGTGGCCAAAGGAAGGGTTGGCTATTAAAAATCTGTCAGGCTCTGTTCGCTTTGTTTTACAGGTTTATAAGACGGCTGGCCGCTTTATAAGATAGAATAGATAAGTGTCCGGCTAAGAAAATCGCGCTTGCCTGTTCAAACCCCTGATAGGCTAGAATTTGCAACCGGCCCAGGCTCCGAAAAGCCCGATTCCCTCCGTCTCAGCGGCGAATTGGGAAGTGGGTCTCGGTTTTTTCCTCAGAGCGGTCGGTGGCCGGAGGTGGCTCCGGAGACAGGCTGGAAATTTCGCGCCTAAGTTCTTCGGTCATTTCAATCTCGACCGCGGCCACGGCGTCCTTGAGCTGGTCAACATTCCTGGCGCCGATGATCGGGGCGGTAACGGCCGGATGGCTGCCCACCCAGGCGATGGCCAGGCTGACCGGGTGGTAACCATGCGACCGGGCAAATTCTGTAAATTTCTCGGCCACTTCAACAGTCCAGTCCTGGCCGTAGCGGACCTGGTAAATCCTGTTTTCCACCAGCCGTCCCGAAGCCGGTTTTTTATCCTGGCCGTACTTTCCGGAAAGCAGACCGGCCGCCAGCGGACTGTAAGCCAGGACACCCAGCTTTTCAGCCTCGGCCATGGGCAGAATCTCCACCTCGGCCTGGCGCTTGACCAGGTTATACATGGGCTGAATACAGGCCACCGGGGCCAGGCCATGGAGAGCGGCCAGTCCGATGGCCTTCTCCACCTGCCAGGCACTGAAGTTGCTCAGGCCGATGTAGAGAATTTTTCCCTGGTGAACCAGGTCGTCCAGGGCTCTCAGCGTTTCCTCGAGCGGGGTGATATCGTCGAAGCGGTGAATGAAGTAAATGTCGATTCGATCCGTACCCAGCCGCCTCAGGCTGCCTTCGACCGCGTACATGATGTGCCGGCGGTTGGCTCCCATGGCGTTAATATCAGGCCCGGTTGGAAAATAGACTTTGCTGGTGATGATGACCTCTTCCCGGCAGTCCTTGACCAGCCGGCCCAGAATTTCTTCGGACCGGCCCCTGGCATAAAGGTCGGCGCAATCGAAGATGTTGATCCCTTTTTCCCGGCAGTAAGCAAACATTTCAGCCGAGGTCTTCTCGTCGGCCTCGGCTCCGAAGGACATGGTTCCAAAACAGAGTTCCGAGACTTTAATTCCGGTCTGACCGAGATTCTTGTATTTCATTTTGCCTCCTCAATTTTTTCCAGGACCAGGCCGTGGCCACGCGGGTAGAGCCCGGGCAAGGAGACCGGCAACCGGCCGGAAAGCCTGATTTCACCCGCCAGGGCCATGGCCGCCAGCTCCTGGGTCTCGGGTGTATTGCGGTACAGGCACAAGTAGCCATCAACCTCTGGAAAATGCCTTAAAAAATATGGACTGCCGAAGGAAAGAGCAACCACCCTGGCCCCGGCCACTTTTAGCTTCCTGATAAATTCCGCCTGAACCGGCTCCAGGTCAACCGTGCCCTTGCCCGACCTGAGGCTGGAGAATAGGGCCGCCACCACCAGGTCGGCCTGCGAAGCGGCTGGCAGCGCTTCATCCAGCTTCTCCCGGCCGGTATCGCCGTCGGCATAGAAAACCCGGAGACCGGGAAGGCGGCCGGCCAGTTCGGTGGCCAGCCTTCGCCCGGCATAGTAATCACCGGGGTCGCTGCTGAGTGAAACCAGCACGACCTTTTTATCCTTTCTTACCGGCAGCAGGTTGCCCTCATTCTTAACCAGGGTAATGGCCGAAGAAAATGTCTTTCTGGCTATCTCCCTGAATTCCTGTTTTCCCAGCAGCAGGGGCAGTCGCTCCAGGCTGACATAGCGCTGGCGATGCAGCCCCAGCCTGGTCTTGGCCAGAAGAACCCGCCTCAGGGATTCCTCCACCCGGCTCAGGGGCAATTCCCCGCTCTTCACGGCCTGTTTCAGTCGCTCGATGACCCTGGCCGGGTCCAGGGGCAGAAGGAGCAGGTCCACCCCGGCCTTCAGGGCCCGGAGCGCAGCCTCTTCATCGCCAAAATAGCCGGTTATGCCCCGCATTTCCAGGGCATCGGTAACAATCAACCCCTTGAATCCCATCTGCTTTCTGAGCAAGTCGGTCATGATCCGCGGGGACAGGGTGGCCGGCAGGCCTTCTTCGGGTTCGAGCGCCGGGATGTAAAGATGGGCGGTCATGATGGACTCCACCCCGGCCTCGATCGCTGCCTGGAACGGATACAGTTCAACTTTTTTCAACCTTTCCTGGTCGGCTTTTATCACCGGGAGCAGGCTGTGAGAATCCTGGTCGGTGTCGCCGTGCCCGGGAAAATGCTTGGCCGTGGCCATCATCCCGTGGCCCTGGCAACCCCGGATGAAAGCCCGGGTAATCCTGGCCACCTGCTCCGGGTCTTCCCCGACCGAGCGGGTGTTGATGATTGGATTATCGGGATTGATGTTGACATCGACGACCGGGGCGTAGGTCATGTGGATTCCCAGGGCCCGGCCTTCTATGGCCGTAATCCGGCCCATCTCGTAGGCCAGCTCTTCTGAATCGGCAGCCCCCAGGGCCATGAGTGGAGGGAAAAGGGTGGCCCCGGTCACCTGGTTACCCGCTCCCCTTTCCAGGTCCGAAGCTATGAGCAGAGGAACTTTGGCCAGTTTCTGAAAATGGTTGGTAAAATAGGCGGTCTCCAGGGCTTCTCCGCCAAAAAGAATCAAACCACCCAGGTGATACTTCCCGACCAGTTCTTCCAGGTTCTTAAGGTAGGGACTGTCGTAATTGAAAAATTCACCGGTATAACGGGCCACCACCAGCTGACCTATCTTTTCGTCCAGGGTCATCTTCCTGATGGTCTTTTCCACCCACTGCCGGTCGCCGGGGAAACGGTTAGCTTCATCCTGGACCTTAACCCCCGGGGCACAGTTCAGCATAAATCCTACTAAAATAGTAGGAATTAGCCAGTTCCAGCTCTTCGGCATCTTCATGATATTTCTCCGACTCTGATTTTAATAAGTTTCCCCCTGCCCTTCACAATCGCAGGGCCGGGCTTGAATTTCATCATATTAACCTTATGAATTCCTGATCGGTACTGCCTGATCAGCTAATGTACCTGATAAAATACCTGATTACCAGCAGGAAAGATATCAAATAAACCAGCCAGTGTACCTTTCGGCCTTCTCCCCTGGCCAGCTTGATCAGGGAATAGCTAATGAATCCGAAGGCCATTCCGTCAGTGATGCTGACGGCCAGCGGCATCACCACCACCGTCAGGAAAGCTGGAATGGCTTCGCTGATATCCTCCCAGTCTATCCGGGCCACGGATTTCATCATCAGGAAACCGACGATAATCAGGGGAGGGGCTATGACCGGGTGGAGCACCTGGTCCTTGTAGACAAAGCTCCCGCCCACCATGGCCGCCAGGGGACTCAGGAAAAGAGCCCCGAGAAAGAGCACCGAAGTGGCCAGGTTGGCCAGGCCGGTCCTGGCCCCCTGGGCAATGCCGGTTGAGCTTTCGATGTAGCTGGTTACCGTGGAGGTGCCCAGAAGCGTTCCGACCACCGTCCCCATGGCATCGGCCAGCATGGCCTGGTTGGCCCTGGGCAATTTGCCGTTCTTGAAGAACCCGGCCGGGCCGCAGACCCCGACCAGGGTGCCCACCGTGTCAAAAACATCGAGAAAGAAGAAGACGAATATTATCGGTATCAGCCCGCTCCTGAGCGCGCCGGCAATGTCCAGCTGAAACATGGTCGGAGCAATAGAGGGTGGGGCGGCCAGCACTCCCTGGTATTTGACCACGCCGAGGGGCAGGCCAACCGCCGTGGTCAGGAGTATTCCCCACAGAAGAGCCCCGGGCACCTTCCAGGCCATCAGGACCGAGATTACCAGGAGCCCGATGAAGGCCAGGATAACCGGCTTGCTGCCCAGGTCTCCCAGACCCACCAGTACACCAGGGGTGGAAACCACGATGCCCGCATACTCCAGACCGATCAGGGCAATCAACAGTCCGATCCCGGCGGCGATGGCGTTTTTCAGACTGTCCGGGATTATCTCCACCAGTTTGCCGGCCACCCCAAACAGGGCCAGGACGGTGAAGATTACCCCGGAAATAAAATTGGCACCGAGGGCCACCTGCCAGGAATAGCCCATCAGGCCGCAGACCGTAACCGCAAAGAAAACATTGTGCCCCATGGCCGGAGCCTGGGCTACCGGATAGTTGGCCAGCAAACCGGTTAGAAGGGTGGCCAGGGCGCTGGCCAGGCAGGTAGCCACCATGACCGCCCCTCTATCCATGCCCGTCTGTCCCAGGATGGCCGGCTGAACAAAAATGATGTAGGACATGGTCATGAAGGTGGTCAGCCCGCCCAGCAGTTCTTTCCTGAGGCTGGTCTGGTTGGCCTGAAGTTGAAAAATCTTTTCCAGGGTCTCAGTCATCGCCCCTCCTTGTTAGCCTCAACTTCTGTACCTCCAGCCGGCAGGACAGGTCCCGGCCGGCCGGCCTATCGTCAGAATAAATTAGCAACATTCTCAGAAATCTATAAAAAAAGATAAGTCGTTCCGGCCAGGCGACCAACCTCAAAACTTGACCAGGGTAAAGACCGGAACTTCGGAATGAGCCTCGTTTATCTTCTTAACTCCTTCCAGGAAGGTTAGCTCCACCAGGGCCACGAAGGCCATCGGCCGGCCTCCGAGTTTCTGGACCAGTTCAATGGCGCTCACGGCCGAAGAACCGGTGGCAATCAGGTCATCGACTATGACCACCTTTTCCCCGGGCTGAATGCTGTCCAGGTGGGCCTCGAAATATTCCACGGCATATTCATTTGGCGCCCTGAGGCTCAGCGTCGGCCGGGGCAACTTGCCTTTCTTCCTGATCAGGCTGAACCCGGTGCGCAGCTCCCTGGCCAGGGCCGCCCCGAAAATGAACCCGCGTGATTCGATGGCCGCCACCCGGTCCGGCGAATACCTCCTGGCCACCTCGGCCATCAAATCAATGACCAGGTTAAAGGCTTCGGCGTCCTGGATTACCGGGGTTATATCCTTGAACACAATTCCCGGCTTTGGAAAATCCGGCACGTCATAGATTAGAGCCTTCAGGTCCTTCATGAACGTTTCCTTTCGTCCAGGGATTTTCTCCAGTTAATTAATTTTATTGATTCTCAAGACTGAGGTAAACCTCCGAAGTCTTGATTTTAATCAACCTGCTGTCATCGGCTTCAACGGCGATGGAAATTTCTATCATCCTTCCGGACCGGAAATCCGCCGGCAGCCTTTCCGCCCATTCCACGGCCACCACCCCGCTTTCCAGGTAATCCTCGAGCCCCAAGTCGGCGATTTCCTCCGGGTCTTCCAACCGGTATAGGTCGACGTGAACGAGGTCCACTCGCCCGCTGTAAATATTAACCAGGGTAAAAGACGGGCTGCAGACCGAATCGACCGCCTTAACCCCGAGGCCAGAAGCCAGTCCCTTGACAAAAACCGTCTTCCCGGCTCCCAGTTCCCCGGTGATCAGGACCAGTTCATCACCCCGGAGCTCGCGGGCCAGATTTTCTGCCAGCTGGAAAGTCTCCTGTTCTGAATTGGTCCTGATTTCCAGCTCAACCGATTTCCGAGTCATCTTCTCCACCGCTGGCCACGAACCTGATGGCTGCCGGCAGGAACTTAATCAGGTCAGTGGCGGTCAGGCTTTTTTCTCCTACTTTTTCCGCGGCCAGGTCCCCGCTCAACCCGTGAATAAAAACGGCATTGACCGCCGCCTGAAGCAGGTCCTTAACCTGCATGGCTTCCGAAGCCAGAAGACCGGCCAGGACGTCTCCGGTTCCGCCAGAAGCCATTCCCGGGTTTCCGGTCGGGTTGACCCTGACCTTCCCCTCCGGAGAAGCGATGAGTGTCCGGTATCCTTTCAAAACGAGGTGTACCTTATGCTTCCTGGCAAATTCCGGAACTATTTCCAGGCGCCTTCTCAGGATTTCAGCAGTGTCCAGGCCACTGAGCCTGGAAAACTCGCCCGGGTGCGGGGTCAGAATGGTCTTTTCAGGAAGCGAAGACAGCACTTCCGGCCTGGCGGCAATGATATTCAATCCATCGGCATCGACCACCAGCGGATTCCGGTAATTCTTGAGTCTGCCAAGTAGCTTCAGGACAAAGGCTGAGGTTGAAGGATGGGTGGAGAGACCCGGCCCGACCAGCAGGGCATCCTTGCCCTTAATTAATTCCAGCACCCGTCCCAGGGCTTCTTCCGAGATACTGCCCGAGTCTGTTTCGGCGAGGGGCTCGGTCATCAACTCTGGCATGCTCCTGGCCACCACGGGCAAACAGCTCCCGGCCGTGGCCACGGTGACCAGCCCCGCCCCCATTTTCAGGGCGGCCCGGCCGGCCATGGCCGCTGCCCCGGTCTTGCCGCGCGAGCCGGCAATGACCAGCAGATGGCCATAGGTGCCTTTGTGAGTATCGCGCTTTCTGGGCTGAAAGTATGGGACCAGGGACTCCAGCTCCACCAGTTCAAGGTTCAATCCCGGACGTTCGAATAAAAAGGGTGGCAGGCTGATGTCAGCCACCACCAGATCGCCGACATAGTCTTCGGCTGGCGGAAAGAAATGGGCCACCTTGGGTGCCCCCAGGGTCACCGTCAGGTCAGCCCGGACACAGGGCCCGATGAGTTCAAATGTGTCTGAAGACAGGCCCGATGGAATGTCAATTGAGACCACAAAGGCTCCAGAATCATTTATGTCCTGGACCACCCTGGCGTATAAACCCTGGAGCGGGCTGGACAGACCGGTTCCAAACAGGGCATCAACAATTATCGGCGTTTCTGATAGGATTTTCCTGGCTTTCTTCCAGGCGGCCTCGTCTCCGACCTCGATAACCTGCAGGCCAATCTTTCGGGCAATCTCCAGGTTCAAGGCGGCATCGCCCCGGACCTCAGAGATTCTACCGACAAGCAAGACCGGGCAGTCGACACCCTGGTTGTGGAGATGCCGGGCCACCACCAGGCCGTCGCCGCCGTTGTTGCCCTTTCCGGCCACCACCACCACTCTCATCCCGGCCTCCACGCCCAGTTCATTCCTTAGGACGGCCGCGACCTGCAGTCCAGCGTTTTCCATCAGAACCGGGCCGGGGATTCCAATTTCCTCGATGGCAATCCGGTCAATCTCTCTCATCTGGGCAGCGGTCAGGATTTTCATCTTTCACCTCGGTCTTAAAGAATATTATCATAAAAAATGAACGGGGATAAAGCCACCCGTAGCGGGAACATAATTCCAGAATCGCCCCTGATCCAGGTTCTATTTTTACAGAAGCAGTCGGGCTGGGCTGAAGACTTCAAGGCCCGGTCATATTTGATTGCCAAAACCCGCCATCTGTGATAAATTTTTATAAACTCAAATTTATTATCAGAAAAATAAGAAAGGAGGTTTTCTATGACTATAAGGATAGGAATAAACGGATTCGGGCGGATAGGTCGCAACATGCTCAGGGCTTCCTACAAAGACCCGGAGCTGGAATACGTGGCGGTCAACGACATTACCGACGCCAAGACCCTGGCCCACCTGCTGAAGTACGACTCGGTGCTCGGCCCTCTAAAAGAAGACATCAGGGCCACCGAGGACTCCATCCTGCTGAACGGCAAGCCCATCAAGGTCCTGGCCGAAAAGGATATTTCCGGCCTGAAATGGAAAGACCTGGGTGTGGACGTGGTCATCGAGTCCACGGGCAAATACACCAAGAGACCGGATTGCCTCAAGCACATTGAAATCGGCGGGGCGAAGAAAGTAATAGTCTCGGCCCCGGCCACCGACCCTGATATCACCATCGTCATCGGCGTCAACGAAGAAGCCTATGATCCGGCCAAGCATCACCTGATTTCCAATGCTTCCTGCACCACCAACTGCCTGGCCCCGGTGGCCAAGGTCCTTCATGAAAATTTTGGGATCGAAAAGGGTTTCATGACCACCATTCACTCCTATACCAATGACCAGAAAATCCTGGATGCCCCCCACAAAGACCTGAGAAGGGCTCGGGCCGCAGCCATCTCCCAGATTCCCACCACCACCGGGGCGGCCAAAGCCGTGGGACTGGTCCTGCCCGAACTCAAGGGTAAAATCGATGGCATCGCCATCAGGGTTCCAACTCCCAACGTTTCGCTGGTCGACCTGGTGGCCGTGGTCAGGAAAGAAACCACGGCCGAAGAAGTCAATGCTGCGCTGAAAGCGGCGGCCGAAGGAAAACTCAAGGGGATAATTGAATACACCGAAGAACCTCTGGTTTCGGTGGACTTCATGTCCAACCCCCACTCAGCCATAGTCGATGCCCTGTCGACCAAGGTCATAGAAAAGAACCTGGTCAAGGTCATGGCCTGGTACGATAACGAGTGGGGTTATTCCTGCCGCCTGGTGGACCTGGTCAAGCACATAATGAAGAAATAAACCCCGGGAGGGGAAAAAATGAAATTCGTGGAAGAAATCGAAGTCAAAGGCAAGACCGTCTTCCTGCGGGTGGACTTTAACGTTCCCCTGGATGAGAACCTGAACATCCGGGACGACACCAGGATCCAGGCCTCGCTGCCAACCATAAAGTACCTGCTGCAGAAGGGAGCCAGGCTGGTGGTGGCCTCTCACCTGGGCCGGCCCAAGGGCCAGTTTAACCCCAAGATGAGCCTGAAACCGGTGGCCGGGCGTCTCGGCCAGCTCCTCCCTGGAACGAATATCATCATGGCTCCAGACGTCATCGGTCCCGAGGTAGATAGCCTCAAGGCCGGGCTGAAAGAGGGCGAACTGCTGCTCCTGGAAAACGTCCGCTTTTACAAGCAGGAAACCGATAACGACCCGGAGTTCTCCCGGAAACTGGCTGAAGGCTGCCAGGTTTTTGTCAACGACGCTTTCGGCTCCTGCCACCGGGCCCATGCCTCGGTGGTGGGTATAGCTTCCTATATTCCAGAGAAAGCAGCCGGCTACCTGCTGAAAAAGGAAGTGGATTACCTGAAAAAAATCACCGATAACCCTCAGAAACCCTTTGTGGCCATCCTGGGCGGGGCTAAAATTGAGGACAAGATACCAGTCCTGGAAAGCCTGGTGACCAAGGCTGATGCCCTGCTCATCGGCGGAGCCATGGCCTATACTTTTCTTAAAGCCCGTGGGCTGGCGGTCGGAAAATCCCTGGTGGAAGAAGATAAGCTGGAGATTGCCAGCCAGATCATGAAAAAGGCCGAAGATAACAGGGTTAAGCTGCTTCTCCCGCTGGACCACGTTTTGGCCATTTCCATCGAAAGCCGGGAAGCGGCCGCCGTGGCTGACAGCTATCCCCTGCCGGAAGACCTGATGGGAGTGGACATCGGACCCAGGACAGTGGCCGAATACAAGAAGCTTATTCAATCAGCCAGGACCATTTTCTGGAACGGCCCGCTGGGCGTGTTCGAGGTGGAAGCCTTCGCCCGGGGAACCATGGAAATCGCCGCGGCCGTGGCCGGGTCCGAAGCCCTGTCGGTGGTCGGTGGTGGTGATTCTATAGCCGCCATCCAGAAGGCCGGACTGGCCGGGAAAATAAGCCACATCTCCACCGGCGGCGGGGCCTCGCTGGAGTTCGTAGCCTACGGAACCCTGCCCGGAATTGAGGCCCTGGAATAAGAAACGGCTGCGGTCAGGAATAACCTTTTATCAGCGGAGAAGCTTCTTTTTTACCGTGAAAGAAGCTTTTAATAAATTATATCTGATGGTCAATGGCTTCATTAAAATCAAGAATTGAGAGGGAATTAACATGGCGGCCTTAAGAAAACCGGTCATTGCCGGGAACTGGAAAATGCACAAGACCATCGCCGAGGCCAGGGAACTGGCCGAAGCCGTGGTCAGAGGTCTTGATAATTCTTTCGGCGCGGCCACCCTAATTCTTATTCCTCCCTTCACGGCCATCCATGAAGTCAAAAGAACGGTATCCGGGACAGAAATCGCCGTCGGCGCCCAGGACGTCTTCTGGGAGGACAAGGGCGCCTTCACCGGGGAAATCTCACCCGTGCAACTCAAGGAAGCCGGCTGCGATTTTGTGGTCATCGGCCACTCCGAAAGAAGGCAGTACTTTGGGGAAACCGACGAGACCGTGCGGAAAAAGACCCTGGCCGCTCTAAAGCATGAGCTGATTCCCATCGTCTGCATCGGCGAGACCCTGGAAGAAAGAGAAAGTGGCGGGACCCTGGACCGAATCCGGACCCAGCTTGAACAGAGCCTTTTTACCCTGGACGGCCCAGCCTTTAGCCGGGTGGTCCTGGCCTATGAGCCCATCTGGGCCATAGGCACCGGACGCAACGCCACCCCGGAACAGGCAGAGGAGGTCCAGGCCTTTATCAGGAACCTGGTGGCTTCCAGGTATGGCAAAAGCGTGGCTGATTATGCTATAATTCTATACGGCGGTTCAGTGAAACCGAGCAACGCCCTGTCCTTAGCCAGGGAAAAGGACGTTGATGGATTTTTAGTTGGCGGAGCTTCTCTCGAAGCTGAGTCGTTCCTGGCCATAGCCAGAGAGGCTCTCCGCGCAGTGAGGGATTAAAGTGACAGCTTTACTGGTTACGGTTCATGTTATCATCTGCATCGTGTTGATTCTGGCCGTTCTGCTGCAATCCGGCAAGGCGGCTGACCTGGCCGGGGCTTTCGGCGGGGCCGGCAGCCAGACAGCCTTTGGCCCCAGGGGGGCCCAGACCCTGCTTGGCAAGGTGACCACCGTCTGCGCCATTCTGTTCATGGTGACCTCGCTCGGACTCTGGTTGATATCAGGGAAAACCTCCTCGGTGGTCAGGAATGTCCCCGCCAAGGAAACACCGGCGGCCACCCAGGCTCAGCCTGCAACCCAGGAACAGAAATCCCAGACTCCACCGGCCAGCACTGAAAAGACCGAGCAGAAGTCTGAAGATACTGGCAAGAAATAAAAAATGTGGGAATGCCGAAGTGGTGGAATTGGCAGACACGCTAGCTTGAGGGGCTAGTTCCCGCAAAAATGGGAGTAGGGGTTCGAGTCCCCTCTTCGGCATTCTTCTTACCGGTTGAAATATTTGACAGAAAGAACACTCAACAAGAACGGAGGGAAATTAATGAAGCCGGTATCCAGGCGTTTTTTTGTTTTTATATTGACCGCGGTCCTGGCCACAATCTTAATAAATTTTGATGTTCAGGCCGGGGTTCAGGCCGGTTCAGACCACTCTTACTCGGTGGCGGTCAGGGTGCTTCAGAAAAACAATTTTGTCCGCAACCTCGGGCCGCAGGACTTTGAAGTCCTGGAAGACGGCCAGGTCCGAAAAATCGAAGCAATTTACCTGGTGGAAAACAACAAACTGACCCGGGTTCTGGAAGAAAAGCCCAAGGCCGTCAGCCTGAACAAGAATTACTTCATCATCGTCCAGGCCAGCGAATACGACAAGAGACTGGGCGATGCGGTCAGCCTTCTGGTCAACAACTATTTTCAACCGGGTGATACCCTGACCCTGATTACCCCCCTCAAAATCTATCGCTTCAACCCTGAAACCCTGAGGGGCAAGCCCAGGTCCCAGGTCAGCCGGGAAATCCAGAACCTGATGAGAGCGGACATCATCCAGGGCAGCCGCGAATACAACACGGTCCTCCGGGATTTGAAAAAGATTACCCGCACCCTGGCCACCTTCGGAGGCGAATCTGTCGGGGCCGACCCGGACGTGGAGAACGAGTCAGATTCAACCACTTCCAACTTCGGGATAGAATACATGCTCACCCGCTACCAGGATACCCTGATCAAGCTGGACGGGCTCAGGCTGGTCGACCAGGACAAGTTCCTGTCCTTTGCCCGGTCGCTGAAAAAAACCCCGGGACAGAAAACGGTCATCTTCTTCTACCAGAGAGAGTTCCGCCCTGAACTGAGCTCCAGAGTCTTGAACCAGATGATGTCCAGCTACCAGGATTATCCCCACATCATCAACAGCCTGATGGAACTCTTCCAGTTCTACCGCCGGGAAACCAGCCTGGACAAGGAAGCCATCAGCCAGGCCCTGGCCGATTCCGGGGCGCTTTTTAATTTTGTCTACCTGGACAAGAAACCGGTCCGCATCAGCGGGGTGGTGATGAACGAACAATCGGAGGATGTCTTTGAGGCCCTGACCGAGGCGGCCAGAGCCACCGGTGGAATATCCGACAACACCTCCAACCCGGTGGAAGGACTGAGGAAATCGGCGGAGAACGCTTCGGGATATTACTTGATCTTTTATCGGTCAGAATGGCAGCCCGAACAGTCCGGTTTCAGGCAGGTTCAGGTCAACCTCAAGAGCGGCCGGGACTACCAGGTCAGGCATCGACGGGGATATTTCCTGTCAGACTTTTCTGAATAAGTTCGGACCCTTCAGGCCAGCCTGGCCACCCAGAGAGAAAAATCCATTTCGCCCATGGCCCCGGACACCCGGCCCCGTTCGGCATTCCTGTGGAAAACAATAAAAGTGGGGACCGCGGTAATTCCCAGCTGGGCGGCCAGATCCTGATGTCTTTCCACATCCACCTTGACTACCATGAGCTCACCGGCTCGCCGCCGGGCCAGCCTGTCCAGAATCGGGGCCATCAGCAAACAGGGCCCGCAGGAATCAGAATAAAAGTCGACCAGGACCGGCAGGCTGGAATGGCTTATCAGGTTCACGGCCTGAGCCGAATTGACACTGACCACGTCACCCGGCCTGGGCAAAGGATTGCGGCAGCGGCCACAGACCACGGTCTTGTGGCCAGCATCTTCCGGGTAGTAATTGGTCTGCCCGCACTGAAAGCAACTGACCTTGATCTTTCTGTCGCCCATGGTTGCTAAATAATTTTTATAAATTTTTAGCATAAACACGAAAAAAATCAAAGGCCGGGCCGGTAAAAATCAAAACCCTGAAGCCGGGAGACATTCCAGAACAGAGCAAGCAGATTGAGTACAGGTTTATTGCAATTTGAGGGATCGGGCAGGAGTCGAGTTGCTTCTTACTCTATCAGCCCGGGATATTTACAAGGGTCTGCAGGCTGGCTTACGGGCTCAGATTTTGGAGATAAGAGCCAGGGCTAATTATAAAAATTAAAAAAGAAGCTCGGAGATAATCGAGTTGCTGACCAGAAACCTTTCGGTTGGAATCCTGACCAGCCCGTCTGAAACCTGCAATAAGCCGTAATCTTTTAACCCGGTTAGCCTGGTCTCATAGCCGGACAGATCAACTCCGGGAAACCGGGAGACCAGTTCTGCAAGGGAAATTCCCTCTCTCAACCTGAGGCCAGAAGCCAGGCACTCCCTGACGGCCTCTTCTGGACTGAGTCGAATGAATTCATCAAAGTTAGGCTTCCCGGAGCAGAGGGCAGACCACCAGTCTTCCAGGCCGGACGGGTTGGTCCAGCGAAAATTGCCAAGATGGGATGAAGCGGAAGGTCCAACACCCAGGAAGGGCTGGTATTTCCAGTACTTCAGGTTATGCCGGCATTGAAAACCGGGCTTAGAAAAATTTGAAATTTCATACTGAAGCCAGCCCGCCTCTTCCAGCCCCAGTCGATATCTCTCATAGGTTTCGGCCGCGGCCTCTTCTGATACCGGGGATTTTTCCCAGACTCTCTGGAAAGGGACTTTATCCAGTTCCTCCAGCAGATAGACCGAGACGTGTTCCGGCTGGAGTTCAGACAGAGCCTTCAGGTTTACTTCAATAGTTTTAAACGACTCACCGGGAACTCCCACCATCAGGTCCAACCCGATGTTGTCCCCCCCGGCTCTTCGGGCCCCTTCCAGCAAACTGACGATTTTCTCGGGTTCATACGCCCGTCCAAGAACCCTCAGAACTTCCGGGTCAAAAGACTGGGCGCCCACACTCAGCCTGTTAATCCCGGCCTGAAGCCAGTCGCCGATTCTTCCAGCTTCAGCCGCGGGGGTGACCTCAATGGTTGCTTCCTGGAGTCTGACCTCAAAGTTCTCCCGAACCCAGTCCAGCAGGCATTTAACCTCATCTGGAGTCAGCAGGGACGGCGTTCCCCCGCCAAAATAAACCGTATCTATGATGAGATAATCGGAAAAAAACGAGGCCGCTCTTCGGATTTCCTCTTTTATGGCCGCCAGCCACTTCAGGTGAAGCTCCCGTTCATAGACGGAGCTTGAAAAATGACAGTAAGAACACTTTTGGCGGCAGAAGGGATAATGAATGTAAAACCCGGCTTCTGCCTTCTGGCCTGCTTCACTCAGGCGCCGGACGACAAGGTTATAGTCTGCATCCATCTTCAACAAAAGCCTGTTTTACCTGGGGAGCAGGTTAACTGTGATACCCTATGATAGCATAGTAAAGAGCCCGGTCAAAAAAAGTCACGATTCTGTTATACAGTTCCAGGGCCTGGTAAAGGTCGAGGGCGTTGTCCAGAAGGCCTTCGGCCTGAATCTTGGTCCAGAGTTCCTTTCTTATCAGGCAGAGAGAGAGAAAAATCTCGGGCAGGGCAAAACCTTCCTGCCGCCTTTTTTTACCCAGCTCTATCCAGTATTTCTTCATCGCGTCCGAATCCAGCTCGTATGAAATCCAGCGGCCGAGCTGGCTGAAGACCAGGTAGGCCCGGTCGTAAACTTCTTTTTCGGGAAAGGACTGGTAGGTCGGCATGTTCGGATGTTTTTTAATATCCAGCAAATAGGCCTGGGTGAGCTCCGGGGCGCTCTTTTCTATTATTTCCACCAGTTTCCTGGATACGGGGGAAAGAAAATATTTTTCGGCCCTGATATTTTCCAATTTCCCCTCCTGATAAGAATTTATGGCTCAAATCCAGTTTTGTCAACCCTATTCTGCCCTGCCAATTTGACAAATCACCATAAAAATAAAACGCGCCCGGGGAGATTCGAACTCCCGACCTCAGGATTCGAAGTCCTTCGCTCTATCCAGCTGAGCTACGGGCGCTCCGGGTTATATTAGCCCAGGACTGCGGGCACTTCAAGGAAGTCACCCTGATCATAAAACCTTTTTACCTTGTCCGGGCTTTATAGAAAATCCCCATAGACTTTTTTTCGCTTGGCCAGGGAGCTGATCCACAATAAATTCCCCATAAAATAAGGGCGGGCAAACTAGGCCCCTTTAGAAATCCCTTAAACCAATTCAAAAAATTGGATTTAAATTCAATAGCCTGAACAAAGACTAGATGATTGGAAATCTATATCATTTATTTTCTTTTACTTAAAAGCTAATTATGTCTGGCATAAAACTTGCTTCGCGTCAGAAAAAAGGAAGGAAAGTTTTTAGTTTTTAAGAAGGAGGTGATCATCAAAAGAGAAGCAGGGCTTTAAGAATTTATGGGGCATTGGAAAAGGTTAAGACTTTTGTGGAAAGGAGGGATATGTGAAAAGAATTGCCTTATCAGTCCTGTTATTTATGCTTCTCGCCTTCCCTGCCGTGGCCCAGATTACCCAGACGGGAACCCTGAACGGCACCGTCTACGATCAGGATAAGCAACCACTGCCAGGAGTCAGCGTTTCCATCAAGTCGCCGGCCCTGATTTCACCCACACTGGAAGCCGTGACCAATGAGCGAGGCCACTGGCGGTTCCCGGCCCTTCCCCCGGGGGATTACACAGTGACTTTCAAGCTGCAGGGGTTCCGGACCCTGATCAGGGAAGGCATAAAGGTCAACGTCGGTGTTACCACCACCCTGGACGTAACCCTGGAACAGTCGGCCATAGAAGAGAGCATCACCGTTACCGGCGTTTCTCCCACGGTTGACATCCAGCGGACTTCGATGACGGCCAGCATCACCCGGGACGTCATCCAAAGCCTGCCGGCTGCCAGGAACCTGGGGGCGTTCTTCAACATGGCTCCGGGTGTCACCTCGACCACGGTTCACGGCAGCTCTGAAAGAGACAACACATATAACATCGACGGTGTCAACGTCACCGACCCGGTGACCGGAACCCAGGCCGGCCAGTTCGGCATGGATGTTATGGAAGAGCTGTCGGTGCAGACCGGTGGCCTGCCGGCCGAGTACGGCAGCGTCCGCGGCGGCGTGGTCAACGTGGTCACCAGGTCGGGCGGAAACCGGTTCAGTGGCGGGATCAGCTTCTTTTACAGAAACAAGGACATGCAGAGCACCAACACCAAGGGGACCATATTTGAGGGCCAGACCGGAGGTTTCGACTACGACTACGAACCATCGGCCAACCTCGGCGGGCCGATCATCAAGGACCGCATCTGGTTCTTCACCACTTTCGCCCTGCAGAAAACCCAGGAATTCTCGCTGGGTTATCCTTACGATCAGCCCAACCAGGTTCCCCTGGACTACAAGCGGCCCATGCCCTTTGTCAAGCTGACCATCCAGGCCACCAAAAAAGACCGGGTGGTGCTGTCTTTCAATTTCTCAGACTATGTCAGAAATCACCGTGGCGCCTCTTCCTACCAGACGGTGGATACCACCTGGAAGCAGACCACCCCCATCTATACCTATAACTTCCAGTTAACTCACTTCTTCAACCCCAACCTCTACATGAACCTGAAGGCCGGCTACATGGACTATGCCCTGAACCTGATGGCCAAGAACGACAAGGTCTGGGTCTACGATGCGCGGTATTACTACAACTACGCCAGCTACGGCTACGATGATATTTACAGCCGGAACCGCTTCCAGGCTCTGACCGACGCCACCTACTTTCTCGATGATTTTCTGGGCCGCCACGAAATCAAGGCCGGAGCCGAGTTTGAGTATTCCTGGGATAGCCGATACCGCCGGCACAATCGCGATGCCTGGGGCAATGGACCATTCTTCTACGTTCAGCTGCCATCGGGTTTAACCCCGGACCAGATTCCCAAGGACCTGGCCTCGCTGATCGACCGGGTTATTGCCGCCGGCATATCCCCCACCGGAACCTATCCTTACATGGTTCATTACCAGGACTTCACCCGCAAGGACCGGAAAATGGTCATCGGCGGCTTCCTCCAGGACACCTGGTCCCCGTTAAAGAGGTTGACCCTGAACATCGGCTTTCGTTTTGACCGCCAGGAGGGCATCCTGCCGGTCCAGGGCCAGGAAAGAACCCCGGTGGAATACCCCGCGGGAAGCGGGATCATCTACGACCCCCGGGTTAATGAACAGCTCAAGCCCCTGGTCTGGAATACCCTGGCCCCGAGGCTCGGCGCTTCCTTCGACCTGACCGGCGATGCCAAGACCGCCCTCAAGGTCAGCTTCTGCCGCTACTACATCGCCAACATCATGCAGTGGTTCGTCACGGTCAACCCCAACAGTTTCATCTCCTGGAGAACCCACTATATCGTCAACGACGGAACCGACCCGAATTACCCGATAGACCCCAACGACCCGCTGACCAGGCTGCGGCCCAACCCCAACCGGTTAATGTATAATTTCAGCGCCACCGCCTCGGCCACCATGGACCCCAACCTGAAGTCCCCCTACCTGGACGAGTTCATAATCGGCATCGAAAGGGAAATCCTGGCCGATACCCGTTTCGGTGTAAGATACATCCACAAGTGGGACCGCAACCTGATCGAAGACGTGGACCTCAACCGCCTGAACCTCAACTTCTATAAGGCCCTGTATTCAGTAAAGGGTCACGACGCCATTTTTGACCCCAGCTGCTGGTACATCTATGCCCCGGTCACGGCCACCGACCCCTGGAACAACCAGACCGTAACCTTCTGGAGAAGGACAGACCCCGGAATGACCACGCCCACCAAGACCTTTGTTACCAACCCGCCCGGGGCCAAGAGAGATTACGACGGTGTCGAAGTCACCCTGAACAAGAGGTTCTCCCATCGCTGGTCGGCCATGGCCTCCTACGTGTGGCAGAAATCACGCGGCCTGATCGGGACCGACTTCGATGACAGCTGGTCCGGACAGTCCTACTTCAACGACCCCAACGTCCACGTTTATGCCATGGGCAACTTCGGCTACGAACGGCGCAACCAGTTCAAGGTCCAGGCCATGTGGCAGGGTCCCTGGGGCATCATGATCAGCGGTTACTACCGGCTGCTGGACGGCCAGCGCTGGACCAGAAGGGTCAGGAGTTCTGACCTTGGTGTGACGTTACCGCAGGGTACAGTCACCATCAACGCCGAACCCCGCGGCTCCAGGAGCCTGCCGCCTCTGACCATCCTGGACCTCAGGGTCGAGAAGAACTTCAGGCTGCCGGGCCGGTTCGGGCAGTTCGGCGTTTTCTGCGACATCTTCAACGTGACCAACGTGGCCATTCCCACTGGAGTCCATTCCATTTCCAGCAGCACCACGACCGTTTCCGGTAAGCGCGTTTCTTTCGGAGAGCTGACCAGCCTGACCGATCCCAGAGTTTTTAGACTGGGCGCCAGGTACTCCTTCTGATTATTGCAGCAAGACTGAGGGGAGGCGGATTTCCGCCTCCCCTTTTTTTATTCCCTTTTTAACCCGGAAACAGGCAGATGTTATTTATTGTCGCTAATTTTTTTGAAGACAAGTTCAGTCCTCTTCTTTCTTGATAATCGGTTCTTTATTCTTTTATTTTCCAACCATAAAGTGTAAAATTCCTGCTAAAGGATATGGTCGAAAAAAAAGATACTGTCCCCCTATCTTTCTGGGAAATCCAGAAAAAACAGCAGCGGGCTTCTCTCTTTTTGTTCCTGATGCTCTTTGTTTTTTATTTCCTGACCATAGGCCTGGTTTCCGCGGCCATCCTGATGACAGCCGGCGCCTTTCTGGCCTCCTTCACCTTTTTTGCCAGCTCTTTCTTCTATAAATACACGGCCATTGTCTTCGGGATAGCCCTGGTCCTGACTATCATCAATTTCATCCAGGCCAGGAAAAGCGGGGTCAGCTACATACTTAAAAACCTCAGGGCCTGTTCCCCGGACCCGGAAGATCGCTATCACCTTAGTTTTCTCAACATCCTGGAAGAGATGAAAATATCTTCCGGGCTTCTCGGGCTGCGTGGCTACATCATACCCACGGTGAACCTCAACTCCCTATCGCTCATCGGCCAGGATGGCCTTCCGGCCATCGTGGTCACCGAAGGTCTTCTGGCCGAGGCCAGCCGAGACGAACTCCAGGCCGTGGTGGCCCATGAAACGGCTCACATCCTCAAGGGTGACACCTTTTTCCTGACCCTGTCCTGTTCCATAGTTGCCTTTTACCAGCAGCTCATAGACTCCCTGGATGAGGAGAGGGATTTAAGCCAGTCCGACCTGAAACATCCCCGTAGAGGTAGGGGGTCGGCCCAGCCGCTGATTTACCTGGCCAGCTTTTTCTCCTACCTGCTGCTCAATTTCTTCGTGGCCCTGATCAGCCAGAAAAGAGAAATTCTGGCCGACGCCACCGCCGTGGAGCTAAGCCGGGACCCGATGGCCCTGGCCCGGGTCATCTACAAAGCCCATGTGGCCAATTCTTTTCTCGGTGACAGCAGTCTTTTCACCCCGCTCTTTCTGGTCCCGCCCGACTCCCGGGACATCCAGGAAACGCCCCGGGATAAACTGTTCAATACCCATCCCCCGGTCATGCTCCGGCTCAAGACCCTGGCTGACATGGCTCATAAGAATGTAAAGGAAGTTATGGAAGAAGTCAGGGCCCAGGAAGAACAGCGAGAGAAATCGCGCCTTCTTTACAGCTCGCTCGAAGACAGCAGTCCTGACTACCAGGAAAAGCTGCGGGAGTTGCAGCTTCGGGCCAGAGAGGATCTGGAAAAGAACAGCATCTGGCTGGCCAGGAATGCCCGAGGTCAATGGGACGGTCCCCTGGCCCTGGGCTCGCTGGTTACGCTTCCCTACTTCACGCCCGCTACCAGAATTAAGAACATCAAGGAAAACCTGGAGGGGCCGGCCCGGAATTTTCCCCAGGTTCGCTTCGCCCTGTACCGGCAGCTCAAAAAACAGCCCCTGGACCCGGCCACGCAAAATAAATGCCCGACCTGCCGGACGGAACTGACCGAAGCTTTTTATGAAGGGGTCAGGATCAAGAAATGCCAGGCCTGCCAGGGTAAACTGGTGGCCATGGCTGACCTGGAAAAAATCTTTGCCCGGAGAGAGCTGGCCTTCCCCGACTGGCTGAAGCAAAAAGCCCTGGCCTACCGGGAAGCACTGCTAAATCCCGACCTAAAGCCGCCGGTCCTCAAAGAAAAGCCCCCGGCCATCTGCCCCGAATGCGGCCTGCAGTTTACCCTGAGGCCCTTCAGTTACCACTACCTGATGCCGGTTTACAAGTGCTATCCCTGCCAGCGGATCTGGTTCGAGGACCAGGAACTTGAGATCCTGCAAATCCTGGTAGAAAACCGGTCTCGAAACCACTCGCCGGCCAGTCGGACCTGAAAATCAGGGAGACAGAGCCAAAAATAAAATAGATCCGGAAAGGAACCGGGGGTGATTCCTGATGGCCTCCGGCCGGAGTCTTTTCTTACGATTTTTCTGATCAGCATTACTGGTTCTTGAGCGCCGGGCCACTTTATTACCCTGGATCCGGTTTCTGGCAGACCTGCCGCTCCGAATTTCTTTTCAGGATAACAGGGTAAAAGGGCCTGACCCGCGGGAGTTAGAAATCGGGTGAAAAACAGCTTCCTGAGGCTGAATTCGGTCTCATCCCGGGCGTCGAAAAATATGACTATCAGGTAAGGGGAAATTTCATCCAGATTTTCACCCCTAAGGGTGATTGAAGAGGATTTCCCTTCGTGAGATAGATAGGGTGCGTTGGCCATAACCCCGGGTTGGGTTAAATTTATGAAAAGGGTAAAAAAATGGCTAAGAAAAAACTTTTGCTGATCGATTTTGACCAGGAATTCCTTAAATTTTTAGCCGGGGCCCTGTCTGATGAGGGCTTCGAGATTGTGACGGCAACCGATGGCCTGGCCGGATTTGAAAGATTTTCCGAGGCCCATCCCGACCTGGTCATCATGGAAGCCATGCTTCCCAAATTCCATGGCTTTGAACTATGTTCCCGCATCACTTCCCACCCGACCAAGAAAGCTCCGGTCATAATCGTCACCGGGATATACAAAGATTCGGTGTACAAGACCGAAGCCCTGAGAAGCCTGGGCGCTTCGGCCTTTTTCGAAAAACCTCTTAACCTGGAAGAACTGCTCAACAAGATATATGAACTGGTAGGCCGGCCGGAGCCGAAGAAGGCTCCCGTCCCGCCCAGGCCCGCCGACAAGGAGCTGGACCAGCTATTGAAAGAAGCGCTGTCCATGGACATGGAAGAAAAGAAGCCGGAGCAGAAAGTCAGGCCGGTGGAAAAGCCCGGGCCGGTTGAAAAGCCTGCACCCAGGCCGGCCCCGACCAGAGAACCGTCCCTGACCAAGGATGACGAAGTCGACTTAATCCTCAAATCAAAGCTAAAAGACCTGATGATAGAAAACTCCAAGCCGGAACCTCAACCTGCACCCAGGCCGACAACCAAGCCTGAAAAAGAAAAACCTGCAGCCAGACCGGTTGAACCGAAGAAAACGGCTGCGCCGACTCCTGATAGCCTGCTGGATGAACTTATAAAAAAACCTGCGGCTGCCCCCGCCGCCCCCAGGCCGGCCAAAGTTGAACCGACCCCGGTCGAAAGCAAGCCTCAGCCTGCCCCCAGACCCAGACCTGAAACCAAACCGGAACCTGTAAGAGAACCCAGGAAAGAAACCCGTCAGGTTCCGACTACCCCGCCGGCTGAAAGCAAGTCAAGAACTTCAGCTCCATCAGCTCCGGTGGTCACGCCTTTCAAGGGCTTCATTGAAGAAGAAAAAGAAGACAAGAAGGAAAAGTCCCGAAGCGGAGCCGGAAGATACATTGGCCTGGCCGCAGCCATCCTGGCCGTAGCCGGCGCCGTGGCCTTCTTAACTCTAAAGAAAAAGGAGGCCCCGGCTTTCAGCGGACAGACCAGCAACCAGGCAGCCGCTCTCCAGACCGGCAGCACCGGGCCCGTCAGCAGCCAGCCTTCGGAAACAGAGATACAGCAAGAAATAGAAAAGCAGATGGAAGCCTACCGGGCTCAGAAAACCCAGGGCGAGACCAGGACCCAGAACAGACAGAACCAGGGTGGCGGCAGGCAGACCTCAAGAAACGCTGAAGCTGCCCCGGTCGCGCCTTACATCCCGGAGCAAAAGACCAGCCTGGCCACCATGAACAACCCCCAGCCGGCCGAGCAAGCCAGCACCACAGCACCGGCTCAGGCTGAAACGGCCACCCAGACTGCCGGGACCGAGACAGCCGGTGGAACCGAAGAAAAGGCCGCCGACCAGAATCAGGCTGTCTCCGAGCCCCAGGTAGTAATTCCTGCCCAGGAGGTCAAGCCCGGCGACCTGGTGCCGCTCAACACGGTTGACGTGGAGCCAAAGGTGGTGAAGACTGTCGAACCGGTCTACCCCGAAGCCGACCGCAGGATGGGCATCAAAGGCCAGATTCTGCTCAACGTCCTGATCTCAGAAAACGGAGATGTCCTTGATGCGGCTGTTATCAGAGGCATCAGGGGGTCCGTGGCCCTGGAAAAGGAAGCCATCAACGCTGTCAAAAAATGGAAATTCTTGCCAGCCGAGAAAAATGGTGTTAAAGTAAAGGTCTGGAAGCCAGTGACTATCGGCTTCGGCCTGAATAAATAAAGAGGGTTAAAAAGGAGTCAAGAAGATGAGCATCTCCAAGGAACAAGAAGAGCTTTACAAAAAGACTCTGGAGGATGTTCGGGCCCAACTGGCGGCTATCGACGGCGAGGTGGAGAAGGAGCTGCAGAGAGTCAGACAGACCCTGGCTCAACTCCAGGAACAGAAAAAGTCCCTGAAGATGGTCTACGAAGGAATCGCCAAGTTGCTGGGGATCGAAAGCGACCTGGAAGAAGAGTCCGCGGATACCACCATCCCCAAGATGTAACAGTCCGGGATCAGATAGCAACCTGGCCAGGGCCTCAACTGACTCGGTAGATAAGGGAACCAAGCAGGACGGAAATCAGGGAAAAATCCCGGTTTTCCAATTTTTTCTCTTGAATGGCATCCCGTTTTCAGGTATTTTATTAGCCTATTTCACAGCCCTGGTAACTGGATGTTTATTCTGATCGGTTTCCTGATAGGTTTCATGGCAGCCGTCCCGGTAGGACCGGTTAATATCTATATCATCTCCCAGACCCTGAAAAGGGACTTCTTTCACGGAATGATGGCCGGGCTGACCACGGCCCTGCTGGACCTGACCTATTGCCTGGTGGCCCTGGTCGGTTTTTTCCACATCTCCGTCAACATCGCCAACTACGGCTACTGGCTCAAGATAGCGGCCGGAGTGGTCCTGTTATTTCTCGGCTTAAAACTTTTCCACGATGCCAGGGTCTTCAAGTTCAGGGTCAGGGAAAAAGACGCGGTCATAATCAAGAGCCCGAGACCGCTGCTGGGTGTTTTCCTCCTGTATATTTCCAATCCCTCGCTGTATGCCTTCTGGATTGCCGTGGCCGGCTTCGTCACCGCCCACGGCCTGCTGCGGGAAGGTTTCTGGCCGGCGGTGTTCTTTGCCCTGTCCTGCGGACTGGGAGCCATGGTCTGGTATTTCTTCCTGGTACGGATTGTTTCCCATTACCAGGCCAAAATCCAGGAAAACACCTTTAAGAAGCTGCTCTGGGTGCTGGGCACCATGCTGGTCTGTTTCTCCCTGTTCACCTTTTTCAAGGTTCTGACCGGCAAGTAAGACAAGCATAACAGCTTTCGGTATCGGCTTTCCAGAATAGTCTTCCCCCGGCCATATTTTTGAGTAAAATAATAGCGGATGCAGAAGGAAGAAATCTTAACCCGGGACAGGGATATCAGGTTCCCCGAATTTGTTATCCTCAAGGCCTCGGCCGGCACCGGAAAGACCAGGGCCCTGACCCTACGCTTCACCCAGTTCCTGCTATCCAGGCATATCCGGCATAATGACCCCAACCAGATTCTGGCCATCACCTTTACCAGAAATGCCACCAAGGAGATGAAGGAGAGAATTATCGGCTGGTTGAAGAAATGTTATTTCCTGTCTGCCGATAGTCAGCCAGACCGCGATCTGGAAGAAATCATAAGCCTGGTTACCATTGACCGGGACCAGCTCCGGTCCAGGGCCGAAGAAATCCTGGATAAGATCCTGAAAAATTACAGCGATTTCCAGGTAACCACCATCGATAGTTTTATGTCCAGCGTCTTCAAGGCAGCCGCGGTGGAACTGGGAGTCAGCCCGGACACGGAAATTGTCATAGACTCCGGGCCGGTCGTTTCCTATGCCTTCTCCCGCCTGCTTAATAACATCCGCCCCGGTTCACCCGAATTCAACCAGTTCCTTGAAATCTGCTATCACCTCAAGGAAATGCGGGGCTCGTCCAGTGCTTTTGCCTGGGACCCGGCTCACGAGCTGGAAACCGTTTTTATCAAACTGAACAGGAAGCTGGCCGGGGCCAACCGCCGGCCCGTCCAGATGGACCTTGCCAAAACCCGGGAAGAACTGACCTCCCTGGAAAAACAATTCCAGGCGGTCCGGGAAAGGGCCGCTAAGCTCGTGGCTGACTGGGGCGGCTGCCCGACGCGGTCGAGACTCCTGAGATATCTGCCCAAGAACAGGCTGAGCGATTGGGAAGATTACGATTTTTCTATATTAGAAGAGAAGAGGGTACAACTGCCCGACCTCCTCGCCCGGGAGCTGCTCAAACTGAAAGAAATAATTGAAAGATACCAGGAACTCCAGGCTGGCATTTTCTACCAGCCGCATATCAGGGTCTATAACCTGTTCCTGGAAGTCCTGGAACGAACCAGGAAGGAACGGGGGTTGGTCTTTATGGAAGACGTTCATTCGCGACTGGCCCGCTACCTGGAAACGGGTATTGTCCCCGACATCTACTTCAGCCTGGGCACAGAAATCTACCACTATCTGATTGATGAGTTCCAGGACACCTCTCCCCTTCAATGGCAGAATCTCTATCCCCTGATAGAAAACGCCCTGGCCCAGGGCGGCAGCCTGTTCATAGTCGGCGACACCAAGCAGGCCATCTACGGCTTTCGCGAGGCTGATTACCAGATAATGGTCAACCTGATGAATGGCCAGGAGGGTTTCGCTTCGGTTCAGCCCAGGATAGCCGAGCTCCGCCACAACTGGCGCAGCCGAAAGGAGCTGCTGGAATGGGTGAAAAAGATATTCCCCGACGGAATCAAGAAGGAGATAGCCTGGAAAGACGCCAAGCTATGGCAGGCAGCCGCCGCCGCGAGCCTCCTGGATAATTTTGAATGCCGGCCCGCAGCCCCGGATAAATCAGCCCCGGGTTATGCTGAACTCAAATTAATAAGGCCGAAAGACAGGAAAAACCAGGACGGCTATAACCCTGAAAATGGACATGGAGAAGAAAACGGCGAAGAGCCGGACTCCCCGGAAAAGGCCGAGGTTCAGAATCTCATCCAGGAACTGCTGGATCGCGGCTACCGTCATTCGGACCTGGCCATCCTGGCTTACGAAAATGAAAAAGTCAAACAAGTCGCGGCCTGGCTCAACGAGAAAGGCATTCCCTTCATTCCCTATTCGGCCCTGGACATCAGGAGCCGGCCGATAATCAGGGAAATCCTGTCCTTCCTGCAATTTCTGGATTACCCCCTGGACGACTTCAACCTTGCTGCCTTCCTGTTCGGACATCTATTCCAGCACAGGTTGCGGGCCGACGGCCTTTCTCTTCAAACTGAAGTTCTCAGAGAATTCATCCTGGAAAACAGGCGGAGAAAGGAGAGTCCACTCTACACCTCAATCAGGGAGAACTTCCCGGAAATCTGGAACGCATATTTTGAAGACTTTTTCAGGACCACAGGTTACCTGCCCCTGTATGACCTGGTAACCCAGGTCTACGGGGTATTCAGGCCGCTGGAACTTTTCCCCCTGGAAGAAGGTTCTTTGATCAAACTTCTTGAGGTCATCAAGAACTTCGAGGGACAGGGCAAGAGCAACCTGCGCGATTTTATCAAGTTTTCAGCCGAAGACACCGATGATAAGAACGTCTGGAACATAGACGTTCCGGAAAACCAGGACGCCGTTAAAATCATGACCATTCATAAAGCCAAGGGGCTCGGCTTCCCGGTGGTTATTCTCCTCCTGTACAGAGAGCAATGGAAAGGCGAGGATTTTTACCTCATGGACTTTCCGAAGGATATCTTTCCCGACTGGGATGGTTACCAACCGGTCCGTGTGCTGAAAATGAGTTCCAAAGCAGGAGAATCCAGCTCCTATCTGAAAAGGACCTACGAGCGATACCGGCAACAGGATAGGGTCAACAAATTGAACACCCTGTACGTGGCCCTGACCAGGGCCAGAGAAGAGCTCTATGTGATCGGCGTCAAGAAGAGGAATGAATATCCCTTTCCCCTGCTGGAGTCCATCCTCGACCTTAACATTAATGACCGTGACGCCTCCGCTGAAAGCAGGCCTACCTTTAAGAAAAAGAAAACCAAAAACGGCGGTCCGGATCAAGGAAAGGCAAGCCTTAAGATAATCCAGGCCGGAAAATTCCCGGAGGTCTCCACCCGGGCCAGCCTCAACTATTACGAGAAAAAGCGCGGCGAGCTGATGCACCGGCTCCTGGCCTCAATTGAATACCTCGAAGGCAACCCGGAAACTATTATTTTCGAAGTCCTGGGCCAGGTCGGCCCCGGAGAATTGACACCCGCCGCCTTGGAAGATGTCAAAAGAACCCTGCAGGAATTCCTGGCCCGACCAGAAGTGGCCACCTGGTTCAAGCCCTGTCCCGGGAGAACCATCCACCGTGAAATTGAACTGGCCGACAGCCAGGGCCGGCTTTACCGGGCCGACCGGGTGGTGGTGGACCGCGAGGTCGTCACTGTGATCGACTTCAAGACCGGCCGGTCCGAAGAACCGGAGCTGGTCCAGGCCTATCACCGGCAGCTTAAAGGATATATGTCCATGCTGTCAGATATCTTTCCCGGAAAGAAAGTGAGCGGCATCCTGATGTACCCCGACCTTAAGAAAGTGGAGATGATCTGATGTCACTGGTGCTGGTTTCTCCCGGACACGACCTGCCAGAATTGCTGGCTGCCAAACTGCTGGAATCCGGCCAGGACCTGACCCGTGTCCGGGTGGTCTTCCCGGAAAAACGTCCCGGTCATTATCTCCGGAAAGCCCTGGCCCGCCGGCTCGGCCGAAGCTTCCTGCCACCGGCCATCCTGTCCTTCGACGAACTGGTGGACAGCCTTTACCTGGAAATCAGCCAGGATCAGGACCGGCCGGCCGAGCCGATAGACGCTGTTTCCATGCTTTACGAGCTCCATCGAAAACATCCGGAACCACTCGGAGGGCAAGCCTTCCTGTCCCTGGACGAATTTTTTCCCCTGGGAACTAAACTCTACCAGGACCTGGAAGAGTTGAAAGCCGGGCTGGTTTCCCGGGAAAATTTCCTGATGATTGACTCCCTGTCCGGCCAGAAACTCCCCGACCGGACCAGGAACAGGCTGCAGAAAGTATCCTTTTTCTTTGAGAATTTTTACAAGAGCCTGGCCGAGCAAGGACTTTCCACCCCGGCCACCCGGCTGACCAGGGTGCTGGAGGCTCTGCAACCAGAACACCTGGACTGCTTTGAACAAACCATCCTGGCCGGATTTTTCCTGCTCAACCGGGGCGAGATGGAGCTGGTCAAAAGGCTCCTGGAATCGGACCGGGTTACGCTCTATCTCCTGGAGGGCCCGGGCCTTGAGGACATGGTTCAGGGGCTGGAACTGGACCTGAAAGAGGCTGAAATCATAAGCGACGAACCAGGAAATGACCGGGAACCAGAACTTCAGTTCTACCTCAGTCCCGACTCCCACGGCCAGCTTTTCATACTGAACAAGCTGATGGAGGACAGGTTTCAAAACCCGGCCCTGCTCAATGAAAAACAGGTCATCGTCCTCCCGGCCCTGGAAAGCCTTATACCTCTTCACCAGCAGACCCTGACCGCCATCCCGGAAGAGACCTACAACATTTCCCTCGGTTATCCCCTGACCAGAACTCCCCTCTATAACTTTTTTGATTGCCTGTTCAATTTAATTCAGACCGCCGATGACCGGAACCGATTTTATGCCAGTTACTACCTGGATTTTGTCCTGCATCCTTACACCAAGAACATCTATTTTGAAGGACCGGAGCGGACTGCCGAGCTCACCAGGATTCTATTTCACACCATCCAGGAAATCTTCACCCGGAAAAAGGGCCGGTTGTTCTGGTCGCTGGAAGAAATCGCCTCCGACCGGGACCTGAGCCAGATGCTTGATGATTATTCGGAAACGGCCGGCACGCCCAGGGCCCCGGAGTTTCTGAAGCATTTGAGGTCAATTCACCAGAGGACCATAGAGCCTTTTCTTAAAGTAGACAGCCTCGAGGATTTTGCCGGCAAGCTGATCGACCTGCTTCACTACCTGGCCAACCAGAGCACCGCCCCGCTCCATCTTTTCTTCCAGCCTTACGCCGAGGCTTTTTTCGAGCAATTTGAGAAACTGAAGGGCTCCCTGCTGGCCCGCCATTCCTTTGAGCACCGCAACAGCTACTTCAACCTCTTCCGCAAGCTCATCTCCGAGGCCAGGGTCAGCTTCCCAGGGACCCCGCTTCATGGCCTCCAGGTCCTGGGCTTCTGGGAAACCCGCTGCCTGCAGTTTGACGAAGTATACCTGCTGGACATGAACGAAGAGGTAATTCCGGGCACGTCCAGGGTTGACTCTCTCCTGCCGCAGCTGGTCAGGCAGGCGCTCAAACTCCCGACCTACCGGGACCTCGAAAAAAGATACAGGTATTACTTCCACCAGCTGGTGTCCGGGGCCAAAAAAGTCAATGTATTCTTCGTGGAAAACAGCGAGAAGGAAAAGAGCCGGTTTGTGGAAGAGCTCCTCTGGAAAAAACAGAAAAAGGAAGGCAAACTGGAAACCTCCTGTTACATCCAGCCGGCCAGCTACCAGATTGATCTAAAAATGCCCGCGGTCCAACCTGTGGCCAAGACCCCAGCGATGGTCCGGGCCCTCGAAGCAATGGAAATTTCAGCCACCCAGCTCGACTCCTACCTGAGATGTCCTCTACAGTTTTTCTATGCCCACGTTCTCGGGCTGGCCGAAAGAGAGGAGCTGTCGGACACGCCGGAGCGGGCTGAAATCGGCACCCTGGTTCATTCCATACTCCAGGAATATTTCCAGGGCTATCTGAAGCGGCCCCTGCCGGCCGAGCCAGATGCAGACCGCCTGCTTCAGATCATAGACCAGAGCTTTGGCCAGAAATTCTCCGACCCGGATTCGGGACTTTCTCTCCTGATTAAAGAGCAGGTCAAGAAGCATCTCCTGGAATTCCTGGAAAGCTACCAGAAACCGGCGGTCATAAAACTGAAGGAAGCCAGAAAGCGGCTGGTCATCCTCGGCCTGGAGAAAAAATACCGGCTGGATTACACTGTCAATCGCAGAACCTTCCGGCTCAAGGGCAAGATCGACCGGATAGAAAAGCGCGGCTCCCAGCTCTGCCTTCTCGATTACAAGACTTCTTCCAACGAAAAGTACCAGGCCATCAAGTTCAACAAGCTGGATCCACAGGACAGGTCAACCTGGGCCGGAGCCATCGGCAGCCTGCAGCTACCCTTTTACCAGCTTCTGGCCGCTCCGGAGTTCGGGTTGCCACCGGAGGACATCTACTCGGGACTGCTCTTGCTGGGAAAGAATTATCTTGACCTGTCCATAGAATTTTCTCCCCTGGTTGAAAAGAGCACGGATAAATCGGAGCGAGAAAAGCAGAAATCCACAATCTATCCCTTCAACGAAACCGATGCGGCCAGGGAAATGAGAAAAGAAAAATTCCTGCTGGTCAAGGATATTCTGGACCGGCTGCTTCTGGAAATAGTTAACCCGAACGTGCCCTTCACCCCCGACGGCCTGGATAACGACCAATGCCAGCGGTGCTCTTTTACGGTTTTCTGCGGGCAGCAATAAAAATTGCCCGCGACGGTGATCCATTTCAGCTGATTTTTCGTATTATTTAATATGAAGATGTTAAAGATTGGAAAGGCCTGAGCGATGATAAAATTTTTACTGTGGTTGATTTTGTTTATCCTCTGCTGGCCGCTGGCCCTGCTGGCCCTGATTCTCTATCCCCTGGTCTGGCTTATATCCCTGCCCTTCAGGCTGGTGGGTATAACCGTTACGGCCGTCTTTGACCTGCTGAAAGCCATCCTGACCCTGCCGGCCAGGATGCTCAACAGCCTGGCCAGATAGGAGCCTCGGCCTAAAACCGGCTTGACAAATCGCCGCCCGGCGTTTACAAGGAACTCATGGAGCTACGCATCGATAAGATAGTCTATCCAGGCCGGTCCCTGGCCCGGGCCGGAGGCAAGATAGTTTTCACCGACGAGGGGTTGCCCGGAGAACTGGTCGAAGTTGAATTATTAAAGGACAAGAAGAACTATGCCGAAGCCCGGACCCTCCGGGTATTAGAAGCCTCCCCCGAAAGACAGGCTCCCGTCTGCAATCATTACCAGGCCTGCTCGCCATACCAGGTCATGAGTTACGAGCTGGAGCAAAAAATCAAGCAGGCCCAGCTCCTGGAAATATTCTCCCATCTTCCCGATTACAACCTGGAAAAAATAGAGTTTGTACCCTCACCCACAATTCGCGGCTACCGGAACAAGATTCGGTTGCGATTCAACTGGCAGTCCCGGCCGCCGTTCCTGGCCTACCACGAGCCGGGCTCCATGGTCAGCTTCCTGCCGGCCGAAACCTGCGACCTGGTCAGCAACCGGGTCAACGGGGTGATTTCACGTTTCCAGGTCCTGCTCAAGGGCGAACCGCTGCCGGCCATCAGTCACCTGGAAATCAGGGAGAGTTTCTGGGCCGGTGGGCTTCTCCTGGTGCTCGAGTCCGAAGACCAGGACAGCCTGGAAAGGGCAGCCGAACTCTGGGTGCCGGCCCTGGCCCTTGATTCTCACCTGGCCGGGGCGGTGGGGGTGGTGCTGGAAGGACGGCGGAGGATATTCCTGAAGCTCTACGGGCGCGACTATCTGGAAGAGAAAATTGGCCAGACCATTTTTCGGTACGGGGCCGGCAGCTTCTTCCAGGTCAACCCGCCCATGCTGGAAAGGGTGGTGGCAAGGGTCCGGAAACACCTTGAACCCCTGGCCCCGGTTAAGCTCATCGACCTCTATGCCGGGCTGGGAACATTCGGCCTGCTGCTGGCCGGCTCAGCCTCGGAAATCCTGGCCATAGAATCTGACCCGGGCAATATCTTCTTTCTCAAAAAGAACATGCGCCTCAACCGGGTCCAGCACCTGGCCGTGGCCGAGGGGCGGAGTGAAGACTGGATCGAGGACATCCTGGAATTCGGGGCCGGAGCCATGGTCATCGACCCGCCGCGCCGGGGAATGGCCGAAGAGCTGGTTGAAGCCCTGAATACACACCCCGCGGGTTTAATCTTCTACCTGTCCTGCAACCCGACGACCCTGGCCCGGGACCTCAAGAAATTTATGTCCGGCTACGAGCTCCTGGAAATAACCGGCTTCGATTTCTTCCCCAGGACACCCCACATAGAAACGCTGGCCGTGCTCCGGGCCAGGCCACCGGCTCACTGAAATTTGCCGGCTAACTGGCCGCAGGCCGCGGCAATGTCCACCCCCTTGGACTGCCTGACCGTTACCCTGACTTTCCTTTCTTCCAGCCAGCGCTGGAACCTGGTCACTTCCTTTTCTTCCGGCCGGCTGTAAGGAAGCTGCGGAACCGGGCTGTAGGCGATCAGGTTGACCTTGGCCTTCAGCCGCCGGGCTATGGCCGCCAGCCCCTCGGCTTCATACAGGCTGTCGTTGAGGTCCTTGATCAGGATATATTCCAGGGTCAGTTGCCGGCCGCCAGAGCGGATGTAATCTTCGGCTGCTTCAACCAGCTCCGGGAGCGGATACTTTTTGTTGATGGGCATCAGCCGGCTTCTAAGCTGATCGGTAGCGCTGTGGATGGAAATCGACAGGTTTATCTGGAGTTCAAAACCTTTGAGCGTCTTTATCCCGGGAATCACGCCGGCCGTGGACACGGTCATCCGCCTGGCCCCGAAGTTAAGCCCGTGCTCATCGTTGAGAATTCTTATGGACTTAAGCACGTTCTCCAGGTTATCCAGCGGCTCCCCCATGCCCATGAAGACCAGGTTGGTCAGGTTGTGTCCGAAACGAAATTTCAGGCTGAGCACCTGGCTGACAATCTCCCCGGCGGCCAGATTCCGCTTGAAGCCATTAAGCCCGCTGGCGCAGAAAGCGCAGCGGAACTTGCAGCCGACCTGGGTGGACAGGCAGGCGGTCTTCCGGTCGCCAGATGGAATGAGCACCGTTTCCACGAAGAAACCGTCCGGCAGCCGGAACAGGTATTTTACCGTGCCATCGGTGGAGCTGGCCGTCTGTTCCAGTTCCAGGGGATTGATGACGAACTCCCGGGCCAGTTTTTCCCTGAGCGGCAGCGGGAGGTCGGTGAAGTCGGCGAAATCAGATAAACCCCGTTGATAAACTCCCTGAAAAACCTGCCTGGCCCGGTAGGCGGGTTCTCCTGCCAACTTAAAATAATCTTCCAGCTCCGGCAGGCTGAAAGAGGTCAGGCATCGCCGCTTGCTCATCTATCGATTTCTCTGTTCTTAATTATACCTGAATCAAAAAGCAAGATAACACAAAGAACAAGAATGGGCTGGCGGCAGGACCGACCGCCAGGCTACGGCCCGCTCCATCGACTGCCTGCCCGCGGGCAGCCTCTTAACAAAGGGAAGCCCGGAACCTCGTCACTTCTGTTCAAACTTTTTCAGCAGGTCAGCCACCGCCTCTTTATGCACGGTAAAGGCCAGGACCTTCAGCCTGACAAAATCATCGCGGTAGAGTATGTAGCCCTTGTATGGTCCACGGTGGGCCCCGGCACCCGAATCCTTGATCAGGAACCAGGTGTGGTCGCCTTTCCGGGCCAGGCCGACGCAGTGAATGGCATGGTCATCCTCAGAAGTCTTGTTATAGAACCTGAATTCGCGGCTGTCCTGGTCAACCAGGGCCGGCAGAATATCGAAGGAAGGAACAATGGCCAGCCCCTCGTCTCCTCTGATACCCGGCTCAGAAACGTCGCTGCTTAAAGCCACGGAATAACCGGCCTCCAGGGCCTTCACTATGGCCTGGTAGAATTCATCCAGCGGAACATTGTAATAGTCCTGGGAATGCCACCAGTTATCGGGCACCTTGAATTCTCCCCTGGTATAAAACGGAAGGTACTTGAATGACATGAAGCTGACATAATCGTCGAGGGGAAGCTGAAGCACCCTGTCCAGGAATTCTTTGGGTGTCATTTTCTGGCCGTTGTATTCGAACTCCGCCGGTGGCTCTCCCAGGTGTTTATTCAGTATGAGCCTGACGTAGGCGATGGCCTTCTCTTCATCCCAGTACTGGTTCTTCTGGCAGAAATCCAGGTAATCCCTGATCTCCCGGAAAAGAGCCGAGTGGTCATGCTCGGTTTTCCCGGGCAGCAGTCCGGTGTAGATGCTGGCCGGGACCGCACCGTATTGCTTCATCCGCAGGAAAACGGCGTTGTGCTCCGAACCCTCGCCCAGGAAGGAATTTCCCTTTTCCCGGATGAAGCGGCGGGCCTTTTCCACGTACTCCCAGTAAACAGTGTAGAGCTCGGACAGCTTGAACTCACCCCGGCCGAGGCGCTTCAGTTCCGACTCCAGGAAGGAAGTGGTGGAAAAAGACCAGCAGGTGCCGGTGTTGTACTGCCTGATGGGCGGCAGGTGGAATATTTTCTGAAATTCATCCAGCGAGGCCGGCCGCTCGATGCGGCTGAAATCCAGGGAAAGGTATTCATACTTGCGGCCGTCGTATTCCCTGGTCTTATAGATGGCTTCATCCCTGGCCTGAATTTCTTTGTCCCCGATTTGAATCACGGCCGGCTTGTCCTGGCCGGCTTCAGGCCTCTGCTGCTTGCAGGCCAGGGACCAGGCTAAAGAAATGGCGATGACCATGATGAGTAGAAAGCGCATGGATTTTTTGTACATCAGAACCTCCGCAGATATTAATAGCCAATTAAGATACTTCATTTCTGCCAGAATATTCAACCCGATTCTCCTGCGGCCTATAAATATGACCCCGCATTCCAGACTCCCACGGTGACACGGGTCCTCGATTCTGCCCACGGCATTAATATAAGGTCATGCTGTCCAGCCCCGCCTCTTCTAATCTTTCCGTTGCCTAAAATAAGGAATGCCGGAGCAATGTCCGTCTGAATCTTGACTCTGCCGTCTTTTCCCTTCCGATATCGAAACCCAACACAACTTTCTTATTGATCCATGTCCTGCCTCTCTTCCCCGCTTTCAATTATTGAACTCCCTGTCGCTTCTTGCTGGAATTACCGCCCGCCACCAACTCCCGACAGCCCCTGACAAAGCCCCCATTCAGTCTGTATATCAGGATAATCGTTCTCCTTCCTGGGGCCAGCTCCCTGCCAGTCGGCTATAAAAAATTCCGCTTCCCGGAAACTTTCTTAACCCGTCAACCATCGCCCTACGCCAAAGACCGGGAGTTTGACGAAGGGTCGGTCTTCTGGTATAAAGCCTTTTAAGTTTCCCGCGGGAAACCTGATTTCTGCTGGTTAAAAAATCCGGGACTGCTGATGGAAAACATTATATATTCAGGAGAATGGCTGGCCCTGGCCTCGGCCGTGGTCTGGGCCGTGGCCGTCATCCTTTTCAGGATAAGCGGCTTCAGCCTGCATCCCCTGGGCATTAACCTCGGCAAGAACCTGTTTGCCCTGGCCCTGATTGTCCTGACGACCATAATCACCGGGGCCGGCTTCTGCCCCCAGGCCGGGTTGAAGCCGACCCTGCTCCTGCTGCTGAGTGGTTTTCTGGGCATCGCCGTCTCTGACACCCTTTTCCTGTGGACCCTGAGACTCATCGGCGCCAGCCTGACGGCCATCGTCGACTGTGTCTATGCCCCCTTTGTTATCGGCCTGTCCTATTTGTTTCTGGGTGAAAGGTTGACCTGGGTCCAGCTCCTGGGAGTGGTGATGATAGTTTCCGCCGTGGTCACCATTTCTGCCAGCGATACTGATAATGGCCGCGGACCGCTCACCCGGAAAAACCTGATCCTGGGCATCATCCTGGGGATAACGGCCATGGCCTTTGTGGCCGTGGGCATTGTCATCATCAAGCCCATCCTGAAAGACGTTCCGGTGGTCTGGGCCACCGGGGTCCGCCTGGTAGGTGGGATCTTGCCCCTGATTTTCCTGCCCCTGGTCCCGGCCCGCCGCCAGGATTTCCGTCCGCTGCTCAAGCTATCAACCTGGAAAGTCCTGGCCCCGGCTTCCTTCCTCGGAACCTACCTGTCGCTGATGTTCTGGATAGGCGGGATGAAATATACCTTTGCCTCGGTGGCCTCGGCCCTCAACCAGCTCAGCACCATTTTCATCTTCATCCTGGCCACCGTTTTCCTGAAAGAAAGGGCCACCACCTGGAGAGTCCTGGCCGTGGCCCTGGCCTTTGCCGGTGCCTTCCTGGCCACCTTCTGATTCAATCGACATTGACCTATCTCATGACACCCGGCCAGTTCCAGACCTGCCATTTTTCTAAGGACTTTTCTTGCCTTTTACTCCCCGGTTAGAAGACCTGAAAGGATATTGAATATGTTTGCCAGGCTGAGGTTAAAGAAGCAGGAATCTCAAGGCTCATAGATACCTTTTTTCCCCTGCCGGGGAGTATTGAATTGGAAAACTTATCAGACGGGGAAATGCATACAATAAACGTTTCTTGCTCTGCGCCTTACACCCGGGAATTCCTGGTTTTTCTCAAACAGTAATTATATGGCAAACCAAGAAAGCGAATTTCATTTTTCTAAGAATAGAAACGAACAAAGCTCGGGCAACGGCGTTAATAGCATGCAGCCGATGGCCGGAGAGGATTCCGGGTCAGGGTCGCTGGCGGTGAATCTCACTCGGGCATTAATACCAGCAGGCTTTCTTTTCTCCTCATCCTTGACCACGCGCTGCTCCCGGACAACAAGACATCAGCAAAATTTACAGAAAAAACCAGAACAACCTGATTCCACCAGCCAGGTCGCGATATGCTTTCTTTCCCGATAGACCTCGCCTCCATTCCAGGCAGTTCTTACTGTCCACCCAGCATCAACCCAAACCAGAAATTGAACTTCTTGGGCAGGGCTTTCCGGTCGAGTTCGCCGCCGCCGCGGTCAAAGCCACCTTCCGAAGGTTCATCCCCGGACACAATCATCCTGGAATCAGTACCCGTAGCCCTGGTGGCGGACTCCGCCCTCCTGGTCATGAGTTCTTTCTTCATTTCCTCGGTCAACCCACCCCACTCGATACCCAGGTTGATGGGTTTACCCGGCTCCACCAGGGGCGGCAGCCCGGGAGATGGTTGCAACGGAATCTTGAATTCAAAAACCGCTTTCTGGAATCCCCCCTGGCCCGGGGCAGCGGGACCGGGCCCCCTTCTGGCCCGTTCAACCCGGCCGCGGAAAATGGCCGGCTCGAACCTCTGGCCTTTTACCTTCTGCAGGTCCGCCTTGAATTTCTTTCCGACCGGCTCGCCCTCATAGAGGTTGTACATTTTTTTCTCTCTGATCTGGGCTTTTCTTTCCTCGGTTAACTTCTCTCCGAGAGCCTCCATCCGGGCAATGGCTTCATCGGCCGTGATCACTCTTTTTATAAAGTGAAAACCGACATCCTTGCTTTTCTTCCCGCCCTGGCTCAGATAGACGAAAACACCGCCCTGGTCAGCCGTGCTCAGGCCCTCCTGGGTATTGAAAACCAGTATCAGGTACAGGTGCCCGCTATCATGGGCCACGGCATAATCAACACCGGCTTTTTTGAAGTTCACAAAATTGGCCCCTTCCCAGTCACCTGGCTGACCGTCTATCTGCTTGGGCTCGGTCACGGCCTGGCTCTTATAGGCCGCCTCCTGGGCCGCGGCCGAAATGAACAGGCCGAGCATCAGGAAACACAATGCGGGAAATATCGCCTTCTTTTTCATCCTGGCCTCTCCTGAAAAAAATCTCAATCTGTCAAGATTATACCCGAACCGGGATAAAAATAGAAACGATTTTCCACGTCGGTAACCAGAGTGAAACCCTGATTTGCCCCTACCCCGGTTTTGTCCTATAATCCAGGAGGATTTCATAAATTTTTCTGGCCGAAGGCTTGACCTTCGCCCGCTCTGCATTATTATATCTGGTTGAAATTTCAGGTATAACCTAAAGAAGGAGAACTGCCATGGCCAGAGAAATGAACCGGCCGGTTAAAGGCGTGATCGGCATCCTGACCGGAGGCGGCGATGTCCCCGGCCTCAACCCGGCCATCAGGGCCGTCACCATCAGGGCCATCAAGGAAGGCTACCGGGTCATAGGCATCCGCCGGGGCTGGGCCGGCCTGGTGGAAATGATCCGTGACAAGGATGCCCCCAACCATGAATTCTACACCGAGCTGACCGAAGAGGTGGTCAACAAGGCCGGACGCACCGGCGGCACCTTCCTTCATACTTCCCGCACCCGCCCCAGCAACATCCCCGCCGTTAACGTCCCGGCCCATCTTCGCGACAAGTATAACCAGAAAGTAAACGACCTGACCGACGAGGTGCTGAAAAACCTGGAGTTCCTCGGAATCAACTACCTCATCCCCATCGGCGGCGACGACACCCTGAGCTACGCCGTCCAGCTGCACAAGCTGGGGGTCAAGGTTATCGCCATACCCAAGACCATGGACAACGACGTCCCAGGCACCGATTACTGCATCGGCTTTTCCACCTGTGTTACCCGGACCATCAGCCTGACCCATTCCCTGCGGACCACGGCCGGATCGCACGAGCGGTTCCTGGTGATTGAGGTCTTCGGCCGATACGCGGGCTACACCGCCCTGCTGCCGGCCATGGCCGGAGCCGCCGACCGCTGCGTCATCCCCGAATACAAGTTTAACATCGAAAGGCTGTGCGAGCTGATGAGCGAGGACCGGGCCAACAACCCCAGCCATTACTCGGTGGTCCTGGTTTCGGAAGGAGCCGCCTTCGAAGGCGAAGACATGATCTTCGAAAGCGACGAAACCGACATGTACGGCCACAAGAAGCTGGGCGGCATCGGCGACCGGGTGTCCAGCATGCTCAAGGAAGTTTCGCCCAGGTTCAACCACGGCCGCCGGATCAATGTCATCAACCAGAAGCTCGGCTACCTGGTGCGCTGCGGCGACCCGGACGCCATGGACTCGCTGGTGCCCATGGCCTACGGCAACCTGGCCCTGGACCTGGTGCTGGAAAACCGGACCGGGCGCATGGTCTGCCTGCGCAACGGCGAGTACGACCACGTCCCGCTGGATGTGGTCACCAGCTACAAGAAACGCATCGATGTCGACAAGTACTACGACCGGGACCGGCTGCGGCCGCTCTACAAGAATTTTTACAAGAAGCCCTTCATGATCCTGACCGCCGACTGAGGTCACCGGAGCGAGTCTGTCCATCGGAAATTTTTCATTAGCCCGGCCGGCCGCTTTTATGGTATAAAACTGCTGTAAACACCGACTGAGAAAGGAGCGCGGATGAGCTCAAAAAGCGGTGACGGTCGAATTTTCTGGGGCCTGTTCCTGGTAATCATCGGGTTGCTCTTTCTCCTGGAGCAACTGGAGTACCTGGACATCGGCCGCATCATTTCCACCTACTGGCCGGCCATCTTCATCCTGATCGGCCTGTCCATTTTCATCGGCAACGGCTTCAAGCGATCCAACGAGGCCCTGTTCATGATCATCTTTGGCACCTTCCTCCTTCTGATTAAATTCCATATTATCGACAGGCACATCTGGCGCTATCTCTGGCCGGTGCTGCTCATGGCCCTGGGGCTGTGGATAATGTTCAAGCCGCGGGCCAGAAGCAAGGGCTGAATTCCAATTAACCCGAGGAGAGGCGAGATGAGAAAAGTGCTGCTGTGGTTGCTGGCCATAATCATCACCCTGGGTTCGGCCGTTTACCAGCGTATGACCGGGCCGACCTATCCCTTCCGGGGAAAGACCGTTTTTCTCGGTCAGGAAATAAAATATAAGCTGCCCCGAAGCGCCGAGGCTACCGGTAACTGCCAGGTTGTGGTCAACCTGCCCGCCAACCTAAGCGGGCAGGTCCAGGGCTTTCTCCAGTTCAAGCGGCATAAGAGCGACACCCCCTGGAACATCCTGGCCATGAAACAGGAAGATAACAGGCTGGTGGGCTTCCTGCCCAAGCAGCCGCCGGCCGGCAAGCTGGAATACCTGGTTCACCTGGTGAGCGGCTCTCAGGAAATCTCGCTCACCGGAGAAAAACCGGTCATCATCAGGTTCAAGGGCCGGGTGGCCCCGGGCATTCTCATTGCCCATGTCATCGTCATGTTCCTGGCCATGCTGCTGGCCGTCCGTTCCGGGCTGGCCGCCCTGAACAAGAAGGAAGACCCGACCCGGCTCACCAAGTGGACCGCGGTGCTATTCTTCATCGGCGGTTTTATCCTGGGAGCCATAGTTCAAAAAATGGCCTTCGGCGTTTTCTGGAGCGGCTTTCCGCTGGGGACTGACCTAACCGATACCAAAACCCTGGTGGCCATGCTGGCCTGGATTGCGGCCCTGGCCTCCGGGCGGCGGACACAGCCGAAAAGGGGCTGGGTGCTGGCTGCCTCCATCATTACCCTGCTAATTTATCTCATTCCCCATTCGCTGTTCGGCTCAGAACTTAAGTGGTAGGCCGCTCGGTATCGAGTTTTTAGCTGCGGATAATCAGAGAGCACAATAAAATCATAGAGCGAATCACTCTTCCCAGGGGAAATACCTTAACCAAACCATTTCCGGGTAAATGGCCAAATTATTTTTCCAGTTGGTTCAGGACCTTTCGGTATTCAATGTCCCGTTGCGGTAAGAACAATTGAGCCAGCCGGGAACTTTAAAAAAAAAGAAAGCTGACCAGGGGGAAAGCCGCTTCACTGCCACGCCTAAAGAGACCCCGAACTTAAGCGTGAGCGAAGCAGTCCTGAAAAATTCAAATGGCAGAAAAACTGACGCCAGCGGAATCTTAGCCAGAAGAGCCGGAGTCGATCGGCCAAAATTGAACAAACCTGATGGAATGAATCTAACTTCTTAAAGACAAAATATTCTGAGATTGGCCCGCGGGTTAATAAAATTCGATCGCTGACCCGAGCTTATTTATTAAAATCACAGGTCGGTTAGTCTCACAGGCTGGCTGGTGAGGAGCCAAGGTTTTTAAGGAAAAGGAAGCGGGGCTAAGGAGGATCCCTCTCCAGCCAGCAATTTGATTATAGTTTACAGATTTCGGCGGTGTCAACTGAAATCTTTGCTTTGAGTTAATTTTCTGACAATTGCCAAGAGCTCTCTTTCATCCCCGACATAAAAATCGGCCCTGACCCCCCGGTTGTGGGCGTTTCGGTAAAGGATGAACATGACTTTATGGTCATTTTCCCGGTTGAAATTCTGCACCATCTGACTGTCGGCCAGGGTGTCGCCGAGGTAAAAGGCCGGGCTGGAATGACCGCACTTTTCCAGGAGAAGCTGTAGCGGATAGGGCGACGGTTTTCGGGTCTCGATCGAAGGTAAGTCATCCTCGGCGATGATAAAATCAAAAAACCCGTAGAGTGAATATTTTTTAAAGGTGTAATCCAGGTCTTCCCTCGTCCGCCCGGTGATCACGGCCATGGTTCGGGCCAGGGATCTTATTTCAGCCAGAGTTTCCCGGCAGATGTTCAGTTGCTCCAGGGGACGAAACTGCCGGTACAACGCTTCGAATTTATCTACGAGCAGTCCGTAATCAGGAAGCTCTATTCCGGTGTCGGCGGCCAGGGCATAGATTTTTCGGAAGTCGGGCGGCCCGGATGAAAGCCGGCCCACAAAATCCTCATAGTTCAGGTGGCTTCGGTAAAAAAGAATGCCGGCCAGGGTGGCATCCCAGTCGTTGTTCAGGTTCAAGCTGAATTTCAACCTGAGCAAGAGTTCCGGGTCAACCGGCGCCTTGATAAAAGATGACACGGTTTCAGACAGAGCCCGGTAATAACTCTGGCTGACTTCCACCAGCACGCCGTCAACGTCAAAGCAAGCTAACATTTCTTCCTATTCCCGGGCCAGCCTAACCCGGACAAAAAATTTTTCGGTTGGCGCTTTTTTCAAACCCTGGCCCGAAAACTGCGCCCGGCAAGCAGAAAAAGGTTATAATAAGAAAAGGCTTTAGGCAAGATGAAACTCGAGCAATTGCTATACCCGGAAAATGTCGACCGGGCCCGGGAGGTCCAGGTTCAACTTCTGAAAAAACTGAAACTGGTTCCCCTGCGAAAACAACCCCGCTTCCTGGCTGCGGTCGACGCCGCCTTTACCGACGAGCTGGTCCTGGCCGCGGTCTGCCTGTTTTCCTTTCCGGAGCTGGAGCTCCTGGAGGAGAAAACCGGAGCAGAGCCGGTAAAGTTCCCCTACATTCCCGGTTTCCTATCATTCCGGGAAGGACCGGCCATCTACCGGACCCTGCTCAAGCTGGGGCGAAAACCCGACCTGCTGCTCATCGACGGCCAGGGCATTGCCCACCCCCGCCGGCTGGGAATCGCCACCTTCCTCGGGATAATTATGAAGACGCCCAGCGTCGGTTGCGCCAAGTCCCACCTGGTCGGGGATTTCAAGCCACCCGGCCGGGCCGCCGGCAGTTACAGCGAACTCACTCACCGCGGCGAGCTGGTCGGCTACGTGTTGCGCAGCCGGACGGCGGTGAGGCCGATTTTTATCTCGCCCGGCCACCTGGTAAATCACCAGGACGCCCTGAACCTGGTCCGGTGTTGCCTGAAGGGCTTTCGGGTGCCCGAACCACTAAGACGGGCTCACCAGCTGACCCAGAAGCTGAAACGGGCTCAAAAATAAGGGGCAGGCGATTAACCCGCTGGTTTGGGGATAACTTTGATCACGGGAAGGCTCAGTTAACAGAACAGGCCCGAGCAGGTGTGCATCATAACGGGGGAATTTAGGAAATAAGTGGAAAAATGACTGGCCCGGCTTGCTTTATAACCAGTTAATTAAGTATATACCGCCGGATTAAGTATATAAATGAAAAATGACTGGCCCGGGAAGGCTAAAAAGTTGTGGTCCGGTCTCGGCATTATTAGTTCCCACCTTAATTCATTAATTATCAATAAGTTGCCCTATTTCTCTCCTCTCCTTGCTTGCGCCGGTTAACATTTTTGTCCCAAGAATTTTAATCGCGGCCCGAGATTACCCTTTAGCCGGGCCCGCAACTCTTCCAGCTAAAGTGGGGTTTTAACCAAGAATTAATAAATTTTACTTGATTTTCCGGAAAAGATGCCTATATTTATAGTATTCCGATAGGAATTATAGGAATTAGGAGGACCTCAATGATTGATAACATAGATAACCTGGAATCGAGAGACAAAGAACTTCGTTCTCTGCTGAGGCTCAAGACCGCCACCCCGGGCGAGGGCGACGAATACCCGGCCCTGCTCGAGGACACGGTCCGGGGTTTTCAGCCCGGCTCGGCCGCCGAACTCCTGGCCGCTGACGGCCGTATGCCGGTCGACCTGGTAAAAATTTACCTGCATGACATGGGAAGCTACGTCCTTCTTTCCCGCGAGGGCGAGCTGGAGCTGGCCCGGAAGATGGAGAAGGGCGACCGGGAAACCGTCAAGGCCTTCCTGCAGACTCCCCTGGCCCTGGAAGAAATAAAACAGCTTCACCGGCTATTGAAAAGCCAGCCCGAGCTGATTGCCCGCTGGTTCAACCTTCCTGAAAATGATTTCAACCCCAGGAACCTCAAGAAGGTGCACCGCCGGGCCATCGCCCAGCTGGAAGAAATCAAGAACCTGGCCTCCCGCCTGAACAGGCTTCCGGCCAACCGCAGGTGTCGCTTTAAGAGAGCCCGCCTGGCCCTCCGGATTATGCATCTGGCCATGGAACTCGACCTGCGCTGGGATCAGAAATACGAATTAATTGAACGCATCAAGCAGAGGATTCTATCCGAAGCTGCCCGCGGCCCCGAATCCCGTAAGCAGAAATTACTGGACCTCTATGAACGGATCGAACGGGCCCAGGAGCTCAAAAAACAGGCCAAGAACGACCTGGTGGCGGCCAACCTGCGCCTGGTGGTCTCCATCGCCAAGAAATTTCAGCACCAGGGCCTGAGCCTGCTGGACCTGATCCAGGAAGGAAATTTGGGGCTAATCCGGGCCGCCGAAAAATTCGATTACCGCCGCGGGCACAAGTTCTCCACCTACGCCACCTGGTGGATAAAACAGTCCATCACCCGGGCCATCGCCGACCAGGCCCGCACGGTCAGGATGCCGGTCCACCTGGTGGAGACCATCCAGCGGATGAAGAAGACGGCCCAGCAATTATACCAGGCCAAAGGAAATGAGCCGGACGAGAAAGAACTGGCCCGAAAGATGAACCTACCGGCCAGTAAAATCCTGGAGATGGTTACCTTCTCCCAGGACCAGGTTTCCCTGGAAACTCCGGTCAACGATTCCGGCGATACCCTGCTCGGCGATTTCCTGGAAGACGACAGGACCAAGGACCCGGCCGAAGCCTGCATCCTGCAGAGCCTGAAGGACCAGTTGAAGAAGGCCTTCGAGCTGCTGTCGGAACGAGAAAAAGCCATCCTGAGCATGAGATACGGGCTGGACGAGGGGCGGGAGTACACCCTGGAAGAAATCGGCCATCACTTCAAGCTGACCAGGGAGCGCATCAGGCAGATTGAACTGCGGGCCCTGAAGAAGATCCGCCAGTCGGAGCTCGGACCCCTGCTGGCCTCCTTCCAGGCTTCGTAATTTATTTATTATCAAGCTGTTAACTGCGGGGCCGTAAATCTCGGGATTTTTTCCCGGGCATCTTGCCAAAGGATTTCATTTTTGTTAGTCTTTATTAACCAAACGCCAGGTAAGGATATTTCCCACAATGAACGGGGTTCAGATAAGGAAGGTCAGTTTTATCGCCCCATCCACCTGTCTGCCCCTGTGCGAGAAGGGCCTGGTCAACAAGACCATCCGTCGCCTCAAGAAAATCCTGGGCCCGGTTGACATCGAGCTGAGCCCTCACCTCTTCTCCAGCGACCAGCTCATCGACCACGTCACCGCACCCATCGACGCCAGGGCCGAGGTCTTCAAGAAGGCCATCCGGGAATCTGACCTGATCATGTCCGTGGCCGGAGGCACCGGAGCCGAGGATATACTGTTCAAGATAGACCAGAAGGACTACCAGGTTATTAAAAAGCGAAAGCCCATTTTCATGGGCTTTTCCGATTTCACCTTCCTGCTCAACGACATCCATTACCACACCCGCATCCCGGCGGTCTACTTCCCCACCCTGCGCCTGGGCCCTGGAAATTTCAAAAAGATGGCTTCCCTGCTGTTCGACGAGCCGGTAACCTACCACGGCATGCTCTGGCTGACCCGGCCGCCGAAAAGGAGGCTGTCCGGAGTGCCGCTCGGCGGGAACCTGTCAACTTTCGTCAATTACCTCAACCGCAAGAATCCACCCAAGTACAACTGGAAAAGATACGTCCTGTTTTTTGAAGATGTCCAGATTGACGTCGAGGACCTCCACCGGCTGCTGGCCGCCCTGCGCCGGCACAAGGTCTTCAACGAAATCCGCGGCCTGGTCATCGGGTCGATGGCCTATTACAGCAAGAACGGCAATTACCGGATGATCCAGAGGGAACACCTCCGGTTTGTCAGGAATTACCTGCGGGACATCATCAAGAAAAGGGAGCTGCGGGGAAATCCCCTGCCCATCCTGGCCGTTTCCAACTTCGGCCACAACATTCCCGACGACCTGATGGCCGTGCCCATCGGCGGGCACGTGGTCATCGACCGTTACAAGAACATCACCTTCCGCTTGCATCGCCCGCGAAAGAACGGCCGCAAAGTTTAAGCACTGCGCGGGCGGGGAATCATCAAGCTTCACTAGCCCAGGCTTTAATACTCTTTAAACAAACAAGACTCGGACATTCACCAGACTAACGTTAACATATTTATAATCAAATGGTTATAATAAGCGCCGGGCTGACCTAACGTAGCCCTGGCCTGAAGAGTTTTCGTCACCCGGAGTATTGTCAAATACAGATATTAAGTCATCGACAGAAATAATATTGTCCTGTGTCTAATTCTAGATTTGCTAAGTTTATCGAGTGACATTTGACCGCGTAAATAAAAATCTATTTGTGAAAATAAAAAATATTTTCGTGAACACTTCAGGGTCTTTGTTTCCTTCGGTGAGGCCATACATGAGGCTCATCGCTTCCTACCTTAAGGAATACACAGAAGACTGGGCTAATGATTATGCCTGCAACAAGCCAGAGCGGTTCAGGCAGTTGTTAGAAAGTTCGGCGGCTCAGGACGCCAACTGAGGCTTAAAATGTAGAGATTGCGGTGGCCAAGTTGCTAACAAATCTCGACATGGTCCCTTTAGTAGCTGCCGCTCGAAAAGTGATCGATGCTCGGAGCTTTGTAAAACACAGATATTAAAAAATTGATAGTTAGAATACAAATTGACGCGGGCAACAAAATTTGGGGCGAAACTGTTAAGAAAATTTGATCAAGTTATTCTGTATAAAGAATTCTATGTTCAGCGTCTTATCGCAGAAAAAAATTTCGTTGCTTCTCACCTCCGCAGGTAGGCCAGGGCCTGCATGGCCGCCACACAACCCTCGCCCACGGCCGAAGCCACCTGCAGGCTGCCGCAGGTTACATCGCCGGCGGCATAGACACCTTCCAGGTTAGTTTTCTGGTTGCGGTCAACCAGCAGGCACTGCTTCTGGTCGAGCTGCAACCCGGCCTTGGTGAAAAGTGAAGTGCTCGGAATCTCGCGGAAAACAAAAACGGCCGAGACCGGAATTTCTTCCTGCTGCCCGTCTTTTTCCACCACCACCTTTTCCACCCTCTTTTCGCCGACTATCGCTTTGAGTTCATAATTCGCCAGGACCGTTATGCCTCTGGCCCTGAGCTTTTCCAGCTCTGGTTCATGTTCGGGCTTGATTTTCCTTCCGGTGACCAGCTTGACCTTGCAGCCCATCTGGTCGAGCTCCAGAACCTCGTCCATGGCTTCTTCAGAAAGCCCGTAGGCCAGCACTTCCCGGCCGCGATAAAGTGGCCCGTCGCAGGTGGCACAGTAGCTGACCCCGCGCCCGGTCAGCTCTTCTTCCCCGGGAATCATTCTTTCCTTACTCAACGGCTTCCCGGTGGCAATGATGATGGCCTTGGCTTCAATAAAGGCGCTCTTGGTGGTCACGTACTTGGGCTGGCCTTCCAGGGCCAGGGCCAGGGCATCTTCCTTGAGTATCTCGGCCCCGTGATGTCTGGCCTGCTCCAGGAATTTATTAAGAAGCTCCTGGCTGTTTATGCTGAGAAAACCGGGATAATTCTCTATTTCGTAGCCGATGGCCATCCGCGAAGGATTTCGCCCTTCCAGAACCAGGGCTTTCTTCCTGGCCCGGGCCACGTACAGGGCAGCGGTCAGGCCGGCCGGACCGGCTCCGATTATCAACACATCTGTTTTTATGTTCTTAACCATCTCTGCCTCCACTCTTATTTCTCTCTATTATCCCTTGCCGGCTTCGCCCCGTCAACCAGCGAGCTACCCAGCGTATTTCCAAAAACCATATTTTCAAGTATTAACAGCCCGGGTATAAGCAACCTTCTTATCAGCCACTTAGATCTGAAGGCCTTATATTTTCGGCAATTTTAATTAATCTTTTATTTCAGGTTAACCAGGCTGCAGGATATGACTCCACGTCTTTTCATTAACCCGGTCTAAATACACCAGAAAACCCCTGCCCAAACCAAGAGAAACCTTCGGGATCCAGATGCTGCCAGAACAGACTATTTTATTTGGACCTCCGGTCTCGAAGCCGGGTTTGATCTGGGATTTTCCGCTTTTTACATTGGACTTCTCATCGCCCATCTAATAAGCTTCCCGGTTTTCGCACCTCTTTAAATTCTACCTGCCCTCAGTCCAGGGCAACTTCTTCTGATAAGAGACCGCTCGCAAAGGACCAATATATGAATGAGTATTCATATATTAGAGGCTTTTTGCCCGGGAGCCGGGTCTTTCCGAATCTTATTCTTAAGCTTTCCCTGTGGACAAGATGATAACAATTTTAAGGTAATTAAAATGACGGACAATCAATCCGTCCGGTAGCCTGGCTTTCTAATTTCATATTTTAGCCCTTACTTATGCCTGTCTCCACTTAGGATTACTCTCTGGCCAAATTTATTTTGATCAAACGGAACGGCGGCCTAATGCGCCCGTGATTAAGCTTTCGCCTCTTTCACTTTCTTTCCTCCTCTAATTATTGTCATTATTGTCATTCGACTCAAAATCAAGGAAAATTAGGGCGAACGAGGTGTGCCATGAATAGATTTAATTATTCAGACCCGACATCAATCCGGTTTTCATCGCCGAAAAAGATCTCGAAGCCATCCTTTCTTCTTAGAAAACAAGCAGAAATGCTCTTGTCTTCATCTCTTTTTTCTTTCAATTCTATTAAGAAAGCTGAAGCATCTGCTCGATGCACGGATAAAAACAAAAATGAAATAATTAACCTGGTTCGTTCCTCTGAGCAAAACGGTACTGCTTATCTACCGCGAACTAAGCAAAAAGCTGCCGTCACCGGAAGCCCCTACCATTCTGAAGCAAGGCCTAAAACAACCACCAGAAAAATCCATCAAAGCCGGTCCTGGCCAGGCCCGGTGATAAAATTGACTGCTTTCCTTTCCATCCTTCTAATCTTTCTATCTTTTATGCTCCCGGCTTCAGGCCAGACGGTCTCCCAACCCGAATTAAAAAAGATAACTCTCTCCATCAACCTGAAAAACGGGTTGACCATAAAAAGCCTCACGCTGGCGGACGGTCGGGAAATCACTCCGGCCTCTCCCCTGCCACTTTTCAGCCTTCTCCTTTCGGATAAATTATTTTCGGCAGCCAGCATAAAGCCAGAAACCGGGCGAGAGCTTTCCAAACTCTTTACCTCAGACAAAACAACAACCCTCGGCGTTTCTTCCACTCAGGAATTCCTGGAGTTCAACCTCGATGGCAGGCTAAAGGCCCGGCTCACTGCCAGAACTTCAGCCTACCCCGGCCTCAACCTGGCCCTGAAGCTGGAAAATGTCAGCCCGGAAAAGGTAAAAGTTGAAAACCTGGTGCCGCTTTCTGAAGGCCCCGACCGCGTCTATATCACTGCCGGCCTGCCCAATAAGTGGCCCCACTACCTCAGCCGGACTCTCCTCTATCGCCCGGGCAAAAAACCCCTGGGCATCCTGCTCCCCGATAACGCCTGGCACCTCGGTTTCTGCGACCTGGAAGTGGCCCCGGGCCTCAACCTCACCGCCCTGGCCCGCCGCGACCGCAGCGAAAAAACGGAAATCCGCCGCTGGGCAGCCACCCTGGAACCCGGCGGTTCGCTGGAATACAACCTGTACCTTGATGTTCATCCGGCTCAGACTGCGCCCTACTCCGGCCTGGCCTCCGAGCTTCTCTTTCCGCCAGAGCCCTGGTTCGGCGGCCTGCAAATGATGTTCCAGCAGCGGTATCTCTATGACGTGGAAAAATTTGACAACAGCCTCTACCAGCGCCAGGACCTGGCCTGGGTCAGGAAAGCCTACTTCATGCTGTTGCAGTTCGCCTGGGACCACACCTATTACGACCGGCAGGCTCAGAAATACACCTTTTACGAAAACCTGTTAGCCTGGGACCGGCTCATCGGCAGCGTGGATATTTACTCTCTCTGGCCGACCTGGCCGCGCCTGGGACTTGACCAGCGCAACCAGTGGGACATGTACCGCGACCTCCCCGGCGGACTGGCCGAGCTCAAAAAGCAGGTGGCTTACGTCCACCAGAAGGGCAAAAAATATTTCATCTCCTACAACCCCTGGGATGAAAGCACCCGCCGCGAAGAGCATCTTGAGGCGATGGAAGGCATACTGCGTGACCTCAACGCCGATGGCGTCATCCTGGACACCTGGGGCGAATCCAGCCGCGAATTCCAGGCCATGGCTGACCGGGTCAAGCCCGGTATCATCATGTACAGCGAGGGGATGGCCGTGCCCAAAGACATGCAGGGAATCGTCACCGGAAGGGTCCACGACGCCCTGTACCTCCCGCCGCCGCTCAACACCAACAAGTTCATCAAGCCCGATAACGCCATCTTCCGTGTGATTCAGCTCGGTGAAGGCCGTTTCCGGCGCGAGGCCTCGGTGGCCTTCTTTAACGGCTACGGAACTGAAATAAACACCATGCGCCCCGGCCGCCCAGAAACCGTCGAAGAAGACCTGCTCTACCTGGGCCGGACCCTGAAGATCCTGCGCGAGAACCATTCGGCCTTCATCAGTCCGGACTGGATTCCGCTCTACCCGGTGCTTGAAGACGGCCTCTGGGCCAACTGCTGGCCGGCTGAAAACAAGGTCATTTTCACCGTCTTCAGCCTGAAGCCCGAGGGCTACCGCGGTCCGCTCATCCCGATCCGAGAAAAACCAGGCTATCACTATGTCAGCCTCTGGCGGCACGAAGAGCTCAAGCCGGAAAAGGTCGGGGACCGCCTCTACCTCCCGGCCGAGCTCGAGGCCTTCGGCCAGTACCACCTGGACACCCGCCTGGAGGGGGCGATAGACTGCCTGGCTGCCCTGCCGGAAATCATCCAGGCCCGGAGATACCGGGACAAAATTGCCGTAAAACTGGCTGTAAAGCCCGCAGACGGGCGATTGGTGATTACCCCCGGCAATGTGTCTTACCAGGCCAGATCGGCCGTTTTTCCGGCCTCTGACGTGGAATTTTCCCTCTGGGAGCTTTTCCAGGGGAAGGGGGAAAAGGTGGTCATTCAGCTTTTCTCGGCCGGGGGCGAATTGCTGGACGAGGCCATTATCCCCCTGCCGGCGGCCCTGCCGCGGCTGGTCAACCCGGTCAAGCCCACCCCGCTGGCCGACCGGGCGCCCGAAGGTATGGTGGAAATCCCGGCCGGAAAATACCTCTATACCACCGTGGGCAACCCGGACGACGCCAACCCGGTCATCCCCTATCCTGAAAAGGCCGACCGGGAAGAACTGCTGATGCCGCGCTTTTTCATGGACAGGTACCCGGTGACCAATGCCCAGTTTGCCCTGTTCCTGAAAAAATCAGGCTACCGCCCGAAAGACCCGACCAATTTCCTCAAACACTGGGTAAATGGCAGGCCGCCGGCCGGCCAGGAAAACCACCCGGTGGTCTGGGTCAGCCTGGAAGATGCCGAGGCCTACGCCCGCTGGGCCGGAAAGCGCCTGCCGACCGAAGCCGAGTGGCAGTATGCTGCCCAGGGCAATGACGGTCGCCAGTATCCCTGGGGTAATGAACTGGACCCGGCCCGTTGCAACAATAAGTCAGGTCAGACCACGGCCGTGGATGCTCACCGCGCCGGGGCCAGCCCCTTCGGCGTGGAGGACCTGGTTGGCAACGTCTGGCAGCTGACGGCAGATGTCTATGACAACGGAGTTTATTCTTACGTGATGATAAAGGGCGGAAGCTATTATTCGCCGGAAGCCAGCATCTGGTACCCGAAAAGCGGCCCGCTGCCGGTGGCCCGCCAGCAGACGCTGCTACTCATCTCGCCGGGCCTGGACCGCAACGCCACGGTCGGATTCCGCTGCGTCAAAGACGCCGTGCAGAAGTGAAAATAAAGTTGGAGAGTGAAAGCGGCGGCTCTTGGCCAGGCTGATGGTTCAGACAATTTAGCCGGCTCAAATCAAGATTCAGAAAGAAAGATACCAACCCCGGTAAATTACTTTTTCTCTGCCTTGATTTTTTTACAGGATCTGCGCTCTGGGAGATGGGTTTATTCGCCAGAAATCCGGAATTTTAGTAAAAATTCAGCCTAAATCTGGATTTCTGTTAATAAAAAGGCTTTACACTTTAAGAAATAAAACAGGCCACCAGGGAAATCTAATGGCTCCCGGAAATGGACGATTAAATTATCAATTTTTAGAATTTCGAGTTGGCTCAGGAATTCTTGATGAACTCGAAGTTCAGGATGCCGTTCTCCTCCACTTCCCGCTCGTACTTGCGCAGGTAAACGGACTTCTTGTTCAGGTATTCTTCCAGGTCAATCTTGTCCAGCGGGGTGCTGCCATATTCCTTCAGGGCATCACGCTCAGCCAGGCGGTTGATGAGCTCTTCCCAGAAGCAGAAGCCGTCGTAATCGCTGATGAAATCGTGCATGCTCTCTTCAAAATCGTAGGACGGCAGGTACTTGCCCTCGGTCTCGTCCTTGACCGCTTTGCCCTCCAGGCCGGCGGCTTCGGCCTGGGAGAATATATGCGAAACCACGTCGGAATATTCTTCCAGGTAGTCGTCGGTGCGATAGGCATTGACCATCCAGTTTCCGAGATAGACCAGCTCCAGCAGCTTCTCATACTGCTCCTTGTTTAGCTTGAGTTCCATGGATTTCTCCTTAATAAATGCGAATCTGTGCTTCCAGTATAATGGAAATGCCGGGCAAAGACAAACGCCCGCGGAGTAAGGCCCGGTTGATGACATGGGCCCGGACCCGGCGATGATCTTCCTTTCGCGCCGGCGTTCTGGACTTATGCTTCAAAAGTTTTAAGCCACCCTTTTATTCCTAAATACCCAACCCTGAGATTAATAAAAGTGCAGTTTGACCTGCCCTCGGAAACCAGTCGCTTTAATTTCACCGATAGATGAAAAGTGCGTAAATCTGATGAATACTTCGTTATTCAACCATTTATCAGGCTTTATTTCACATAGTTCGAGACTGCAATTCTTTTTTAATTTTTTATCTCGATCTTGGCAACCGCATGCAGAGATTGTGCCACCGACCCCATAGTGGATGGGGACCCAATGGCCCCACGGTATCAAGCAGGATTATGTCTGAATTTTAAAAGAAACGGTTGACGGCGTTGCCAAAAGAAAGTCTTGGAAGGTGACTGTTGGGGCAACCGACGGGACTGGTTACCGGGGCCAGCGGCGCCATCCCGACACAATCGGAGCAACTCAGATCTGGTGAGAAATGCCAGGCAAAAATCATGTCTTTTAATAGAAATCCATGCTCCTCTGATTCGGATTTGATTTGTAGATACAGCCCGGTCCATTTTTGTGGTAAAAATATAGGAAATGAGCCGCCGCCAGAAACTCCCGGAGAAACCCAGCCTGGAATTCACCCCGGAATTTCAGCGGACCCTGGACCTTCTGGAAAATACCAACAAGTCGGTTTTCATCACCGGGCGGGCCGGCACCGGCAAATCAACCCTGCTTGATTACTTCCGAAATAACACGAACAAGAAGGTCGTCGTCCTGGCCCCGACCGGCGTGGCCGCCCTCAACGTTGGCGGCCAGACAATTCATTCCTTCTTCGGATTCCGCCCGGACATCACCCTGGACCGGGTCAAGAAACTTTCGGCCATGAAGCGGGCTCTCATCAAGAACTTAGATGCCATGATCATCGACGAAATCTCCATGGTCCGGGCCGACCTGCTGGACTGCGTGGATAAAGCCCTGCGGATAAACCGGGAGTTTCCCGAGCTGCCCTTCGGCGGGCTGCAGATGATTCTCATTGGCGACCTCTACCAGCTTCCACCGGTGGTAACCAACAGCGAAAAGCCGGCCTTCAGCCTTCACTATGACTCGCCTTATTTTTTCTCGGCCCGGGCTTTTAACGACCCGAACTTCGAGCTGGAATTTGTGGAGCTGGAAAAAGTCTTCAGGCAGAAAGAGGCTGCTTTCCTGGAACTCCTGAACGCCATCCGCAACCGGTCCATAACCGAGGAGCAACTGGCCCGGCTTAATGCCCGTTGCCTGCCCGATTTCGTGCCGCCCGAAGACCGTTTTTACATCACGCTGACCAGCACCAACGAGGCCGCCGACCGCATCAACCAGGAAAAGCTGGAAAGGCTGCCCGGAGCCGGTCGCCGCTACATGGGTGTTCTGGCGGGCGAGTTTGACCCCGACAGCCTGCCGGCTTCCAGAATCCTGGCCCTGAAGGAAGGGGCCCAGGTGATGCTCCTTAACAACGATGCCTACGATCGCTGGGTTAACGGCAGCATCGGCCGGGTGGAAGAAATCATCGAGGCCGAGGACAAGCCCGACGTGGTTATGGTCCGGTTGCTTGATGGCTCGCTGGTCGATGTCCTGCCCCACGAGTGGGAAATTTTTGAATACGAGTACGACCGGAAGAAAAACAAGATCGTTAGCCGGGTGACCGGAACCTTCACCCAGTATCCCCTGCGCCTGGCCTGGGCCGTGACCATTCACAAGAGCCAGGGCAAGACCTTTGACCGGGTGGTGGTGGATATCGGGCGCGGGACCTTCGCCCCTGGCCAGGTCTACGTGGCCCTCAGCCGCTGCACCAGCTTTGAGGGCCTGGTGCTCAAGAAGCCCATCAAGAAGGGCCACATAATGATGGATTACCGGGTGGTTCGCTTCCTGACCCAGTTCCAGTACCGGAAGGCCGAGGAGCAAATCCCGGTCGAGTTAAAGAGGCAGAGAATCAAGGAAGCCATTAAGAAGAAAAGGCTCCTGGAAATCACCTACCTCAAGCCCGATGATACCAAGAGCCGGCGCAAGGTGCGGCCGGTATCAATGGGAACGATGGAATACCGCGGCCGGACTTTCGAAGCCCTGGTGGCTCACTGCTTCCTGCGGGACGAGGAGCGCCATTTTCGCCTGGACCGTATCCTGGACTTAAAGATTGTGGAAGACTCCTGATTGCCCGGATAAAAGAACCACGGGAGCCATCAGATTGTAAGCGATGCGTGATGGACATGATGAAGCCAACCTGGTTCACCTCTCTCATCAGGAGTTGACGGATCAATCACCTAAATAGATTTATTTGGTAGATGATTCTGGCCGCAGATTACGATTCAAAAAAAGTCCCGGCACCCCATATAAGCTTATAAGTTGCAAGATTTCATCATCGGCATAATGTTATTTCTTTATTCCCATCTTATTTCTTCGCTGATGAACTCTTCATTTGAGATTCCCCGGAGAACCAGGCTTCAAAAAAAATTTAAAATAGAAAACATCATTGCAGGACAAGTTATAAGATATGACGCCGCACGGGTCCCTATCATCCGACAAGACATTACCGGCAATATTTTTTGAACTATATTTTGCAGGCTGAATTGAGCCAGCCACCAAATTTATTATCGGTGCCCTTTATCTAAACCTCCTCAGCACTCCCTGAATCTTTAACCCAGATTCTCATGGGCGTTGACGGCACCCGGTCCTGCCTGTAAAATTACTGCTCATGAAATTCAAGGGCGTCATCTTCGATTTAGACGGGACTCTCCTCGACACCATCAAGGATATCACCTATACCCTGAACCTGGTGCTGGCCCGCCGCGGCTACAGGCAGTATTCCGAAGACGAATGCAAGATGATGGTCGGCGATGGGATGGAAGTCCTGGTCAAGCGGGCCGTTCCTGAAATTGCCCACGACGACCAGGCTATCATGGACCTGATCAAAGAATACCGCCGGGAATACGCCCTGACCTACATGCAGAACTCCCGTCCCTACGATGGCATCCTGGAAGTCCTGGCCAGGTTGAAGGAAGCCGGCCTGAAACTGGCCGTCCTGTCCAATAAATCGCACGAGTTTACCGTTCGCATGACCCGGGAGCTCCTGCCCTTTGAATTCGACGTTATCCTGGGAGCTAAGCCAGGGACCCCGGTTAAACCCGACCCGGCTCCCCTGCACCAGGTCCTTCAGGAGCTCGGGCTCCAGCCTTCAGAAGTGGTCTATGTCGGCGATACCTGCGTGGACATGGAAACGGCTAGGGCCGCCGGTATCCTGGCCGCCGGGGCCCTGTGGGGCTTCCGGGACGCCAAGGAGCTCCTGCGGAGCGGCGCCCGGGTACTGCTCAAGACACCTTACGACCTGCTGCCTCTAATATTCGAGCAGTAAGAATATTAATTTTTATATTCCTCCGTATGCTCGCTTTTATCCCAATTTTTATATTGAACCCATCGATCCGCCAATCATTCTCCTGGCCTAAATTAAAGCACCGGGCCAAAAGTCTGCTTTTCAATTTCAATCTATCCTGAGCCGTTGGCCATAACGCCGTTTTGCAAAAACCAATACGCACCCATTTTAATTACAAGTTTGTTTCAACGCGCAAAAAGGAGAGAAATTCTCAACGAAGAAAGGAAAAAGGATTGAAGTATTATTTAATAACAAGCAATACTTAAAAATTCACGCTTTTCGTTTTTTGCTTTTACAGTTTTTGTTGAGAGTTACCAATACTATCTTCAGCCGGACTCAGTTATCGGATATCTTGCTGGGTTTGATTTCCAGGAAAAACAAATGCAAATGCGAAAAAACCTAACAGGATCCACAGTCAAGATAGGCATTAATTTAAAGGCTGATTTAAAGCCTAAATCAAAGATTAAGGGAGTATATAAGGAATTGGCCCGAATCAGGTCTGTTTTTTATTTGAACGGGATTTTTTTTTATCGAGTCCCTACTATGAAGCCCCCAGGGCATTCACTCAACCCTCAATCCGATGGACCTTTGTTTTGACCGGGAAAAAGGCTGATCTGAATTTCCCTGGTCACCAGTTCTTTTAATTTCTCCAGCAGCCCGGGATCGAGCTGCCGGGACTTGATGGCCCTTTCCAGGGCAAAGCGGTCCAGAGCCGATAGCCTGTCCCACAGCCCGGCCTGCCTTATCAGGTTTTCCAGCAAGACCCGCTTCTCGTCGCCGGCATTGGGAATTTTAATCTTCTCCTGCTTGCTCAGGGTCAGGTGAAATTCGCTACCCATCACTCTGGAAAGGTTGTTTTTCTCGGCATAAACGATTATGGCCTCCCTGAGCTTTTCCAGCTCGGCTTCGGCTTCCTTCTTCTGGTTCAGGTACTCGATATATTTATTGACCAGGACGACACCTTCCTCATTGAGGTATTCATTGGCGGGCAATTCCTCCAGCTTGGCTTCATGCTTCTTCAAGGGGCAGTAATTCCAGAAAGCGCACCATTTGCAGAGAGTGCTTTCCCTGGGCGGAAATTCCCTCGCCTCTTCAATCTTCTCGATCAGCTCTACTACCTGACGCTTCAGTTCCTCCAGGTTTTCAGGTGTCCTGGTGGATGAAATCTCAAGGTCAAAGGCCACGTAATGCCAGACCAGTCGGAACTTTTCAGCCCAGGGATATTTTTTCTTAACCCCGAGCTGGTAAAGGGCCAGCTGCCGGTCGGCATCGGCCTGGGCCTGCTCCGGCAGCGACCCGCCTGTCTTGTAATCGTGGATTTCAAAGACCCCATCCGGTGTCAGGTCGATCCTGTCCACGTATCCCTGGAGAATGTAGCGGCGCTTCCCCTCAAGCTCTATCTCTATGAAATCCTCCAGGCCCACCACCCGGTTCTGGTTGAAGGGATAGTAACGGCGGTAATAATCCTCGATGAACTTAAGTCCCAGCCGGAAATAATCATCGGCCGTCCGGTCCTCGGCCACGATGACCACCTTTTCATGAAAATTTTTCTTCCACCGCTCTTCGTAATAGGCTTTGACCTCGTCCAGGGTCATCGTTTTGAATTTCAATTCTCCGTAGAGCTTTTCCATGGCTTCGTGGAACCTGCTTCCCAGGAAAGCCTCGATGCCTTCTTCTTCAGCCCTGATCCCGTCAATGTAGGCCAGCTTGAACTTCAAGGGACAGGTCTCGTAGGTTGAAAGCTTAGAGTTAGAATAATTCATTCTGTACGCCCCCTTTCCACAAATTATTCATAAAAATATTTTCAATATTTATTATTGTCAGGGCAAGTTTTCTTTCCTTTTTGGCGCGGATTTTTCTTCGGCCGTGGCGGCCTTGAGCGCCTTCACCCGTTCCTTGAGGTGTTCCTTCAGTTTCAGATACGGGATCCCCTTTTCCCACCAGTCGGGCGCCGGCTGTCCCTTCAGGTGGTGGTCAAAAAACTCCTTCATCCTGACGGTATAGTCCTTGCGGTTGGCCGGTTTCTGCAGCCCGTGGTTTTCCCCGACGTATTCCAGCATGACCACCGGCTTCTTAAGCCGCCGCAGGGTGTTGTAATACTCAACTCCCTGGTTGAAGACCACGGCACCGTCCTTATCATTGTGCAGGAGCAAGAGCGGCGTCTTGACCCTGGTGGCGTAGTAAACCGGCGAATTGCGGGTATAGGCTTCTAGGTTTTCCCAGTAGCCGCCAGTAAACCGCCCCTGGCTGCTCTCGAAAATCGGCTGGTTGGCCGAGCCGGTGTTCCAGTAAATCGAGCTGTACATGGAAATCATGTTGGTCAAAGGGGCCCCGGCCACAGCCGCGGCAAAGGCCTCGGTCTGGGTGATCAGGAAAGCCGTCTGGTAACCGCCCCAGGAGTGTCCCTGGAGCCCGACCCGCTCCGGGTCGACCACGCCGGTCTCAATGGCCGCCTTCAGCGCCGGCAGCACGCACCAGACCGCCGACATCCCGGGGTCGTTGATGGTATAGGTGATGTCGGGCATCAGCACGGCATAACCCTGGCTGGTGTAATAGGACTTGTTAAAACCGTTGGCGGTCGGCAGGAAATAGCGGTTCAGGTTGTTGGAGAGCTTTTCGTAAATATAGACGATGGTCGGATATTTTTTGCCCTCCTGGTAACCGGCCGGAAGGAAAAGGGCAGCCTGAAGCCTCTGGCCCTTATCGCTGACATAGTCCACCAGCCGGGCCCCGGCCGACCACAGGAATTCTTTCTGCTGCGGGTTGGCTTCGGTAATCCTGAGTGCCTTGCCCAGCAGGGCATCGGAAGCGTAATAATCAGGAAAATCACGGTGGGTCTCCCTGGTGTAGAGATAGCGGCCGGACTTTCTGGCTTTAAGCAGGCGGTTGAACTGGGCATCCTCCCAGAGAAGCATTTTCGTGGTTCTTCTCGTAGCATCAATGAGAGAAATCCCCTGCTTCTTGGTCCATTCGCCGTAAGCCTGAAAATACTGCGGCTGGGCCAGGTCAATTCCCTTCTCTTCCGGGTCCAGAACAAAACGCCTGGTGTAGCGCACCTGGTCTTTAAGTCCGTTTCCGGTCAGGTTGAATCCATGCTGACCCCTTGCTTCCACCATCCAGACGTCCCAGCCATCGGACAGCAACACATAGCGGCCATCCTTTGACCAGCCGAAGGGACGGTCGGGGGGATTTTTCACGTTGTGGTCATCCTCTTCATCAACAAAAGAAGCCGGCAACTTGGCGGTCAGGTTGTAACTCCGGCCGGTGGCCAGCTCGTAGCTAAAGAAGTGGCCGTCGTTGTAATAGAGAAAATAGCGACCGTCGGGCGAAAGGTCGTAGGACCAGCGGTTCTGCTTCAGGGCCAGCTTGCGCTCGCCGGTTTTTAGGTCAACCACGTAGACATCCTGAAACCTCTGGCCGCTCAGGCTTCCCTCGAGTTCATATAGGGAGCTGTCGTAGCCAATGGCCAGGTCGGATTTCCGGCCGAGCTCAACCTCCCGCAGCTCGTCATCGGCCAGCCGGACAAACTTTTTATCCTTCACCCGGTAGAGCGAAAGGTAGCTGAAGGAGGCATCCCGCCTCTCTTCCACCTGTTGCTGCGATTGTAGCCTGGGGTCTTTCCAGTGCCAGAGAATTAGGTCGGGTATCTCTTCCTCGTCAGGTTCGTCAGCCCGCGCGGGCGGCGCGGTCGGCTTCTCGCCAGATTCTTTTTTCTCTTTATCAGCAGCCTCTTTGTCTTTATCTTTATCGGCACCAGGTTTGGCTTTTAGCTGCTTGATACCAAAGGCCACGGCTTCATAATCCTCAAGCCAGTAAGGAGTAAAATCCGGGCTCAAGCCGAATCCATCCGGGAAAGCGCTATCTTTCGCCGGTTCGTATTCAACTTTCTCAGGCTTTCCGGTGGCCGGGTCAAACTTCACAGCCACCAGGCCATAAACTTTATCCTCGAATTTCTTGTCTTCCTGGCCCCTGAGCACGGAGAGAGCCTGGCCTTTCTCATCCCAGCGCAGGTTCTTATACCAGAACCGGCCGGAATCAAGGGACTGGATCTCCCCGCTTTTTAGATTCTGGAGGAGAAGGCCGTTTCCATTTTTATCCTGGGCATCCACCAGGAAGGCCAACCGCTGGCCTGACTTGTTGAAGGCAAACTCAGAAACGTTGCCCAGGCCGATTTCCTGGCCGGTAACCAGGTTTTTCAAAACCAGGTCGGAACCGGTCCACTTATCTTTTTCTTTCTCCTGGGCCTCGGGAGCCAGGCGATGAACCGCCAGGTAGGCCGAGCTTTCGCCCGAGAAGGCGATTTTTCGGACACGCGTCCACTCGGTTTTTTCACCATTTCTGAGGTCCAGGAGGTAAGCCTTCGGTTCCACCCTTTTTCTTTCCTTGCGCAGTTTCTTCATTTCCTCGGAAGTCGGATAAGACAGGAAACCTACCCAGCGGGAATCGTCAGAGATGATTATGGACTCATAGAGATTGCGGGGGGCCTCACCCAGCGGGAATCGGTATTCTTTTTTCCCGTCAATTTCTTTAACCACCAGCTCGCTGTCGCCCTCGTTGGGAGATAGCGCGTAGATAAACCAGCGGCCGTCAGCAGAGACCTGGGCGTAGGAAATGCTCTTCCAGGCCAGGATGTCTTTGATTTCTATGGGGCGAAGAGCCTGCGGCTCGGAGCTGGTGGCCTGGGGCTTGATCTGCTCAGGCTGGTTCTGACCTGAAGCCTGCTTACCTGAATTGCTCTGATGTTCTTGGTTCTGAGCCAATTCTGCCGGGGTAGATGCGCGCTGCCTTACTCGCTCTGAATCAGAGGCGGCAGATCCAAAACTTAAACTGAGACCCGCGGTTAATAGCAGCAAAACAATAAAAATTGCTATACCGAAAATTAATGCTTGAGATTTCTGACCAGCAATTCTCTTAATTAATTTATCCATCATAAACTCCTTTGACTGGATTCTTTCGTTCGCTTCAGGATTCTGAAACTTGATTCTAACAAATGGCTCCCGGGGCAACAATTAAATTCTTCGTCCGCATCATCGAGCCTTGCATCTGGCAATTTGCTTCGACCCGAAAATTCGAAGGCACATTTAGAATGATTCACAGGCCGAATCATTAATTATTTATTATCTCGCGGCCCTATTTTTCAGAATAGGTAATTCAAGCAAGATACAGCAATACTTCGGGCCAAAACTTCGCGAAATAATAAGGCTACATCAAATGCGAGGAAGGGTTAACAAATATCATCTATGGCAAACCAGAAAAACTGCTCACCGGCAAACATCTCCCTGGAACCAGGCCGATTATCAGCTGTAATAAGATCATCAACGATAATCCCTTTATCCTCATTTCGGTTTTTTCTAAAATATCCCCTCCAACCCCACAAAAATCGATGGCTTCAATCTTCATTAACAAATTATCATTTTTTGGCTTGACTATGTCTGTTAATATCCTCTCTCAAGAAAAAGCCTGCTGTCTTTATTCTGCGGTAATCTTTTTGCTTGCTCAGGTGGTGCGGTGCCAATGGCCGCCCATGTAGCCCAGCAGCATTTCCGGGTTATCGCTGCTGAAGATAAGCTGCCGGCCGGTCGCCAGCGTTATTTTAAAGCCCTTTTTTCCCTTGGCCACATAGATTTTAGCGCCTTTGGCATATTTTATCCCGTACCCGCCGAAGTCCCTGACCGGGGAAAAAGTGATGAGCTCCGCCTCCTTGATGTCCAGCCAGGAAACCTTGTGGAAGCGAAGGTGGAAAGGATAATAGCGGAAGTAAAAGCCTTCCGGTCTAACCTGCAGGATCAAAGCGGTTTTGAGCATGAAGTAAGGAAAAAGCAACCCGAAGATTACAAAGAGAACAATCAGAATGGCATCGGGCGCCGGCCTGGTGCCAACCGGCCTTCCCTTGATGATCTGCTGGTAAAAGCCGTACCACATCATCAGCATCGGGGCCAGGATCGGCAGCCAGAGCAGGCCCAGGTTCAGCTTCTGCCTTTCTTCGTAAATGACAGGGGCATCATTCATGGAGTATTCTCCCCGGCTTTGATATTTCGGTATTTACATTATTCTTGACCATGTAAGGAAACCCAGCCAGAAAATAAATTTCCGCGTATAGAACAGATTTTCATCGAATTTATTATCCCGAAGGGCTTCACGGCGTCGTCCGGGCCGGAAGACCTGAATCTGGCAACCTGCACCGTCCAGAGCACAGAAAGGACCAACCTGTCTCAGTTCTCCTCGCCCTCTCGTCCGGGGCCTTCCTTGCCTGCGGCCGGGTTTTCCTGTGACTTAACTTTTTCCTTCGCTTCCTCTTCCTCTGCTTCCTCAACCAGCTCGGCTTCTTTTTTGAGGAGATAAAAACGTTCCGGGAGCACCAGGTCGGGACTGGGCTCTGAGGTTTCAATTTCTTCCACCGAGACATCGCCGAAAATAGCCCGTTCCTCGGCCTCGTGGTCCAGCTTGAAATAGTTCTCAAACTGGGAGCGGCTGAGGTAATTCATCAGGCGCAGCGTCCGGAGCATGGCCGGGGTGCTGACGCCAAAGTACCTCTTGAGGAAGATAACCTCGGGATAGGTCAGGCGGCGGGTCTTGATGTCGCGTTCCACCAGCTCCCGCACCTTGGACGGTGGAATCAGGAAGCGGGCCGCGAACGACTGGGCAAACTGCTCGCGGGGCGAATAGAGTGTGACGTATTCATCCACGATGACATCGAGGTTGTCAATGATGGGCGATTCGTGGCGGTCCCTGAGGTAATGGCAGTAAAGGTGGGCCGCGGCCACCACCTGCTTTCCGGGAGACAGGTTGGAATTAATCAGGGCGAAGGCGGCGTCCCTCTCTTCAAGGTAGATGAAAATTCCGGAAATGCGGGCTTCCTCGGGCAGGCTGACCCGGAAGTAGCGGCAGCCGTTGGTCTCGCCCAGGCGGAAAATGTCGCGGATGGGCTCGTTTCCCAGGCCGAGGCGGCGGCGCTCCTCTTCGGCCATGTTCTGGGGGGAAAGGCTTCCGGAATAGAGCGGGGCTAACTGGCAGTGGCGGCCGGTGAGGCGCTCCAGCTCCAGGTATTCATCGCAGATTTTCTGGAACCTGGCCAGGATTTTCTTGGTGGCCGAATTCAGGCGCTCGTCGGCCTGGAGGACGGCGAAGGGGTTCTCGCGAGTTTCGAGGAAATAGGAGACATTTTTCTGGAAATATTTTGAGATGCGGTTAAGGGCGATGATGGAGGGGGTGCGCTTTCCGGCTTCAAGGAGCGAGATGTATTCAGACGAGAGGCCGACGGCCTCGCCCAGCTCTTCCTGGGTCAGGCCGGACTCCTCGCGCAGTTTCTTAAGGCGGGCGGCGAAAAGTTCGTTCATTTTGATCTCCCCGGCGAACCTTCCGCCCTATAATTAACAATTCGTTAAGATATTGTCAAGTTTAAATTTAACCTTTGCCTGAGGTTAAGAGGAAGGAACTCAGGGGCAAAATCATGGATTTTGATGAGCTTTTCTTTGACTTCCAAATGCCCACCGTAAGGCGTGAACCGAGGTTTTTTTATAGGTTTATCGGGCGTGCGTTTCCTGGACCGGGCAGGATTATCTGTGAGAAAGAAATTCATATAAAACCTAGTTATTAAATAAATTTTATGACCCCCTGCCATTCACAGGGATCGCCAAAAAGGGACCTAGAAGGGGTTTATTGGAAGGTAATTGCGCTGTAAAAATACACAAAAACATTAGTAAGAAAACAGGCAAAATGTAGGAGATATTATCGGGAAAAGACTTAAGAATAAAATATCGGGCTTAGTTAAATGGGCATTAAATTCAATAAATTTCTATAAGTCGGAAACTTGACCTGCGGTCAACCCCGGTAATTCTTCTGCCAGAGGTCATAATAGCCGAGGGCATGCTCGCGGAGGTGCTTTATCTCTTCCGGGGTAAGGGTGCGGGCCACCTTGGCCGGGTTGCCGAGGATGAGGGTGCCCTCGGGGAAGGTCTTGCCAGGCGGGACCAGTGCCCCGGCCGCCACCAGGCAATTATCGGGGATTATGGCCCGGTCCAGGACGACTGCCCCCATGCCGATGAGCGTGTTGTTGCCGATTTTGCAGGCGTGGAGGATGGCCCCGTGGCCGACCGTGACGTAGTCGCCGACTATGGTCGGGGTGTCGTAGTCCACGTGGACGACGCAGTTATCCTGGATGTTGGAATACTCGCCGATGACGATGTCGGCGATATCGGCCCGGAGCACGGCGTTAAACCAGATGCTGGCCCCTTTTTTGATTATGACGCGGCCGATGAGAATTGCTTTATCAGCGATAAACGATTCGGGGTGAATTATGGCCTGTTTGCTTTTATCATTTTGTGGCATATCTTACCTCGCCAATAAAATCGATTTTTAGTTTACCATAGGGGCGATTTGCCTTCCATCATCAGAAAAGCTTGATGTCATCAGCTCTGCCAGCCAGCACTTGATAAGGGCCATGTTAATTTGAAATGGGCAGATCCTGTAGGGTATCAACTCAGACAGATTAAGACCAGTGAAAATTAGCAAATAATAAAATAATAAGATAACAAGAAATATTTGATATTAAATCTGTCATATTAAGACTGAGAAAAAAGAACCTCCACTACTTATTACTATTTTTGGGGATCCAGTAATTAATTTTATGGATCATGACGCCTCTTAACTCTAAAAGATTCGCTTAATGATGGATGATTGTTCCCCAGCGGAAAATTTAATTGTTTTTCTATTTGAGTTCTATAAATATCGGTATACGCTGATTTCTACATCGCACTGGTTAGAACTTTAGACCTTAGGCCAGGATTTTCGGCATTATACCCCGGTTCCCCTACCTTTCAGGATAAAGCGGAGGAAGGCTGAGGTATTCGTTGGTGATGCGGCGGTGAGCTAATTGCCTGTAAATCAGGCTGACCCGGTCGGCATCCAGCCCGATGACCCGGGCCACTGATTCCGCCGGGATGCCGTTCTTTTCGCCGTAGAGGCAGGCATCAAGCTGTTCATAGGGCAGGCCGAAGAAAAATTCGTCCTGTCCCTGGGATAGCGGGTGGATATCGGCCGTAGGTTTGCGTTGAGTGATGGCCTCGGGCAGCCCAAGGTACTTTCCGAGCTGGTATATCTGCATCTTATAGAGATGGGCAATGGGCTTAAAATCGCCTGCCCCGTCCCCCAGCTTGACAAAGAACCCCTGGTCGCTTTCTAAGAGATTAGAGGTCCCGGCCACGGCATAATTAAACCTGTCAGCATAGTGATACTCCAGCATCTTGCGGGTCCGCTGCTTGAAGTTGCTCAGAGCAATCATGTGAAGCAACCTATCGGCGGGCAGCCGCTTCCGGATGATCTCACCCCTGGGCGATTGGACTACCAGCCAGAAAAAGGAAAAGATGCGTTCCTCGGAGACATCGGAGGCAGAGATTTTCCATTTCCAGCCGTCTGCGTATTCGGGAATTAACTCCTGGATGCAGGAAGTCATTTCGTCATAGAAGCCGAGACCGGCCAGAATCGGGGTTATTTCACGGTGTATCGTCCTGATGCCGAGGCTTTCGCCCACCAGCCGGCTGAGCTTCAGGGTATCGGGATGAGAATCTTTTTCAGGCATAAGCAGGCCCACAACTTTATCCGGGCCAAGAGCCCTGACACAAAGGGCCGCCGTCACCGAGCTGTCAATGCCCCCTGAAATTCCCACCACGGCTCCATGCTTTCGGAGGCGGCGGGCAACAGCTTCAGAAATAAAAGCGGTCAGCCGCGCCGTTTCCTTTTCATAATCAAGCTTCAGCACATCATATGAAAATTCATTCATATGTTCTTTTCCTGGCATTGGCGCACCTCATTTCTTCCAGGTTTCCCCGGGTTTTATTATTTTTTTACCCTTCTTAAAAATCTTGGTTTTATCCCCGGCCTACACCTATATAGACTCATCCCGGCTCCGGAAATATCTTTAGCTGAACCGGTTTTTTATGGGGCTCCCCTTTCTTCAGAGAAGCTAAAAGTTTCTTGTAGTTAATCTTGCCGTTGGGGGTTTTCGGCAGGGAATCCATCAGCCAGATATGGCGCGGCATTTTATATGGCTCGAGATTCTGCTGACAGTGCTGTTTGATCAGGTTCTCATCCAGCTTTGCTCCCTTTCTTCCAGCGACAAAAACGCCGATGACCGCTCCGCCAATTTCATCTGGGACAGCGACCGCGGCAACTTCCACTATTCCATCCAGACCGGAAATCACCTTTTCCACCTCGGCCAGGTTAATCCGATGGCCATAGGACTTGATCTGGCGGTCGCGACGTCCCAAAAAATAGAGCAGGCCATTTTCATCCTGGCGGAACAGGTCGCCGGTATGGAGCCAGCGGTCTTCCGGATAGCGGCCCTGCCTGAAAACTCTTTTAGTCAGTTTCTTATCCCGCCAGTAGCCCTGCATTACAGTGGGGCCCCGGACGAGAAGCTGGCCAGGTTTCCCGGGTGGAACCGGTTGGCCGCGGCGGTCGACAATCATCACTTCAAGATTTGGCATGGGAATACCCACCGAGTCCGGGTATTTATCGATCAGGTCAGGCGGGAGGTAGCTAACCCTCTTGCATTCGCTGAGGCCATACATGGAAAAGAGCTTGACTTCGGGCAATAACTGCCTCAACTGTCGGATATGAGAAACCGGCCAGGCCGCCCCGGTGTTCGTAATATAGCGCAGGGACCTGAGTTGCTTTTCGGGGAACTTTTTCAGCTTGAGGAGCATAGCCGAAATCGAGGGAATTATCGGAAAGCCGGTGACCTTTTCTTTCTCGATTGCGGCCAGTATGTCCTGAATGTAACCGAAGGACGATTCCAGAACGACCGTCCCGCCGAACATGAAGCACATCAAGACCTGGTAAAGCCCGTAGTCAAAGGAAAGTGGCAGGACATCCAGGATGATGTCATCGCTGGTATTTCCCAGATACTGAATGATGCTTCGGGCAGCGGTAACCACGTTGTGGTGAGTGCAGATAATGCCCTTGGGCTTTCCGGTTGAACCGGAGGTATAAATCAGGCAGGCCAGGTCGTTTTCCAGGAGACGCGGAAAATGGACGTCCACGGAAAGCTTTTCCATCAGGCCGGCAAAATTCAGGGCCTTGGGAAATGTTCGGGGAGGAGACTGGCTGCCATCAACAATGATGATCTGCAGTTCTTCCGAAGGCGGCTCGAAAGCTTCTTTCTGAAAAAGTTTGCGTCTGTAAGTGATAAGAATGCGAGCACCCGAGTCTTCAATTATGGAATTGATGACCGGCCAGGGGCTTTTCGGTTCAAGGATGATGAAAACTCCGCCAGCTTTAAGAATGCCGTAAATTGATATGACCGCTTCCGGGGAATTATCCAGGCAGATGACCACCCGTTCTCCACGCCTTAATCCCATGAGGACAAGGGCGGCGGCCAGGTTGGCCGATTTTTCCTCGACTTCACGGTAACTTAGACGCTGCCCTCTGGAGATGAGAGCTATTTTATCAGGCTGGCGGCGGGCGGTCCGGGATAGCCAATCGTGGACCAGAACCGGGTCAAATTGCATCTATTTTAACCCTTTAACCCTGTGTCCCGAGTTTCCTCTCAACAAACTTGGCAATTTTATTTATGCTGTCCAGGTTTTCGGCGGTTAATTCTTCGTCTTCTACCTTAATCCTGAAGCGATTTTCTATAAACCCGACGATTTCCAGAATGCCAACGGAATCAACCGTGTTAGTGTCAATTAGCGACATTTCATCATCGAGTTGGTCTCCGCAGTTAAATAAAAATTTTTCCAGTATGAACTTTCTCACTTCATCTTTGATCATCGGCCTCGCCTCTTTTTCTGAATGGCCTCAAGCCATGCACAAATTCCTGGTAGGTGTGTTCGGGTGTCAGGGGAACGGTAACTTTACCCAGAACCGTGGCCGGAGCATACCCAAAAAAGACTCCGGGCGGAACGTTATGAGAAACCACAGTCCCGGCATGAATAACAGAACCCCTGCCAATACGAACGCCGGGAAGAATGACACAATGCGGCCCGATAAAAACGTCGGGCTCAATAACCACTGGTTTAACTACCGTTTCTTTTGATTTGGTCCAGTAAAGATGTGATATGATGGCCGTTCCTATGCCTACCGTGACGTTATCCCCTATTTCTATGGCTTCCGGGTGCAGCTCATCGATGTACACATACTGGCTGATCCAGACATTCTTGCCGATCTTAACGCCGCGAAGTTTATTAAGACCGGGGCGAAGCGAGGCGCCACCCGGGATAAAATAAGCTATTCTCCTCAGGATGCGTTGAAAAATCCTCACTCGCTGCTCCCCGCTGGTTAGTTAGCTCCCGTGCAAAATTCCATATTCTTCTATCATAAAATTGTTAAAACTGTCAACAAAAAGTGCCCTGTTGCCTCACGAGAAAATCTATATGAAAGCATAATCATTGCCTCACGTAAGAATCTATACGAAAATTTGGGCAGTTTTTCTTAACTTTTTGCAGCCGCCACAGCCTTTCCTTGAGCCTGTCTA
>QUAH01000009.1 GCA_003426165.1 Candidatus Saccharicenans subterraneus
AAGTTGAGGATGGAACGAAAACTCCCCAGACTGGTGGCCTCGTTCCCGGTTATCCAGCTGGAAAAGCTCACCGACCTCTACCCAAAACTCTTCCCCCAACCTGGATACCATGTCTTAACCAACGACCGATTTTATCTCAGGCTTTTAAGCTGAGGACTTCAAATCCCGGTTTATCAGCTAAAGATCAGAATTCAGCTATTTTATTATGGTTTTATCCTTAGAGTGACCTAAGATCTTCATTCTCTTTATCTTCCAAGACTACGCCACATCCGCGTGCTTCTTAAATGAGGCTAGTTTCTGTTGTGTACCTTAGGTTAGGAAGAACAAAATCTTTGATGTCTGTGAGCCTGGTGACCTGATAGATCCGATCAGCCGCATACCAACCGTTAAGAGGTCATCATGGCTTACCCTATTATGGGACAATTCAATCCCCAAACCGATGCCACGAATTTCAGTCGGACCTCTATGGTGTTCTATTCTTTGACTCCCTGACATTACATTAATAGGTTACAAACATCTGCATTGCCTGATTTATGCAATAGGAGTTTGGACTTTTGAGGACTTCAATCCATAGTACTCTGCGCACAACGGCTTCCATTCCTGCTCAAAGAGGAATTGTGCCCGACTGGGGCACTTGGCATAGAGAGAAGACCGGACGCGTTCCCTATTGACGCCAAGGCCGATATAGAAGTCAAAGAAGTAATAGTCGTTTTCCTTGTTCTTAACGGGAATTTATCGATGACGGGATATATAGTATATGTTAAATCTTCTTAATTTTGGGTGGATAAAATACTCCCAAAACAGTAAATATATCTCTAAATCTAAATAAATTCCCTACAAAAAATAGAACGTCATTATTTTCAATATTGGCAATTGACATCCATCGATTTTCAATCTTGGATAATAATGTTTGTTCATCTTGATAATTGCGTCTCCAATCACGGAAGGCTTGGTTAATTTCCCAATCAATTATTGCAAGTTCATGGCCAGGACAATTAATTTCATCTTCGCATTTAAATTCATAATAAAATTTATATGGAATTTCTTCTATCGGCCTTTTTGCCTTATCGAATAAACTAGGCGATTTATAGCATTCGTCATTTCTTTGTTTTGATCTTCTTTTTTCATAAGAAAATCTAATTCCCCTTGGCTTAATAATTCCTAAGGAAGTATTATTAATTTTTTCTTCTTTTAAGAGTTGGCAGAGAGTTTTTATGCTAATATCCTTAAGATATTGTTTTCTTCTTTCCCATTTATCTTCTGTATCAATATGTTCAATTATTTTAATTGAATCCGGATCTTGATATATTCGATAACTTTCTGGTCGGTGATCGTGTGGGTCTTTCGCACATTTAGCTTCGATTAAAGTATATTTTTTAAACATTTTATCTCTGGGAAGATCTCGGTAATTGATAGGATAAATCCTAATTAGGCTAACAGCATCTATATCGACTCCTGCACAACACACAGTTTCGCCATAAGAAATACTTGGCGTAGGATAGGCCTTTACAGTAATGAAGATTCGTTTTGGTTGGAAATCTAGTCTTCTCAAATGTGTATTACGTCTATTTTTCTTCCATTATATAGTTTAATTTTTTCTGCAATTATTGAGCGATGGCAGTATTTAGCTGACCGCTCGAAACACATTAGGCAAGAAACCTTATCAAATAAATATTCATAAAGTTTTTCTATTGATTCGGGATTGTCTTCTATATGCTTTAAGTATCTTAAGAAAAAATTATGATAATTATTATCCCGCTTTAATTGATGCCTTATAGTTGATGGACTCCCTAATTCTTTCATATGAATATATTCAATATTATGCATTTCAAGGATTTTTCTCAGCTGAGATTTTGAAAAACCATTTTTCCTAGAAAGTGGTAATTCTCTTACATCTATTAATCTGGATATATTTAAAGTAGTTAAATATTGAATAAATTCAACCATGTCACGGCCTTCATAGCCAATTGTAAATAACTTTATCTTTCTCATGATTATTATTATACAAGATTGTTTAATTTAATTAAAAATTCTATTTTTTATTATATACCACATGCTATTATAAAAAGCTGGATCTTCTTTTTTGGGAGGAGCTATGGCGATGCCATAATTTAGATTATTTGGAGCACCATGTAATTTGCTTTTTATATTTCTGATAAATTCGTTGCCAATTCTCGCATCTTTACTCGAAAGGCCACCTTTCAATATATCCTTAAATGCGCCAGCGATTATATCTGTTATTTGAAGAACAGAACATTCATTCGTGCTAGAAAAAAATAGTGAATCGCTAAAGCCTAAGTCTTTTAAAGGCCCACATTTATATCTAACTCCATAGTTTGCAGATTTCCCATAATAGAATCCAGTCCTATATTCTTCTTCATATATTTCTTTATTACCTCTTTGTGGCCAATCAACGACGACTTCGGCCAAATATAAATTATTTTGCTTTATATAAAGACCGAATTTCATTAAGCAATTAGAAAAGGCGAATTGGATGACCTTATCTTTAGTTTTCTTTAAAGCATCTTTGTGTTTTGCGTGACATTTTATTATGGAAATAATAAACTTGAATGGAATGTTTTGTAAAATATCTGAAATCTGAGTCAGCCACGAGATGCGCTTTTTATGGAGTATATTATATAAATTAGTTTGATTATTTTCTTCATAATATCTTTTTAGATCACCAAAGCACCATTTAAGTGGCAAGTTGGGCATATTATTAAATGGACTTCTTATTTGTTCTTTTATACGCGATATTTCATTAAAGAGATTAACTAAAGATAAGTTATCAATAATTATTCCCGCAAAAACTATGCCATCTGGAATGTTAGATTTATTTATTGCCCATTCTGAATAATCAAGATACAAACTTGTCTTAACCGGATTATTATTTGAGAGAGAAGGCTCTTTTTTCATCCCTCTATATTAATTAAGAGGCGGAACACCACGATGAGCGTATATTACACATCTGGGGCGCGAGACTGAGCCCGGGCCTGCTAGCCTCATTATTTGCCCTCCGTAGATAATAAAAATATTCCGACAAGAAGAAGTGCAAGAGTTAATATGTCACTGATAGTTTTTTCTTTTAGTTTTTTACCCAAATATTCAAATAATATTTTTATTGCATCCTCAGGTTTTTTTCTATCAAGCTGTAAATATTCTAAACCTTCAAGAAAAGCGGGTGGCCTAATTCCCTGTTCTACTATAGGGATAATTGGTATTTTACAACCTTTTGCGAAACCTATTTCCTGATTTATCCAATCTGATCCAGTGCCATTTCTCGTTATAAGAACGATAAGATAACTGCTTGATTTAATATTTTTTTCAATTTTTTGGGGTAGGGGCTGTCCCAGTTGATAATCTTCAGATGCTATGTATACCTCACATTTTGATTTTATAAACTCCTTAATTTTATTCGCCAATTCTAAATCTTTATGACTGTGGCTTAAAAAAACTTTCATTTTCCCTCCTTATTGAGGATTTCTAATTAGCCATATGAAAATTTCCCAGATGAGGATGTTCTTCATCTCCAGCCTCCATCCAGGCGCTTATTTTATATAAAAATCTTAAAAAATAACTAAGTTCTATATCTAAGAATCATTGATTTATAAAAATGCACTTGACCTAAAATAGATATACCATATCAAGGTCATTTCAGAACCCAAATGGAGGGAATTTACGAGAAAATGAAAAAATGTAAATCATAAGTAGTGCTAACCCCAGAACAAAATATATAAAAGAAACTATAAACATATTTTTGGATTGTTTGAATCTTGTTCTTTTTTCTATCCTATCAATTATAATTAAAATATTTCCACTAGTATCTTCTCCATATTTTGCGTTTGACACTTTTAGAGATGGTTTTTTGCGAAACTTTATAGCTAAATAGCAAGCAAATATTGAAAATATAATCAATAATATTCCCAAAAATATTAACTCTTTTCCTCGATGATTTATTTGTTTGGTCACTTGCATATTTACTGCTGATTGTCCAATAATTGCCCCTGATAGGGTGAGTTCAGTATCTGTTCCGCCCTCGATTATCACTTGTATAAGAGCCCCATCATTATGCTCTAATATTTTCCAACTAACCGGTATTTTCCCTTTTTCTAAATATTCTTCAGAGATTTTAAATTTAATAATATCGCGTGAACATTTTTGAATGCTCGCTTCGAGAATGCGAGTAGTTGGAATTGTCTGAATAACTATATCTTCAATTATGTCACTAGATAAGATAGGTAAGTTCCCTTTATTCCAAATAGCAATTTGGACGGCGGTAACATCTTTTAATATCTTATATCCTTTATAACTCACTTCAAGTGGGGTCAATTTATTTGCCTGAACGATTGGTGTTTTTATAGGATAACACGAGTATGTGAGTTCTCGTTTTTTTATTCCCATTAAGTAAAGGAAGATGCTCACAACTATTGCAAGAATGCCCACAATTAAACTAATAAAGCTCACAATAGGATTTGAAAAGAAATATTTTTTTCTGGATTCTATTTCAGGCTCAATTGTCTCTTCCTTTTCCATTTTAACTGTTCCTTGTATTTATCCAGATTGTCACCATAATAAAGTATGTTTTCCATATAACTTATTTAGAGGGCTAATTTTCAGATGTTTCCGAAGATGCTTTTAATTCATTTACTTTTAATTGATCTGGGGATGTTTTTTCTTTCAGTTCTTTTTGATGCCATCTTCTTCTGCGTCTTTTTCTTTTTAGATTAAGATCAGCAAGATCTGCTAAAATATTTTTATCTAAAACATTTTTTAATTCTCGTGCAATTTCATCAATTTGGACACGGACCTTTTCCCCCCTGTTTAATTCTCTGGCTACGGTTCTTAAGACTGAATCTGTAAATACTGCACGAAGCAATGAATTAGGATTGAGCAAGTTTATCTTCTCCCAATGCTTATCAAGACTTCCTTTTATGAAATTATTTCGATGTAAAAGAGAAAATTTTGAAACCACCTCGTCTGGATTAGCCTCAAAGCTGGATAATAAATCTGTCTTGAATACCACTGAACTTTCTATTCCCTCATCAGAAACTTGCATATGATATAAATGCCACTCACATCCATTAGTAAGGATTGCCCATTCTGTACCGTTTCTCATCGCATAGTTTTCTGCTTGCTGAATATGTTTTGATGAAAGCTTCACACCAGGTTGCTTTACTTCAATTAAAATTTGGACCTTTCCGTCTATTTTGATCGCAATATCACAATATTTATCTTTAATCTGGAATTCTTTGCTTATTTCTTTGAAAACATCATATTTCAATGCATCCTTAAGAAACTCGACAATGTACATAACAACGTCTGCTTCTTTTTTATTGGTTTCTTGTGCAACCTTAAATATCTGCGCATAAGTGGAGAGCTTTTTCTTAAGTTCTTTGTCCATCAATTCCTCCTTTATTTTTTCGGTTCTTCAATGAACCTATTTAGGACCAGAATCACCCTTCTCCTTATCAGACAGGAATTATCGCCGTCTTCGTGATCTTTGATATAAATAATAATCTGTAAGTACTTTGACCTATCACAAGTTTGGCCATCACTAATTAGCTTGTATTATTTATAATGCATTAATCACTTTTTAAAAGTCAACTAGTTTATCTTAATTGTTATCATAGGGTTACAAAATGATAGCGTATTAGTTTTAGATTGGAATATCTTCTCCTGATACGCCAGGGATTGGGGACTCCTCGGGGGATGTCAAATTGAAAAGAAAATCGGGCTGTGTTATCCTGAAAAAGGAGATTTTGATGACCGAAGAAAGAATCAAAGAAATTCTCCTTAAAAGCAATGAAACTTTCCGGAAAATTCACCAGGAACACCAGCAGTGCGAGCAGTCGCTGGACCGGCTGCGTTCCAAGTCGTTCCTGACCGAGGAAGAACGCCTCGAGGAGACCAGGCTCAAGAAGAAAAAATTGCGACTCAAGGATGAAATGTACCGGATGATCCTGGAATACGGAAAGCGGACTGGTGGTAATGAGTAAGAAAGCCGAGCGGCAGCTGAGGGTGGCCCTGATCGGCACCGATTCCCTGCGGGCCCAGGAAATAAAGAACCTGCTTGGCGGCCGGAAACTGCCCATCAAATCGATGGAGTTCTACGACCCGGAAGTGGCCGAGGAGTACAGCAAGCTGACCGAGTTCCGGGACGAACCTAAGGTCATCCATCATCCCTATCCCGAGCTGCTGGAGGGGTTGGACCTGGTTTTCCTGGCGGCTGACCGGGAAACCAACCGCAAGTTCGGAGAGCTGGCCCGGGAAAAGGGCTTCAAGGCCATCGACCTGGAAGAGAGCTTTGTCGACCGGCCGGAGGTGCCGCTGGTGGTGGCCGGGGTTAATGACCGTGTCCTGGCCGACCGGGAACTCAGCCTGGTGTCCAATCCCCACCCGGTGACCATTTTTTTGAGCCGGGTGCTGGCCGCCATCAGGAGTTCGTACCGGATAAAGAAGGCACTGTCGGTGGTGCTGCAGCCGGTTTCGGCCTATGCCAGCGCCGGCATAGAAGAGCTGGCCGAGCAGAGCTATGCCCTGCTTTCCAGTAGCAGCCTGAGCCACAAGGTTTTCGGGGAGCAGATAGCCTTCAATTTCCTCCCCGGGCTGGAGAAGGCCGACCGGGATGGATTCACGGCCAGCGAAAGCCAGATTATCCAGGAAGTCAGAAAGGTCATGAACCCGGACTTTGACTTCAGCCTGTCCCTGGTTCAGGCCCCGGTTTTTCACGTCTATTCTCTGGCCGTTTACCTGGAACTGGCTGAAGACGTGGGGCTGGAGGAGCTTCAGAAAACCTTCGGGAACAAGGATATTTTCCACTTTCAACCGGCGGGCTCGGCCCGACCGTTGTCCAATGTCAGGGTAGCCGGCCAGGAAAAGATCTTTGTCGGCCACCTGAAAAAGGACAGGTCCCTTCCCGGGAGTTACTGGCTGTGGGTGGCGGCCGACAACCTGACGGTCGGCTCAGCCCTCAACGCCCTGGAGATTGCCCGAAAACTATTCGAACTGGATTGAATTCACCGACAGGGAGAGTCGTTCATGATACGCAGTATGACCGGTTTTGCCGAAAGGAACTTCACCGGGCCCGGGCTCAGGGTCAAGATATTCATCAAGACCCTGAATCACCGGTTTTTTGACTGGGTTTACAAGGGCGATAGCCTCGGCCAGCTGGAAAACCAGCTCCGGGCCGCCTGCCAGAAAAAAATAGTGCGGGGGCGGGTGGAGGTCGTGCTGGAAATCAATTATCTCTCGGCCGAGAGCTGGGAGTTCTCGGTCAACCGGCCCCTGCTGGAGAAAATCGTGGCCGAGATGAAGAGCCTGTCCAGGAAGGTGGGCCTGCCCATAGACCTGTCCCTGGAGCAGTTGCTCCGGGTGCCCCAACTGGTCAAGATCAACCAGAAGGAGTTGAGCCGGGAAGATAAGCGCTTTATCCTGGAAGCCTTCGAGAAGACGGTTGATGATATCGTCAGCCAGCGGGAAAGGGAGGGCCGGGAGATAGCCCGACATCTTAACGGGCACCTGGCCAGGATCAAGAAATCGCTGGCCGAGATCGAAAGGATTTTCAGCCGCCAGCCGGACCGGTTGAAGACCAAGCTGGCCAAGAAACTCAAGGACCTCAACCACAATAACCTGTCGGAAGAGAGGCTGTCGGAAGAGGTGGCCTACCTGATGCAGCGCTTCGACCTGGCCGAAGAAATCAACCGGCTGAAGAGCCACCTGGGCGGTTTCTGCCAGCTGATCAGGCCGGAGGTGAACGAGCCCGTGGGCAAGAACCTGGATTTCCTGGCCCAGGAACTGTCGCGCGAGGCCAACACCCTGAACTCCAAGGCCCAGGACCTGGGCATCATCAAGCGCTGCCTGAAAATCAAGAACGAAATCGAGAGCATCCGGCAGCAGGTGCAGAACCTGGAATAGGGCCGCGGAAATAGATAAAATCGGCTGAAGAAGGGAGGCCTGAAGGATGATATACGTGATTTCCGGACCGTCGGGTTGCGGCAAATCGACCCTGATCAAGAACCTGATGGCCTGCCTGCCGGGTCTGCAGTTTTCCGTTTCTCACACCACCAGGCCCAGGAGGCCGGACGAGGTCGAAGGACGGGACTATTATTTCATCGGCCGGGAAAAGTTTGAGGAAATGAGGGAAGGCGGTGCTTTCCTGGAATGGGCCGAAGTCCACGGTTACCTTTACGGGACTTCCCTGGCCGAGGTGAATGAGAAGAGCCGGCAGGGCGACCTGATCCTGGACATCGATGTCCAGGGTGCCCACCAGGTTAAGAAAAAGCTGGACGAGGCCAGGTTCGTGTTCGTGGTGCCCCCTTCTTACCCGGAGCTGGAGAAAAGGCTGAAGCAGAGGCAGACCGATACGCCCGAGGCCGTGGCCATTCGGCTGAAGAATGCCCGACGGGAAATCCTGGAATCGAGCATTTTCGACTACTTGGTGATAAACGGCGACCTCAACCAGGCCCTGGAAGAATTGAAGGCCATCGTCCTGGCCCACCGCTGCCTGTTCCAGCGGCGGCAGAAGGAATTCCGGGAAATATTGAAGAGCTTTAAGTCCTGGCCCTGACCGGGGAAAGGTGGAGCGATGAAAAAAGTAGCCCTTGGCGTCAGTTCCTCCATAAGCATCTACAAGGCCTGCGAGGTAATCCGGCTGTTCCAGTCGGAGGGTCTCGGGGTCCGGGTGATCATGACCGAGAAGGCCACCCGCTTCATCCAGCCCTACCTGTTCACCTCGCTGACCGGCGAGAGAACCATCGTCGAACTTTTTGACGACCAGCAGCGACCGATCGAACACATCTCTCTGGTGGACGAAATATCGCTGCTGCTCATCGCCCCGGCCACGGCCAACATCATCGGCAAGCTGGCCTCCGGTGTGGCCGACGATTTCCTTTCAACTTTCTACCTGGCGGTCAAGTGCCCGGTGCTGGTGGCCCCGGCCATGAATGAAGCCATGTTTCTCCATCCTCAAACTCAGGAAAACATCCGGAAATTGAAAGCCCACGGCGTGGAATTTGTCGAACCCGACACCGGCTACCTGGCCTGCGGCAAGAAAGGCCCGGGCCGGCTGGCTTCGCCCGAGACCATCGTTCACCACGGTCTCAGGCTCATCAAGAGCCGCGAGCCCTTTCGCGATAAAGTCTTCCTGGTGACGGCCGGTCCCACCCGGGAATTCCTGGACCCGGTTCGTTTTGTCAGCAATCCCTCCTCGGGCAAAATGGGCTACGAGCTGGCCCGTGAAGCCTGGCAGCTGGGGGCCGAAGTCATCCTGGTTTCCGGGCCGACCGGTCTGGAAGCCCCGGCCGGTGTCTACCTGGAAAGGGTGAACACGGCCGAGGAGATGAGGGAGGCGGTCCGCAAGCATTATTCCCGGGCCGACGTGGTGCTGATGGCCGCGGCCGTGGCCGATTTCCGGTTCAAGAAAACGTTGCCCGAAAAAGCCAGGAAAGCCGAAATTGGACAGTCCCTTCAAATCGAACCCACCCCCGATATCCTGGAGGAGCTGGAGCGGCAGAAGCAACGGCAGTTGCTGGTCGGATTTGCCGCTGAAACCGGCCGGCTGGGGGAGAGGGCGGCTGAAAAAATGAAGAAGAAAAAGGTCGACCTGATGGTCGGCAACGATGTGTCCGGGCCCGGGGTCGGTTTTGCCAGCGACGAAAACGAGGTGGTGCTGTTCTGGCCGGACGGCCGTTCCAGGAAAATTCCCCGGATGAGCAAGAGAAAAATTAGCCAGGAAATAATGGCCGAGATAGAGGTTCTCTTAAATGAACGAAAAGGAAAAGATTGATAGTCGGCAAGAGTTGAAGGCCCGGCTGGAGTTCTTCCGCGACCTGGGAGTTGAGTTCCTGGTGAGCCCTAGAAAGAAGGCCGGGAAGAGCCAGACGGCTGCGGTCGAGAGCCCGCTGCTGATAGCCGGAGGCTTTTCTGGTGGGCCGGCCACTGCCGACAGTGAAGAGTGGGAGCGGCTGATCCGCAAGATCATGTCCTGCCAGGCCTGCCCCCTTTTTAAGGGCAGGACCCAGGCCGTGCCCGGTGAGGGGAACCGGCAGGCCAAATTAATGTTTGTGGGCGAGGCCCCGGGCCGGGATGAAGACCTGCAGGGCAGGCCGTTTGTCGGCCGGGCCGGGCAGCTCCTGACCAAGATTATCCAGGCCATGGGTTTCAGCCGGGACCAGGTCTACATTGCCAATGTCATCAAATGCCGGCCACCTGAAAACCGCACGCCGCGGCCGGACGAGGTCAAAGCCTGCTCGCCCTACCTCCTCCGGCAGATAGAGCTGATCAAGCCCAGGGTCATAGTGGCCCTGGGGAAGGTGGCCACCGATTTCCTTCTTCAGAGCCCGAAAAGCATGTCCGAGCTGCGCGGGAACTTCGGCGAGTTCCAGGGCATCCCGGTCATGCCGACCTTCCATCCTTCTTACCTCGTCCGGAATGAGGGAAACAAAGAGATCAAGAAAATGGTCTGGGAAGACATGAAGAAAGTCCTCAAGCTGCTTGAATCCTGATGTCCACTTATTGCGAGGTCCTTTTCCCGTTGCCGGTCTTTCAGACCTTTCTTTACCGTCTGCCGCCGGAGCTGGCCGGGAAGGTGCGGGTCGGTTCAAAAGTTGTTGCTCCCCTGGGCTCAAGGAAGCTCCCCGGCTACGTGCTGGAAGTAAAAGAACTGGCCCGGGAACCCGAGTTCAAGGTCAGAGAGATTATCTCCTGCCCTCCGGATTCTGTCACCCTGCCGGAGGTTATACTCAAATTGGCTTTGGAACTCTCCGAACGAAGCCTGACCGCCCCCGGTCTGTTGCTGGAGATGGCCGAACCCCCGGCCGCCAGGGAAAAGCCCAGGCTCAGGTTGACCATCACTGAAAAGGGATTAAGGGAGCTGGTTTCCGGCCGGCTCAAGGGCCGCCGGGGACAGATATTGAGCCTGCTGGCCGAGCGCCAGTTAAGCCCGGTTTACATCAAGAGAAAACTGAAGCTCCGGGAGGTCAATTCCTACCTGAGAAGCCTGGGGCAGGAGGGCCTGCTGGAAATCAGGGAAAAGGTTACCAGGAAGAAGCCGACCCGGCCGGTTGGTGCCGATAATTCCCGCCAGCTGGTGCTGCCGGTCAGGCCGGAAGGTCTGCCAGAGGCAGGCCAGCCCCTGCTTGAAGGGCTGGAGTCCGGTCGGGGAGGGGCCTATTTGCTAACCGGTAGCCTGGACAGGAGGCTGCGCTTCCTCGAGAAAATCATGGATTACGCGGCCGGGCATTACGGGTTTGTCATTTTTCTGGTACCTGACATCCAGCGGCTGGAAAAATTGAGGCCGCTGGAAAAGGCCTTCGGCGGCCGGGCAGCTTTCTGGCACAGCCAGCTTCCGGATAAGGTCAGGAACAATGCCTGGAACCAGTTGGTCTCCGGCCGGTCCAGGATTGTCTTCGGAACCAGGTCGGCTCTGTTTCTACCGGTACGGCCCGTATCATTGCTGGTCATCGATGAAGAGCATGACGACCTTTATTACCAGGCTGACGGGCCTTCGTTCGATGCCCGGGAAGCAGCCGAGGTCAGGTCCGGCTTGGAAAAGAGCCTGCTGATTTTCAGTTCAGCCTGCCCGAGGGTCAGCCAGTACCACCGTCACCGCCAGTCGGGGACCTTGATCGACCTGGGTGAACCTGAAGCACAACCCCGGGTCAGTTTTTACCAGAAGGATATAGCCAGGCTGTTGAAAAAGGAACTGCGGGAAGAAATCTCGCCGTGCCTTGAGGCCGGCGGCCGCATTTTTTTCCTGGTCAACCGAAAGGGTTATGCCGGGTACCTGTTCTGCCCGGGCTGCGGTTATGTGGCCCGCTGTTCCAGTTGCCGGATTGCCCTTAACCTGCAGAAAAAAGACGGAGAGCTTAGCTGCAGTTATTGCGGGCTGGAAATGCCGGCTCCTGAAGAATGCCCGGTCTGTCGCCAGAAACTCCGGCCCGGGCGCATCCGCGGCAGCCAGTATTTGAAAGAGCAATTGCAGGTTACCTTCCCCGGCCAGCCGGTGGAGGTCCTGGAAGAGGGTGGGGGAGAAAAAGCTGCGGAAAAAAGCCTGAAGAGAATTGTTTCGGGGAAAAGCCGGCTGGTGGTCGGCACCGAATATGCCCTGCGCCGGCTACCGTTGAATCATTTCTCGTTTCTGGTTCTGGTCAACCCCGAGACCAGCCTGAACCGGCCTGATTTCACGGCCTCAGAAAAGACGGTGGCTCTGGCCCGGGCCAGCCTGGAGTTGCTCAGGTCGGGAGAAGATTCCATGGCGGCAACGGTAACTGCCGGACCTCCGTCCGAAGTGCTGGTCCAGGCCCTGTCCGGTGATTATCCTGGTTTCTTCGAGAGGGAAATCGATTACCGCCGACTGCTTAACTATCCGCCGTTCAGTTTCCTGGTCGAGGTCGGACTGGACAGCCGGTCGCTGCGGGGGGCTGGCCGTTCCTCCCGGCTGCTGCTGGAACATCTCGGCAGGGATTTCCCCGGCCTGGAACTGCTGGGACCGAAAGTTTCGAGAAAAGCCTGGCGGAAGGAGCAGCGGGAAGTGAGGTTGATGGTCAGGCTGTCTCAGGAAACCGAGGTGGAAGAACTTCTCTCTTACCTGAAGAAATTCCGGATGGAAAAACCATCCACCCGCCTCTGGGTTCGAGTCTGGCGATAAGTTCGGCCGGGACTGCTTATTCTCTTCTACTGCTGGTCAATATAATCGGCGAAGCGAACAGTGATCTGGCCGGTCTGCTTCACCTGCCGGTTTCTCAGGTCATGGCCGATCAGTTCAATCCTGGCGGTACATTCCAGCATGCCGGTCGGATTGCCAACCAGGGCGGCCAGAGGAGGCTGAGTCTTGGCTACATCCCTGACGATCAGCAAGGGAATGCTGACCGAAGAACCCACCGGCACCAGGGTGGACATGGTGCCCTCAAAATGATAGGGGACATCTGTCCCTTCGCCGGTGGCCCCGTCACTGCGGGTGTAGGTCACGATATAGTTAGTGATCATGACATCACTGTACTGGGAAATGCCCATGACCGGGTTGGGGTCCAGTGTGGCCGCCCGCACGGTCAGGTTCACAAAATCGGAATAGACCACGCCGTTGGTGATGACATCCGAAAAGACCACGGTGGAATCGTTGCCCTGGGTGTCCTTGCCGATTATGCTTTCTATGATCAGAAAGCTCCCAGAGTTGGTTCCCCTTTCCACCGGGTTGCAGGAAAATAGAACCAGGGCCAGCACCAGGACCGATATTATCTTAAGGCCGGAGATGATTTTCTTCATGGCTTCCTTCTCCTCTCGCTTATTTGATTATCCTTGGAGTTATAAATATCAACAGTTCCCTGTTCTGCTTGGTCCGGGCAAAGGACCTGAACAGAGTTCCCAGGACAGGGATACTGTGCAGGTAGGGAACGCGTTCTCTGGTGATTGAATCTTCTGTCCGGTAGATTCCACCGATGACCGTGGTACCGCCGTCGGGGACCATGACCGTGGTCTTGGCGCTCTGGGTGGTGATGGGCGGGATGCCGTTGACCAGGTTGGCGAAATCGGCTGCGTTGTTCTGAATTTCGATGTTCATGATGATGGTGCCCTCGGCCGTGATCTGGGGAGTGGCCCGCAGTTCCAGGGCGGCGTTGACGTACCTGGTGGTCACGGTGAAGTTGGCCACGGTCTGGACGGGAATCTGGCGGCCCTGAACGATTTCGGCGGCCTGGTTGTTCTGGGTGGTCACCTTGGGAGAAGATATGATGCGGCCGTTACCCGAAGTTTCCAGGGCGGACAGGGCCACATCCAGCCTGAAGGTATCGAGCACGTTGGCAAAGGAGAAGCCCACGGCGGTGTTGAAGGCCGGGGCCGGCAGGTTGATGGCATAGCCACCCAGCGGACCGCCGATACCCTTGGTCACTATGCCCTGGGGAATCATGGCTCCATCGGCCAGAATCTTGTTGGGGAAGGAAATGGCGGTCTGGTTGCCGTAGAAGGGGTCGATCACGCCCTTGTAGCCCCACTGGATGCCCAGGTTCCGGATGAAGGTGGAGGTGGCCTCAACGATTCTGGCTTCTATTGAAACCTGGGGAGTGGGTGTATCCAGGACAGAGATTAACTTGTCCAGCAGCTCCATCCTGTCCCTGACCTCGCTGATGATCAGGGTGTTGGTCCGTTCATCGATTACGATTTCTCCGCTCTTGGACAACCGGCTCTTGAGCAGGCTCTGCACGTCCCTGGCCTTAGAATAGGACAGGGTCACGGTCTTGACCTGGATGGGGCCGGCCAGTTCCTTGCTTTCTTTAAGCCTTCTTAAATCCTCATCTTCCCGGGACAGAGTGCTCATGGGGGCGATGCGCAGCACGTTGCCTTCAATGACCTTGCCCATCCTGTTCTGGCGCAGGACAATTTCCAGGGCCTGGTCCCAGGGAACTTCCTGGAGGTTACATGTAACATTGCCCCTGACCTCGGGGTCGAAAATCACGTTCAGGCCGGCAAAGTCGGCCAGGAAGAGCACCACGTCGCGCAGGTCGGCATCCTTGAATTTCAGGCTGATCAGCTCTCCCGAATATTTATCTTCAGCGGCCTGGATGACCCGGGGTTTGAACTGGTCTTTTTCCTGGGCCTGGGGTTTGGCCGCCTTGGGCTCTGGTTCTGCCTTGCTTTCAGCAGGTGCCGGTTCAGTTTTTACCGGCTGTATTTCGGTCTTTTCCTCAACTTTTATGGCCGGCTTCTTGTTGCTTTGGTCTTCCGGAGCGGGCATGGCGTTGGCCAGGGCGGTCTTGACCGGCTCGGTCTTCTTAACCGGTTCGGCCGGCTTCTCAGCCACTACCACCGCCTCGGGCGAATAGAAGGAAATCTGGAGGCCGCGGGGCGTGGAGTCGAGAGAATACCAGCCGGCATCCTTCAGGTCAAAGACCAGCCTGGTGATGGGGCAGGGGTCGCCAGCCTTGAACTGGGCCACCCTGACCTTCTCCACGTTGGCCCGGCCCACCTGGTAGGACTGGCTGGGTCTGGGGAAGCTGGTGTTGAGCAGGTCCACCACCAGCCGGCTGGGGTTCTCCAGGGCAAAAGTCTGAAGCGGGGCCTCGCCGGTCAGGTTGATCAAGAAGCTGACCTTATCGGCCTCGCTTTTCACATTAAGGTCGGCGAAACTGACCTGATTTTCGGGTCGGATCAGGGCCGTCATGGCCGGGTCGATCTGGTAGGAGGCAGCCCTCAGGAACTCGTTAAATTCCAGGACGGTCTGGCTGCCTTCAACCAGCAGTCGGAAGGGGACCTTATCTTTTAACTGCATCTGGATTCTCAGGTTTTCTCCGAGCGGTTCCACCCGGATGTTCCTGACCAGGCGGCTGCCCGGTTCCATGGTGGCCGGCAGCTCAACCGGCCTGGCCTTGACCAGTTCCATCGACAGCACCGGGGGAGTTTCGGAAACGTAGCTCAACCCCTTAACCTGGATTGGGCTATCAGCTGTAAGGATGACCCTGGTTGAGAGCAAGCCCGGCTTGACCTCAATCTTGCTCAGCACGGCAGCCTGGACCAGGAAAGCCGAAACCAGGATAAGATTTATCGTTGCCAGAATAAGCCAACAAACTTTCCTTTTCATGTTAACGCTCCTCCGGATTGATTTCTTTAACAACGTCTCTGGGCCTCATCAGGGGGATGCCCCTTTCGTGGGTCTTGCGGAAGACCACCTGCGAGGCGCTGATGGAATAGACATAGCCATCGGCCAGTCTATCTCCGATTTTCAGGAAGTAGGGGAATTCCTGGGGTCCAGAAACTATGGCCACGAAACTCTTGGGAGTCTTGACGATGCCCACCAGGGTGGCATTATCTATGGTTAACTGCCCTTCGGCCACGGTGGTTTTACCTCCGCCCTTTCCGGGACCGATCAGGTCCTTGAACGGGTCCCGGCGTCCGCCCGGGTTATAGGAGGCGCGGGGCGGTAGGGTGCTCAGGGCCTGCTGCGGGGAAATTATGGTCTCCTGCTGTTGCTCCTGTTGTTGCCCGGTCTGCTGAACTTCCTGGCCAGAGACCGGAGTCAGCCAACCGGAAATCCCTGCTATCAATAAGGCCAGTACCAGAATGCTTATCTTTCTCATGTTATTTCCTCGGCTGTTGCTGCCCGGCCGGGGTCTTGGCCGGTTGAGGCTGTTCTTCCAGAAAGTAATAGGTGGTGGTTACAAACTTGGCGCCTATGGTCAGAGTCTCGGTCTGGTTGTTCAGGGCGCTGATGCTGAAGTTGTTGACGTTGAACAGCCTGGCAAAATTGCTCAATTTATCGAAGAAAATCCCCAGGTTGTGATAGGTGCCGGAGACCTCAATGTTGATCGGCCACTCGGCGTAAAATTCCTTCTTGATTTCACCCCGGGGCTGAAACTTCAGGACATTGAGCCGTGAATCGTAGGCCAGCTGCTGGATGCGCCTCAGAATTTCGGCTATTTCTTTCTGCTGGGGGATGATCTGCTCCAGGTCTTTGAGGGTGGCATTCAGCACCACCAGCTCCGCCTCGATTTTGTCCAGTTCTTTCTTCTTTTCCTTCAAGACCTGGACTTCTTTTTCCAGCTTTTCCCGCTGCTGCCGCAGGTCCTGGATCTGTTCGTTGCGCGGTTTGAAGTAGAAAAAGAAGGCCAGGGCGAAGATAACTATGGCCAGTATTAGGTATCCATACCAGGGCCAGTTTCTCATGGCTATCTCCTTCTCGTGGTCTGGGGAGTGGGTTTGGGCTTGGCCGGTTGCGGTTGTTCAACCTGGGGCTTCTTCACCGGGACGGTCATGTCAAATTCCAGGTAGACCACCCCTCCCTGGGTTTTCTGGGTTGAGACGATCAGGTTGACCTGCCCGAAGGTCTCGCTGCGCTGCAGGTTGGTGATGAAATCAGCAATCAAATTGTTAGAAATGGCCTCGCCCTTGATCTTCAGGGTCTGCCCGTCGAAGCTGGCGTCTTTCAGCCAGACATAGTCAGGTATCCGGCGGTTGATCTCATCCATTATCCTGACGGCAATATCCTGGTTGGCCTTCAGCTGTCTGATCAGGTTGATCTTCATCTCCAGGTTGGCCTTTTGCAGCTTGACCTCCTCCAGCTTGGCCACCACGTACTGCAGCTGGTTCTTTTCCTGCTGGGCCTGGGCAATCAGCTGCTTCTCCTTCTGGATCTGCCAGTGCTGGTAAAAGTAGTAGCCGGCCAGGCTGACCAGCAGCAGCAGAAAGATGATGGTGCCGAGGCTGGCTCTCTTCCTTTCCTTCGCAACCTTAGGTAAACCTGGCTTTTCAGGTTCCCTGGCTTCCTTGGCTTCCGGTTTTAATAAGTTAATCCTGATCATGGCTCATTTCTCTGCCTTTCTCGTTGAAAGTCCGACGGCCACCCCGAAGACAGGGGCCATTTCATTAAAATAAATGGATTCGAACTTCTTCTCGTCAAATTTTATCGACCTGAAAGGATTGAGCAACTCGGTCTTGATCCGGAACTTCAGCTCGAAGGCGCTGACCATGTTGGGAATCAGGGCCAGACCGCCGCTCAGGAAAATCTGTTCGATGCGGCGTTCCCGTTTTTCCCCGGCTTCATAGAAAGAAAAGGTCTTTTCCATTTCATCCAGCAGGTCCCGGATGTTCATGGTCAGGACGGAGGCAAACTGGTCGGCGTTAATGTTTTTACCCGGTATCCCTTTCAGGGCGGCCTCGGCTTCTTCGAAAGAGACGTTCAGTTCCTTGCGGATATTCTCGGTGAAGAAGTATCCGCCCAGGGACAGGTCCCGGAACAGCTGGGGCACGCCGTGCTCAACTATTCCCACGTTGGTGATGTTGGCCCCCATGTTGATCAGGGCCACCGTCTTCTCCTTGAAGATTTCCGGGTAGTTGATTTCGAAAGCGTTGATCAGGGAGAAGATGTCCACCTCGATGGCCACCAGGTTCTTCCTGGCCACACTCACGGCGTTGCTGTAGTTGGCGATTTTATCCTTCTTGGCCGCCACCAGCAGGATGTCGACCGTGCCCTCGGCGCCGCGGGGAGACTTGACCACGTGGTAATCAACATTGGTTTCCTCGTAGTTGTAGGGGATGTTGTGCTTGGCCTCCCAGATGATGGACTCGGCCAGTTCCTGCTGGTCCATGGCCGGCAGGGAGATCTTCTTGATGATGACCGAGTTGCCGGAGATGGAGATGGCCACATCGCGGGTGGCAATCTTGGCGTTCTCGAACAGCAGCTTAATGGTTTCGCTGACCGCGGTGGAATCGATGATGGTGCCTTCCACGATGGCGTCGTGGGGGAGCGGCTCGTAACCGATCTTCTGAACTTCGTAGTGGGTGGTATCTCCCTTTTCCTTGATTTTTAATTCGACTGCCTTGACGGAATAGGACCCGATATCGAGTCCGACCACGCTCTTTTCCTTGGCTAAACCCAACATTTTTACCGCCTTTATTTATTGAGATTCTTAAATTTATTCTTAAGGGCCTCTTCCACCACCGGCGGAACCAGGTCCTTAATGCAGCCTCCCAGTTGAAAGACTTCCTTGACCAGGTTGGAACTGAGAAATGAGTACTTCAGGCTGGGCATCATGAACAGGGTCTCGATTTCACTCCACAGCTTGCGGTTCATCAAAGCCATCTGGAACTCGTACTCGAAGTCGGAGATGGCTCTGAGTCCCCTGATGACGGCGTCGGCCTGGTTCTGGCGGGCGAATTCCACCAGCAGGCCGCCGAAGGTCTTGACCTCAACGGCGCTGTCGCCGGCGAACGTCTGCCTTATCAGTTCCACCCGTTCCTCCGCTGAAAACAGGGGCATTTTTTTGGGGTTGTCCAGGACACCCACAATAATTTTGTCGAAAATCTTCTTCCCCCTTTGAATAATATCGACATGTCCGTTGGTGATAGGGTCAAATGATCCTGGATAGATTGCCTTCTTCCCATTAAGGAGTTCAGTTCCTTGCATGCCTGATTATCAATTATCAAAAATGTTTCTCCGTGTCAAATATTTTTTTCTCACAGTTAGTTTTGCCCTTTCCTACCTTATCCTGAGCTTAAAACAATGCCGGAACCGGTCAATCACCGCTTCTGGCTAATCCGGAGGTGATTTTTTATCGGCCTCCTTACCCTTCAGGGGTGATATGATTTTCTGGCTCTTCAACCCGGTCTGCTATAAAATAAAAATGTGAGAAGGCCAAATCTTTTCCCGGGACTGCTGTTGCTGGTACTTGGCTCACTATCATGGCTCAGCCCGCAGGGTAAGCCAGATAAGGATGAAGCCTTTTTCCAGAGGAAAAGGGAACAGATGGTCAGGTACCAGGTCGAGAGCCGGGGCCTTAAGGACGAAAGACTGCTCCAGGCCCTGCTGGCCGTGCCCCGCCACCTTTTCGTTCCCGAACAATACCGCCGGGAAGCCTACGAGGACTATCCGCTGCCCATAGGGGAAGGCCAGACCATCTCCCAGCCTTACATCGTGGCCCTGATGACGGCCGTGGCCGAGGTCAAGCCCGGTGACAAGGTGCTGGAAATCGGCACCGGTTCGGGCTACCAGGCAGCCGTTCTGAATCAACTGACTGACCGCGTTTTTTCAATAGAAATCAGGGAGACACTGGCCGGGCGTGCGGCCAGTGTTCTGCAATCATTAAATTATACCGGGGTCAGGGTGCGCTGGGCGGACGGCTATTTCGGCTGGCCGGAAGAGGCTCCTTTTGATGCCATTCTGGTGACCTGTGCTGCCAATCATATTCCGCCCCCGCTTTTCCAACAATTAGCCGAGGGGGGCAGGCTGGTGATACCGGTGGGCAGCACCGTCTTCTTCCAGACGCTGACCCTGGTTAGGAAATCGGGAGGCAAGCCGGTGGTCAAGCAGTTACTCGACGTCCGGTTTGTCCCGATGGTGGGCGAGATAGAAAAAGAGAAACGCTAGCAGGTAGCAACCGGCCGAAACGAAAAATACCGACCTGTATCCTGAGATCTGGGCCTGGACCAGGCCCCAGACCGAGGCCAGCAGACTGAAGAAAGCATTGGCCGCAAAGGCAAAAGGTATCATCAACGGCGACCGGGACTGGAAATGGCCCAGGCCGGCCGGGAAAGGAATTCCCAGGCAGAAACCGAGCGGAAATACCAGCAGCAAGCAGAGGAGCAGCCTCCAGGCCAGGCCGAGCCCGAGAAAAATACCTCCGAAGAGTTCCAGGAGGGCAGTTACCAGCAGAATGACCAGGAGGCAGAGAAGTGGCCAGTAAACCAATCCGGCCTGGCCGGTTTTCCGGCGCAGGCTGGCCAGGCTCAGGCTGCCGGCTCCCGAAGCGCCTAACAGGAAAAACAGGACCGCGCTGAGAGAGTAGGTTGGATGTCCGATTAGCAATATGAATTTATGGAAAAGGGTGATTTCCACCAGCATGTAACCGGCGCCGAGGCTGGCGAAATAGAAAAAGGCCAGGCTCTTGCCGGCCACCTGCGGCAGCAGGCGGCGAGCCGACCTCAGAAGCGGAAGGACAATGACGAGCAGGCCTAAGGCCAGCGATTGAATCAGCAGAAAGACCAGCAGGTACTTGCCGAGGAACAGGGGATAGGCTTTCCGGTTGAAAAATTTCCTGATATCCGGCCAGCGCTTCCACTCCATAAAATCGCGAAAGAAAGGCCGGTTGTCATCCGGCGGCCTGATGTCGAAAATATAATTGCTGTAGAGGGCCTGTCGTTTTTCATGGTCAAAAAGCCACCCGGCCAGTTCTTCCCAGGCGCGACGGTCGGTCTGAATAGAAGGCCTCGAATCTACCCTGATTTCCTGGCCGGGAATTATCAGGTCGTATAAGCGGTGGTCAGCAAATTTCTTCAGCCGGCTGATGTCCTCCTGGGTAAATGCCTGCTTTTTTATAAGGTAGGTTATGGTTTCAGGAGTTCTCAGAAAGACGATATGTCTTTCGGGCCTGAGGCCGCGCCTTTCCAGTCCTTCCACCCAAAGGGCCAGGAAGCGCAATTCCTGGCGGGGCGGCGGCAAAAAGTAGAAAAGAGCCGTGACCAGGCCACGCGGGCTCAGGAGCTCGTAGATCAGATCGACGGCTTCGGCCGTCATCAAGTAATCTTCTCCGGGCCCGAAAAATCCCGTGCTGTAACTTCCAGGAAGGTCCGGCAGGGGATAAACTAACAGGTCAAATTCTGCTTTCCTTTTTCTTTCCTGGTTTAACCCGGCCCGGGGCTCGACTGTTATGAGCTGGACGGAGGTAGCGGACTGCCCGGTTCGCCTCAGCTGTCCGATCCGATCTCTGTGAACCTCACCGAGCAGCTGGCTTTCTATAAAAATAGTAATAAGCGAAGCTTCTGCTTTCAGGCTTAAGAGCAGTTCCAGGTCGCCGGCAGGATTAAGCAACAGGAATCGGCCACCCCGGTTGAATTCAAAAGCCGCCCAGAGCGGCAGGTAATCCAGGAAGGCCGGTTGACCTTTATCATTCAGGGCATAAATTCTTTCGGCGTCCAGGGAAAGCCCGGTCTGCTCCGGAAGCGGGCCGTTGTAATTCAGGCTGAGGCCCGGGGCATAGCGGACGGCCGGCGACTCGAAGAGATCGAGCCGCGTTTTTTCGTCCCAGCGGGTGGCGGTCAGGGCGACCCCCTTTTGCTTCAGGAAAAAAGCAAGTGATTTGTAGTCGGAAATTCTGAAACTTAGTTCTTTTCCGCAAAGAGCCAGCGCCGATATGATCAGCACGGTTCCCAGGATTTGCTTTACTTTTCCGGAGCGGGCGAGGCTGGCCCAGGGTATAAAAAGCCAGGAGGCTGCCAGCGGGAGAAGAACCAGCAGCCAGATGGCGCCTCGGTCCCCGGCCAGCCTGAAACTCAGGGCAGAAAAAATTATTCCGGCTGCGGCCCCCGTCAGGTCAGCAAAATAAACTCTGTGAACGACCCCGGCCAGCCTGGTCAGGGCCAGGGAAATGATCAAACCACCCAGTAGAAAAGGTAGACTCAGGATAAGATAGTGAATGGGCAGGATAAACAACCTGGCCTGATCCCAGAGGAGTTCCAGGGGGTTGAAGGGCAGCCGGTTCACCAGGAAGAAAACCAGCGGAACCACCAGGCCCGAAACGAGGGCCAGGAGGGCCAGGGCTTCCGCTCTTTCCAGGAATTTTCTGAGATGCCCGGAAAACAGAAACAGTGAGCCGGCCCCGAACCCCAGAAAGGCCAGGCTGACCACCAGGAAAGCATAGTGGTAGCCCTGGGAAATGGAAAAGAACCTGGTCAGGATGAGCTCCAGGGCCAGAATCTGGGCCGAAACCAGGGCCACACCCGCCAGGGTTCTTGGTTTTTCGGGCATGATTTAATTCAAGGTTATGATATTCAAGGAGTCCAGTCAATTAAAACGGCTCTGGTTTCCAGTAACCTTACAAGGAGAAGCCTGGGCCGCCCGGCTAATCGCCCGTTAAATATTTATGATGCAGGGGAAGGAGGCGGGAACAAGCCGGCGGTTGGCCGGAAATTCCAGTTTCCGGTTCCCCGCTGACCTATTCACCCAGTCCCCGGCATCATTTTCACGGCCGGATGGTGAAAAATTTTTTCTGACCCGGCTTCCGGCTTTCCAGGTTAATTGAAATAAGTTCTCTCTTGTGATAATTTCTTGTTGATAGTTGGTAGAAAAAAGCGTCGATGATCAGGTTTGGCACTTCTGGCTGGCGGGCGGTGATGGGGGAAGAATTTACCTTCTCCAATGTCCGCCGGGTGGTTCAGGCCATCGTTAATTTTCTCCGGACCCAGTACCCGGGGCAGGAACTGTCGCTGGCCATCGGTTATGATACCCGCTTCCTGTCAGAAAGGTTTGCCGAAGAGGCGGCTGCGCTTCTGTCCAGAAACAGGATCCAGGTCTACCTGGCCGACCGCGATTGCCCGTCGCAGGCCCTGGCTTACCGGATCATCCGTGGTCGACATGCCGGCGGTATAAATTTTACCGCCTCCTTCAATCCGCCTGAGTTCAATGGCTTGAAGTTCAACGTGGCCAGCGGGGCCCCGGCCCTTCCGGAGATTACCGACCAGATTGAAAAAGAAGTGGAGAAGATCAGCCCGGAGACGGTGGCTCCGCATTATTACCCGGACCGGTCTTATATTCACCGGGTTGACCTGCAGAAGGACTACCTGGAATTCCTGCAGAACAAGATTGACTTTGCGGCCATCAAGAAATCGGAAATCAGGATCGGCATCGACCTGCTGTTCGGCACCAGCCGGGAATACCTGGATGAAATCCTGGAAGAGAACGGCGTTCCGATCGAGGTCATTCACGGCTACATAGATCCTTACTTCGGGGGAATTTCCCCTTCCTGCACCGAGACCAACCTGGCCGAGCTGAAGCGGCTGGTCAGGGAAAGGGACTGTGCCCTCGGTCTGGCCACCGATGCCGACGGAGACCGCTTCGGCGTGGTGAACGAGAAAGGCCAGGTGGTCATCCCGAATTATATCCTGGCCCTGATCCTTGAATACCTGCTGGCGGTCAAGGGCTGGCGCGGGGGAGTGGCCAGGTCGGTGACCACCACCCACCTGATTGACCGGATTGCCAGGCACTACGACGTGCCCCTCTACCGCACCCCGGTCGGTTTCAAGTACATGGCCGACCTGTTCCTCCAGAACAAAATCATATTCGGCGGAGAGGAGAGCGCCTGCCTGGCCGTCCGCGACCACCTGCCCGAAAAGGACGGAATCTTCGCCGGCCTGCTGGTGGCCGAGATGGTGGCCGTCTGCGGTTTGAGCCTGTCCCAGCTCCTGCAGCAGCTATTCAAGAAATATGGCCTGATGGTCGGGGTCCAGCAGAACATTAAACTGACCCCGGACAGGGCCAGGAAACTGGAAGCGCTGATAAAAAATCCGCCCGGCCGCCTGGGAAAACGGGTGGTTCAATCGGTAGAGACCATGGATGGTCTGAAGCTTGATTTTGATGACGACCGCTGGTTGATTCTCAGGTTTTCCGGAACAGAGCCCCTCATCAGGTGCTACGCCGAGGCCGGAGACGAGAAAGAAGCCCGGGCCCTGCTCCGGGCCGGGCTGGAGCTCCTGTGATGGAAAGGACGAGAACTGGTCGACAGCCGTCAACCAGAAAGAAGTTTTTCTACCTGCTGGTTACCATCTTCCTGCTGGCCACCCTGTTTACCACCTTTTTCGGGAAAAAGGGCTTTCTCGATATCCAGAAATCCAAGAAAAGGTACCAGGAACTCCAGGCCCAGATCCAGGATTTGACGGCTCGCAAGGAAAAGCTGGAGGCCGAAATCCGGGAGCTGGAAAAGAACCCGGCCGCCCTGGAGAAAGAAGCCCGGGAAAAACTCTGGCTGATCAAGCCGGACGAGAAAGTCATCGTCAGGGAAAAAAAGTAACCGGCTGCCTCTCTCGAACTATCGAAACCGGGTTATTTTCAGTACACCCAGAAAGGCATCAGGGTCCAGACCCTGGCCCGGGAAAATATTTCCATGGTTTTCCGGGTGCGGGACAGGAACTCGACTGTTGAGCGGACCCGGGCCAGTTCCGTTTTTCTGCCCAGGATCAGATCCCACAGGCTGCGCCTGGCCGGCCAGACCACCAGGCGGAGTTCTGTTTCCGGGGGAATTCCGGCCAGCTCCCGGGCCGCCTCCATGGCCTGGAACAGGCCGCCCAGGTCGTCGACCAGTTTTAAGTCCCTGGCCTGGCGCCCGGTCCAGACCCGGCCCCGGCCCAGGCGCTCCACTTCTTCCAGGGGCAGGTTGCGGGCGGTGGCCACCCGCTCCAGGAACTGTTCATAGATGTAACCGATTTCTTCCCGCAGGATTTTCCTTTCTTCGGGAGTGAAGCTGCGGTAGGGGGAAAAGGCGTCGGCATTTTTCCCGATGACCAGCCTGTCGGCAGTAAGCCCCAGTTTTTCCATCAGGCCGGCAAAACTGAACTTGCCGGCTATTACCCCGATGGACCCGGTCAGGGTCTGGGGCTGGGCGATGATCCGGTGCCCGCCGAGAGAGAGCCAGTATCCCCCTGAACCGGCCAGGCCGGACATGGAAATGACCACCGGCTTTTCGGCCCGGGCCTTGACCAGCTCGTGCCAGATGATGTCGGAACCGACGGCCGAACCACCCGGACTGTCCACCCTGACGATGATGGCCTCGATGGATTTATCCTTGACCGCCGCCCTCAACCAGCGGCTGAAGGTCTCGCTGCCCAGGACCACCTGTTCGGCCGAGCCGCTGAGAATGGTCCCGCCAGCAAAAATCAGGGCAACTTTCTTCCCCAGGTTCAAGCCCAGCCCCTCGGGCCTGACGCTGGCGTATTTTTCGTTGGTAATGCGGGTCAGTTCCCGGTATTTTTCCAGGTTGCTTTTCTGGAAAAGCTGGTCTTCGTAGGCCAGCTCGTCCACCAGACCGCTGGCCATGGCCTCTCTTCCTTTGAAGTAGCCCTTGTCAATCAGCTGCCGCATCTCCTCGGGAGTCTTATTTCTGGCGGCGGCGATTTCTTTCAGGTAATAGTTGAAAATATCTTCATATATTGAGAGAAGCATTTCCCGGTGAGCTGGAGTGAAACCCGACTCTGTAAACTGGTTGTAGGCGGTCTTGTATTCTTCGATGTGCTCGAACTCGGCCTTTATGCCCAGGCTGTCCAGCGTTCCCTTGAAAAAGGGGACGTAAGCGGCCAGGCCGTTAATTCCAAGCCAGCCCAGAGGGTGCAGGACGATCCGGTCGCAGGCAGTGGCCAGGTAGTATTCCTTGTCAGCTTCTGGCGATTCCTCAAAGTAAGCAATGACCGGTTTGCCCGATTCCCGGAAAGCCAGAACCGACTGCCGCAGTTCTTCCATTTTGGCCCAATCAGCCTCCAGCATGCCGAATTTTATGACCACGGCCTTGATCCTGGGATCCCTGGCCGCTTTGCGCAGGTTCATCCAGGTGTCATAGAGAGAAATGGTAGTTTCCGGAAAGAATTCAAGGAAGGGGATGGAAGGGGAATAGTCTTCGAGCTGGCCTTCCAGTTTTATTTCCAGGTACGAATTGCCGGCCACGGCCGCTTCTTTCGGCCCGATTTTATAAAAGAAATAGGACAGGCCGAGAGCGATAATCAATATAAAAAAGAAGATAATCAGCAGTATCCAGAGAACTCGTTTTTTCATTTGGCCTCCTGCTCGGTTATTTTACTTCAGGAGCCCCAAGAAATAAAAGCTGGCTGATTTGACAAAGCGACCGGGTTGAATCAAAATAGCCTGAAATCTGATTGCCCCGATGAAAAAGAAGTCGCCGATTTTCTGGTTGAGCTGCTGCCTTTTGTGGGCGGTGGTCAGCCAGCTGTCGGGAGCTTCCGACCGCAAGCTATCCGTTTTAATTTCTCCGGCCCGGCTGAGCATGGAGTCCGGATTTCGCCTGCTGGTCGTGGCCGAGGAAGAACCGGTCGCCCGCCGCCTGGAAATTGTCTTCCGCCGGGAAAACGGAGAGAAACTGAAGCTGGTACTCAAGAAGAGGGGAGGCGGTCCGCCCTTCTGGTCCTGGTGGGAGGGGCAAATTCGAGAGCCGGGTCAATACCGGCTGGAAATGCTTCTGGGAGGCCAGACGGTCGAATCGAAGTTGATGACGGTGGATTCCGGTCGGCCAGCTCTACCGGAAACGAACGTTTTCTGGAAAGCTGAAAAGGACTGGGACCGGACCCACGAGAATCTATTTTCCGCCTGGCTGGAGGCCCTGTTCCTGGAGGCCAGCGAAAAGGATTCCTGGCCCGACCTGAATTCCGTTCTCAACCGACCGGACCATAACTTTCTGCATAACCATCTCGGCCAGAACGAGGACGGCCAGCTCAAACTTAAGCCGGACTGTGCCGATAATCCGTTTTTTCTCCGGGCCTACTTTGCCTGGAAGATGCGGCTTCCCTTTGGCTTCCATGAGTGTTCGCGCGGGTCGCTGGCCGCGCCTCCGGCCCCAGGCCGCTGGTTTCACAACGAGCTCCCGGCAGGCGCCGGGAACGAGATTCAGAAATTTGCCCGGATGATGCGGCAGGTGATGAACGTGGTGCATTCCGGAACGGGCCGAGTGTCTCTCTCTGAAGACAGCTCCGATTATTACCCCCTGCCACTTCAGCGGGAAGCCCTCAGGCCGGGAACGGTTTATGCCGACCCCTATGGCCACACCCTGGTCGTTGTCCGCTGGGAACCACAGAGCGAAGCCAGGCCGGGAGTCCTGCTGGCGGTTGACGCCCAGCCCGACGGAACGGTCGGGTTAAAACGTTTCTGGAAGGGAAATTTTATCTTTGCCACTTCCGAAGTGGTGGGAGCGCCCGGTTTCAAGGCCTTCAGGCCGATAGTCAGGTCCTCGGGCCGCTTGAGGCTGCTTAGCAACGGGGAAATCCAGCAAAGCCAGGATTATGGGTACTTCTCTCTCGAACAGCGGGGGCTTGGGCCGGAGCTTTTTTATAGTAATATGGAAAGGCTCATCAACCCCCGGCCGCTGGACCCGGAGACAGCCCTGAGGGAATTATTCCAGGCTCTTTACGAGCAGCTTCTGGTCAGGGTGGAATCGGTGGAGAATGGTGAAAAGTACATGAGGGCTCATCCGGGGCAGGTGATACCGATGCCCTCCGGGGCGGGTGTTTTCCTGGCTGCCGGACCCTGGGAAGATTTCTCCACCCCCAACCGTGATTTGCGCCTGTTGATGGCGATGGATACCATTGATGAATTTCCAGACAAGGTTATCGCTCACCCGGAAATGTACCGCCTGAAAGCCTCGGAAAAGCCCGAGGAGGTCCGGGTCAGGTTGAAGAAGCGCTCAGCGGAGCTGGCCCGCAGCCTGCATATCTCCTACCCCCGGTCCGACGGCCGGCTTCAGGTCCTGACTCTGGAAGAAATCCTGAAAAGGAAAGAAGCCTTCGAAATGGGCTATAACCCCAACGATTGTCCCGAAATCCGCTGGGGCGCACCGCCGGGTTCGGAGGAAATGTCCAGCTGCCGGCGCCGGGCCCCGGCCGGACAGCGGGCCAAAATGGAACAGCTCCGGGTCTGGTTCAAAAAACGCCTTCATCCTCCCACCTGACCCCAGAAAAATTTTTATTGATTTTGGTTTTTTGCTGTGGCATCATTAATTCTGCCTTTTCAGTCGAGTTGTTCCTTCCTTAACGGGGGCATCCGATATGGAGAGGTCGAGGAGGTTTTTTTTATGTCTTTAAAGCTTTATGTGGGTAACTTAAACTACAAGACCACCGAGGACAGACTGAAGGAATTATTTTCTCAGTACGGAGAAGTTACCTCAGTTAACATCCTGCAGGGTCGGGGCTTTGGCTTTGTGGAAATGTCAACCGAAGAAGGCGCCCAGGAAGCTAAGGACAAGCTCAACGGGACCGAGTTCGACGGCCGCAAAATCATAGTCAATGACGCCAGGCCGAAAGGCGAGAAAAAAAGCGGCGGCGAACGCCGGTTCGGTTCCGGGCCACAGCAGAGAAGAAATTTCCGTAAATTCTGATATATTTCCTGGCCGGAGCGGACTTTAATTACCCCTATGCCCCAGACAAGGGGGAAGTCTGTTCTTAAAGGTCGAAAATCCTCTGGCCGGTAAACCTTTGGCTCTTGCTCTCCGTAGTTTCTGGTGTAAGCCAGAGATAAGGAGAACAAGATGCTGCCTGGACTGAAAACCCTGCTGGTAATAGCTGCCATCCTGCTGACCCTGTCTTCCTGCCTGGTGGTGGCGGTCGAAAAAACAGAAGGGGAAGCGGAGGCGGAGTTGCAGAGAGTCAGGCAGCGGGTTCTTAAATTATCCACCCGTTCTTCTTCATCCCAGCCACACCGTCTGAAAATGCTGGTCTACGACCCGGATGAGGGGCAACTTCTCAGGATTTCCCTGCCTCTCTGGCTGGTCAAAGAGGGATTGAATCACGAGGCCGAAAGCCAGGTTGGTTCTCATGGCCCGGACTTTGAGTTTGATATGAAAGGTTTCAGCCGGGCGGTCCGGGAGATGCCGCCGGGGTTACTGGCCGAGGTCCTGACCGACCGGGAAAAGGTACTTTTATGGCTGGAATAGGAATATACTATGGGCGAAAAGACACAGGCCGGGACAGAGTCAGAGGATGGAACAGAAAAATGAACGGACAGCTGAACCGCAGGTCGAATTTCTGGTTGCCCGGGTTAAAAATGGAGACAGGGAAGCTTTCATGAAACTCGTGGCTGCCTACCAGCAGAAGGTCTTCATCCTGGCCTACTCCATGGTTCGGGACAGGGAAGATGCCCTGGACCTGGTCCAGGAAGTTTTCCTCCGGCTGTATGAAAAAATTCAGAGCTATCGGGCCGGGGAAAGCTTCCAGGCCTGGTTGATGCAGATAGCCAGGAACCTGAGTATAGATTTTCTCCGGCGCAAAAAGACCAGGAAAAAGGACAGCCTGGACGGACTGGACCTGGACCGGGCCGACCTGGCCACCGACCGCGAAGACCCGGGCTGCTTCCAGACCGGTGAGCTGATTCATCGGGCGGTCCAGGCCCTGCCGGAAAAACAGCGGCTGGTGTTCATCCTTCATCACTTTGATGACCTGAAGTACGAGGAAATTGCCGATCGCCTGGGAATAGCCGTGGGCACGGTCAAGTCCCTTCATTTCAAGGCCATCCAGAACCTGCGAAAGACCCTGGCCCCCAGCCTGGGAGGTGCCCGATGAAGGCCTGCAGGAAATATAAAAAGGAATGGCCGGCTTTCGTCGGCGGCCAGCTTCCTCACGGAAGAACCGAGGAAATGGCTGCCCACTTAAAAGTCTGCGCGGCCTGCCGGGCCGAGCTGGAAGAGACCAGGAAACTGATGTCGATGGCCGCTGACTTCAAAGAGGAACTGAAAGAGGTCATGGCCACGGTGGACTGGGAGTCGCTTCCAGTGGAAATAACAGATAAGGTCTGGGCGCAGAAGGAGCGGACAGCTCCGGCTCAAGCTCCTTCCGGCTGGAGATTCTGGAAATGGCAGCCGGTGGTGGCCGGACTTTTCCTGGGATTGCTGCTGGGCGGGGCCCTGACTTTTCTGGTCCTGAGGCCACAGAAACCCGGTACCATGGTGGCCCGCCAGGAAACGGGTATTTCCCTGCCGGCAGACCTGGTGGAGCGGGTTGACCTGGCCCTGGCCCGGAGGGAAACCATAGATTACCTGGAACGCAGCCAGTATCTCCTGCTCGACCTGCTTCAGAACGGCCAGGCCGGAGAATCGGGGCTCGTCCGCCAGGAAAGGATCCAGCAACTGCTGACCGAAAAGAAATACCTCAATAACCAGCTCGATGACTGGCGGCTGATGAAGGCCCGGGCCATCTGCGACCAGATTGAGCTTCTTTTCCTGGAGCTCAGCCAGCTCAGCCCTGAGCTATCGGCCCGGGAACTGGCAAAGGTCCGGGAGATGGTCGAAGAAAAACAGCTGCTGCTTAAAATAAACCTGGTCAAGAAAGAACTCCAGCAAGGAGAGGTTTAAGGTGAAGAAAAATATAAACCTGATATTAATCATAGCGGTGCTCCTGGCCCTGGGAGCCGGGCAGCCCGCTTCCGGCCAGGCCCGGGGTGGTGAGGACGAAAGGCTTCTGCAGGAAGCCAAGCTCCTGATCTTTGACAAGAACTGGACCGAGGCCGAGAAGAAATTGACAAGCCTGATCAACAACCACCCGCAGAGCAGCTATTATTCCCAGGCGCTGTTCTATCTTGGCAAAAGCCAGTCTGAACAAACTGGAAAAGAAAAGGCCGCCCTTGATTCCTTCCAGGCTTTCCTGAAGCGACCGGATCGTTCCCAGGGACTGGTGGAAGAGGCCGAGATAGCCATAATTGATTTGGCCTTCAGGCTTTTCAACCAGGGCCAGAAAGAGTACGGCCGCTTGCTCCTGGACCGGCTGTCCAGTCCCAGCCGGGTTATCAGGTACTACGCGGCCATGAAGATGAGTTACCTGAAGGATAAGGACCTGGCCGGCCAGGCCCTGCCGGTGCTGCGCAAGTTAATAGAAACGGAAAAAGACCAGGAGCTGGTGGACCGGGCCAGGATTGCCGTTCTCAGAATTTCGCCCCAGGCCCTGAAAGATATTCCCGACCGGCCGGGAAGGGAAGGCCTGCGTCTTCTCAAGATCAGGGTTTATGAAAAGGGAAAGAAGGCCCCCAGCCTGTCAATAAATCTGCCGCTGGCCCTGGCCGACCTGGCCATTCAGGCCATGTCTGAGGAAGAGAAGGCCAGAATAAAGGAAAAAGGCTACGACCTCAATCGCATTATTTCCGACCTGGCCACGGCCAAGGAGAAACTGGTCCGGATAGAAGAAGATGGCAACATCATCGAAATCTGGATTGAATAGATAAAAATCAAAGAAAAGGAGAAACAACATGAAAAAAGTAATTGTGATCACGGCCCTGCTTCTGGGGCTGTTGCTCCTGACCTCCAGCCTGTTGCCGGCCGGCGACAGGGATGATTACCAGGTTATTAAGAAAGCCGTCCAGGAGACCCCGAAGGTCGAGCCGGCTAAAGAAGTTAAATGGTTCAAGGTGCTGGTTACGGATACCAAGACCGGGAAGGAAAGAGTCAAGATTACCATGCCCATCGCCCTGGTGGAGATCTTCGCCCGCTGTGCTGATAACAAAGAGGTCAAACTGGGGCGTGACGGCTGCAGCCTGAACCTGCCGGAGTTGCTGGCCGAGCTGAAGAAAGTCGGGCCGCTGGCCATCATTGAAGTTAACGAGGAGGATGAGACGGTCAAGGTCTGGCTGGAATAGAATAATTCTTTTGAGATTGCCGGTTAGGGCTTCCCGCGGGAAGCCCTTTTTTTTGGCTTTTCGGTTTTCTGAAAAGAAGGGGGCCGTAGGGAATTGGAGGGCGGAAACCGTCCCGAATTTGATTGACAGAAAAGTCAATTTTCGGGCATAATAGCACCCTCAACTATCAAAAATTCCAGAAGGAGAACCATAATGGCAAAGTATCGGCTGGCAATTTTACCCGGAGACGGGATTGGCAAGGAAGTCGTGGAAGCGGCCATGATTGTCCTTAACCGGTTGAACCTGGATGCTGAGTATATCTATGGGGATATAGGCTGGGAGTTCTGGTGTAAGGAGGGGAATGCTCTTCCCGACCGGACCATCAAGCTCCTGAAAGAAACCGACGCCTGTCTGTTCGGGGCCATAACTTCCAAGCCCAAGGAAGATGCGGCCAGGGAACTGGCCCCGGAACTCCAGGGAAAAGGCCTGTCCTATGTCAGCCCGATCGTCAAGCTGCGACAGCTATTTGACCTTTATATCAACCTCAGGCCCTGCAAGGCTTACCCGGGTAACCCGCTTAATTACAAGGAAGGCATAGACCTGGTGATTTTCAGGGAAAATACCGAGGGCAGCTATGCCGGGGTGGAGTTCTTTCCGCTGCCGGACAAGGTCAGGGAAGCTTTCATGCTTCATCCCAAGATGAAGGATTTTAAGGATGTTCCGGCCGAGGAAATAGCTGTTTCCACCAGGATCATGACCAGGAAGGGCTGCGAACGCATCGTCCGGGCTGCCTTTGAATACGCCCGCAAGTATCAGCGGAAATCGGTTACCCTGGTGGAAAAGCCCAACGTCCTGCGGGAAACCGGCGGACTGATGCTGAGAGTGGCTCGACAGGTGGCCACCGAGTTTCCGGACATCAAGTTCTACGAGGCCAACGTCGATGCCATGTGCATGTGGCTGCTGAAGAACCCCCATGATTACGACGTCCTGGTGGCCGAGAATTTATTCGGAGACATCATTTCTGACCTCGGGGCTCAGCTGGTCGGGGGACTGGGTTTTGCCTGCGCCGGCAATATCGGCGAGAAGTACGCAGTCTTTGAGCCCACTCACGGCTCGGCTCCCAAGTACACCGGGATGTACAAGGTCAACCCCATAGCCACCCTGCTTGCGGCCAAGATGATGCTGGACTGGCTGGGTGAGACGGGTAAGGCAACAATTCTGGAACAGGCCATTGCCGAGGTGATCAAGGAAGGCAAGGTCAGGACCTATGATATGGGCGGTTCGGCCAAGACCCTGGACGTGGCCCGGGCCGTGGCCGAAAAGCTCTGAGGGGCAGACTACTTAAAATAAATAATAATTCTTCAGCACGAAACAGGAACGAGATGCTGCTGGCCGTTGATACCACCACCCGCTTCGGCTCGGTGGCTGTAGTCGGGAAGGGGGAGGTCCTGGCTGAGGTCAACTATGTTTCCCCTTCCTCGCACTCCCGCCAGGTCTTCCGGGCGGTGGACGAGGCGCTCCGGGTGGCCGGCCTGAAATTTGATGAGCTGGAAGGACTGGCCGTGGCCGCCGGGCCCGGTTCTTTTACCGGTATCAGGATAGGGCTGAGCCTGGTCAAGGCCCTGGCTCTGGCCTCGGGCCGTCCGCTGGCGGCCGTTTCGGCCCTGGAGGCCCTGGCCCGAAAGCTTCTGGCCCTGGGTGTCGAGTTAATGGTGCCGATGATCGATGCCCGCAAGGGCGAGGTTTTTGCCGGCGCGTATAGGCCTGACGGAGAAGAGTTGAGGGAGCTCATCCCGGCCGGTGCCTATCGCCCCGCGGATTTTCTGGACCGACTGCCTTCAACCGGCCCGGCAACTTTTATCGGAACCGGGGCCAGGCTTTACCGCTCCATGATTGAAGACCGGCTTGGACAGCGGGCCATTTTTTCCAATCGGAGCTTGCACATCGCGGCTGAAGTTGGTCTGATCGGCCAAAAGCTCCTGGCCGGGGGGCAGGGGCTCAGCCCGGCCGCGCTTCAACCGATTTATTATCGACAATCCCAGGCCGAGGAGAAAAAAACTGCCAGAGAATAACGACTCTCCTGTGCTCATCAGGAGAATGAGAGAAGAGGACCTGCCGGAAGTCCTGGCCATAGAGAATCTCTGCTTTCCCAATCCCTGGAGCCGGGAGACTTTTCTGGGGGAGATTCAGAACCGGGCCATCTCCTTTCCCCTGGTGGTGGTTCACCGCGAGCAGAAAAGAATAGCCGGCTACGTTATTTTCTGGCAGATAGGCGACGAGGCCCAGATAAACAACGTGGCCATCCATCCTGATTTCCAGGGACAGGGCCTGGGCGAGCTGGCCATGCGCCACGTGCTCGGTCGCCTGAAAGAAAACGGCGTTCATTTTGTATCGCTTGAAGTCCGGGTCAGTAACCACCGGGCCCTTTCTCTTTACCGGAAACTCGGTTTTTCCATTCTCGGGGTGAGGAAGGATTATTACAGCCGGCCGGTGGAGGATGCCTACGTCATGGGCCTGGTCCTGGGCTGACCGGTCAGTAGTTGACCCGCACCAGGCATAGACCCCGGGCCGGGGCGCTGGGGCTGGACAGGGTTCTCTTTTTTTGCTCGAAAAGAAGGTCAATGTCTTCCGGTTTAAGTCGTCCCCGCCCGGTCATGATCAGTGTCCCGACGATGGTGCGGACCATGTAACGCAGAAAGCCATTAGCCTCGACCGTGTAGACCAGTTCATCTCCACAATTCTCCAGCCTGGAGCTGAAGATTTTTCTGACCGGGTTGGGGTAGTCGCCTGAAGAAAAGGCGGAAAAGTCGGCTTCCCGCTCAAAGAGCCGGGCGGCCTCGACCATGGCCGGGATGTCCAGGGGATAGGGGTAATGCAGAACATACCGGTAATCGAAAGGACTGATGATGGGCGAAAGCTTTATCCGGTAGCGATAAACCTTGGACCGGGCTGACTTCCGGGCATGAAAACCGGGAGGAACCTTTTCCACGTTGAGGATGCGGATGTCGAAGGGAAGCATGGCATTTAAGGCCCGGAGGAGTTCGGCTTCGCCCAGGCGGCAGTTGGCCCGGAAATTGGCCACCTGGCCCAGGGCATGGACCCCGGCGTCGGTCCGCCCCGCGGCCTGCAGGTTGATCTTCTCGCCCAGGATTCTCATCAGGACGTCTTCCAGTTTGCCCTGGATGGTGACCCGGTTCGGCTGTCTCTGCCAGCCGTGGTAATCGGTGCCGTCGTAGGAAATGGTCAGCTTGAAATTTTCGAGGAGGGGCAGGTCCAGCAGTTGACCTTCTTGGGTTTTTTCAGCCAGATCCGGCTCATCGTCAGCGAGAGCGGGCTCTTCCAGTTTGATATCGGGATTCATCTGAGACCTTCCAGGGCCAGGTTGACTGCCTCTTCCGGAGAGCTGGCCGGGATGACCCCCGGTATGGACCAGGTATTGAGGCCGATGATTTTCCGGCCGAAAATTCTGGCAAAGGCAATTTCGCTCAGGGTGCCGTATTCTCCGTCTATGGCGATCACCGCCTGGGCATTCAGCACCACCATGGAGTTCCGGTTGTAGCCGATCCCGGTGGCCACAGGAATATCTATGTAATCATTGGCTTCTTCCACCTTCTGGCCGGGAAGAATACCCAGGCTGAGGCCCCCGGCTTCCCGGCAGCCCCGGGCTGCCTCTTCCATTACGCCACCCAGGCCTCCGCAGACCAGCACGGCGCCTTTTTCAGCCAGCAGCCGTCCGACCCGGTAGGCGATTTTCAGGGATTCCGGATCAGGTTTGTTTCCGCCTATCACCGCCACTCGTGGCCTGGAACGGAAGACTTGCTCTGCCAATTTTTTCTCCTTTGCAGGCTTGACATATCCGGCGGCTTGAATCATGGTCTCCGGCCGCCAGTTGAAAAAATAGCACAGGCTTCCCGGGTTTGCAATTTACGGCCCTATTTTTCAACTACCGGCTCCATCGGTTGACTAAATTCTTGTGGTATGCTAACAATAGCCCTGATGGGGAGACTTCAATAGATGGCCTATGTCAATTACGTCACCAAGAACATCGCGATCAAGATTGTCTACTACGGGCCCGGTCTGAGCGGTAAAACCACCAACCTCAGGTACATCTATTTCAAGCTGGAACCGGCTTACCGGGGCGAGCTGGTCTGCCTGGAAACCGAAACCGAGAGGACTTTTTTCTTTGACCTGCTGCCCATCAGGGCCGGTCTCATCAGAGATTTCAAGGTCCATTTCCAGCTGCTGACGGTCCCCGGCCAGGTCTTCTACGAGGCCTCGCGCAAGAGCGTGCTTAAGGGAGCCGACGGAATCGTCTTCGTGGCCGATTCCCAGATGCCGCTGCTCGATGCCAACCAGGAGAGTTTTGACGGCTTGAGAAGGAATTGCCTGGAGCACAACATAGACCTCAACCGCATTCCCCTGGTCTTCCAGTACAACAAGAGGGACCTGCCCAACCTGATTCCGGTCGAGACTTTAAACCGCCTGCTGAATCACCGGAATGCCCCGTACATCGAGGCCGAAGCCATTAACGGCCGGGGAGTCCTGGAGACCCTGAAGGAAATCGCCCGGCTGACCGTGCCCGTCGTCCGGGAGCGGGTGCTGGGAGAAAAGAGACCGAAGGAAGCAGAGATAGAAGAAGCGGAGAGCCGCGATTTTGCCCCGGCTGAAATCGTTACCTCTCCGGCCCAGGTTGAAACGGCCGCTCCGGCCCTCGCCCGCAAAAGGGTAGGCCGGAAGCAACCCGAGGTCAGAATTGATTTTGTCCGCCCCGGTGACGAAACTCCGTTTCCCACCACCAAGATAAAAGTCCAGTCGATAGAAGATATCGAACAGGAAATAGAGCGGCTGTCAAAAGAGTTTGGCCTGACCGCCAAGAAATGAGCTGCTGAGAATTTTACCGGCCCCTCTTCGTCTTTCCTTCTGGCATCATGCTCATCAGAATCATCAGTGCCTCCCTGCATGGAATAGAGGCCTACCAGGTGGAAGTGGAAGTGGATATCTCGCCCGGCCTTCCGGCTTTTATCATCGTTGGGCTGCCCGATGCCGCGGTCAGGGAGAGCAAGGAACGGGTGCGGGCGGCCCTGCGAAACTGCGGCTTTGACTTTCCAGCCAAGAAAATCATCATCAACCTGGCCCCGGCCAGCCGCAAGAAGGAAGGTTCGGCTTTCGACCTGCCGATTTCCCTGGGCCTGCTGGCCTACCTGGGAATGGTCCCGGCTGAGAAGCTGACCAGGTTCATTTTTGTGGGGGAGTTAACCCTGGAAGGGAGCCTGAAGGCGGTCAGGGGAGGGCTGCCATTTTCCCTGCTGGCCAGCCGGAAAAAGCTGGACGGACTGGTCCTGCCGGGCAGAAACTCCAGGGAAGCCTGCCTGGTCCAGGAAACGAAAGTTTTTGGCGTCAACCACCTGCTGGAAGTTATCCAGCTTCTCGACGGCCGGGATGAACTCAAGCCAGCCAGCTATAGCCTGGAAGAGCTCATCGGTGAGACCGGAAGCGAACTGGATTTTTCCGAGGTCCGCGGCCAGCAGCAGGCCAAGCGGGCCCTTGAGGTGGCCGCGGCCGGAGGCCATAACCTGTTAATGATCGGGCCGCCCGGTTCAGGCAAGACCATGCTGGCCCGGAGACTGCCGACCATTCTGCCGGAAATGACCTTTGAAGAAATAATCGAGGTAACCCAGATTTACAGCGCGGCCGGACTGCTGGGAGAAAGGGCGGCCATCAGCCAGCGCCCGTTCCGCTCGCCGCATCATACCATCACCGATACCGGGCTGGTCGGTGGCGGCAACTACCCCCGGCCGGGCGAGGTCAGCCTGGCCCACCGGGGAGTGCTGTTCATGGACGAGTTCCCGGAGTTCAGTCGCCAGACCCTGGAGAGCCTGCGCCAGCCGCTGGAGGACGGCTGGGTGACCATTTCCAGGGTGGCCGGCAGCCTGTCCTACCCGTGTGCCTTCATGCTGGTGGCGGCCATGAATCCCTGCGCCGATGTTTTCCTGGGTTCCGGGCCGGAGGTCAACTGCACCGAGCAGGAGCGGAGAAAATATTATTCGCGGCTGTCGAAGCCGCTGCTGGACAGAATAGACATTCAAATCGAAGTGCCCTCGGTCAAGTACCAGGACATCATCGGCCGACCGCCCGGGGAGTCTTCAGCCGAGATCAGGAAAAGAGTTTCAGCCGCCAGGAAAATCCAGCTGGAAAGATTCAGGGGAAGAAAAATATTTTCCAATGCCGGCCTGACCGCCCGCGACCTCAGGCAGTTCTGTTCTCTGGACCAGGAAGCCTCCAGGCTGATGGAAACGGCTATGAAGCGCTTTCGGTTCAGCGCCCGGGCTTACGACCGCATTCTGAAGGTGGCCAGGACGGTGGCCGACCTGGGTGGGGAGGAGCGCATTTCAGCCGCGGCCGTGGCCGAAGCCATCCAGTACCGGATGCTGGACAGGTTCTGAAGGTAAGTGGACCGACTGGTCGGAGGCAATCGGGCGGGAAATCCGTTAAGTAATTTAAAGGAAAATGAAAGGAAAAAGAGAGGACATGTTTGTCCCATTTTGATAGGGTGTGGCTGGACCGGTCTCCTGGCTACTTATTCGTTTTGCGGCATGGATGATAAGCTGGATATAAAACAGGGGATCTTATTCCACATGAATTAAAAAAGTCTTTGCTCTTCCAACCGGCGGTTGATACAATTAGGGAAAAATTGTCGAGGATGATAGTTTCATGAGCAACAATACGGCCGGCAGCCGACAGACCGAAAGAAAGCTACCCCGGGTCCTGACCCGGCTGGACGTGGTCTCCATAGTTATCGGCGGGGTCATCGGCTCTGGAATTTTCCTGGTGCCGGCCAAGATTGCCCTGGAAGTCAAATCGCCGACGGTTATGCTCCTGGTCTGGGTGGTCGGCGGTTTCCTGAGTTTCCTGGGAGCCCTGGCCTTTGCCGAGCTGGGCGCGGCCATGCCCGAAGCTGGAGGAATGTATGTCTACCTGCGGGAAGCCTACGGACCCCTGCTGTCTTTCCTGTTTGGCTGGACGCTGTTCCTGGTGATTGACTCCGGGGCCATTGCCACCCTGGCCGTGGCCTTTTCGGCCAATTACCTGCCTTATTTTTTCAAGATGTCGCCCCTGGCTTCCAAGCTGGTGGCCGTGCTGTTCATCGGCTTCCTGGCGGCCGTGAATTATATTGGCGTTCGCTGGGGAGCTAACCTGCAGAACCTGCTGACCTTTATCAAAACGGCGGCCATAGTCGGCATCTGCGCGGCCATTTTCCTGTTCGGAAAAGGAAATCCCGCCAACCTGGTTGAACCACAACCCGGGAAATTTTCGATGAACCTGCTGAGTGCCTTCGGCGTGGCCCTGGTGGCCACCTTCTGGGCCTACAAGGGCTGGGAATCGGCCACCTACAGCGCCGGCGAGGTCAAGCATCCGGAACGAAACATACCCCTGGGAATCCTGATCGGTCTGACCGCGGTCATTGCCCTGTATCTCCTGGCCAACCTGGCCTACCTGTATGTCCTGCCGGCTTCGGTTATCGCCCAGACTCCCCGGGTGGCGGCCGAAGCCATGAGGGTGGCGGTGGGACCGGTGGGGGCCTCCATCATTTCCTTTATAATCCTCTTTTCGATCATGGGTGCGGCCAACCAGAATCTCCTCTGCTCGCCCCGGGTGTATTTTGCCATGTCTCGGGACGGGCTATTTTTCAGGAACATAGCCCGGGTCCATCCCCGCTACCTGACCCCGCATGTTTCCATAATTGCCATCAGCCTGTGGAGCGTGGTGCTCAGCCTGTCCGGGACGTTCGAACAGCTTTTCACCTACGTCGTCTTCGGGCAATGGCTGTTTTTCGGGCTGACCGGGGCGGCCGTTTTCGTTTTGAGAAAAAAGCGCCCGGAGCTGCCCAGGCCTTACAAGACCTGGGGTTATCCGCTGACCCCGGCTCTCTTTGTCCTGGCCGCTTTCCTGATTTCCCTGAATTCACTGATTAAAGAATTCTGGAATTCGCTGGCCGGCCTGGCCATAATTGCCCTGGGTGTTCCGGCTTACTTCTACTGGAAGAGAAAAGAATCTGCCAGCCTGTCCGGCATAGATGCCGAAAACAGGGATACCCGCGCCGGCCGGTAGCCAGGTTTTCAGGGCGGGTTTCTGAGCGATGAAGCGAGTCCTCCTAATCCAGCCGCCGCTCCAGGATTTTTACACCACGCCCATCCGTCTTTATCCCCTGGGCCTTCTGTCTGTGGCCTCAGTGCTGAGGACCCTGGGGTTCGAGGTGGAGATCCTGGACTGTTTGAACCCGCTCCGGCGGAAGCCCCTGCCACTCCCCGAAAAGTTCACTTACTTTAGGCCATACCTAAAGCATCCTCATTTTTTCAAGCGCTTTCAGCACTTTGGCCTGGCGGTGGAGCGGGTGGTAGCCAGGGTGGGGGAACTTCGGCCCGATCTTGTAGCCATCAACAGTTCCTTTGCCGCCTATTTCAACACGGTGGCCGAGCTGGTTCTGGCCCTGAAACGTAAATTTGGAATACCGGTCCTGGTGGGTGGCAACCAGGCCACCTGCTGCCCGGAGGAAATCAAAGCCAGGGTGCCGGAGATTGACCGGGTGCTGGGCGGTCCGGCCGAAAGCTGTCTTCCATCCTTCTTAATAAAAGAGGGCCTTTTACCCGTGGAAAGCGGACTGATGGAAAGCCAGCCGCTGGACTGGAAAAAGCTGCGGCCGGCCCACGAGCTGCTGGACCCGGCGCCTTACCGCATCGGGAAGAAAAATTACCTGTCGCTCCAGGCCAGCCGGGGCTGCCCCCAGAACTGTTCGTTCTGCAACGTCCACCGGGTTTTTGGACGGAGGACGGAATACCGCCCGGTTTCTTCTGTGCTGGAGGAGATGCGCTGGAATTACCGTTACCGCGGAATCCGGCTGTTTAACTTTGAAGACGACAACCTGGCCTTCGACCGCAACTGGCTGGTCGAGTTCCTGGAAGCGGTGGCCGCCGACCCCGGGCTTGAAGGGAGCGAGCTGACCTTCATGAACGGCCTGGGTTATGACAACCTGGATGAAGAACTGCTGGAATTGATGAAGCGGGCCGGTGTCAGGAAACTGGACCTGTCCTGGGTATCCGGCAACCCGGCCGTAAGGCAGCAGCATCACCGTCCGCAGAAAAAGGATGAGGCTGAATTTTTCGACCTGGTCAGAGAAGCCCGGCGCATGGGGTTTTTCGTCACCGTTTACCTGATCCTGGGACTTCCCGGCCAGACCAGAGAAGAAATAGTGGCCACCACCGAAGAACTGCTGGAGGCCGGGGTCTTGGTCGGGCCGTCGGTCTTTTACCTGACGCCGGGGAGCGAGCTGCAGCTGAGCCTGGACCTCCCTCCTGAAATTGCCGGCGATTGGGATATGTACCGGGCCACGGCCTTTGCCGTGGAAACAAAAGAGCTGAAGCGCCGCGACCTGGTGGAGCTATTCCTTTATATCAGGCAACGCAACCTGGGAAAAAGGGCCCCGGCTCTCAGAATTTCAACCTCCTGATTTTTTGGTGGGGCGTTTCCTGCTCTCCGGCCGGTAGATACTTTTTGGGAATGCGAGCCACGATGGTGTAGTTCGGGTCGACCACCTGGGCGATCCGGGCCTCCCCGACCTGGGAGAGAAGCTGGTAGGCATCCATCGTTTCCAGGTGGTAATCGCTCACCAGCCAGTCGACGAGGTCCCGGTGGGCTATCCTGAAAGCGTCTTCCAGAGGGCGATAGCTGCCGAGGCTCATGAGGTATTCGTCGCTCTCGATTCTCGGCCAATCGATTTTCTTATTCTTGACGAGGTCCACGTAAAGAACGACTTTCATGGCCGCTTCCACCGCCGTTCCGATTATTTCCCCTTCGCCCTGTACCAGGTGGCCGTCGCCTAGAAAGAGCAGGGCTCCCTTCACGTTGACGGGTAGATAGATGGTATGTCCCGGCCGGACCTCGGGCGAGTCCAGGTTCCCGCCGAAGGCCTCGGGCACCACCGTGGTTCTGACTTCGTTATCGGCCGGGGCCACGCCCAGGCAGCCGAGAAATGGTTTAATTGGCAGTTCGCAGGAAAAATTACCGTGGCGGGCCCGGAACCGGACCGTTCCTTTATTTTTATCAACCTGGTACCACCAGACCGTTTCCGGCAGGGAAGGGTTGAGCATGGCGGTATATTTGGTCGGGGTCAGTATTCCGAAGCCGGGGAAATAGCTGCTGATGGCGTGGTCCCTGACCGGTTCCAGGGAAATAAGATGGACGGCCAGGGTATCGCCGGGCTCGGCTCCCTCGATGTAAAAAGGTCCGGTCTGGGGATTGTCGTGGCCGGGCGGGATGACCGCGGTCGGTAAGTCATCGGGCTTTTTGACCCGGCCGTCGTAGCAGTCTTCGGTGTAGGTTTCTATGACGGTACCGGGCCTGACCTTCATCACCGGGCGGCTCTGGCCGAAGGTGTACTTGAAATCATCGGGGCCGGGTCGGTAGGTTACCTTCTTAACCTGGGGATAAAGGGCCGTGGCCGACATGGTCCAGGTGGCCAGGGCCAGGGTTAAGAAGAAAACCAGGGGGCTGAATCTTGGAGTCCGGATATTCTTCATGATGCCATCTCCTTACTCTTCTGAATTTACAATATTTGGTTGAAGAAATCATCTGGCTTGCCGTGAGGTCAGGCTGGCTCTGTCCGCCCGGTCTGCTCTGGAAGCCGAGGCCAGGGCCAGCCACCAACCGGGAATATATGAATGGCCATTCATATATCAGCTGTCAAAAAATCAGGTTGGACAGATCTGGATGGGGAAAATTAAGAAAAAATTAATGAAATAAAGAAGAGCTTAAATAGAGGATAAGGATTGACCCGGCCGCGATTCAGCGGGTGAGGCGGCTGTCTTCGACCACCACCCGGCCGGCCTTGATGACCGTTTTAACCGGGTTGCGGCCGAGCTCGTAGGCCAGGGAAAGGTAAGATGGAAGGTCGCAGAGAATGAGGTCAAAATCTTTTCCGGGCTCCAGCGAGCCGCAGCGGTCCTGGCGGTCTATGGCATAGGCGGCATTGATGGTGCAGGCGTTGATGGCTTCTTCCACCGTAAGCCGCAGGGTGAAGACGCCGAGCTGAAGCACGAAAAGCATCGACAGCAGGTGAGAGCTGCCCGGGTTAAAATCGCTGGCCAGGGCCACGATGGCTCCCCGGTCGAGCAATTCCCGGGCCGGCGCTCTTTTGTCCATCATCAGGAAGAAAGATACTCCGGGGAGCAGCACGGCCGCGGTCCGGCTGCGGCTCAGTTTTTCCACGCCGCCGGGAGTAATGTTTATGAGATGTTCGGCCGAACGGGCGCCAAGTTCGACCGCCAGCTCGGTGCCGCCGATGGGCACGAACTCGTCGGAGTGAATCTTGAGCTTGAAGCCGAGTTTCAGGGCCGCTTCGGCCAGCTCCCTGGTTTCTTCCAGGGTAAAGACCGTAGGTTCGCAGAAGATATCAAAGAATTCAGCCAGCCGGCGGCGCCTCACCTCCGGCATGACCCTGTTTATTAATAATTCAAGGTAGGCCCTTCGTTCCGCCCTGTATTCGGGTGGAATTTCATGGGCGCCCATGAAGGTTGGCACCAGGCTTACCGGCTGTTCGGCCTCCAGTTCCCGCACCACCTCCAGCTGCTTGATTTCATCTTCCAGGTTCAGCCCGTATCCGCTCTTGGCTTCGACCGTGGTTGTCCCGTTGAGCAGCATGGTCTGAAGCCGCTTCCGGCAGAGGTCCTTGAGTTCCTCCCGGCTGGCTTCCCTGGTGGCCCGGACCGTGGTCTGGATGCCCAGGCCCATGGCCGCCAGCTGCTGGTAAGTGTATCCCTGGAGGCGCAGGGAGAATTCCTTCTCCCGGTTGCCGGCAAACGGCAGGTGAGTGTGGCAGTCGACCAGGCCGGGCAGTCCGACCAGGCCCCGGCCGTCTATGACCCGGGCTCCCTCTTCGAGTTTGACTTTCTCCCGGAATTCTTTTTCCGGGCCGATAAAAACAATTTTGCCCTGGTAGCCAGCAATCCAGGCCTGTTCCAGCAGTCCGACCTCCCGCATGGCCGGTCCGGTCCTGGGAGCAGGGCCACCGCAGGTCAGGAGCTGGTCGAGGCCAGCCACCACCAGGTCAGCGCAGGTCATTGGGCGTTTTCCTCATCGAGCTCTGTTTGGTTTTCCTGATAAAGGCCGGGGTGTTGAGCTCATTCCAGTCGATTTCGGAAGGAGCCGGGTCCATGATAGCCGGAGCGGCCTGACCGCCCTTGGGTTCGAACAGGTAAGGCGGGGTATCGCCCTTGACCATGACCGAGGTCTGGGTCTGGGGGTTGCTGGCTGGTCTTCTGATAATTTCCGGGGTGGCGGTCCTGGGTTTTTTACGGTCGAAGCCGGTGGCAATCACCGTGACCTTGATGGTCTCGCGGACCTCTTCGTCCAGAACCGTTCCGAAGATTATGTTGGCTTCCGGATCAGCCAGGCTGGTAATCAGGTCCGAGGCCTTGGATACTTCGTGCAGGGTCATGTCCTTGCCACCGGTGATGTTGATGAGCACGCCCCTGGCGCCCTCTATGGAAGTATCTATGAGCAGCGGGCTGCTGATGGCTTTCTGGGCTGCCTCCACCGCCCGGTTTTCGCCGCTGGCGATGCCGGTGCCCATGAAGGCCATGCCCATGCCCTTCATGATGGACTTGACGTCGGCAAAATCCAGGTTGATCAGGCCGGGCCTGGTGATCAGGTCGGAGATGCCCTGGGCCGCCTGGCGCAGGACATCGTCGGCCATGCGAAAGGCTTCGGGGATGGTGGTGTCCAGGTTGACCGTATCAATCAGCCTCTGGTTGGGAATGGCGATGACCGTATCCACCACGGATTTTAGTTCCTGCAGGCCCTCTTCGGCCTTCTTGGCCCTGATCCGGCCTTCGAAGGCGAAGGGCATGGTGACGATGGCGATGACCAGCAGGCCCATCCCGGAGGCCAGGTTGGCGATGACCGGGGTGGCCCCGGTTCCGGTGCCGCCGCCCAGGCCGGCGGTCAGGAAGACCATGTCGGCCCCTTCCAGGATCTCGGCCAGGCGCTCGGTGTCTTCTTCGGCCGCCTGCCTCCCGACCTCGGGGTCGCCGCCCGAGCCGAGGCCCTTGGTCAGCTTGGTTCCGATCTGGACCTTGAGGTGGGCCCGGTTGTTATTCAGGGCCTGGCGGTCGGTGTTGATGGCGATGAATTCCACGCCCTCAATCCCGCTCTCTATCATCCGGTTGACGGCGTTACCGCCGCCGCCGCCGATGCCTATCACCTTGATCTTTGCTCCCGGGTTTTCTTCAGCCAGGTGAAACTTGATTTTGTTGCCGAAGTCATCGCGCATGTTTGCCTCCTTATTCATTGAACCAGTCTTTAATCCTGGTCCAGAAGCCTTTCTTTTTATCTTTTATGAAACCGCGTTCCTTGATCTGGTTATATCCGTAAAGGATGAGCCCGACAGCCGTGGCGTAATCGGGCGTGCTGACGCGGTCGATCAGCCCCCCTATGTAATTCGGGTCACCCCGCCTCACCGGCAGGTCAAAGATTTCCTCGGCCACCTCTTCCAGGCCGTCCAGCAGGGCGGTGCCCCCGGTCAGGACCAGCCCGGAGTTGAGCGACTTTTCGTAGCCCATTCTCTTGATGTCGGAGTCCACCAGGCGGAAGATTTCCTCGGCCCGGGGCTGGATGATGTCGGCCAGGATCTGCCTGGACATCACCCGAGATTTCCGGTTCTTGCCGACGGTCGGAACTTCGATGGTGTCCTGTTCCTCGGTTACCGGCAGGGCCACGCAGCCGTATTTCTTCTTGATCTTTTCGGCGTCGGGAATGGGAGTGCGCAGCCCGACGGCAATGTCGTTGGTGAAGTTATCGCCACCCAGCGGGATGGTCGAAGTGTACCAGAGGGCCCCGCGCTCGAAGATGGCCACTTCTGTGGTGCCGGCCCCGATGTCGATCAGGCCCACGCCCAGCTCCCGCTCGTCGTGGGTCAGGACCGAGTGGCTGGTGGCGATCTGGTTGAGGACTATTTCCTGGATGCCGATTCCGGCCCGGTCCAGGCAGTTCTTCAGGTTCTGGATGGAGGTGATGGCCGAGGTGACGATATGGACATTGACCTCGAGCTTGATTCCGCTCATGCCCAGCGGGTCCTTGATTCCATCCTGCTCGTCCACGATAAATTCCTGGGGAATGATGTGGATTATTTCCCGGTCGGGGGGAATGGACAGGGCCCGGGCCTGGTCGATCACCCGGCGGATGTCCTCGCGGGAAATCTCCCGGTTCTTTCCGGACACGGCCACCACCCCGCGGCTGTTGAAGCTCTTGATGTGCGAGCCGGAGATGCCCACGTAAGCCGATTCTATCTCCACGCCGGCCATCAGCTCGGCTTCTTCCTGGGCCCTTTTTATGGCCGAGATGGTCAGGTCCAGGTTAACCACCACTCCCTTCCTGATGCCCTTGGATTCCGCCACCCCGATGCCGATGATTTCAACCTTCTGCTCTTCGGTGATTTCTCCGATGATGGCCACCGTCTTCTTGGTGCCGATGTCCAGACCTACCAGATAGTTGTTTCTGGCCATTAACTTACCTCCTTTTTCTGCCCCCTGGATTCCCTGGCCGAAAGTTCCAGGGGCTTGACGTAGGCCCGTCCCTGGATCCTCAGGTCAACATATTCCAGCGGGCCGAACAGCCGGGCCCAGGCTTCTCTGTTCGCCAGGTAGAAGGGCAACTGTTCCTGGAAATTTTCGGCATTGATGATGACCCGGACCGGGTCTTCCGCCAGCTCTACTTCCAGCTGCCCATCAGCCTTAAAAATCAGGCGGCGGATGAGCTGCCTGGCTGCGGGTTCCAGGCCGTCGAGGGCCTGGCCGGCCAGCCTGACCTTGTCCTGGTAGGCCAGGTTGAAATTGGCTTCATCCTCGAGCACTGGAAAGGCCGGGTCAAAAGGTTCGGTTTCGCTTCTGATGACCTTCCCTTCTTCGTCCACCAGGAAGTACAGGCCCCGGTGAATATAAAACCTGGGTGTCCTGGGATAGACTTCAACCCGGAGAGTAGAGGGCAGAATCTTTTCGGCCCGGACTTCCTTGACCCCGGGCAGCGAGGTCAGGCTCAGCCGGAGATAGTCCAGGTTGCAGATCAGGATATTGCCGGGGTTCCGGCTCAGCAGATAATCTTCCACCCGCTGCTTGAGCTCCGGGCTGGATGAAATGACTTCCACCTTCTTGATACTGAGCTCATCACAGGTAATAAGGTAATAATACAGCTGGGCCACGCCCAGAAACAGGGCTATCAGGGCGAAGAACAGACCGAGGAAATGTGTCCAGCGCAGCGGCTTTTTCCCGGTCTTGCCCCTGGGGCCCACCGCCCGGGCCGAGCGATGGAAAACCACGGCCCCGGCCGCGTTCAGGGGATATCCATTTTCAACGGCCATGGTTTTTTTCTCCCTGCAACAGTCTTATCGTTTCCGGAATGATCCGGCTGATATTTCCAGCTCCCAGGACCAGGAGCATATCGTTCGGGGCCAGAATTTCCGCCAGTCTCTCTGGGATCCGGTTCAGGACCGGCTCAAAGAGGACATTCTTGTGACCGAATTGCCTGATGGCCTCAAACAGGGCCTGGCCGCTGACTCCCTCGATTGGGTCTTCGCCGGCGGCATAGATTTCGGTCACCAGGAGAATGTCAGCCTGGTTGAAAGCGGTGGCAAAATCGGGGAGCAGCCTGGCCAGCCGGCTGTAGCGGTGGGGCTGGAATACGGCCACCAGCCTTCTATCCCAGCCGGTCCGGGCCGCCTCCAGGGTGGCCCGGATTTCGGTCGGATGGTGGGCGTAATCCTCGATGACCATGATGTCACCGACCATACCCTTAAGTTCAAACCGGCGACCGGTTCCGGAGTATTCCTCCAGGGCCTTGAGAATGGTCCGGGCCGGGATGTCCAGGTCCAGGCCCACGGCCGTGGCCGCCATGGCATTCAGGATATTGTGCTTGCCGGGGACGTTGAGCTTCAGGCGTCCCAGCCGCTGGCCGAAGGCATAAAGGGTTGACTGGCTGGAGAACTCGGAGAAGGAAAAATCCCTGGCCTGGATGTCGGCCTGGGAGCTGAAGCCATAGGTGATGATCTTTCTTTCCAGGTCGGGAATGATCGACTGCAGGTTGGGGTCGTCCAGGCAGAGGATGATGGGGCAGTAAAAAGGAACCTTGTTGGCGAAGCTGACAAAGGTCTTCTTGATTTCGTCCAGGGTCCCGTAGTGGTCCAGGTGCTCGGCGTCGATGTTGGTCAGGACCGCGATGAAGGGCGAAAGGTAAAGAAAGGAGCGGTCGCTTTCGTCGGCCTCGGCCACGATGAAATCTCCCTCGCCCAGGCGGGCATTGGCCCCGAGGGTATTTAACCGCCCACCGACAATAACCGTCGGGTCAAAGCCGGCCACCTCCAGCACCATGGCCGTCATGGAGGTGGTGGTGGTCTTGCCGTGGGCCCCGGCCACGGCGATGCCGTATTTCATCCGCATCAGCTCGGCCAGCATTTCGGCCCTGGGTATGACCGGGATCTTGCGGGCCCGGGCCTGGAGCACCTCCACGTTGTCTTCGCGCACCGCGGAAGAAATAACCACCACATCAGCCTGGCCGACATTTTCGGCCGCATGACCGCGATGGATTGTGGCTCCAAGCCTGGCCAGCCTCTGGGTGGCTTCGTTTTCCTGAAGGTCCGAGCCGGAGACCTGGTAGCCGAGGTTGAGCAGAACTTCGGCAATCCCGCACATACCGGTGCCGCCGATGCCCACCATGTGAATGCGGTTCAACTTGCGGTAACCTTTCTTAACCACGGTCGCCTCCTGCGGGGGACTTTATCTTCTCCAGACAGAGACCGGCGATTTTTTCGGCCACGCCCTGCGGCCGCAACTTTTCCAGGTTGTCTTCCATCCGGTCAAGAACTTCTTTATGGTTCAGGTAGTATTTTATTTTTTCAGCCAGCAGTCCGGGCTCGAAATCCTTTTCCAGGATGACCTCGGCCCCGCCGGCTTTTTCCAGCTCCCGGGCGTTGAATTCTTGGTGGTTATCGGCCGCGGCGGCAAAGGGCACCAGCAGGGCTGGTTTCCGGCCGGCCACCAGCTCGGCGCAGGTGGTGGCCCCGGCCCGGCAGATGACCAGGTCGGCCCTGGCTAGGTACTCGGCCATGGGTGAGAAAAAGGCAGCCACCACGGCCCGGGAAAAGCCGTGCTCCTGGTAGGCCCGGCTGACCCGGTCGAAGTCTCTTTCTCCGGTCTGGTGGTAAATGACCAGGGAATCCCTGAATTCCTCAAGCTCGCCGAGGGACTCAATCAGCCGGTCGTTCAGGAATTTCGAGCCCTGGCTACCGCCAAAAATCAGCAGGGTCAGGGTCTGTTCTCTTCGTTTTTTTGGAATTTCATAGAATTCTGGACGGACCGGGTTGCCCACCAGCACGGCCTTGTCCCCGAAATAGGCGAGCGAGCTGGCGAAGGAAACCACCACCAGGTCGACGAAGCGGCCGAGCTTGCGGTTGGTGAACCCGGGCAGGGCATTCTGCTCCAGGATGACCGTTGGCTTTCTCATCAGGGCGGCCAGCAGCAAAATCGGCCCGGAGCTGAAGCCGCCCACCCCGATTACCAGGGCGGGACGGAACCGCAACAGTATATAGAATGACTTGAGAAAAGCCAGAGGGAGAAGGACCAGGCCCCGCAGCTTCTTCAACCCCCGGCCCTTGAGTCCTTCCACGGGCAGGGTCAGGAAGCGGTTGACCTCGGCTGACATGATCTTTTTTTCCACGGCCCTGGAACTGCCGACGTAGACCAGCCGGAGGTCGGGTCGCAGGCGGAGCAGGGTGCGGCCCAGGACCAGGGCCGGGTAGAGGTGCCCGCCCGTGCCACCTCCGCTGATGATCACAGTCGCCTGCTTCATGGGGTCGAACTAACCTCCAGCTTTCTTTGAGAAATATTCAGCAACAGGCCCACTGCCAGCAGGTTGCAGACCAGGGCCGAACGACCGAAGGAAATGAAGGGCAGGGGAATGCCGGTGACCGGTCCCAGCCCCAGGACGACACTGATGTTGAGAAGGGCCTGGATGATTATGCTCAGGGTCAGCCCGTAGGCGATCAGCCTGTAATTAGCATTAAGAGTCTGGCCAGCTATTTTCAGGCCGCGGAACAGGAAGAGAAGGAACAGGCCCACGGTGCCCATGGTGCCCAGCAACCCGACCTCCTCGCCGATGATGGCGAAGATAAAATCGGTGTGGGCGCAGGGGAGGAAGTAGAGTTTCTGAGTGGAAGAGCCGATGCTCACTCCCAGCAGCCCGCCGGCCCCGACCGCCAGCCGGGATTGCCTGACCTGAAAGGCCTTGCCCAGCGGGTCCTGCTCGGGCGATAAAAATCCGTGCAGCCGGTTTACCCGGTAATCGGCCGAGAACAGGAAGATGATGAATATGACCAGGAGTACCAGGGCTGGCGGAGCGAAGTATTTAAGCTTAACTCCACCCAGGTAGAGCATCAGGGCCGAAATAAGGAAAATAAAAACGGCCGTGCTGTAATCGGGCTCCAGCAGGATGACCAGGACGAAGGCCAGCACCACGCCCACCGGAACCATCAGGGTTTTCCAGTGGTTGATGGTGTCGGCTTTCCGGTAGCAGAAGTTGGCCAGGAACAGGATCAGAACGACCTTGGCCAGCTCCGAAGGCTGGAAACGGACCCCCATGAACTGGACCCAGCGGTGAGCGTTGGCCGAGGGGGGCATGACCAGGCAGAGCACCAGGAGCAGGAAGGTAAAGGCGGTGGCCAGGTAGATCAACCTGGTCATGGTGAAAAACGGTTCCCGGATTGAAGCCACGATCACCATCAGAACCAGGCCGAAGACCGCGGCCATGATCTGGTTGGTCAGGAAGTAGAAGCTCTGGCGGTATTTTTCACCGGCCAGGATGGCCGAGGAGCTGAAGACCATGATGATGCCCAGGATGAGTAGCAGAAGAGTGTTGACCAGCAGGACCTTGTCGAAGGCGAATCTCTTGAAGACTTCCATCAGCTCTTCTTCCTCCTGGCAATTTTTCTGGCCAGGTAATTGACTTCTTTCTTGAACAGCCGGCCCCGTTCCTCGAAGTTCCTGAACATGTCCCAGGAGGTACAGGCCGGTGCCAGCAGCACCACGTCTCCCGGCCGGGCCGACTGGTAGGCTCTGGCCACCAGCTCCCGGAAGGTGCTGACCTCTTCCAGCGGGAAGGCCCCTTCCAGAGCTTTCCTTATTTTCTCTTTGGCTTCTCCAATCAGCAGGATTTTTCTGACCCTGTTTTTTAGCGCGCGACGCAGGGGGGAGAAATCTCCCCCCTTGTCGCGCCCCCCGAGGATTAGTACGATTGGGCGTGAGTAGGACTGAACAGCTTTAACAGTAGCGGCAACAGTGGTAGCTTTGGAGTCGTTCACGAACAGGACCCGGTTTATGGTGCGCACTTCTTCCAGTCGGTGTTCTAACCCCCTGAAGTCTCTGGCGGTCTGCCTAATGGCCGGCAGACTCGCCCCGGCCAGGCGGGAGGTGACCACAGCAGCCATGATGTTTTCCAGGTTGTGAACCCCTCTCAGCTTGATGTCCCTGGTTTTTATTACCGGAAGTTCTTCCTCAAGCTTCAACCAGACCGTTGAGTCCTTGAGGTAGCAACCCCGGGGTACCTTATGCTTTCGGCTGAAAGCATAGAGATCTGATTTTTGATCGCGGCCCCAGCTCCGGAGGATGGCGTCGTCGCGGTTGAGGACGGCCAGGTCTCCGGGCCGCTGGTGGTCGAAAAGTTTCTTCTTGGCCCGGATATAGTTTTCATAGGTCTTATGCCAGTCCAGGTGATTGGGTGAAATATTCAGGAAGACCGCAATATCGGTGCGGAATTTTTCGGTGAACTCCAGCTGGAAGCTGGAAATTTCGGTTACGATGATGTGGTCAGGACGGCTCTTTTTCACGAAAGAGATCAGCGGGGTCCCGATGTTTCCGGTCAGGTGGACTTTGAGGCCACTGTTTTTTAGCATCCTGTAAATCAGGGTGGTGGTGGTCGACTTGCCGTTGGAGCCGGTGATGCCGACCAGCCGGCAATTCAGGAAGTGGTAGGCCAGCTCAATCTCGGAAATTACTTTTACCCCCTTCTCCCGGGCTTCCAGAATTTCCGGGAGCGGCGGCACGCCCGGGCTGACCACGATCAGGTCGGCCGCCAGAAAGAGTTCCAGCCGATGCCGGCCGCAGTCGAATTCCACGCCCCGTTTCCGGTAGTCGGCGACCCGCTCCAGTTCGCTTTCTGGCTTGCGGTCGCTGACCGTCAGCTGCCCGACTTCCTGTTCCAGCAGAAAATCGCAGACGGCCTGGCCGGTCCGGGCGAAACCCACGACCACGACCTTTTTTCCTCTCAGTTCCATCTTTACCTCAACTTCAACGTGGTCAAGCTGAACAGGGCGAAGATTATGCCTATGATCCAGAAACGGATGACCACCTTTTCTTCCGGCCAGCCGACCAGCTCAAAATGATGGTGCAGGGGAGCCATCCTGAAGATTCTCTTGCCGCCCGAAAGTTTGAAATAAGAAACCTGGAGCATGACCGACAGGGCTTCCAGGATGAAGACCCCGGCCACCGCAAACAGCAGGAATTCCTGCTTGATCAGGATGGCAATCAGCCCCAGGGTACCTCCCAGTGACAGGGCACCCACGTCGCCCATGAAGATTTCGGCCGGGTGGCAGTTAAACCACAGGAAACCAAGGCAGGCTCCGGACAGGGCTCCGACGAACACGGTCAACTCAGCGGCCAGTGGAACGCGCAGTATGCTGAGATACTGGGACCAGACGGCGTGACCGGCGACATAGGTCAGGGCCGTCAGGGCCACGGAAGCGATCAGGGTTAAGCCTATGGCCAGCCCATCCAGGCCGTCGGCCAGGTTGACCGAGTTGGAAGAACCCACCAGTATGAACAGGATCCAGGGCAGGTAAAACCAGCCCAGGTAAGGTGTCCATTCCTTGAAAAACGGGAAGGTCAGGTTCAGGCTGAACTGGCCCCTGAACCCGATCAGGACCAGGGTCAGGGCCAGAGCCCCGGACACCAGAAATTGCAGGATAAGTTTCTGCCGCGGAGTCAGGCCCAGGGAGCGCCGCCAGCGGTATTTTATGAAATCATCGGCAAAGCCGATTCCCCCGAAGAACAGCATCCCGCCCATGGCCAGCCAGACGTAGATGTTTTCCAGGTTGCCCCAGAGCAGGGTGGAAACCAGGGTGGCCCCGATGATCATCACCCCGCCCATGGAAGGAGTGCCCTTCTTGTTAAGATGGCTGGACGGTCCTTCCTGCCTTATTTCCTGCCCGATTTGATGTTTTTTCAGGAGCCTGATGAAAATTGGTGTCAGCATGAACATCAAGACCAGGGCGGTGATCCCACTCAGGGCGGTTCTGACAGTGATGTAACGGAAGACGTTGAAAAAGAAGTAATACTCCCTGAGCGGAACGAGCAACCAGTACAGCACTTCAGGCCTCCATCTCTTTTTTCAGAAAATTCACGATTCGGTCCAGGGCCAGACCGTGGGATCCCTTGACCAGGACCAGGTCCCCGGCCTTTAAAAACTTGAGCAGCCAGCCGGCCGTTTCCAGGGCTTCATCGAAAGAATGGACGGACCCGGGGTCGAAACCGCGCTCGACCGCTCCTTCGGCCAGTTGCCTGGCTCTCGGGCCGACCGTAACCAGGACGTTCCATCCGTTGTCCGGAAGACTGCGCCCGGCCTGGCGGTGAAAATCGATTTCCTGCGGGCCGAGTTCCAGCATGTCTCCCAGGACGGCAATTTTCCTGGGAGCCGGAATGTGCCCCAGGCTCTCCAGAACAGATTTCAGGGCCACCGGGTTGGAATTATAGGAATCGTCGTAGACTCTTATTCCGTTTTTCAGTTCCAGGAGCTGGCCCCGGTGTTCTACTGCCGGCAGGTCGCGCAGGGCCGGGAGGATCTCTCCGAGCTTTAGTCCGAAGGAGTGGGCCACGGCACAGGCAGCCAGGAGGTTTGAGACCAGGGCCCGGTTGAGGAAAGGTACCCGGAGAGAAGACCGCTCTTTCCCCAGGACCAGGTCAAAGCGGATGCCTTCCAGTCCGAGGTGTTCGATGTTTTCGGCCCTGACCGGGAAATCCTGTCCAGAACCGTAATAGAGCACCCGGCCACCGCTCCAGCTTTCACCCATTTTTCTGAGAAGCGGGTCATCGCCGTTCAGCACGGCCAGGGCCCCCGGCCTGGCCCCGTCCAGGATTTCTTTCTTGGCCTGGGCGATGTCTTCCAGGTCCCGGAAGAATTCCAGGTGAACCGGGGCGATGGCGGTAATAACCGCCACGTCTGGCGGGGCGATTTCAGTGAGCTTTCTGATTTCTCCCCGCTGGCTCATTCCCATTTCCAGGACGGCGATGTCCTGAGAGCCGTCAATGGAAAGTATGGAGATGGGCAGGCCGATCTGGTTGTTGAAATTGCCGGGCGATTTCAACACCCGGAATTTTTCCTGGAGCAGGCGGGCGGTAAATTCCTTGGTTGAGGTCTTGCCCAGGCTGCCGGTGATGCCCACGATTTTGACCGGGTGAAGTTCAAGCCAGCGGGCAGCCAGAGTTTGCAAGGCCTTAAGGGTGTCATCGACTCTTATCAGGCCGAAGTCCGGGGGCAGGCCGCTCACTTCCTCGGAGATGCAGGCAGCCACGGCCCCTTTCTCGTAGGCGTCGCGGACGAACTGGTGACCATCTCTCCTGTCTTTGAGAGCAAAGAACAAGGCTCCCGGGGCGGCCTGCCTGGAGTCAAAAGTATAGGACAGGATGAGAGTCTCGCTCCGGCCCTGTAGCAGTCGGCCGCCGACCAGCCGCGCCACCTGTCCCAGAAACAAACCGGCCATCCTATTTCTTCTCCAGACTGTCAATTATTTCCCGGGCGGTTTCCACGTCGCTGAAGGGAACCGTCCTGTCCTTGAATTCCTGATAGTTTTCATGACCCTTGCCGGCCACCACCACCCAGTCGCCCTTCCTGGCCATGACCAGGGCGGCCTCGATGGCCCGACGCCGGTCGACAATTTTTTCGTAGTTGTGGTTGCCCAGCCGGCGGAATCCCTCTTCAATCTCCGCGATTATCTGTTCCGGCTCCTCGGACCGGGGGTTGTCGGAAGTGATGATGGTCCAGTCAGCCAGCCTGGCAGCCACCTCTCCCATCCGGGGACGTTTCAGGCGGTCGCGGTCGCCGCCGCAGCCGAAGACCAGGATGACCTTCCTGGGATTAAGGCTTCGTACGGCCTGGAGCAGGTTTTCCAGGGCCCCGTCGGTATGGGCGTAGTCGACGATAACCTTGATTCCCAGGCCGTTGGGAACGTTTTCAAAGCGGCCGGGAATCCTCTTGACCGAGGAAATTCCCTTTAAGATGTCCGGGACCGGAATGGAGAGGACCAGGGCGGCCGAAATGGCTGCCAGGAAATTGTAAAGATTATGTTTGCCGATCAGGCTGGAGGTGAAGGTCAGCTGACCGAGGGGCGTGGAGACGGTGGCCGTCATTCCCTCCTGGTTGATGGTGAACTTCTCGGCCCTGACCACGGCTTCGGGCTTGAAGCCGAAGCTTATCGTCTGCATCGGCAGTTCTGACAGCAGCCTTTCTCCCCAGGGGTCGTCGATGTTGACAATGGAAGCCTGGCGTTTATGGTTCAGGAAGAATAATTTTTTCTTGGCTTCGAAATATTTTTCCATGGTCTGGTGGTAGTCGAGATGCTCGCCGCTCAGGTTGGTAAAAACGGCCACGTCGAAACCGATTCCCCAGACCCGCTTGAGTTCAAGGGAATGAGAAGAGACTTCCATCAGGCAATGGCTGACGCCCTCTTCCACCATCTGCCGCAAGAACTTTTGGATGTCCGGCGCTTCTGGCGTGGTTCTCTCGGCCGAGAACTGCCGGCCGGCCCAGCGGTATTCCACCGTGCCGACCACTCCGGGCCTGAAGCCGGCGGCATTCAGGATTTCTTCCAGGATGTAGGTGATGGTCGTTTTGCCCTTGGTGCCGGTGATGCCCACCACCTTCAGCCGGGAAGAAGGATGTTCGTAGAAGTTGGCGGCCAGCAGGGCCATGGCCTCGCGGGCCTCCAGCACCTGGACCCATGCCCGGTCAATTTCAGCCGGGCGAGGCCGTTCGGAAACTATGACCGCCGCCCCCCGGGCCAGGGCTTCCGGCAGGAAATCGTGTCCATCCGTCTTCTGACCTTTCAGGGCAACGAAGATGTTCCCGGGTTCAACCAGTTTAGAAGAATAGGCTATGCCCGTGATCTCCGGGTCGGTGGCTGCCGCCAGGCTGACCACCCGAACATCTTTCAGCACTTCCGATAACTTCATCTCAGTCGGTCACTCCTGCTGTGGAGTTTTCTTTCCTGGCCAGGATCAGGCCTTCGGGTAATTTCTGCGGGGGTTGGTTGAGGTAAAGCAGAACTTTTCTGGCCACTTCCCTGAAGACGGGAGCGGCCACCTGCCCTCCGTAATGAAACAGGCCCCGCGGTTCGTCAATGACCACGACCATTGAAATCAGGGGTTGGTCAGCTGGTACAAAACCGGCGAAGGAGGCCACGTGCCTTTTACTGGAATAGGCCCTGAGTTCCGGGTCGTATTTCTGGGCGGTCCCGGTCTTGCCGGCCATCAGGTAACCGGGAAGGCCAGCCTCCCGGCCGGTGCCGGTTTCTACCACCGGCTCCAGGACCAGGTCGACCAGTTGCCGCACGGTTTCAGGCTTCAGGACGGACTGGCTGCCGGCCGGTGGCTCCACGGCGGCGGTGATTATTCCGGACAGGGGAGAGGGCTGTTCCAGCCGGACCCTGGGTTTTACCAGGTAACCGCCGGTGGCAAAGACATTAAGTGTTCTCAACACCTGGATGGGCGTGGCTGAAATCTCGTAACCGATGGCCACCCGCAGGGATGATTTCCGCCATTTTTCCAGCGGGTGAAAGATGCCGGACTCCTCTCCGGGGAGGTCTATTCCGGTTTTTTCGCCGAAGCGGAAAGCCCTGAACATCCGGTAAATATTTTCAGCGCCGATGCGTTCGGCGATCTTTATGGTTCCCACGTTTGAAGACTGGATGAAGACTTCGGGAAAGCTCAGCACGCCCATCCGGACGTGGTCCCGGACGATGGTTCCCCCGAAAACCAGGTAACCCTGGCTGCAGTCGTAATAGCTGTTCCAGTCAATCCCGGCCAGTTCCCGGGCGGCTGCCGCGGTAACCATCTTGACCGTCGAGCCCGGTTCATAGGTATGCTGAATGGCCCGGTTGGGCATGACGTTTTCCGGCGGCGGAAAGTAGTTCGGGTCGTAGGCCGGATAGCTGGCCATGGCCAGGATTTCCCCGGTCCGGGGCACCGAGACGATGATGGTTCCCCAGTTGGCCTGGTGCTTTTCCACAGCCCGCTGCAGTTCCTTTTCGGCTATGTACTGGATGGTGGAATCTATCGTCAGGTAGAGGTCCTGGCCGGGCCTGGTTTCCTTGATGGTCTCGATAAAGAATTCCCGCGCGCGGGCATCCTTCATGATCAGCTGCTGGCCCTCTTCTCCCCTCAGCAGGGAGTTGTAATAGTACTCAACCCCGGCCAGTCCGAAGTCGTCCACGTTGACCCCGCCCAGGACATGGGCGGCTAGCGGACCCTGGGGATAGAACCTTCTGTTCTCCTCCAGCAGGTAGATGCCGGGCAGCTTTAGGCTGCGGATCTTTTCCGCCAGCTCGGGCGGAATTTTTCTTTTGATCCAGGTAAAACGTTTGCGCTTTTCTATGGAACTGACGATTTTCCTTATTTCCTGGTCCTTCAGGTCCAGCAGGTTTTTCAGCCGGTGGACGCTCTGCAGCTGCTGTTCCAGGCTTTCGCCTTTAACCGGCGAGAAGAACACCGAGGCCGCCGGCAGGCTGCGGGCCAGGATTTTCCCGTTGCGGTCGAAAATCGTGCCCCGGGTGGGCAGGACGGTGATCAGGTCCTGGCTCTGTTCCAGCACCTCGGCCTTTAATTTCTTGTGTTCCAGGACCTGAAGTTCCAGCAGCCGGACAGCGATGACCGCAAACCAGAAGAGAATGGCCACCAGGGCGAACTTGACCTTCTGGCGGTGGCTGGTGGAAAACGGCGACCGGTCCTGGAGAATAAGCCTCATTTCACCACCTGCTTTTCGAAGATGACCTGGTCGGGTTTGGGGTCCTGGAGCTGGAGCTCATTCCGGGCCACCCGGTCAATCCTTTCCAGCGACAGCAGGGCCTCCTTCCTGGTCTCCAGTTTCTTGATTTCCTCTTTCAGTTTTTCAACCTTCATCTCCAGCTCGTGAATCCGGTAGCCGAGCCGGACCGATTCACTCTGGTACCAGATGTAAAAGGTCAGGTTGCCCAGGAACAGCACCACCAGCCCGGCCCCCAGGGCCAGCTGTTTCCAGCTATATTTTTTCCTGACCATGCTCATATCCGCTCCGCGGCCCGCAGCTTGGCCGAATGGCTGCGGGAATTGGCTTCTATTTCTTCCGGTGACGGCCGGACCGGCTTGCGGGTCAGAATCTTGACCAGCGGCTGGCCCTTCTCTTCTGAAGCCAGTGCCTGGAAAGCCTTTTTGACCAACCGGTCCTCAAGGGAATGGAAGGAAATCACCACCAGCCTGGTTCCGGGCCGGCACTTCCTGGCCAGCCGGTCGAGAAAACCATCGAGGTCCTTGAGTTCCTGGTTGACCTCTATCCGCAGGGCCTGGAAGACCCTGGCCGCCGGATGCAGATGGTTCTTCTGTGGAACCCAGCGGTAGACTTCTTCCACCAGCCTCTTCAGGTCGGTGGTATTTTTTAAGAGCCCCAGCTTGCGCTGGCTGGCAATCTTGCGGGCCAGCAGCCGAGTGTGGTGAAGTTCTCCGTACTTCTTGAAAATCTCGGCCAGGCGGGCCTCGGGATAGGTCATCAGGACCTTTTCGGCCGTGGTCTTCTGTCTCGTGTCCATTCTCATATCAAGCGGACCTTCCAGGTTGAAGCTGAAACCGCGCTCCGGGTTGTCGAGCTGAAAGGAAGAAATTCCCAGGTCGGCCAGAACGCCCTTAACTTCCTCAAATGGAACTATTTCCTTAAAGTCCAGCATCTGCCTGAAATCCAGCTGGAACAGCTTGACCCGGTCCCGGTATTCGGCCAGCCTTCTGGCCGCAGCCTTGAGCGACAGTTCATCCAGGTCAAACCCGATTATTCTGGCTCCGGGATTTCTCCTCAAAATCTCCAGAGCATGTCCCCCCAGGCCTATGGTGCAATCTATATAGAGCCCCGGGCGCGAGGCCTGCAAATAGGCCAGCGTTTCTTCAACCAGCACTGGCCTGTGCCCGTAATCTTTCATTCAGTCTTTCCTCGGGGGACAAGACGGGCAATATTTTCGAAATCCTCCTCGCTCAGGGGCCGTTTTTCGATTATCGATTCCAGGACTTCCTTGTTCCAGATTTCCAGGTGGTTGTTGAGCCCGATCACCTCCACTTCGGTGTTGAGCCTGGCCTTTTCACGGAGTGTCTGGCTGATCAACACTCTTCCCTTGGCATCGATCTGATGATGACTGCCTTTCAGGTTAACCCGCAGCAGGAAGCGCCTGACGTCGGGACGGAGGGTCAGGGCCCCCTCGTTGGCGATGCTGGTCATCTGTTCCCAGACCGCCAGCGGATAGAGCTGCACCGCTTCGTCTGTCAGAGAAGTTATGAAGACATCTTTGCCGTAAGACTGCTCGATGATGTCACGAAATTTTTCGGGAATTTTCAGCCGGCCGCTGCGGTCAAGGCGAGCCGAGTAGCTTCCGATCAGCAAGTTGTTGGCGGCTTCTTTTCCCATTTTGTCCCGTTTTATCCCATTTTGAGTTAAATATAAGAAAGAAAATTGTAAAAGTCAAGAAAAAAATCCCATCAAAATAAAATATTTTTAAGCGCTTATAACAGAGAGAAAAAGGGAGGGGCCGGACCGGTCAGTCTTCGGTCGGCGAAGGGGCGTATTCTTTAAGCAGATGCCGGGCCTTTTCCAGGTCCTTCTGAAGCACCATGATTATGGTTTCACCGAGCCCGTCCATGGTGAAAGGATAGATGGAGTGGACGATCTGACCCTTGAGAAGGCAGTAAATGCCGTTGGTGCCCAGAAAGCTCTTTATGACTTCTGCCTCGGCCAGGCTCCAGACCCGGGTCAGCTCGACCAGCGTTTCTTCCTGTTCAGAGCCCTTTTCAGAAGAAGGTGTAATCTGTCCTGGTTCAACCCGGTCCTGCTCCGGGGGATGTTTTTCCCGCCACGCGAAATAATCATCAAGTATCTGTCTGTGGTCAAAAGCAAGCGGAAAATTAATTTCTTCTCGGGTGAAGACCCCGGCTTTCCCGGCATCGTCGGCGGCCTCCGGCATTCCTTCGGCCCGGGCGATGAACACGGTTGATATGGTATGACGCCTCGGATCTCGCCGCGGGTCCGAGTAGGTGTGGAACTGCTTGATGAGTTCAACCTGGAGCGAGGTTTCTTCCCTGGCCTCGCGGATGGCAGCCTGTTCCAGGGTCTCGCCGTAATCCACAAAGCCACCGGGAAGGGCCCAGCCGTGGGGTGGATTCTTTCTTTCGATCAGCACTATACCGGTTCGCCCATCGGGCAGCCTGATTTCTATGATCAGATCGACAGCCGGGACGGGATGCTTTCTTTCGCTCATGGTGAATGCTTCCCGGCTAAAATACTGCCGGCAGGCGAAAAAGTCAATCCGAAATGATGAACTTCTTTTCCAGCTGCTTCAGCTTTTCCACCACTCCGCCATACTCCAGCTCGGAGTAGGGCAGCATGGACGGCCCGCAGAATCCCTGGCGTCTGATTTCTGAGGCTTTCATGGCAATCTGAGCCCTTATGGCTTCCCAGTATGGGTGGTCGAAGACATCAGCCGGCTCCGACAGGCGGCCTTCTTTCATGGAGAAGGCAGCCCCGGTCACCACCGGCGGGCCGTCGAAATAAGAAACGGTGGCATTCAGCCGGCAGGGCATCAGCGGCCCGATGTGGCTGCCGCGCATGAATCCGGCCACGTAATGACCGATGTTGAACGGGGCCAGGACTTCGCCCGTGGCCGGGAACTCTCCCTGGACCCGGACCAGGGCCACCGGGTCGTCCTTGCCGGTGTACTTGCCGGCGATGTTATGCAGGCGCTGGGTGGAGATGGCCACGGCCTGGTTGCCGGTGCTGCGTGACCAGATGCTCTCGATAACATATTTTTCGGTGTCCCGGAGCAGGGCGGCAATGTCGTAAAGTTCTTCCGGGGCCACCAGCTCAATTACCTTGTTTTTTTCGGTGTAGCTGACGTCGATGATGCGAAACCTGTAACCCTGGCTCATCTTCGGACTGAGGATCAGGCCGGAACAGTACATCGGGTCGGCGAAGGCCAGGTAAAAGGGCAGGTTGTAAGCGCCGGGGTCGGTCTTGTCGGCGGCAAAAAAGATGAAAGGCTCGTTTTCCCTTTCCTCGATCTCCATTTCGGCCACGGCTGGCCCCAGTCCCTTGACGTTTCCCGAGAAGGCGTCCTTGAGCAGGTCCTGGCCGGCTCCATACAGCCCGGTCTTTTTGGCCACAGCCGTGCCGGCCAGGAAAGCTTCCCAGGCCAGCTGGTGTATCTTCTCGTTGCCGGTTCCGCCGGTGTGAGTGCAGAGAATGGCGATGTCGTCCCCGGTGGAACTTATGTAGTAATCAATCAGCAGGTCCTTGCTCCTGGCGGCCACGAAATTCCTGACCTCCTGGAGAAGGGCCAGACTGGGCTTGATATGGCCGCCGATACTGCCGATATCGGCTTTTAAGACACTGATGGTGATTTTCATGATTGCCTCCCCAAAATGATTCCCGCTTATAAATTTATTCGGATGGATATTGGAAGTCAAATCCCAATCTGGCCGGGCGGCGCGGTGGAGGGTCAATCAGGAACGACCGCAGTGTTCCGTGGCCAATCACTCCGGGGGTGTTCTGCCCGGATGGTAACCAGTGGCCTGGTTATTTGTTTCTTGTTCGGCGAGCTGGCTGTAATAAAGCCATTGGGGGTCTCGGCCGCCAGAAAAAATTTTCGGCTGGCTTGAAACTTAAAAGTAGGTCGCCGGGAAAAGAAGGAGCATCTGCAGGACCCGGACCTTCTGCTCGAAATCTGGCTGGTAGCGTGGGGGCAGGGGTTCGGCTGGCTGGAATTTCCAGCTCAGGGGGTTGACGTACTTGCCGTGGTAGAGCAGCCGGTAATCAAGATGGGGACCGGTTGACTCCCCGCTCGAGCCAACGTAACCGATAACCTGCCCGCCTTCCACCCGGGCCCCGGTTTTAATACCGGCGGCCAGGGACTTCAGGTGCAGGTACATGGTTTCGTAGGCATTTTTGTGGCGAATCCTGACCATCCGGCCGGCGGCTCCATTCCAGCCGGCGAAGGTCACCACCCCGTCAGCCGTGGCCTGGACGGGAGTGCCGATGGGGGCGGCATAGTCTATTCCATAATGCGGCCGGTAAATCTTGCGGATGGGGTGGAGGCGGCTGGAACTGAAGCGGGAAGTAATCCGGGCGTAACGCAGGGGAGATTTCAGGAATTCCTTTCTGAGCGAACCGCCCCCGGCTTCAAAATAGTCGGCCTTTCCACTATCGGGAAAAGTGTAGCGGTAGGCTTCGAAGACCTGGTTCTTGTTCACGAAGCGGGCGGCCAGGATCGGGCCGTAACCGCTGAACTGGCCGTTGATATATTTTTTTTCGACCAGCAGCCGGAAGCTGTCGTCCTGGCGCAGGTCGACGTAGAAATCAATTACCCAGCCAAAAATCTCGGCCATCATCAGGGCCAGAAGATCCTGCTCGCCGGCCTGGTTGACGGCGGCAATCAGGGAGTCCTTGATAATTCCCTCCACCAGGACCAGTTGCCTGGTCACCGGGTGGGACTTGATGCTGGCCGAGGGCGGAGATTTGGTGAGGTCAACTTCCAGGTAGCGTTCGGGATCGAGGTCGAGCTGAAAAGCGGTATAGGACTCGCCCTGCCTGAGCAGCCTCAGCTTCTGACCGGCGGGAATCCTGGCCAGGTCGTAGACCTTCATGGTGGCTTCCCTGATTTCAATCACCCTGGAGGCCGAAAAACCGGCGGGAGCCAGGAGCTCGGTTATGGTCTTCCCGGCTGGAATGGTGAATTCCTCGGTTATGATTGGCGGAGCTTCGGGCTCTGTGCTGGCTTCGGGAACTTCGGGCCTGGCTGCCTGTTGGTCGGAGCTTCTGTTGATCAGCAGGAGGATGGTGAAGATGGCCAGAAGCAGTAGAATGATGGCCACCGCCAGTGCTTTTTTCCGGTTGATCCTGGCTCTGGCTCTCATCAACTCAGCTGGACTATTCCTTGAGGTCGGGGGATTTGTCGGGCTCGTGTTTTTCCGTCGCTATTCTGGTAACAGGCTTTCTTCTTAGCTTGAGCACCAGGAAATCCACCGGGCCATAGAGAACGTTAAGGGTGGTGAATAGCAACAGGAAGTATTTCGGACGAAAAAGCAGACCGGTCAGGACCACGGCCAGCAACAGGCCAGTCTTCATATCCACCGGCCGGTTGATGATAAAGGAGACAAAATTCCGGTAGCGCAGGGTGCTGATCATCAACAGACTGATTATTACCACCACGGCCGACAGGTAGAGGGCATTCAGGTCTTGATAGTTTGGCTCGGGGTGAAAAATAACCAGCGAGGCCAGGAAGATGGCTGCCGAGGGTACGGTCAGGCCCTGGTAAAAGCGCCGGTCTGGCAGGCTCTTGGTTCTGACGTTATAACGGGCCAGCCGCAACAGGCCGCCCACGATGAACAGAAAGCTGAAAAATATGCCGGCCGGTCCCAGAACTTTAAGACCCCAGAAGTACATCAGAAGAGAAGCGGCCGCGGCGAAAGAAATAGCATCGGCCAGAGAATCCAGCTGGATACCGAAATCAGAACTGGTCCTGGTGGCCCTGGCCACCAGGCCGTCCAGGCCGTCCAGCATGGCCGCGATTATGATCCAGAGAGCCGCCCAGCGGTAGCGCCCGTAAAAGGTTGAAGTCAGGCTGAGAAAACCGAAGAAGACGTTGGTCAGGGTAAAAACACTGGGCAGAAAGTAGAGCCGGGGAACCGGTTGCTTAATTCTGACTTTCATCTCTCCACTCTCCGATGATCGACAGGCCTCCTTTAACCTTCTGGTTCAGCCCGACTCTGAGCTCAACTTGTCCGGGCAGGTACAGGTCAACTCTCGAGCCGAAATACATCAGGCCGATTTTCTGACCGGCGGCCACCCTGTCTCCGGGCTTAACATAACATTTTATCCGCCTGGCGGCAACCCCGACCATCTGCTTTAAGAAGATACGGCCTTTTTCTCCCCGGAGCAGCAGGCTGTTGGATTCATTCTGGCTGCTGGCTTCTTCCCGGTAGGCCGGGAAAAACTTGCCGGGCTGGTAATCAACTCTTATAACCTCGGCCGCCAGGGGAGAGCGGGTGAAATGAACGTCGAGCAGGGAGAGAAAAATGCTGACAACTTTTCCGGGTCCGGCCAGGTCCGGATGGCTGGAAAATTCTTCAATTTTTATAACCTGCCCGTCGGCCGGCGACAGCACCAGGTTGTCTCCAGCCGGTGGCCTTCTTTCCGGGTCGCGGAAAAAGAAAATAAAGGCAGCAGTGAGCAGCAGGAAAAACAGGCTGGCCAGCCACCAGCCGAGCACCAGTGTCAGCAAAAACACCAGCAGCGACGGCAGGTAAAATATCAAGCCTTCTCTGGCGATTTTCATTCTATGTTCCTCACCTTGCTAATTATTATAGAGCTTATCTGTCAGCCAGGAAATAGACCGACAGGAAGGATACCCGGGCAATGCTGCCCATGATCTCTGGGTTTATCCGGTAAATGGTGTCCCCGGTTCCGTGGTAGGCCAGGTGCGGGCCGTTAGAACCGAGGCTGGCGCAGGGAATCCCCTTGAGGAAGAAGGGGGCGAAATCGGAGCTCCTGACCCCGATGTTCCGGATTACCCCGTAACCCCTGATGATATTTATTTCCCGGTTGGCCTTCTCGATGACCTCTTTAAGATAGGCCGGTTCGGCGCTGACCCCGCACCAGGCGCCATCGCCTTCACCTTCCATATCGAAATTGAACATGGCCACCACCCGGTCAAACCCGGTCGGCAGATGGTCAGCAAAGTAGGTGGAACCTTGCAGTCCCAGTTCCTCGCCTCCGAACAGGACAAACATGACCGACCTCTTGGGCTTCGGGTTCAGGGAAGCAAAAGCCTTGGCCAGGATCATCACCACCGCCGAGCCACTGGCGTTGTCGTCGGCTCCCGGGAACAGCAGGCCCAGGTGACGGCCGCAGTGGTCGTAATGGCCGCCGATGATGATCAGCTCTTTCTTGAGCTTTGGATCAGACCCTTCCACCCAGCCGGCGATGTTATAACCGGTGGAATCGGGGAAATGCCTGGAGCTGACCCGGTAGGATAGCCGGGCTTTCAGGTCGAAGGAAATCGGTCGCTTGTAAACTTGCAGGGCCTTCTTCAATTCGGCCGTGGTGGAATTTATTTCCTTGAAGATCAGGTCGGCAGTTTTTTCGGTTATCATTCCCGGCATGAAACCGGGCAGCCAGTCGCCGTTGGGGTTGGCCTGGGCTTCGGGATAGATGTAGATCAGGCCCAGGGCACCCTTTTCCCGGGCCACCTTCATCCTGGTCCGGTGTTCGTCGTGAGACTGGAACTCGCGCCGGGCCGGGTCGGGTGTTCCCCGGAAACAGAGAACAAATTTGCCTTTAACTTCGACCCCGGCATAATCGTCATAGTTGAGTTCAGGCGCGGATATGCCCCAGCCAGCGAAGACCAGGCCGGCCGTGTGCTCCCCGGAGTCCGAGTAAAGCAGGGGCAGGAAATCCTTTTCCGGTTTCAGTTCCACCGGTTCCAATTGAGGCTGGCCGTCGCTTCCGGTCTTGCCGGGCAGGTGAAGAGTCATGGAGGCCTGGTCGATGACGGTGTGGGGAGAGGGATAGGGCTGGAGATAACCGTTCCTGGCATCAAGAGGCTTAAGCCCCCATTCCTTGAATTTGGCTGCGGCCCAGCGGGCAGCCCGGGTATAGCCTTCATGGCCGGTCAGACGGCCGGCAAATTCTTCCGAGGCCATGGTCCTGGTGAGCTGGTAGGCCAGGAGCGGGTCTATGCCATCCACCGCCTTCTTGAGGCGGACGGGCAGCTCAGCAGCCGTCAGCCAGCTGAAAATTGTAAGCGGGAATACCAGGATTAGCGACAGATAGGTTAATCTCTTTTTAGTGTTCATGAGCCTTCTCTCAAATTAAATTTTAGAGGCGATTATATCACATAACCGAATTCAGGCGGCAGGCAAAAGTGCCAGAATTTGAGCCAGGCTCCGGGAGAGGTTTAAGTCTGTCCCGGTCTTTATCTCTTCCGTCGCTTTTTCTTGCGGTTTATCTCTTTAAGAACAGCCGGGTGGAGGACTATGAAATAGTAGGCAGCCAGGAACACCAGCAAAACCGCTCCGGCCAGCCAGCGGCCCCTGACCAGGTTCCATATGGAATAGGATAGAAGCCCCAGGAACAGGGCCAGGTGAACAAAGGCGAACAGCCATTCGAACATCGGTCCGGCCGGGAACAGCCTGCGATCCTAACGCCGGCTGTGGTTCAATTTACTGAATCCTGGTAACAGAAATGATGATGATGGGTTCAACCGGGACGTCGCGGTACATGCCCTTGGTGGTGGTGGCCACCTCGGCAATGGCGTCGACCACTTCCATCCCCTGAATGACCTTGCCGAAAACGGCGTAACCGAATTTCTTGGGGTCGTTGGGCACGTGGTCCAGGAAGGGGTTGTCCACCAGGTTTATAAAGAACTGGCAGGTGGCGCTGTCGATCTCAGGGGTCCTGGCCATGGCAATTGTCCCGCGCAGGTTCTTTAACCCGTTGTTGGCCTCGTTCTTGATCGGGGGCCGTTTTTCTTCTTTGGTCTGCAGGTCCGGGGTCAAACCGCCACCCTGGATCATGAAGCCTTTAATCACCCGGTGAAAAATGGTACCGTCGTAGAACTTGTCTCCGACATAGGTCAGGAAATTCTTGACGGTAATCGGGGCCTTATCAGCAAACAGCTCGATCACGATGTCTCCCTTGCTGGTCTTCATCAGGATACGGGGATTGGCCGCCAGCAGGGAGCTGATGGAGAAGACCAGGAGCAGGCTGAAAAAGATGAAAATAACTTTGTTCATTTTCTACCTCCGAATAAGAGCTTACGATACCAAATAAAATAAAAATAATCAATTTCGGGATTGACGGCCGAAGTTGACTCCAGAATTTCGGCTGCCTGGCGATAAGGCTTGACTTTCCCGGCCGGTGGTGGGATAAAATGACTGAAAAGGAGGCTGCGGCATGCCAAAATCGGCAGTCAGGACACTCGGGTCACTGTTCATTTCCTTCATGGTCTTATCTTCTCCGCTGCTGGCGGATGGTAACCTGGAGTTTAATGTTCATTATTCCTACTGGACGCTGAACGTGGTCCGGGGCCTGGTGGAGAAAATGGTCAGCGATACCCTGGAGAACGACCTCAAGGACCGCTTCCTGCAGCAGATTCAGGCGGACTATCCAACCCTGGTCGAGAGAGGTTACCAGCAGGATGTCAATTTTGATGCGCCGGGCCACAACATCGGGTTTGAACTCCGCTTTTATCCGGGAGGAAGGGGAGGAGCCTTTAGCCTCGGGCTGGCTGTCGAGCAGACCACCATGAAAATCTCTTTTCCATCGGTTACGGCCAGGCTGGACCTCGTCGACCTCAACCTGAACCAGACGGCTACTTATAACGGCCAGGCCGGAGGGGAATTCATCATCAAGCCGCTGTCCTTCCACCTGAACATGCGCTGGGAATTCCTGCCTTCCAAAGTTCTGTCTCCTTACCTGACCATCGGGGCGGGGATTTCCACCTCCAAGAGCTTTTTCGATGCCCGGTACCGGTACGAGTACAGCGGAACGCTCACCCTTCCCGACAGTTCCACCGAACAGTACTCCGATTCCGATACCAAGACCCTGAGGCAGATCAAGGACGAGCGCCTGGCCGAGGGAAAGGACTTCCCGCTGAATTTCTTGCCGATCTTTCAATTCAACCTGGGATTGAGAGCCAGGCTATCCCGGGCCCTGAACCTGGTGGCCGACGTCGGAATCTTTGACGGCTTTCTTTTCCGTGGAGGGCTGTCCATCAGAATCTGATCAGCGGTCCGAGTTTTCAGGTTGGGAACAGGCCGGACGGCCTTGGCCTCGGCGGATTGAAATAATAGCTAACCAGCGAGAAATTTTTTACTCCAGCCCTCAACCTGCGGTATTATATCCTCTTTATATTTAAGCAGGGAGAAGTGCGATGAAACATCACTTCAGAAAAGCAGGCGCCTGGCTGATTGTTCTGATGCTGGCCCTGTACCTGGGACAGCTGGCCTCGCCGGCTCAAACTCGAATGGCGGATGACAGCCAGAAGTTGCTGCGGGTATTCCACACCATTTCCAGCAACACCCTTATTGAGTATGTCAGGGAGCTGACCTCGGACAAGTACACCGGCCGCCTGACCGGGACCGAGGGTTATAACCTTTCGGCCGAATGGGTCATCTCCAAACTGAAAGAGTGGGGCCTGGAGCCGGCCGGGGACAAAGGAACCTATCTCCAGGCTTTTCCCAATCCTTACACCCTGATCCTGGACAGGGGCGAGGTGTCCATGCATCTCAAGGTGGGGAAATCCGATCCGAAGACCCAGGCCACGGTTAAGAAATATTATCTTTATGAGGATGAATATTTTCCCGGCGGTACCTCGGCCTCGGGTGAAGTCACGGCCGAGGTGGTTTACGTCGGCTACGGCATCACCGCTCCGGAACTTGGTTACGATGATTACCGGGGCGTCGATGTTCGAGGGAAAATAGTCCTGATGGAAAATGAAGTTCCCTACAGCCCGGACAAAGACCCGGAGACATTTAAGAAGTGGCGCCCCTATTCCTTCCACCAGTACAAGCTGCAGAATGCGGCCGCTCACGGGGCCAGGGGCATGCTGTATTATTACGGGCCGATCTGCAATCCCAACAATGATTACATCGAAGGCTTCCTCTACAGTCATGTCGGCCAGACAGTGGTCGACGATATCTTCGCCGGTACCGGCCGCACTTACCAGGCCACCGTGGAAAAAATCAGGACCGCCCTGAAGTCCCAGTCCTTTGCCACCGGCAAGGTCTTCACCATCAGGAACAAGACCGAACATCACCCTGAAGGTGTTGGCTATAACCTGCTGGCTAAAATAAAAGGGACCGACCCGGTGCTCGGGGAGGAAGTCATCATAATAGGCGGGCATCTCGACCACCTGGGGCTTTTCCCGGAACTGATGCCCGGGGCCAATGACAACGCCTCGGCCGTGGCCGTCATGCTGGGCCTGGCCGAAGCCATCAGCAGATGCGAAATAAAGCCGAAGAGGACCATCCTCTTCGCCTTCTTTGGAGCCGAAGAACAGGGAGTGAAGGGCTCCGAGTATTACCTCCAGAACCCGGTCTATCCGGTGGAAAAAACCGTGGGGCTCATCAACATGGATGGCGTGGGTAGCGGGGAGCGGATTTTTGCTCTGGCCGGGAAGAATTTCCCCTGGCTGTATGCTCCCTTTGAAAAGGCCAACGCCGTCTACCTGCACCGGGAAATGGGCACCAATTACTGGGCCAACCTGACCCGGCCCAGGCTGGACGCGGCCCGGTTCATGGACAGGAATATCCCTTCGCTGTCATTCTCCACTTCGGGTCTGAGATTGCCATATCCCACTTACCATAACACCCGGGATAATCTCAGCCTGATCAATCCCGAAATGCTGGAGGATATGACCAGGCTGATGTTTCTGGCGGTTATGGAGCTAGCCAGCGCTCCGGCCGAAAGCCTTAAATAAGCTTTCTCTAGACCGGGCTTGAAGACTCTTTGAACTATAACCTTTTTTATATTTATTTTTTGGCCAGAGCCTGAAAGAGAGGACTGCTCCCCTCACTGAGGTCGGAAGCCCCTGGCCTGCGGTCCTTAATTTTATGGTGAGACCTGCGGCCCTCAATTTTTTTAAAGGTGCAGTTCAACAGTATCCTCGTCGGTCAGCAGGTATTCCCTGGTCACCCGCAGGCCGTTAATCGTGCCCGGCTTGTTCCAGACCCGGGCGTAGTTGAGCTTCTCGGCAAAGTCCTTGTGAACCTGTCGGGCCAGGTCCATTATGTTGCTGCCTTTTTTTAGGATGAAGGGAGAGTCATAATCTGGCTTTTTGCCTGGCACCTTGCTGTAAACCCTGACAATCTGTAGCAACTCGAAGACCCGGCGCCTCAAGTTTTCCAATCCCTCAGCCGTTACCGAAGACACCAGGAGCCGGTCCAGGGTTTTCCCGAAGAGTATATCCAGTTCCTCCAGGAGGTCTCCGCTTCCCGGAAGGTCACACTTGTTTAAGACCAGAAGAGCCCTCTTCAGGAACGGGAATCTATCCGGCGGGATGACTGTTTCTTCGGAAACAAGTTCAACTTTCTTTTCCTTGAGGCGATTGATGATCGTTTCCAGCTGGCCCGAAGAATCCGGGCTGCTGGCATCCAGTACCACCAGGACCGCCTCGGCCATTTTGACCATCTCGGCCAGCCAGGATTCCATGAAATCGGCGGTGATGGGCGGGGTGTCGATGAGCTGTATTTTTATGTTTTCAAAAGGCATCATGTAGGGTGAGGCTGTCCTGGTGGTGAAGGGGAAGTCGGCCACTTCCACCTCCACTCCAGTCAGGGCCCGGATGAGGGCTGACTTGCCGGCGTTGGGCGGGCCGATGATTATGACCTGGCCGGCCCCGGATTTTTCAATCCTGAATAGCTGTCCCTTCCGGGCTGCCGGCCGCTGTTCGATTTCTTCTTTCAGCTTGGCAATCTTGGTACGGTACAGGGCTACCAGCTTTTCTGTACCCTTGTGCCGGGGAATGATGGACAGCAACTTTTCCATGATGGCAATTTTCTCTTCGGCAGTCTTCGCCTGGCGCAGGGTTTTTTCCACTTCGAAGTACTCTGGCGGCAGATTGGCCGGCATTTTTTGACCTCCAGGAATAACCTATTTTAACCTAGAACCGGTAGTTTTTTAAGCAGCCAGAATGGCTATCCTGCCTCTTTTCTGCCGGTAAAATAAGTCGATTTTTGCCTGGAAAATGGCCTGCGATTGCCTAATCGGGCCAGGTGATTTATAATATGCTGATAATAAACAAATTAGCAATAGTAAAAAAGCCGCTTTTGGGCCATTTTTTTCTTTACTTTTAGAGTGAATTGAGCTATAATTCTTCACTAAGATGCCATACGGGTTATGCAGCTTCTCGCTCCCCCATAACCCTTCACTTTTTCCTGATAGGTAAGGTCATGAAAGATGAAAAGTATACCGCAGAAAGTATAAAAGTTCTCAAGGGTCTGGAGGCCGTCCGCAAGCGCCCGGCCATGTACATAGGGAGTACCGGTCCGGAAGGGCTGCACCATCTGGTTTATGAAGTGGTGGATAATTCAGTGGACGAAGCCCTGGCCGGATACTGCAGCCGGATTGATGTTATCATCCACGTTGACAACTCGATTACGGTCATCGACGACGGCCGGGGCATCCCGGTGGAAATGCATCCCAAGGAAAAAAGACCCGCGGCCGAAGTGGTCCTGACCGTGCTCCACGCCGGCGGCAAGTTTGACGATAAGTCCTACAAGGTCTCCGGCGGTTTGCACGGTGTCGGCGTGTCCGTGGTCAATGCCCTGTCCAGGCGCCTCGAGCTGGAGATCAAAAGAAACGGTGGCATCTGGACCCAGGTTTACGAGCGAGGCAATCCCAAGACCCCGCTCAAAAAAATCGGCAAGACCAACAAGACCGGCACCAAGATAACCTTCTGGCCTGACGACGAGATTTTTGAAACCACCGAGTTCAACTTTGAAATCCTGACCCAGCGGATGAGAGAGCTGTCGTTCCTCAACCGCGGCCTGAAAATTACCATCACCGACGAGCGGGTCAACAAGAGCCACGAGTTTCAATACAAGGGCGGAATTCTGGAGTTCGTCCAGTGGCTCAACCAGAACAAGCAGGTTCTCAATCCCAGGCCGATCTACTTTGAAGCCCAGAAAGATGACATCATGGTGGAGCTGGCCTTCCAGTATAACACTGGCTACACCGAGAATATTTTTACTTTCGTCAACAACATCAACACCATCGAAGGCGGGACCCACCTTATCGGATTCAAATCGGCCCTGACCCGCTGCCTGAACAACTACGCCGAGGCTCACAACCTGACCAAAGACCTGGGCTCGGGTGGCATTTCCGGAGACGATGCCAGGGAAGGCCTGACCGCGGTTTTGAGCATCAAGATGCGGGAGCCCCAGTTCGAGGGCCAGACCAAGACCAAGCTCGGAAATTCTGAAGTTAAGGGTATCGTAGAGTCGCTGGTCAATGAGCAGCTAACCGCCTACCTGGAAGAAAATCCGACCAACGCCAAGAGAATAATTGCCAAGGCCATCGATGCCGCCCGGGCCAGGGAGGCGGCCAGGAAGGCCCGGGAACTGGCCAGGAGAAAGAGCGTCCTGGAGACGGCCTCGCTCCCGGGAAAACTGGCCGATTGCCAGGAAAGAGACCCGGCCCTGGCCGAGCTGTTCATAGTTGAGGGCGACAGCGCCGGTGGCTCGGCCAAGCAGGGGAGGGACCGGCGATTCCAGGCCATCCTGCCCCTCAGGGGTAAGATCCTGAACGTCTGGAAAGCCCAGCCCGACAAGATTTTCCATAACGAGGAAATTGGCACCATCATTGCCGCCCTGGGCACCAGCGCCGGGGAAGAGAGCTTCAGCCTGGAAAAGCTCCGTTATCACAAGGTTATCATCATGACCGATGCCGACGTGGACGGCTCCCACATCCGAACCCTGCTCATGACCTTTTTCTACCGGCAGATGAAGCCGCTCATCGAGAACGGCCACCTGTACATCGCCCAGCCGCCGCTCTACAAGATATCCCGGGGCCGGGAGGTCCAGTACCTGAAAGAGGAGCGCGACTACGAGAAGTGGATCGTCAAGAAGATTTCGGAAGAGTTCAAGATAAAAGTCAAGAACCAGAAAGAACCGGTCGAGGGTGAGAAGCTGCGCAAGTTCATCCTGAAAGTTATCCAGAAGAAGAATTACATAACCTACCTGGAGAAGAAAAATACCCCGTTCAGCCTGATCGAGCTGCTGATCAGGGAAAACGTGACCGACCTGGAATTCCTGCAGGACAAGAAGAACATGAAGAGGTTGCAGGGCCTGATTGCCGGCCAGGGTTTTCAGACCGACCTGGTTCACGACGAAGAATACGACGCTTATGAAATCATCGCCAGCTTCCAGGTCAACGGCTTTGCCAGCCGTACCAGGGTTAACCTGGACCTGGTCAATTCCATCGAGTACAAGAACCTTTACAAGATCATAAAAGAGCTGGAAGACTTCCAGCCGCCTTACCAGGTGATCAACACCACCGAATCGGTCACCATCGAAAACGAGAACAAGCTGCTTGAATACCTGTTTGAGAGAGGTAAAAAAGGCGTTACCATTCAGAGATACAAAGGTCTGGGCGAAATGACTCCCGAACAGCTGTGGGAGACCACCATGAACCCAGAGAAGAGGGCCCTGCTCAAGGTGTCCATCCAGGACGCGGTGGAAGCCGACAAGGTCTTCTCGGTGCTGATGGGGGAAGAGGTGGAACAGAGGCGGGAATTCATCGAGGAGAACGCCCTGCTGGCTCAGAACCTGGACATCTGACACGGTCATAGAGACTTGAGGGAAAGGTTGAACTGATGGCCGCAAAAAAACAAAAACCTGAACCAAAAAAGACCAGAAAAGAAAAACAGGAAAAGCCGGAAGAACAGCCCGAACAGACCAAGTCTTCTGGTCGGCAGCCGGAAGAGCCCGGGCCGGAACCCCAGAAAGCTCAGAACCCGGAGCAACTGGCCCCGATAGCCCAGAGCCTGTCCGTGGTCAGCCTGGAAGAGGAGATGAAGAAGTCCTACCTGGACTACGCCCTGAGCGTCATCATCGGCCGGGCCATCCCCGATATAAAGGACGGGCTGAAACCGGTTCACCGGCGTGTCCTCTACGCCATGTGGGAAACCAGCACCACCCACAATAAGCCCTATAAAAAATCGGCCAGAATCGTGGGTGATGTCATCGGTAAGTACCATCCCCACGGGGACGTGGCTGTCTACGACGCCCTGGTCAGGATGGCCCAGGACTTCAGCATGCGCTACCCGCTGGTTGACGGCCAGGGAAATTTTGGCTCGATCGACGGAGACCCGCCGGCCGCCATGCGGTATACCGAGGTCCGGATGACCCGGCTGGCCGAGGAGCTGCTGGCCGACATCGAAAAGGACACGGTCAATTTTGTGCCCAACTACGACGAAAGCCTGTTGATGCCCGAGGTCCTGCCGGCCAAGTTCCCCAACCTGCTGGTCAATGGAGCCTCGGGTATTGCCGTGGGCATGGCCACCAACATTCCGCCCCACAACCTGGCCGAGGTCTGCGACGGACTGGTCTATCTCATTGACCATCCCCGGGCCAGCCTGGATGACATCATGAAATACATCCCGGGCCCGGACTTTCCCACCGGCGGTTATGTTTTTAACCGGCAGAACATCCGCCAGGCCTACCAGGAGGGCAAGGGAGTCATCCACCTCCGGGCCAAGACCACCATCGAGCGGGCGGACAAAGGAGAAAGAGACAGGATAGTCATCACCGAAATTCCCTACGGCGTCAACAAGGCCCGGTTGCTGGAGAACATCGCCGACCTGGTCAACAACAAGAAGATCGAGGGCATCGCCGACATCAGGGATGAATCCGACCGGGAAGGCATCAGGGTGGTGATTGAAGTCAAGCGGGGCGAGCTGCCGGAGATAATCCTCAATAATCTCTACAAGCACACGGCCCTGCAGACCTCTTTCGGCATCATCATGCTGGCCATAGTCGACAAGCAGCCCAAGCTGTTGAACCTGCTGGAAATGATGAACTACTTCATCGCCCACCGCCGGGACGTCATCATCAGGCGCACCAAGCACGACCTGAAGAAAGCCGAGCATCGGGCCCACATCCTGGAGGGCCTGCTGATAGCCCTGGATTACCTGGATGCGGTCATCAACCTGATCAGGTCTTCCAAGACGGTGGAAGAGGCCAAGAACGGGTTGATGACCAGGTTCAAGCTGACGGCCATCCAGGCCCAGGCCATCCTGGAAATGCAGTTGCAGAGACTGACCGGGCTGGAAAGGCAGAAGATTGTGCAGGAGCACCGGGACCTGCTGGCCCTGATCAAGCAGCTGAAGCTCATCCTTAAGAACCCGGAAATGGTTCTCCAGATCATCAAGGATGAACTCAAGCAACTTAAAGAACAGTATAAAGATGAAAGACGGACTGAAATCAGGGACGAGGTTATCACCGAGATCAAGGCCGAAGACCTGATCAAGGAAGAAGACGTGGCCATTGTCTACACCCAGTCCGGCTACATCAAGAGGACTTCCCTCAGTGCCTACCGCTACCAGAGCCGCGGCGGCAAGGGCCGGAAGGGAATTGAGATGAAGGCCGAGGACGTGGTGGAGAACCTGTTCGTGGGCTCCACTCATTCCTACCTCCTGGTCTTTACCAACCGGGGCCGGATGTACTGGCTGAAGGCTCTGGACGTGCCTGATGTCGGGCCCTCCGGCCGGGGCAAGGCCATCGTCAACCTGCTGGAAATGCAGCCGGATGAAAAGGTCCAGTCCATCCTGGCCGTGAAAGAATTCCGGGAAGACCAGTACGTGGTCATCATGACCGATACCGGCTTGATCAAGAAAACCAGGCTGAGCGAGTTCAAGAACGTCCGCCGGGGCGGGATTATCGCCATGAGCCTGAAACCCAAGAGCCAGCTGTTCACCGCGGCCCTGACCGACGGCAAGAATGACATCATCATCGGCACCAGGATGGGCAAGGCCATCCGCTTCAAGGAGAAACTGGTCAGGCCCATGGGACGCCAGGCAGCCGGAGTCAAGGCCATTACCCTGAAGCCCAAGGACCGGGTCATCAGCATGATCGTGGTCGGGCCTGAGGATAAGTACATATTCACTGCCTCAGAACGCGGCTACGGCAAGAAAACCCCGGTCGAGGATTACCCGGCCCATAACCGCGGCGGGCAGGGTGTGATCAACCTGAAGATTACGGACAAAATCGGTCCGGCCCTGGCCATGGTCGGGGTTAACGAGGACGACCTGCTGATCATCACCATAAGCGGCAAGGTTATAAGAATCAAGACCACGGAAATCAGGCCGCTCAGCCGGGCCACCCAGGGAGTCAGGCTCATCCAGCTGGAGGATAAAGACCGGGTCTGCTCCATTGCCAAGGTCCGGGAAGACTGAGGTCTGCCCCGGAAAAAGTGTTTGCTTTCGACCCGGCAATTTCTTAAAATCTGCCTGAATCCCATCCGAGGAGGCTAAGAATGATTGAGACTTTAGCCCAGCTATTTTTAAATACGGTCAGGGAATACCGGAAACCGGACCTGATGCTCTATAAAAAAGAGGGTAAGTACGTCCCGATTTCCACGGCCGAATTCGAAAGAACCGTGGTCCATCTGGCCCTGGCCCTCAACCATCTCGGTTTCAGGAAGGGCGACAAGCTGGTCATCCTGTCCGAAAACAGACCCGAATGGGTGATGACCGATTTTGCCACCATCTGCCAGGGTGGCCTGACCGTTCCCATTTATACTTCCCTTACTGCCCAGCAGGCCGAGTACATCATCCAGGATTCTGATGCCTCGGTGGTGGTGGTCTCGAACCCTGAACAGCGGGCCAAGATCGAAGCCATAAAGGGCAACCTGGGAAGAGTCCGGCACTTTATCACCTTCGAACCGGAAAAGGTCCCGGGTTTTATGAACCTGGCCGAGCTGCTGGAAATTGGCCAGAAGAAAGCTGCCGAGAACCCCGAACTCTTCACCAGCCTGGCCGCGGCCATCCTGCCCGAGGACGAGGCTTCGCTCATCTATACGTCTGGAACCACCGGGTATCCCAAGGGAGTTATCCTGACCCATCATAATTTTATTTCTAACGTTAAGACCTGCGTGGCCCTGTTCGACATCTCCTCCCGCGACACGGTCCTGTCGTTCCTGCCCCTGTCCCACGTCCTGGAACGAATGGTCATGTTTGCCTATATCTATGCCGGGACCACCATCGGTTTTGCCGAGAGCATAGATACCGTGGCCCAGAACCTGCTCGAGGTCAGGCCCAATATCATGGTCAGCGTCCCCCGGGTGTTCGAAAAAATCTATGCCAGGGTGATGGACAACGTCCTGACCAGTTCCACCCTGAAGAAAAAGATATTTTTCTGGGCGTATAGAGTTGGCAAAAAGTATGCCCAGAAAGACCTGGCCGGAGAAAAGATTCCGGCCCTGTTAAAGCTTAAACGGAAAATCGCCCACAAGCTGGTCTTCAGCAAGATAATCGAGCGAACCGGCGGCCGGGTCCGGTTCTTCATTTCGGGCGGGGCTCCGCTGGCCAAGGATATTGCTGAGTTTTTCTATGCCCTCGGCCTGGTTATCTATGAGGGCTACGGGCTGACCGAAACTGCCCCGGTCCTGACCGTCAACCGCCCGGGAGCCATCAGGTTTGGCACGGTGGGTAAACCCATCCCAGAGGTTGAGCTCAAGATAGCCCCCGACGGGGAAATCCTGGCCAGGGGTCCCAACGTTATGAAGGGCTACTACAAGAAAGAAGCCGAGACCCGGGAGGTGTTCGAGGGGGGCTGGTTCCATACCGGTGACATCGGCCACCTGGACGAGGACGGCTTCCTGGTTATAACCGATAGGAAGAAGGACCTGATCGTCACTTCCGGCGGAAAGAACGTGGCCCCGCAGCCCATTGAAAACCTTCTCAAGACCTGCCCCTACATCAGCACGGTGGTGGTCATAGGAGACAAGAGGCGTTTCATTTCAGCCCTGGTGGTCCCCAACTTCGAGAAACTGGAAGAGCTGGCCAAAAGCCGCGGGCTGACCTTTGCCGACCGCCGGGAACTGGTCAAGAACCCGGAAATAGTGGCTTTCATCCAGGCCGAGATTGACCGGGCCACTGCCGGAATGGCTTCCTACGAAAAAATCAAGAAAGTGGCCCTGCTGGACAGGGAACTTGAGATTGAAAAGGGTGAGATCACGCCCACTCTCAAGGTCAGAAGGGCGGCCATAGAAAACCGTTACCGGGAACTGATCGAAAGCCTTTACCGGGAGGATTCTTCGGCTTCTTCTTTGGATTCTTCCGAATAGTCAAAATAGAGGATTCGGCCGCAGCTTTCGCACAGGTGCAGCTTGCTGCGGTCGCGGATTTCGTTCAGCATCTGGGGCCTGATTCTTAACTGGCACATGGAACAGAATTCTTCGATTACCCTGGACAGGGCGATCCCGGCCCGTTTCCGGGCGATGCTCTGGTAAAGCTGAAGCTGGGACTTGGCAATTCCCGGGACCAGCTCTTGTCTTTTCCTGGCCAGCTGGTCTTTTTCTGCTTCCAGGGATTGCTTTCTCTGGGTTAGGGCGGCGATCTCCTGCTTAAGGTGTTCTTCCTCGTTTTTTTGCTTCAGGCTGGCGGTCCTGATTTCTTCCTCGATTTCATCGGCCACAAGCAGTTCCCTGATGATTTCTTCTTCCAGCCGGTCGATTTTCTCCTGGGTTTCCTGGATTTCCTTGAGCAGGGAAGTGTATTCCTTGTTGGACTTGACTTCATTAAGCTGGCGCTTGTACTTGGCTATCTGGGCTTTCAGGTCCTTGACCTCGGCCTCCAGGTCCCTTCTTTTCTTCTGGTTCTGGGCCAGCCGTTCCTTGGCCCGGACCACCAGGTCAGAGTCAGCCTTAATCTTTTTTTCTACCTGTTCTATGAGACGGGGGATGTCGGACAGTTCGGCGGTAATCTGCCTGAGGGCATTATCCAGCTCCTGGAGCTGGATTAATTTTTCAAAGTCAGCATCCACTCCATCCACTTTGTCTCTCGATTCATTTAGCCGTTTTTTGGTGGGCCTACCAGGATTCGAACCTGGGACCTGCCGGTTATGAGCCGGTAGCTCTGCCGCTGAGCTATAGGCCCTTTTTTTGATTTTATACCAGATATTTAGCGGTTAGTCAATTCGCCCCTAAAAGCTGTTGGTGAAGGAGCGAAGCTTCTTGGAGCGAGTGGGGTGCTTCAGCTTCCTCAGGGCCTTGGCCTCAATCTGGCGGATTCTCTCGCGGGTGACCTTGAACTGCTGCCCCACCTCTTCCAGGGTGTGCTCGTTGCCATCGCCCAGGCCGAAGCGCATCTTCAACACCCTGGCTTCACGGTCGGTCAGGGTCTTCAGGGCCTCGTCGATGTGCTCCCGGAGGCTCTGGTAGATGACCCTTTCCGGGGGAGAGGGCATGATCTTATCTTCGATGAAATCACCCAGGTGGCTGTCTTCCTCTTCTCCGATCGGGGTTTCCAGGGAAATCGGTTCCTGGGCGATCTTGATGATTTTCCTGACCTTGCTGACCGGCATGTCCATCTTCTTGGCGATTTCCTCGCAGGTGGGTTCCCGGCCGAGTTCCTGCACCAGCTGCCTGGAAATCCGGACCAGCTTGTTGATGGTCTCTATCATGTGAACGGGTATCCTGATGGTCCGGGCCTGGTCGGCGATGGCCCGGGTGATGGCCTGCCGGATCCACCAGGTGGCGTAGGTGGAGAACTTGTAACCGCGCCGGTACTCGAACTTGTCCACCGCCTTCATCAGCCCCATGTTGCCTTCCTGGATCAGGTCCAGGAACTGCAGGCCGCGGTTGCTGTATTTCTTGGCGATGGAGACCACCAGCCTGAGGTTGGCTTCCACCAGCTGCTTCTTGGCCTGTTCGCTGGTGCTCTTGCCCATCATGATGGCCCGGACCGCCTTTTTCAGGGCCTGGGAATCCAGGCCGATCTCCTTTTCTATCTTCCTGATGTCCTGGTTGATCCTTTTGATTTCGTTCTCGATGGCTTTCTTTTCGGCGCGGGACCGAACGGGACTGAGTGCTTTTTTCTTGCCAGAGCTCACCTTTTTCTTCTGCTCTCTGGGCTTGCGGTTGAGGCTCTGCTCCAGTTCCGCCCGGCGGTATTCCAGCTCGTTAATCTCCCTTAGCTTATCCTTCATCTGTTCGATAACGGTCTCCCGTAGCCCTGGCTGCAGGTTAAGGTCCCGGATCAACCGGCTGAGTTTGACGATTATGCGCCCCCTGGCGAAGTTGAATTTCTTCCTGTTGGGCAGGGTTTCAATTTTCCTGGCCAGGTCTTTGATATTTTTGATCTGAAGTAGCAGTTCCTGCTGTTTCTCCGGGAGCTTTTCTTCGGCCAGTTCCTCGTCGTTGAAATCGAAGTAATCCTGGATGGTTTCCGGGAATTCTTTGATCTTCTGTTCTATCTGCAGGATGTTGGTCAGGACCAGCCTGGTCTTGGACAGGGCCTTGATGATGGCCCGTTCGCCCCGCTCTATCTCCCTGGCGATGGCGATTTCACCCTCCCTGGTCAGCAGCGGGATGTTGCCCATCTCCCGGAGGTAGAGCTTGACCGGGTCGGTGGTTCTTTCCAGGCCATGGGTGCAGACCGGGACTTTCTTATGGGGGAAGGGTATTATTTCTCGCTGCTGGGAATCGAGGATCTTGATCCCGTAGCTATCCATGGAGTTCAGGAAATCGTCGAAGTCGTCCTCGGCTCCGAACTCATCTCCCAGGGTCTGGTCGATCTCTTCCCAGGACAGGAAGCCCTGTCTCTTGCCCTTGGAAATCAACTGGAGAATTTCTTCTTTCTGATACTTGTCGTCAGACGGCACTTACAGCCTCCTTCTATTCAGCAGGCCGGGGGCCTGGTTTATTATTGTTCGTATATATATTCATAGGGTCATTATCTGGCGCGTCAGCTCATGTTTCTGATAGAGAAGGGACATGAGTTTTTCCTGGTCGCCTTTCTTTTCAGTCAGGGCGATCTCTCTCTGAATTTCCCTGAGCTTTTTCTGCAGGCTGTTTTTCTTCAGGGTTATCAGGCAGTCAAGGGCTTCACCTATGGAACCGTCGGGAATATCCTCCTGGAGCACCCGGCATAACTGGCCCAGCAGCCTGGACTCAACCTTTTCCTGGAGGGGAGCCAGGCTCCAACTCTGCCCCTGCCGGTAAGATTCCAGGACATACCTGAAGACCGGTTCGCTGGCCAGACCCCGAAAACAGTCCTCGTCCATCTCTCCCAGTATCATCCTGGCAATTTCCTGCTGGTTGAAAAGCAGTTGCAGTAGTCTCTTTTCAGCCGGCAGGAAAATGTCTTTCTCCTCGCGGCTGGCGGCAGGGGCCGGCTTCCTGCTCTCCTCCAGCATCTGTCTCAGGGTGGTTTCGTTTATCTTGAAATATTCGGCCGTCCTCTTGAGATATTCGTTCCTGACGATGGCATCGGGGATACGCATGACTTCCTGAATAACCTGACGTGCAGCCCGGCTCTTTTCTTCTGGAATGTTCAGGCGGGCACCCTTTGAGTACTGGACCAGCAGGAAGCGAAAACCATCCAGGGCCCGTCGGGCGAGTCCCAGGTACTTATCCGGCCCGTACTTCCTGATGAAGGCATCGGGGTCAAGCTTTTCCGGCAGGACCAGGATCTTAACCTGGAGTCCCTTTTCCAGGCAGATGGGCACGGCCCGGAGGGCGGCATTCAGTCCGGCCTCGTCTCCGTCATAATTGATTATTACCCTGGGGGCGTACCTCAGTATCTGGGCGGCCTGCTGGGAAGTGAGGCTGGTGCCCATGGAAGCGGCCACGTTCTGGATGCCGGCCTGGAACAGGGCGGCAAAATCGGCATATCCTTCCACCAGGATCAACTCACCGGCTTGCCTGATGCTGTCCCGGGTGAAGTTAAGACCGTAGAGGATGTGGCCCTTGGTAAAAGTCTGGGTCTCCGGGGAATTAAGGTACTTGGGCTGGGCTTCAAAAATGGTCCGTCCGCCAAAGGCCACCACCCGCCCGGTCAGGGTGAAAATCGGAAAGATGACCCGGCCCCGGAAGCGGTCGCGGTATTCGCCGGGCTTCTGACCTGGAATTATCAACCCGGCCTTTTCCAGAATTTGAGGACTGTATGACTGCTTGAAATTCTGGAACAAAGCATCCCAGGAGTTCAGGGCATAGCCCAGCCTGAGCTTCTTGATGGTGTCTTCGGAGAATTGCCGGCTTTTCAGGTATTCCAGGGCTTTCTTCCCTTCGGGAGTCCTGAACAGATTGTTCCTGAAATAATTCAGGGCCTTGTCGTTGATTTCGAAAATTTTTTCTTCCAGCCGTGATTCGCGACCTGCCTGCCGGGTTTCGGGCAGGGGAATCCGGTATTTTTCAGCCAGGAAACGGACGGCTTCGGGGAAGGTCAGGTTTTCTTTTTCCATCACCAGGGAAAACAGGTCTCCCCCTATGCCGCAGCCAAAACAATGGAAGAGCTGTTTATCTTCGTCGATGGTGAAGGACGGGTCTTTTTCCGAGTGGAAAGGGCAGAGCCCAACCCATTTCTTACCCCTCTTTTTAAGGGTGGTGTACTGGGAGGCTATTTCGACAATAGAAGCCGCCGCCCTGATCTTTTCGGTTATCTCCATTAGGCTACGTAAGGTTTGCTTTTCTCATATAAAATAGGTTCGCCCCTGGCAGTTGTCAAGCTGGCTGCCGGGAAAAACTCAATTTTTTCAGCCAGAAAAATCATAGGTGGTTGATCAGGCTGGCCAGGTAGCCAGCACCAAAACCGTTGTCTATGTTAACCACGGCCACGCCGCCCGGGCAGGAGTTCAGCATGGCCAGCAGGGCTGATAGTCCCTGGAAGTTGGCCCCGTAGCCGACACTGGTGGGAACGGCTATGACCGGGGCCCGGAACAGCCCGGCCACCACGCTGGGCAGGGCTCCTTCCATCCCGGCCACCACCACCAGAACCCGGGCCTCCTTTATCAGGTCGTAATGGCCGAGCAAACGGTGCAGTCCGGCCACGCCCACGTCGTAGACCCGGTCGACGGAGTTGCCGAAGAACTCGGCCGTCAGGGCGGCTTCTTCAGCCACGGGTACGTCTGAAGTACCGGCCGAGATTACGGCTACCCGGCCTTTTCCCTCCGGGGGCCTGGTTTTCAGGACCGTCAGGCACCTGGCCTGTTCATGGTAATGCCCGGCTTTCAATCGAGCCCTGATTTTCCTGTAATTTTCGGGGGAAAGGCGAGTGATCAAAAGATTGCTGCCCTTCTTCAGGATGGCCGTGGCTATCTTAACCAGCTGGTCCGGGGTTTTACCCTGTCCGAAGATGACTTCGGGCGTGCCACGCCTGAGCTCCCGGGCATGGTCTACCTTGGCAAAACTCAGGTCCTGGTAGGGGAAATGCTGGAGCTTGTCCAGGGCCTGCTGCGGGGTGATTTCTTTCCGGTAAAGCTTATCGAGGAGGTCGACCAGAAGCGCTTTCACGGATGGATTTTAGCATAAAAATTGAATTTTGGCATCATCCGGAGGTAAAGTTTTACCCTTTTCCGGCTGGCTTGATTAACGGGTTGCTATGTTGTAAAATAGCAAAAACTTAAGATGGAATCGTCAGGAGAAAGCAGTGAGCGAAGCCAAGAAAAAAGATGATTATCAGAAGGCGCTGGCCCTTTACAACCAGGGAATAAAGGATTTCCGCAAGAACGACTATGATAAGGCACTGGTTTCCTTCAGGGAGCTGGTGGAAACCTATCCAGAAGAACACGAGCTGGTTGACCGGGCCAAGGTTTACATCAGCATCTGCGAGAGAGGTCCTAGGAAAGAGTCCATCTCTCCAAGGAATATCGAGGATTATCTTTTTTATGCCCAGATGAGAATCAACCAGGGAGACCATCAGGCCGCGCTGAAGCTGCTGGAGAAAGCCCTGGAGCTCAAAAGGGAGGAAGCCAGGGTTTACTACCTGATGGCTACGGCCTATGTCCAGGCCGGACAGGTAGAAGAAGGACTGGAAGCTCTTAAGAAAGCTCTCCAGAAAGATAAGTCCCTGGCCGTCATGGCTCAGAATGAGCCCGATTTCGAATCCATCTGGGAAGACAAAAGGTTTAAGGTCCTGGTCAAACTTTCATGAAAAATAAACTCCTGGTTCTGGCCCGCGGGGATGAAGTCTTGGGCGGCCAGAAAAGAAACCTGCCTTCCATAATTTCTGCCCCTTCACTGCTGACCGGTCGTCTGGAAGTCTTGATGAAGCTCAGGCCGGAGAGAATAGGCTGGCTCGGGACTGAGACGGCCGAGACCGGGAAGTCCCGTAAAAAGTTTTTAAAGGTGCTCCCGGTTGGAGAGCTGACCTCTTCGCTGTCAGCCCTGTTGGAACGGATTAAGAAAGGAAGGTCAACCGGCGATCTCCTGCTCCTGTCACCAGAGTTTTTCCCCAAAGAAGCCGGCCTCTTAAAGAGATTGCTTAATTTTCACCAAAAATCGGGCAATGACCTTACCCTGGTTGGGGAACGCATAGGTTCTCACCAGGACCGATCGTCGGAAGATTATTTTGTTCATCCCGGGCTGGCCCTGGTCTCATATGACGGCCACCGCAAATGGCTGAGTCGGGTCCGGCCGTTCAAGCCTTCCGGTCAGCTCGACGTGGTGGCCCTGGTGGAGGCGGCCTGGGCCGCGGGACTCAGAATAGGTTTTTACTGGGTAAAGGAAACCGACAAGGATTTGTTCATCCCGGTTAATTCTCTATCCGACTATTCCCGGGTAGCTGAATTTCTCAGGCAGGCCAAGATAGCTGAACTGGAAAAACGGGGGGTGTTCTTCCTGGACCAGGCCTCGGTCTGGATTGACCCCAGGGCTAAAGTCGGTACAGGAACGGTAATTTATCCCTCGGTTATCATTGAAGGCAGAAGCAGGGTTGGCAAAGATTGCCTGATATATCCACACTGTCACATCATCGACAGCCGGCTGGGAAACAGGGTCAAGGTGTTTGGGGCCACGGTTATCGAAGGGTGCCGCATTGATAACGAAGCCCAGGTCGGTCCGTTTTCCAGGCTGCGGCCGGAGACCAGGCTGCGCCGGGGAAGCCATGTGGGCAATTTCGTGGAAATGAAGAAAACAGTCTTCGGCGAAGGTTCTAAAGCCATGCATCTCAGCTACCTGGGCGACACCAGGGTTGAGGAGAAAGTTAACGTGGGAGCCGGGACCATCACCTGCAATTATGATGGAATCAGGAAAAACAGGACGTTTATCGGTCGGGGAGCCTTTATAGGTTCCGGAACGGAACTGGTGGCTCCGGTCCGGGTGGGGCGTGGGGCCTATGTGGCTGCCGGCTCAACCATAACCGAGAACGTAAAACCCGGGGCGCTGGCCATCGCCCGGACCCGGCAGGTGCAGAAACCGGGCTGGGCCAGGGAACGCAGGGCCAGCCTCCAGGCTGCCGGTAAAAAAGCAGCTAAAAAAAAGGGGAAATAATGTCCCTTCAGGAAGGGCGATTCAGTCCCGGGGAGTAGCTTTCTTTTTTTCTACGCGATAAACGTGGGCAATTCTCTGGATGGCGGTCAGGTTGGAGACCACGGCCAGTATGATGATGACCGCTATCATTACCGTGTCCCGGTGCCCGATAATCAGGGCCAGCAGGGTGCCGATAATGAGGAGCACCATTCTTTCAGCCCGCTGCATTATTCCCAGCTGGCAGCTGACTCCCAGGCTTTCAGCCCGGGCCTTGGTATAGCTGACCATGGTTGAACCGAGGAAGGCCAGGGCCAGGACCCACAGGACCCAGTGAGGTCCGAAATAAAATCCCAGGCCGAGGTAGATGGCAAACTCCGAATAACGGTCCAGGCTGGAGTCGAAAACTGCCCCGAATACCGTCCGGCGATTGCTGTTGGTGGCCACCTTCCCGTCCAGAATGTCCAGCATCCCGCAAATTACCAGGAAGACCAGAGCCCAGCCCCACCTTCCCAGGGCAAAAAACAATCCCACCAGCAGGCCGGCCAGAAGGCCCAGAAAGCTGAGCAGGTTTGGGCTCAGCTTCAAGCGAACCAGGAATAGAGAGAAACGGTCGAAGACTTCCAGGATGAAAACGATCAATTTTTTGGGAAGAAGCCTGAAACCTTTATTCTCATAGCTGACCATCGTTTCAGAATTATAATTATTATAGGTAAAAAAATCAATTTGCCGATTTGCCTAAAAGAGAACCTATATAAAAGCGATTTATTGTACTGCGAGGAAATCCACGCGAAAATCAGTCGTTTTCGGGCCAGGCAGGGTGAAAACTCTCGGGATGAGATTGGTCAGAAGGCCAGGCGCTGAACTCGGTTAAGCCTGGGCCGGTCTGTTGTGGGCAGGGACAGCAGAAGGTTGTTTTGGTGGGCGGGCCTATCTTCTTTTATATTTATGGTTCAGATGCCGGGTCCAACAACTCCGGGCCAGCGCAGCCAGGAATCCGGCCCTGAAAAGAAAACTTGAAGATAAAAAAGCAGTATGATAACCTTAAATCCACTTATTTTGATCAGCAAATTCTTGAGGCTATGAATCGGCTTTTCTCTTTATGATTTTAGTTGAGGAGGCGGTCATGAAGGAAAAAATTGAAATCAAGAGTCCGGAAGGAAAACTTGGAGTCTTGATTCCAGGCATAGGGGCTGTGGCCACTACTTTCATGGCCGGGGTTTTTCTGGCCAGAAAGGGACTGGGCAAACCCTTTGGTTCTCTGACCCAGATGGGCACAATCCGGCTGGGTAAAAGGCCTGAAAAGAGGGTTCCCAGGATAAAGGATTTTGTGGAACTGGCTGATCTGAACGATCTGGTTTTTGCCGGCTGGGATATTTTCCCGGATAATGCCTACGAGGCCGCGGTCAAGGCCGGAGTGTTGAGGAAAGAACACCTGGAACCGGTCAGGGAAGAGCTGGAGCGAATAGAGCCGATGCCGGCAGTTTTTGACCGCAACTATGTCAAAAGGCTGGACGGGCCCAATAAAAAGAACGGTGCCAACAAGTTCGAGCTGGCCCTCCAGTTAATGGAAGATATCAAGAAATTCAGGGAGGACAATTCTCTAAACCGCCTGGTCATGATCTGGTGCGCCAGCACCGAGGTTTACCTCAAGCCTGAACCGGTGCATCAGACTGTTGATTCCCTGGAAAAGGCCATGAAGGAAAACCATCCGGCTATCGCTCCGAGCATGATCTATGCTTATGCCGCCATTAAGTCGGGTGTGCCCTTTATCAACGGTGCCCCCAACCTGACCGTTGACATCCCGGCCATGGTGGAACTGGCCAGGCAGCATAATGTTCCCATAGCCGGAAAGGATTTCAAAACCGGGCAGACCCTGATGAAGACCATCGTGGCCCCGGGCCTCAAGGCCAGGTTGCTCGGGTTGCACGGCTGGTTTTCCACCAACATCCTGGGCAACCGGGATGGAGAAGTCCTGGACGACCCGGATTCCTTCAAGACCAAGGAAGAGAGCAAGCTCGGGGCCCTGGAATACATACTCCAGCCCGAACTCTATCCCGAGCTTTACGGGAAGTTTTACCACAAAGTCCGCATCAACTATTACCCGCCGCGCGGCGATAACAAGGAGGGCTGGGACAACATCGATATCTTCGGCTGGCTGGGTTATCCCATGCAGATAAAAATAGATTTTCTCTGCCGGGACAGCATCCTGGCCGCACCCATCGTGCTCGACCTGGTGCTGTTTATGGACCTGGCCCAGAGAGCCGGTTTCAGGGGAATCCAGGAGTGGCTGTCCTTCTATTTCAAGACCCCGATGTGCGCGCCCGAGCTCTACCCGGAACATGACCTGTTCATCCAGTTGATGAAGCTCAAGAATACGCTGCGTTACATGAAAGGCGAAGAGCTGATAACCCACCTGGGCCTGGAATATTACGATTGAGGCTTGAGCCCGGTCGGGCCGGTTGACACCTGTTTTCATTTGTGAATTAATTATTTCTATTCTTTCTATTAAGAGGTTTAAGATGGCTCAAAAAGCATTCCAGCTTAAAAAAACTTTCGTCTTTTTGATAATTCTGGCGGTTTTGTTCCTTGGCCTGGTGGCCCGGCCATCCTTCTCCCGGAGCAGCTATGACCTCAACAAGGAAAAAGTCCTGTTTACCGTGGGTTATGCCCACCTCGACACCCAGTGGCGCTGGGACTACCAGAAGACGATTAAAGAATACATCTGGAATACCATGGTCGATAATTTTGCCCTGTTCGAGAAATATCCGAATTACGTTTTCAATTTCAGCGGGGCCAACCGCTACCGGATGATGAAGGAATATTACCCGAAGGAATATGAGAAGGTTAAAGACTATGTGGCCAGGGGGCGCTGGTTTCCCTCTGGTTCCTCCATGGAAGAGAATGATGTCATGGCCCCGTCCTTTGAGTCCATCATCAGGCAGATTCTCTACGGCACCGAGTATTTCAAGAAGGAATTCGGGTTCAGCAGCAAGGAGTACATGCTGCCCGATTGCTTCGGTTTCCCGGCTTCTCTGCCTTCAATCCTGGCTCATTGCGGCCTGAAAGGCTTTTCCACCCAGAAGCTGACCTGGGGTTCGGCGGTCGGGGTTCCGTTCAACATAGGCACCTGGTACGGTCCGGACGGGCAGTTCATAGTGGCTGCCCTCAACCCAGGTGATTACACCGGCAAGATAACCGGCGACCTGACCCAGAATCCGACCTGGAGGCTCAGGGTCAGCGAAAACGGGCAGAAGTACGGCGTCTTTGGTGATTACATGTATTTCGGCACCGGAGATGTCGGCGGGGCTCCGGAGGAAAACTCGGTCCGGAACCTGGAGCTGAGCCTGGAGAGCAGCAAGCAGTCAGACCTCAAGGTGGTCTCGTCCCGGGCCGACGAGTTTTTCCTGAACCTGAATGAAACGCAGAAAAAAAGATTGCCCACCTACAGTGGCGAGTTCCTGCTGACCAACCACTCAGCTGGCTCGATCACTTCCCAGGCGGCCATGAAACGCTGGAACCGCAAGAACGAGTTCCTGGGCTATTCGACCGAAGCGGCGGCAGTGGTGGCCGACTGGCTGGGCGGGGCGGCCTACAACAGGGAAAAAATCAACGAGGCCTGGCGCCTGGTCCTCGGCGCCCAGTTTCATGATATTCTGCCCGGGACCAGCATTCCCCGGGCCTACGAGTTTTCCTGGAACGATGAAATCCTGGCGGCCAACCAGTTCAGCTCGGTCCTCAAAGATTCAGCCGGTGCGGTCATCCGGGCCCTGGACACCAGGGTGAGTGGCTACCCGGTGGTCGTCTATAACCCGCTGGCTTTTGACCGGGAAGACGTGGTGGAAACCGAGCTGGAATTGCCTCAGTCTGCTGACCAGCTGAGAGTTTTTGCTGCTGACGGTCGGGAAGTCCCGTCCCAGGTCCTTGGAAAAAATGAACGTACAGTCAGGCTGGCTTTCGTGGCCACCGTTCCGTCTCTCGGCTTTAGCGTTTACGATGTCAGGCCTTCATCTGAACCCTGCCGCCTGAATACCGGTTTAAGAGTTGGCCCTAACCTCCTGGAAAACGGCCGTTACCTGGTTAAGCTCAACAAAGATGGCGAAGTATCGAGCATCTTCGACAAGAAGGCCGGCCGGGAGCTGCTGGCCTCTTCCGCCAGGCTATCCTTCCACTATGAAAAGCCGCAGCAATGGCCGGCCTGGAACATGGACTGGGAAGACCGGATGAAGCCGCCTGCCGGGTATGTGACCGGCCCGGCCAGGGTTACCGTCGTGGAAAACGGCCCGGCCAGGGTAGCCATAGAAATAGAGAGGGAAGCCCGTGGTTCCAGGTTTGTCCAGACCGTGCGCCTGGCGGCCGGCGGGGCGGGCGACCGGCTGGAATTTTATAACCTGATCGACTGGGCCACAAGGGAATCGTCTCTAAAAGCCGCCTTTCCCCTCACCGTTTCCAATCCCCTGGCCACCTACAACTGGGGGCTGGGGACCATTCAGCGGGGAAATAATGACCCAAAGAAATTCGAGGTGCCCTCGCACCTGTGGTTCGACCTGACCGATAAAAGCGGCAGTTACGGCGTTTCCATCCTGGAGGATTGCAAGTACGGTTCCGATAAGCCGGCCGACAACATGCTGCGCCTGACGCTGCTTTATACACCTGGGGTTAGGTCCTGGCCCGGAGAGCAGGCCACCCAGGACTTCGGCCGGCATGAAATTCTTTACGCCGTTTACGGTCACCAGGGAGACTGGCGACAGGGCGGGACCGGACAGCAGGCCCTGCGGCTTAACCAGCCGCTCCTGGCCTTCCAGACTGTTGCCCATGAGGGCAGCCTGGGCAAGAATGTTTCTTTCCTGAGGGTCAGCCAGGATAACCTCCATATCTCGGCCGTGAAGAAGGCAGAAAATTCAGACGAGGTAATAATCAGGCTGGTCGAGACCAAAGGCCAGAGTTTAAAGAAAGCCACGCTGTCTTTCCTGACCGGAATCAGCGCAGCCCGCGAAGTCAACGGCGTGGAAGAGGAAGTCGGTCCGGCCCTGGTGCGCGAGGGCAAGCTGGTCTTTGATATTAATAGTTACGGAATTAAGACCTTCGCCTTAAAGCTTCTTCCTGCCACCAGTCCGTTGAACTCGCCGACATCAGTTGCGGTAGAACTCCCGTACAATGTGGATATCTTCAGCCACGACGAAAACCGCAAGGACGGTGCTTTTGATGACAGCGGGCGAAGCTTCCCGGCCGAATTGGTGCCGGATACCATCGTGACCGATAGCCTCAGCTTCAAGCTGGGTCCGAAAGAAGAAGGGGCCAAAAATGCTGTGGCCTGCCAGGGCCAGGAAATAGAGCTGCCGGACGGAAAGTTTAACCGCCTGTACATTCTGGCCGCTGCTTCCGCGGAAAATCAGAAAGGTCAATTCAAAGTAGGGGAAGAGGCCTTGGAGATTCCGGTGGCTTACTGGTCAGGCTTTATCGGACAGTGGGATAACCGGACCTGGGCCGAGGGCCCGACCGGAAAAATTGACTTTGACCGGGATAAATATACCTACACCGGGGTTGTCCCGGGATATACCAGGCAGGACGAGGTAGCTTTTTTCACCACCCATCTCCATCATCCGGCTGAGGGCAATGAACCTTACATCTACGGATACGTGTTCAAGTATGCAATGGAGCTGCCGGCCGGAGTACGGAAGGTCAAGCTTCCGGTAAACCCGGCCATCAAGGTCCTGGCCATGACCGTGGCCTGGAACGAAAATGACAACAGCCGGCCTGCCCGGAATCTCTTTGACGTGCTTAAGAGAGACCAGGCTGACTATGAAAGATGGCAGGTGGTCCCGATTCCAGTCATCAGTCCGGCCCGGGCTTATGTCAGTCCTTCCGAGCCGGCCAGCGTGAATATCAATGTTTCGCTGGAAGGGGCTGAGATTCGGTATACGCTGGATGGCAGCGAGCCGACCGAAAAGTCCCCGGTCTACGAGGGCCCGATAACCATCAAGGGCACGGCGGTTCTCAAAGCCCTGGCTTTTCACCCGAGGCGGCAGCCGAGCCCGGTGGCTTCAGCTTTTTACAGCCAGTCCTATCCCGTTAAAGACATCGTTTATTTCAGCCCGCCGGCTTCCTCCCGTCCGGGTGCGGCCGGAGAAAAGACTCTCATCGACCTGGTCAAGGCCAGGCCCGAGGCCAGGGACCAGAACTGGCAGGGTTACGAAGGCAATGACCTGGTGGTGGTCCTGGACCTCGGCCGAAAGCAGGACCTCTACGAGCTGGAGCTCAGTTGCTTCGAGAATAATAATGCCAGGATTTTCCTTCCGGCCAGGGTGGAAGTGGAAGTATCGCTGGATGGCCGGAAGTTTGAAAAGGTAGCCGAAAAAGAATATGCCCTGCCGGAAAAGCCACAGGGACCGGCCCAGAAATCGCTATACGTTTCTCTGCGGGGTTCCGAAGGACGTTTTCTACGGATAAAAGCTATCAATGTTGGCACGGTTCCGGATGGCTTCCGCAATGCCGGTCAGAAAGCCTGGATGCTGTTTGACGAGCTGTATGTGAGGTAATAATCAAACGGCTTGACGGGCGGAGGCTCGATTCGGTTTTATTTTATCAGTACCTGGCTTCCAGTTTCTTATAAATCTTGGCCAGCCGGTCGAAGGCAGTGGTGACATGCTTATCCAGGGCCTGGCTGGCAGCAGCCGGGTTCCGGCGATGTAACTGGCTGAACTTTGATTCAAAGAGCTTCTGGCCGTTCAGGTATTCTTTTTCCAGGGGCCGGAGTTCTTTGTTAACCACCTGTATCATCTGGCCGTAGTTGCCCTCGACCAGCCTTTCGAACCTGAGCACCCTGGTATGAAGCAGGCGGTCGCGGGCGGCGATCAGCTCTTCGGGCTGGAAATGCTGCCGGTAGAAGAGTTCGTAGTCATGGTTGGTCGGGCCGGCGCCCAGGCCTTCGGGCATTTTTTCTATTCCGTAATATATCGGAAGATAGATGGTGGTATCGGGTTTGCCCAGGGCCAGCCATAACAGGATAGAAATCGGTTCCGGCTTCTGGCTATCGAGGACAGCCACAAATGAATTAATGGTGGAGCTGGTACAGATGGTGCGAAATTTGGTTAAATTGGGGCTGCCTTCTTTATACCCGTTGGTGGCATCGTACTCGGTTCCCTCGTAATGGTCGCGAAGCAGGGACATCAGCATTTCGGCGGTTACCTTGCGGGCCGGTTTGAAGGAAAAGGGAAAATCGTCTTCAACCTTCCAGTCTTTCCCACTCAAGATGACCAGCCCCCGCCACATCCGGAGACTGTTGCCGTCAGATACCGGATCCCGGCGTGAAGGCCGGCTGAAGGCCTTTTTGAAATCGAAGGGCCCGTCTTTTTCTTCATCGTACCAGCCATTCTTCCTGGCATATTCAATGATATCCGGACTGCCCATGAAATTATCGGTGTCGTCCAGCCTGACCTGCCTGATGGTGTAGTAATTGGGGATTACCGCCACCTCATCATCGGGCACCCGCTGGGCCAGCCAGTGCCGGCCCCTGATAACGGCCAGCATCCAGGCTTCGTTCTTGTCGGCGATTGAGTAAGTTCTGCCGGAGGAACGATAGCCATACTTTTCCACCAGTTCTCCGGCCAGCCTGACCGCTTCCCGGGCCGTTCTGGCCTTTTCGGCCACTATCCTTCTCAGCATGTAGCCGAGACCGCCGTCGGTGTAATCCTCGGCGTTTTCACGGGAGCTGCAGGCATCCGAGGTGATCACCAGGCCGTGCTCGTTGACGAAGCTGTCGGCGAATTCTTGGGTGGAAGCTTCAATCCAGATAAAGCCGTTGGTCCGGCCGTCGGTCTGGTAGGTGGCCTGGCCCAGGTTAATCTTGACTTCTGGCCCGTAGTTACGAGGAGCAATTTTCCTGACATTAACGATGATGTCGCCGGTGTCATCTTCATTGTGGGCCACCATGACCGAGCCATCAGCGCTGGCCTTTTTGCCCACCAGGACGGTGTAGCAGTTGAGTTCTTTCCGGTCTGCGGCCTGTAGCGTCAGGCCCATGACCAGGAATAAGATGGCTATTATCGTAAGTCTAAGACTGCGACTTTTCATGAATATCCTCCGTTTCGGTTCAGCCTTCGGGTCTGGCACCGGGCAATTAATATAACTTAAAGAGAGACGCGGAAGCAAACAGGTTGTCTGTACCGGGCAACTATTTATTGATTTATTAATTTGAAGGGCAGCCTTAGGGACAGGTCGGGGGCTGTCCGGAAGAGCAGGCCGAGGCACCGCCTCACCGCTTATTGAGAAATGATTACGGCTTCTTTCCTTTTCCAGGTTATAATCTTTCCGCCGATTCCTTTTAGGAGGTAGATGCTTATGGCCGGAAAAGAAACCATTGTGGCCGACTGGCTGGATGGCGTGGCTTTTGAAACAGCCGTGGATGAACACCGGATAATTCTCGATACTCCCCAGGATTTCGGGGGCAAAAACCGTGGCCCACGGCCCAAGCCGCTGCTGCTGGTGGCCCTGGCCGGCTGTACCGGCATGGACGTGATCTCCATGTTGCAGAAGATGAGGGTGCCGGTGGAGAAATTCAGGGTGGTGGTTGAGGGCGACCTGACGGCCGAGCATCCCAAACAATTCTACCGCATTCATCTCGTCTATGAATTTACCGGGAAAAACCTGCCGCCCGAAAAACTCAGGCAGGCCATAGAGCTATCGCAGGAGAAGTACTGCGGGGTCAGCGCCACCATCAAGAAAGCCATGCCCCTGACCTGGGAAATGAGGATAACGAGCTCCGAGGGCTGAGGTTTTAAGCCTGGCGATGGATTTTTTTAAAAGTCAATTCTCTTAACACCGGGGATAAACGTCCAGGCCGGGGAATAAGGATAAACCAGATTATTCCGTCTTTTCTTTTTCGGCAGATTCTTCGGGTTCCCGGTCGCGGGGTGGCCGGCGTCGTGGGCAGGAGGTCACGGGGCAAACCGCGCAGTCAGACTTTTTATCTAATTCAGCGTAGAATTTCTTGATAAATTCTTTGAGTTCTTCGTCGCTCATCCGGCTAAGGTCTTTCTCGTCCATGGGTTTCCTTCTCTCAAAATCTGCTTTCAACCCGATTCAGCTTGAATAAGGTATTTTTCTTCCAGCCTGTCCAGCAGCCGGTGGAATTCCTGGTGGCGACCGGGGCCAACGATTTCACGCTCGATGCGGTCAAACCCGTTTTTGAGATTCTCCTGGGTCTTCTTGCCCAACCGACTGTCGGCCAGCGGATACAGGATATTATCTTCTTTTTCTATATGAGCGGCCAGCAGTTCAGCATAGGCTCTGGCCTGGCGGGCGAAATTCAGCCCGGCCCGGTCTTCCCCCCTGGTTATTCCGCTCACCGACTCGTCCATGTCCTTGATCAGGGCCCGGCCAGCCTGGTGATCAGCCAGCATGACTCCAATTGGACCCTGGTCCCCGGAAATCCCGGCTTTTTCCATGGCCGGGAATAACAGCTCCTCTTCCTTGGCATGATGGCAGCGGTCTGCGAAGACCTTCAGAAATTCCAGGATATCGCTGAGGTCTTTTAAGTCTGCGCCCCGGCCGGCTTCCAGCCTCCTGGCCACCTCGGTGAGTATGTTCAGCATAATTTTTATTGCCCGGTGTTCCTTCTTCAATTCATCCGTGGGTTTCATTTTCCCCTCCCACATCCAGATTAGACCCCGCGGTCTGGTCTGTCAATCAGGCCTGGCGGCAAAGCGGGTGATTCCTGAAGGGTTTGGATTTAACGAATGATCTGAATTTTTCCCTGATCGGGGCGATAATTCTGGTGAAAAATAGATTTTCACGGGATTGTTTTTCCTTATTCCTTATCCGTCTCGGCCAGACTGGGTCTGGTCGTCTGAAGGCGGGGCGAGCCGTTTGATTTAGGATGACTGGAAAGATACTTGCAGGCAGCGCTGTTGCTCAACAGCCGGGAATATGGAAAACAGGAAGGTGGAAAGTAAGTTGACTGGGAATACAGAGAAATGCCGAGGGCCGGACTCGAACCGGCACGGAGTTTACACCCCGAGGGATTTTAAGTCCCTTGCGTCTACCAATTCCGCCACCCCGGCGGCTCCTGATAATTTAAACACAATCGGGCAGGCCGGTCAACACTTCCACTTCGCTTGGTGACCTAAAGGTCTTTTTAGGCTAGTTAAATCCCTGGGGGTTCCGGGACCTGTTAAATAAAAGAACCCCCGCATATTTGGGCGCAGATTTTTCAGCCCCGATCGCCTTCAGATTAGGGTCACGGCAAGGGGAATTGCCTGGTCAGTTCAATCCCACTTGCCCAATCCCGGACCGGCCGGGCTCAAATATTCTACCCCGTGATACCCTCCGCAGGGATCATTGTAAATGCTTTGGATTATAGCAAACTGACCCCATATAGACGGGCCGATTTCGGTACCGTCTGCCCTGTACCATTTTCCATTGTTATATGTCGCATCAGCTGGTACTGCTACTATTTTTTCAAACCAGGTCCACTGACATTCTTTCCCCGTGGTATCTTTGTAGGTCCCTGATTGATGGTTGGTTAACCAGGCTCCCGATCCAATATATGATGAATATCCATAATGTCTGTCAAGTTGTCCATCTCCATCACAGTCCATATTGCTTAACCAGGCGTCATTCCATTTCATGTTCAATACGTCTTGACGATAAGGCCAGTACCACTTTTTCTGAACTTCTTGTATTTGTAGATCAGAATATCCTTCTTCTTTGAGCCGAGAGAAATAGGCTTCATCATCGCCTTCATACGGTGGATAGCCGTCTCTACCTAGATAGGCGTTGCAATAGTAGCCGTTGAAGATATGGGCCTGGTAATTATAACCAAATGGATCAAAACCCGGTTTAATCGGGCTGCCTGCCAGATAATGACCGGCAGAGTAAACCAATAATCCATCCTGGATTTTTGTGCATTGATCTGGTCCCTGCGCTGCAATGGCGGTCTCGTCTGTGCAGAGGCTGACCAGCAAAAAGAGGACACCAAAAACCCAGAGGACAGAAAAAATTACTCTTTTCATAGAAACCCCTCCCTTAAAAATCTTGCAAATTAATTTTGGAACAAAAAATTCTATTTTGTCAAGACTCGTGCCTAAAAAATAAGACGGTTACCTCACCATCAAATGCACTTCAATGCCGGCAGTTAGGAAGTTTTAGAAGAATACTGAAACTCCTATTAAGAACTGGTGGCTGTTAAAATTTTCCGTGATGTCCATGTCCTTGAGGCGGTTGTGCAGATACCGGTATTCGAACCTGATGGCTGCCGAATTTCCGACCAGGTACTTGAGCCCGGCTCCGGCGTTGAAGACGAAGCCGTTGAATTCACTATCTGCTTCCATCAGATAGCCAATCTTGACCCCATTGGTAATTCCGACACCGGCCAGAAGGAAAGGCCGAAAAGAGCCGGCCGTCTTGAAGTTATAAACGCCGTTCAGGTTGAAGAGATAACCCATGTCGCTATCTTCGACCTTCATCAGGAATAATTCCGGCTCGACCTCTAATCCTTTCCAGAGATAATAACCCAGCCTGAGGGGGATGGCCAAGATATCGAAGGCCTCGGTGGAACCGGAACTCTTGACGCTGCTGTAGTCAAAACCGATGCCCAGCTCCCATTTTTTACCTTCGGGTTGGGCCGAGGCGGTCAGGGCCAGGACCATCAGGCCGATAAAAGTCAGGACCAGCAGTTTTTTCATGTTTACTCCTTTTTGCATGATTTTTTTAACAAATCTTCCCCTTCAACTACTGTATCTTAACAAAAGGTGCTGGCCGACTTCAAACGGTTGAGTTGGCATAGGTGGGCTTGCGTACATTCAGACAATGTGGAGATGGGGTCAGTACCTGATAATTCCACGGGGAAAGAGCCGGACTTGACTGTGGCCAGGCCGCGGGATTATCTTCTCCTCGGGCCTCATTGATGTGCTGATGGATCTTAAGGTAAGAGGGAAATTTATTAAATCCAGCCTGAGGAGTTTTCGGACTGAAATGGCAAAGAGCAGCATGCCCGCCATTCTGATAATGCTGATTATCGCCATGGGTGACCCGCTCCCCGCAACCGGCTCTAGGGGACAGATGGCTTATGATGAAGGCCTGGCAGCTCTTACCTCCGGTTCGGCTGGAGGGCCGCAATTAAGCCAGGTTATACCTGATTTCGGGCCGGATGGGCTTAAAGGCCTGACCGAAGAGCAGAAGAAAAAAATCTTATCGGGTGAGGTGGTGCTGGTTTCTTCCCATGAGGGGGCGCCGGAGGGCAAAAGCATAATCTCTGCCGTCCTGGTTTTTGAGGTCCCCGTGGAAAGGGCCTGGGCGATTCTCTCCGCTCCCGAGCTTCAGGCCGAGTACCTTGAGGAAATTGAAGAGCTGAAGACCGTGGAGCGGGGGCCTGATTTTAACCGGATGTTCTTTCTGGTGAAGGTGATGGGTCAGAGGGTCCGGTATACCGTCATCCATCACTTCTGGCCCGACCAGTTCTACCTGTGGTGGGAACTCGACCGCAACGAGCCGCATGACTTAAAAGAGTTGTATGGCTTCTGGAAGCTGTTCAGGTACGATGAGCGCAGGACGGTGGCCCGTTATGGAACTTTCGTCAGGCCCGCCTTCCCGGTTCCGGCTTTTCTCCGTAACTGGCTTTCCAGGAGCAATGTCCGCCACTCCCTGGCCACGGTAAAGAAATACGTGGAAGGAAGAAAATAATAATATGGGGCTGTAGCGACCCGATTCCCCGGGATAAAACGAGCAGGAAGGGGAGCCGGCTCTGTCGTTGACACCGGGAGGCGGTTGTCTTAAGCTTAAGGTAGCCAGGGAGGTTATCCATGAAGAAGACATTTCTGGTATTGACGGGGATTCTCCTGATAATTCAATTTGGCTGTTCACCGAAAAGTTCATCAAACTTTGAACTCTATCTCACCGACGCCCCCCTCGAGGGCCTGGAAAATTTTTATGTCACCATCAGCCAGATATACTTAAGGCTGGAGGATGGCACCTGGACTGATAATCTCCTGAGTGAACCCAAGACTTATGACCTGCTTCTGCTAAGAAACAGAGAGGAGAAGGTCTGCCAGGCCGACCTGCCGCCCGGAACCTATACCGGTATAAAGCTGGTTCTCACCAATGCCGAGATTGTGGTTAATGGACGCAGTTTCCAGATAAGTATCAATCCGCCGCTGACCATAACAGTTCCCGTTAACTTCACCGTTCTCGAGGATGGGACGGTAAAGGTGACACTGGACTTTGACGCCGCCCAGTCCGCGGTTCAGGAAGGCAGCGGTTACCGGCTGGTGCCCAGTATCGTGGTTAAGAGGATTAGCTATTGATTTTGAGGGAATTCAAGGAAGCGAGCAGCTCAATTCGGAAAGATTAATTGCGGGCAATTTTCTGGTTTAAGAGAGACTTAAGGCTCAGGGACAATCGCGGCCTTTATGAGCTATCTTCCCTGCCAGCCGAAATAATTCCAATCTTTATCCTTGATGAACGACTGCTGTCCAGCCTGGATGGTCCGGCTTCCAGAACCGGCTTTCTGCTGGCCGCCCTGGAGCGGCTGGAGGCCGAGCTCCGGGCCAGAGGCAGCCGGCTTTATTGCTTTTATGGACAACCCGAAGAAGTTCTGGCCAGGCTCATCGCCCAGCTAAAACCCGAGGCCCTTTACACCAACCGCAGCTATTCCTGGTCGGGGGAGAAAGTTCAGAAAAAGGTGGAAGCCCTGTGCCGCAAGACGGGAGTCGAGTTCAGGGACTTCAATGATTCCCTGCTGGTTTCACCCGAAAAGATTGAAGCCCGAAAAGTCTTCAGCCCGTTTTTCAGGCTGTGGAGCTCGGCCCTGCGCTCTGAGGACTTATCGGTAAAACCGGAGCCGTCCCCTCTTAAAACGCCGGTGCTTCGATTGCCCACGCTGGCCGAGACCGCCAGCCTGATCACCCACGAGCCCAACGGCTACTGGCGGCCAGATTATGCCGGGCGGAGACTCAGGCAGTATGATTTCCGGGGCTACGATGAAGGACGGAACAGGCTGGACCAAGATGGCACCAGCCGCCTGTCGGTGGCCATCAGGTTTGGCCTGGTGTCGATAAGAGAGGTGCTGGCCGCGGCGCGGAAGCGACTTCAAGTGGACAGCCAGTTTGTGAAGGAACTGGCCTGGCGGGAGTTCTGGTACCACATCCGTCATCACTTTCCCTGGACCGAGAAGCTGGAATTCCAGGAGAAGCGCCGGGGCTTGAAATGGCTCAACCGCGACGAAGACATCAGGGCGGTGGAGGAAGCCCGCACCGGTTATCCCGTAATTGATGCGGCCATCAACCAGCTCAAACAGGAAGGCTGGATGCATAACCGGGCCAGGTTGATAGTGGCTTCGTTCCTGACCAAGGACCTGCTTATAGACTGGAGGATAGGGGAGAAGCTATTCAAGAAGTATCTCCTCGATTATGACGAGGTGGTCAATACCGGCAACTGGCAGTGGTCGGCCTCGGTCGGAGCCGATCCGCGCCCCCTGCGGATGTTCAACCCGCAGCTTCAGTCCGAAAAATATGACCCGGAATGCCGCTACATAAAAAAATATGTTCCTGAACTCAAAAGGGTTGATTGCCGGGCCATACTGGCCCTGGACCTGCCTGACTATCATCCGCCAATTGTGGACCACCGGTCTGCGGCCATCAGGGTTAAACAGGTTTATCTAAGATGAGGCCCTGGCTTAGAAACAGAGGGGGGTTATTCTCCAGGGTTTATTAAATAAGATTATTGGCAACAAAGCCCCACCAATTCTCGACACCCGAGGAAAATTGCCCGGTTAAAGTAGTCAACCTTGAGTTAAGCTAATTAACCGGCGATGCGGGCGGCCGGGAAAAAATCAAAGTCTTTTAATCCCGAGCCTCTCCTTCTTTTAAGAATTCTAAAGGCAATGGCTCTTCTGTGCTTTCCTCTTTTTTTATCCCATCTACAGATCTAGCAGCTTGATGGTCTCGGCATAGACCAGCCTTTTGTACTTCTTGTGGGTTACCGCAGCCACGGTCCGGGCCGCCTTGTCCACCTCGTCCGTGTCAAACAACTCGTATTCCCTGACGGCGATCCTGTAATCCTGTATCTTCAGACCGGAAGGAAGCTTGAGCGTTCCCTGCCAGATAAAAGAACCTACCTCGCTCGCCCCGGCCCTTTGCGGTTTAAGGATGACTGCCGCATCTTTGACCGGCTCCCAGCCCAGCTCGTCAGGCAGGTTGGGTTTCTTGTTTTCCAGGACTGCTTCCACCTCTCCCGGCCCGCTTCCGGCATAACCCTGGATGTAAGAAACCCCGGAGAGAGTTATGTTGATATCGCTCAGCTTGGAAGGATTGAAGGAGACTGAGAGATTCCTTTCCGGAAGTATCTGGGCGAAATTGGCTACCACCACCTGGGAAAGATGGGCTCCCGGCACTGAATTGGGCTGGAACCTGGCCAGGGCCAGCCTGATGAACGGGAAGTAAGCCTGGCCGGAGTCGAGCTCCAGGTCGCAGAACCACAGCTGCCTTTCTTCATCGTACTCAACCTGGTGACCGACGGCGATGAATTTCTTCTCGTCCGGCATTTCCAGCAGGGGCAATTCTCCCATAACCTCCACGGCTGATGGGAAAGCATCGGGTAGCGGATATTCGGGCGGAGCTACCGGTCCCGACCGCCAGATGGGGTCGGCTCCCCACATGGTAACGTAAGGCTTGTATTTTTCCGCCACCGGTGGGACGCTGACCTGAAGACCAGCGGCCACAGTTTTTCTCTGGAGCTGGGGTTGGATCTTCTGAGAAGCCAGGGTAGGTCCGGTAGAGCTTGCAGGAGCGGCCATTGGTTTCTTCGGAGTAATGGTGAGGCCCGGGGGCAGGATTACTGCCAGCAGCTCGCCTTCGCCCGTTGAATACCACGGTCTTTCTAGGTAGATGCGGAGGCCGCTTCGCCTGACACTGGTAATTTGTGAGCCTTTTTTGCTCCTTTCCCATTTAAAAGAAGGCACCACATAGACAACCTTGGGCATGGCCGGGGGTGCGGTGTTCAGCACCTTGACTTCTACCGGCTCGCTCGTCCTGGTATATCCGGTCTCTTCGGGCAGCTCGTTTGAGGGGAATTGCTCCATGTACCTGGTGGTGGTGACCAGCCGGTAATTTACCCTTCTGAACTTGGTATCGCCGAATTCATGGCGGTAAACTGGAGTTTGCGGGGCTTTGACCATGGCCACGGTGGCCGCCCTGGTTTGAAGTTGAGCCGCTCCAGGTTGAGTTACTTCCTTTCCAGCCTCTGGCCTTGGAGTCAGAGTCAGCGAGGTCATGACCGGTTCTATTTTGAATTCCAGCACGTGAGCCTTACCATCCAGAACTCGTGGCCCGGGCTCATTAAGGTAATCCACCGGTTCTTTCCAGTCGGCCAGGAGCTCGGCCTTGGAAGTGCTCTGGCCGTGCAGCGCAAACTCTCCAAAGAGAATTGCCGAGGTCTGGCCCAGGCTTCTCTGGGCTTCGAGTGACTTGTTGACGGGTTTGCCCACCGGTTGCAGCGTGGCGTGCATCAGGGTAATTTCCCGGAACGGGGTCATCAACCAGTTGCGTCCCTGGAGCGAGAGGGTCCTGACTTTAGTCAGGTCAATCCGCGGTGGCTGCAGGGTTTTCAGGACCTGGACCTGGCCTTCGGGCAGACCTCTTGGCGGTTGCATTACCTTTTGGGGAATTATCCTGTCTGGCTTTTCCAGCCAGCGGTAGAGTCCCTGGATGGGCAGGAATCTTTCCGGAAAATAACAGCTCAGTCGCAGGGTTACCGATTCGCCTTTTTTCAAATAAACAGTCAGAAGGCGGGCCGAGTTATCCCAGCGGGCCGGCTGGCTGCCTTCCTGGAGCCTGATCCTGAACGGTCGGAAATCCGGCCAGTCGCCTGAAAATTCAATCAGCATCGGGTCGGGTGCTCCGTAGGGCAATCCACGAATACAGGCCCCCCGGGCCCAGGGATCCGGAAAGTAGGGTAGCTCAACCTGCTCGCCGGGCTCCAGTTCCTTGAATTGTCCGCCGTCTCTCTGGCAGATCAGGGAATAGACTTCAGGCTTCAAGCCGGCTGGGCCATCGAACATCCCGTGAAACTCTGAATCCAGCTGGGAGATTTTTGGCGGGGCCACATGGCGGTCAGAAACCTGGTCGGTGGGAACGGTATCCTTCTCGATGGATTCGTTGAAGCTCTTGATGACCAGGTGGTCAACATTCTCCCCGCTTTTCGGCACTTCCCTGGGAATTATTTGCGGGGAGGGCACCGGGTCGAACCGGGAGAAGATGAAGGGTTGCCTGGAAGGCGACGGAATGGCGCAGCTGTCGTCCGGATTTTCCAGGGGCTGGCTGTTTCCGGCCAGGTCCACGGCCCGGGCTCTCAGCCGGTAGCCGACTCCATACCGCAGTCGCGGCAGCGACCCTGGTTTTGGCCTGAATCTCGTTTCCAGCAGGAAATCTGTCATGGCCTTGTTTTCGATGGCTTGAGGGGTGTCGTTAGGGTCAATCGTTTTTCCGGGGCGGGGAGCCACCAGGCTCCAGCCGTCCCAGTGGAAAAGGGATTCATGGGCGAAGATGTCGTCGGATGATTCATCGGCCGATTGAGTTACTGCCGGAGAAATAAAACCCTCGTCTTCCAGGGTTAACTCGCGGCCTGTCCTGAGGAACCTGTAGGTCCCGATACGCTGGCAGAGGGACCGCCATTTCCCCGACTTCTCGTCCCAGACGTCAACCCGGTAGCCCTGGATCAAATCCTCGGCATACAGGGTTATTTCTTTTCGGCGTACCAGGTCATTATTAAGTTCCACGGCTCGAACCAGGACTTCGGCAATGTTCTTGGCCTGCTCATTTCTCACCACACCCAGGCCGCTCGAGCGCAGGGCCGGGAGCTCGGCTTTTTCCTTGGTCTCGGCTGTATCGGCCAGCTCGGCTGTTTTCAGGGCTACGGCATCGACGTCCAGTTGGACCAGGTCATACTGCTCTTCGTCGGCCAGGTTCAGGAACCCTCTGACCACCTCCGGCGTTCTCTTGCTGGAAGCGGCCTCGAAAATGGCCCGGGCCGGGTCAAAGTTGTAGGCGGTGCGGGGCGTTTCATCGGTGCGGCCCTGGGGCACGATTTTAATCCAGCCGCTGGCCGGGAAGTCGGGTGGAATATCCATCTCGAAATCGAGGGCCAGTCCCAGCAGTCTCATCAGGGCCGGGTAGTTGGTGATGAAGGCCAGTGCCTGGTGGAAGTCTATCTCCGGCTTGGTGATCGGCACCTTCTTAACAATCGGTTGTTTGGTCTTGGGGTCAATGGTTATCCTGTTCTTGGGCTTGTAGAAATCGCGCAACAAAAAGAAATCCTTTGGTGGCTGGGGCAGGGGAGTAACCTGGACGGCTCTGTATTTCTGGCTTTCGGCCTCGCGTCTGACCGACTGGGCCATTACCTGCTGGGTGGTCCTTAGCTGGACGGTCCGGGACAGGCGGGCGTCGGTTATGGGCTTAAGGCGGATCTGGGCCAGTCCATCGGTGTGGAAAACCTTTTCCATCGGCGGCGGTTCTTCGGGCGAATCTGCAGCCACGTTTAGATAGGTGGAGGCGACAAAGGTCATTACGTTCTTTACCGGGTAGGAGACCACCAGGTTCTTGCTGAGGTCGGCCATCTTGAAGTTGAAGACCGGGGCTTCTGGCTTGAAGATGGCCTGCCAGAGTTCCGGGTCAGGCTCAGGAGAGATTCTCTTGATCTCAACGGGCGCCGGTGTCTTTCTTTTATCGTAGGTTACTCCGAAATTTATGGCCCTGACAGTTTCCGGCCAGTTGAGGATTTCCGGGAACAGGTTCAGGCTGGGAGTTTTACCACCGGAACCATCTTCCAGGCGTATGGAGACTGCGGCCGAAAATCGAAGCTTACCGTCCTTGATTCCGTTGGGACACAGGGTCCACATCACGGTTGATTTAGCCATGGTGGTCCTTCCTTTCAGGCAAAGGCTTCACAGTAAGCCAGCCAGTCTTTTTCTTCCATCAGGTCGCAGAACAGCGGGGCCGGCGAATGCCCGAATTCTCGCTCAACCTTGAGCGTTACCTTGATGCTGAAGAAGACGATTTTGATCTTGACAGTCAGCGAGGCCTGGCCCCAGACCCGGTTGCTGGCTTCTTCGTAGGTCAGGGCCAGGTAGAATTCGGCCGAGATGCTGATGAGGCCCAGGACGTCCAGCTCGCCGGTGCAGCGGACGTAACCGGTCAGGGTCAGGGCATCATCTTCATACTTGAAGTAGATGCCGGCCATCAGGGTTACCCCGCCGCTGGCCACCCCGATGTTCATGGCGAAGCTGCCGCCAAACTCCAGGGCGCCTTCGATCAGCTTTATGCCGTGGGGCTGGAGAACGATGGCAAAGAAACCGCCGCCGCCGAACATGGCCACGGTGACCAGGAATGGATTGTTTTTCTCGTTAAAGGCAAAACGCAGGGCCACCGGGTCGCCGGTAAAGGGCAGGTGGATTTCGCCGGTGAATTTCAAGTTCTGCAGGGTAAAGACTCCGAAGGCCACGTCGGGTATGGACAGGGCATAGCCCAGCCTGGCCCCCGACGCATCCACCTTGACTATGGGTTTCCCGCCGAAGCCGCCGTCGGCATCGCTGAAACCGCCGGGTAGCGGAATCTTATCCAGCAGTTCCTTGATGAATTTGAGCGGGCCCTGGAAATCGATGGAGGCGATTTTCGGGTCGACGTCGGTTTTCTTGCCCTTTTCGGCGGTGAAGGTGAACTTTGAGAACTTGACCAGGATGAAGGTGGTTATGCCTTTAATCAGGTCCAGGGTGAAGTCGGTCAGTTCCCCTTTGACCTTGTAGGTGGATTCCTTCCCGTTGAAATAATTTATCGCCTCCACGTTCAGGGTTAGCGTGGACTTGGTGCCGTCGCGGTTGGCGATGAAGATCAGGACGTCATGCACGGAAGGTGTCCACTTGAGCATCGTCTTGATGCCGGCCGGGGTCTTGCCGTCGCTTTCATAGACCTGCTCGTTCTTGATGGTCAGGGCCTTACCGGTGTTGGCCGGGCTGGTGAAATCGTTGATCTGGTCGATGACGTCCTGGAGCAGGATTCCACCCAGGATTTTGGCCTGGTCGCTGAAGAACTTTTTCGGGTCGAACTTGCCGGCGACAATATCATTAAGGGCACCGGCAGCCTGGGCCACAGGATCCGGAACGGACTCAGCCAGTCCCGCTCCAACCGGTCCCAGTATCCTGGACAGGCCGACTATCGAGAAGCTCGGAGTGGCAATACCACCTGATTTTTCGGCTTTCCCGCCGGCCGCGAAATCCAGGCGGGGCGGATTGAGAACCTGGAAGATAAGCTCGCCCTTGTTGCCTGATGGGCTCAGACCGTTCTTGATGTAAGCCTCGGCATATTTCACCCGGGTGCTGTCAAAGCCAACCAGGTTTTTGAGGGCCGGGATGGCGATATCCGCTTCTTCCAGCGCGGGAAAACACATCGGCTGGTCCTGCATCTCAAAGGCCGCAGGCGAAGAATTTGGTCTGGCTTCAACCACCTGCCAGGTCAGCGAGTCTGTTTCGAAAGTCGTGTCACCTTTTTTCTTTTCCGGAGCGAATGAAATGCTCTGCCCCATCAGGTCCGGTTTTCTCCTGTCAACAGGGGTGTTGGACTTGGAATTGTAAGCGCCGATCACCTGGTTGAGCTTGGACTGGTTGAAGGCGTAGAAGTTTTCCACAAAGACCATGGGCATACGGAACTCGACTTCGTGGCCTTCCTGGTCGGTGGCAATCACGTGGAATCTGAAATCCTGCCCTCCGACTTTCGGCCAGAAGGCCTGCTGGCCGGAGTCCGGCAGAACCTGGGTGTTTTCGGGAGGGTCGAGCGGCGGAGTTTTCCTGGTGGTAATTCTGACCAGCCTGAAAGGCACTTCCCGGCCGTCGTATTGCTGGAACGGGGCAGGGAAGGAGCGGTCCGGGTCGCGGATGACGATGTATTTTTTCTGGAAGAGGTAGGCGATGTTCTGCCCGTCTTTTCCCTTATAAAATTTTCTTTCGGTCTCTTTGACCAGGGCTGCCCGGTGCCCGAACGGGAGCAGATAACCCTTGTAAACGACCTTGACAAAGTGGTCGCGGCCCATGGTGGCCAGGTGCTGCCAGGTTACCACCGAGAGTGGCGACATCGGCGACCAGTTGCCGATGGAATCCAGCCAGGCGCCCAGCGGGCTGAGCATCAGACGGTTAACTTTCACCGGCCTGGGTTCGTAGGCGGATTTATCAGGATTCCTGAGGGTAAAATTGCTGCTCAGGTGGACGATCTGGTGCCGGTCGTTGGGGTCGAGCGAAAGACGTGGCCGGGCCTTGTGTTCCGGGTCAGGGCCAACCAGGTTATCGAGGTCCACGTCTGGGGACCACACGGCCCGGACTGCCAGGTAGGGGCTGTCTGATTCGCTTACCGTGCCGTCGGGGTTAAGGGCGGCCAGGCGGGTATGCCAGAGCTCCGTCCAGCCGGCGGTAGACGTGGCCCCGGCCGTGTGCAGCCAGACATTGTAGGCATTGGGAGAGAGAATCAGCCGGTAGGGCATTTCAATGGCCGTCTGGAATTTTTCCGGCTGGGCAGGCTTTAGCGTAGCCCTGAGAGTGGCGCTGACCTGGGCCTGGGACAGTTTGCTCTGCTTCAGGTAAAGGGTCTGGGTTGAAGGGCCGGTCTGGGTCAGCAGGGAGCGGGTTGAAGCAGCCGGGGTTCCGGTTTTAGGCTGAACCGTTTTCGGGGCAGTCTGTCCCGGAACATAGGGAGGGAGGGCCACCGGAACCAGGCTCGGCTGGTAAAGGTGCCAGGCCAGGAGTGATTCCAGGGTCAGCGGGATTTCTTTGATCTCGTCCGGGATCAAGAAGGCCAGCCGGCTCGGCCCTGAAATCCTGGAAAAAACCGGCGGCGGTTTTGGGGTCTCTGATTCGGCCGGGGTGCTGGCCTCGTAAAAAGCTTCTTCGGCGATGCTCTGTGGGGGGAAGTGGACGATGAGATAGGCCGGCTGCGAGGCGTTCTCTCTGACCAGGTGCGGCCGGGGCAGGTTCACCAGTTTGAGGTTAAGGAACTCAAAATCCAGGTAGAGCAGGTCGTCCGGTCTGAAGGCTTTAATCAATAGTCCGGTCTGGGGCAAAGCTATCTGTCTCTGCGGGATTACCTTTTTCTGAATCTGCTGTAGCTGGCCGATTACCGGTGTGGCCCCGAGGATGCCGGCGTAGGAGAGGAATTTTCTCCGGGAGATTCGTCCGGGTTTCGTATCCATTTGCCCTTCTTTCTTTTTCCTTGACTCAGGGTCGGTCATTGGCAGCTCCTTTCCTTATAGAAAGGTTATTTCTGCGGTCTGCGGGAGCGCCCTAATGATTAGCGAGGCAGGAATCCAGACGACCTTCTTTTCACCCTCATGAAATAACCTTTGTTTTCTTTATACCTCTATGGGAGGTCAAGTCAAGTTAAAAATTCTTTCCGGTTAAGATATGGCATCCAGTCTAATCGGTCTGTTTGGAAGCGCTGTGGTGGTAGTCCGGCTATAGGGATTGGAGTTGAAGAAGCTGGGAGATTTATCAGGTTGGTACTTGAAAAATCTAATGACCATCTATCTTGATGATGACCCAGAAAGTTATCCTTTAGGCTGTGAGCACTCATCCCCCAAGAAAATTTTAGACACTTAGATTATCTGGACTACCGGTTACTTTCTGGGCGCAGGATGGAATGTCGTTCGGATTTAACATGCCTGTCCTTTTGGGCTATCATTATTCTTAAAGAGGAAACTTAGGTTTTGATAAAAGTGGCTTCCGGTAAGGCTGGGAGTTTAAGTTGAAATTAAAATCTTTACTGTCCAGGTGTTCGGGATTTCACCATAATTTCAGGCGCATCGAAGAATGCTCCACTCTGCTGAGGTGGCTGGACCCAAAGCCGGGTGAAAAAATACTCGATGTGGGCTGCGGGGACGGCTTTTATACAGAGAAGATTGCCAGAAGGGGAGCGGAGACCACTGGAATAGATATCCGCAAAAAAGCCTTGGCCAGGGCCCGCAACCGATGCTCCAGCCTGAAACTTCGTTTTATAGAAATGAACGCCGAGGAACTTGACTTCCCGGAAAACTATTTTGACAAGGTTATAAGCTTCTGCGTTATCGAGCATTTACAGGATGATGAAAAGACCCTGCGGCAGATAGCCAGGCTCTTGAAACCCGGGGGCAGGTTGTTTCTCTCGGCCGATAGCCTGTCCAATCCCGGTCTGCGAGCAGAGGAGAAGGAAAGGCACCGCAGGCGTTACCACGTGAATCAATTTTATAACCTGGAAGTGGTTTCCAGTAAGTTGCAGCAAGCCGGCCTGAAGCTGGAGCGCTCCCGGTTCGTTCTTTCAAGTCGGCTGGCCCTGGCCCTGGCCCGTTTTTCCTGGAAACTCGATGACCTGCCGCCGATTCTGCTTCCACTGCGCTTCATCGGGTATCTGTTACTTGGAACGGTGGGTTTGCTCGCCCTGCGCCTGTTCGAACCCCCGCCGGAGAAAAGGAAACACGGACTGACGCTGCTGGTAGAAGCCTCCAAACCACAACGGTGATGTTAGCAGAGCGGCAATTTTCGCTTTCTTGCACTGAAAGGGCATGAGGCAAACCATCTTAAAGGAGACCGGACGATGATAGAGAAGGGGTCTACACTGCCCGTTTTCTGTGTTTGGGGATTTCTGGCAAGAATTTTTTGAAATCGTTATGAAAGTATGGAACGCGCCAGCCTGACTTTCTCTATTTATAATGTTTTTTCCTGGTAAATCTGGATGAGGTTGCCGCAGGTGTCGTCGAAGATGGCCACGATGGCCGTGCCGAAATCCGTCGGCTCGAGGGTAAAATTCACTCCTTTATCTTTAAGGCGGCTAAATTCTTCATGAACATTATCCACAGCGAAAGCGGCAACGGGAATTCCATCCCTGACCAGAGATTCTTTCAGAGCTTTCATGGCCGGGTATTCAGCATTAGGTTCAAGAAGAAGCTCTGGACCTTCCGGGTCTTCGGGTGAGACCACGGTCAACCAGCGTGCTTCGCCAAGGGGAATGTCCTTTTTGAGAATGAAGCCCAGTTTTCCTGTGTAGAACCGCAGAGCCTTGTCCTGGTTCGCCACCGGGATGCTGAGAAGCCTGATTTTCATTTTTATCCTCCAGCTTATGGTTGCTCGTGATGCGCATTGTTATTAGCTTACTAGTGAATTTAACAGCAAGCAAGAAGTTATTCGCTAAAAAATGCCCGAAAAATTCATTGAACGGGAAAACAGATGTTGTCCTTCCGTCAGCAGCTGTGCGGAAGGGTTAAGCACTGAAATGTGGGGTTTTGCTGCCGGTTATATTGGAGAATACAACCCTTCCCGGTTTACAGACCGGCTGCAACCGGAACCTTCAGGAATCGGTCACAGCAGGCTCAGTTCAGGATTCTCCTGAATAGAGCCGGACCAAGAAAAACGAGCGGGCTGATGGCCAGCACCGCGGGCAGGAAGGTCTGGTTGACTTTGGTGGCATAGCCAAGACCGAGCGAGCATAGTAGCATTGCCGTCCAGTAGAAAGCCATCTGGACCAGCGTTTTCCATCCTGAACCGGGTCCAGATTTTTGTTGCTGGCTTATTTTCTGAACCACAGAGGCGAGGAAATCCGGACTGAGCTCCGGCCTGGGCATTCCAGATAGACTCTTTTTCAGGATTAAATCCAGGTATTTCTCGTCTGTTTTCATTGTGTTTTCTCCTTTCCCTTCTCTGGGCGGCCGGTTCCGGTCAGCTTTTTCTCCAGCAATTTACGCAGTATCTCTCTCGAACGAAACAGGTATGACTTTACAGTCCCTTCAGGAAGTCCGAGCTGCCCTGCTACTTCTTCCAGGGGAGTGTCGAGCCAGTAATGCAGATAGGTTATCGTTCGGTAAATTTCGGGCAGCTCTTCGATGGCCTGGAGCACCAGAATTCTTCTTTCTTCATCTAAAAGGGTATTCAGCGGGTCGCCGGAGTAATCTGCCTGGTCATCTTGCTTATCGTTATAAGATGAGGTCAGAGAGATCCTTATTCTGTTCTGCCTTCTCCAGTCCAGGGCTGTGTTGTACGCGAGCCGGTAAAGCCAGGTGCTGAAATTACTACGGGAAGAAAATAATTTCATTTTCCTGTAGAGCTTTAGAAAGACTTCCTGACAGACTTCCTCGGCGCTGGCCTCGGAGAAAGGGCCGAGCACCGAGCAGACGAGCCTGAAGACCTTTTTCTGATAACGTTCGACTATCTGGCTGAAAGCGGCCTGGTCCCCGGTTTCCAGAAACCAGGCCACCAGCTTTTCGTCTTCCACCTTAGATATCCCGTTTCAGATTTTCAGCTCTTTTTCTCTTTTTCCCGCGTGATAAAATAAGAAATCGTCACGCCGAGTCCGGTAAAAATAATGACCAGGCCCACCGGCCAGACCACCCTGAGCGCTGGCCACATCCAGAACATCAGGGTCATGCCCAACCCGATCATGGTCAGGATGATACCTGCGCCGAGAGCATTCCTTGGATTTTCGCGGCCTTTGCCCTCCTCATTGATATAGTAGTCCGGCCACTCAGGATAGGGAAGCCCTTTTTCAATGGCAGCCATTCGCTCCCTGTGGATGAGGTCCAGGAGTTTTTGTTTTTTTCTGTGATTAATCCAGATTATGATCAGGGCAAAAGCGCCCCAGCCAAAAACCCAGAGAATTACGATCAAGGGGTTGCTCCAGCTGAGGGTATTTCCTTCCATTTTCTCCTCCTTTACATGGACAATTTAAATATTTTTTTTGATTTCCATCCTTTTGACGCTAACAGAAGAATTTAGGTTGCAGATATGCAATAAATATTAAAAAGAACCTTATATTCTTAGAAAATGTGGGTAAACGAATTTATAATCTTAAAGACGGGCTGACAGTTTAAGATTCATGTCTGATACTGGAGAAATATTTTCCGCTCTTAAGTAAGATCGAGGAAGGGTTGAAAAAAAGGAGAATTTTTAGAATTGAGAAAAAAGAAGGTATTCACCAATCATTCGTATTCGGACCAGGATTTGACCTTTAAGTCGCCGATTTTTTTGGCGCGCAGGGCGGAGACAAAGGCTTCGGCCAGCTGCAGGTTGGTGATGACCGGGATGCCCAGGTCGATGGCCAGGCGGCGCATGCGGTAGTCGGAGTCGAACTCTATGCGCTTTCCGGTGTGGGGGATGGAAATGAGAAAGGCTATCTTTTTCTCCATCAAGAAGTTTTTTAAATTGGGCTGGCGGGGTTGGTGAATCTTAAAAAGCCTGATACTTTCAATTCCGTGGCGCTTGAGAAATTTTGAAGTGCCTTCGGTGGCGTAAATGGTCAGCCCGGTTCTGGCCAGGTCTCTGGCTGCGGCGATGAATTTTTGCTTGTTTTCTTCTCCACCCAGGCTGAGCAGGATGGATTTTTCCGGCAGCCTGTAGCCTGCGGCCATCATGGCCTTGAGCAGCGCTTCGTGGGCATCATCACCCAGGCAGGCTACTTCACCGGTTGAAGCCATCTCCACGCCCAGCCTCGGGTCAGCCCCCTTGAGCCGGGAAAAGGAAAACTGAGGTGCCTTCACCCCGACGTAATTCAGCTCGAATACAGAGCGGCTGTTGCTCACAGGGAGTCCCAGCATGGCTCTGACTGCCAGCTCGATAAACGGAATGCGCGAGACCTTGGAGACAAAGGGCAGCGAGCGTGAAGCCCGCAGGTTACATTCTATGACCTTTAGCTCATTGTCCCTGGCCAGGAGCTGCAGGTTGAAGGGGCCGGTTATCTTCAGGGCCCGGGCAATTTTTTCTCCGATAAGGCGGGCCCGTCTAATTGTTTCAAGGTAGAGTTTTTGCGGCGGGACGACCATGGTGGCGTCACCCGAATGGACGCCGGCGTTTTCTATATGTTCGATGATGGCTGAAGCTACCACCTTCCCACGGCTGGCCACCGCTTCCAGCTCGATTTCCTTGGCTCCGACTATGAACTTGGAAATCACCACCGGGTGCTCGGGGGAAACCAGGGAAGCCCTTTTCAGATACTGCTCCAGATAACTTTCTTCAAACACCAGGCTCATGGCCGCGCCGCTGAGCACATAAGAAGGCCGGATGATTACCGGGTAGCCAACCTCGGCGCAGAATTTCCGGGCTTCCTCAAGGCTTGTGACTTCTTTCCATGGTGGCTGGTCTATGCTGAGCTCATCGAGGAGCTTAGAAAATTTGTGACGATCTTCTGCCCGGTCGATGCTTTCGGGCGAAGTGCCCAGAACCCTCACCCCGGCCAGGTGGAGCTTTAGAGCCAGGTTATTCGGTACCTGGCCTCCCATGGAAATTATGACCCCGGCCGGCTTTTCTTTTTCGTAGATGTCGAGCACCCGCTCCAGGCTAAGCTCGTCAAAATAAAGCCGGTCGCACATGTCGTAATCGGTGGAGACGGTTTCCGGGTTGTAATTGACCATGATAGTCTTGTAGCCGAGCTGCCGCAGGCTGAGCACGGTGTTTACGGCGCACCAGTCAAACTCCACCGAAGAGCCAATGCTGTAAGGACCCGAGCCCAGGACCATGATTTTCTTTTTCGATGGCCGGAAACGAACGTCATCTTCCGAGCCGCAGTAAGTCAGGTATAAGTAATTTGTTTTTGCCGGGTATTCTGCGGCCAGAGTGTCTATCTGTTTAACCGCTGGCTGTATCTTCAGCTTCTTCCTTTTTTCCCTGACTTCCTGTTCGGTGGCTCCGGTGAAAATGGCTATCTGTTTATCAGAAAATCCTTTTCTCTTAGCTTCAAGAAGAAGCTCAGCCGGAAGCGAGCTCAAGGAGAGGCTCCTGAGCTGTTTTTCCATCTCCACCAGCCCCCTCATCCTGTGAAGGAACCAGGGGTCGATTTTCGTCAGGTGAGCCACTTTTTCCACCGACCAGCCTTTCTTGAAAGCTTCGGCTATGCCGAAAATTCTCTCGTCGGTTGGATGGGCCAGCTCTTTTTCCAGATTTTTAAAGGAATAGTTTTCATTGCCCACAAAACCGTACATGCCCACCTGGAGCATGCGCAGGGCTTTCTGCAGCGCCTCTTCAAAGCTCCGGCCGATGGCCATGACCTCGCCCACGGATTTCATCTCCGAGCCAATCTTCCGGGAGACGCGGGCAAATTTTTTGAGGTCCCAGCGCGGGATTTTCACCGTGACGTAATCCAGGGCAGGTTCAAAGCAGGCGGTGGTGGCTCGAGTTACCGTGTTCTTGAGGTCAGGCAGCGTGTATCCGAGCATCAGCTTGGCGGCCATGAAGGCCAGGGGATAGCCGGTGGCCTTGGAAGCTAAGGCTGAGGAGCGTGACAGCCGGGCGTTTATCTCGATGATTCGGTAATCGCCGTTTTTGGGGTTCAAGGCATACTGGATGTTACATTCGCCGATGATTTTCAACTGGCGCACGGCCCGGAAGGCAATCTCTCGCAAGCGGTGGTATTCAGTGTTGGTCAAAGTCTGCGATGGTGCTACCACAATGCTTTCGCCGGTGTGAATGCCCATGGGGTCGATATTTTCCATGTTGCAGATGGCCAGGCAGTTGTCGACTTCATCGCGGATTATTTCGTATTCAATTTCCTTCCAGCCTTCCAGGTATTCTTCTACCAGCACCTGGCTGGATTCGGACAGGGCTATCCTCAATTTTTCTTCGAGTTCATCTTTTTTATAGCAGAGTGAACTTCCTTTACCGCCGAGGGCAAAAGCCGCCCGCAGCATGACCGGCAAACCGATTTTCTCCGCCGCCCGTAGACCTTCCTCAATTGAGGAAACCGCGATCCCGTGTGGCGTCTTCAACCCGGCTTCAGCCAGTGCCCGGTTGAACAGACCGCGGTCTTCGGTGATTTCAACAGACTGGAGCGGGGTACCCAGGACTTCGACCTTATGTTTCTCCAGCAGTCCCTGTTTCCACATGGCCAGCCCGCAGTTAAGTGCTGTCTGCCCGCCGAAGGAAATCATCATGGCTTCCGGCTTTTCTTTTTCGATGATTTTTCCAACGAAATAGGGTGTAACCGGCAGAAAATAAACCCGCTCGGCCAGGAATTCGGAAGTCTGGATGGTGGCGATGTTGGGATTGACCAGAACCACTTCCAGGCCTTCTTCTTTGAGAGCCTTGATGGCCTGGCTTCCGGAGTAATCGAATTCGCCGGCTTCGCCGATCTTGATGGCACCGCTTCCGAGAAGAAGAACTTTCCTGAGCCTTTTCTTCATCCGAGCTGCTCCAGAAAGAGGTCAAAGATGAACTCGGTATCGGTCGGTCCCGGGCTGGCTTCGGGGTGGAACTGAACGCTGAAGACGGGCTTTTTCTTGTGGCGCATCCCTTCATTGGTTCCGTCGTTGGCGTTGGTATACCAGACCGACCACTCAGGGGGCAGGGTGCGGGTGTCAACCGCGTAGCCGTGGTTCTGACTGGTGAGATAACAGCGCCTGGTGCCCTCTTCCAGGCAGGGCTGGTTCTGGGAACGATGCCCGAATTTAAGCTTGTAGGTTCTGGCTCCAGCGGCCAGGGCCAGGATTTGATGCCCCAGGCAGATGCCGAGTACCGGCAGGTTTTCCTTAAGCAGAGCTTGGACGGTGGTCACGGCCCGGCATTGTTGCGGGTCACCGGGTCCGTTAGAAATAACCAGGCCCTGGGGATTAAAGGCCAGGATTTTTTCGGGTGGAAAATTTTCAGGAACTCTGACTACTGAAGCTCCCCTGGCCACCAGGGCGCGAATTATTCCACGTTTAACTCCGCAGTCAATCAACACCAGCTTCTTGCGGCCTTCCGGGTTGTAGATGTGGATGTCGGGTGATGACACCTCGGCCACCAGGTTTCCGGCGTTGGGGTCGGGCAGCGTCCGGGCTTCCTTGATTAGCGGATTTAGCCTTAGCGGTTTCTCTGAAACCACCAGCAGGCCCGGGATGACTCCATAATGGCGCAGCCTTTTGACCAGGGCGCGGGTGTCTATCCCGTAAAGTCCCGGAATCCGGTTTTCTTCCAGCCAGCGTTCCACCGATTTTCTGGAAGTATGGTGGGAGGGGCGGTGAGTGAATTCGGAAACCACATAACCCTTGATCCAGGGCCGTCCTGATTCAAAGTCTTCAGGGTTAACCCCGTAGTTACCGATCAGGGGGTAGGTCTGGACCAGTATCTGTCCATGGTATGATGGGTCGGTGATGGACTCGACGTAACCGACCATCCCGGTATTAAAAACGACTTCCCCCCAGGTTCTGGCGCAGGCGCCGAATCCTCTGCCCTCAAAGACCGTTCCGTCCTTGAGGACCAGCCCAGCGTACTTCGTGCTTCATCCTCCAGAAATTTTTCTGACTTTAGCATAATTCCGAGGGCCTGGCAAGACCGGTGGAAAAATTAAAGGACCATTTTGCCGTGAAATCAGGCACGAAAATTTGTGCGATGTTTAGGTCTTGGAATCTGCTAAATCATATAGTAGCTCTATGTTAATTGATGGGAATGAGGTATCTCAGCGAACTGATTGAAGTGATTATAATTACCGGTCCAATATACAAAAAGCCAGACAGGATGAAAGCAAATTTGAGGCACACCGATTTAAAACTTATAAGGCCACTTTGATTTCCTTAAACAGGAAAAAATTTCTGCCTATTCCGATTCATAGACAGAGATTGTCGGGTTGATATTTATCGAAACGACAATATTTTCCCTGAATATAAGATTGTTTGAAGGTTGCCTGGGAATCGATGCTGGCGGGCCCTTTTCAGTTCTCGAGCACGTAAATCTTTAAGGTCTGAGATTTATCTCCCCCCAGGAAATAAATTCTGCCGCTTGTGTCCTGGGCCACCGGGTACCCTGGGGTGGAACTGCCCTTATCTTCTTTCAGGCTGAGTCCCGCAGGTTCGAAACGGTTTCCCTTTTTCTTGAAAACCATGAATCCATCTTTATCCTTGAACCACAAATCTCCGGTATGAACGAGGAAAACGTTTCTACCAACCCATTCTGTTTCTCCAACCTGGTTTCCGTTGAGGTCAAAGTATCTGATAAGGCCCGCGCCCGGGAAAGCCTGAAATATTATCTGGTTATCGGGGTCAAATTTTGGAGCAACGGCAAAGTAATCCGGATTCTTATCTATGAGTGAGGGGGTGTCTCCGAGCTGTTCTTTAAGGGGTGAAAAGGATTTTATCAGATTCAGGTTGAAATCTAAGAGGTGGAGGGAATTCCTGGGGAGCTTGACATCTTTGGCTATCCCGTTGACCAGGATTAAATCATTCGGCTTGAGAATCTGAAAGTGGGTTACCAAATTGAACATTTCACCCAGGTTGATTTCCCGTATCTTTTGCCCGCTGATTCCGTCAAACCAGACCAGGGGAAGATAAAAATATTTGGGAGTCATCCTTCCCGCCAGCAGGCAGACTGGATTACCGTTACTATCGATATCAAACCTGGTGATTTCTCCTTCTATTATCTGGGAAGCTTTTAACACAATTTCTCCCGTATGATCCAGCTTCAGGAACGTGTCCAGGCCCCGCTGGGTTATAAAAATAAATCCATTAGAATCTACAGCAACATAGGCCAGGTACGGTTGGTAGGGCTTCAAAAGGAAGCTCAGGTCAATTTCTTTCTCCAGCCTGAGATTCTTAGAATAAATAGAGCCAAAAGTTAGTAATAGAATTAAGAGGAAAAGAAAAACTTTTTTCATATCGAATTACCTCCTTTTAGCTCATATAACGATAAGAATTATGATCGATTTCAGTATTTACTTTTTCCCAAAATTTCAGCTCCCCTAACGTTCAATCTCAAAAAAATAAATAAAGTCCAAACGCGATTCTGTCAAGTGCATGAAACATTAAATTAGTTTTTAGCTTGACCCGCAAACAGGGGAAAATGGACAGCAAGCCCAGGAATATTTCCTTTCCCTGAGGGGAATAGGAGGGGGGAAAACCAGAAGGGGTCTTTTTCTTCAATTTATAATTGGCTGGGTGGTTTAGGCTCCTGGCCGGGTCGGCGGGCAGGCCGCAGTCTGGTGTAAAAAATCTTTATGGTGAGAAAGAATTTTTATATCAGGGCAGGAAGGGAAGCACAGCCCCGTAATCCTGTTTCCCCTTATCCAGATAGAACCTGTCGCCGGCTCAGCTCACCCGGGCTGGCACGAAAGTTGCTTTTTCATAGGGTGGAAACAGGGGGTGAGCAATGAAAAAAGTAATTGGCATCCTCCAGGGGAAAAGGGAAACCGGGAACGGAGGCTTCAATAAGCAGCCGCCGCAAGAATCGCCAGTGGCCGAAGCCCGGCTTGAGGTCAAAAGAAAAGCTAACCTGGAAAAGCTCTCCCGCCCGGAGGTTTTCAGGGATTCCTTCGTCATACTCAGGAAGAATTTCAAGCTGATTGTTCTGGCCGTGGCCATTTCTGGCTTGATCCACCTGATGGCCGGAGCCCTGCTTATCGGAGTTCCCCTGATGAATCCGGGAACTCTTCCTCCAGTTCAGGTCTACAGCGCTTTCCTGGCTCCGATGCCATCGCCCACTCCGCCACCCGCTCCACCCAAGGGAAGCCCGAGAGGTTCCGGCAAGAAGGCGCCGGTCATGACCAGGCCCTCCGCGGCCCCCGGCGTGCTGGTAGCCCCGGTTGATATTCCTGAAGAAATCCCCGAGGAAGGGATCGTTGGACAGGGCGATAGGTTCGGCGTTTCCTGGGGTGTGGATTATGGTGAAGATCAGCCCGTTTGGGGAAAGGAACTGGAGAAATTGATAACCCCGGTCGGAGAGGAAGAAGAGAAACCTGTTGTGGCAGGAGGTGAAATCAAACCGCCTCGCCTCATTCGTCGGGTTGAGCCTGTTTATCCCGAGATAGCCCGCCTGGCCAGGAAGGAAGGCGTGGTTATCCTCGAAGCCACCACCGATGTCTACGGGCGGGTGGTGAACGTTCGCGTCCTGCGCTCGGAGCCGTTCCTGGATGATGCGGCCATCGAAGCGGTCAGGCAGTGGGTCTACGAGCCGATGATCATCAACGGCCGTCCGCGCTCGGTGACCTTCACCGTGACCGTCATCTTCCGGCTGCAGAAGTAGAAGCCCTGACCGTTTACTATCAATTTGGTGCCAACACTCCCGAGCTTCTTATTTTAGAAATTTTTCCAAAAAGTAGTATCCAGCGCGCTGATTTATTTATATTATTACCTTTATTAACTTTCTCGGGAAAGGAGTTTTTATGAGAAAGGCCCAAAAGCTTCTAGCTGGTATATTTATTTGTGTTTCCTTTTTATATATTTCATTAAGCGCTCAGGGCCCGATAGAGGTGCACTGGGAAACAATTGCCAGGATAAGGGAAGAAGGTCTGCAGCGTTCCCGGGTGATGGATATGGCCAGATATATAGTGGATGTCCTCGGCGCCCGCCTGACCAACTCGGAGGACATGAAAAGAGCCCAGCTCTGGGCGGTATCCAAGATGAGAGAAATCGGTCTCGAAAATGTGGTCATCGAGCCATATATGGATTATGGCGTTACCTGGGACAACGAATATTTTTCACTCCACATGATGGAGCCAGATTATCAACCGATGACCGGTTTCCCGCTGGCTCACACCCCGGGGACCAATGGCAAAAAAATTTGCCAGGTGGTCATCGGTGACGTAAAGCTGAAGTCGCAAATAGGCCAGTTGAAGGGTAAGCTGAAAGGTGCCATTGTTCTGAGCAGCCCGCCACTGCCCATTACCCAGTCTGACCTGAGCCGTGGAGTCAGCCGGTTGAGCGATGAGGAATTGAAAAAATTGGAAGAAATGGTAATACCCCCGCCCCCTGCTGTTCCTCCCGTTCCAAATCCGGATTTGCTCAGCCCGGAGGAAAAAATTGCCTTTTTCAAGGCCGAAGGGGCGGTAGCGGTTTTTCAGTGTGAGGGTGGCCGCCCGGGCACGGTGGTTGGTTATTCGCGTCCGGGAAGCATTAAGGATAAATGGTCACGGGAAAAAACGCTTGACTCCTTGCCAATTATTGCTGTGACTCCAGAACATTACAACAGGATGTATAGAATAGTGCAGAGTGGAATTCCGGTTAAGGTTAAGCTTGATGTTCGTAATAGGATAGGGGAAAAGATCGTTAAGGCGGCCAATGTCATCGGTGAAATTCCAGGCGCTGACCTCAAAGACGAAATAGTGATGATCGGAGCGCATTTTGACAGCTGGCAGGCCAGCCCGAATGCCAGTGATAATGCTTCCGGTTGTGCCGTAGTGCTAGAAGCTGCCAGGATTTTAAAAGCCATCGGTGCCTCTCCACGAAGGACTATACGTATTGCTCTCTGGAGCGGGGAAGAGCAGGGCTTATTCGGGTCAACCGAATATGTGCGAAAACATTTTGGCAATCCAAAAGATCCGGCCAACCCGCCCACCGGTGAATATGAGAAATTCCAGGTTTATTTTAACCAGGATTATGGAGCCGGGCAGTATCGCGGAATTTATCTACAGGGGAACGAACATGTCCGGCGCCTTTTCCAGGCCTGGATGGAGCCTTTCCATGATTTCGGAATGACGGCTATTTCCATCAGGAGCGTGGGCAGCACCGACCATGTACCTTTTGACAGTGCTGGCCTCCCGGCCTTTCAGTTTATCCAGGACCGCATCGCAGGAACTGCTGGCCACACCAACCTGGATTTCTTAGATACCCTTTCTCCAGAAGATTTAATGAAGAACGCGGTGGTGATGGCTGCCTTTGCTTATGAATCAGCCCAGACCGACATTAAGTTCCCGCGGAAAAGCTTAAAGCAAGAAAAATAAAAAGCTAACCGAGTGCCAGAAACTATGGGTGGGCAGAGTATTTTTTAAGGTACTCCCTGGACCGGAATCCCCTGGCAAATTTATTTGCTCTTACAAGATTATAGCAGTTGGTCTTCCCGTTGTGGTTGCTTAGGACTTTCTGTGATATCGTCTGTTACTTCCAGATCAACGTCGTAGTAAAAAGCAGACAGAGGTTTCCCTGAAATGGGATCTTTATTGTCTAATCTTACGAGAGCATGATAAGAGCCTTTTTTCAGCCCAGACGTGAAAACCCTGTTTATGACGACTTGATTCTTGCCTTTTCTTGTCACCTGGACGGAAAGCCAGGGAGGAAGATTACTGCTGATCCTCCAGAGGGGGAGTTCGGCGGTACCCTGGTTATGGATGGTCAAAGTGGCGGAGAGTGTTTGTGGAGTTCTACCTGTTGAGCGTAGCGATACAAGATAGGTATCGCTGCTGATGATGGGAGGCAGGGGAAAGTCTTTTGATTTGGAAAGGCGAAGCATAACCACGTCATGGGGAGGAACGGGAACTGATATGCCTTCTTTATGCGGACCGGTGGTTTCATGTTTCCAGAGATCTCTCACATACAGGGCTGATAAGTTGTTGATGCCGATTTCAGGCCAGCGAATAGCTGCTTCCACCGGTGAATCATTTTGGTTAAAAATGAGAACAGCCTGGCTGCCATCGAATAATTTTTTGTCACCCCAGACGCTAACCCGGCCATCTTTTCGGATAATGTGTCCCTGGATTCCCAGTGGGTCCTGATCTACGGCGATTAGTTCCAGGTTGGTCAGAATCTCCCTGGTTGTCTTCGTCATGGTTCGCAGGTCGTTTCCGGCCATGAGCGGCGAGGCCATCATGCACCACAGGCTGAAGAGGCTCCGGTTCTGAGCCTCGCTCAGCCCGGGCATTCCAACAATCATCATGTCCGGATCGTTCCAGTGACCGGGGCCGGCGTATTCGAATAGTTTCTCATTGTCAAAAACTATGCTCATGGCGTTTTCCCAGTCTGCCTTTCCGGGTTCACATATATCTCCGGTTGTTCGCCAGAGATGGCCAACGGCGGCTGCCCACTTCCAGGGAGATCCCTCTCCCCAGGAACAAAGGCTGTGAACAATGGGACGGCCCGCGGCCTGCTGGGCTTCGTACAACTTAGTGTAGGTCTGGATGATATCCTGGCCCCTGGTATTGCACCAGTCAACCTTAAGGTAATCACAGCGCCATTCGGCGAACTGCTTCATGTCTTCAAGCTCGTGGTCCTTGGTGCCTGGCATTGCCCGACTGCAGGTATGAGTGCCGGCATCGGTATAAAGTGCGTATCTGAGACCTCTCTTATGGATATAATCACCGAGGCCGCGCAGGCCGCTGGGATATCGCTCCAGGTTGGTGGTCAGACGACCGTCTTCAGCCCTGTAAAAACAGATTCCTTCATCAGGACCAATGTATAGGTAGCCGGCTTCTCTCATCCCGTTGCTGACAAGGGCCTCGACCATTTCCTTAATCAACTTCTCGTTCTGCGGTTCCTGCCCGAATGTGTTCCAGGGATACCAGCCCATCGGTGGGGTGAGGGCCAGTCCGTCCTGGAGAGCCCGGACTTTTTGTTCAGGCCTTGGGGCCAGGGCAGTAATAGGATAGAGACAAATCACCAAAAAGATAGCAAGCAAAAATGGAGTTCTTTTCATTTTTTGCACCCGGTTGAATTAAATTCATGCTCGCTAAATTTCTATAATAAAACCAGGCCTCAATCAACAACTCTAACATTTAAGAAAATTATGACCCATTCTCTGACCGATAATCTGGAGAAGGTGGAGTTAGAAGGAATAAAGGAAACAAGTTAGGCCTGCCTTCAAAAGATTTGGCAAGTTTGTTTTGATTAGTAGCGGTTTTTTATAAAGATACGAACAGAAAATTACCCTCGAGTTCTATTCATGCTCAGATTCTTGGTTATTTCCATGAAAAAGGCGTTAGCCTGGCTGAAAAAGCGTTGATAGGATTTGCAAAAATAGTTTCTTTTGGGTTCGGGCTGGTAACCTCTTTCCCGGGGGCAGCCGCCGCGGCAGTATGCCAGCCAGGGGCATCTCCTGCATTCATCAGGGAGGAGGGCTTTCCTTTGTCCAAAATTTTTTTGAAGGGCCGAGTTGAGCATGTCAATTAAACGCTTTTCCCTAATGTTTCCAAGCTTCCATTCTTCTAGCACAAAGAAATCGCAAGAATAAACATCACCGTTGTGTTCAACGACCAGGTAATCGCCACACTCTTTATGCCAGGTGCATTCAGGCGGAGTTAAACCGGCGTAGGCAAAGACCAGAGATTCGAAGTTACGAACAAAGGTCGAGGGCTGTCCCTCGTGAAAATCAGCTTTCCAGAGTTCAAACAACTTAATCAAGAAGTCACCGTATTTTTCCGCAGGAACAGAGAAATTGGCTGGATGTCCCGGTCTCTCGGGATCAGTCTCAATACAGGGGATGAATTGCATGTAGGTCAGCCCAAGGCTTTTTAAGAATTCATATATTTCTTCGGGAAACTCAGCGGAATAGTCATTGACCACGACCAGGGCGTTGGTGGCCACCTGCGAATCCAGAAGTAGCTTTGCTGTTTCCACCACCTTTGACCAGGAACCCGCTCCGTTTGGAAAGTGCCGATAGCGATTATGGACGGGCTCAGGTCCATCCAGGCTCAGGCCCACCAGAAATTCATTTTCCCTGAAGAATCTGGCCCAGGTGTTATCAATCAACAGTCCATTAGTCTGAATGGTGTTGGCTGCCTGGTGTTGGCCCTCGTATTTTTGCTGGTATAATAAAGCCTGCTTGAAAAAATCTAGACCCATCAGGGTTGGTTCTCCTCCCTGCCAGTTGAAAAAAACTTGCCGGTCGCCCTGGGTCAGGAGCTGCCTGGTGGTTTCTTCCAGTATCTCCAGGCTCATCCGGTGCCGATGGTTTTCAGGGAAAAGGTTCCTTTTTGCCGAGTAAAAACAGTAGTCGCAGCCCAGGTTACAGTCTGGACCCGCGGGTTTGATCAGCAGGCTGTATAGTTTTTTTCTTTTGAATAAATTCCCGTTGCTCATATAGTCATCAATCCTGACTTCTATCTTGTTATTTCTTGGATCTTTATCATTGTAAGCAGTTCGTACTAATAACTTAGCCTATCTCACGGTGCATTTCTTCGAGCCGATTCTGCAGGACTTCTTTGACTGACTGGTACTCGGGGTTTGAAAATTGATTGACAACCTCATCGGGGTCTTTTTCTAAATCGAACAATTCCCAACAATCCAGGTCATTGTAATAGTGAATGAGCTTGTGTTGTTTCGTTCTTATCCCGTAATGACGACGGACGGAGTGGACGCCTGGATATTCATAATAATGATAATAGATCGATTCACGCCAGCTAGAAACCTTCATCCCCTGAAGGAGCCGCTTAAAAGAAGACCCCTGAATGTCAGGGGGGATGTCTATCCCGGCTACATCCATAATGGTTGGAGCCAGGTCAATATTAAGAAGCAAATGATCCTTTTCCACCCCTTTCTCCAGGCCATCTGGATAACGGATAATTAAGGGAGTCTTGATGCTTGGCTCATACATGAATCTCTTATCGAACCAGCCATGCTCTCCCAGGAAGAAGCCCTGGTCAGAGGTATAGATAACTATTGTGCTGTCGCTCAGCCCGGCCTGGTCTAAGTAATCGAGAAGCTGGCCAAGGCTCTTATCAATTGAGGCCACCGTGCGCAAATAATCTTTTATGTAGCGTTGGTATTTCCAGAGGGCCAGATCCGGACCCTCTAATTTTTTTCTCTTGAATTCCTCGTTCTCTTCCCTGTAAGCTTCTTCCCAGATCTTTTTTTGGTCATCTGTGAGCCGTGAAAAAACACTGTTCCAGTAGGCCAGACCTGTCTGTTCATGGTCATTGAGCTGCTTATCATCCAGCGGGAATAGTTTAAGGTCATAGGTCAGATAGCTGTGGTCGGCTATCCTCATTTCCTGAAGACTGGCCGCAGGGCATCTGTTCTGGTAATCATCGAAAAATGTTTTTGGAACTGGAAGCTCTTGGTCCCGGAAGAGAGACAGGAACTCAATGTCGGGCATCCAGTTGCGGTGTGAGGCCTTGTGATGCAGACAGAGGAAAAATGGCTTTTGCCGATCGCGAGATTTCAACCAGTCGATGGCCCTGGAGGTCAGAATGCTGGTTACATAGCCCGGTAACTGAAACCTGTGACTTTTATCGATAAACTCCGGATTGTAATAATCGCCCTGGTCTGGAAGTATTAGATAATAATCAAAGCCGATGGGTGCGGTCTTCAGATGCCATTTCCCTATCAGCGAAGTCTGGTATCCAGCCTGCTGCAGCAGTTCGGGCAAGGTAGCCTGGGACGGTTTGAATTCCTGGCTATTGTCGACGACCCCATGCCGGCTGCTATATTGTCCGGTCAGGATGGAAGCTCGGCTCGGGGCACAAATAGCATTGGTGCAGAAAAACAGGTCAACCCTTTTTCCTTCCTGGGCTAAGCGATCAAGGTTTGGCGTTCTAATTAAAGTATCGTCATAGCAGCTAATGGCCCGGGAGGCATGATCATCGCTCATGATAAAAATAATGTTTGGCCGTCTTGTTTTATGCCGGCAGGCCAGGTGGGCAAGTTGCTGGGATAAAGTCAGGGAACTGGCCGTGGCCAACTTGATAAACTCTCTTCTCTTCAATTTATCCCTCCTGAATGATGAATAAGCTGAGGTGATTTTATACAAATGCTAATCCCTTCGTCCAGCCCGAATTTCTTTCTTCAATAAAAAGCTGAGGGCCGTTGGGCTAGACCATATTACCGTGAAATGGTGAGGCCCACGTTGCTTAATGAAGTCCATGCTTTATTCGTGAAAAAATTAACACTTGACGTTGCTGACAACTTTTATTAAGGAAGTGGGTATGACATCTGATGACTAAGGAAGGTTCACATGCCTGTTAAGAACAGAAATCGCCTGATATTCATCATTACCTCATTTCTTGTTATTGTCTTCGCTTTTATATTTCATACTGAAGGTAAGCTCAAGTCCAGAAAGTTAATTTACAAGGAAGCCGGTCTTCATGGTTATATCAGCTTCGATCATGAACCCATTCCAGGGGAATTTGGAGCGGGAATCGGGTTCTATGTGGCTGTCTGGCCTTTAATTGATGAACCGTTGTCCGGATTTCAAATTGGCTTGCCGAGCACCTGGATCATCCCCGATAATTCTGATAACAAGACCAACCCGCTCTGTCCTGAGGGCACTTTGGCCCGGAAATGGAAACCACGCGGTCCTACCTGGAGTTCTGTTTTTCAAACCATTGAGGGTGGGGTGGGGTACTGGGCTGGTAATCATTTTCGTTATGGCCCGCCAAAATTCAGCATGAACGGTACGCCCCAATGTTATGATTATGAAATTGGTTCGCCGGGATGGTCATTTTTTTACAGCAATGAGGCTCTGCCGGATAACAGACTCGGCATAGCCCAGCTCAGCAATCGGTTATTGATCCCTCCAGACGGCTTAACCTTTGAGGGTAATCCTGATGGGGAATTTCTTGGCTATACCTGGATGGCTCTGCCCTTGACAGACCCGGAGACCGGTGATCTCCCCACAGGCGATCAGAGCTGGACCTGTTTTTTAAGTGCGGCCAATTTTAAGGGCCCGATAGCCTTTTTCATTCCAGAAACCTGGAGCAAAATTGGAAAGTTATTCAATTACCCTTTTCTCTATGGACGCGGGCTTGATTCAAGGCCGGGGATAGCAGGAGGGGGAGCAATTGAAATAAATACGGTGCCCAGGTTTGAACTTAAGGGTTCTGATGGCAAGACTTACGCCAAATTGCCCAGGTTGCAATTCTCCGTGGATGAAGAGGGAAGGTCTATCCTGGTTCAGGAAGTTACTTATTATTCCAAAGCTGCCTTATATGATTCATTCTTGGCCTGGCGTGACCAGGAAAAGTTTTGCTCTGGTCAATTTGATGAAAGCGGGGCTCTGAAACCAAAACTGCTGTCAAGACAGACTCGATATGATATGTCCGGGATTGAAATCTCGGGTGTAGAAGGGGAGGAGGGTATTTTTGTCACCAGGGTTTTCGAGGGAAACAGTTGGGGACTACAGTGGAAATCAAATCTTGAAGGCAGAAAAGGAATTTTCCCGCAGTATTATGGTTTTAGTGGAGAAAAATACTTTGTGATCGCGGAATCAGAAATACCTGCGGAGACAGGACTGCTTCAGCAGAAATTCAAGCTGGCTGAATCAGGGCCTCCGTATGTATCGCCATCTAAAGGGGTTTGGGTAAATCCCGGGCCGAAAGCCGGTCCCTACACGGCCAGATTGACTGATGGTTCGGTTGTAACTTATTACTGGTATAGATTTATTGATCAACCGGCCTTTCAGCAATATCGCTGGTCACCTGAGAAAAAAGCCAGGCTTCAAGCCCTGGTGGAAAAAATTCATGCCTGCTGGCCAGCTGACCGTGATTATATGAAGCCTCCGGCCTTCGGCCAGTTGGTGAAAATAGATGCGGGTTTAATAGTGACCCCTCCGCCTGGACTGGAGGTGGGGTACGTGCCCATTGTCGTCCGCCAGGAAGCTGCCCGAAAATAGTAAATAAATATAGATTGATCATAAAAGAGTTAGCCAGGCCTGTTTGTTTGGTCTCTTGAATTGTCCCGGCTATTTAAAGACAGCCAGTTCTGCCAGCCCGGCGTTTCTGGTCTCTTTCGAGACAGTATCAATGATAAAAGCTAACCAGGTAATCTTTTTAGCCGGGAAGGAAATTTCTCGGGCTGATTTGGCATCGTTGGGCAAGGCACCAACTCTAAGAGAACTGCCATCGCTGAAAACTAACAATCCTGAGAGGACTTGATCTTTCAGATTTGGCAGGTCAAAAAGCCACACCCGGTTGACAGTTTCGACCCGATCCCAGGTCAGTCGAATCATGGCCGTGGATTTTTCCTGGCTAACCCATTCGTGTCTATTAATTTCGTCTTTGTATTCTATTATCCCATCCACCGCACCTTCACCAAAGTACTGAGGAAGTTCAGTCATCGGCTTGCTCTTTTCCTCAACAGAGGAAACGCTAACTCGAGCCCTGAGGGCTAGATTATCTTCCCTTTTCAACGGATCTGTCTGCTGCTCCTTGGTAAGCGAGTTAAGAGTCCTTTCATCCAGCAGGTTAACTTCTTGCAGGCACCAGGCATAGCGGCTCCCAATGGGGTCAGCTATTGCCCGGTTAGCAAAATAATCTTTGTGGAAATTTGCCGAATAAGAGAGCCATAGGGTGCGACCATCGTTGCTGATGAATTTCGATGGGAAATTAAGAAAATAACCTTGAGGGCCAAAATTTTTCATATAGGCAATTAATTTATATGGTCCTGTTATCTCGTCTGCTTCCAGAATATACGAATTCATATCAGCGACACCGGGCCAGCCATCGGTAATGCACATTAAATATTTATGCAGCGGGGAATGATAGGTAATGGTGGTGCATCCCATGTGGTCATCCCAGGCCAACAGGGGCTTGATATCAGCAAAGTTTTTGCTCCACACGGGCCGATTAGTTGAATCGAAACCGGCGAAGAATTCATAGGCTTTAGGGTCATTGATGTTCTTAGGGCTCGGAATAACGCGGGCCAGATAGACGGCGTCGCCGGCAATCCAGCTATTACCTGCCACCCTGGGAGTAGGATCATTATCCAGAGCTCCATGTCCGACGAGATAGGCCTTACCGTCCGGTGAGTGTTCGAGATTTTGACCGAAATCGACGAAATGAGGCGTGCCCATTTTAACTTGGCGACCATTTTTACCAGTTTCTGGGAAGAGTGGATTTTCTGGTGACAGCGGGCTGGAGATCCAGGTCTGGCCATGATCCATAGAAATTCTGAAACCCGGCACGGGACCGCAAATTGCCCAGCTGTACTGCTCGGGATATTCAGGCTTGGAAAAATCAAAATCTATACAATAAGTTCCATAATACCAGATTCCATCGTGGACGAGGTTGGCACTTGGATATCGTCCGCCATAAGGCAGGGCAGAAGCCGGCTGAGTTCCCAGGGATATGATGGTAAGATTGAGAGGATCATCACCTATGATTTTGGCATTGCCGGTGCGAGCCTTGGCCCCTCCTGAAGAATGGCAGCTTTCCTTTCCAATTTCCCCATCGGTCCAGCCACTGTACATATTACCGTCCTCTGCCCAGGATGGATACCAGGTGTCGGCATCCGTGTAATTAGCATAGCGTCTGGTAAAAGCAATTCCCTTAATCTGTTGAGAGGGTTCAAAGGGGCAACCTTCTGGCGGGTCAGATATCCAGATCCTTGGAAGCCAGGCCTCTGGTTCATAAGGGACGATTCTCTGGTTTGACTTTTGGCAACAGCCGGCAAGTACCGAAAGAAGTATGCAGGCAGATATTGACCAGGACAGCCAGAACGACTTCTTCTTCAGAAGGGCTGAAATAGCGCTCTTTAATCCTTTCATTAAGTTCTCCCTTCAGAGAGGATATCTCTTAATAGGCGATACCTTTAACATTTCTTGTTTGGGGCTTTCGAGACTATCGGCGCCTTGACGGTGCACTTCTCCCTTCCCTCCGGTATTTTTCAAGCAGAGCTGAAAGCTGCCCCACAATCTCGGGATGCTTGTCCCAGAGATTGATCTCTTCATGTGGATCCCGGGCCAAGTTATATAATTGACCGGGTGTTCCTGCTCTGGGTGGTTCGCCTGAGGGTGGCATCCAGCCGCCGGAGGTTTCATTATCCAGAATTAGTTTCCATTCTCCCTGTCGAATTGCAAATGTGCCATTTTCCGAATGATAGACGAGGGCCTCTCGAATGGGTTGGTTAAGCCTTTTTCCAAGCAGGGCTGGAGAAATGTCATAGCTATCCGGACCGGCTTCTGGGGTCATAGCCGCACCGGTGAGCGAAGATAGAGTTGCCATTATATCAGTGAGGCAGACAGGTTCGGATGATGTTGTCCCGGCCTTGATTCGACCTGGCCATCTGGCAATGAAGGGAATACGATGGCCGCCTTCCCAGATATGAGTTTTATAGCCGCGCCATGGTCCTGATGACTGATGCCCATGGATACCAGGATGAGGGCCGTTGTCGCTGGTCATAATGATCAGAGTATCATCGGCAATGTTAAGGCGATCTAATAGTTTCAATACCTCTCCAAGACACCAGTCGGCCAGAACAACCAGGTCACCACGCGGTCCATCCCCGCTCTTTCCTTTAACAAAATCGGGCGGCAGCCAGGGCGTGTGAGGTGCTGACAGTGCTAGTTCAACAAAGAAAGGCCTATCTGGTGCCTCGGCCTGGCAACGATTAATAAAGGCAGTAGCTTCCCGGGTGAAACCAAGGTCTACCTCCTCTAAGACAAAACCAGGAGCAATCCAGCCGGGCCGAGGGCTGCCTTCTTCTCCGCGGGTCATATCATAGAATTCAGACACCTGGCGATCTGGCCTGGCTGAAACCCGGTCGTCAGAAATAAAAGTGAAGGGTCCATCTATGGTCGAACAGGCAGCCGTAAAGAAAGCCCGGTCGAAACCATGATCTGTTGGCCCACCGCGCACCGGCTTAGAAAAATCCACGTTCAATCCCGTTTCAGGAGGCGGATCCTGCCAGGAACCCCTGAACATTTTTTCTGCATCCTTCCAGGTAGGCGTGAAGCCGTTCATCCTGGTCCAGCAAAGTCCCAGATGCCACTTTCCAAAAAAGCCGCACTTATATCCTTTCCGCTTGAGCATGGTGGCCAGGGTTTCTCGGCCAGGCTCGATCAGGCAGGGCGTGTAACCTCCGACAACACCGCTCTTAAGCCATGTTCTCCAGCCATATCTGCCGGTTAAAAGACTATATCGAGAAGGCGTGCAGACTGCGGAAGGTGAATGAGCATCGGTAAAACGGATACCTTCCTGCGCCAATCGGTCCATGTTGGGCGTGGGAATTAGCGATTTGGGGTTATAACAGCCCGGATCACCCCAGCCCATGTCGTCGGCCAGAACGATTATTATGTTCGGCAATTTAATCTTGTTTTTTCCCGTCTGGCAGGAATATGAACCAAGTGATAAGGCCACGGAAGATAATCCTACCGCCTTGATAAAATTCCTTCTTTTCATTTTTTTGCCCTTTGAGGAAATTTGCCCACTCCTGTTTTCTTTAAGCAGGAATGAATTTCACCCGCTATTTTCGCAGTTGCCTGGCTTGACCTGGCTGGGATCGGCCTATTAATCCATCCCTCTATAAGCTCAATATCCATATTACTTATTTATTAACATTAAGAAATTAATATTGCGATGTCAAGCACAATAAGCTAGTGTACAAAATAGTTCGCAAATTGATTTAGGAGGACGAGCCATCGTAATATCTCCTTTTCAAGACTTCAACCTTAAGAAAGGAGTATTTTACTTACGATGGCTCAAAGAGATTATAAGGGATT
>QUAH01000010.1 GCA_003426165.1 Candidatus Saccharicenans subterraneus
CCTGGCTGGAGAGAGGATTACCGTAGCCCTTATCCCAAACGAGAAGCTGTATGTCCTGAAAAATAACCAGAAAGTGGCCGAGTTCCCACTCTAAATTTTACCCCTGACGTCTACTTTTGATTTTTACAAAATGTCTACTTTTGATTTTTACGGAACACCGGGCCAAAATTTCCTTGACAGTCTTTTGAGGGGCGTGTTAGCATTGTTTGATCTTGAAAAGGAAGTCATGAGGCAATGGTGCGGGGCGCTTTATCAGAAGAAAGGGCAAGCAATATTTTGCTTCCCATCTCCTTAATTTTACCTTCCCCAGAAATCCTTACCCTGGGTTTCATGTCCCATGATTCTCGACCGCTCTCAAGAAAGGCGGCCATTTAATTTTGTCACGAAAGGAGATTGAAATGAATTTCTGGTCAACAAGAAGGGGGAGTATGGTTTTTTACTTCCCGATCTTCATATTACTGGTCTTAGCCCTGGTTGCAGCAAGCGGCCTTAAGGCAGCCGATGTCGTCGTTTATGATTTTGTGAAAAAAGCTCCTGAGGCCAAATGGTACCGGGCTATCTCCGCGGCCGGCGAACTTCCATGGAACGGTGCCGATAATGATAGCCGGGGCTTTGCCCGGCACGTGACCAATGCCGTACTGGAGGATGGTCAGACCATTTCCCAGGTTCTTCAGACCCATCCTGAATGGAAAAATGACGGAAACATAATCGGGGTCTTTCCTGGAGTCAAGATTCCCGCCGGCGCTACCTTTAAGGCTACCGTGGGCTTTCTGAAAGGCGCCACCCAGTCCGATGGCGTCAAGTTTTACGTTTCCATGGTTAGTGCCGGAGGCGGAGCGGTAATGTTGGCAGAGGTTCCGGCCAGGTATGACGGTAAGCTGGACCAGGTTTCGGTTGACCTGTCACCCTATGCTGGCTCAACCGTGGATTTCCGGCTGTCGGTGTCCGCTGCCGGCAGGTCAGTGCAGGACTGGGCGGTCTGGGCATCTGCGGCCATCTATGCCCCCCTGACCGTCCAGAAGGTTGGCCAGGTAGCTGACCTGAGCAAGGCCAAGGTTCCGGCCACCACCCCGCAGAAACCGGCCGGCGGGGTTGACCTGCAGCTGGTTAAACCTTCCATCATCAAAACCATCCCCCTTAACCCGGCCGGAGTGGCCCCGAGCCGTCATAAAGTCGAGGACATCGGCCCCCTGAACATAGAAGAACCCATGACCCTGCTCAACCGGGTTTTCAAGGATAATGAAAAGCCGAATACTTATTATTACCTTCCCCGGGAAATAAACCTGGTCCGCGATAGAGCCGCCGGTGGCTACCGGATAAGTGCTGTCTGGACCAATGACCAGAGGGTCAAGACCACCATGACCCTTAAGGCCAATGTCGACCCGGCCGATGTCAAGCTGATGGAGGAAGCCCTGAAGGCGGCCCGGGGTCAACAGGCAGTCTTGCGCTCGTTGCCCTATGATGAAGCGGCCATAATAGACATGCAGGGCTGGGAAGACTGGGAAATTGAGAATATCAGGATCCCGAGTTTTGGCTCCCTGGAAACGGAATTGCCCATCAACATTGCCATGGCTCCGGATACTCTGGCTGAACTGAAGCCGCTTCTGGAAAAAGAAGGGTTGACTGCCGGGATGAAAATTAAGTCCGGGACCGTGGAGCGAGAGATTCCCATCAGGGTTGGCCTTAAATACTTTACAGGCCGCTGGTATTCGGGAGTGGAAGAGCTTGGCTTTTCCATAGACGAGAAGAATTCCGTTCTCTATCTCCACGGCGTCAGGAACCTTTCAGATTTTCCGATTAAAGTTTCTTCGGTCAGCCTGCGCTTCAGGCTGCCCAACGGCGAGGATGTCTACAAGAACCTTAAGTGCCTTAAGGAAACTGTAATCCAGCCCGGGCAGGCCCTGGACCTGGAAGTCCAGTTTGTGCCCAGGGGACTGCTACTGGCTGAGTACCGGAAGGCTTTTCCAACCGCGCCTCCAGCGCCAAAGAAAAAGAGTTCCCTTCTGGAGAAGGGCCTCGGAGCCTTGAAAGGCGAACTGGAGAAGAAACTGGACAAGGACAAGGTCCAGGAAGCCGAGGAACTCCTGGTCAAGGACGAGGTCGGCCAGCCGGCCAGTCCCAAGGTCGACGCCTTCTTCAAACAGTATGCCCGCAGTTTCTGGATGGAGATTGAACCCGATTTCAACTGCCAGCCCTGCCTGGACAAGATCTGGAGCAACATTGAAGTGGTTTCTTACATAGAAAGGATGAGGAAACTCCAGGTGGAAGTCCTGGCCAGCGTTTTCGACCCGGCGGCCTATGACAGCCCGCTGGAGGTGGAAAAGGTCCGGGTGGAAATCCGTTCGCCCTACCTGAGCGCCCAGGGCCGGAGCGGGCTGGTAACCGGGATTGATTTCAACAAGAACAAGCTTAAAGAGCTGGTGACGGTTTACCTGCCAATGGCCAGCGGTGAGCAGTTCAATTTCGAGTACAAGATAAAGGCCGTTCTGAAAGACGGTCAGATTGCCGAGTCGGCCAGCTGGGAAACGGTGACCGACAGCCTGGATCTGACCGTAGGACCGTACCACATAAAAAACCTTTTCGGCAGATAGCAATGGCGCGCCAAGGGGAAATTGCAAATAACATAAAAATTTAGAAAAGTTCAGGAAAATAAGGAGGCAGAGATGCGGACTCCGTTAACTAAAAAGGCTGGGAGGCTATTCTTGTTTTTTGCTCTGGTTCTGGTCGCTGTGGCCACTGGCCTTAGGGCCGAGGTGCTGCTGGACCGGGAGCCCATCCAGGTCACAAACGCCCTGCTATTGAGGGACCATGCCGACGAACACGGTTATCATTATATGCCCCTGGCGCCCAGGGTTGCTACCTGGCCGGACGGCAAGCCCAAGTTCAGCTTTATCCAGTATGTCCGGACCGGGAAGGAGATTACGGGCGGCATTCTGCATTTTCTCTGTACCTTCGGTCTGACCAAGGAAGAGCTGGAAAAAGCCGAGCAGGAACTGAAAAGGATTGACAAGGATGGCAGGATAATCGGCCCGGTGATGTTTACCTCGGGAGAGTTTCACATCATTTCGGCCTCGGCCGGAGAGGGCGGAATATTCAGCCGCAGAATAGTTGGCACCGGCAAGGCCCCGCTTCTGGCCGGCTCAGAAGCCGCGGTCTCAATTGCCCTGACCGAAGAAGGCTCGACTCTGCTGATGGAATCATTCAAGAAGCCCACTTCTGATATTTCGGTTCAGTTCGTCATGACCTACCAGGGGCTGACCCCCGCTTACCAGGCCCTGCTGACCGTGGACTGGGACAAGGTCTATGACCACAAGGAATTCAAGGCCGATGTCGGGCATTTTTTTGTCAGCGCCCAGATTCATAAAATCTATTCTCAATTGAGGGAGCAGGGAGCCATCAAGCTGGAGGTTATAGGCGAAGATGCCAAGATGGATGAACTCCTGGATACGGCCTACAACACCATTACCAGGATGATGTTTGAGGCCAAGCCGGTAAAGCCCGAGGATATAGGCAAGGCCGAGGCCAGCACTGGATCCAACTGGCTGGGCAAGCTGTTTGGCCAGGCCCATTTTGGCTTTGTCCGGAAGCAGGTCAAGCTGAGCGGCAAGTACACCGTGGACCTGACCAGGCGCAAGCGCGACCAGCGGGAAGTTCCCCTGACCGGAAATATCAGCGGTCTTTACAAGCAATATGGTAAAGAGGCGGAGTTCTTCAGCGTGGTGGACCTGGATGACCCGACCTTTGAAGAACGAACCATAAACGTCATCCTGGACGGCGAGGATTTCCAGACCTTTTCACAATACCTGAATTTTGCGGGCATTACCTTTAAGAAGGAATACGAGAATGCCGACATGAAGTCCATCACCGAGGACCTGATTTTCGACCGGACCAAGTTCGGCCAGAACGGCAACAAGCTGTCGCTCAAATACCGGCGCAAGGGCGACCAGACAGACAAGTGGCTGGAGTACGAGTATAAGCCCATCTGGAGCTATGTCGGCGGGCTGGAAGTGGCCGGAGACTGGATCAAGACCAGCCAGCCGGTCATCACCCTGACTCCCCCCCATAAATATCGCTACATAGAAGTCCTGGCCGAAGAGGCCAACATGAATGAGCATGGTATCATCAGGATTGCCGTCCAGTTCAGGCACAAGAATTTTGGCCGGCAGCTGCAGAAGGAAGTGGTCCTGCGCAAGGGCGAACCGCTTAACATCAACTACGTCTATTTCCACGAGCCAAACAACCTGGAGTATGAATACAACATTATCTGGCTGTTCAAGGATAACACCAGGGTTTCCTCCGGCTGGAAGAAAGCCACCGACCCCTTTATCTATGCCTACTATGAGAAGCTCTGAATGAAGGAGGTCCAGTTGCGATTCAGGCCAGTGACCGGGCTTCCGATTCTCTTATGGCTGCTTCTGGCGCCAGGACTGAGGGCTGACCCGGTTCTGACCAGGCCAGAGACGGTGGCCGGGCGGATCATAGTTTATCCCGACCACCGGAGTCCCAAACTTTTTTACTACGTGCCCACCCGGCTCCACCTGAGCCAGACCTTCGGGAAACCCAATTTCTTTTTCTACAAGTATGTTTACGTTAATAACCAGGGAACGGCTGAACCCAGAACCACCGCCGGCGGAGTGCTGACCCTTTCGGTTGAGTTCGGCGATGAAACGGAAATCCTGAGAAGGGAAAAAGGGGAGCAATTCGAGTACCGGCCGGTCCAGGTTGAAACCATAGAACTCAGCCTGAGCTACACCGGCCTGGAGAAACTGGAGGACCAGAAACCAGCTGGCGGGGACAAGAAGGCTCTTGGCTCGAATAAGATTCTCTGGACGGGGAAGAGCTTTACCTTTCCGCTGAGCGCGGCCTCGGCCTCTTATCTCTGGAAAATCTATGAAGAAAAGAAAGCCGCCAGCCTGAGCCTGGAGTGTACCTTTAGCTACGGCGGTTATGAAATCGACCAGGAAGGGAAATTGCAGCCGGGGGAGAGAAGCGGACGTCTCAGTTTCGACATCCCCGTTTCCATGGAACAAAACCCCGACCTTTTCCAGGTGATCAACCTGGCCCAGAAGTTCTCGTTCAATTACCGTAAGCTGAGCGTCATCTGCTTTGACTTTGTTAACGGGCTGAATGGCAACATGGTCAAGATGACAGTCGAGGTGGAAAGCACCACCGCCCGGGGCCAGAAAGACGCCAAGATGGTGACTTTTTCCGCGGATAGCCAGCCGCAGTACAACCTGGAATTTAACGTTCCGGAAGCCAGGGGAGGAAAATACCGCTACCGGGTGACCAAAGTCTATGCCGACGGGCGTTCGGAAAGGGGCGACTGGCAGGAAGGGGATAATGCCTTCCTGGACTTATCAACCTATGAGCTGGTGATTAAGGATGATTGAGGTTCTGAGCCGGACGATGACGATAGAGGACGCGCCGGTCGCACCGGCGACGAATCATCAGCCCGGCTTAATCCGCAATTTTCAGAATGCGGCAGGTCATGCTCATGGTTCTGACCATGATAGACAGTATATCAATGCCCGGTTTGAAGTTTCTGTTTCCCGGGTAGTTTTTAAGACAGGAGAGCTTTTATGAAAAAGAAAACAATCTTGCTGTTGATTGGTCTCTCTTTCATTTTATCTTCCGGACTTCTGCTCCTGGCCGAGGTGGCGGTGGAGGAAGTGATACAAGCCGGGATGTATGTATTTTACCGGGACCATGCTGACCCGCATAAATACTACTACGTGCCCGGGGAGCCGCGGCTGGCGACCAGGAGGGACGGGACGCCGGAGTTTAGCTTTATCAAGTACACCAAGACCGACAGCACGACGAAGGGCGGGGTGCTGCATTTTCTGGTGACCTGGGGTTTTACCAGCGGGGAGCTCAGCTCGGCCGAATCGGCCCTCAAGGGTATAGACCCTCAGGCTAAACTGGCCGGGCCGGTGCCATTCAAGGAAGCGACTTTCCAGGTGATTTCGGCCACTGCCGGGAAGGACGGGATATTCAATCGTCGTATAGTTGGGGAGGGTAAGGCTCCGGTTCTGCCTGGCCAGAAGGCTGCGGTATCGATAGCGCTGACCGAGGAAGGGGCATCGTTGCTCTGGGAGTCATTCAAGAACCCGACTTCCGACGTATCGGTGCAGTATGTGCTTAAGTTTTCGGGGATAACGCCGGCCTTCCAGGCCAAGCTGAAGGTGGACTGGGACAAGGTTTACACCCAGCATGACATCAAGGCGGCGGTGGAAGGGACAGTGAAGGTGGTGAAGCTGCGGGCTGACCTGGGGGCGACGCTGGAGGAGCTGAGGCAGAAAGGGGCAATCCAGCTGGATGTTGTAGGTGAGAACGAGAACATGCAGAAGCTTCTGGAAACGGCCTACAACCACATCCTGCAGCTGATGTGCGACAAGGTTCCTGTGGGGAGCACGGCAGCTTCGAGAAGTAGTGCTTTCTTCAGGTTAAGGAATCCTGCTGACCTTAAGCATCCCTGGTCTGAACACCTCAGTTATGAGCGGCTGAATCCCGGAGTTCTGGCAACTCCGGATGATCTTGATAATACCTATCGAGGACCAAATGCCTGGGCCCGGCAGGAACAGCAGGTCTCGGGCCAGCAGCTTGATTGCAGTGCGGCAGACAGGAGAAGAGCGGACCAGCTTTATCAGAAAGGTCTGGCCCTGGCTGCGGAGAAAAAGTACCTGGAGGCCATCGACCAGTTCAAAAAGGCTTATGCTGCCTGTCCCGACCCGAAATATTATCTTCATGTCGGAACCTATTATCTGGATTACCTTTATGATTATAATATGGGATCCAGCCATCTGAAAAAGTTTGTCGAGCTGGCCGAACAAAAAAATCTTTACAGCGCTGAAAGGGAAGGGGCTGCTCGCATAGTTGCGGCCATCGATGAAGCCCGTGAACTCTTCAACCGGGGGAAGGCGCTGAGGGAAGAAGGGAAGTTTACCGAGGCTTCCGGGGAATTTCTCAGGTGCTATGAGCTGATCAAGAACCCGAGAGCCATCTACAGCGCCGGGTTGTGTTATCGGGACCTCGGGGACAAGTTTGAAGAAAATCGGAGAGCCAACTATTCCACCGCAGTTGTCTACCTGAATGAGTTTCTCCAGAATTTCGGGGAAGCCTCGCCTGAGGCCGACCTGGACGGATTAAAGAATAATGCCCTGAACGTGGTGGCCGAGCTTAATCAGAAGATTGCCTCTCTTCCCGGGTATGTTCCACCCGCAAAACCCGAACAGGCCCAGCAGGCACAAACAGGGGGAGCTACAGCCACTGGAGCTCAGCAGGCCACAGCCGGGGCGGAGAGGGCTACTGCCGGGACGCAGGCCGGAGATGTGCGGGGTGCCCTGGGACAGCAGGCCACCTCATCGGGCCAGGCCAGCGGCACTCAGCAGGCTGCTTCCGGACAGACCACAACCGGAACTACAGCCACGCAGACCACGACTCCGCCGGCTTCGACTTCCGGACAGTCTGGAAAACCGGCGCAGGCCACCACTCCGGCCGCCCCTGAAGTCAAGCCCATTGTCAGTGTCCAGCTCGGGTATAGCTTCAAACGGACCAAGCTGAGCGGCAAGTACGAGGTGGATATGAGGCGCCGCCTGCGCGAGGACCGGGAAATAGTGATGAGCGGCAACATCAGCGGGATTTACCAGAAGTACGGGGAAGACAGGAGATTTTTCACCGTGGTCAGCCTGGACGACCCGACCTTCCAGGAGAGGTCGGTGGAAGTGATACTGGACGGTCAGGATGCCGATGATTTTAAGAACTACGTCAACAGCGTATCGGTGATTTTCCGCAAGCAGCGAATGGGCGGGCCGGTGCAGACCGGTGAGGTTAAGTTTTTTGAACAGCAGTTTGCCGAGAAGGGAAATCGGCTGAGCTTCAAGTACAGCCGGGTCAACGAGGCCTCGACCGAATGGTTGAATTACGAGTACAGGACGAAATGGGCGCTTTATGGCGGGGTGGAATGGGAGAGCGACTGGGTGAAGACGGATGACTCGGTGCTGACGCTCACGCCTCCGGTTCGTCGCCGGACGATAGAGATCTCACTGGACGAGGACAACATCCTTCAGAACAAGATCAAGGCAGCGGCCATACAGGTGAAGCATAATGTTTTCGGCAAGGATGTCCTGAAGGAAGTGGTTATTAATTATGACAAGGGCGACCCGCTGGTGGTTAACTACACTTACATGCACGAAGAGGGCAAGCCGGGCTACAGCTACCGGGTAATCTGGCTGACCCTGGATGGAAAGGAAGTGGAAACCTCCTGGGTCAACCGCGAGGGCCCCTTCATCTATGCCGTCTTCAATAAATAGAATGCGATAGATTGAAAAATTGAAAACAAGCGAATAGCGAGGAGGCTAAGATGTTTCGGAAAAAAATACTCGGTTTATTACTGGCAGTCTTCTGGATGGCCGGTTTTACCGCATATGCAGTGGCCGACGTGGAACTTGATTCAGCGCCCCTCCAGGTGGCCAATGCCATACTCTTCAAGGACCACGCTGACCCGAACCTGTACTATTACATGCCGAACCAACCGCGCCTGGCCTACTGGCCGGACGGTACGCCCAAGCTTACGTTCTTAAAGTACACCAAGGCCGGGAAGGAAGAAGCCAAGGGTGGAATCCTGCATTTCTTCGTGAAGTACGGACTGGATGAACAGGAGCTGAACAGGGTCAGGCAGGAGCTGCTGAAGATAAATCCCAGGGCCAGCATCAAGGGGCCGCTGGTCTTCAAGAAGGGTTCGTTCATGGTCGTTTCTGCGGCCGTGGGCGAGGGGGGAGCTTTCACCCGGAAGATAATCGGCGAGGGCAAAGCCCCACTGATTTCCGGGTCGGAAGTTTCCGTTTCCATTGCCGTCACTCCCGAGGGAGCCACCTTCCTGGAAGAAGCCCTGCGCCAGCCGACCTACCCGGTGAGCGTCAGGTTCGAGATGACCTACGAGGGGTTGACTCCCAAGTACCAGGCCACGGCCACCATTCACTGGTCCAAGGTGCGGGAGTATTTTGACCAGTACAGCAAGTGGAGAATTTACAAGAAAAAGAAGCTCGGAATCTGGACCTGGTATGTGCAGAAGGGAACCGGGGAACTTCGTGAAATAAAAGATGAGATGACCTCGATAGGCGCAGTCAAGGTGGATATTACCGGCGAGGATCAGAACCTGGATGCCCTGATGCAGAGCCTGGTCGATACCATCATGAGGGAGATGTTCGACACCAAGCTGGACCTGCCCGAAGAGGAACCGGCCAAGGAGGGCGAGGAATCATCAAAACCCCAGGACCGGCCCTACGGCGTCAGCACCACCAGGAAAAAGGTCAGCCGGACCGATGACTGGACCATAAACCTGACCAAGCGCCTGCGGCAGGAACGCGACACCGGCCCGATGGATGCCAGCATCGGCGACGTGCTTAGAAAATTCAAGAATAATAAGAAGGTCTATGACATAATTAACCTCGATGACCCCGACCTCCAGGACCGCGTGGTCTATGCCATCCTGGACGGCGAGGATTTTGAGACTTTCAGGAAGTACATAAACTTCGTCACCGTCAGCTTCAAGAAGGTTCATAAGACCGGCGAGCCCACCACCCGGGACGTCATCTTCAATGCCCAGACCTTTGCCGAGCGGGGCAACATGCTGTCCTTTGTCTACCCCAGGCTGGGAGAGGGAGCCACCTGGCTGAGCTACGAATACAAGACGGTCTGGAGCTTTGTCGGCGGGATTAAAGTGGAAACCCCCTGGACCAAAAGCGAGGAAGCGGCCATAAACCTCTTCCCGACACACCGCTATCGCCAGATCGACATAATCGCCGACGAAGAAAACGTCAGGACCTACAACATCAAGCTGATCACGGTTACCTTCAAGAACAAGTTTGCCGACCGGGAGAAGACCGGCGAGGTGAAGCTGATGCCAGGAGAAACACTCCTCGGAAAATATGAGTATGTCCATGCCGAAAATGACCTGAATTACCAGTACCAGGTGACCTGGTTGCTGGGCGACGGCCGCCGGGTGTCTTCAGGCTGGCAGACCACCACCGAACCTTTTGTCTATGCCCTTTACCAGGAGAAGTAGAAGTAAAAATTCTGAAGAGCAGAAAAAAATAAATAAACAAAACTAAAGGAAGAGATCATTCTAGGTTGGAAGAATATTTTAGGCCATTATTTAATCACCGATCTAAAATAACAACGGCTGCTTAAACCTATAATTTGGAAATTAGAAAGACGAAGGAGCTCTTTGCTGGCAGGCGCCGAAGGTGAACCTTAAGGATGATCTTTTTTAACAAAGCCGATAATTTTATAATTTAGGATCCGGAAAGCAGGAATGGTAAATGGTAAGTTGAAAAAATATTCAACGCTCATCTTGGTACTCATCGCTGCATCGCTGACAGCTGCTTCCTGTCGGCAAAAGAATGGAGTTGAAATGGACGCGGTTGAGGCCCTGGTAAGGAAAACGGTAGGTGCTGATGAACCCGGACTGGCCCTGGCCCTGGTACAGGATGGCCGGGTCTTGTTCAGGGCAGGGCGGGGGGTAGCCGATATCAGAAGCGGACGTCCCATAGATACCGGGACCAATTTCCGCCTGGCCTCGCTGACCAAGCAATTCACGGCCACGGCTATCATGCTGCTGGTAAGGGAAGGAAAGCTCGATTATGAAACGCACCTGACAGATATTTTCCCCGATTTTCCGGAATATGGAAAGGAAATAACCATCAGGCATCTGCTGACCCATACTTCCGGACTCCCGGATTATGAAAATCTCATGCCGGAAGCTAAGCCGAACCTTCCGGTTGAAGACCAGCAAATCAATGATTACCAGGTGCTTGAACTCCTGAAAGGGGAGAAGCAGGGCAAATTCAGGCCCGGGACAAACTGGGATTACAGCAACTCGGGTTACGTGGTTCTCGGGCTGATAGTGGAAAAAGTCTCTGGAATGGCCTTCGGGATCTTTCTGAGCGAAAAAATATTCAAACCCCTGGGAATGAAGGCGACGGTCCTGTATGAAAAAGGAATTTCTGAAGTTGAAAACAGGGCCTTCGGGCATGTCCCCAAGGATGGAAATTGGATAGTCAGGGACCAGAGCCTGACCTCGGCCACCAGAGGCGACGGCTGCATTTATTCATCGGTTGACGACTTAATTCTCTGGGATAAAGCCTGGAAGGAAGGGACTTTGCTGAGCAGGGAAGAAATGGCTCTGGCCCTGACCCCGGTTGAAGTTCCGCAAAAGGGACCGGTTGATCCTTATAGCCAGCCGGCTGCCTATGGCTTCGGCTGGTTCCTGAATCCCTGGAAGGGATACCAGCGCGCCTGGCATTACGGCGAAACCGCCGGTTTTCGGACAGCCATTCATCGCTTTCTTGAAACCGGGCTGACAGTCATCGTGCTCTGCAACCGCGAAGATATTGAGGCTTCCGGCCTCGCTTTAAGGCTGGGTGACATCTTCCTGGCCGGGAAAGCGCCCGGCAAAGGAAGAAGATATTAAGGGCAGGGTGCTGGTAAAGGCGGTAATATATGAATGGTTATTCATATATTCTGTCTCCATCTTAGAGGAGGGGACTGAATGTTGAACGTAATTTTAATTATAGCCGGGGCGATATTGCAGCTCCTGGGGCTGGCCGGATGCGTGTTGCCCGTGCTGGCCGGACCGCCTCTGAATTTTGTCGGTCTCCTGTTGCTGGGCCTGGCCAGGGGCTGGAAAATGTTCAGCCCGTCATTGTGGCTGATACTTGTCGGTATCACTCTTATTACCGTGATTCTTGATTATTTGCTACCCATTGGCGGGGCCAGAAAGTATGGCTCAACGAAATGGGGCACCTGGGGTGCTTTTCTGGGCATGCTGGTTGGAGTATTTTTCTTCCCCCCCGTGGGTCTTATAATCGGTGCTTTTTTGGGCGCGGTTGTTGGAGAGCTCCTGGCCGGCAAAGAAAACAGGGAAGCGCTCAGGGCCGGCTGGGGCGTATTTATCGGCTACTTTGTTTCCATGCTGTTAAAACTGGTCGCTTCGGGCGTCATGACCTTCTTTTTCATCAGGACCCTTGTGAAATAATAATTCAACAGTAATTATCTCGGTCTTGCCAGCCTAAACCAGGATTTCTTTGGCCCAGCCCAGCTTCTTAATTTCTATGTTTTCCAGCTTGCTCTGGCCCAGCTTGTAAACGGTGTCGGCTGCTTCGATGCAGATGGGTGGGGGAGAGATGGGCCAGGGCTCACCGCGAAGTTCGTCCCTTTTCGCCTGGATGATTTTCAAACCAACGGCGTCGAGGGCTACCGGGTCGGTGCTGGCCAGCAGTCCCTTATAGGGCCAGCGGTAGCGCGGGTCGAACTGCGGTCCCTTGTCGCAGACCGGGCGCAGGGCGTCGACAATTATCAGCCTGGTTTTTCCTTTGACCTGGGGCAGGTGCCAGATTTCTCCCAGCTTGGCGCTGTCTTCGTAATGGTAATTCCTGGGAGCACCGGAGAACATGATGTAATTCTTTATGACCGTCCCGATTCCGGTCAGCCAGTGAGCTTTGAGGCCCGGGACAGAAATCAGGGCGGTAATTGGCTCCAGGTCGACCTTTCGGCCCTGGGCGTTTCGGATATTTTCTTCCGGTAGGCCGGCGGCCACCAGCGATTCTTTGATTACATCCAGGAGTTCCTGGTGAGTCGGGTTCATCATGGGGGTCGGGACCAGGCCCACAACATCCTTCGGGCTGACCAGCGACAGCCAGGCCTGCTTGACATCTTTTTTGCCCGTTATTTCCAGCAGAATCCTGTCCACCATCCCGGCCAGAATTTTCTTGTTGACATTCATCTGGTCATCCAGGACATTTTCATCACGGACCAGCAGGACCAGGCTCTTGCCTCCGGCCTTCTGGACGGCTTCTGCGGCCAGCGATTTTTTCACCCAGTCAGGTGTAACCAGGGTGAGCCCCAGGGTGGTGCCGACGGTTCCCCTTATAAAATCCCGCCGGGTAATTGTTCTTTTCTCTTTCATTGAACCCTCCTCTTATTAATTTCTTACTATTTTTGATTTTATCATCTCAGCTCCAGCTGGACAAACAATTTCTTAACCGCGGCTTCTTCCGGCGCCTCAAAGACCAGGACCAGGTAGTTACCGGCGAGCTTCCAGCCCAGCCAGCCGTCTTCTACCTGGATGGCTTTTTCTTTCTCAGAGAGAGAGATTTCTGCCAGCCTTTCCGCTTTTTCCTGTAGATAAGCTCCCAGGAAATCGGCCAGGGCCGCCCCGGCCTTCTGTACTTCCGGGTACTTGATTATTATCATGCGGGCCGACTTTTTATTAGCAAGATCACGCTGGGTCCATTCCGTGTAAATGGCCTCGCGGGTCGGGTCAAGATGCAGAATGTTCTCGTGGCTGAGATAGTATAAAGAATTCAATATCAGGTGGGAATGGAAGTAGCTGGTTCTGTCTTTTTTAATCTGCCAGATGCTATCTGCTTTGGGCCTGATGACATCGAGGAGCGCGGGAAATGTGGCTTGAGAAGCGTGGCCGGCGATGGTTTTGCCCAGTTTCAGGATGATTTCTTTAACCCCGGGAGTTTCACGCAGGGCCAGGACGCGTAGATAAAGGTTATCTACGCGGGCCCGCAGCAGGCCCTCACCATAAAGCGCTGTATATGCAGGGCAAACGGGGTTCTCAGGAAGGGGACCGGTCCCGGGACTCAGGTTGGCTGGCTCGCCCGACCAATCGAGAGACAGCAGACCAAAGGCCTCGTCCGGGTGCTTCATCTCATAGATTTCAACCAGGATTTCGTTTTCAGCCCCATCCAGGTATTTATAAACAAGGAGCCTCTCAAATTTATAGGCCAGGTAGAGTTCGCCACCGCCGTCCATGTAATCAAAAATAGTCTCCCGGGTTATCGTCTGCGGGGGACCTTCCAGTTTCCAGCTGCCTATTATTTCCGGCAGGCTGATGCTGTCAGCTCTAATCATGTCTTCCTCTCCTTTAGAACAGGCAAAAGAAAAAGCAAATAGAAAAAGCAGGAACAGGGCCGGGAGGCCAATATACTTTCTTTCGGGTTCGTTGCTGGCCATAGCTTTGGGGATCAATGTCCTTTGAAATTAAATTTTAGCCCGGTTCTCCTTTTTTATCCATAGATATTTTTGCCATAAAATAACAATTACCCGGTCTGCGTCGTATTAAGAAATAGGATGGTTCCCGAGGCCTTGCTTTGCCTGAATGGGCCTGAAGCTAATTGAGACAGGATCAGTTTTAATTTACATTATAAAAAGGGAGGGTTTCTATGTGTAAAAGAAAAATCATGGAATGGTGGCTCTCTATCTTTCTTCTATTAATTGCCATGATTCCTGTAACTGAAGCCATGGCCCAGCAGGCGCCACCGAAAGATGGGTATGCCCTGCTGGATTCTCTAAGCCAGGTCTTCGATGTCATTTCTACTGACCGGGATTATCTCCAGAAAGTCAACCAGCTTATCACTGGCCTGATGGTTGAGGCCCGCCGGGCCCGGGACAAGAATCTCATCGACAGGGTGTTCTTCGCCCGGTATCACCGGCTTCTCGGCCTGATCAAGCTTACCCTTGACCCGGACCCTGAAAAGATTCTGACCCCGGTCATCGACCAGGTGGTTGAAGATTTTATCCGCGAGGTCCTGACTGAAGACTGGAGAGCCGAGAGGTCGGAAAACATGCTGCTGCTGGCCACGGCCATACGCGATGAAATTATCAACCTCCGGCTCCATCTGGATGACCTGGAGAAAAAAGAAAGATTGATAAGGGAATGGGACCAGAAAATGAGGCGGGCAGAATAGAAGCCGCGGATCAAAATCCGGAGATGGTCTCCTGAATCGGACCTGAATCTCCGCCGCGTTGCTTCCCCAAATTCCTCATTGCCCGGATACTATCTCATGGCCGGAAAGAAAATAGCGGTTGACTTTGGCCGCTATAAGTGAAACCATGGGGCGGCGGAGGGAATTAATGTGCAATTTCTGTCACCAGCACGGGGAAGGGAAGAAGTGGTACCTGGAAGCCAGGAACTACTCTGAAGACCTCCTGAGCGACCTCAAGAGGCGCCGGTTCATCGAGAATTTTTTCGCTTACGGGCCGGACAGCTTGAAGAAGAGTGAGCAGCAGCTCCAGCTCCTGGACCGGCTTCCCGCCCTGCTGAGGGGATTCATCCGCAAGAAAGTTACTAAAAGGCAGATGCCCTACCACTTCGGCCAGGTCATCCCGATCGAGGACGTGGAAAAAATTCTGGAAATGACCACTTCTGTAGTTCGCCTGGCCTGCATCTGTCGCCACTCTCTCCTGGGTTCCGAGCAACGTTTCTGCTACGGCCTGACCATTTCTCCCCAGGGGAACGGGATGTCCAGCATCTTGAAAGAAATTGACGCCTCTTACCTGATAGGTCCGCAGACCGGAGGCCTGGAGTACCTGACAAAAGAAGAAGCCCTGGAGCACATGCGGCAATGTGAACTGGACGGATTATGCCACAGCCTCTGGACTTTTATCACCCCGTTTATCGGCGGGCTATGTAATTGCTCTTTGCCCGGGTGCATGGCCCTGAGGACTACCGTGTTGCACAAGACCCCGGTTATGTTCAGGGGAGAATACCTGGCCGTCGTTGACCAGGAGAAATGCATCGCCTGTGGTGAGTGCCAGAAAATCTGTCCGTTTGAGGCTTATCTTCCCGGCAAAAATGGAGATAAGGCGGCGGTCAATATAAGAAAATGCTATGGCTGCGGAATCTGCCGAGGTGTCTGCCCGGCTGAAGCCATCAGCCTGGTCGACCGCCAGTCTGTGCCCGAGGTGGCCCAGCTCTGGCTCTGAATATTAGAATCGATATTGACAAGCCAAACAACATTCCTTTTTCTAATTTCTAATAGGCCACCAATCTCCGATTTTTCTTGACTTTGCCCGGGCCGGAATTCATGCTTGATTATGGAGCAGAGGGAAGGAAAAGATCATTTCCAAAACCGAGATAATCTTTTTCTCAAATAGTTTATTCTGACCAGGAAAGGAGAGAGGAATGGGCATCTTTGGCAAATCGTTCAGCGAGAAGGTGCAGGAGGCGGTTGATATCATCAACAAGTCAGGCCTCGGAGTTGAGAACCTGAGAGCAAAAATTGAGGGCAAGGTGGTAACCCTGGAAGGGCTGGCCGATAGCATGGAAGCCAAGGGCAGGGCCATGCTGGAGTTCAACAAGATGGTCAACACGGAAAATACCATAAACCGGATTCAGGTTAAGGCTGAAGCCAAGGCTCCGACCCCGCCAGGTGCAACTCTTCCGGGGCCGGCCGCGGCCACCGATTATGAAATTTACGAGGTCAAACCGGGCGACACCCTGGGCCACATCGCCCAGCGCTTCTACGGCAAGGCCAGTCTTTACCCCAAAATCTTTGAAGCCAACCGGGACGTCCTGACCAACCCGGACCTGATAAAGGTCGGGCAGAAGCTGAAAATCCCAAGACTCAAATGACCGGACTCCTGGCAGCTTTTGGCCTGGCCGCGGCTACCGGGCTGAATGCCTACCTGCCCTTATTAATCGTGGGGGCCCTGGCCCGTTATACTGACCTGATCACCTTAAAATCTCCCTGGAGCGCCCTGACTCATCCGGTGGTGCTGGCAGTCCTGGTGGTCCTACTGATAATAGAGATAACGGTTGATAAAATTCCTGCGGTTGACACCATCAACGATGTTATCCAGACCTTTATCCGGCCGGCGGCCGGAGCCGTTCTGTTTGCGGCCAGCAGCAACGTTATCAGTGATATGAGCCCGGTCCTGGCCATGGTCTGTGGCCTGCTGGTGGCCGGGGGAGTTCACGCCGCCAAGGCCACGGTCAGGCCTGGGGTTACGGCCACCACGGCTGGCCTGGGAAACCCGGTGGTCAGCGCGGTTGAAGATACCGTCTCAGGGATAACCACCCTGGTAGCTATAATTATCCCCGCCCTTATCCTGGTAATCTTTATAGTAATTCTCTACCTGTTTGTCCGCTGGCGCAGGAAAATCAGCAAAAGGAATTAGCGAGCTTTTTTCCTGAACAGGCTGATAATAAAGAGGATTATCAGCGCACCGACGATAGCCCCGATGAAGCCGGCTGTTTGGCCGGGCTGATAAATGCCCAGGGCTTTGCCCAGGTAGGTGGCCACAAACGACCCGGCTATGCCGAGCAGGGTGGTCATGATCCAGCCCATGTTTTCTTTGCCGGGAAAAATGAACTTGGCGATTATGCCGGCGACCAGGCCCAGAAGAATGGTCCAGATGATATGCATTTTCTCCCTCCTTCAGTTTGGATTATATATTTTATCCTTAATTAATATCAAATGCCGTCGCCGGTTTATGCCGATTTCTTCTATTGTCAAAAATTTATGACCAGGGAGGTGGTGAAGAAAGAATCCAGCTTTTTCAGCGAGTAGGGAACGGTTAGACCGGTGGGCAGGCCCAGGTCATCAAACAGGGGCAGAAAGGCGGTGGCCGGAAGATTGGCATAAAGCATCTTGTAGCTGGCCTTGAGGGCCATGGCCCGGGAGATTGAGGCGGTCAGGGAGTTGGTCCAGTCAAAGCGCCAGTCCTTCATTTCCTTCAGGTTCTCGTCAAAGACAAAAAGTGTGGAAAATGATGATTTATCAGAAAATTTCTGTTCACCCAGAAGGTCAAAGCGGAAACCGGCAAAGGAAGTGGCTTCCTGCCCGATGTATTTTCTGGAAGAGTAGGTCAGGCCGGCATTCATCTTAACATTGGTTCTTTCTTTTTCTATCCAGGCATAACCCAGCCCGGCAATAACCATGTAGCGCCGGTCAACGCCGGCAAACTTGTTGCGGTCCCAGCTCGCCCCCAGCTGGCCGAGCAGCTTGCTGGAGAACTTTCGCTCGTAGGCGCCGGAAAGCAAATAATTCTCGGCTACCAGGTTCTTGGTGGTTTCTTCCACGACATAATAATCAGTTTCAGTTCCCACCGCCCAGCGGTCGTAGGTGGTGGCCGTGCTGCGCAGGATAAAACTCTTAAAGGTCAGGCTGTCCCTGGTCCATTTCCGGGTCAGGTTCGTTCCCAGGCTGAAGGCTGAGGTGGCCGTGTTGCCGCCGGTAACCACGTAGCTCAGCTCGGCCGTGGCTTTCCAGGGACCCAGCAGCCCTGCCTTTTCCTTGGTTTCTTCGGCCGCCGCGGGCAGGCTGGCCAGCATACCCAGAAAAATCGAGATGGCCAGACAGGACAGCCCCACCCGGGAGAATTTTCTGAAAGTTTTCATCTCTCTCTCCTTGCTGACTTAAGTAGGCCCTTAAATTAAATATTATTGATGGTTTCCTGTCAAATAATTCCCGGCTTAGGGACATCGGATGTTCGGTTCCCGCCCGCCGGTCGGGCGAAATTATTAAAGCTTGACCGGGAAGCGATATCAGGGTATAAAAATATCTCGGGATTTAAGGTTCTTTGATAAATTTTTAAGACTCCGAGCCGGCGGGCCTGGAGCCAGAAGGTATGGACGCCGGCCGACAGGGTATGGCTGGAAACGGCCACTGCCTCCCGCTCAGGAAAGGAGTCCGGACTGAATTTTCAGGGCATGCTTTCCTGGTGGAAGGCATGCCCTTTTTTTTGGTCTATCGTGCCATGCCGACCGATTGGCCTGGCCAAAACCAGAGTTGCTGTGGGAGGGTTCGGTAAAGAAATTTCAGGGGTGGAGAAAAAGCATAACTAGAAGGAAAAGATCTGGTTGTGGCTCCAGGACAACGAGCAGCAATTTTAAGAACAAATGATGAATATAAAGATGAATCTAAAATGAAAATCTGGAGCGCGGAGTTGACCGGGCTTGCGGCTTGAAAAAGATTGCCCGATGGCCAGGAGCCGGAAAAGGAAATGGGCGTTGAGTAAGGCAGGATGATGACTGGAAATAGAAGCCAGGGAAATTCAGAGGCGCGAAGCCCAGAAAAGAGAGCTTTTTATTTTTTGCTGGTTGTCCTGGTTCTTTTTCTGGCCTGGACGGCCGTTTCCAGGTTGAAACCGGGCAGGGACAATCAGGCCGGGTCGGTTATTGAAAGCAGCCCGAAATTAGATGGATTCAAGCCGGAGATTGTTCTGGCCACCACCACCAGCCTCTACGACAGCGGTTTGCTGGAGGCACTGGTGCCCCTTTTTGAAAAGAAAAGCGGGTTCAGGGTCAAGGTACTGGCTGTGGGCACCGGGGAAGCCCTGGCCCTGGGCCGGCGCCAGGCGGCTGACCTGCTCCTCGTTCATGCCCCGGAGCCCGAGAGAAAGTTCATGGAAGAAGGTTATGGACAGAGCCGGAAAGAATTCATGACCGGTGATTTCGTTTTAGCCGGACCGTCTTCTGACGCCGCCCAGATTAGAGGTCTGGGTTTTGTTGAGGCTTTTTCCAGGATTGCTTCCGGGCACTTTCCTTTTGTCAGCCGGGCTGATAATTCCGGAACCCACGACCTGGAAATGAAAATCTGGGCCGAAGCGGGAATCAGGCCTTCTGGCCGCTGGTACCTGGAAACGGGCCAGGGAATGGCTGAAAGCCTGAGGATAGCCTCGGAGAAGCAGGCTTACATCCTGACTGATTACCCCACTTTTTACCGGCTCGGGCCTCGCTTGAATCTTAAAGTTCTGGGCCGGGATGAAAAATACAAGAATGTTTACTCGGCCATCGTGGTAAAAAATAAATCCGGCCAGGTAAACGAAGCCGGGGCCGGGGCCTTTATTGATTTTCTGTTCTCAAGAGAAGCACAGAGTTTAATAGACGAGTTTGACCGGGACTCAAGGACGGGTAAACCCCTGTTTCAGGCCCTGAGACCCGGAAACGAGACCGGAGAATCGGAGTGATGAGCCTTAGAGAAATCATCCAGGTAACCTGCCTGAGCCTGCTGGTATCCGGTTCGGCCGTGCTGCTGGCCATGCTGGCCGGGTTGCCGGCAGCGGTTCTCCTTTATCTCAAGAAATTCCCTGGCAAGAAGCTGATCACTGCCCTGGTCAATACCGGGATGGGACTGCCTCCGGTGGTGGTCGGGCTGCTGGTGGCCGTGCTCTTCTGGCGCACGGGGCCGCTCGGCTTCCTGGGGATGATGTACACCCCGGTGGCCATGGTCATTGCCCAGTTCATTATCGCCCTGCCGCTGGTTGTCGGCTTATCCCTGGCCGCCTTCGAGCAGGTTGACCCCGAGGTCCTGCTTCAGGCCAGGGCTCTCGGAGCCAGCGGGTTACAGACGGTCAGGGTTTTGTTCAGGGAATCGAGGCTGGGCCAGTTAGCGGCCATCATCGCGGCCTTCGGCGGGGTCATTTCTGAAGTCGGGGCGGTGATGATGGTCGGCGGCAACCTTAAAGGCTACACCCGGGTGCTGACCACGGCCATCGTCCAGGAAACGAGAATGGGCAACCTCCGGTCGGCGATGTACCTGGCCCTGATTCTCCTGGCCCTGAGCTTTTTGATTAATCTATTTTTAACTTCACTCCAGCGCAAAGGAGCGAGCAGGTGGCAAGGCCCGAGCTGGAAGTAAGAGACCTGGTTGTTCAGGTTGCCGGACGAAAGATACTTGAGGTCTCCTATTTTGACCTGCGAAAAGGGGAGTGCCTGACCCTGTTCGGGCCCAACGGCTCGGGAAAAAGCTCCTTCTTGAGAACCATTTCACTGCTGCAGAAGCCCGAGTCCGGTGAAATTTATTACCAGGGCCAGGCCGTCGGTCCAGGGGACCGTAAGCGACTCCAACAGAAAATTGTCTACCTTCTCCAGAAGCCGGTTTTCTTCCGGGGAACGGTCCGGGATAACCTGCTGCTGGGTTTAAGATTCAGGCGGCTTGACCGGGAAACGCAGCAGGCCCGGCTGGAAAAAATAGCCGGGCTCTTCAACCTGCATTCACTGCTGAACAGCTCTCCTGACGAGCTATCTGGCGGGGAAAGGCAGCGGGTGCACCTGGCCCGGGCCTTCATCCTGGAGCCGGAGTTCCTGTACCTGGACGAGCCCTTCAACGGGCTGGATGTTCGCTTCCGGGAAGAGCTCATGTCGGATTTTCATAGAATAAGGAAGGTCACCGGTGTCACCGCCGTTCTCGTAACCCACATTCGCCAGGAAGCCGTCTACCTGGCCGACAGGATGGCGGTGATGCTCGGTGGGCGGATTGTCAGGGTTGGGACACCGGAAGAAATTTCCTCCGCCCCGGACAGCCCTGAAGTCTCCCGGCTCATGGGCCAGGAAGCCCTGGTGGAAGGGGTGGTGGAGAAAGCGGACAACGGGCTTCTTGAGATCCGCGGGCACGGCCAGACCATCTATGCCTTTGGCGGGCAGAAAGCGGGCGACCGGGTGGTCCTGACCTTCCGGCCGGAAGAAGTCATCCTGGCTCCGGCCAGGCCAGCCAGCAGCGTCAGGAACTGGTTTGAGGCTGAAGTCAGTGAAATCAGGCCCTATGACCGGATGCTGCTGGTGCTTATGGACTGCGGTTTCAGGCTTAAGGCGTTTGTTTCCAGGAGTTCGGTTGAAGAACTGGGGCTGAGGCCCGGGAGCAAGGTCTGGGCTGGCATCAAGGCCACGGCCCTGACCACCGGGCCGGGTCTTCAAGAGACAGGTTTTCCTGAAAATGAAAAATAGTCGTGGAGTGAAAAGATGATTTCCTATGAACAGGCGAAAAATCTGGTTATGGAAAGGGCCAGGGTTCTGGGAAAAGAAGAGGTGGCCCTGGCCGGGGCCCCGGGCAGGGTGGCTGCGGCCGAAATCAGGTCCAAGATACCGGTGCCGCCCTTCCGTAATTCCGCGGTTGATGGTTATGCCATAAGAAGCGAAGACACCGCGGGCCAGGCCGGGCCGGCCAGGTTAAAACTCAGGGCCGAACAGCCGGCCGGAGAGTATTTCAGGAAAAGACTTGGCCCGGGGCAGACGGTCAAGGTCATGACCGGGGCGCCAGTGCCGGCCGGGGCCGATTCGGTCGTGCCGGTGGAAGAAGCTGAAGAAAAAGATGGAGTTATTTTTATAAAGCGTGAATTCAAGGCCGGTGAAAATGTCCGGGAAGCGGGGGAGGATGTAAAAAAGGGCCAGGTGATAATTACTGCGGGCACGGTCCTTCGAGCTCCCCACCTCGGGCTCCTGGCCGCCTGCGGGGTCAGCCGGGTCAAGGTCTACCGCAGGCCGAAGGTGGCCGTGCTCATAACCGGGAATGAGCTCTGCCGGCCGGGGGAAAAACTTCTCCCGGGAAAAATCTATGATTCCAATTCCATAATTCTTGAAGCTCTGCTTGAAACCAGCCCGGCCGAGCTGGTGGCTTTAAGGCAGGTTAGGGATGATTTCAAGAGCCTGACCGCGGCCCTGCGAGCTGCAAAGGGCAAGGCGGATGTCATCATCACCTCGGGCGGAGTTTCGGTCGGCGATTATGACCTGGTCAAGGAAGCGGCCAAAAAGCTGGGGGCCGAGGAGGTCTTCTGGAAAGTGGCCCAGAAGCCGGCCAAGCCCCTGGCCTTTTACCAGTTGAAAAAAGGGAAGCAGCTGGCCTGGTTATTTGGCCTTCCCGGAAACCCGGGCGCGGTCATGATTTCCTTTGAAGAATACGTGCGGCCGTTTATAAAGAAGCTTTCGGGACGGCAGGATTACTGGCCGCGGGAGGTGGAGGCAGTGCTGACCGTTCCATATCGCAAAAAACGGGGACGCCTTAATTTCGTCAGGGGCCGCCTGGAACAGGTTGAGGGAACCTGGCGGGCCACCCCGGCCGGCCAGCAGGAGTCGGGCATCATATCCAGCCTGGCTGAAACCGATGGACTGGCTCTCGTCCCGGCCGAAGCTGATTTTCTGCCGGAGGGGTCAAAGGTCAGGGTGCACCTGGTGGAGTGGTAAGGCTTGAGAAAATTAAGACTGAGTTTTGGCTCCGGTACTGATGAAAGGCAAAAGATGCAATGCGAAGCAAGATGGCTATCCGGGAAATCAACGCGATTAACCGGTTTCTCTTCGTTTCAGATAAAAGGAAAGGCGATAATGAGGGAGCTGGCAGCGGTACAGGCTGGTCCCAGGCCGGGGCCAGGCAGCAGTTGTTTCGGGGACGCAATATATGAAAACTTATTCATATATCAAGAAAGGACGGTCTTGAATGCAGGACGGGTTTAACCGGCGCATAAACTACATGAGGATTTCAGTCACCGACCGCTGCAACCTGCGCTGTTTTTACTGCCGGGGTGTCCAGGACTTTGAATTCATTCCCCACGGGGAAATCCTGAGCTACGAGGAAATCCTGCGCCTGGTCCGACTGGCCCTCCGCCTGGGGATTGACCGCTTCCGGATAACCGGCGGTGAGCCCCTGGTCAGGCTGGGTATCGATTCGCTGATTGCCGGGATAACCAGCTTGCCGGGAGTAAAGGACATTTCCCTGACCACCAACGGACTGCTGCTGACAGAGAACCTGGAAAGACTCTGGGCGGCCGGGTTGCGTCGCCTCAATATTTCTCTTGATACCCTGGACCCGGTTCAGTTCAGGAGAATAACCGGGCTGGACGGCCTGGACCGGGTCCTGAGCGGGCTCGGAACAGCCGTTTCGGCGGGATTTGACCCGGTCAAGGTCAACGTGGTCTTGCTCAGGGGATTGAACGACGGAGATGATATAGAACGGTTCCTGGAGCTAACTTTCGACCTTCCGGTCCACGTCCGCTTCATTGAGCTCATGGATTTTTCTCCGGTTGATGGCTATTTCGTCTCGGCGCCTGAAATAATGGAAAAAATCAGGAGAAAATTCCGCCTGGAGGAAATTGAAGTTCCGGGTTCTGGTCCGGCCAGGAGTCATTTCCGGGCAGAGGGGATGAAGGGCAGCCTCGGCTTCATCGCCCCTTACAGCCACCATTTCTGCGGTGACTGCAACCGGCTGAGGCTCTCGGCTGACGGGCAGCTCCGGACCTGCCTGTTCTCGGAAAAGACCTATGTCCTCAAGGCCCTGCTCCGGGGGCAGGCCGACGATGAGACCATTCTTCAGGCAATAAGCAGTGCCCTGGCCGAAAAGCCGGCGAGCCGGGAGTCATCTGAAGGTTCTCAGAGGAGAAACGGGCTCAGGAATATTGGCGGGTAATCAGGCTGAAAGGTGGAGCAATGGGGTTAAAAGGAAACCGGGGAAAGCAGGTGAAGTGATTGATAAACAGGCGATAGAAAAGAAAAATAAGATGGAGAGCTGGCAGAAAATTTTTCCAGGGAAGATATGGCTGGATAAATATCGCCCGGCAAACTGCGAGTGAGAAATGGTGAGACCGAGAAAATCATTAATGGGGAGAGAAAAATGAACAGAATTAGAAAAGGTAAGTTGAAAGAAAGGAAAAAAGAAACGCGGCCCGGACGAACGGCTGTGAATAAGAATGACCAGGCCGCCGCCCGCCCCGGGAAAATCAGGATGGTCGAGGTGGCCGAAAAAGCAGAGACGCTGCGCACGGCCGAGGCCAGGGGAGAGATTCGCCTCTCGGCCAAGGTGATTAAGATGATCCTGGAGGGGCGACTGCCCAAGGGTGACGTGTTGATTGCGGCCCGCCTGGCCGGGATCCAGGCTGCCAAGAAGACTTCGGAACTCATCCCGCTGTGTCATCCTCTAAGGATTACCTCTGTTGAAGTTGAGGTTAACCCGATAAAATCAAAAAAAATAGTCGAGGTGAAAAGCCTGGTCAGGGCGGTTGACCGCACCGGGGTGGAGATGGAAGCCCTGACCGCGGTGGCCGTCGCCTGCCTTACCGTTTACGACATGTGCAAGGCCTTTGATAAGAGGATGGTGATAGGTGATATTCACCTTGTTTCCAAATCGGGCGGAAAGAGCGGGGACTTCAGATGGTAGAAATATGGAAAAAAATCGCTGGAGCGAAGGCCTGAGCCCGGCCGGGTGAAAATGATGGCTGGATACTAAGACAAAGAAGCAATCAGCTTCAAAGATAATTTGATTCCGCCGGTGCTAAAGGTAAAAATAGCAGAAGAGAAAAGGCCAAAAAAGGATAAATAAAAAAGGAAATTACACCATGAATGACAAACTTAAGGCAGCCGGGACCGTGGTTTCCATCAATCTGAGCCGGACCAAGAGTGTCAGGAAGAAACCGGTCTCGGAAGCCCTCCTGAAAGAAGAATTTGGCTTCGAGGGAGATGCCCATGCCGGGCCCGGAATCCGGCAGGTCAGCCTGCTGGCCCTGGAAAGCATAGAGAAGATGCGGAAAATGGGGCTGGAGGTCGGCCCCGGCGATTTCGCCGAAAACATCACCACTTCGGGACTGGAGCTGGTATCGCTGCCTGTCGGAACCGTCCTGGAAGTGGGCCAGGGTTTGGTCCTGGAAGTTACCCAGATCGGTAAGACCTGCCATACCAAATGCGCCATCTTCCGCCAGGTGGGGCAGTGCGTGATGCCGGAAGAAGGCATCTTTGCCCGGGTGATAAAAGGCGGTAAAATTAGGGTCGGAGATAGAATCAATGTCAGAAACCAAGGCTGAACTTGCCGGCATTACCTTTGCCATAATAACGGTCTCGGACCGCTCGGCCCGCGGAGAAAGGGAAGACCTGAGCGGCCCGGAATTAAAACACTTTGTGGAAGAGAGGGGAGGGCAGGTAGTTTTTATGGCCGTTGTCCCCGACGAGAAAGAAGCCATCAGGGGCAAGCTCCTGGAACTCTGTGCTGCTCCTGACGCTCCGGAAATTATCCTGACCACGGGCGGGACCGGGGTTTCGCCGCGGGATGTTACTCCCGAAGCCACAAAAGAGGTGATAGAAAAAGAGGTGCCCGGTCTGGCTGAAGCCATGAGGGCGGAAAGCCTGAAAAAAACCCCCATGGCCGCGCTCAGCCGGGCGGTTTGCGGAATAAAGAATAAGACGCTTATCATTAATCTTCCAGGAAGTGTTCGCGGAGCCAGGGAAAACCTGGAAGCGGTGCTGCCGGCCCTGGCCCATGCCGCTGAGATACTGCGGGGTAAAATTTCCGACTGCCAGGAATCGGTTCACCTTGGACATCATCAGCACCACCGGCAGGGGCAGGAAGGGGAGAAAAAATCATGAAAGCTGTGGCCATAATCGGAGCTTCGGATACAGGTAAAACCAGGTTAATTTCTGCCCTGGTCAAAGAATTTGGCAGCCGGGGTCTTAAATGCGGCGTGTTGAAAAAAGCCAGCCATGAGATAGAACTGGATGCCGAGGGCAAGGACTCCTGGCAGTTTATCCAGGCCGGAGCCAGGGTGGCTGCGGTCATGACCGATGAGAAATTATTCTTGATAAAAAAGAAAACCGCGACCGATACTCTTCTGGAAACGGCCCTTGATAAATTTTCAGAGGTGGACGTGTTGCTGGTCGAAGGGGGGAAGAGGGAAAGCGCCTTCAGGAAGATACTCAGGGTTCAGGACAGCGACGACCATAATCTGATAAGCCCGCCTGAGGATTTAATCGCCATAGTTTCGGACGAAGCCTTTGAGGCGCCATATCCTTTTTTCCTGGCCACGGAAACCGCCAGGCTGGCCGACTTTCTTCTGGCAGTGCTCGAGCCGCTGGAACCGGCGGTCAAGCTCAAGGTGGACGGGAAGGTAATCCCGCTTAATGCTTTTGTCCAGGGAGTGTTTGGTGAGACAATAAAGGGCCTGGTCAGGGCATTGAAGGGTGTTCCGAATAATCCTGTCGAAATAATCGTCCAGGTCAGAAAGGGGAAAGGAGATGAAGAGAAGTAGACCGGGGAAACTTAAAATTGACATGGAAAAACTAAAGCAGGACTTTTTTTCCCGGCATGACCCTGAACTCCTGCCGGTTCTGCGCCGGGCGGTGGTGGGAATAGCCGGGGCCGGCGGTCTGGGCTCCAACGTGGCGGTAGCCCTGGCCCGGGCCGGTGTCGGCAAATTAATCATCGCCGACATGGACAGGGTATATCCCTCCAACCTCAACCGCCAGCAGTATTTTATAGACCAGGTCGGACGGCCCAAGGTAGAAGCCCTGTGGGAGAATTTGCAGAGGATGAACCCTTTCTCTCAATATGAAGTCCATCATACTCGCCTTACACCAGAGAATATAAAAAGGATCTTTGAGGAAGCCGAAGTGATGGTGGAAGCCTTTGACCTGGCCAGCGAAAAGAGCATGCTGATAAACACCTGGCTGAGCCTCTTTCCGGACAGGCCGATTGTGGCCGCTTCCGGGCTTTCCGGCTTCGGAAAGAACCACAAGATCAGAACCAGGAAGATGGGCCAGCTCTATCTCTGCGGGGACGAGGAGAGCGAACCGACCGAAACCGTGAGTCCCATGGCCCCCAGGGTGGGTATCGTGGCCAATATGCAGGCCAATCTGGTTATAGAGTTGCTCTGGAAAAAGCATCGGAGGAGAAGGAAAAACAGGTAATCAGAAGCTTTCCTGGCATAAATTTTACAATTAAAGTATTCGCCTTATATGTTGACTCTTCTGGAACAACCCCAGAAATTATTGCTGTTGGATTATGATGTTATGAAGCTTAAAGAAAAATTTAATTTGAAGAAAGATATGGGTCTGGGTATCATTTTTACGCCCTGGTTTCCTGATTTTTCGGTTATTATTTTTACAGCCATGGCTTGGCATTAACTCGATAAACTCAAGGAGGTTATTAAATGTTTAAGGTGAACGAGTACTTTGAGGGAAAGGTAAAGTCCATTTCTTTTAACACCGAAGGAGGCCCGGCCACTATTGGTGTCATGGCTGCGGGCGAGTATGAATTCGGCACTTCAACCAGGGAAATCATGACCGTCATCACCGGAAAGATGGTGGTCAAGTTGCCCGGTAGCAACGACTGGAAAGAATTCAAGGCTGGCGATAGCTTTGAGGTGCCTCCTAACCAGAAATTCCAGCTTAAAATCCCGGCCGACACCTCCTGTCTATGCCTGTATCGTTAAAAAGACAGCCTTAAAAATTTGATATTATTAGTTTTGTCTGGCTAAATAACAAATGCAGCTTGGCTAATTTAGTTAAGTGATACAAAAATGAAAAAAAAGTGCTTGACAAAAGCTGAGGAGCAACTTAAATTAAAAGTTAGATATCAGCCTTGGATGGAGTCGGTCCGGTGGGGGAAGATAAACGGGCTTCAACAGAAACCATAATATTTTTTTCAATTATACCTTTAAATTTTCTAATCACTAAGAGGGGGAATATCTATGCGGAGAAAAAATTTAATTCTTAGGGTATTTTCCTTCCTTCCTTCCTTCCTTCTAATTGCATTTCTTTTTATTGGGATTTCTGACAATCTATTCGCCCAGTATGGTTCTAATGGGATTTTCGACAGGATAGGAATTATTGCTGAGCATGGGTTCCATGGAGCAGTTCCTGAAGAAAATATTGATTTATTTACCGGAAATCTGACATTGAAATTTCTTGATATTCAGCTGCCAGGACCAAATAATTTTGATTTAGTTATCTGGCGAGTTTATAATTCAAAGATACTCAGGGACAGGATAGCTGGCAATCCGGCTGTTATTCAACAGGAACCCTACTCCTGGGTAGGGCTTGGCTGGTCACTGCATATGGGCAGGCTTCATTACGCAAACAATAAAGCTGATGATACTCCTGTAATTGAATTTCCAGATGGAAGATGGGAAACAGCTTATCCAAGCATAGATTTTAATAATTCATTTTTAACCAGGCAATTCTTAAAATTAGAATATGATAATTCAGGAATTTATAGACTGCATTTTAGAGATGGAACAATCTGGACTTTTGGAGCGCAAGCAAATATTCAATACATCAATACCTCAGAACAGGTAAAACTGGTAACGAGAATAGAGGATTCTTATGGGCATCATATAGATATAACCTATAAAAATGGGTTACCAGTAATAACCCAAATTACTGATAGCCTGGGAAGAACGATAAATTTTATTTCAGAGGGAACTACAAATCCAAAGCTCGTTAGAATTGAGGTAAAGAATGCCACGGGCCAAACTGTAAACTATTATTATTCTGTCGGAACGTTTAGTGGCGGTTATTATAAATTGACAAGTTACGACCCACCTGAATTGTCTGCATCAACGTATGAATATAATTCCACCTATGAACTGGTGAAGGTAAATACTTCTTACGGAGGCAGCATAGAATATAGCTACAATGACCATGATTTTTATTATTATAATATGCCTTATGTAAGCCGGGTCTTAACCCAGAAAAAAATAAAATTCGATCCAGGAGACAGTGGAAAACTCTGGCTTTATTCATATCCATCATATGCTAATGGCAATGATGGCACAGTTACGGTTCAGGGACCTGAAAGCATTATCTATGTTACATATAATGGTACAGGTGGAGATCCATTTAATAGTGGTTGGGGCATTGGCCTTATCAAGCAAAAATATTTCAATGATGGAAGCTACTCCGAGATCTATAGCTGGATCTCCAAGCAGATTTCTAACTATGACTGGATAGCAGGATCACTCAATCTCGGGAAGATAAAAGCGCCAGTATTATTATCATTAACAAAATCGACTCTTGGAGATTGCCCAAGTAAAGAAGAATATGAATATGATAGCCTAACATTGAAATATGGACTGCCACGGAAGATTAAATATTATGGAGCTGGATCTTTTCGTTATTATAAGCAGTTAGGGTATTTTTTTGAAGACACGCAACATGGTGGAGACGTATTCTTAAATAAATATATGGTTTCTCACATAGGAAGTGAAAAGGTTTACTCTTCAAGCGGCAGCTTGCTTAAAGAGAATAATGTTTATTATTTTACCGATGAGGGAAAATGTGGTGCAATTAAGAAGGTTCAGAAAAAGAGGGGACCTTCTGAGACTCTGGTCTGGGATTATACTTATCAAGAAAACACCGGCACTAAAACCATAATAATCACTATTAATCCCCCGGGTAATAATTCTGGAATAGAAACATGTACCTATATGTACGGAGCTCTGGCCAAAATTGAGAGGCCAGGATATGTTGAATTAAACAGGTCAATTTCTCAATATGACAGCTCTATTTTGACCGAGACCAACCAGCATGGAGGAACTTATAGTTTTTCATATGATAACCTGGGTAGGATCACTAACATTAATATGCCTTCCGGTTTTAATCCCATATCGGCTACCTGGTCGACCAATTCTGTAACAATAACTCAGGGAAATCATAAGATAATTAAATACTGGGATGGGCTGGGGCGAGATCTCGGTCATGAGGAACAGGGCGATGGAATTGCGCTTTACTATCGTAAGACCCGTGATGCCGAGGGCCGGGTTATTAAAGAGAACAAAGGTTCAATAAATGCATCTGATCAATACTGTTATTTTTATAACGGTGCCGGCCGGTTAACCCAGATAAAAGATCCGCTCAATAATATTACTACATATACTTATTCTGATAAGAAAACGATAATAAAAGATTCTCTTAATAATCAGACAGAGCTAACTTTTGATTATCTACCTGGTCTGGTTAAAGAGTTGAAAGACCCCTCGGGTAAGAGTGCCATATATACATATGATGATATAGGGAGATTAAAAACAGTAGTTTATAATGGGGCCAGGACTCAGAGTTATGATTATGATTTTCTAGATAATGTTGTTTCGGAAAGCCATCCTGAAACAGGCCTGATAAACTATGCTTACAACAGTGAAAATCTTTTGTCACAAAAGAGCCATGCCGGAACAACAATAAGTTACGAATATAACACGTCCAATCAATTGAAAAAGATTCTGACTGTGGACGAAACTATTAATTACATTTATGATTCGCTCGGACGAATAGCCAGAATCTATAGCAGTAAAGGCTGGGAAAGGAATAATATAAACTACAATGTTTTTGGATCCGTAGAAGAAGAAACGCAGGTAATTCCAGGCTTAGGTTCGAAGACAACTAAGTATGAATATGATGGAAATAATGTATTAAAAAAAGTTGTCTATGCTGATGGCAGAAGCGTAATCTATACCAACAACAGCTTGAACGTGCCGGAGATGGCTTCATTTAACGGGCAAACTTTAGTAAGTCAAGTTAGTTATGGAACCGGCAAACAGCCGACAGGCATAACCATTTCCGGTAATCAGACGGAATACACCGCCAGTTACAACTCTATAGGGCAGCTTATAAGTGCGAGCCTGATGAAATCTGGTACGCCTCTTTATGGAGCCTCGTATTCATATGATGCAGTGGGAAACATTATCAGTATTACGAATACAAATCCTTTAGTCTTAAATGCTTCTTTTACTTATGATAATCTATACAGGCTGAAAACCGCTGCTTATACGCCATCAGGTGTCGGCCGGGTAAATAATTTTGAATATTCTTATGACCAGTATGGAAATCTGACCCAGGTCAAAGAGATCAAAGACAATGAAACCCAGATCTTCAGCATGTCTTATAACACAAAAAACCAGCGCGCGGATTTTACTTTTGATTCAAGAGGGAATCTCTTAACGGCTTCAGGATATCAATATGAATGGGATGCCCTTAATAGGCTTTCGCGGCTTCAATACGGAACCGAGCTGAGAGGCAAGTATTTATATAATGAGAGGGGTCTAAGAATAAGGGCACTGCCAGCGCTGCCAGAAATAAATTTAAGGGTCGGAAGCAACAATATTCCAGATGGCAGTCAGGTTGAATTGCGTGCTGCCCCCGGGTCCTATGTTGATAAGACTTTCACGATCGAGAACCTGGGCGATGCTATCCTTAATCTTTATGGCTCCCCGATAGTGGTTATTTCGGGGCCAGACTCGAATCAATTCGCCGTTATTCAACAACCGGCGTCTTCGTTGGCTCCAGGGGGCAGCACAAATTTTATCATTAGATTCTCTCCTTCATCTGCCGGGATAAAGACTGCAGTCATCAGCTTAGTGGACAACGATCTTGATGAAAATCCATATGAAATTAATCTTATCGGCACAGAACCAGTTCCCGATATTAACCTGAAATTAGACGGGGCTGATCTGCCCAACGGTCAGGCTGTTGATATTCCATGCAATTTGAACGGAACCGCTGATAAAAGCTTTGCGGTGGAAAATACCGGTGATGCTCAACTTGTGCTGACAGGCAATCCCCCGGTGTACGTTTCGGGACCTGATGCCGATCAATTTTCGGTAGTCCAGATGCCATCATCTGTAATTGAGCCCGGTCAGAGTTCTGCCTTTATTATCAGATTTTCTCCGACCTCACCAAGAAACAAATCTGCTACGATTACTTTATCAAATAACGACCCAGATGAAAATCCCTATCAGATTAACCTGGTTGGAATAGTAATTGAAGCCCGGCCCGAAATAGAAATTGAAACAGCCATGGGACAAACCATCTTGTGCGGTTCTTACTATGATTTTGGCACGGTATTAATAACAGAGCCGACAAGTGAATCCTTTTTGATAAGGAACTTAGGAACATCAACCCTGACTCTAACCGGGTATCCTCCCGTAGATTGCTATGGTCAGAATAGAATTGAATTCTTAGTCACCCAACCGGTAACAACTTCAATTAATCCGGGTCAGAGCAGCGTGTTTTCAATTGCCCTGTCTCCAATAACACCCGGGTATAAAATTGCTACTATCAGTATTAAGAATGATGATACCGATGAAAACCCATATACGTTTAATGTGATTGCTAATGTTGAGCCAGGCCAGGAGCCATCGGGACTAAAGATTGAACAGCCTGAAAGTGAAGAAGAACTTCAGGCCGGTTCATTGTCTTCAATTACCTGGAAAGGCGGTTCGAAACTTCAAAGATTAGACATTGAATACTCCATCGATAATGGGAGCAGTTTCATTAGGTTAGCTCAGAGATATGAAAACAAGGGCAAATATGCGTGGCGAGTTCCCTCCGCAAATATTCCCGCTGCGTTAGTTCGATTAACAGATGCCGATGGACTACCATTTGAGTCTGAGGTAATTTCGTATGAACTGTTCTTTAAGGTGAACAAGTTTACTTTTCAGGATGCTGGCTTGGCTGCCTTGAAACTTGGGTTGGCTTTCCCTGATCAAAGAACAAATGGAAATTGGCAGTCTTCAATAATAATCAAGGTCGGAAATTCAGGCAAGATTGAAGGTCTCAGATGCGGGATTGTGGAGAAGGATATTAATTCAAGCACCCAGGCCATAAACAGATGGCATCATCTCCAGACCATATTTGACCGGAGGACATACTCTCTCTCAACATTTCTTGATGGGATGAAGATAATTGAAGATGCGCCGATGGATTTGAGTATTAATGTTATGGCCACACCAGAAATCACACTGGTCACTTTTCCTGGAGCCGAAGTGTTGATAGATGACCTTGTGGTAAAGGTTTGGGATACAACATTTAATTCAGTGAGTGGTGATACGGGGGAGCCTTTGTTCTTGCCGGTGCTGAAGGAGAGGTTTGAAAATTACATTTCGGATGAGGAGCTTTCTTCTGGTGGCTGGAAGGTAAGCAAGGTTGGAGAAGACGGGCAGGAAAGCGTGGAATTGCTCAATGTTCTGGAGTCCTGCTCTGGGTTAAAGTCGCTCAGGCTCAGCACGGGGGAGGGGGCCTATTATGTGGTTAACAAGAGCATAGCTCTGCCGGAGAGGTATCCGTTCGATGTAAGCGATGAGGGCTTTGGCATCAGGGCGAAGAGTCGGGGGAAGGCGGTGATGGAGGAGGAAGCGAGGAGGATACTGGCTCTGAGGGAGAGGAGCAGGGAAGGGGGCAGCCTACTTAAGGAAGCGATCAAGGGCAGGTTAAAAGGCGCGGGGCAGAGCTGTGACCTGGAGGGCAGGCAGGTGACAAGTCTTTCCCTGACTGAATCTGGGGTTGAGGTGCAATCTGTAGGGACCACGGGGACGTATTACATCTATTCTTTTGACGGCAAGCTATTGGCTGAATATAATGGGCTTGGGGAATGCATGAGGGATTATATATATCTCGGTGATAGGTTATTAGCTGAGTATCAGCCGCAGAGTGGCGCTTTGTATTATTACACTTTGGATCATATCAACTCGGTGCGGGTGGTGACAGACGGGGCGGGCAACCGGGTGTTTGCCGCGGCATATGACCCGTATGGTGGGATACAGAAAATCTGGGAGAATTCCTACACGCCGGCGATGAAATTCTCGGGCAAGGAGCGGGACAGCGAATCCAGTCTGGATTACTTTGGAGCCCGCTATTATGGCAGCTATTACTACCGCTGGCTGAGCCCGGACCCGGTGATTAATAAAGATGCTGCTCTGACCAATCCCCAGCTGTGGAACCTGTATACTTTCTGCCGCAACAACCCGGTGACCTACTGGGACCCGGATGGAGCTATTGAAACCAGTCTGACTAAGCTAGGGCCAATTTATAATAAAAAAAGATTATCTTGTTGTTTGTTTGGATGGTTTGATCCTATAGAGAAAAATATCTTAGTAGAAGAAGCTGATGGAAAATTTTCTGCAAGCTTTAAATATCATGCCTATATAGCGATAATCCTGCATAAGAAAGACGATGAGATATTGGAGCATGAGCAGCATCATGCGGCGGGATATGAGTGGCTTTATGTTAGGAATGTAGAGGAATTTAAGAAGGCTGAGATGCAAACATTCGAAAGCAAGGAAGAAGCGTTCAGATTTGGGGTCAAATTTTATGAGAAAACAGTGAATTGGAGACCATTTAAGTGGAAATTACATGATCCAAACTGGCCGAAAATAGGAGAATTGCAAGGGTTTAATTTTTTTGGCGCAATTACTCATAGATATATGTGGAAAATGTGGTACCAGAAGAATGATTGGGATTAGGTAAGAAGTTATTATGAAAAAGAAAATTATTATAGGAATAGCTGTTTTGTTTTGGGGTATTGCTTATTTGATAGCGTGCTTCAATATGATCCTTGGATATGGAGCCAATGATATATTCATTACAAAAGAAGGATTATGTATTTTCAAAGGTGCCACACTCGCAGCTATTTCGGGAAATATGTCTAATAATCATATTTTATTTTTATCTGCTCTAATTGGCATACTTTTATCTGTAACAATGGCATTGACATTGATGATCATTGGGGGATCTTTAATCTGGTCAAGACTCAGCCTTCCTCAAATTCCTGTCGTTATCCGGATAGGGTTTGTTATTTTCCTATTTATAAGGATCTGGTCGACAATAAAGCATGCAGACCCAGGATCAGCTTTTGATAGCCTATTCTGCTTATTTATAATTTTATATGGATGGTGTGCTAAACGAGAAAGTAACTATGAAGTTGATAAAGTTAGCAAAGTAAAGAAGATGTTATTATATATGCTCCTGGCCATAATCCTGCTCTTGTATACAATTCCACTGATCCTAAATCTGAGATTGCCAGAAGGCATAGCAATAGTTCAATAGAAATTAGCAAAATTCAAATCTCTAAGGCTTTTGATGGTTTGAAGATAAAGGTATGGGATCCGGTGTTTAATTTAGTGAGCGAGGATACAGGGGAGCCGGTGTTATTGCCGGTGCTGAAGGAGAGGTTTGAGAATTATCTTTCGGATGAGGAGCTTTCTTCTGGTGGCTGGAAGGTAAGCAAGGTTGGAGAAGACGGGCAGGAAAGGGGGGAATTGCTCAATGTTCTGGAGTCAGTCTCTGGGCTAAAGTCGCTTAAGCTCAGCACAGGGGATGGGGCCTATTATGTGGTTAACAAGAGCATAGCTCTGCCGGAGAGGTATCCGTTCGATGTAAGCGATGAGGGCTTTGGCATCAGGGTGAAGAAGCGGGGGAAGGCGGTGATGGAGGAGGAAGCGAGGAGGATACTGGCTTTGAGGGAGAGGAGCAGGGGAGGGAGAAGCGGGCTTGAAGAAGCGATTAAGGGCAGATTAACTGATTCAAGACAGGACTCTGCTCTAAAAGGCAAGCAAGCGGCAGCTTCTGTTGTGACTGAATCCGGGCTGGGAGTGCAGTCTGTGGGAAGCAAGGGGACGTATTACATTTATTCTTTTGACGGGAAGCTATTGGCTGAATATAATGGGCTTGGGGAATGCATGAGGGATTATATATATCTCGGTGATAGGTTATTAGCTGAGTATCAGCCGCAGAGTGGCGCTTTGTATTATTACACTTTGGATCATATCAACTCGGTGCGGGTGGTGACAGACGGGGCGGGCAACCGGGTGTTTGCCGCGGCATATGACCCGTATGGTGGGATACAGAAAATCTGGGAGAATTCCTACACGCCGGCGATGAAATTCTCGGGCAAGGAGCGGGACAGCGAATCCAGTCTGGATTACTTTGGAGCCCGCTATTATGGCAGCTATTACTACCGCTGGCTGAGCCCGGACCCGGTGATTAATAAAGATGCTGCTCTGACCAACCCCCAGCTGTGGAACCTGTATACTTTCTGCCGCAACAACCCGGTGACCTATTGGGACCCGGATGGAGCTATAGTCAGGACATTCACTCAAGCTGGATATGAAGCGATTCAGCGGACGATGGGTGATGCTTATCTTGCCCGGAATATTTACTGGGACAAAACCACTGGATTAATTGATATAAACAGGTCAGCGGAGACTGATAATCCAAATTACCTGAGGCTTTGGTATTTAATTGCCTCTCCCCAGGAAATTGTTGTTTCTGTGACCGAAAATATTTCTTTTTATGATAAGAGCGAAAATATATATAGAACCTTGCCGTTGGAAGAAAATAGTTGGCAAGGATTTACTGTGACCCCTAGGAAGGGTAGGACTGAGAGTATAGCGGTGCATAATAAACCATATATACTCTGTGCAATTGCCCCTTTTGAAAACAAATCTAAAGAAGCACTTGCTCTTGCACATGAGCTATATGGTCATGCTTTCCTCTATCTAAGGATGAAACCATTTCTACATGAAGGTGAGCCTAATGGCTTTGTGAATTCATACATAAGAAGGATTGAAAAGAGGGGATACTAGGATGCAAAGATTGTTGTTTTATTTTATCTTATATCTCTTGTTCATACCGAGATTTGTTATTTCGATTCAATCTAGCACACACAAGGAGGATAAGAAAGAGATTCTTTCTACAGATACCTATACTTTAAAAGATGGAAATAAATTTGGCATTTTATTTTCAGAGGAGCATAATAATCGCGAAAGAATATATTACTTGTGTGATTCGCAATCCCGCTATGTTGACTCGAGAAAGTATGATATTGAGTTTTCTTTAGATTGTTTCCAAATTCCAGCAATTGCAGTACAAGCAAACGCTGATTTTACAATTGGATACATATTATCTATAAATGAGGTTGGTAGTCCACGAAATGTTAGGTTTGTTACCTTTGATAAAGCTACTGAGTCCGTAATGAAAGGAGTACTTGATACTGATGAAGTATTTTCTTGCATGAAAGGATGGAAACTTAAAGGGCTTAATCAGGATTCAATTTACACCATTCTTCTTAGATGGGAACATATGAAAGGGTGGGTAACTATGGTAATTTATAGTGATAAGATGAACCTGTACCTAAATCTTCAACCGGACAGGAAATAGTTAAATTTGGCCGGGGAGGAAATTGAAACCTCTTAAACTTTGGCATCAGGGCGAGGAAGCGGGAGAAGGCGGAGAAAGAGGAGGGAGCACGAAGGATACTGGCTCTGAGGGAGAGGAGCAGGGGAAGCGGGCTTAAAGAAGCGATTAAAGGAAGATTAAGCCTGCTTAAATTATATCAGATTGGGTCCAGAGGCCGTCGACCAGGCGCCACATCCAGCCGTTGGGGTTTTTTGCCCTTAATTCTTCGGGCAGGCGTTCTTCTCGCACGTTGTCATAGCAGTGACGGGCGGCAAAACGAAGGAAGGCCGCCGGGATGCCGACCGAGGTGAAGCCGGGGTGCCCGGTAGCCGGGAATGGCCCGCCATGATGCATGGCCGGCGAGACGGCCACGCCAGTAGGCATTTTATTGTTTAGCAGCCGGCCGACCTTCAGCCTGAGGACTGGCTCCAGCTTCCGGTAAATCTCTTCGTCCTGAGGATCTGAATCGCTGGAATAGATAGAGGCGGTCAGGTTGCCCTCAAGATTTTCGGCAATCCTGAGCATCTCTTCCACTTCTTCAGCTACCACGGCCAGGGCCAGGGTGCCAAAAGCTTCCTGCTGGAAGGTTCCCGGGTCTTTCAGGAATTGTTCTCCAGAAATGGCGAAAAGCGTGGTCTGAAATTGAAAGCCGCAGTTCGGGATTTGATTACCGCCGGCCAGAAGCACGGCTCCGGCTGCCTTCAGCTTTTCCACGGCCTTTTTCAGGTTTTCCAGGACGGCCTGAGATAGGAGATAGCCTGCCAGCGGCTGGTTGAAAATCTGCTGCAGTTTCCACAGGAATCTTCGTCCCGCCTCGTCGTTGAACAGGATAATGAGCCCGGGCTTGGTACAGAATTGCCCGCAGCCCAGCGAGCAGGATGAAAAAAGCTCCAGGGCCACGGCCTCGGCCTTTTCCTTTAAGATTCCGGGCAGGAAAAATACGGGGTTGACACTGCTGAGCTCGCCATAAAACAGCTTTCCGGCCTTCTCGGCGGCTTCTTTGAGTCTTAGGCCGGCCGCCCTGCTGCCGGTGAAGGCCACGGCAGCCACCGCCAGATGGCTGACCAGTCTGAAGCCGTCTTCGGCGCTGAAATGGTAGAGCAGCTGGACGGTCGAAGCCGGAAGTTCCGCCTGTCGGAGGGCTTCGAGCATGGATTCGGCCATCAGCCTGGTCGTCCCGGGGTGGCCGGGATGGGCCTTGCAGATGACGGGGTTGCCGGCAGCCACGGCGCTGGCCAGGTCGCTTCCTGCCACTGTATTAAAGGCCAGGGGAAAATTATTCGGGCTGAAGATAACCACCGTTCCGCCCAGGGGACCGTATTTTGACCGGATATTTAACTTCGTATCTATGGTAGCCTGGCACCAGCTCCGCTCTTCGACCGCGGCCGCCGCCTGGCGCAGCTGGTTGATCATTCTCGGGAATTCGGTGCTCCTCAGTCGCGATTTAAGGGGAAGGGCTGTTTCCAGGTGGGCCATGGTGGTGATGGCTTCCTGGTTTTTTTCCAGGAGGTCGGCGTAGGTATTCAGGAACCGGCCTATTTTTTCCGGGGGAGCGCTGGCCACTTCCTGGCAAACTCTCCGGCTTTCGGCCAGGGCTTTTTCCAGGTCGGGCCAGGCCGAAACCGGGTAGATTTCAGGAAGCTTCTGGCCGGTGGCCGGGTTGCAGGCCTGGAAAATTTCAGAGGCGGTGGCCGGTTGCCAGCACCCGCCAATCAGGATGGGCCTTGCCGCTCCGTAGCCGTCATATGAACCATCATTCATATATCCCCCGTCCTTTCTAAGGCCGCGCCGACTGGCCCGGCTAAGAGCCCTCTGGCAGCATCTATTCTCAACTATCCTTTTTTGTGATTACTTTACCAGGATCCAGGCTGTCCGCTCTCCATCAACCGCCCGAGTAGAGAGGGGAGATGGCCAGCCGGTCGCCGTCGCTCAATTTTTCTGCCGGAGTCACGGCCTGCCCGTTCCTGGTGACAATCTTAGGTCTTTTCGGGTCTAAGGGCAGGGAAGAGACCACGGTTTCCACCGTGGTCCCGGCAGAACATTCGATTGTCTTTTCGGAAAAACCGACCTGGTTGACAAAAGGCCCTATCAGCTTAACGGTTATTTTTATGTTTGAGCCGCTCATATAGCCTTTGCTCCTTTAATTCATTTTACACCATTCAGCCTATAAGGAACCACGACGGAGCCGAGAATTAATTGGTGGAAGATTTCTTTATCTAATATTAAAACCCGGAAATCTCTCCTTCTCAGTAAGCGAGAGAATATATCTAAATTTTTCTATCCGGTTCTTATCTGAAACTTTAACTGCGATATCTATTTTATTCCAGCCTGGTAAATTTTTCCATCTCGTCGGCTTCCTTCTTGAGGTCCAGGGCTTCGGCCGTCTTCCTGGTGGGGATGCCGCGCCTGTCCCAACCTCTCTGCTGATAGTAATAGTCAAGCAGCTGGTTGTACTTGTCGAGCTCCAGGTATTTTCCGGCGATGGGCCCGTCGGTGTCGGCGTTCTTGGGGTCGAACCAGACCATCGGCGGGTAATCGCGGGTCCGGTCCCAGAACGGGAACTCCCGCACCCAGAAGAACTTCATCAGGGCATAGATGCGGTCGGCCACCTTCCAGAAATCGTTGAGCGTCCAGTTCAGGCCGGTTATCTTGTTGAAGTACTCGGCGTAGTGCTCGAGCTCCCAGCCCAGCTCGATCCAGGGGAAGCGGCAGGCCACGATGAACTCGAACAGGCCGCCGCGGATTCTCTGCAGCTCTATGACCTTGGCCGCCTTCTCGGGCCCGTAGGAATCGCGGGCCGTCTGCTTGAGCTCGAAGGTGATGACCCAGCTTTCCTTGTGGTGGGCGCCGATGGGGCTGGTGCCGAAGGCCAGGGCCATGCCCGGGATGAACTTGCAGTTATAGGCCGAGATTTCCAGGCCCTTGACCTGCATGGCATAGGCCTCGGAATTGTGGCCGATCTTCCTGGCCATGCGCAGGGTGCCGTCGGCCAGCAGGTTGCCGACTTCGCCTTCCCTCCTGGCGGCCATTCCCAGGAGCTTCTTGGCCATCTCGGCGTCACCAAACCTGAAGTCGCCCTTGATGGCTCCCTGTTCGATGGCATCAGCGTAAAAGGCCAGGACCGCCCCGGCCGAGATGGTGTCCAGGCCGTAGTCGTCGCAAAGGTAGTTCAGGGAAGCCACCTGGTCCAGCTCGAAGATGTCCAGGTTGCTGCCCAGCATGCCGATATTCTCATAATCAAGCTCGGATTCGTGCCCTTCGTGGTCCAAGATGGTGATGCCGCATCTCATGGTGCAGTTGGGGCAGCCGTAGGTGGCCACCCGGGCGTTGTTCAGGCGTTCGCCGTCTATCTTCCAGGCGTCCGGGTGGTGCGTCTTTCTCATGTTGTGGACCGGAAGGGCGGCCACTTCGTTGCACCAGGCCAGGACGCCGGTTGTTCCCTGGATGGACCAGCCGGTTTTCTTGTCAATTTCGCCGACCTTGCGCAGGTCTTCCAGGCCCAGCTTCTTCATGCCCTCGGGGTCAGCCACCGGGATGGGCTTGGAGCCCTTGATGACTATGGCCTTGAGCTTCTTGGAGCCCATGACCGCGCCGATTCCCGGGCGGCCGCCGGCCCGGCCTTCCAGGCTGCGGACCATGGCATAGAGGTTCAGGTTTTCGCCGCCCTGGCCGATGGACAGGACGCCAGCCCCCTTGCCGTATTTCTTGTAGAGCCAGTCATGGGTATCATAGGTGCCCTTGCCCCAGATTTCGTCGGCCGGCAGGTACTGGATTTTATCGTCCTCGATGTATAGGTAGACCGGCTGGGCCGATTTGCCCTCGATGATGATGAGGTCGTAACCGGCTTTCCTCATCTGCTCGGTGACCCGGGTGCCCAGGTTGCCGTCGGCATAACCCCCGGTCAGGGGAGACTTGGCGGCCACCACGGTCTTTCCGGTGTTGGGAGCGGGAATGCCGGCGATGGGTCCCACCGTGACGATGAGCTTGTTTTCGGGCCCCAGCGGGTCGATGCCCGGCTTGAGCTCATCCCAGAGAATTTTGAGGGCGAAGCCGCGTCCGCCCACCCATTTTTTGGCGAATTCCTCGTCGAAGTGTTCGACTTTATGAGTCCGGTCGGTAAGATTGATTCTGAGTATGTTTCCGGTCCAGCCGTACATATTAAACCTCCTGCGATTTTTTTAGACTAAACGGATAACATAATCCCGCTTTTTAGTCAATAAAAAACAGGCCGGGGGGACAGTCCTGGCGGGAATAAGGGTTGTAAAATTGGCGGTTTTCAGTAAAATAAAAGCAGATTCAATCTGGAGAGGGCAACATGGCCAAAAGATTGTACAGGTCAGTGCAGCAGAAAATGCTGGGCGGGGTCTGTGCCGGCCTGGCCGATTATTTCGACCTGGATATTTCACTGGTCCGGCTGATTTTCGTGGGCGTGGCCCTGCTGACGGCCATTCTACCCATGGTCCTTTTCTACCTGATTGCCTGGCTGGTCATTCCGGTTCAACCCAAGGAGTAGTTCCCCCGGTAGAGGGTGATTCTGCTGCCGAGTCAAGATGAAGTTCAGCGCCGATATAAACTTCAGGCACATCGCGATCGAGGGTGTCTTCCGGTCGAGAAAGACCCTGCTGGCCCACCTCCTGGCCCAGAAAATAGGCGGCCAGTTAGTGCTGGACCAGACGGCCAACCCCTACCTCAGGGATTTTTACAATGAAAGGGAAGGGGCGGCTTTCCTGGCCCAGCTCATCTTCCTGGCCAACCGCTACCACCAGCAGGCCCGGCTGCTGCAGCGGGACCTGTTCGTGGACCGTATCATCTGCGATTACCTTTTTGAAAAGGACAAGATTTACGCCTACCAGACCCTGACCGACGACGAGCTCCAGGTTTATGAGCGGATTTACGGCATCCTGGCCGAGAGGGTGCCCCGGCCGGACCTGGTGATCTACCTGCAGATTTCAGTCAACACCCTGATCAGAAGAATTGAAAAAGAAGGGGATTCGCTGGAAAAAAATATTTCCGACAAGTACCTGGAAGACATTGTCGAAGCCTATGATTATTTCTTCTTCAATTACAAGGCCACCCCGCTGCTGGTGGTCAAGGCCGACGACCTGGACCTCAGCCAGGAGCAGGAAGTCTGGGACCTGGTAGACCAAATCAAGCAGCTCACCAGGGGCACCCTTTACTACGTGCCCCAGAGTTTCCGGGCAAAAAAATAAAAAAATGATATAATTAGGAAGAGCTCAGAGGTCCGGTCCGGACACTGAGACTCGAATCCAGCCCTAAGGCTTTAATGGCTTTACCTCGAGCCCGGCGGCGGGCAGGGGATAAAGAAAGGAGAAAATATGGTTAAGCCTTCAACCGACAGGGTAACCGTATGCTATCTTCAGGAGCTTAAAAAACAGAAACAGAAGATTTCGGCCCTTACCGCTTATGATTATCCCACGGCCCGGCTCCTGGACGAGGCCGGGGTGGATATCATCCTGGTCGGCGATTCGCTGGGCATGGTGGTGCTAGGCTACGAAACCACGCTTCCGGTTACCATGGATGAGATGATTCACCACACCAGGGCCGTGACCAGGGCCAGGAAGAGGGCCATGGTCATCGGCGACATGCCCTACCTGTCATTCCATCTTTCACTCAAGGACTCAATCCAGAATGCCGCCCGGTTCATAAAAGAAGGCGGGGCCGACGGGGTAAAACTGGAAGGAGCCAGCCCGGCCCGGCTGCAACTGGTCGAGGCCCTGGTGGAAGCGGAAATCCCGGTCATGGGTCATGTCGGTTTAACCCCGCAGTCGGTCAGGAAAATAGGCGGTTTCCGGGTTCAGGGCAAGGAAGAGGAGCAGGCCGAAGGCATTTTCCGGGGGGCGCTGGCCCTGGAAAAAGCCGGCGCCTTTTCCGTGGTGCTGGAATCGGTGCCGGCCGAGCTGGCCGCCGAAATCACCGCCGCCCTTAAGATCCCGACCATCGGCATCGGGGCCGGGCCAAACTGTGACGGGCAGATCCTGGTGGTCAATGACATGCTGGGGTTAACGGCCGACTACCTGCCGAGATTCGTGAAAAAATACGCCGACCTGGCCGGAGTGATTTCCACGGCCGTAGAGAATTACATCTCCGATGTTCGCCAGGGACGTTATCCTGAAGATGCGCATTGCTACCATCTCAAGAAAGAAAACGCCGGGCTGGCCGGGAAGGTCAGGCGGAAGGTTATGGCCAGGAAGCGATAGGCGCCGCGGTGCGGCCGCAGTCGCAGGACAGATCTGGGGAACTGAGGAGCAAAAAGAATTTATAAGATATGATCAGAACCAGGAGTTAAATTAAGGAGAAGGAAAAACAACCATGGAAATCGCCAGAACGGTCAATGAGCTCCGGGAAAAGATCCTGGCCTGGAAAAAGCAGGGCCGGAAGATTGGCTTTGTCCCGACCATGGGTTATCTTCACGATGGACACCTGAGCCTGGTACGGGAATCGAAGAAACGCTCGGACCTGACCGTGGTCTCCATCTTCGTCAATCCCAAGCAGTTCGGGCCGTCTGAAGATTACAGGGTTTATCCACGCGACCTGGAGAGGGACAGGGCCCTGCTGGAGAGAGAGAATGTCGACCTGGTTTTCTATCCGCCCGTAGATGTCATGTATCCAGAAGGCTATAAAACCTACGTCGAAGTGGAAGACCTCCAGGACAGGCTCTGCGGGAAATCGCGCCCCGGGCATTTCAGGGGCGTCTGCACCGTGGTCCTCAAGCTCTTCAACCTGGTTCAGCCGGATGAAGCCTACTTCGGGTGGAAAGATGCCCAGCAGGTGATCATTCTCAGGAAGATGGTGGAAGACCTGAACGTGCCGGTAAAGATTGTGCCCCTGCCCCTCGTCCGCGACCACGACGGGCTGGCCCTGAGCTCCAGGAATACCTACCTCAGTCCAGAAGAAAGGCGGGCGGCCCTGGTCCTGAAGAAGAGCCTGGACCTGGCTGAAAAGCTGATCCTGGCAGGCGAAAAGGATGCCGGCAGAATAAAGGAGAAAATGATAGAATTGATAACGGCCGAGCCCCTGGCCAGGCTGGACTACGTGGAGATAGTTAAACTCAACAACCTGGAACCCCTGGAAAGGCTTGAGGGCGAAGCCCTGATTGCCCTGGCGGTCTTCATCGGCCGGACCAGGCTGATCGATAATCTCAGGATTACCTCAGGAGGAATAGAAAAATGATTATGCTTTACTTAAAATCAAAACTGCACCGGGCCAGGGTCACTTACAGCGATATCAACTACGAAGGCAGCCTGGGCATAGATGAGAACCTGATGAAGGCGGCCGGGATGCGGGAATACGAGCGGGTGGAAATTTACAACGTGACCAACGGTGAAAGGTTTACCACCTATCTTGTCAAGGAGGAACCGGGCTCCGGCAAGATCGGCGTCTACGGGGCGGCCGCCCACAAGGCTAGGGAAGGGGACATCATCATCATTACCTCTTACTGCCACCTGAGCGAGGAAGAAGTTGATTTCCACCTGCCCAAGATCGTGCTGCTGGATGAGAATAACAGGATTAAACAGATTAAGAACTAACCATAAAACCCGGGCCAGAAGAAATTCCTGATTGCCCACAAATTTTGAAGCCAGGCCTTCTAACCCGAAACCTTAATCCAGGTGATAGTTCGGGGCTTCCTTGGTGATGACCACGTCGTGGACGTGGCTTTCCCGCAGGGCGGCCTGGGTGATCTTGATGAACCTGGCCTTTTTCTGGAGTTCTTCAATCGTTCGGCAACCGGCATAGCCCATCCCGGCCTTTAAGCCGCCGACCAGCATCTGGACGATGGACACGGCGCTGCCCTTGTAAGGCACCCGCCCTTCAATTCCTTCGGGAACCAGCTTGGTGGCTTCGGTGACCGTGTCCTGGAAGTAGCGGTCGCGGCTTCCGTCCTTCATGGCTTCGAGCGAACCCATGCCGCGGTAGGTCTTGTAGGCCCTTCCCTGGTAGATGACCACCTCGCCCGGGGATTCGTCGGTCCCGGCCAGGAGGTTGCCCAGCATGACCGTGGAAGCCCCGGCGGCGATGGCCTTGGTTATGTCGCCGGAGTACTTGATGCCGCCGTCGGCAATCAGCGGAATGTTATGCTTGCTGGTGACCTTGTACACATCGGAAATGGCCGTGATCTGCGGTACACCCACCCCGGCCACCACCCTGGTGGTGCAGATGGAGCCGGGCCCGATGCCCACCTTGACCGCGTCGACACCCAGCTTGATCAGGTCTTCGGCCGCCTCGGCCGTGGCGATGTTCCCGGCAATGAGGTTCAGCTCTGGATAGTTCTTCCGGATGAGCTTGACGGTATCCATGACCCTCTGGGAATGGCCGTGGGCGGTATCAACCACGATGACGTCGCATCCGGCCTTGACCAGGGCAGCCACCCTGTCCATGACCTCGGCCCCGACCCCGACCGCCGCTCCGACCCGCAGCCGACCCAACTTGTCCTTGGAGGCCAGCGGGTACTGGATGCGCTTCAGGATATCCTTGTAGGTGATGAGTCCCTTAAGGTGATAATTATCGTCCACGATCAGGATCTTTTCCACCTTGTGCTTGTGGAATAACTTTTCGGCTTCTTCCAGGGGGGTGCCAACCGGCACGGTAATCAGTTCCCTGGTCATGATCTCGGAAACCTGGATGTCCAGCCTGGTCTCGAAGCGGATGTCGCGGTTGGTCAGGATGCCAACCAGACGGTTGTTCTCATCGGTGACCGGCAGCCCGGAAATCCTGTACTTTTTCATCAGTTCCAGGGCCCGGTGAATCTTATCGGTCGGCCGAAGGGTAATTGGCTCAACGATCATCCCGCTTTCGTGCCTCTTGACCTTGTCCACTTCCTCGGCCTGGTCTTCCACCGACATGTTGCGATGGATGATGCCGATTCCGCCCTGCTGGGCCAGGGCAATGGCCATCCTGGAGGTGGTGACGGTGTCCATGGCCGAGCTCAGTATGGGGATCTTCAAGGGGATATTCCTGGTCAGCCAGGTGGAAACGTCGGCCGCGGTAGGCAGGACTTCCGACCTGGCCGGCATTATCAGAACATCGTCAAAGGTTAAACCTTCTTTCAATTTTTCGTCTAACATTTATGACCCTCCTGGCGGGTTCTTCAGTGCCTCTTTTTGCCCGGGATGAGCGGCCGGGCCTGCTTGGCCCGCATTCCTCCGGCCGCGGCCTGCTGCGGGCGCTGGTAGTACATCGGTTGCTGACGGCGCTCGCGCTCGGCCGGCCTTTCCGCTTCCACCACCGGCTGGATCAGGAACAGGTAGCGAACGGCGTCCTCTTCGATCCGGTCCAGCATCTGCTGGAACATCTCGTAGCTTTCTTTCTTGTATTCAATGAGCGGGTCGCGCTGGCCGTAACCGCGCAGCCCGATGCCTTCTTTGAGGTAATCCATCTCCAGCAGGTGGTCCTTCCAGCGGGAATCTATGACCTGGAGAAGAATCAGTCGCTCAAACTGGCGCATGTTCTGCGGACCCAGCAGCTTTTCCTTCTGTTCGTAAACTTCTCTGAGGGCCGAGGTCAGCTTCTCCAGGAGCTCTTCGTAGGTAATCTCTTCCCAGTTCAGGTTGAGCTGGTTCAGGTCGTAGCCGAACTGGGCGAAGATAGCCTGGTGCAATGCTTCCCGGTCCCATTCATCAGGGTGTTTATCTTTGTTGGCATACTGGTCGAGGTACCATTCGACCAGGCTGTCGATCAGGTTTATATAATACTCGCGCTGGTCCTTGCCCTCGAGTATTTCCCGTCGCTGGCGGTAGATGGTCTCTCGCTGCTTGTTCATCACGTCGTCGTATTCCAGCAGGTGCTTTCTTATGGAGAAGTTCTGGGCTTCAACCTGTTTCTGGGCCCGTTCTATGGCCCGGCTGACCATCGGGTGCTGGATGGGCACGCCTTCCGACATGCCGATCCTGGCCATCAGGCCCGAGAGGCGATCTGAGCCGAAGATGCGCATCAGGTCGTCCTCGAGCGACAGGTAGAAACGGGAAGAACCCGGGTCGCCCTGGCGCCCGGCCCGGCCCCGCAACTGGTTATCGATGCGGCGCGACTCGTGGCGCTCTGTACCTATGATGTGAAGTCCGCCCAGGGCCACCACTTTTTCATGCTCTTCGCTGGTGATTTTCAGGGCTTCCTGGTAGGCCTTTTCGTACTGTTCCGGCGTGGCCTTGAGCGGGTCGAGGCCAGATTTTTTCAGGGCTTCCCTGGCCAGGAAATCGGGATTTCCACCCAGCAGGATGTCGACCCCGCGGCCGGCCATGTTGGTGGCGATGGTTACCGCCCCGATTCTTCCGGCCTGGGCGATGATCTGGGCTTCCAGCTCGTGGTACTTGGCGTTGAGGACCACGTGCTTGATGTTCTTCTTGCGCAGCAACTCGGACAGTTTCTCGGATTTTTCTATGGAAATGGTGCCGACCAGGACCGGCCGGCCGATCTTATTGAGTTCGATGATTTCTTCCACTACCGCGTTCCACTTTTCCCTGGCCGTGCGGTAGATGACGTCCGGGTACTCGGTGCGGATGAGGGGCTTGTTGGTGGGAATCTCCACCACGTCCAGCCGGTAGATGTGCATGAACTCGGCCGCCTCGGTGGCCGCGGTTCCGGTCATGCCGGCCAGCTTCTTGTACATGCGGAAGTAGTTCTGGAAGGTGATGGAGGCCAGGGTCTGGTATTCCTCTTCCACCTTGACCCTTTCCTTGGCTTCCAGGGCCTGGTGCAGGCCGTCGCTGTAACGGCGCCCCGGCATCAGGCGGCCGGTAAACTCGTCGACGATGATGACCTGGCCGTCCTTGACCATGTAATCTACGTCGCGCTTGAACAGGAAATGGGCCTTGAGCGACTGGTTGATGGCGTGGACCAGGTCCATGTAGTTGAGGTCATAGAGGTTGGGGACGTTGAAATATTTCTCGGCTTCGGCCACGCCGTTTTCGTTCAGGGCAATCGTCCTGGTTTTTTCGTCAAGGACGAAGTGCTTGTCCTTCTGCAGCCGGCGAACAAAGCTGTCGACCTTGTAGTAGAGCTGGGTTGATTCCTGGGTTGGCCCGGAAATTATCAGGGGAGTCCGGGCTTCGTCAATCAGGATGCTGTCAACTTCATCGACGATAGCGTAATTGAATTCCCGCTGGACCAGGTCCTCCAGCCGGAACTTCATGTTGTCGCGCAGGTAGTCAAAGCCGAACTCGTTGTTGGTGCCGTAGGTGATGTCGGCCCGGTAGGCTCTCTGGCGCTCGGCATCGCCCAGGTCGTGCTGGATGACGCCGACGCTCAGGCCCAGGAACTTGTAGATGGGACCCATCCACTCGGCGTCGCGTCTGGCCAGGTAATCGTTGACGGTGACGATGTGGACACCCTTGCCTTCCAGGGCGTTGAGGTAGGCGGGCAGGGTGGCCACCAGGGTCTTGCCTTCACCGGTCTTCATCTCGGCGATTTTGCCCTGGTGGAGGACGATACCGCCCAGGAGCTGGACGTCGAAGTGGCGCATCCTGACGGTGCGGCGGGCCACTTCGCGGACCACGGCAAAGGCTTCTACCAGGATATCGTCCAGGGTGGCGCCCTGCCTCAGTTTCTCCTTGAATTCGGCCGTCTTGGCCTGGAGCTGGGCGTCGGTGAGGGCACTGATTTGCGGCTCAAGGGCGTTTATGGCCGCAACATAAGGCTGGAGCTTTTTCAGGTCCCGTTCGTTCTTGGTCCCGAAAATTTTAGTTAAGAGCCATTTCCACATTTACTAATTTTTAACAGAATCCCGCCTTAAAGTCAATTAATGGCGGCAGTTATGGGAACGGGTCAGGCCTTAGGGACCGTAGATTTGGTCATCTGAGCCTGGATTTTAGTAAAAAGATGAGGCTGCCGGCGGCCAGGCAGAGCGTAACTATTGCCAGATTTGAGGTGCCGGATAAGAGCAGCGATAAACCGATTCCCAGGCACAGCACCAGCCCGGCGTACGGGATCAAATCCGGATATTTCTTGGCCTGTCTCTCGAGACGCAGGGCGCTGATGTTGGCCAGCGAATAATAAAAGAGCAGGGAAAAAGAACTGATGGAAACCACCCTGGCCAGGTCAAAGAAATAGGCCAGAAGGGCCATGGTTACCCCGGAAGCCCAGACTCCGAGGAGTGGGGTTCGAGACCCTGGATGAACAACCTTGAGAGAGGAAGGTAAATCCTTTTCTCTGGCCATGGCAAATAGCATCCTGGAAATCCCCAGTATGGCCGTCAGCAGAACGCTGGCCGTGGCCAGGAGTCCACCCAGGCTGACCAGGGGGCCTGTCCAGTTCAAACCGGTTTGCCTGATGGCCACCGATAGTGGTGCCCCGGAGTGGCTCAATTTTCCGGCACCGGCCAGGCCCAGGGCCACAAAAGTCACCAGAAAATAGACCCCGGTCGAAACCAGGAGGGAAATTATTATCGCCAAGGGAACATTCCTGGCCGGGTTCTTCACCTCTTCGGCCACGATGGCCACCCGGGCAAAGCCCTGAAAGGCAAAAAAGATGATGGCCGCTCCCAGGAAGATGCTGGGTGGAGAAAAGTGGAGAGGCTTGAAGTTTTCTGGCTTGATGAAAAACAGGCCAACGGAAAAGAAAATGAGCAGGATGGCCAGTTTGAGGATGACCAGGAGGTTATTAACCGCGGTTGATTCCTCTATTCCTATAGAGTTCAAAACGGTAAAAATCAAGATCAGGACCGCGGCCGTGAGATTTACGCCAATCCGGGTAAGGCCGGCGAGCTCCACCAGGTAGTGGGCAAAGCTCAGGGCCACCACCGCCCCGGAAAAAAGGTTGGAAACAACCCACATCCAGCCCACCAGGAAACCGGCAAAGGGCGAGATCAGTTGCCGGGAATAGTAGTAGATGCTGCCCTCGGCCGGCCGCCAGGAAATCAGCTGGATGAAGCTTAGAGCGGTCAGGAAGGTGGCTACCGCGGCCAGGCCGAGCGAAATCAGTAGAGCCGAGCCGGCCAGACCGGCGGCCACTCCGGTGACGGCAAAAATACCCGCTCCGACCGTGGCCCCGATGCTGATGGCCGAGGCGGAAAAAAGGCTCAAGCTCGGTTTAATGCCCGGCTTCATTTTTATCCCGGTTGAATGAAGCACGGTAGATATAATATCTTAAAATATGGCATTATAAAAATTGAGCCTGATTTCCTACTTGATTATAAAATAAAGGCAGAGGAGGGAAAATGAGAACAGCCAGGCTGATTGTGTTGATCATGGTGGTCATTCTTCTGGCCATAATCATAATTCAGAACCGCGAGCCGGTTAAAACCCATTTTCTGCTCGCCACGGTGGAAATGCCGCATATACTGCTCCTGCTGATTACGGCCGCGGCCGGTTTCGTGGCCGGAGTGATGGTGGCCCTGCTGTCGGAGCGCAAAAGGGCCAAAAAGGAAAAACTCAGCCAGCAGCAACCTTAATAAACCTTGGATAAAAGACCGAAGAGAAAATCCTGCTGGTCAATAAGGATTCTTTCCCGCCTGCAGGCATAAGTCTTCCTGAAAATAAAACTAAACTGATTGTTATCGAGTCCTAAAGATATTCAGACCTGATTATTAAGATTGCCTTTGAGCCTATGTGGTTTTAAGTAAAATACGACTCTGGTGAATTGGTCTCATAAGAAGATGCGCAAATCTATCAAACTGGTTGACAAAAAGGTGGAAAGTTCATAAAAAAGTTTTCATAATTCTCTGAAGGTAGTCGTCAAGTGCCCTGGGCGCAGGTTTATGACCCGGTTAAGGCTCCCTGGCTATCAACCCTGCTGGCTGCGCTTCCCATAATCGTTTTGCTCGGCGGACTGGCCTTTCTGAAACTTAAAGCACATGTGGCCGCTCTGGCCGGGCTTTCTGCCTCAGTTCTTATTTCACTTCTGGCTTTCAGGATGCCAGCAGATAAGACTCTTCTATCAACCGGATTCGGAGCTGCCTATGGACTTTTTCCCATCGGCTGGATAATTCTCAACGCCATCTTTCTCTATGAGCTGTGCCAGGACAGGGGAGCCATCCAGGTGCTCAGGGAAAACATGGCCGGCATAACCGCCGACCGCAGGCTGCAGCTGTTGCTGATTGCCTTTTCTTTCGGAGCTTTTTTTGAGAGCGCGGCCGGGTTTGGAACACCGGTGGCCATAACCGCCGCCCTGCTCATCGGCCTGGGTTTTCCGCCGCTCCAGGCTTCGGGCCTGTCGCTGATCGCCAACACGGCTCCCGTAGCTTACGGCGCACTGGGCACCCCGATTGTCGCCCTGGCCGCGGTTACCGGTCTTGACCTGCATCAGCTGAGCGCCATGGTCGGCCGCCAGCTGCCGTTTTTCTCGGTGCTGGTGCCTTTTTGGTTGCTGGCAGTTTTTTGTGGTTTAGGAAAAATGAAAGAAGTCTGGCCGGCGGCCCTGACCGCCGGACTGTCCTTTGCTATACCCCAAGCGCTTATTGCCAACTTCCATGGGCCCTGGTTGGCCGGTGTGGTCTCATCCTTAATCTCGATAACAGCCCTGATTACCCTGTTTAAGTTCTGGAAACCAAAAAAAATCTATTCGCCCGAGGAAATCAACCGGGGTGACCTGGCTCAAAATAAGCAGAGTGCGCTGAATCAAAGGGCTCTGCTGGCCGCGGCCGCTCCCTGGCTGGTGCTGAGCCTGGTTATTTTCATCTGGGGAATTCCGCAGTTCAAGAAACTCCTGGACGGTATTCTGGCTCCGTCATTGGCGGTGCCCGGTCTTCACCAGCAGATCTTAAGAATGCCGCCGGTGAGCCCGGCGCCGGCTCCGGAACCGGCCGTTTTCCGTTTCAATTTTCTATCCTTCACTGGTACCGGGATCCTGGTGGCGGCCATCATCAGCGGCTTGATGATGAAGTTCAGCCTTAAAAGAATGCTTCAGGTTTACTGGAAAACGCTCAATCGGGTGCGCTTTTCTCTGCTCACCGTGGCGGCCATGTTAGCCCTGGGTTATGTCACCAGGTATTCCGGAATGGATGCCACCCTGGGACTGGCCTTTGCCAGGACCGGAGTGCTTTATCCGTTCTTTGGCACAATGCTCGGCTGGCTGGGTGTGGCCCTGACCGGTTCGGATACCTCATCCAACGTGCTTTTCGGGAGTCTCCAGAAAATCACCGCCCAGCAGCTCGGCCTGAGCCCGGTGCTGATGGCCGCGGCCAATAGCTCTGGCGGCGTAATGGGTAAGATGATAGATGCCCAGAGCATAGTGGTGGCCAGCACCGCCACGCGCTGGTATGGACATGAAGGCAATATTCTGCGCTATGTTTTCTGGCACAGCCTGATCCTGGCCAGCCTGGTGGCCTTATTGATCTTCCTTCAGGCCTACGTTTATCCATTTGTCCGCTTGGTTATACATTAAAGCCATCGCCTCCCGGCTGTTTTAAGCATGTTTATCCTGAGCTTGAAGCTTAGGTGAGCGTTTTCCAACCCGCGACTTTATTAAGGGATCCGGGAAAGGAGAAAGAAAAGGTGGCTCTTAAATTTACTCGGGGTTATGTTTTACAGGACATGGAATCGGCCACCGGGAAACCTTCTTGAAAGGGATGAGCACTTACCTGGCACTTATAGGGAATTTATGAGCTGGTCCCAGCCGGCCAGGAATTCCCTGATCTGGACCATAAGCCTTTTTCTCTTGAAAAAGATGACGCCGGCTACCCACAGTACGAAAAATCTCCGCCAGAACACCGATTCCAGCCAGATCGTTCTGAAGCCCAGCAGGATGTAGAGGAAATGAAAGGCCTGGTTGACATGGATGGACCTGGTCAGCCCGAAAGCCAGTATATTTATGCCAACAAAACCCATAAAGAAAGTCCAGGTATAGTGTCCCAGGATGGTTCCATAAGCCAGGGTGATTATGTATATTACCCAGTCAACCCAGCCGTCGAGCCTGGCCAGGTGCCCGGGCCGGTAGCTCCTGCGGGCGAAATAACCGTCGAGGCAATCGCTCAGCCAGCAGCAAAAAATAATGACCAGGAACAGGTCCAGAACTGTCCGCCCCTGCCAAAGGATCAGGCCGAGGAATACAGCCATAAGACCTCTGGCCGAGGTAAGTAAATCGGCGATGAAATATCCCCGGCGATGTATATAATCGGCCAGCATGGTTCAAGCCCTCACCACGAGCCTGAATCAGCCTTACCATAGTTATTTTAGCTTGAAGGATTTTAGCGATTCAACCTGGCCGGCTTGAAGCCAGGCAGACCCGGTCCGGACTTTAAGACCGGGGTTTTCTGGGGGATAGGGCAAGCTCGACTGCCAGGCCGAAAATCAAGCCGGTGCCGACTCCGACCGCCAGCCAGAGGACTACATTTTGCGAAACCAGCCCGATCAGGGCCCCGGCCAGGGATCCGGCGGTCAGCCCGACCGCTACTCCCATTGCCAGCCTGATTTTTTTCCCTTCCCCCGGGGAGTGGCTCAAGGTATTCTCCTTACCCTTGATTCTACATATAATGAAATCCACCCTCACTCGCCGATGATTTTTACCAGGACCCGCTTGCGGCGCTGGCCGTCGAACTCGCCGTAAAAAATCTTCTCCCAGGGGCCGAGGTCCAGCCGGCCGTTGGTTATGGCCACCACCACTTCACGACCCATGACCGTCCGCTTGAGGTGGGCATCGGCGTTGGTCTCGCCGGTCAGGTTGTGGCGGTAAGAACCGGGGGAGTGGGGAGCCAGCTTTTCCAGCCACTGGAAAAAATCCTGGTGCAGACCGCTTTCATCGTCGTTTATGAAGACGCTGGCCGTGATATGCATGGCATTGACCAGGCACAGGCCCTCCCTGATGCCACTCTTTCTGACAGCCTCTTCCACCCGGTCGGTGATATTTATCAGTTCCTGTCTTTTTTCGGTTTCAAACCAGAGGTATTCGGTCCAGCTTTTCATCTTTCAAACCTCCACCTTGCGGGGTAATATATTTTGCAAAAAAAAGGCCGGGAACAGGAAACTGCTCCCGGCCGTAAAATCACATTCTCATTATTTCCCCAGCAACTCGTCCACCAGCGGCTTGGCGTCATAGACCTTCAGCAGGGCTTCGATAATCCCGTCAGCATGCACCATGACCGAGCGGGAGATTTTCTCCTCGTAGACGAACCTGGTCGGCAGCGACTGGATGTTGCCATCAAAAAGAGCTCCGACGAATTCTCCCTTCCGGTTGACCACGGGCGAGCCGGAATTGCCGCCGATGGAGTCGATGGTGGCCACGAAGTTAATGGGCACGTTAAGGTTGAGCGAGGCTTTCCGTTTAAGCCAGAGTTCGGGCAGCGACCAGGGAGCCTGGAAGTTCTTTTCCTGGGCCTTTCGGTACAGGCCGGCAAAGTTGGTCTGGAAGGGAATTTTCTTTCCGTCTTCCAGGTAACCTTTAACCACCCCGAAGCTCAATCTCAGGGTGCCGGTGGCATCGGGCGGAATGGAGGTCCCCTTCAGCTTGAACAGGGCCCTGGCCACCAGGGTGCCGTTCTTGGTTTCCACGGCCTGGACTCTCTTTTCGTAGCGCTCGCGGGTTCCCTGGGAGATCGGTTCCACCAGGAGGGCTAGCTTGATCATCGGGTCGTTGCACAGGTTGATGGCCTCGGCCCCGCCCTCGGACAGCTTCTTTCTGAATTCCGGGTCCTTCAGCCTGGTCCCGGAAATCAGGGCCCTGGCCGCTTCTTCCGGAGTCTGGCCGCCCAGGATCCATTTGGTTTCCTGGAGGTCGGGCAGCTGTTCCTTTAAGAGCTTCAGGGAGTCGGTGAGCTTGACGATTTCAAAATCGTCATGGATCTCAGCTGGCATGCGGCCGCCGCCCATCTCGGGCGCGCCGGCCGGCCTCTCTCTCTGGGCCGCCCTGACCAGGGACCTGGCCAGGTTGAAATAGACCGTGTTGAAGGCGTTGGCCCTTTCAAACAGCATGTACTCCTTGAAGAAAGAGGCGTATTCCTTCTGGGCCTGGGCAATTTCCTCCCAGGCCTGGCCGAATTCCCTGGCCAGTTCCGGGTCGGCGGCAATGGCCTTGCGGATGGCCTGTTCTTCGGCCAGCTTCCTGGCCATCAGCTCTTTATCCAGGAGACCGGAGTTATAGCCGATGGTGGCCTTCAGGCTATTTTCCACGCCAAACAGGGTGTTCAGGGCAATTCTTTCCTGCTCGGGTCCCCGTTTAGCATATTCATGAAGAACGGCCTGCCTTCTCTTCAGGTTGGCAATGGTGAATGGATAGTTAACATCCCTGAGAAAGAGAAGCTGGTCGTAGGTCAGCAGCCGGCCGGTAGAACCGGGATTGCCGGAGCAGAAGACCAGGTCGCCCTCCCGGAGCGGGGAGGTTTTCCATTTCAGGTAATGGGGAGTCTTGAGCGGCTGGTCGTTCTCGTACACCCTGAATATGGATATGTCAAGGTCGAAGCGGGGATAGGTGAAGTTGTCCGGGTCTCCGCCAAAGAAGGCAATTTCTTCTTCGGGCGCAAAAACCAGCCGGACATCGTTGTAGATCTTGTACTTGTAAAGGTGGTACATGCTGCCGGAATAGAGGGAGACCACCTGGCAGCGCAGGCCGGACTTATCGCTGGCTTCCTTCTGGATTTCTCCGATTATTTTCTGCCTGGCGGCCATAACTTCCTGGGCGGACATCCCGGGCTTTTCCGAGCCCAGAACCTTATCGGTCACATCTTCAATTTCCTGGAGCACCCAGAGCTGGGTCCCGGGACACTTCAGCTCTTCCTGCCGGGTCCTGGCGTAAAAACCGGTCTTGATCAGGTTGCGCTCGGCCGTGGACAGGTTCTGGATGGCTCCGCGGCCGACGTGGTGGTTGGTCAGCACCAGGCCGTCGGGCGAGACGAAAGAGGCCGAGGCTCCACCGAAGCGGACCGAGGCCAGGCGAAGATGGTTTAACCAGTCATCGGTGACTCTGAAATTGTATTTCTTGGCCAGGTAATCTTTTGGGACAAGGTTGTAGGGCCACATGCCCTCGTCGGCTGCCAGCGGGATGAGCAGCCAGAGGAACAGGGCCAGCAGGGCCAATGAAACTTTTAATTTAGCGGTACGAAATCTATTCATGATGACCTCCTGACCAGAGCATTATGGCAGATTGCCGGGGAAAATTAAAGAGAGGAAAGGTGAAGCCCGGTAAGTGGCGAGAATATAATACTTGAGAATCTCTAATACTTGCCGTCAGAAAAGCATATAATATACTGTTATTATCGCTAACAATGAAAGAAGACCATGTTTGGACATAGAAAAAATCAGACTGAATCGCCTCCGGTAACCGGCCGGGTCTGTTCCTTGCTGGAGATTCCCCAGGGGCAGAAATTCAGGATCGTGGAGATAAAGGGTGGCCCGGGCCTGCACCGGCGGCTGCTGGCCCTGGGTTTTCACCGGGGGGACCTGGTGGCCCTCGACGGGGAAGCCCTGCTGGGCGGGCCGGTCCTGGTTAAGAACATAAAAAGCGACACCAGGATCGCCCTGGGCCGGAGGATTGCCCGGAAAATCCTGGTGGAGCCTGCCGACGAGAATGAACGATAGGGTTCCGGTAGTAGTCTTTATCGGCCAGCCCAATTGCGGCAAGAGCACCCTGTTCAACGCCATTGCCGGTTTCAAGGCTCAGACTTCGAATTTTCCCGGGACCACCGTCTGTCATGCCCACAGCGAGGTGGCCTGGAAAGGCAGGGTCTATTCCATCGTTGACCTGCCGGGGACCTATTCCCTGACCCCGCAGGAACCACAGGAAAAAGTGGTCCTGACCCACATCTTCAAGGAGAAACCGGATCTTATAGTCAATGTCATCGATGCCTCGCTTCTTTGCCGCAGCCTGGAACTGACCGTTGAGTTGCTGGAGCTGGAATACCCGATGGTGGTGGTCCTCAACATGATGGACCTGGCCGAGAAAAAGGGGATGAAAATTGACCCGGCGGCCCTGGAGAAAAAACTCGGGGTGCCGGTCATCAGGACGGTGGCCACCCGCGGCCAGGGAACCAACGACCTCATGGACTGGGTGGAAAAGGTTCTGGGCGAGCAGAGGAGGCCCCGCCATCTGCGCTATTCGGGAGAAGTGGAAAACCGGATAAAGAAACTGGCCGAAATGCTGCCGGCTGATTTCCCGGTGATAGCCAATCCCCGCTTTACCGCCATCAGGGCCATCGAGGCTGAGACCCTGGCCGTCGATAAGTTCTTCCTGGAAAACAATCCAGACTTCAAGCAAGACCTGGATCGCCTCCGCCAGGAGATTTCTGCCCTGAGAGAAGCTCCGGCCTACGAGGTCCTGGCCGCCGAGCGCCATCACCTGGCCCTGAAAATTTTTGAAGACTGCTGCCTGGTGCGGCATGCCCGGCTGAGCGGCCTGGAAAAGCTGGACAGCTTCATCATGCACCCGGTGCTGGGGCTTTTCCTGCTCCTGCTGATTTTTGCCGGGATGTTTTACCTGATTTTCCGCGTTGGCAGCCCCCTGGAAGCCTGGCTCCTTAAGCCGTGGGAAGCCCTGCGCCTCGGGATCCAGGAACGGTACGGGCATACCCTGCTGGCCGAGCTCCTGGTCGGCCTGGTGCAGGGAGTGGGCGGGGGAGTGGCCATCGTCTTTCCCTATTTTATTCCGCTTCTCCTGCTGATGGGTTTCCTGGAAGATGTCGGTTACCTGGCCCGGGCCGGCTTCCTGATGGATGCTTTCATGCACCGGCTGGGGCTTCACGGAAAATCGGTGCCGCTTTTTATCCTGGGGTTCGGCTGTAACGTTCCGGCCATCATGGCCACCCGCATCCTGGAATCCAGGCGCGACCGGATCATAACCGCCCTGCTGATTCCTTTTATTCCCTGCGCCGCCCGGACCACCATCATTCTGGCCCTGGTGGCCTTCTTGCTGGGGCCCTGGTGGGCACTGGGGTTTTATTTCCTGAACCTGGTGGTGGTGGCCGTTCTGAGTTCGGTGCTGACCAGGATATTCAAGTACTCTTCGCCCGGTTTAATCCTGGAAATACCCAGCCTGAAGTGGCCGTCCCTGAAGAATATCCTCCAGAAGACCTATTTCAACTTAAAGGAGTTTATCCGTTTTGCCTGGCCGATATTAATAGCCGGCAGCCTGCTGCTGAGCCTTCTGAGCTTTGTGAATTTTGACCGGCTGGTCAACGCCGTTCTTTCTCCGTTTGTCAGCGGACTTCTGGGATTGCCGTCGAGCCTGGGGGTGACCCTGGTCTTTGGCTTCCTGCGCAAGGAGCTGTCGCTGTTGATGATGTTCCAGGCTCTGGGGGTCAGCTACCAGCAACTGCTGTCGGTGATAAGCCGGGGGCAGTTGCTAACCTTTGTCACCTTCGTCAACTTTTTCATACCCTGTCTGTCAACCCTGGCCATTCTCTGGAAGGAGCTGGGGCGCAGGATTGCCCTGGTTTCGGTACTCCTGAACTTGAGCGTGGCCGTCCTGGTGAGCTGGCTGGTCCGCCTGGCCTTTGCTCTCTTTTAAGCCGAGAAGGCAAAGCTAACTGAACAGGGCGGAAGACGGCCCATATTTTATGCTTCCTTTCTTTTCTTCTAAGGAAAAACAAGCCTGATTAATCTTGATAATCCCGGCGAATTCGGGACTTAACATGAAGCGTGGTCCTGAGGGCATCATTTTAAGGAGCAGAGGTGCCGGCCAGCAGGGTTTTCGGTTGGCGTCAATAAACAGGATATATGAATGGTCGTTCATATATTTTCGGAAGACAGCTTGGAAACAATCATTCCTTTTTAATTTAGTTCCCTCATCTGGCTAATCTTCTCCGCCTATTTCATAGGGTTGGAATGATCTGATCATTAGGGAATACTGAATTGAATGGGCAGCTCAATATGTTTGCCAGTGCGAGATTATGACGGTGGAAGGCTGAGGGGTTGGCCGGGTTAGGATAGCCTGTCCTTGACTGTCGCCGCCAGCCTTGGTCCCAGGACCCGGGCCAGTTCTTCGACCGGGGCGGATCTTATGGCAGCCACGTTACCGAACACCTGGAGAAGTCTCTTTTTCCGGGCCGGGCCGAGGCCGGGAATGCCATCCAGCGCGGAAGTCAGGCTCCTTTTCTGGCGGCGCCGGCGGTGGAAACTTATGGCGAAGCGATGGGCTTCATCCCGGATGTGCTGGAGGAGTTTCAGGACGGGGGAAGTCGGGTCCAGGCGAAGTCCTTCGGGGTGAGCCTCGGAAAAAATTATTTCTTCTTTCTTGGCCAGGGAACAAACCGGGACCTGACCCAGGTTTAAGGACTCCAGCACCTGCCGGGCCAGGTTAAGCTGGCCCTTTCCGCCGTCAACGAAGACCAGGTCGGGCAGCGGGCCTTTTTCGGCCAGCAACCGGCGAAGTCGGCGCTCGATGACTTCCCTGAGGGAAGCGTAATCGTCGGGGCCGGAAACAGTCCGAATTTTGTACTTCCTGTATTCAGACCTGGCCGGCTGGCCGTCGATAAAGACCACCAGGGAACCAACGGGCTCGGTCCCGGTCGTGGTGGAGATATCAAAACCCTCGACGCGCCGGGGGAGGTGGGGAAGGGCCAGCCGGGCCTGCAGTTCGGCCAGGGGCCCCGAAGGTTCTTCTTTCTCCAGCAGCAGGGCGGCATTCTGTCCGGCCAGCTCTAGCAGGACTTTTCTTTTCTTGCTTTCGGGATAGAGCCACCTGACATTTTGTTTGCGGGTTGCAAGTTCAGTGACCATTTCAGCCAGGGCCTCTGCTGGTAACTTAAAGGGTAAGAGAATCGATTCCGGCGGCTCCTGGGCCGAGTAAAATTGCCTTAAAGCCCTGGCCAGGACTCTTTCGTCGGTTTCTCCTTCGTTCAATTCCAGCAGCCGGCCGGAAGACGACCTGATGCGGCCGTCGCGCATGTGGAAAATCAAGACCCCGGCCTTATCCTGGCTGCGGCTGAAACCAACGATGTCCAGGTTTTCCTTTTCGGTGGAAATAACGCGCTGGGTTTCCTTCAGGTTTTCCAGGGCTTTCAGGGCATCGCGCCAGCGGGCGGCTTCTTCGAACCTGAGCTCCGAGGAAGCTCTTTCCATTTTTTCCTGCAGCTGGCGGTGGAGCTCCAACCTTTTCCCCTCCAGCAGGAGCAGGGCCCGGCTCAAGTTTTCCCGGTAATCGTCGGGGTTGATCAGGCCAACGCAGGGTCCGCTGCACATCTTGAGGTCGTATTCCAGGCAGGGACGCCGGCGGTTCCTGAAGACGGTATTTTCGCAGGTGCGGAGACCGAAGACTCTGGCCATGAAGGAAATCAGCTTCCTGGCTTCATCGGCCGGGCTGAACGGCCCGAAGTACCTGGCCCCGTCGTCTTCCACCCGGCGGCATAAGTAGACACCGGGGAACTGTTCGTTGAGGGTTACCTTGATGAAGGGAAAGCTCTTGTCGTCCTTCAGGCGCAGGTTAAACCGCGGCTGGTAGAACTGGATGTAGTTGTTCTCGATGAAGCTGGCCTCTTTTTCAGAACTGACCAGCAGGTAATCTATGTCGGCAGTTTCGCTGAGAATGTTCTGCACCTTGAGGTCGGGCGAGGGAAGAAAGTAACTCCTGACCCGGTCCCGCAGCGACCGGGCCTTGCCGATGTAGATGACCTCGCCCCGGTCGTTCTTAAAGAAGTAAATTCCGGGACGGGCCGGGAATTTCTTTATTTTCTGCCTGAGCTGTTCGATTTTCATTTATGGCTACGCTCCGGGTTGTGCCCCGTTTTTAACAGCGCCTGTCCGGCCGGACTATAAATATCATCCCGAGCAGGTCTGACTCCAAACCTAAATATCGAATTTATGGACATCTTCAGTTTTACCCCATCAACTCCAGCTCGCGCTTTTTAAGCCGGTTGAGCTCGTCCCGGTATTGAGCCGCTTTCTCAAATTCCAGGTTGCGGGCCGCTTCCTTCATCAGTTTTTCCAGCTCTTCCATCCGCTTCTGGCGTTTTTCAGGAGACAGGAAAATCTCCTTCTCCTCGGCCACCCGGGTGAAATCCACGTAATCCCGCTCGTAGACGCTGGCCAGGACTTCGTCAATGTTTTTCCGGATGGACTGGGGAGTTATCCCGTTCTGTTCATTGTACTGCTGCTGCAGCCGGCGCCGGCGGTTGGTCTCCTCGATGGCCTTTTTCATGGAGTCGGTGATACTCTCGGCGTACATGATCACCTTTCCGGCCACGTTCCGGGCCGCCCTTCCAAAGGTCTGGATCAGGCTGGAAGTGGAACGCAGGAAGCCTTCCTTGTCGGCATCTAAAATGGCCACCAGCGAGACCTCCGGCAGGTCCAGTCCCTCGCGCAGCAGGTTGATGCCCACCAGGGCATCGAATTTTCCCTTTCTCAGGTCGCGCAGGATTTTGACCCTTTCCAGGGTTTCTATGTCAGAGTGCAGGTAGCGGACTTTAAGACCAAGCTCGTGGTAATACCGTGTCAGGTCCTCGGCCATTTTCTTGGTCAGGGTGGTGACCAGGGTGCGTTCGTTGCGCCGGGCCCTGTCCTGGATTTCCTTCATCAGGTCGTCGACCTGTCCCCGGACCGGCCGGACCTCGACTTCCGGGTCAACCAGCCCGGTGGGCCTGATAATCTGCTCTACCACTCGGCCCTCAGCCTTTTTCATTTCATAAGGGCCGGGCGTGGCCGAAACGTAGATGACCTGTCCGACCCTGTCTTCAAATTCCCGGAAATTAAGCGGGCGGTTGTCCAGGGCCGAGGGCAGGCGAAAACCGTGTTCGATCAGGGTCAGCTTGCGTGAGCGGTCGCCGTGATACATGCCGCCGATCTGGGGAACGGCCACGTGCGATTCATCGATGATCACCAGGAAGTCGTGGGGAAAGTAATCGAGCAGGGTGTAGGGGGGCTGTCCCGGTTTCCGCCGGCTCAGGTAAAGAGAATAATTCTCGATTCCCGGGCAATAGCCGAATTCACGCAGAAGCTCCAGGTCATAGAGCGTCCGTTCTTCTATTCGCTGGGCTTCTATAAACTTGCCCTGGCCGTTAAAAAATTCCACCTGCTTCTTGAGTTCCTGTTCTATGCCGGCGATGGCCTCTTCCAGGATGTCCCGGGGCGTGGAGAAAAAGGTCCGCGGGTAGATGACCACCCGCTCCAGCCGCTGGTGTTTCTGGCCCAGGAGGGGGTCAAGAACGGCTATTTCCCGCAGCCGGCCGTCTTCGAGCTCCAGCCGGTAGCAGAAATCTTCGTACGATGGGAAAACATCAACTATGTCACCACGGACGCGGAAGCTGCCGCGCCTGAGGTCGTCATCGGAACGTTCATACTGGATGCCAACCAGCCGGTCGAGCAGCTGGCGCCTGGTCAGGGCCTGCCCGATTTCCAGCGGAAAGCTCTGCGAATAATAGGTCTCCGGTGCGCCTATTCCGTAGATGCAGGAAACAGAAGCCACGATGATCACGTCGCGCCGGGAGAACAGGGCATTGGTGGCGGCCAGGCGCAACCGGTCGATTTCCTCGTTGATGGTGGCTTCCTTGGCGATGTAAGTGTTGGTGGCCGGGATGTAAGCTTCCGGCTGGTAATAGTCGTAATAGCTGACAAAGTATTCAACGGCGTTGTCGGGAAAGAATCGCCGGAATTCCTGGTAGAGCTGGGCGGCCAGGGTCTTGTTGGGGCTGATTACCAGCACCGGCCGGTTGACCCTGGCTATCAGGTTGGCCATGGTGAAGGTCTTGCCCGAACCGGTCACCCCCAGCAGGACCTGGTGGCGCTTTCCGGCCAGGACGCCCTCGGTCAGCTGCTCGATGGCCCGGACCTGGTCGCCCCGCGGTTCGAACTCAGAATGAAGCCTGAACTTTCCCATGGTCACCCTGTCAGTGATGTCCGGCCAGGTATTGCCATTTTAAGAAGTTGATTGAGGCAATAATATCAGGAATCGGGCCTGATCTCATAATATTATATCAGATACCGGTCCCAGGTTAATCAGCTTGGGCGATATTCAGCGGCTCTGGGAGTTTTTTGAAAGCCGGACGGGGTATGGCTCATCATTACAGCTTTGCCGTCGAGTGCTATTAGCTTATTGGCGGACCGAACTCGAGTGTGAGCCAGCGAGATTTGGGTTCTTGACGCTATTTTTCGCGTGCCTATAGCCGGGGAACGTTCAGGCAAGGTCGGTCAGGGCTGGTAATCCTTACTGATCTTGATGGTGCCTTTGAACTTGGCCCCGTTCTGGACTGAAATCTTGCAGGCCACAATATCTCCGGTAAAGCGGCCGGTATCGCTGATGACCACCCTTTCAGCCCGGACCTTGCCTTCGAGCTGGCCATAGAGAAAGAGATTCTTGGCCCTGACCTGTTCAGACTTGACGCTGGCCGTCTTGCCGATGGTTAAATCATGCAGGGCCAGGTCGATCGGGCCGCTGAAGGTGCCCTGAATTTCCAGGTCCTCGTGACCGTTGAGTTTGCCTTCCAGAGTTACCGTCTGGCCGAGCCGGCTGACGACCCGGGTCAGTCCGGCTTCCTGGTTGATTTTTTTATCATCCGGGCTCATCTCTCACGCTCTCTCCGTTTTCATCAATTATATTTTATTCCGGGCCTCAGTCAACAAAAATTAAGCTCCGGCTGCTGCTTTCCATTGACAGACAGAGGCTATTTGATAAAATTCAGGTAGATTGATAGTCTATCAATCTGCAGGAAGAGTTGGTAGCTCTCTTGAAGCGAGCGGGCATAACTCAACGGTAGAGTGCGAGCTTCCCAAGCTCGGAGTTGCGGGTTCGAATCCCGTTGCCCGCTCTTTTTTATTTTTGCCTCAACGAGTTGAGGGTTAGCCGATGACCGACTGGGAATTGATTTACGACCGCGAGCCTCTCCCGGGCTCCTGGAACATGGCCGTTGACGAATACCTTTTCCTCCTGGCTCAGAGGAGTAAAAAAACCTATCTGCGGTTTTATACCTGGCTCAGACCCACCGCCTCCCTGGGCTGCAGCCAGGACATAAACAGGGTCCTGAACCTGGAAGAATGCCGGAGAAGGGGAGTCGATGTTGTCCGGCGAATGACCGGGGGCAAACTGGTCCTGCACCACCTGGAGGTTACCTACTCGGTGGCCTCGGCCCGGGCTGACCTCTTCACCGCCACCCTGGACGGCTCTTACCGCCTGATTTCAGAAGCCCTGGTCCGGGGCTTGAGGCTGCTTGGGCTTCCAGCCGAACTGGCCGCCAGCACGCCGGCCGCTTACGCCCGCAGTCACCTGCCCTGTTTTGCATACCCGGCCAGGAACGAGGTGGAGATAAACGGGAAGAAGGCCATAGGCAGCGCCCAGAAAAGGAGCGGTCTCTCTTTCTTGCAGCACGGCTCGATCCCCCTGGTCAAAGAGGTCGAGCTGCTGTCGGCCATTTCCTACGGCCTGGACCCGGCCCGGGCTGAGAGCATGACCTCTCTTTCGGACGAGCTGGGAAAACCGGTGAGCTATGCCCTGGCTGTGGACCACCTGGTTGAGGGTTTCAAGCAGCAATTCCAGGTCGAACTGACCGAGCGCCAGCTCATGCCGGAAGAAAGCAAAATAGTTGCCAGATTAGAAAACCTGAAGTATGCCAGCTGGAACTGGACGGGAGAGAAGGCAGAGCCGTCCGGGTTTGATTTTTAGGGGGCCGGATGTTAACATAAGTCTGTATTTGAAGGAAGGAGCTGGCCATGAATGAAATCGAAGAATTGATGAAGGTTGAAGTTAACAACCTGCCGCCCCTTCAGCCCATGCTCTATGATGACCTGCACCAGAATGTCCTGAAGAACCTGCACCTGGAGCTGGGCAGCGGACCGGTCCTTTACCTCATTTCTCCTTCCTACTCGGTGCTGAATACCATGCCCACAGAGCCGGTGGTCGACTTCCTGAACAAGAAAGAAAACCTGCTGAATTACCTCAAGGAATACGTCATCCAGAACCTATCCCTCTACACAGTCATTCTGGAAATGAGCAGCTACTTCATCGAGCAGAATAATTACCTGGTGCTGGCCAGGTTCAGGGAGAAGAGCAGCGACGGCCGTAAATTCGAGTTAAAGTTTTACACCCACGAGCCCAAAGAGCTACTGAATAACTACAAGGACAAGATTTATATCGGCCGGGATTTTATCGACCTGCTGAATTTCAAGCGGAAGTACTGGGGCGTCAAGGACTTTATCATCTCGGTCAAGGAACAGTACGACCGGTTGCTGGATAAGGCCGAGGCCAGGATCAAGAATCCCCTGGAATACAGCTCCTTCTTCCAGGAGATAAAGGAATCGGTCAACGAGGCCTACAACGAGAGCCTGCTCATCCTGCAGTCGCTGCCGCCTTACCCGGACCTGGACAAGCTGTCCGGCAAGGAACTCATCGACATCAACAGCCAGTACCGGGAGATAACCCACTTTTTGGTTGAACTGCGGGACGAGGTGGACGAGTTCGAGAACCTGCTCCGGTTCAAGAAGGAAGCTGATTTCGTCCGCTACGTGACCAAGTTCAAGAAGGACCTGACCAACCTCATCTCCTTCCTGAACATTAAGATCAACGGGGTGCTGGGTTACAGGATTTCCACCTACAAGTTCAAGCACTCCTGAACCGACTGGCTTCGCGGCAAATTATTCCTTCTTTAGGATGTCGATATTTCCATAACTGGTCGTCAGCTTGATCTCTGGCCGGTCAGCAGCCCCACGATAGACCCTGACCACGGCCAGGCCGTTGGTGGTGTTTTCATCGGGGGAGAAGGGGAGCTGCCAGGATATGCGCCCGCCCTTGCTGCTGGCCTCCAGCCGGGCAGTCTGGCTTTCGGGCCAGAAGAACTTTATGTTTCCGTATTCGGTGGTGGCCAGGATCGGGTAATCCAGGTTGAGCGGAGACAGGGTCAGGTTGGCGTGTTTTAGTTTAAGCTCCAGCTGGCCGCTAAAGTCCTCTAGGTTGACCGGCTCGTAAGAGGTTTCAACCTGCAGGCGGGCGGCCCTGGCCCCGGTCACATCCACTCTTGAGCTCCTGGCCCTGATCACCAGGTCGCCCTCGAGGTCGACCAGCCTGATTCTTTCGTAACTGGTTTCTATTTCAAGCTGTCCCCGGGCCGTGTCAACTTCCACCGGTGAATGATGGCCCTTGATGATGGCCGGGCCGGTTTCGCTCAGGCTGATTTGTTCGTAGGAGCCCGAAATCTTTGAAGGCCCGGCGATTCTGACCGCCTTGATCCTGGTATGCCTGGATTCCAGGTCGAGACTGCTCTTGAGGTCGAATAGCTCCAGGTTCTCGTAGGCGCAATTCACCAGGACCGGGCCGGCAATTCGGCTGAGCAGGGCCGAAGAATGCTTCGTCTCCAGGCGACATTCCCCGTCGACGTCCATTATAGAAACTTTTTCGTAGGAATTTTGAACCCGGACCGGACCAGAAATTTCAACTATATCCACCCGACCCTGACGGTTTTCCAGCTCAACCTCTTTAACCCCGGCGATGCGGACCAGGCCGTATGAATTCCTGACAGAGATCGAGGTGTCTCGCGGGACCCGTACCCGAAAACCGGTGGTGAAATTCTTTTTGCGGAAGGTATCGCGGTTGGTGGTCAGGAGGAGCCTCTGGCTGTCCCGGGTGGCCAGTAATTTTATCTGGTCGGCTATCTCCCTGGCCTCCTGCTTGGTCTTTCTCCAGACTCTCTTTTCGAGGGCAATTTCTATTGCCTGAGTTTCCACGCCCTCAATCTGGATGCTGCCATGGCTGTTGACGATTTCGAGAGTGCCGGCCGGGGCCTCGGTCTTAACTTCCTCAAAAAGGTAGGACTCGCCGCGAAACAGGGAGCTAACCTCCCAGTCATCTATGGTCAGTTTCAGGTTCTCCAGGTAATGTAAACCGACTCCGACCACGACAATAAAAATCAGGAGCAGGACTTCCTTAGCTTTCATCTTTTTTGTCCTCGGGCAGTATCTCCGCTTCGATGACTCCGTCTTTAGTTTCTGAAGCCTGGCTCCGGGCCTTGATTCCGTAGTAGAGCTTGGAAGCTCCCCAGAAAATCAGGATCAGGGGCCAGAGCTTGAACAGGTGCCGCCAGGCATCGTAACCGATGTTTTCCAGAAGGAAAATGGCCCCGATTACCACCAGGATTAAACCCCAGATTAAGTTGTCTCTATGTCTTCTTGACATGGTTTGTCCTCCTCATGATTTCTTGGTTGATTTTTTGCCGATAAAATAGTCAGCCAGCAATTTCAGGCCCAGGCCGATCAGGGCCAGCGGCCAGTAATCGATCAGAGCGTCGTAGCTGATGACCTCGTAGTTGGCCAGCAGGAACAGGCCGCCCAGGAGAATCAGTATGATTCCCCAGGAGATGGAACCTGAAGGCCGGGAAATGTCCACCTCGGCTTCTACCGACAGCCTGGTTCCCGGAGAGGGCTCGGGCTGCCCGGCGGTGGATATTCTCCTGGCCTCGTTGACGGCATCTATAATCTGGAAAAAGTAGAAGCCGGCCAGCATCAGGCCGACGAACGGTTGCCCGCCGCGGCCCTGGATGGAGACCAGGCCGGCAAAGATGATAATGAATAGGATACCTTTGAGATAACTTCCGTTGTAGATGGCTCCCGTCCCGGGGAAAATGGCCGAGAAGATTCCGGCCAGTACCGGTGACTTGGCTGGTTTTTGTTCGATCTTGATTTTTTCTTCCAATTTAAACCTCCATTAATTGTTGTCAGATTTATAGATATTCTTAGCTTCGAGAGAAGCTATGAAATTTTCGCGGTAGCCCTGAAGCTTATCCTTGAGAACTCCAGCCCGGACCAGGGTTTTCTGGGCCAGGCTGTAAGTGCGGCGCAGTTCCAGGGCGGCTGTTTTTTTGAGGCTCCGGCCCGGCGTGGTGAAGGTCAGGAGGGAGAAAACCACCAGGACCACGGTCAGGGCAGTCAGGACCGGCTGAAAGGCCGGGCTCAGCCAGAATTTCCAGCCGAATGACCAGGCTTTCTTGCGCCTTGAAGCGGTTTCCGGGATCAGGTAGAGCTTATGGATTAAACCGGCCGGGGGTTCTATTTCGGGCAGCCTCGGCCACTCTGAGGCCAGGCTCCGGGTGGCTTCCAGCAGGCGGGCGCAGTCCGGGCAGGCGGACAGGTGGTCCTCCAGTTCTCTTTTGAGCCCAAGCTGGAGTTCGCCTTCGAGATAATCCGAAAGCAGCAGTTGAACCTTATCACAGTTCATGGCTTACCTCCGGTCTTTTCCAGGATGGCCTGAGCTATTTGAATCCGGCCCCGGTTGACCCGGCTTTTGACCGTGCCCAGAGGAAGCTTCATTTTTTGGGCGATTTCCTCGTAGCTGAATCCTTCGATTTCCCTGAGTACCAGGACTGTTCTCAATTCGGGCGAAAGCTGGAGCAGGGCCTCCCTTACCAGTTCGGCCTTTTCCTGGCTCAGCAGCCGGTTTTCCGGGCCGTCGGCTTCGGCGGCTGCGGTGGTAAGTTCTTCAAAATCAGCTCGTTGCGATTTTTCCAGTTTGGTTCTCCGGAATTCATCAATCAGGAAGTTCCTGGCCAGGGTCAAAAACCAGGCGCTGAAGTCCCGCTCGAAATCGTACTTGCCGAGGGAGTTATAGAGCTTCAGGAAGATTTCCTGGGTCAGGTCCTCAGCTTCCTGCGGGCTGCCGGCGAACTGGTAGGCCAGGTTGTAGATTTTCCGGGAATAAAGGTCAACCAGCATTTTCCAGGCTTCCGCCTCTCCTTTCAGGCAATTTCTGACTATTTCTTTCACTTCCACGCACGTCATCTCGGTAGACGAATTTTTCCGCGAAAAAGTTCCCTGGCCAGCTTTCCCTCAGGGCTTTGAAATTCTCAGGCTTGGCTATATTATTAAGGAAGAAAAGACAGGATGCAACTTTTCTGAGGCCGGTTGGTTAATGAATACCAGGATGGATGAGCAGGCACTCATGGAAAGAGTGAAGGAAGGGGACGAGTCTGCCTTCGCCCAGCTCATGACCATCTACAAGGACCGGATAGTCAATTTCCTGTACCAGGTTACCGGGGATTACCAGCTGGCGGTCGACCTGGCCCAGGAAACCTTCATGCGCGTTTATTTTAAGGCCAGGAAGTACCGGCCGATTGCCCCGGTCTCGGCCTGGATTTATTCCATTGCGGCCAACCTGGCCCGGACCGAGAAGAAAAAGATCAGCCGCCACCCGGTGGTCCCACTGGAAGAAATAAACAACGATTTTTCCTCTGGCAGTTATTCGCTGGACCATAACGACCCCGGTTTGATGAGGAATGTCAGGATGGCCCTGGGGCGGCTTCATCCCCGTTACCGGATACCGGTTATCTTAAAGGATGTGGAAGGGTTTTCCCAGGAGGAGATTGCCAGCCTGCTGAAGCTGCCTCTGGGCACGGTCAAGGCCAGGATCAGCCGTGGCCGGGAGTACCTCAGGCGATGGCTGGAAGAAGGCCGGGAAATAAGAAACAGAAAAGATGGAAGCGAAAATGAAACGGAAAACGAAAATCTGGAATTATAAATATACGGAGAGCTGAGATGGACGTCGAAAGATACCTTCGGGGGCTGGACCGGGTTTCTGCCCCTCCGGGTTTTGAACAGGCGGTACTGACCCGGCTGGCCGAAAGAAGGAAGGCCAGGGTCAGGTGGCGGCGGCTGGAATTCAGCCTGGCCGGGGCGGCCGCTCTGGTTCTGGCCGCGATAATCATTTTCTCCCCCATGGCCAGGAAATCGCCCGTAAGCACCATGGCCAGCGTAAACCAGGAAGAGCGCCCGGGCCAGGTGGTGCACGTGGTCGAGCCGCTGGACCTCAGGAGGGAAATGCGCCGGACGTCCGATGATTCTCAGACGGTCTTCATCCTGGAGCAGGTGTCCGATAACATGATTCAGCAAATCAGCTACTGAGGAGGTTTGAAATGAGCGGAAAAGGAAGATGGTTCGGGGCGATACTGGGCGGCCTGCTGGTCTTGCTGGCAGGGATGTCTGGCCTGGCTTATTCTGGAGCTACTCCGGAACCGGAGCGCGATGCCAGCGACATAGTGAAGAAGGCTTCGCCGGCCGTGGTCAGGGTAGAAGTGCGGGACGGCCTGAGAAGGGTGGCTACCGGGGTGGTCATTGATAAGGAAGGCTATATTGCCACCACCGCTCTTATTTCCCCCCGGGATGAAAAGCTGGCGGTAATTGACAACAACGGCAACCGTTATGAAGCAGATTTTCTGGGCTTCGACCCTGAAACCAGGATAGCCATTATTCAACTTAAAGGCAAAAAGTTGCCGGCCGTAACCGCCGGTTCCACCAGGAACCTGGGGCCGGGTTCATGGGTCTGCGCCCTGGGAATTGCCCCCGATTCCGGTGTCACCGTCACCCAGGGCATCGTCAGCTCGGTGGCTCCAGACCGTCTTCGCCTTAACCTGTGGATAACCCCGGGCATGAGCGGCGGCCCGGTCCTGGATGAAAAGGGGCAACTGGTGGGCTTGCTGCGTGGCGTCTATTCAGAGGAGAGCCCCATTTTCTTCAGGTTCAGGGACAGGGAAGCCACCGGGACGGGCTATGTCTACAGCCAGGCCGAGGCTCCGGCTGCCGGCATGGCCATGGCCATGCCCGTTGAAGTGGTTCAATATGTCTTCCAGGAAATTAAGGCCAAGGGCCGGGTGGAAAGAGGCTGGCTGGGTGTTTCCATTGCCGAAGACCGCGAGGGCCGGGTAATCGTTACCCGGGTAGAAGAAAAAAGCCCGGCGGAGCTGGCCAAGCTGAAACCGGGTGACAGGATACTGAAGATTGACGGTAAAGAAATCGCCACTTCCGACCAGCTGGTCTCGGAAATCAGGACCAGGCGGCCCGGCCAGGATATCAACCTGACCGTTGAAACAGATGGTAAAACCAGGGAAATTAAGGTCAAGCTGGGAGCTGTGCCGGAAGAAGAGGCCCGCCGGGAGCTGGAATTAAGGTTTCCGGACCTCTTTGGGCGTTTGCCGGGGATGCCTTCGCGGCCGGTGCTACCGGATTTGCCGGAAGGGGAGAAGTTCGAGTTTGAGTTTGGCTTCGAGCATTACCGCTTCATCGGAGTGGCCCTGGAGCAGCTTAACCCCGAGCTTTCCAGGTATTTTGGAGTCCCTGATGGTCGCGGCCTGCTGGTGGCCAGGGTGAATCCCGGCAGCCCGGCTGAAAAAGCCGGGATTAAGGTGGGCGATGTGATCGTGGCCGCCGATGGCCGGCGGGTAGAAACTCTCGAAGCTCTGACCGACCAGATTCAGAAAAAGAAAAAGGGTGAAAAGATTTCCCTGGAAATTCTCCGTGAAAAGAAAAAGATGAAGATTGAGGTGGAGGTGGCCGAAGAGCAGAGAAGAAACTGGCCGGACCTCGGGCGTTTTTCGGAAGAAATGCAGGAGGCTTCCAGGGAATACCAGGAACAGTTGAAGCAGAACTACGAGACCTGGCAGAAGGAACAGGAAGAGCAGCTGAAAAAGGTACAGGAGGAAATGGCCAGGTTAAAACCCGAGCTTGAAGAAAAGGCCAGGAAACTTTACGAAGAGAGCAGGGAACTGGGCCGGAAACTTCAGTCCTTGTACCCTGAGTCCATCAGAAGGATCTGAGGAGACCTGCTCCATTCTCCATACCGGGGGCGGGAGTTATCCCGCCCTTTTATTTTTTCCGGGTAAAGGGCCGGCGGGGCCTGGGATTTCCAAGCCAGTGGTTCAGCCACCGCTCGTATTCCTCCGGTGAGAGACGACGGGTGTCATACAGGCCCCTGGCCTGTCTCTGGCGGAAAGCCTCGTAGAGGATGATGCCCACCGAGACTGACAGGTTCAGGCTCTGGACCATGCCCACCATCGGGATCCTGAGGCGGTAATCTGCGAATTCCAGGGCCCGGTCAGAAACCCCTTCGGATTCGTTCCCGAAAACTATGGCCAGCGGCTGGCAGTAATCGATTTCGGTGTGAGGAATGGTCTGGCCGGTCAGGGTGGTAACGGCTATCTTAAACCCCTGGGTTTTTAGAAGGGACAGGCATTCTTCGGTTGTCTGGTGGAAATGGATGGCCAACCATTTCTCGGCCCTGGTTGATATGGCTTCGTTGAAGGCCACCTGGTCGGGCTGGCGGGTTATGATGTGAAGGTTGAAGGCCCCGGTGGCCTCGCAGGTCCGGGCCACGGCACTGGCGTTGTGGGTGATGGCCACATCCTCCAGGACCACCCGCAGGTCGGGCTGGCGCCTGGACAGGACAGATTCAATTCGCTCGCGTCTTTTCTCTGTGGGCACAGTAGATTTATAACAGATGGCCGGGTGATTGGCAATCATCAGAAGTACCGGCCGCCGGCCCTCCGGCCGTGGCGCGCCCTAGGACTCAATTTGAAAAATTTGAAGGAAAGTAACATGTGAATTAAACATGAACGGAAAAATATGGGCGGTCCTGCCCCTATCCTGTCAGTCTGTCCCCGGCCAGCAGGCAGCTGGGATTTAACCATTCAGCCATTACTATTTTTCGTTGGCAGGGTAGATATGGCCGACCGCCTCCCGGCCTGTCGCCGCAATGCTGGCGCTTGATGTTGAAAGTCATAGCCTTGTTCATTTCATAGTGGGCGGGGGAGCGGGCTAAATTGCTGCAGGGGCCTACAGGCAAAGGCAACTTAAGTTTCAACCGGAGTCCCGTTCTCAACGCGGGGTCCGGGAGCCTTGAAAAAAGAGGCGGATTTTTCTATAGTTAAAAGGCTCAAGGCCTGCCGGAGTGGCGGAATTGGCAGACGCGCTGGACTCAAAATCCAGTCCGATTCACTTCGGGTGTGGGTTCGACTCCCTCCTCCGGCACTCTTTATTTGTATTTAAGCGTCTTTTCTCACCCTAGAAATTATAGCTGATTTGTGTCCTAGTCAATCTTTTATACCGAAGCTAATCAAAGAAGACATCCCTAGCTCGGCGTTAAACAATATAGGTTGAAGCCCAATAGCTCTCAAGAAAATATATAGGGATGTCTAATCATTTCCTCAAATAAAAATCTAAATAAATACTTGTGCATTTTTTCCTTTGAAGCTGATACAGCCCATCCGTGAGTCTGTCTATTTCTTCCTTTGAGATAGCTCTATTAACTCGCATCTCTAACCCTATAACCGTGTCCCCTGGTGAATACCATCTACCGATCTATTTCCCTTACCAGCTAAAAGACAATATAATTTCGTGTAGATTTTCTTGCGAGGCAACGAATCGCATTCAAATAAATTTTAAGTGAGGCAATTCGCGGACTTGACAAAGAAAAATTCAGCTTTTATATTATAACCAAAACGCCTGTGTGGAGAACTGGATGCCGCGCCAAATTAGGGGGAAAGCAAATCGTATTTCATTATCAATTTTTTATCGATAATTTTGGCCGCTTTAATTGAGCTCAAAGGTTTATTTTTATAAAAAGGGGGTGATTGAATTGCGCGAATTAGTTCTCATTTAAAACTTGCGAATTAAAAAATCAAAAAGGAGGTAAACTATGCGAAAAATATTGATTGGGTGTTTGATCTTCACTATTTTATTCTGCCTATTAATGATAGGGTACCCGCTTCCTTGGAAGATTGACAACCCGATTTTGGGCCCAACTGCTTATGGCTATACCCATGAAGACATAACTGCTTTAGCAATGGGCAGATTAAGGGGAATACCTCAGTGGGGCATAGACAAAATGATTGATCACGTGAACGATCCAGATTTTCCGATTTTCATGCCAGATGAGTATCATTATAATAACATTAACCAATCTAATAGGCAGTCAATATGGGATGCAGCTAAAAATATCATATCGGAAAAAAGATGGTTAGCTGCGGACTGGACTAATTATTTCAATGCGGAAGAGGCCTATGCTGCGATTGGATTCTTGTTTCACCTTGTGCAGGATTTCTACTCACATACAAACTGGGTGAAATATAATGACGATGACATCATTGCTAACCTTGAAGAAGAGGATGCGCCAGATTTTCTTAATGGAGATGGACCTACTCTTCATGATTATCCTATTTCTCCATGGTGGGATGAGCCAAGGAACGATTCAATTCTCGCTACGATTAAGCAATGGGAGCTGTTTGAAGGACTCTTACACACCAGATTTGGAAACCAATTAGCTGTCGACATGTTAGTAAATCGATTGGGCATAACACCGAATATAGTCCTTTTTAACCCTCCATCTATGCCTAATTCTTTGCCTTGGAATTATGTGGCTCCAGGATTTATCAAAGGTCAAAAGATTAAAATCAAATGGGCTCATGCTGGAATTAATCACTACTTACCGATTTGTGTCAAATTGTATCGAGACGGCGTCTATTTCGATGACATAATTTCTTCTGGGATAATGCTAAATGCTGATGAGTTTGAATGGACCGTAGGACAGTGCTTAACAAAGAGTGCTCCTTATGATAACTCACAACCAAGATATAAATTAGAAATAAGAGTTACAACACCAGCTGGAGATATTATTGAGCAATCCGAACCTTTTTATATTTTAGATCCACTTTATGGCCAACCATATTATCTTAAAGCAAAGGCAGATAATTGGAATTGCATCACGTTATCTTGGAATGATGGTGCTAGCGGAGAAAGTCAATATAAGATATATAGGAAAAAAGAAGGAGAAAATGATTTTTCTTTAATAAAGACATTGGCTGCAAATACAAAATCGACTACCGACAATAATATTATTCAAGGTGTAATTTATTATTATCGCATTGTAGCGGAATTTCCGAATGGAAAAATATCTACAGGGCCAAATGAAGCGTCAACAAGCATAATAGACTCGCCACCAGTTGCTCCTCAAAATGTTAATTGGTATTTCAAAGCTGGTATTGTACAAATAATCTGGACAGAAGATCCTACTAATGAGCAAGGTGTAATAATTGAAAGAAAAGGTGGTGCGGAAGCTAATTATATTGTACTTGGACAATTACCTCCTGACGTTAAAAAGTTCTATGATTACAATCCCCCTCAGGATCCAACAGGGATAGTATATTACAGGTTAAGGTTCTTCAATCCCAGAGGAAGCGACGAATGTATTGTAGAAGTTGATTTGCCACTTTATTAGACCAAAACGTTGCTGTTTTTGTTAAGATGCCAGTTGTTATTAGCTAAGAAGCTGCGGTTACGAGAAAGCAAGAAATTATCGAGACTGTGGGGATCGATGTAACAATAGGGGCAGGAAGATCAACACAACAAATTATGTTTATATGAATGGTGGGGTAGTATAAGAGTTTAGTCTGATATATAAAAAGAATTTTCATTTTTAAAAACTAAATCTTTATATATAGACCGAATTTAAGAATTTAAATGGCATAAAACTGTTCAAAAAGTAATAGGCTAAGCCACCGTGATATTGAAACCAATAAGAGAAATATTTTTATTGACTTTTTTTCTTCGAAAATATAGATTTCAATAAGAAAAAGAAACCGGAATATTTGAAAGAAAAAGAACAGAGAAAGGAGGGCGTAATGCCAAAGTTTTTAAGGCTCAGTCTACTGGTCTTATTTACCATTCTCCTGGTTTCCGGGCTGGCCCTGGCCCAGGAGAGGGGTTCGGTCCGCGGCCTGGTCAAGACCGCCGACGGCCGGATTCTGGAGGGGGCCACGGTCATCATTTCCGGTAAACCCCTGCCCCTGGGCAAGGAATATATCACCGGAAAGGACGGGGGCTTTTTGTTCCAGGCCCTGCCCCCGGGCAAGTACACCCTGGTGGTGACCCACCCGGAGATGATTGATTTCACCGCCGAAGTAGTCGTGGCCGTTGACCGTCAGACCTTTGTCAATGCAGTCATGCAGCCCGTGGGTAAAATTTCGGAGGAGGTGACGGTAGTTGCGGCGATACCTGCTATTGACCTGAAATCCACAGAAGTCTCGGCCAACTGGGTGTCCGATACTCTCCAGAAGTTGCCCCTGGGGCGTTCCTACGCTTCACTGTTTCAGCTGGCCCCGGGTGTCGCCGATAACCGCGACTTCGCCCCGGCGGCTGGTGGTGGCAAGCAGGACAACGTCTATCTCTATGACGGTTCCAATATTACCAACCCCTTCTTTGGTTACCTTGGTTCCAATTTTTCGGAAATGGATATCCAGGAAGTGAATATCAAGAGGGGTGGCATCAGCGCCGAGTTCGGGCGCTCGGCCGGAATGGTGACCAATGCCATCACCAAGTCCGGCTCAAACCAGATCTCCGGTTCCTTGAGATTCGTCTTTGAACCCTCAGAATTTACCTGGAAGAGCCATGACCCGAACATCATCACCAAGTACGACCGCTATGCTCCCTCCATTGGCATAGGCGGGCCCATTATCAAGGACCGGCTGTGGTGGTATGTTTCCGGCAACCTGCCTTACTCAAGGACGACCGGCCGGGTCAACAACCTCGGTCCGGTGCCCGATGCCAAGAGCACTTCCAACGAGCTGTTTGCCAAGATTACGGCCAACCCCTGGCGGGCCCATATTTTCTCGGTGAGTTTCAGGAACAATGATTATACCAACAAGAATTCCGGTATCGGGGTGAATGACGCTCCCAGCGTGGCCGTTAATGGAAATGGCCTGTCCCGGATCATCTATGCTTCCTGGGTCTGGACCATAACCCAGTCCACACTGCTGGAAGTCAAGTACGACCACGTGAACGAAAACTACAAGAGCGTTCCTATCAACGAGCTCGGCTACCTGCCACCGTTTGATATCAACAACCTGGACAAGATGGGCTATTTCCAGACCGCTACCGGTTACATCATCCCGCCGGCCACGGCTTCCGGTCAGTACGTGGGCGGGGCTTCAGAGTACAATACCCAGAACTTTTTCCGCGATGAGTTCAAGCTGGTCTTTACCAAGTACCTGGATTTCACCGGGCATTCCCACGTCATCAAGGCCGGGTTCAGTTATGACGACGGCGGCGAGTACCTGGAAAGGCTGGCCAACGGCTGGGGCAGCATCATCGTCACCACTTATGGCGGACAGCCGGTCTTTCGCTGCCGCTATTACTCGGAGCAGCCACCCCAGGACTCCCGCGGCCGGACCTACGGAATCTTCCTGCAGGATAACATCAGCATCGGCGAGCGGTTTACGCTCACCCTGGGCTTCCTGCTGAACCGCGATGAGTTCAGCGTCAAGACCGAAGAGAAAATCAAGTTCCTGACCTTCAATTTTGACAAGGAAATCCAGCCGCGCTTTGGCTTTACCTATGTCCTTGACCCCAAGTCCGGCGACAAGGTTTTCGCCAGCTTCGGCCGCTACAACAACATGGATAACCGCTCACTGGCCAGGGCGGCCGCCCCGGTACGCATTTTCCGGACCGATACCTATTTCTCGCGTACCGATGGGACCAAGATTGCCGATGTCATCCAGGCCAATGAAACCGGCAAGATAATCCATCCGGATGTCAAGCCGACCTACACCGACGAGGTGGTGGCCGGTTACAGCCGTCCGCTCAACAAGGACTGGACGGTTGAGGTCTGGGGACAGTACCGGTATGTGAATCACATTATCGAGGATTTCCCGACCAGGAACCGTGAGACCTCTCCCGGAAGCTACATCTACCACAACCTGGACGGGCAACTGATTTCCTGGTATTTCCTGCCGCCAGACATCCAGGCCAAGATACCCCAGAGCGGGTTCAACCCGTTTTTTGCTTCCAAGGCTCGCCGGGTCTACAAATCAGTAAATATCGAATTGAAAAAACAATATTCCGACAAGTGGTCGCTGACGGCCATGTACACCCTGAGCCGGATGAGCGGCAACTGGGACCTGGACTATGCTCCGGGTACAGCCCTGTTCTATGCTTCGTCCTACATTGAGGATGCACCCGGGTTGTACCTCAGCGACCCCAACCGCGAAGGCATTCTGTCCGGAGACAGGACCCACGTCTTCAAGCTGTTCGGAACCTGGCAATTCCTGAAAAGAACCACCTTTGGCGGTTACCTCCGGGTGCAGAGCGGAGCCCCCTGGGAAATGAGGGGCCGCGATTACTATGGCAACTATTATCGCTACCTGGAGCCGGCCGGCAGCCACCGGCTGAAGACCTGGGTCAACTGCGACATGCAGATCAGCTACGAGATTCCTCTTTCTCGCTTCCGGGCCATCCTGGAGGCCAGGATGATGAACGTCTTCAATGCCCAGACTGCTCTGAGAATTGACACTCGCGGCGACCAGCCCAGCTACATGATGCCGACTTCTTACGCTCCACCCAGAACTTTCGCCCTGACTTTCTACGTGAATTATTAGAGTTAGAAATTGACCGGATCGGGAAAATACCAGTCCGGTCCTTAAGACCTGAAGGGGGCACGAGAGTGCCCCCTTTTTATTTGGTGTCTTTTCGGTATTTTTCGGAGGCCAGGACACCGGCCGTCATGAATTCGTCCAGGGGCATTTCCTGGATCCAGACCCGGATGGTCTCCAGCGGAGCCTGAATGGATTCCTGGACAGCCCTGGTCACGGCCTCCAGCAGGGCTTTTTTCTGTTCCTTGGTTCGGCCTTCAAGCAGGTGTATTTCCACCAGCGGCATTTTGACCTCCCGATTTATGATAAGATTGAGATAACATCCATACTATAACAGCCCGTTATCTGCCGTCCCATCGTGTGCCAGGGGCCAGATCCGGAGTCTGCATCCCCTTCAGTATTTCCAGCAACTCGCTCAGGATCATGGCCGTGGCCCCCCAGATTTTATGTTGTTCAAATTGATAGAAGGGGACCAGGACTTCGCGGCCCCGGAGCAGCCATTGTTCCTGTTTCAGGTTGTTTCCGTCGAGAAGATGGGAGAGCGGCACCTCGATAACCGAAGCCACCTCGCCCGGGCAGGGGCTGAAGTTCATCTCGGTCTGGCTTATGGCCACCACCGGAAAAATGCAGTAGTTGCTGGGCTGAACGTAAAGTGGTGTCAGCTGGCCGACCAAGATGATCTTTTCAGTTTCAATTCCGAGTTCTTCCCTGGCTTCTCGTCCGGCAGCCTGCTCGATGTTCTCCCCGGGCTGAATTCCACCGCCCGGGAATGAAATCTGGTTCTGGTGATGGCTGCCCAGCCCGGTTCTGTGGATAAAGACCAGGTGTGGCTCTGACCCTTTTGGATAGAGCAGAATAAGGACTGCGGCCTTAAGACAGGTTTCCAGGACATCCTGGTAGGTCAGGGTCGAGGGAGGAGGAAGGGGACTCATTCTCAGCTGGGCCAGCAGCCCTGGCTTTTCCTGGCTCAGTCTACGGGGAAGCCACTCTATGATCGAATCCAGCTGGAAAGGTTTGTTCATTTGACAATCAAGCTTTCAACCAGGAATTACTTCAGCCAGGCCAGGGTCCTGACCAGTTGCTCTCCGGTGCCGATCCGGTAACCTTCAGAATAAAAAATGACCTGGCCCCCGGGGCGACAGGCCAGAACCAGGGGCAGGCCGGGGGATTCCTTCCCCAGGGCCCGGAGAATCGCTTTCTTGAGCTCGCCTTCGGAATCGTAGAGCAATCTAACCGAGTCGGGCAGCCGCCGGTAGCTGGCCGGTTCGAACCCGGCCGGCAGGGTATCCCTGGTCACCACCACGGCCAGCAACCCTGGCCAGGCGGCGAATTGACCGGCCAGAGTCTGGACCTCTTCCAGGAGATGCTTGGTTGGCTCCCTGTCCGGCTCGACCAGCATCAGAATAAAATTCCGGCCTTCGGTAATCGTGGACAGGTTGAGCCCCGTCTGTCTTTTCAGGTCATAAACCCGGGCTTCCGGATTAAGCTGGCCCAGTATATCCGGTTCCCGCAGGCTGGTTCTCAGGGTAATACTGACCGAAGTTTCCTTTTCGGATGGAACCTCGAAGAACTTAAGGCGGCAGAGGACGCTGCCGTCGGGCTGCCGGTTGCCGCTGACGAGGAGATAGTGGCCGGGGTCAACCAGTAGCCGGCAGGGAAAGGAATTAAGGGCCGGTTCGTTCTCATAATCCAGGGTCCGGTATTTTCCCTGGCTGAGGCGGGCCAGGGTGAAATGGGTGTAATAGACCGGCCTGGGCAACCCGGGTATTGGTCCGTAATTGAGGGTCAGACTGGACTTGGTCAGGGCAGCTGGCCGGGGGCCCTCGTCTCCGAAAAATACTTCTCGCCATTGGCCCTGGGCCAGGTAACAGGGGCGACCGGTAGCCTGGTCAATCCTGGCCGGAATCCCCAGGGTCCTGGCTATGGCCACATACAGGATTTTCATGGAATAGATGTCTGCCCGGCCGAGCTGCAGGGCCCGGTGAGGAAAGAGGGGCACGTTGTAATAGTTGCTGTCATCAGTCTTGATGTTGACCTTAATCCAGTCGGCTATTCTATCAGGGTTTTCCCTGAAAGCAGTTTCTGCTTCTCTGAATTTTTCTTTGAGGTCTTTTCTCCAGGGGGTCAGCAATTCCCGGCCGATTCGAGGGGAAACAACAAAGTTAATGTAGGTTTCCTCATCCAGTCCTTCATTCCTGCCCGGGGCTTCCCACAGGTGGTGGAGCAGAATGGCGGCCGGGGTATCACGCAGGTCCTTGGCAGTAATAGCTCCCAGCAGGCCAAGCCCGGTTTGGAATTCTTCTGGTTTCAGAAGGTAGAGATAGTCGAGGATCTCCAGCCAGTTACCGCGACTGGATTCCAGGTACTTCCAGGTCAGTTCTTCGGGTAAGCCCTTTTCCCGGGCAAAGATGCTGGCGATATCTCTATTTATGAATGATGATTCATATGTGGCCCTGATGATGTCTTCCAGTCTGAGGCGCCGGTTGTTCTCTTCGGCCCGGGCCGGGTCGGCCGGTTCAACCGACCGGGCTACCGGGGGAATTATGTCCAGGTCGATTTCCCTTTCGGACAGGTCTGGTTCGGTCAGGGTAAGGGATAACTTTTCAAGGCTGCCGGCCGTTACTTTCTGCCAGGCCAGGAGATCATCTTTGTAGGCAATGACCATCAGGTCTCCCAGGCCGGTTAGGATGGAAGCCAGGCCTTTCTCGTCGGTCGATTTGACGGCCACAGGATAGAACTCGGCGTAGTTATAGAGGCAGAACTCAACGGTGGCTCCAGAGACCGGGGCCCCGGCCCTGTCTCTGACTTCTACCGTGAGCCGGGCGGTCGGGGCATACAGGGAAAGCTGGTTGATGCGGGTGAAAAGTTCGGTCCTGGTTAGAGTTTCCTCTGGCCCCTGGTATTGCCCGAAAACTGTGGTGTGAACCATCATGGCCCTCTTGGCCGGGCCCGAGAACCAGCCCATGTTCAGCTCGGGTTCCGGCTCGCAGGCTCCCAGGTAGTACCAGTGGCCGTTAACCCAGACCTCCACCCAGGCGTGGTTGTCATCGGTATGGGCCCAGCGGGGGGTATAGACCTGGCGGGCCGGAATGCTCACCGCCCGCAGGGCAGCCACGGTGAAGGTCGATTCTTCACCGCACCGGCCGAAGGCCGTTTTGACCGTGGCCAGGGGGGCAGAAGTACGTTCATCTGTGGGCCGGTAGGTCACCTTTTCGTGGCACCAGTGATTGACTTCCAGAGCGGCCCGGTACATGTCCAGGTCCTTAATTCTCGGTTTCAGTTCTTCAAAGAACACCTGGCGGGCCCGGTCCGGGTTTTCGTTGTTGACCCGGTAGGGGAGAACAAAATGGCGGAAGATATCCTCGGGAATCTCCCGGCCCCAGCTGAAAAACTCCCTGGCCTCAAAAGCGGTCCTGACCTGCTCCAGGAAATACTGGCCATCCAGGTTGGCCAGGTCGCTCAGGGGCATGAAGGCATAGAGAAACTCCATGGCTTCTTTTTCTCTGGCACTCAGGCCCTTCATAACAGAAAACAGCTCCTGCTGTCGGCCCCGGGCCAGTTCGACTCTTCTCAGGTACTGCTTATGAACCAGCTGGCGGTAGGACGAATCCTGAAGGAAATGTTCCTGGCGGCTGCAGGCTGGCGTCAACCAGCAGCAGCCGGAAATAAGGATCAATGTCAGTAACCTTCGAATAAGAATGCTCTTATGTTTCATGTGCTAATCCCCGTCGTTTTTCTATTCCAGGTTCGATTTTATAATCCGGGAAGTTTAATATCAAGCATCGGGCCTGCCCCCCGGTGACGGTCAGGCCGGCTGGTTTTCGATTAATTCCACAATTATTCTTTCTAATCATTTCCAGCTTGAATATAATCTGTTCAGGAAGAAAAATTTCAAGCTAAATGGAGGTTCTGATGAATTTTCCAGGATTGAGCCGAAAAATGGGTGGCCCGTTGCTGCTGAGCCTGTTAATGGTGTTGATTTTTTTTACCGGTACTTCCTGCCGGAAGGGGGAGAAAGAAGAACAGGTTGCGCTGACGGTTAAACCCGGGGTCGAGGTTCTGCTGGAAAAAAGACTGGACCTCCTGCGGGGTAAAAGGGTAGGCCTGATTACCAACCCTTCGGGCGTGGACCGCCAGTTGCGTTCGACGGCCAGGTTGCTGAAGGAGCACCCTGAGGTCAACCTGGTTGCTCTGTATGGCCCCGAGCATGGTATCCGGGGTAACGCCCAGGCCGGCGAGTACGTACCATTCTATTTTGATGATAAGTACGAGCTTCCGGTATTCAGTCTGTACGGCCAGTCGTTCAGGCCTGAACCGGGAATGCTGAAGAACATTGATGAATACATGAGAAGTTTTGACACCCAGGCAGTCGGGAAGATTCCGGACAAGGCCATGATCGAAAACATCGAGGTGCTGGTCTTTGACATTCAGGATGTGGGGACCAGGGTTTATACCTACATTGCCACCATGGCCTATGCCATGGAGATGTGCGCCGAGCTGGGTATAGATTTTATTGTGCTGGATCGCCCCAACCCCATTACCGGACTGACCCTGGAAGGCGCAGTTCTCAAGTACCCGGAGTTCAGCTCGTTTGTCGGGCTCTACCCGATTCCGCAGCGACATGGGATGACCGTGGGGGAGCTGGCCAGGTTGTTTAACGACCGCTTTCTTAAAAAGAAGGCCAGGCTGACGGTCATTCCGATGGAAGGCTGGAAGAGAGAGATGTGGTTTGACCAGACCGGCCTGCCCTGGGTCATGCCCTCGCCCAACATGCCAACGCCCGAGACGGCCACGGTCTACCCGGGCCAGGTTTACCTGGAAGGAACCAATGTCTCAGAAGGCAGGGGGACCACCCGGCCCTTCGAGTTGTTCGGTGCTCCCTGGATAGACGGTTACGACCTGAGCGAACGCCTGAACAGGCTGGCTCTGCCCGGCGTCATCTTCCGGGAAGCCTGGTTCACCCCGAGCTTTTCCAAGTTCCGGGGCGAGCTGTGCGGCGGTTGCCAGCTGCATGTAACCGACCGCCTGGCCTACCGGCCTTTTCTGACGGCCCTCTGGATCATGGCTACCATCAGGAACATGTACCCCGATAAATTTGCCTTTCATCCCGACTACTTCGATAAGATTATGGGCAATTCCGAGGTCCGCCTGGCCCTGGAGCAGGGACGTTCGCCTCAGGAAATTGTCAGGGAACTGGAAACCGGTCTGAAAGAGTTTGAGAAACTGCGCCAGCCTTATCTGTTATATTGAACAGCCCGCTTCTTGCTTGCCAGACGACTAAATATATGGGGACTTGAACTAAGAATGGCCCGGACACTTGTCAGAACTGCTTGATTTAACATAGAATATTGGCTCTTCCGCTGAGGAGCCGGAAAATATAAAAAACTATAAGGAAGGCTGACATGGTATCGAGAAGATCTTATGCCCTGGCCAACCCGGTGGCCGCTCTGCTGGACAAGGAGCCAAAAGACTTTAAGAGGCAGGACTTTCTCAAGTTGATAGAGGACAGGAAGCTTGAAAAGATCACCTTTCATTACGTCGGTCTGGACGGCAAGTTGAAAGAGCTAAAAATCCCGGTGGTTAACCCTCTCCAGGCTGAGACCATACTGGCTGAGGGAGAAAGGGTTGATGGCTCTTCCCTGTATAAGGGCCTGGTGGACATGGGCCTGTCTGACCTTTACGTGGTTCCCGTCTACCGCTCGGCTTTTCTCAATCCTTTTGACGACCGCAGCCTGGATTTCATCTGCCGTTACCTCGATAGCGAGGGACTGTCGGTTCGCTTTACGGTGGACAATATCCTGATGAGGGCTCACCAGGTTTTCAGGGAGCATACCGGTTTGGAACTCCGGGCCCTGGGCGAGCTCGAATTTTTCCTGCTGAGTGACCAGCCCTGCATCTACCCGGCCCCGAAACAGCGCGGTTATCATTCCTCGTCGCCTTATGTGAAGACCGGATATGTTCTGGACGAGATGGTCAGGCTGATAAGCCAGCTGTCGGGAGCGGTTAAGTACGCCCACAGCGAGGTCGGCTACCTGGACAGGGTGGAAAGCGAGGTTGAAGAAATCAGAGGCAAGACGGCCGAGCAGATGGAAATTGAATTTCTGCCCGAGCCGGTTGAGGAATGCGCCGAGCACCTGGTGCTGGCCCGCTGGATAATAAGGAATGTGGCCTTCAGGCACGGCATGGTGGCCACCTTTACCCCGAAGCTTGAGGAAGGAGTGGCCGGAAACGGGCTCCATTTCCACCTGGAATTGAAACGAGAAGGGCGCAACATCATGACCAACCCTGACGGCAGCCTGAGCCAGGAGGCGCGCTTGCTCATCGGCGGGCTCTGCCACTACGCCGATTCTCTGACCGCCTTCGGCAACACGGTGGCTTCCTCCTATTTCCGGCTGGTGCCCAACCAGGAAGCCCCGACCCGGGTCTGCTGGAGTGACCTCAACCGCAGCGCCATGATCAGGGTGCCCCTGGGCTGGACCAGGGTCAGCAACCTGGCCGCCCTGGTCAACCCGAGAGAGATGGAATCTTTTGAGACCCCCGAAAGCCGCCAGACGGTGGAGATGCGGACTGCCGACGGCAGCGCCCTGATTCACCTGTTCCTGGCCGGCCTGACCATGGCGGCCGATTGGGCCCTGAGCCCTGAAACAGCCAACATCTGGGGTAAAGAAGCTGCAGAACTGGCTGAAAAGTTATACGTCAGCGGGAACATCTTCCGTGACCGGAAGCTTCTTGATAGCCTCCAGGAGCTGCCGGGAAGCTGCCAGGAATCGGCCCGGATCCTCAGAGAGAAACGCGGACTATACGAGCGAGACCTGGTCTTTCCCTCCAGCATCATTGAATACGTGGCCCGAATGCTGGAAGAAGAAGGAGATGATAATCTCAGAGAACAGCTGATGCTATTGTCGACGGAAGAAAGACAGACGCTGGCCCGGAGAATAATGCACAAGGATCTTCACAAGCATTAAAATCTTTGCCTGACCAGTCGGCGCTGCTCTGAGAATTCAGTGGAGAGTTTCTGCCAGAGAGAGTTGAACCTGGCCTGCAGTTCGCGGTAAAGCTCTGAATTTTTTTGGTCGGGGCAAACGGCCAGACTGTCCTTCTGAACCAGGTCCTTAGCCAGGTCAGAAATTTTTAGTCCGGGTTCTCCCTGTCTCCGCAGACACCAGATGGCCTGCAGGGCCGCCCCGTAAGCAGCCGATTCCGGTTCTTTTAATGTTACCACCGGTGCTTCCAGCACATCGGCCACCACCTGCAGCCAGGTCCGGCTTCTGGCCCCTCCGCCGGTGGCCCTGATCTCCGAGGGCCGCAGGCCCAGGTCTTTCATCCGGGAAAAGCCATAACCCAGGTTGAGCACAGTTCCTTCCATCACCGCCCTGGCCAGGTGCCGGCGGCTGAAGTTCTGCCGGTTCAACCCGAAAAAGACTCCAGAGGCTTCGGGTAATGCCGGGACGCGTTCTCCGTCGATGAAGGGCAGAAAAATCAGACCGGCTGCCCCGGCCCCGGCTTCAGCCGCCAGGTTTTCCAGCTCCTGGTTGTCTATGCGCAGAAGTTCTTTAAGGAGTTCGGTGGTATTGGTGACATTCATGGTGCACAACAGCGGCAGCCAGCCACCGGTGCTGTCGCAGAAGGCGGCAATTTCTCCCTCCGGGTCGATAAATGGCCGGGCGGAAAAAGAAAAAACGGTGCCCGAGGTTCCCAGGCTGACGGTGCAGATTCCCTCGTTCACATTGCCGGTGCCAATGGCCGCCATCATGTTGTCCCCACCCCCGGCAGCCACCAGGACCCGCTCCAGTCCGAACTTGGCGGCAACCTCTTTTCTCAGCAGGCCCACGGGTTCTTCCGGATGGGAAATCGGGGGCAGTTTGTTCTCCAGCTCCGGGTCTATGGCCCGGATGGCTTCCGGGTGCCAGCACCGATTCCTGATGTCCATCAGCCCGGTGCCCGAGGCATCGCCGTATTCCATGTGGGCCTTTCCGGTGAGATAGAGATTCAGATAATTGTGAGGAAGGAGTATCAAGCTCAAGCGGGCGTAATTCTCCGGCTCGTTTTTTTTCAGCCAGAGAATCTTGGAGGCGGTGTAACCCACAGCCAGGCTTATTCCGAGCTTTTCGATAAAAGCTTTTCGTCCGCCCAGGGCCTGGATGATTTCCTCGGTTTCGTCCACGGTAGAGGTGTCGTTCCAGAGCTTGGCCGGGCGCAGCGGGTTGTGGCCAGAATCCAGCGGCACAAAACCATGCTGCTGGCCAGAAATACCCAGGCAGACCACCTCCCGGGGATTGATGGCTGCGGATTTAAGTGCCTGGCCGATAGCCTCCTCCATGGCCCGGACCCAATCCCCGGGGTCCTGCTCGGATTCTCCCGGCTTCAGTCCGGAAACGAGTTGATGGCGGGCATAGCCGCGGCCCATGACCTGGCCCGAGTCTATTTTTACCACCAGGGCCTTGGTGCCCTGAGTACCGGAATCAATCCCCAGGGCAAACATTTCAGCCTCCGGCCTGAACTTCCTGGCCGGCCCCGGCCCAGATTTTTCCGATTATTTTTATAAGGGCAAAAGTGCTGACCACAAAAAGCACGGTCCAGAAAACGGCCAGCGGCCAGCGACCATAGATGTAAGCGCCCGTGCCGAAAAGGGCGGAATAGACAAAAATACAGCCGGCCACCCAGCCGGCAAAGGACAGGGTCAGGCTGTCGGGAGAGCCTTCCAGTCCTGATTCCAGCCTGAGTTTTTTCCAGCCCGGTCCGGCCGGTCTGACCAGGCGGTAGAAGGACAGGAGTTTATCCCGGTCAACGGGCCTGGTCAGGTAGGTAACCACCAGCCAGACCACGGTGGTAAAAGCTATGGTGACCAGTAAGGAAATATGCTGGGGAACCGGGTGGCTCATCTTGCCACGCAGGAAGAAGAAAACGGCCACGGTGAACGAGCTGGCCATGGCCGCTATTTCCGACCAGGCATTGATGCGCCACCAGAACCAGCGCAGCAGGTATATCAAACCGGTTCCGGCTCCGATCGACAGCATCAGGTCAAAACTGGCCTTGGCCGATTCCAGGACGAAGGTCAGCAGGCTGGCCAGGACCATCAGGATGACCGTCATGATGCGCCCGGCAGTTACATAGTGCTTTTCATCGGCCCCGGGTTTGATGAAGCGACGGTAGAAATCGTGGACCACGTAAGAACTGCCCCAGTTCAGGTGGGTGACCAGGGTGGAAACATAGGCGGCCAGCAGCCCGGCTACCATGATTCCAAGAAAGCCGGAAGGCAAAAACCGCAACATGGCGGGATAGGCCATGTCGTTGCCGATCAGCTTCGGGTCCACTCCCGGAAAAGCTTTCTGTATGTCGGACAGCTCGGGGTAGATGATGAAAGAGCAGAGAGCCACCAGGATCCAGGGCCAGGGCCGTAGGGCGTAGTGAGCAAAATTAAAAAACAGGGTGCCGGAGAGTGCATCTTTTTCGCTCTTGGCCGCCAGCATTCTCTGGGCGATGTAGCTGCCGCCGCCCGGCTCGGCTCCCGGATACCAGACCGACCACCACTGGACCACCACCGGAATAATGAATATGGACAGGGCAATGGTCCAGTTGCCAAAGTCCGGCAGAAGACCGATGGTTCTGGCATCAAGCTTGGAAAACAATCCGGATAGCCCGCCAATTTCAGGCTGCTTGAGGGCGAAAATGGCCGCAGAAAAGGCCCCGGTCATGGCAATTCCGAACTGGATCAGGTCGACCACCAGGACGCCCCACAGGCCGGCCAGGGCGGCGAAGGTAACATTGATGATACTGCAGATGATGAGGGTCCTGGCCATGGGCCAGCCCAGGATGACGTTGGCAATCTTGGCCGCAGCCAGGTTGACCGAGGCCATGATCACGCAGTTGAAGAAAAGCCCCAGGTAAATTGCCCGGAAACCGCGGACAAAGGAAGCTGGCTTGCCTGAATAGCGCAGCTCGTAGAATTCCAGGTCGGTCAGAACCCGAGACCGCCGCCAGAGCCTGGCATAGAAAAAGACGGTCATCATCCCGGTCAGGAGAAAGGCCCACCAGACCCAGTTACCGGCCACGCCGTTATTGCGAACGATGTTGGTAACCAGGTTGGGGGTATCGGTGCTGAAGGTGGTGGCCACCATGGAAATCCCGATCAGCCACCAGGGAGCGGCCCGGCCGGAGGTGAAGAATTCGGCCGTGTTCTTTCCGGCTCGGCGGCTCAGGATTAAGGGAGGCAGGAAACAGATGCTGATGGAAACTATGACGATAATCCAGTCAAGGGTGGTCAGATGCATGGCTCAATCCTTTGACTTAAATTAAGGTTAGAATCTTATATCACAGGCGGGAAAAACAAGTCAAAGAAGAGCTTTGGAGACAGATCAGACCTTCTGCCACTCGGGCTTGTGTTCAAACACCCAGCGGTAATAATCCAGGTTCTTGAGCTCGGAAGCGGCTTCGCGGTCGAGAAGAATTATGGCCCGGGGGTGAAGCTGCAGGGCCGAGGCCGGGACCGAGGCGGTGACGGGACCTTCCACGGCCAGGGCGATGGCCCGGGCCTTTTTCTTGCCGAAGGCCATCAGCAGGCAGGTCCGGGCTTCGAGAATTGTCCCGATGCCCATGGTTATGGCGTGATAGGGAACGTTTTCTTCACCGCCAAAAAAAACGGCGTTATTTTTCCTGGTCTGGTCGGTTAAGGTCTTGATCCTGGTCCGCGAGCTTAAAGAAGAGGAAGGCTCGTTGAAGCCAATGTGGCCATTGGTTCCCAGGCCCAGAATTTGAATATCAATGCCGCCTGCGGCCTTGATCTCCTGTTCATATTTTTCACAGCAGGCCGGGATGTCAGGGGCCAGCCCATCCGGGATGTGCACGTTTTCCGGCCGGATGTTGACCTGGCTGAAGAGGTTGGTCCACATGAAATGATGAAAGGAAGCGGGATGGTCGGGCGAAAGCCCGACGTATTCATCCAGGTTGAAGGTTACGACCCGGCTGAAATCCAGGCCTTCTTCCCGGTGCATGGTTACCAGATATTTATAAAGCTGCAGGGGCGTATTGCCCGTGGCCAGGCCCAGCACCGGGCGGGGTTTTTCCAGTATCAGTTTTCTGACCAGCCTGGCGGCCAGCCAGCTGGCCTGTTGGCTGTCGGGTTGGATGATCACTTCCATTTTTTGCTTATTCCTTTTTTGTTATCTGGGGCAGGGTGGCCGCGGCCACGGCCTGACCTACCCGGCGGCTTTTTTCATCGGTCAGGTGGATTTCGATTTTTTCCCTCAGTTCCGGAAATTCCAGGGCCAGGACCCGCTCGGCTTCCTGCTTGATCAGGTCACCGCCGGCGCCAGAAGTAACCCGGCCCAAAATCATCAGGGTTTCATAATCATAGAACAGAGAATACAGCTGGGCGGTGTAGCCCAGGTAGATTCCTATGTCCCTGAAAATCCTGGTCGCCCTTTCGTCTCCCTTTTCGGCCAGGGACTGGACCTGCTTGAGCCTGTCCGGAAGCTTGGCTTCGGGCGGGAAGGTGAACCCGGCGGCCAGGGCCAGTTTATTCACCGCCTGCTGGGAAAAATACATGGCTCCGACCCCCCGGTCGCCAGACCATTCGTCCACAGCGGCCTGCGGGTTCAGGTCAACCGGGGCGAAGGCCAGCTCGTCCAGCCAGCCCGGCAGATGCCCCTGGCGGTTGAGATAACCGCCGGCTTCGCTGGAACCCATGGCAATTCCCAGGACGGCGGTCCGGTTGAGGCTGAGGTATCCGGCCAGGGCCGTAACCTCACCGTCGTTGATGACCTCGAATGGCACGCCCCACTCTGCCTGCATTTCCAGGAAAAGATTTTTAACTTTTTTCTCGAACAGTTCCCTTGGCACCGAGCGAAACAGGGAGGCAATCCTGACCTGGTTGTTGATGTAAATTCCGGCCGCGCTGCCTCCGACGGCTTCTACCCGGGGCAGGTGGGAAGCGGCCAGCTTCAGGCCCTGTTGCAGGTGCTGCCGGTGGTATTCCGGGTCGGCCTGCTGCTGGGGATTCCAGGGAATTTCCTGGCTGAAGACCACCCGGCCGTCCTGCAGGGCGGCCACCTTGAAATCACTGGCACCCAGGTCAAAACCAAGACGGCAGCCGTCCAAATGTCCTCCCAGAACCAGGGGGTTATCCCGTTCGGGTGGTAATTCCCCGGCTCCGACCAGGACCACCTCAAACGGCCGCTCATAGACAGTGCTCATCAGGTTAACATCGAATTGCCTTGCACCCCGGGATGAATAGAGCTCCCGCAGGTGCTCAAAAATTTCTCCGGGCCCCTGAAAATAGATTTTCCAGCCACCTTTCTGCCAGAGCAGGAACTTGGCCAGGCGTTCGATGTAGGCCAGGGTCAGGGGCCAGGTTTCCGGAGAAATTGGAAGAATCTCTGTTTTCCAGGTGGCCGTGAGCCCGTTTTCTCTCTCTATGGCCAGACCGATTTCCCGGCCGCTGCCGGCCGCCATCTTTCGGTACCAGGAAATGAATTTTCCCAGCGGCAGGAAACCGGGGTCATAGGCGGGTTTAAGACGAGGCCCGATTTCTTTTTCGATGGACTGAAGAACCTGGCCGCACATTTTTCACCTCGGATTAAAAATTATAACAGGATTTGGACTTAATGACGATTGCAAATTTTTCCGCGGCGGCTGGATGCTTACAGCTCATGAGTCCTGCCTTAATTAAGATCTTCGTCAGCGATCGGACCCAAACCAGCGCTGTCCTGGTTCTAGCCAGCCTGCTATTTTGCTGATTGACAGGCCGGGCGCCATAAAATAGGATTACAGTGAAATAATTATTAAAGATTGATGGACATAGGTTGAGAATGAAGAATAAATATGTGCTGTCGTTATTACTGCTGATGTTCCTGGTCTGCTTATCTCCTTTTTCCCTTGAGCCGCAGAAGAGAACCGCCCGTCCCCTTAAACCCGGGGAGGAAGGGCGTGGGCCGTGGTGGATGAAGGCCACTGCCCTGACCCCGGAGGGACGACTGCCGGGTCTGAAATCCCGCAAATGGTGGAAGAAAACCCTGGAGCTGAAGCCGGGCGAGACGCTGATGCTGGAAGAAGGCGGGGAGGCCAGGGAGCGGATGGCGGTCAAGCTGGAAAGTTACGGGCTGGATGATGGCCGGCAGGTTGATATCCTGGTCTGGGTTATTGATGACGATGGTAACGAGAGCCTTAAGTCCGGCGGCGATTACCACGACGATTGTTACCTCTACGACCTTAACCGGGACGGCCAGGTTGACCTGGTGGTTGATTATGCCGACGAAAACGAGGATGGCCAGCCTGATTTCATGGAGGTTAGGTACTTTGAAAGGGGCTACCTGACCCGGGCCTGGGTCGGCTACGATTTTGAAAACATAGGGGAGATAATCAAATTCAAGAATCCGCTGGAACTGATGGCTGAAATATTCACCCAGAACCTCAGCGGTAAAAAACTCCACTTCCAGAACATATACAACCAGGCCCTCAGGAGCTGGCGACCTGCTGGAATCTGCCCGGTGGCCAGCCTGGACCTGAATGATGACGGCCTGACTGACCTGCTGGTCCGGGTCAATGTGGTGGAAGAGGCCACCGGCCCGGTAGTCGGCTCACTGGAGATCAGTTACGATGTCGACCGTGGCAACAGCCAGGATGCGCCCTTCCACTATGATTTGGGTCTGACCCTGTCCGGCCGGGCTCCCTTTATCCTCGATGAGTACAGGATATTTTCCCCGAAAAGGCGGCCGCCTCAGGAAGTCTTTACCGTCCAATACGAAAAAATCAAGAGCCTAATTAAAGGCCTGGAAGTGTCAGAGGCCGGTTTTTCCTGGAGGGAATACCGTGATGAGAGTATGGAGAAAAACGTCAACTGGAAGGAGCAGGAAGGTCAGGGGATAGGCTGGACCGGAGAGCGGCGGCCACTGGACTCGGCCTCCCGCTGCCTGCAGAAATGGAATGTCAGAAGAGAAATTGCTTCTTCTGCGGACCGGGTGGAATTCTACTATAACGAGGTTGATCAAAGAATTCATCTGTTCCGGGCAGAAGAGGGCTGGCTGCCGTTGGGCTACCTGGCCGGTCTGCCCCGGGTCGGGGAAATACGTTATTTTGATACCAATGGCAATGGCTATTTCGACCGCCGGGAAATATTTCTAACCAGCAGCGCCAGGCCGGTTTTAATCCTGCCCCTGGCCGAAGATGGTAACCGAAAGTTGCCGCTCGACCTGAATCAGCTGTCTGAGTTTTATTCCAAGGAAGTGCTGCCGGCGGCCATGGCCAGGAATGAATCATACCTGAGGGCCATGAAGAAGATTTATTCCTATGACCAGCCGCCGGGCCTGCAGGCTGCCCTGGAAAGGGCAACGGCCGGGGAGAAGAGTTACCTGCTCGAAATTTATGGCCTGCTATTTTTCATTAATCTTAGAGATCACCTGCTGGCCATTACCAACCAGACCCTTTTCCAGGAACTTTCACAGGATAGGGAAGGGTTGCCCGTGGGCGACCTCCATCCGCGGGTTTTCCGGGACCCGAAAAGGGTGTCCGAACCGCTGAGCTCGGACCGGGCCTGGAAACTGGCCCGGCTGCTGACCGACCTGGAACAGGCCTATGGCCAGGGCCGGGTGGAAAGGTTCGAGCAGGTTATCGATCAAATTAAAGAACTCGGCTTTTGAGTATGGGTCAGGTCTTGGCCCGTTCTTTTTTCAGGACCTCTTCGATTTCAGCCACCAGCTCAGAAGAACCCAGGTACAGGGCCGTCCTCTGGTGGAGATGCTCCGGCTTGATTTCCAGGATGGACTGGCCGTTTTCGTCGACTGCCCGGCCGCCGGCCTCCCGACACATAAAACTGACCACGGCCGCCTCGTACATCAGCCGGAGCTTACCCTGGGGATAATTTTTTCCGGGGTCGGGGTGGTTGACTATGGCCGGGTATAGAAATAGTCCGCCGTTACTCAGGATGCGGTGAAAATCTCCGGCCAGGGCCCCGAGGTAACGGAACTGGTATTTAGTTTCGTTCTGGTTTAGCCAGTCACGCACGGCCGGGGCAAAATACTCCCGGTGGGCCGAGTTAAACGACAGCTCCCAGCTCTTCCGGTCTGAGGGCAGTTGCATACGGGTTGGCTTGACGAAGTTCATCGTTTCATCGATGTGGAAGCGCCAGCAGCCGGCCTCCTTCAGGGCTATGGTAAAGGTCCCGGTGGGTATGACGAACATCCCGGAGGCGATGAACTCCTGGCCGGCCCTGAGGTGGCCATCTTCCGGTCCTTCCAGGTTTCTCTTGGCTATGCCGAACAGAAAGCCAACCGGCAGGTTATGGGGTATGTTGGACGAACCATCCATCGGGTCGTAGTAAACGAAGTAACGGCCGGCGGCGTTCATCGGAATTATTTCATCTTCTTCTTCGCTGACGGCGTAAATGACCCGGCCGGAGCGGGCCAGGTAGTGTTTAACCACCTCGTTGGCTATCTGGTCGAGTTTCATGACCTTTTCCCCCTGGATATTGACCAGGCCACTCAATCCCAGATTGCCCTTCAGGGCACCGGTCAGGTAATAGTGCTGGATCCGCTTGGCCGCGTTGAGGATGCTGTTCATCAGGATCAGAAAGTGATAGGTCCGGCCGTGCCGCTCCTGGTGTTCCAGGAGGAAGTCCATGAAAGTTATCTCAAAGTTAAGCATACTCCACCTCTTGGCTTGCCTGATTGCTTTTAACTACCACAGCCCGCGAAAAAATTCAAACGGAATCGGTCTTCGGGTTATGGCCGGCCCGGGCGAACCTGAGAACCGGTCTGATTGTCAAGTTCAGCTGGAATGGATGGGTTTGAAGCCCTTACCCAGGACCTCATAGGTGTCATTGATGATGACAAAGGCCTGGGGGTCGGTCTTCTTAATAAAGGCTTTCAGCTCGGGCAGCTGTTTGCGGTGGATGACGGTGATGATGATTTCACCCTCGCGGTTTAGATACAGGGAACGGGACTTGAGGGCGCTGCCACTGCGGTCGAGCTGATTGATTATAAAGCTGGCGATCTGGTCGGCCCGGGTGGAGGTGATGAACACCAGCTTGGAGAAGCTCCAGCCTTCCAGGACCAGGTCTATTACCTTGGAGGAGATGAAAAGAACAATGTAACCATAGAGCGGAGCTTCCAGGTTCCTGAAGACCAGTCCCGAGGCCGAGATGATAACGAAATCGGTCAGCATGATGCTGATGCCCACGGTCAGGCCGGTGTACTTGTTCAGGATCAGGCCGATGACGTCCGAGCCGCCGGTGGAGGCCTGTCCCCGGAAGACCAGGCCCAGTCCCAGCCCCAGCATCAAACCGCCGTAGATGGCGGCCAGCAGCGGATTTTCTGTCCCCCGGGGCAGTCTGATTATTTCATTGAAGAAGTCAATCAGCAGCGAAGAAACGGTCATGCCCAGTAAAGTGGTCAGGAGGTATTTTTTCCCGAGGAATTTATAACTCAGCAGAAAAACCGGGATGTTGAGGGCGATTATCAGCAGGCCAACGGGCAGCTTGAACAGGTAATTGAGTATGATCGAGATGCCGGAAACCCCACCCGGAACCAGGTGGTAGGGGATGAGGAAAAGCGCATAGCCGAGGCCCATGATAGCCGAACCAACCAGGACCAGGAGCAGGTTTCGGCTGATTTTTTTTAAAGATTCCCTTGGGTATAGAAATTTGGTGCTCATCTTTGCCCTCGACCAGAATATTTTTGATTTTCTAACATAAGCCGCCTGGCCTGTCAACCGGTCGGGGCTGGAGGGAGTTGATATTTTACGGCGGAGTTGATTTTTTTGCGGTCTATGATAAAATTGTATCGGACTCTGTTGTGCTGGCTGGGCAGAGTCAAAGGATACCCTCCTTCAATCATCCCCTTATATGAGATTTTCCCCTAACCCCAACAGCCAGCACCCTGTTTACAAACAGGCTGAATTAAGCTATTTTTCTATTTCAATTTGTAGGGGCCGGCTGAAAAAATCGATGGCCGAAAAATCCACTCTCGATCGAAAGAACCGACTCTGGAGCCGGGATTTCCTGCTCGGTCTGACCGCCTATTTTTTTCTCTTCCTTTCGGTCAGTCTTTTCTTCCTTTTGCCGCTATTCCTGAAACAATTCCAGTTCAGCGGCAGCCAGGTCGGGTTGATCATGGGCATTCACAGCCTGACCGCCATCGCCATCCGGCCGTTTTTTGGCAGCCTGATTGATCGACAGGGCGGGAAAAAAATATCGCTGCTGGGCATAGCGATCCTTATTTTAAGCGTTCCGCTCTTTCACCTGGTCAACGGGGGCGGGACCCTGCCGGTTCTGCTCAGGGCCCTGACCGGGATTGGCTGGGGAATAAGCATGACCGCGACCATAACCATGTGTACCGACCTGGCCCCGGTTCAGAGCATGGCCCGTTCCATCGGAATCGTCGGGGTGGCCGGGCTGATTGCCAATGCGGTCGGGCCTTCGCTGGGAGAAGAAATAATCAGGCGGGCCGGTTTTGCCGGTCTGTTCAACTCCAGCCTGGTTTTCCTTCTGCTATCATTTCTCCTGGTTAGCCTGACCCGGGAGCTGCCAAAAGAAGACCGGGAGCCCGGCCGGTCTTCACCCCTCTCTGGTATTCTGGGTTCGGCCTCGCTGGTCGTGCTGCTCATCATAGGTTCGATGCCGGTAGTTCACGGGTCGGTCAGGGGGGCCATGATTTATTTCATGCCTCTTCTGGTGAAAGCCCTGAGCCTGGGTCGGGTCGGACCCTTCTTTATCATTTTCTCGGCGGCGGCCATCATGTCCAGGTTCCGGCTGGGCGGTCTGGCCGATCGTTTTGGTCCGAAAAGGGTGGTCTTGATATCGGCGGTGATCATCGGGCTTAACCTCTTTCTGATCTGGCAGATAAAGTCGATGGCCGGGCTATGGCTGACCGGCTTTATTGGAGGCTTCGGGCAGGGATTGATCTTCCCCGCGCTCAGCACCTATTTAATATATTTTCTGGGAAGGGAGAACAAGGGCCTGGCCATAAGTCTTTACAATTCCCTGTTCGATGTGGGCATGGGGCTGGGTTCCATCTTCTACGGCTGGATATCCGAGCTGGCCGGGCTTCAGCCAATGTACCTGGTGGCCGGAATCATATTGCTTTCCTTCACGATTATTTTTAAGATAAAGGCGCCGGACATCAGACGGCCGGCCTGGATCCGAACCGAAGGAGGGTGAACATGGAAGATTTCCTGGAGCTCATCAGAAAAAGAAGGACCATCCGTCAGTTTCGCGCCGAAGAGATACCGGCCAATGTTCTTCTGGAACTGGCCGACCTGGGCCGGCTGGCACCTTCGGCGGCCAACCTGCAGCCCCTGGAATTCATAATAGTCCAGGATCCGGAAGTTAGAAGGCAGGTCTTCCCCTGGCTGCGCTGGGCGGCCTACATCAACCCGGCCGGTAATCCCAAGCCGGGGCAGGAGCCGACAGCTTACATCGTGATAGTGGTCAATACCGGAATCAGGCAGAAGGGCTACGAATATGATGTCGGAGCCGCTGCCGAAAATATCATCCTGGGGGCTTTAACCCAGGGACTGGGCAGCTGCTGGTTGATTTCGGTGGACCGGGAGCGGTTGAAGAATATCCTGGAAATTCCGGAAGAATATAAAATCGATTCGGTCCTGGCCCTGGGCTATCCGGCCGAGAGCCCGGTGGTTGAAAGTTTTCAGGGCTCGGTAAAGTACTGGAAGGACGAAAACGAAACCCTGCATGTACCAAAAAGAGAGTTGACCGATGTTGTTCACCTGAATCGATTCGGCCGGAGAGTAAAAGGTTAAGAACTGACTCATTTCCCGGCCACGGTCATTTCTCCCACCCTGATGGTCGGACCGCAGACCGGGCTTTCAAACTGAATATCGTTGCCCACCAGTTCGATGTTCTGGAGGATCTGGCCCAGGTTTCCGGCGATGGTCACCTCGGAAACAGGGTAGACTGCCTGGCCGTCCTCGATCCACAGCCCGCAGGCCCCGCGAGAGATATCCCCTGTTACCGAATTAAGCCCGTGTCCGATGACCCTGGTCAGCAGGAAGCCCTTTCTGGTGGATCTGATGATTTCGTCGGGCGTTATTGTTCCCGGTTCCAGGTAGAAGTTGTTCGGAACCACGCCCCGGCCATTGCCATTGCCGGTGGCCGGCAGGTTCAATTTCCTGGCAGCGTAAGTGTTGCAGAGGTAGTTCCTGAGCACCCCATTTTCTATGACCACCGTCCGCTGGGTGGGGACTCCTTCCGAGTCAAAGGGCCTGGAGCCAAGGCGGCCCGGCAGCAAACCATCATCAATGACGGTTATCAGGTCGTTTCCGATCTTTTCACCCAACCGCCCGGCCAGAAAGGTGGTCTGCTGATAAACGGCGGTACCGGAAACGCAGGAAAAGAGGAAAGCCAGCAGCCAGGAGGTCATGGTCGGCTCAAAAATTACCGGGACATTTTGAGTTTTCACTTTCTGCGGATTAAGCTGTCGCACGGTTCTTTCCACTGCCGTCCGGGCCACCTCTTCCGGCGTGGCCAGGTCCCGTAGATGCCTTTTTGAAGAGAACCAGTAATCTTCCACCAGGTGATCGCCCTGACCGGCCTGCAATCCCAGGCTGAGGCTGCAATAGGTCTGAAGATATTCGCCGCTGAAGCCGCTGGAGTTGACCAGTATGGTTCTCAGCTCGTTGCTGACAAAGCTGGCTCCGAAGGAATTGGTTATTCTTCTATCCTCGAGGGCTATTCTTTCGGTGGCCAGGGCCATTTTAATTTTTTCCTGTGGTCTAAGACCGGCCACTTCCGGGTCGTATAGCTTGAGAGAGTCCTCGGTGACCTTGAACCGGGCCGGAGCCGGCAGGCCGGCAAACTCGTCAGCATGGGTCAGGCTGGCTCTTGTCAGAGCCTTCCGGACCAGGGCCTGAAGCGTGGACAGGTTCAGGTCGGAGGAACTGGCCGAGGCCACCTTCTTATCCTTGAATAACCGGAAGGCACAATAGCGGGAGTCGGCCTCAACCAGGTTTTCAATCCGGCCGAGTCTGACATCGACATTGAACTCGCGGCCGTCGTACAGGGTGACCTCCATTTCATCCGCTCCCAGCTTCCGTCCATACTGCACCAGCTTTTCGGCCAGTTTTCTGAGGTCGTGGCTGGCAGCTTTCATCTGAGTCCCCCTACGGTCATTCTGGAAATTTTCATGGTCGGGCAGCCGTCGGCCACCGGCACGTCCTGACCCTCCTTGGAACAGGTCCCGGTCTGCCAGCCAAACTCCAGGTCGCTGCCGACCATCTCGACTTTTTGCAGGATATCAAGGTTGGTTCCGATCAGGGTGGCCTGTCTCACCGGCCTTCCCAGGCGGCCGTCTTCTATAAGGTAGCCGAGTGTTACCGAAAAGGTGAACTGCCCGGAGTCCTCGACCTGACCGCCAGACAGGCGGCTGACATAAAAACCTTTTCTCACGCTGCGGATGATTTCTTCCGGGTCGTAATCGCCCCGGTCAATATAGGTATTGGCCATTCTCGGCAACGGCCAGCAGGAAAAATCCTCCCGTCGGCCATGCCCGGTTGGCTCCTTTTTCATCAGGCGGGCCGAGAGTAAATCCTGAAGGAATCCCCGGACCACGCCTTTTTCCACCAGCAGGGTCTTATGGGGGCGACTGCCCTCGTCGTCGAAATTGTAAGAACCGCGGAAGCCCGGTCGGGTGGGGTCGTCATAGATGTTTAGCTGTTCGGAGCCGACCTTTTTCCCCAGCTTGTTCCAGAGGACCGAAGTTTTTTTGCGGATGAAATCGGCCTCCAGCAGGTGTCCCACCGCTTCATGGATGAGCACGCCGCTGTGGCCGGGTGACAGAACCACCGGCATCTCGCCGGCCGGCGGGTCAACGGCTTCGAGCAGCAGGCAGGCTTCTCTGGCCGCTTCCTGTCCGATGGTTTCCGGGGTCAACTCTCTTTTGAAGTATTCCAGGCCGACCCTTCCGCCCCCGCCGCAGAAGCCTGATTCCCGGCGGCCGTTTTTTTCGGCCAGGGCCATGACCACCAGTTTGACCATCGGCCTTCTGTCTTCAACCAGCACTCCCTCTGAATTCAAGATCTTGATGTGCTGCAGAGATTCTCCATAGGCTACCTGGACCTTCCTGATGGACTGATTGTAATTCAGGGCGGAGCGGTAGGCCCTTTCCACCAGCTGGATTTTTTCCTGAAGCGGACGGGAACTGGCCACCAGCCTGGCCCGGGCGACATCTTTTTCCGTTCGCAGATTCCTGAGACGACGAAACGGAAACTTCTGACCCGCCCTGCCGCTGGCAATGGCCGAGGCGGTCAGGGCCACCGACCTGAGCTTTTCCTCTGATAGGTCATTGGTATAGGCATAGCCGGTTTTATCTTTGCGGATAACCCGGAGTCCCAGCCCCAGAATGACATTTTCTGAAGATTCCTTGATGATGTCCTCTTCCATTAGGATGGACAGAGAAGTCCGGTATTCCAGGAAAATATCGGCGAAATCCCCGCCCCGGGCCAGGGCCAGAGACAGAACCCTTTTCAGTTCTTCCGGCTGCAGATGAAAATAATTCGGTTCGGTCTTCACCGCCCTTTTTCTTTGAGTCATAACTTAATCCTTTGCCCGGAGAAAATTAGGAAGAATTTTGCCACAAAACGGGTTCAGGGGCAAGATACCGGAACCAATAATTCCTGGCATCAGGGCCGGCTATAAGGTTGACGCTATTCTCCCAAACTCATATAATCATTTTCAATGGACTGGCAAAGAATTGACCACCTGATAGACCTGGCCCTTGACGAAGACCTGCCGGCCGGCGACATCACCACCGAAGCCATAATTCCAGAAGAGGAACTGGCCAGGGCAGTGTTCCAGGCCAAGCAGGTCGGGGTGCTGGCCGGTATCGAGGTGGCGGCCAGAGTGTTTAACCGGCTGGACCCGGAGGTTGAGTTCATAAAAAGATTAGAAGATGGCCAGGAGTTCCAGCCCGGCCAGGTTCTGGCCGAGGTCAGCGGCCGGGCCGCCTCGCTGCTAAAAGGGGAGAGGACAGCTCTTAATTTTCTCCAGCGGTTATCCGGGGTGGCCAGCCTGACCAGGTTGTTTGTTGAGGCCACCAGGGGGACAAGGGCCAGGATCCTGGATACCAGGAAAACCACCCCAGGCTGGCGGCAGCTGGAGAAATATGCGGTCAGGATGGGAGGCGGGACCAACCACCGGATGAGCCTGTCCGACATGATGTTGATCAAGGATAACCATCTGAGGCAGGCCGGGGGAATCGCTCCGGCCCTGAAGAAAGCCAGAGAATATCTCCGGGCCCGGTCTCTGTCGGAGGTAAAAATCGAAGTCGAGGCTACCAGCCTAGACGAAGTCCGGGAAGCGCTGGACAACGGAGCTGACTGGATAATGCTGGACAACATGACAGTGGAGGAAATCAGGGCGGCCGTGGAGCTGGTTTCAGGCCGGGTGCCGCTGGAAGCCTCGGGTCGGGTCAACCTTCAGAATGTCCGCGAACTGGCCCTGGCCGGCGTTGATTACATTTCGGTCGGGGCGCTGACCCATTCCTTTAAGTCGGCCGATATTTCTCTTGAATTCCTTTGAGAACACATAACCGATGCTGATGAAGAAACACGAACAAGAAGAATATTTTTCGGATCTGTTAATTATCGGTGGTGGTATAGCCGGGGCCACGGCGGCCCTGGAAGCCGCCGGCCTGGGGCTGGAAGTAAACCTGGTTATCAAGTCTTCCGGTCCCGAAGGCTCCAACACTTACTGGGCCCAGGGTGGCATAGTCTCCTTCGGAGATGATGACGACCCCGAATTGCTCAGGGCTGACATCCTTAAGGCTGGCGACCAGATCAATAATCCCGAAGCGGTCGAAGTGCTCATCAGCGAAGGCCAGCGGGCCATCGAGCGAATCCTGATTAATGAATTAAAGATACCGTTTGCCCGGTCTTCACCCGAGAAACTGGATTATGCCCTGGAGGGAGGCCATTCCCGGCGCCGGATTCTTCACGTGGAGGATGCGACCGGGCGGAGGATTTCCACCGCCCTCATGGACAGGCTCCGGCAGCTTCCCAATGTTCACCTCTTTTTTGACCATACGGCTGTTGACCTGCTGACCGTTCCGCATCATTCCACCAGCCCGCTCAGCTATTACCGGGAGCCCTGTTGTCTGGGAGCATATGTGCTTGACAACCGGAGCAGGAAGGTAAAAAAATTCCTGGCCCCCCATACCATCCTGGCCACCGGCGGTTGCGGGGCCGTGTACCAGTTTACCTCTAATCCAAGAACTACAATCGGGGCGGGCTACGCCATGGCCCTCCGGGCCGGAGCCAGAATAGTGAACATGGAGTACATCCAGTTCCATCCGACCTCCCTCTATCACCGCGAGGCCGACGGTTTTCTGATTTCGGAGTCGGTCAGGGGAGAAGGAGCCAGGCTCAAGACCAGGGACGGGCGGACCTTCATGGAGAAATACAGTCCGCAGAAGGAACTGGCCCCGCGCGATGAGGTGGCCAGGGCCATATACCAGGAAATGATCAATACCAATTCCAGCTTCGTTCTGCTGGACCTGGCCAGCTATGCCAGGGTGGATATCAAGAAAAGGTTTCCCTATATTTATAAAACCTGCCTGCAGTACGGTATAGACATTACCAGGGAGCCGATTCCGGTGGTTCCGGCCGCCCATTTCTGCTGCGGCGGGGTGCTGGTCGACACCTGGGGAAGAAGTTCCCTGAATGGCCTGTATGCCGTGGGTGAGGTGGCCTGCAGTGGAGTTCATGGGGCCAACCGGCTGGCTTCCACCTCGTTGCTGGAAGGCCTGGTCTGGGCTATCCGGGCAGTCAGGCATATTTCTGATCATTTCCAGCCGGGTTTCCCTTATGATCCATCACTCATTCGTCCCTGGTATTATCCTGAGAACGAGGAGGACATCGACCCGGCTCTGATTCATCAGGATTGGGCCACCATCCGGAGTACCATGTGGAATTATGCTGGCATCATCAGGACGGCCAAGAGGCTGGAGAGGGCCCGGGCTGACCTGGAATACCTCAAGCACCGGATTGATAAATTTTATAAGGAAGCTCCCATGGATCCGGAAATCGTCGACCTCCGGCACGGCATCCAGGTGGCCCTGATGATTACCCAGGCCGCCCTGGCCAACACCGAGAGCCGCGGCTGCCATTTCCGCCAGGATTGAAACCCCGAAAAATTGGCCACGGGCAGTGGCAGATTGGGTGGAGCTGTTCTATAATAGAAAAAATTGATTTGCCCGGTGGAGAATGCCGATGTCTGAACCGCTTGACCTCAAAAAGAGCCTGAACCTGCCCCAGACTTCTTTTGCCATGAAGGCCCAGCTGGCCCAGAAAGAGCCGGAAATAATCAAGAAGTGGAACGGTATGAACCTTTACGAGAGGATCATACAGAGCAGGAAGGACCGGCCGACCTTTATCCTGCATGACGGCCCGCCCTATGCCAACGGCCATATCCACCTGGGGACAGCCCTCAACAAGATTCTCAAGGATTTCATCGTCAAGTCCAGGACCATGATGGGCTACCTGTCTCCTTATATACCGGGCTGGGACTGCCACGGACTGCCCATTGAAATCAGGGTTGACCAGCTGCTTGGAGCCAGGAAAAAGGAGATGACGGTCATCGACATCAGGGAAGAATGCCGTAAGTATGCCCTGAAATTCATCGATATCCAGAGGGAGGAATTCCGGCGGCTGGGCGTTTTCGGCGATTGGAAGAATCCCTACCTGACCATGAACCCGGGTTACGAAGCCGATATATTGAGATTCCTGGCTGAATTTTTTGCTTCTGGTAATATTTACAAAGGAAAGAGACCGGTTCACTGGTGTCTTCACTGCCAGACCGCCCTGGCCGAGGCCGAGATTGAATACAAGGAAAAGAAATCACCCTCAATATATGTCAAGTTCCCACTGCTCTCGGACCTGTCGGAGAAATTGCCGCAGCTGCGGGGAAAAAAGGTTTCGGTAATCATCTGGACCACAACTCCCTGGACACTGCCGGCCAACCTGGCCATCGCCTTCCATCCGGATTATGAATACTCGGTGGCCGAGGTCGGAGACGAGGTCTTCATCCTGGCCAGGCGGTTGCTGCCGGTGGTGGCCGAGGAACTGGGCTGGGCGGGCTACCGGGAACTGGCCGTCCTGACCGGCCGCGACCTGGAAGGCCTGAAGGCCCGCCATCCTTTTATCAACCGGGAATCTGTTTTTGTCCTGGCCGATTATGTCACCCTGGAGGACGGGACCGGTTGTGTCCACACCGCCCCCGGTCATGGTTATGACGATTACCTGACTGGCCTGGCCTACGGACTGGATATTTATACCCCGGTCGACGAAGAAGGCCGGTTCCTGGCCCAGGTTGAACGTTACGGCGGACTGAATGTCTTCGAGGCCAATCCGAAGATAGTGTCGGATATGCAGAAGGAAGGGACCCTACTCAAGCAGGCCGAAGTCAGCCATTCCTACCCGCACTGCTGGCGCTGCAAACAGCCGGTCATCTTCAGAGCCACCGAGCAGTGGTTCATCTCCATGGACAAGAACGGCCTGCGGGAAAAGACCCTGGAAGAAATCAAGAAAATCCGCTGGATTCCGTACTGGGGCGAAGAGAGAATTGCCAACATGATGCAGAGCCGGCCCGACTGGTGCATCTCGCGCCAGCGGTCCTGGGGGGTACCCATTCCGGCCTTTTATTGCGAGAACTGCGGATACATTCTGGCCGATGAGCATATTACCAGGAGGGTGGCCGATATCTTTGAAAAACACGGTTCCAACTCCTGGTTTGAGAAGCCGGCTTCAGAGTTGCTTCCGCCGGGACAAAAATGCCCGAGCTGCGGTGGCCAGAGGTTCAAAAAAGAAAACAACATCCTGGATGTCTGGTTTGAATCAGGGGCCAGCCATGGTATCCTGGGCAAGAGTCCAGAATTACCCTGGCCGGCTGACCTCTATGTTGAAGGCCATGACCAGTACCGGGGCTGGTTCAACAGCTCCCTGGTCATCGGGGTCGGGGCCAGAAATGGTTCGCCCTACCGGACCTGTCTGACCCACGGTTTTGTCCTGGACGAACAGGGCCGGGCCATGTCCAAGTCCCTGGGCAATATTATCGAGCCCGAGGAGATTATTTCCAAGCACGGCGCTGAAATCCTGCGCCTCTGGGTGGCCATGCTCAACTACAAGGAAGATGCCCGCTTCGGCCAGGAAATCCTGCAGCGGCTGGTCGAGGCCTACCGTAAGATTCGCAATACCTGGCGCTTTCTGCTGGGTAATCTTTATGATTTTCGTCCCGATACCGACCGTCTGCCTCCGGAAGAACTGCTCTGGCTCGACCGCTGGATCCTGGAGAGGGCCCGCCAGGTGCGGCAGCGGGTGGTGAAGGCCTACGAGGACTATGAATTTCACATCGTCTTTCACTCTCTATACAATTTTTTTACCGTCGACCTCAGCGCTTTTTACCTGGACGTGATCAAGGACCGGATGTACTGTTCCGGTCCGGCCTCAAAGTTACGCCGGTCCGGACAGACGGCCATGTTCCTGGTGCTGGAGAACACCCTCAGGCTGATGGCCCCGATTCTTCCCTTTACAGCCGACGAGGCCTGGGAGGCCATGCCTGATTTCAAGGATAAGGCTGGTTCGGTGCACCTCTGTTCATTTCCCGAGGACAGCCAGCCCTGGCTGGAGCCGGAATTGATGCAGAAGGTCGAACGCTTGCTGGAAACAAGAGAACAGGTCCAGAAAGAAATGGAGAAGGCCCGGGAAGCCAAACTGATAGGTAATTCCTTGGAAGCCCGTCTGGTTTTCCGGGCCCCGGGTGAAGTCTTTGACCTTCTGGAAGAATTCAAGGACGACCTGCCGTCGCTGTTCATCGTTTCGGAGGTCGAGGTCAGTCCGATCGGGGAAGGGGAGCTGGTGGTGTCCGTGGAGCGTGCTGGCGGCCAGAAGTGCGAACGGTGCTGGAACTATTCATCGAGCGTTGGCCAGGACCGGGACTATCCGGCAGTCTGTGAGCGCTGTGCCCGGGTGCTCAAGTCGGAAATGAAACTTAATTAAGCCATGACCATTTTCAGGAAGAACTATTTTTATTTCATTTTCATCCTGTTCTGGCTGGCCCTGGACCAGCTGACCAAGTTCCTGGTGGCCAGGTCGCTGGGCCTCTACCAGGTGGTGGAGGTAATCCCTGGCTTCTTCAACCTGACCAGGGTTCATAACCGGGGAGCCATCTTCGGTTTCCTGGGCAACAGCAGCAGTTCTCTGGCCCTGGTAATCTTAAATGTCGGAGCCCTGCTGGCCTTTGCCGTGGTTACCTTTTATTTTCTGAAAACCCCGCCCGAGATGTTTCTGACCAGGATTTCCTTTGCCCTGATAATCAGCGGGGCCATGGGCAATATTCTGGACCGGATCTTAAGGGGCTATGTGATCGATTTCCTTGATTTCTACGTTGGGAGGTTTCACTGGCCGTTCTTCAACCTGGCCGATAGCTGCATCACCGTCGGGGCAGCCCTGCTGGTCTTTAATCTATTCAGGAGTCAGAAGAAATGTTCCCCATCCTCTTCCGAGTCGGCCCGATAACGGTTCACACCTACGGCTTCTTCATGGCCCTGGGGGTGGCCGCGGCTCTCTGGTTCATCTATGTGCAGGCCAGGAAGCTCGGTTACGATACCAACAAGTTGCTCGATGCCGCTTTCTGGATAATCCTGATTTCGCTCATCGGGGCCAAGCTGATCCTCTTTTTCAGCCATTTTTCGTATTACCTGGAAAACCCGGGGGAGCTCCTGTCGCTGGCCAGGTCGGGAGGGGTCTTCCAGGGTGGACTGACCTTCGGGGTCATTTTTGCCATCTTCTATTTTCGAAAAAAGAAAATTCCGCTGTGGCCGACGGCCGACCTGGTGGCTCCGGCCGTGGCCCTGGGACACGGCTTTGGCCGGCTGGGCTGTTTTTCTGCCAGCTGCTGCTACGGCCGCGAGTGTTCGCTGCCCTGGGCGGTGGTGTTCAAGAACGAATATGCCCATGAACTGACGGGTATTCCGCTCAACACACCACTGCATCCCGTTCAACTTTATGAAGCCGGGCTTAATTTTCTGAATTTTATTATTCTGTTTGCGGTTTTGAAACGTCGCAAATTTTCCGGCCAGGTTTTCAGCCTTTACATAATCAATTACTCAATCATTCGTTTTTTCACCGAGTATTTCCGGGGAGACCATGAAGACAAGGCTTACATCCTGAGGGGGGAAACGGCCCTCAGCAGCCTGTCCCTGCCCCAGCTCTACTGCCTGGCCGGGCTGGTGGCCGGTATCACCCTGTTCTTAGTGATGAGACGCAGAAAAAGTGATTGAGAAAAAATTCCAGGTAGAATCAACCGAAAATATCCGTCTGGACCTATTCCTTAAAACCAGGTTGCCGGAGCTGAGCCGGGCCCAGGTCCAGAGGGCTATAAGGGAAGGCCTGGTTCAGGTTAATGGACGAAAGGCCAGGCCGGGCCAGAGACTGAAAGAAGGGGACAGGATAGAGCTGCACCTCCCCGAACCGCGTCCAGAAGGCAGGCTTGAACCGGAACCAATCGAACTTCACATTATCTATGAGGATGAACAGATCGTGGTGCTGGACAAACCATTCGGCCTGGTGGTTCATCCTGGTGCTGGAGTCAGGCAGGGGACCCTGGTTCACGGGCTGTTGTATCGCTATCCAGAAATAGCGACCGTGGGTTCTGCTGCCCGCCCGGGAATAGTCCACCGCCTTGACAAGGATACCTCGGGAGTGATGGTGGTGGCCCGTACCAATTTTGCCTACCAGTCGCTCCGGCAGCAGTTTGAGGACAGGACGATTCACAAGACCTACCTGGCCCTGGCCCGGGGCCGGTTCAGGCAGAAAAAGGGAATAATCGACCTTCCCCTGGGTCGCCATGTCCATCACCGGGAAAAAATATCGGTCCGGACCAGGAAGCCGCGGGTGGCCATTACCCATTATGAAGTCCTGAGGGAATTCAGGGAAACGACTTTCCTGGCCCTGCGTCCGGTTACCGGCCGGACCCATCAACTGCGGGTTCACCTGTCAGCCATCGGGCATCCTCTCCTCGGGGACACCAGGTACGGGGGAAGCAGCCGGCAGAAGCCCGGGTGCCCGCGCCTGTTCCTGCATGCCTGGAAACTCCAGCTGCGGCATCCCGGGAGTGGCCAGGATCTGGAATTCGAGAGCCCTCTGCCGCCGGAACTGAAGGAAATCCTTGAGAAAGAACCGGGGCCAAAGTAATTGGCTGGCTTACCTTGAGTAAATCGCCTTTTTTTACTATTATATATACTCGTTTTGCTTTCCAAGAATCTCTTTCTTGGTCTGAATAAACCTAACTGGAGGATTTACAATGGCCGATTACAGCCCGGATAAGCTCAGGAACATTGCCTTCATAGGACATGGTTCGTCCGGCAAGACCTCGCTGACGGCGGCCGTCCTGTTCGACGGCGGGGTAACCACCCGGCTGACGAAGGTGGACAAGGGAAACACTGTCACCGACTATGACCCTGAAGAAATAGAGAGAAAGATATCCATCAATTCGGCTCCCTGTTTCGTGGAATGGAAAGGAAATAAGATCAACATAATAGATACGCCCGGTTACAGCAGCTTTCTCTGGGATACCAGGGCCAGCCTCCGGGCAGTGGACTCAGCCCTGGTCCTGGTTTGCGGGGTGGCCGGGGTGGAAGTGGGTACGGAAAAAGTCTGGGAAATGCTGGAAGAGCTTCAGCTGCCCAGGATGCTGGTGGTCAACAAGCTGGACCGGGAAAATTCCAGCTTCAAGCGTACCGTCGAAGAGATCCAGCAGTTTTTCGGACGCCAGGCTATTCCGGTCCAGATACCGGTGGGTGAGGAGAAGGACTTCTCCGGGGTGGTTGACCTGATCAAGAAGAAAGCCTACCTGTACGAGAAAGACGAGAGCGGAAAGTTCCAGGAAGCCGAAATTCCGGCCAGCCTCAAGGAAGAAGTCGAAAAGAGATACACCCAGCTGGTGGAGATCGTGGCCGAGAGCGATGAAAAGCTGATGGAAAAATACTTCGAGCAGGGAGAGCTGGCGGCTGAAGAGCTCCTCCAGGGATTGAAGAAGAGTATTCTCTCGCACCAGATTTTCCCCATCTTTGCCGCCTCGGCTTTGACCAATATCGGAGTCCAGCAGGTGCTGGACGGGATCTTGGATTTCATGCCCTCTCCGGTAGAAAGGGGAAGCGTTAAGGCCAGGATTAAAGGCCAGGAACAGGCCCTGCCGCTCAATGTCGATGGTCCCTTTGCCGCCCTGGTCTTCAAGACCATTTCCGATCCCTATACCGGGCGCATTTCGCTGCTTAGAGTTTTTTCGGGAAGGGTCAGCGGTGACGCCGTTGTCAGCAACACCACCAAGGATACCGAGGAAAAACTCGGGGGTATCTTCTTCCTGCAGGGTAAAGAGCAGGTGCCGGCCGGCCAGGTCAAGGCTGGCGACATCGTGGCCACGGCCAAGCTCAAGGCCACCCTGACCGGTGATACCCTGTGTGCCAAGGGAGCCGAAATTGAATTCGAGCCCATCAAGTTCCCCGAACCTTCCATTTCCTTTGCCATAGAACCAAAGACCAGGGCCGACGAGGACAAGATATCCCAGGCCACCCACCGGGTAACGGAAGAGGACCCGACCGTTAGAATAGAGAGAGACCCGGAGACCAACCAGTTGCTGATTTCCGGAAACGGTGAACTCCATGTCCGGATCATTACCGACAAGCTCAAGAAGCGCTACAACGTGGATGTCGACCTCAAGCCGCCCAAGATTCCTTACCGGGAAACGATCAAGGGCCGGTCCGACGTCCAGGGCAAGTACAAGAAACAGACCGGAGGACGCGGCCAGTACGGCGATTGCAAGATCAAGATGGAACCCCTGCCCCGCGGCAAGGATTTTGAATTTGAGGATAAAATCTTCGGTGGCGCCATTCCCAAGAACTTCATTCCTTCCATAGAGAAGGGGATTCAGGAGGCCAGGAAGAAGGGAGTCCTGGCCGGCTATCCGGTGGTCGATTTCAAGGTCATTCTCTACGACGGTTCCTACCACGAAGTGGACTCCTCCGATATCGCCTTCAAGATAGCCGCCTCCATGGCTTTCAAGAAAGGAATGAAGGAAGCCAAGCCGACCCTGCTGGAGCCGGTGATGAACGTTGAGATTTATACGCCCGAAGCCTACATGGGTGATATCATGGGGGCTCTCAACGGCCGCCGCGGCAAGGTCCAGGGCATGGAACAAAAGGGAAATATGAGAATCCTGAAGGCCCAGGTTCCGATGGCCGAAATGCTTGATTTTGAGCCGACCCTGACCTCCATCACCGGAGGCCGTGGCTCCTTCATCATGGAATTTTCCCATTACGAAGAGGTGCCGGCTCAAATCCAGCAGAAGATAATTGCCGAGGCCATCAAGGAAGGCCGGGTTAAGCCCGAAGAAGAATAGAGCTGTTCGCAACTCGAAAAGCTTACGATAACGCAAGAAGTTCAGGTTGTCAGAGATTCGGCGAGCTGAAGGTTTCTGGCTTTTTATTCTGGGCTCAAGCAATTACCAGGCATCTTAATCAAGGCGTGTCTTTTTTTGAGTTAAAGACCGTTTCTCTTGTTTTCATCATTTTTTCTGCTTTCATAATCGCGCTTATCACCCAAACCTCTGTCGCTGACATTATAAAAAGGTGACCCGGTTTCTTATGGGCATTCTCGCTGGCTCATATCCCGCAACAAAATATTCTGCTGAGGAGAAGGTGGCCAACCCGCCGGAAATGTTGACAGGAATCTTAGTAACACTGACAGATTGTTCTTGAGATCACTCTGGCTGTCAATATTTAAGGCTGGAACAATTTTTGGTTCCTGGCTCCTTGCAGATTGGAACAAGAAGAAATGGAACTTCTTTTTAATAGCAGGCAGATGGGGTAAAATTAGGCAGATGAAATGCTCAACATGTCACCGGAGACAAGATGCTAAACTTTAGGAAACTATCTTTATTAATCCCAATTTTAGTTACCTTCTTTGGGCTACTTTCTCTACAGTCCAGGAGCTCGGCCTGCACCCTGATTGTGGCCTCGGGGAGGGCCACTGCCAGCGGTCGGCCGCTGATGTGGAAGAACCGAGATACCGCCCAGCTCTTAAACAAGCTGATGTATTTTAAGGGCGAAAAATACAATTTCATCGGCCTCGTCGATTCCGATGATGAAGCCGGAAAAGAAATCTGGGCCGGTCTTAACGACCGGGGGCTGGCCATCATGAATTCCCAGGCCGACGACCTGGCGGTCAGGGAAAAGAAATACGACGGGTCGGGCAACGGGGCCTTCATGAAACTGGCCCTGGGCCTGTGTGCCACGGTTGATGATTTTGAAAAACTGCTCCAGAAGGAAAAGGGCAGGTGGGACCTGGCGGCCAATTTCGGGGTGATAGATGCCGAAGGCCGGGCCTGTTTCTTTGAAACCTCTTCGGAATATTACACCAGGTTTGATGCCGATGATAAGAAGGTGGCCCCGTTCGGTTATATCGTCAGGACGAATTTTTCCTATACTTCTCCCGACTACCTTCAGGGTGGGGGATTTATCAGGTTTGAAAGGATGTCTCACCTGGCCGAGGCAGCCAGGGCCGAGGGCCGGCTGGGAGTTCGGTTTATCCTGCAGGAAGCAGCCCGGGATTTGAATCATGAGAAGCTGCATTCTTTTCCCTTGAACCGGCCTCTGCCCGATGACCCATCAAGACCGCTCTACATAAATACCAACGATACCATCAACAGGAACAGCACAGCCGCAGCCGTGGTTTTCGAGGGCGCTCCATCCCCGGAGCGTGCCGACCTGGCCACCATGTGGGTCCTTCTGGGGCAGCCCATAACCATAGCGGCCATTCCCGTCTGGCCGACTTCTGGCCAGGTGCCCGCGGTGGCCTCGGCACCCGGAAAAGAGACCTGCCCGTTGAATGCCTTTTCCAGAAAACTGGTTCAGTATCTTTATCCCGACCGGAGGGGCCGGATGCCGCAGTACCTAAATATAAACCGATTAAGGACTTACGGCGGCGAGGGGGTTCTCAGCAAGATCATGAGGATAGAAAATCAGGTCCTGGAAAAAGCCGGGACTCTGCTCCGGGCCTGGGAGAACAGAAGGGAATCAGCGGCCAGGGTGGCGGCCTTCCAGGAAGCCCTGGCTGAATCCGTCAGGCAGAACCTTTACCAGGAATTCCCTGATATTCGATGAGGTGCCGGACCTGAAATGAAAATGCCTGGAAAGCGAGATAGAGAAAAAATAATGTCCTGCTATGTGAAACTATCAACCTAAAGGAGTCATTTGTTATGAAAAACCACACGGGTAGGCTGATCCTGGCAATTTTACTGAAAGGCCTGTCGCTTTCTTTCCTGGCCCTGTCCCTGGTGACCGGTCTCTGGTCCCAGGACCGGACCGAAGATAAAACGCTGACCCTGCCCCTCGGGCCAAAGCAGTTCCGCGGTCGGTTTGTCAGGCTGCAGAGCGGGCAGCTGTATTCCGCCAGGAAAGGGAAGCCGGTATCCTTTGAGGCCATGGTCGGGGAAATGAAAAAGGCCCGTTTGATTCACGTGGGCGAGACCCATGACGACCTGGAAATGCATGAGATGCAGTTCAGGATCATTGAAGCCCTGTATCGGCAGGACCCCAACCTGGCCATCGGGCTGGAACAGGTCACGGTTGACCTCCAGCCGGTGCTGGACCGCTGGGTGGCCGGGGAGCTCGAAGAGGAGCAATTCCTGCGGGAAATTAGCTGGTACGTAACCTGGAATTTCAATTTCAAATATTACAAAAAGATATTTGATTTTGCCCGGGATCACGGGCTCCCCATTTTCGCCCTGAATGCTCCCAGGAACCTGATATCCAAAGTCCGGATGCAAGGTTATGAGGCCCTGAGCAATGATGAAAAACTGATAATTCCACCGCTGGACCTGTCCAATCAGGAGCACCGGCAGCTAATCCGGACCATTTTTGAATCAGAAGAAATCCCGCCCCAGATGAAAGGGGCTAACCTGGATTCCATGTTCGAGGCCCTGTACCGGGCCCAGGTGGCCTGGGATGAAACCATGGGGCGAAATGCCGTCCGGGCTGCCGAAGCCACGGGTCGTCGAGTCGTGGTCCTGGCTGGCTCCGGCCATATGCTCTACGGTCTGGGCTTGAACTTGCGGGCCGGCCTGATGAGCCGCCTGCCCCAGGTTACGGTCATCGGAGTTCAGGTGGCCGAGGGGCAGAGCCTGAGGGTTTCCCGTGGTCTGGCTGACTTCATTTACGGAGTAAAATCCAGGGATTACCCGGCCTATCCGGCAGTAAGCGTGAGCCTGAAAAAGGTAGAAGGGCTGAACAACCTGATTGTTGCCACCCGGCCCACCGAGCCCCTGGCCCGGGCTTCAGGCCTGGAAAAGGGTGATGTGATTCTGTCGGTTGCCGGAAAAGAGGTGTTTGAAGTCAATGACTTTCGGATGGTTCTGGCCGGCTTCAACTGGGGAGATGAAGTGAAAATTAAGGTCTTGAGAAACGGGGAGGTGAACACCCTCAATTTGAAGCTGGACCCATCGTTGTTGAAGGACAAAAAAGATTAAGCTAACCGATTCAGAGGCTGAAGTAAAAAATTGGACTGGTTAAAAATGATATGGTTAGAATTTTGATTTGGCAAAAAATAGAGGCCAAAAAATATGAAGGAGGTTAGGATGCTTACCAGGAAAAAATTAGCCTTGTTAATTCTGGCAGTCTGGCTATTATCATCAATTTCTCTGGCCGCCGAGGTCATCAAGACCCCGGCTGAGGAGACCCGTTATACCAGGTACAGCCAGTACGAAGATGTGGCCAGGTTCCTGTCCGTGCTTTCGGCCCGCTATCCTGTGCTCAAAATCAGGATAGCCGGAAGGACAGACGAGGTTGAAAATTACCCTGGCCGGGATCTTTTTCTGTGCGTCCTGACCGAGGAAGGAGTTAGCGAAGCGGCTGCCCTTAATCGTGACAAGCCAACCATTTTGTTCATTGCCTCCCAGCATGGAAACGAGCAGTCGGCCAAGGAAGCGGCTTTGAGGCTGATTCGCGACCTGGCGGCCGGAGATTTGAGGCCGTTGCTTAAAAAGCTCAACGTCCTGGTCATGCCCCAGGCCAACCCTTACGGGAATTATTTCGATATTCGGCAGAACGAAACCGGCCTGGACCTGAACCGGGACCATGTCAAACTGGAAGGTGAGTCCACCAGGGCCATCCACCGGGTCTTCAGTCTTTATCAACCCGAAATTACCTTGGATGTCCATGAAAAAGGTGATGACTATTACCGGGTTTCGGTTGGCTGCGTTTCCAACCTCAACATCCACCAATCGCTCCAGGATTATTCCAGGAACACCATATTGAAAGAGATCGAAAAGAAGCTGGACAGGAAGAGAATAACTTTTCACGAGTACCTGGTCAGCGATGTCCTGGGTATGGATACCTCCTCCGGAGCCAGGTTAGCCCAGGAAGGCACCAGGGAGACGATGCTCCGGTTCAGCACGACTGACCTTAACGACGGTCGCAACAGCCTGGGAATTTATGAAACCCTGGCCTTCATCCAGGAAGGCGCTTCCCGGCACGACCTGGCCACTCTGGAAGCCAGGACCGGCTGGCAATATCAGGGTCTGCGAGCCCTGCTGGAAGTCGTGGCCGAGCGTCCGGCCGAGATGCTTAAACTGGTCAGAGAGTTGAGGGCAGGCCTGCTTGTCCGGGCCAGGTTGCGGGCCAGCGACGACCCGGTGCACCTCAAGATGGCCTATGTCCGGGACCCGAAGCAGCCGCAGCTTACGATCAAAACCTTTGAAACGACCAGGTCCAACATAAGGGGCATTCTCAAAGTTGACAAGAAGGCCGGAGAGTATCTTCTGGCTGAAGATATTGCCCCCTACCAGGGGCCGTCGCGCCTTAAAGTCATAGACCGGGTGGAGAAAAACTGGTTTCCTTTAGTTGAATCCAGGCTGACCGTCAGGCGGCCGGCCGGGTACATCATTCCGGCCGAGAGGCTTGATTTGGCCGAGGTTTTGGTCCAGCATGGTCTCCGGGTCCAGATGCTGGAAAGAGCTGCCCTGGTCCAGGTTACCGGCTATAAGGTTACGGCCGTGGTTCCGGCCAGCGCCGATTACCTGGCCCCGGAAAAGCTGGAAGTTCAGCCTGAACAGCTTAAAATACCCTTCAAACGCGGGGATTTCTATATAGACTGCGAACAGCCTGGGGCCAACCTGATTCCCTGCCTGCTGGAACCCCAGTCTGATTACGGTTTGATCCGATACTTCAGGTTCAAGCTTGTTCCCGAAGCCGGCGATTATTTTGCCATCTACCGGGTGGAGGAGCCTGCGGCCCTGCCTCTGGTTGGCTACAAGGGCTGGTAAACCTTTATTTCCCGGCCTGCTCCTGGGCTATCTTTTTGAGCTTTTCGTTGGCGATAATGCCCAGGTCCACCCGCCGATTCTGCTGGCGACCTTCTGGCGTGTCGTTGGAAGCTATGGGCTGGTCGGGACCGTAACCGGTCACTGAAAAGCGCGCGGACTGGACCCCGAGCTGGGCCAGGTAGTTGGCCACGGCCTTGGCCCTTCTTTCGGACAGAATCAGGTTGTATTCCCTGGTTCCGGTGGAATCGGTGTGGCCTTCTATTATGATGTTGGTATCTGGATACTTGTTCAGGATGACCGCCAGCTTCTTGAGGTTCTCCTGGCTGGCCGGGCGCAGGTCGTATTTATCCACGTCGAATAGCAGTCCGGAATCGAAGGTAATCTTTATGCCCTCGCCAATTCTTTCCACCTTGGCCCCTTCCAGGTCCCGGCGCATTTCCTCGGCCTGTTTGTCCATCTGGCGTCCGATGTAAGCTCCGGCCGCTCCGCCCACGGCCGCCCCGATTATGGCCCCGGCCAGAGTGCTGCCGGCAATTTTGCCCACCACCGCCCCGGCCACCGCTCCGCCGGCCGCGCCTATGGTCGCGCCCTTGGCTGTCTTGCTCCAGCTGGCGCACCTGAAATTAAAACTTATCAGGCACAGGACCAGCACCAGAGGAAGAATTCTTTTCATGATAGCCTCCCTTTTCTGTTTTCGTACAGATATAGTCTATAACACTGGCCTTTATCATAAAAGCCTTTTTATTTTTTCCATGAACTCCCCCGGGCCGGCCTGCCTGGAGTAAGATGCTGGGGCCTTCTGGCCGAGCTTTGTCAGGCTCAATTCGTAGAAAATAGCGTAGGGTCCCGACGGGAACTTCTGGCTGTAATCGATGATATTCTGGTATTTAGTTCTGGCTTCAGCCGACCGACCGAGCTTTTCCAGGCACAGGGCCTCCAGGAAATCCTGAATTCGCTGGTCCGGGTCATAAGGACGCCCGGTTCCCAGGGTTTCCGGGTATTCCCGGGAACGGGCAATTTCAGACCGGGCCGCGGCCCAGTTCTTTTCCAGCATAAGGTCGAGAGCCAGATGGAGATGGGTTTTTTCAAAAAGAGAGTGAACTTCGCTGGCTCCCTCGTAGGGCAGGACGCGCATCCTGTCCAGAAGGGCAGAGGCCTGTTCATAGCGACTGGCGGCCAGAAGAGCTTTTACGGTATTTGATTGAATGTAAATATTATCGGGAAATTTCTCTGAAGCCTGAAGGGAGTGTTCCAGAGCGATTTGGTTGTAGCCTCTGGCTAACTCATGGGTTATAAGGTGATGCCAGGTTCGCCAGGCCTCAGGAGCCAGGTCTTTGGCTTTTTGCAAGTCCAGGTAGGCCGCACCGGGATCTTCAGTATTGAGGTGGGCCCTGGCTATAAACACCGGATAATAATCGGCTTCATCCAGACTGGCAAACATTTTCCTGGCTTCTGACCAGCGACCCTTATGCCAGTATATCAGGCCCAGGTAATAGCGAAATTTCCAGCAATCTGGTTTTCTCTCGGTAGCCCATTCAAAAATCGGGATTGATTCTTCTCGAAAGGGAAAAACCAGCCAGGAGGAGGCCTTGGCCGCCCGGTCGAGAAGGACAAGACTCTTTTCCCGGTCGTTATCTCTGCATAAAAAGGATTGCCAGGCCAGGACCTCCGGGTTTTCGGGGGCCAGGGAGAGCAGTTCGGCGGCCTGCTGTGGCTGGCCGGTTCTCCAGTAATATAGGGCCAGTTCCAGGTAAGTTTCGGCCGGGAATTCATTGCGAATCATATTTTGAAAATCATGCAGGCTTCTGGTGTCACGTTTAAGCAGGTATAACTCATACCTGGCCAGGTGGTTCAGGGGCTCCAGTTCCAGGAGCTGGCGAGCACATTTGATGGCTTCTTTTTCTTTCCCCTGGAGGCGCAGGGCCGAGACCAGAAGCTCGTAGGGCAGGGGATTTTGGCCGTCGCGGTCAGCAGCCCGGCGGGCAAAGTCTTCTGCGCCGGAGTAATCCTTTTCGGCCAGGGCCATTTCTGCCAGTTGAAGATAGGCCGGCCCGGCCAGGGCCGGAGACCTGGCGGCCCACCCCAGGGTTTCCCTGGCGTCGCTAAAGTGGTCGAATTTACGGGCAATCAATCCATAAACGTAATTGGCTTCAGGGTCATACATGGAAATTTCCAGTCCGCGCCGGGCATGGTCTAGGGCTGTCTGGTATTCCCCCCGGCGAAGATAGAGCTCGGCCAGCCGGGTCAGGGCCGCAAGATGCTCTGGCTCTTTTTTTATGACTTCCAGGTATTTTTCCAGGGCCTCGGCGTAGTTCCTCTCATTTTCCAGGTTTTGAGCGACCAGGAAGAGGGCTTCAGCCGAATCTCCCGAGGGGTGATGGAACTTCAGCGGGCGATTAAGTTCCCTGTCCTTGGCGGCCTGATGGATGGTTTTTGCTCCGAGAGAGATGACCAGCTTTTCAGGAGAAGAAACATCTTTTAACCTGATGGTCATATTTTGTGCCGGCCTGAGGTTTATTTGGCCGCGGAATATTTCCCGACTTTCTTCTTTCACCACCAGCGTGTCTCTTATTTCTTCCAGGGCATAAAGGCCGAGCCCCAGTCCGTCTTCCCCAAGATTCAGGCTCAGGGCAACAACCGGGGAGGCCCCGGCCAGGGGTCCAATACCACTGTAGGGAAACCAGATTTCCTTCCAGGAATCGGACACGCCCGGGAAAAAGGCTCCGTGGTCGGACTGATTCAGAAGCCTCCCGGCCTGGGGTTCGGTGTACTGGCCGTCGGAATCGGTCAGCAGGTCCACCCAGATTTCACCGGCCCGGCTCAGGTCCCAGATCCAGATCTTCTTGCCCGGCATGTCGGAATAAAAGGCCTGGTGCCCAAAGCCAAAATCGGAGGACTGGTAGTAGCCACCGTAAAAATGGTCGTAGGTTCCGACCACGAAGTAACTCTTGGAGCCGCCAAAATCGTTGTTTCGGTACCAGGACAGATCACGGCCCTGGCCATCTACCGGCCAGGGTTCAAGGGGGGTCGAATAATCATGACCTATCTGGTATTTTCCAGGGAATATGTACTTCAAGTCAGAAGTGGCCGGAACGGCCGCGCACATCCAGGCATAGTAAGACTGTCGTATGGGCCCCGGGTTGGTCCAGCGGGCAGCCGTCTCAAAATAGGCACGGTCAGGATGGATGGTTACCGTGACCTGCCAGCGGGTTCGCGAGGGCCAGTCATAGTTGCCGACGGTGCAGGCCAGGCTGCCGTCATCCTTTTTTTCGAGGTAATAGTCGACCGGGGTGGCGGTGGAGGGGGCGTGCCCGATGACTCCAAAGTTGAATTCTATGCCGCCCGAAGTCCAGGGGCCGCGGAGGGCGATTTCCCTGAATTTAAGAACCCGGTTGGTGTAGAGGAAATCCTTTCCTGTTTTCAGGTCGCGGGCTCCCCAGACCTTGCCGCCGACTTCCGGCAAAATGGAAACCTCGAGGTATTTGTTCTTGAGCTTGATCACCGTCCAGTCCTGCGGCCTGGAATCCTGGCTGAACCCGTTGAAAACAAAATAGGGATAAATCCTGGTGCCGGAACCCCAGAGAGAGGACCGGGCAAAAACCGGAACGGGATCCGGGTCGTAGAAAGGATAGGTGGTTATGGTTTCGCGCTCTAGTGAAAATGATGGTTGCCGGCCGGAATTACAGCCGGACAGCAATAAACACATCAGAAAAAAGAGAATAAGCCAGTTATTTCTCCACCCGGATAATTTAAATTCCTTCATGTTATATCTCCAGAGTGCGGCCGGTCGTATGACTGGACCTGAAAGGTGGTTTTCTTACCAGGTCCGGAACCGGCAAAAGTTATTTTTTTTCTTTGATTTCCTGGTAAATAATTTCCACCAGCGGGGGACGCCTGACCTGCGAACCGGCCGCAGGCGGCTGCACTCCGAAGGCTGCTTTGATATCATCCAGGGTCTTGCCCTGTTCCATCATTTCCCGGATTTTAGCTTCTTTGTCTTTCAGGCTGGCGATCAGGCCGGCCACCTCCTGGCGTCCTGCCGGTTCAGCATGACCGGACAGGAAAATTTCAATTTCTGGCCGGTAGTCGAGCATGGCCTGCAGGGTATTCAGGTAACCGTAAAAGGTGCCGTTCTTGTGCTTGTGAATCAGCGGGTCCCGGCCATAGAACATCAGGTCGCCGGCGATGGCCACCCGGCTCTCCGGGATGAAAATGATAGTATCACCGCTGGTATGAGCCGGACCGAAATTCCTGAGTTCCAGCCTGGTGCCCTCAAAATCAATCAGCATCTTTCCCTCGTAGGTTTCGGTTGGCAGGATGTCCTTGAGTTCCGGGGTCTGTTCCACCGCCGGTAACATTTCTTCATAGGTCTTTCGGTGAGATAAAATCTTGACTTTTTCCTGTAGTCCCCTCAGCCCGTTAACATGGTCTCCGTCGCTATGGGTCAGCAAAATCATTCCCAGCGGCCGGGCTGAAATTTTCTGTATTTCGGCCAGCATGTCCTTAAAGGACTCGGGCGTCATCTTGGCATCAATCAGCAGGTTGGTTTTCTTCCCGGTTATCAAGAAACAATTGGCGCCCGACCCGCCCTTGATGATGTATACATTATCCTTGATTTTTTCTATGGACAGGGGCGGTGGGGAGCCGGGTTGCTGGGCAAAGGCCAGGGCTGCGGTCATGGTCAAACACAATACCAGAGCCATGCCCACGGCCACCAACCTGACTGAACCCTTTAAGGTTATTTTTTTTGATCGCAGATCTCTCACAGAGCCCTCCTTTTATTATTCTTTTTCTTGCCTCTTCTTTATACCACAGGCCCCGACAAAATTACACACCCTTCACCATTCCAATTGTCATAGTTTGAGCTCTGTGGTTCTTGGCTGGGAAAACTCCAGGACCTGGAGGCTGGGCCTGGTCATCTAATCTAATCGGAAGGCCGGCCTGAATTGACACTTCTGAAAAATATGTTTTATGATTGGCGGGAAAAATCAGTTGGCAGGTTTTCTTCCCGGCCACCAGTCGAGATAAACTAATTAAAAAAGGAAACCTTCGATGAAAAAGCTGACTATGGTCCTTGAGATCTTCACCAGCAACTTTTACCGATATGCTTCCGGCCGCACCCGCATCATTCTGATCATGTTGCTTCTGACCGCTTGCTGGCTGTTTTCTGGCTGCGGCGGGGTATCTCGGCCAACCGATTCTTACAATGTCTTCCCGGAAATCAAGGTCAAAGGACCGGAAATCATAATCGAATACAGGGGAGAGCCAGTATTCACCGGAAAGGTCATAACCCAGAACGGAACTTTTTCTTTCACCAGGAATATTTTCCAGGATGAAAAGGCCCTGACCGGAGTGGTAGCCCTGACCGCGGCCCGGGGAATCAAGCTAAATCTGGCTGGCCAGATTAAGGCCTCGGCCGAATCTTTTCCCTGCGAAGCTGACCGGAGCGATTCGGGGCCGGTCGTGGTCCGACACGTATCCGGACTGAGCCGCAGTCGCCTGAACCGGGCGGTCTATGACCGCAGGTCTGACTGGGTGCTCTCGGTTGATTCTGGGCCTAGGGTTCAAGTTTCACCTCTGGAGGAGAATCCTGAGGGCCGAGTCTACGCCATAGAAGCTTCTGGCAGTGAGATTATACTCAGGTTCAGGCCGGCTTATTACCGCCTCCATCGTGGCCTTAAATATTATGAGCCCTGGACTTACCGCCTTAAGCAGGATTCGGTGGCCGGGTGGATTTCCTGGTTTGCCTTCTACGACCGGGTGACTGAAGCTGACATAGTGGAAACGGCTGAGACCATGGTCGAAAAGCTCCTGCCTTTTGGTTATAAACTCTTGCAGATTGATGACGGTTATCAGCGGGGAGAGGGACAGCCGGAACTCTGGCTTCAGGCCAATGACAAGTTTCCCCGCGGGCTGTCTTTCCTGGCCTCTTACCTCAAGGGAAAAGGCCTGGTCCCGGGCCTGTGGACCAACGTGGCTTTCAAACAGGTTGAATTTGTCCAGGCTCATCCCGATTGGTTTGTCCAGGACAATTCCGGCCGACCAGGCCGTGGCAACTGGGTTGAATACAGCCTCGATGGCTCGGTTGAAAAAGCCCTGGACGAAATCGTACGCCCGGTTTACCGGACTCTCAGAAACCAGGGCTGGAAATACTTCAAGGTGGATGCCCTGCGCCACCTGCGCTACGAGGGTTACAATGCCCACAGCGGGTACTTCATCAGGAAAAAGGTGGACCGGGAAAAGGCCTTTAGAAGGTATGTCGAAGTCATCCGGGAAGAGATCGGACCCGAATCTTACCTTCTCGGTTGCTGGGGGATCAGGCCGGAGCTGGTAGGTCTCCTGGACGGCTGCCGGATAGGCACCGACGGCTTTTCCTATGCCGGGCTGGCCCAGTTTAATTCCTGGAATAACGTGGTCTGGAGAAATGACCCCGACCATATTCAGCTTGATGAGGAGAGATATCGTTCGCTTCTGGTGACCTCTCTTACTGGTTCCATTCTGCTCCTCACGGACAAGCCGGCGGTCTATCACAGTCCGGCCGTCGAGCCGGCCCGGAGAGCGGCCCCGGTTCTCTGGACGGTGCCCGGCCAGATTTTTGACGTTGACCCCTCACGGTCCAGTTTGCTCGACCGGGTTGGCGCAGAAGTCAGCGGTTCGGGGCCCAGGCCTTTTGACGCCGGGCTGAGACCGGCCTGCGACCTCTGGTTGCTGGAAATCGTTCGTCCCTTTGAAAACTGGCTGGTGCTGGGTCGGACCGGAGAGAGTGAAAAGAAAATCAGGTTCTCAGACCTGGGCCTTGACGATCAGAAGGAGTATTTTGTCTTTGAATTCTGGTCAAAGCAGCTGGTCGGCAGCTTTAACGGGGGATTTGAGCCTGGCCCCCTCGACCCGGTTTACCGCTCCCAATGTTTCATTATCCGGGAGAGGATGGCTCACCCCCAGCTTCTGGCCACCAGCCGGCATCTGACCGGTGGGGGCCCGGACCTCCTGGATACAAGGTGGGAGGGTGATGAATTGTCCGCTAAATGTCAGTTAGCTGCCGGAGACCCTTATGAGCTCTATATCCACATTCCTCCCGGGTGGAACCTGGATGAAACGACAATTGATGGAGCCAGTCTGGAAAGCAGCAGAAGACAGGGCTCACTGCTCATGATCACTCTACAAGCAGGGACAGGTGGTCAGGCCAGCTGGACAATCAGGTTTTCGAGAACACGATAAGTCCTGTTTTCTGGTGCAGCCTGTATTTCAGGCTCAGGATTTATTTTGCTGTTTTGCCTCAAAATCTCCGAGAAAAGGCAGTGTTATCACCGGGCCGACAGAACTTCTGCGGTCATAAGCCCGATTCGGGCCGGATTATCGATTATTTTAACACCAGCCTCTCGCAGGCGGTCGATCTTGTCTCCGGCCGAACCCTGCCGGCCTTCTATGATGGCGCCGGCATGACCCAGCCGCTTGCCCGGCGGAGCAGTCCTGCCGGCCACGTAGGCCAGCACCGGCTTGGGATAGGCTGAAGCTTTAAGGTAACCGGCAGCTTCTTCCTCGGCCTGGCCGCCAATTTCACCTATCAAAACCACGGCTCTGGTCTGTTCATCTGTCCTGAACATTTCCAGCAGTTCTACGAATTTCAGTCCGACCACCGGGTCGCCACCGATGCCAACGGCAGTGCTCTGGCCGAGACCTATGGTCGTCAGCTGGTTTACTGCTTCGTAGGTCAGGGTACCGGAGCGGGAAATGAGTCCCACGGAACCCGGCCGGTGGATATGGCCGGGCATTATGCCAACCTTGCTCTTGCCCGGGGAAATCAGGCCCGGGGTATTTGGTCCGATAAGGCTGGCTCCATATCTTTTTGTCCAGCTCTTGGCCCGGAGCATGTCCAGCAGTGGAATCCCCTCAGTAATACAGACTATAAGCTTTATACCGGCCTGGGCTGCTTCCATGATGGCCTCGGCCCCGGCCAGGGGAGGAACAAAAATTATTGAAACTTCCGGCTCCTCGGCCCGGACCGCTTCCTCCACCGTGTTGAAGACTGGAAGGCCCAGGTGAACCTGGCCTCCTTTTCCCGGGGTTACCCCGGCCACCAGCCTGGTCCCGTATTCCAGCATTCTTTGCGCATGGAAGGTGGCTTCCTTGCCGGTCAGTCCCTGCACCAGGATCCTTGAATTGGCGCCTACCAGAATGCTCATCTTGTTTGCCTGCTTAATTCCACGGCCAGCCTGGCCGCCTGTTCAAAATCCGCGGCAAAGATAAAAGGCAGGCCTGATTCTTCCAGTATTCTGCGGCCTTCGGCCACATTGGTTCCTTCCAGCCTGACCACCACCGGACGATTGAGGGAAATCCGGCTGGCCGCGGCCAGCACACCCCTGGCCACCAGGTCGCAGCGCACTATGCCCCCGAAGATGTTTATCAGGGCGACGACCACCTGGCTGTCAGAAAGCAAGAGCTCAAAGGCCTGGCTGACGGCCTCTTCGGTAACTCCGCCTCCAATGTCCAGGAAATTGGCCGGTTGTCCGCCGAAATGCTGGATGATGTCCATGGTGGCCATGGCCAACCCGGCCCCGTTGACCAGGCAGCCTATGCTTCCGTTCATCTTGAGGTAATTAAGTCCGAATTTTCTGGCCCTTTTCTCCAGCTCATTTTCCTGGCTTTCGTCCCGGAGGGCCGCCAGTTCCGGATGGCGGGCCAGGCTGCAATCATCGAACTCCATCCTGGCATCCACCGCCAGCAACTGGTCATCCTGACTCCAGGCCAGGGGGTTAATCTCCAGGAGTTTCAGGTCATTTTGGAGGAAGAATTCGGACAAACGTTTCAGGCGGACCACGAAGTCCCTGATCAAGTTTTCCGGGAGTTCCAGGAAGTAGGCCAGTTGCCTGGCCTGGAACTGTTTCAAGCCTTCATCGGGGGTAAAGAAAATTTTCTTGATGAGCTCGGGCCTGGCCCCGGACAGTTCTTCGATATTCAGGCCGCCCTGCCGGCTGGCTATGGCCACCAGCGTTTCATTTCTCCGGTCAACGGCCAGGCCGCAATAATATTCTTTTTTTAAGCTAATGGCCTTTTCCACCAGAAGCCTGCTGACCGGAAGTCCCTGGCCTCCCGTCTGAGCCGTAACTAGCCTGCTGCCCAGCAGCCTGCCGGCCAGCTTTTCGGCTTCTTCCGGGGTGGTGGCCCTGAGCACACCCCCAGCCTGGCCCCGTCCCCCGGCCAGGACCTGGGCTTTAAGCATCACCGGGCAGCCGAGCTCTGTAGCCAATCGCCTGGCTTCTTTTGCCGTTTCGGCCAGGGCTGCGACCGGGATTCTCCAGCCGAGTCCCTGCAGGAAATTCTTGGCCTGAAATTCATGTATCAGCATGGCTTAAAAGTTAAAAATATTCAGGTTTTCAATTTTATAAATTTTCAGTTCGACATTCCACTGGAATTTTGTAAGCGATAGCAAACCACCGTGGAGCGGGTTGGAAACCTGTTTTGGGTATTACCCGGGAAGTTCGGCTGTCCGTCTGGAGGCGACCTGACGATATTAAGAATTTAAAATAAAAAGGGGCGAAGCCCTTAGGCTCCGCCCCTTTAATTGGCCAGAAATTATAGGCTGGTTCAGATGTTACATTCAGAAACGGTCTTGGTAACCGAAGCCACGGTTTTCTGGAACTGGGCCTTTTCTTCCTCGGTCAGCTTGATTTCGAAGATCTTTTCCATACCCTTGGCGCTGATCAGGCAGGGGACGCCGATGAACAGCCCGTTGACGCCATATTCACCTTCACACAGGGCAGCGCAGGGAAGTACACGTCTCTTGTCCTTCAGGTAGGATTCAGCGATAACGATGGCGCTCCAGGCCGGGCTGAAGAAGGCCGAGCCCTTGCCGAACAGCTTAACAATTTCGGTCCCGGCTTCCCGGGTTCTGTTGACCAGCTTCTCGATCTGCTCGGGTGTGGCAATTTCGGTCAGGGGAACGCCGCCGACGGTGGTCAAGCGGGGCAGGGGGACCATGTCCGGGCCATGGCCTCCGAGCACAGTTCCGGCCACGTCAGCCACTGAAACCCCGAGTTCCATGGCGATGAAGGCTCTCCAGCGAGCGGTGTCCAGGGTGCCGGCCATGCCGATGACCTGGTGCTTGGGGAACCCGGTGACCTTGTGGAAGACATAAACCATGGCATCCAGGGGATTAGTGACGATGATGCAGAAGGCCTTGGGGGCATACTGCTTGACCCCGTTGGCCACCTCGGTGATGATCTTGATATTGACATTGAGCAGGTCTTCCCTGGTCATGCCGGCCTCTCTGGGCTTGCCGGCGGTGACTATGACCACGTCGGCCCCTTCGATATCCTTGTAATCAGAGGTCCCGATGATGTTGGCGTCATAGTTTCCATGCGGGGCCATTTCCATCAGGTCCAGGGCTTTGCCTTTGCAAACGTTGGCATAACCCGGAACATCGAGGATGACAATGTCTCCCAGTTCCTTCTGGGCGGCCAGCATGGCCAGGATCTGACCGATCTGCCCGCCGCCGATTAAAGCTATCTTCTTGCGCATTCGTTACTCCTTAAATATAGTTTGTTAACGACCCAAAAATTCGAGTGGCCTAAATTTCTGGCTCTTAATCAGCCTTTAACATAACCTTCCCAGGTTTCCTCGAGCTTGGGATTGTTCAGCCATTCAATCAGGTAGTCGGTAAAGGCCTTGCCGGTAGCCCCGGTCGGACGCCCGGTGATGACCAGTTTTTTCTCATACTGGCCACAGATGTCCAGGGCCATTTCCAGCTTCCGGGCCTTTTCCACGTAACCGATGTGATTGATAAGCATGGCCGCGGCCCTGATCATGCTGGCCGGGTCAGCATACTGAGCTCTGCCTTCCTGGACCATTCTGGGAGCCGAGCCGTGAATGGCCTCAAACATGGCGTACTGTTTGCCGATGTTGGCCGCACCGGCCGTGCCCACACCGCCCTGAAATTCGGCCGCTTCGTCGGTAAGGATGTCGCCCCACATATTCGGCATTACCAGTACCTGGAATTCACGCCGGCGCTTCTCGTCCACCAGCTTGGCCGTCATGATGTCGATATACCAGTCGTCAGCCTGGATCTCGGGGTATTCTTTGGCTATATTGTAAAAGTTTTCAAGAAACCTTCCGTCGGTGGTCTTCACAACATTGGCCTTGGTAACGCAGGTGATTTTAGTTCTCTTATTCTTGCGGGCATATTCAAAGGCCATTCTAATAATTCTTTTTGCTCCAGGCGTGGATATCAGCCGAAAGTCAATGGAAAACTCATCGCCAACATCAATTCCGTATGGTCCAAGGGCATATAGGTCTTCGGTGTTCTCTCTGAAAAAGACCCAGTCTATTCCCTGTCTGGGAACGCGCACCGGCCGGACGTTGGCAAACAGGTCAAGTTCCTTTCTCATGGCCACGTTGCAGCTTTCGATGTTGGGCCAGGGGTCGCCCTTCCTGGGGGTGGTGGTGGGGCCTTTCAGGGTGACGTGATACTTTTTGATTTCTTCCAGGACATCATCCGGTATGGCCTTTTTATGGGCGGCCCGGTTTTCAATGGTCAGTCCTTCGATCGTGGCGATGAAAATTTTGCCCTTCTTGATTTCATCCTCCAGCATGTAACGCAGAACCCTTTCGGCTTCGGCGGCGATGTAGGGTCCGATGCCGTCGCCCGGAAGGATCCCAATCTTGATGGGGGAGAGCTGACTGTAATCCACCCAGTCTGGTTCATTCTTCATTTTGATCATGCGTTCCATCTGGGCTTCCATAAGCTTGCCAAAGTGTTCTTTGGCCTGTTCGATAGCAGTCCGGTTAATCATTTTACCTCCTGATTTGGTTTTAAGAGAAATTTTTAAGATTTAATTCTATTATTTTCAGCGGTTAAAATCAACCAATTTTTTTTGATTACCAGGACTATTTCTTTTGACAAAAAAACTGATTCTTTTTAAGATATTAGCCTGTAATTTTCACTTCGACCAATCGAAATTTAAAGGAGTTTAGCCATGCTGGAAAGCTATTATCAAAAAGCCCAGGAAAGGGAA
>QUAH01000011.1 GCA_003426165.1 Candidatus Saccharicenans subterraneus
AACCGATGCTCGTTAAAAGCCTCTAACACCTCCGAAACAAACTCTAAGGATAATCTCTTGTGAAGCTGGCTCTTCATGGTGGCAGAACCTCCTTTATGCTCAGGGTTCTACCACACCCGCTTCCCCCGATGTCTACTTTTTGTCTACTTTTAGTCTACTTATGTTTTTTACATTACGTCTACTTTTGATTATTACGGTACAGTTCTTTTTTCTTTATGATTAATATATTGAAAAATATAAGGGAAAACATTGATTCATTTGCTTACGAAATCACCTAAAATCCATCCTTTTCGTATGAGATATTCAATGAGTTTGCTTACTATATATGTATAACTTATAATAAAATTAATGTCTAAGCTGAATTATAGTTTAGGAAAAGATGGGAATCTTGATTTTCTTATCTTTTTATGTTAATAAGAAATCAAGTGTGTCCTTCTTATGTAAACTATATGTTAAATTTTATAACCTCAAAAATTGATAGCATAATATATACTTATAAACAAAAGGGGGGGTGGGGTATAATAAGAGCTATAATTAGAAAAGCAGGAATTTCTCTTTATATAGAAAGAGTCGTTTTTCTTTATCTTGATTTGTTTTTTCTTGCTGACAGCAAATCAGACGCCTCTATTTTTAAGCTCCTGGATGCTCACGAAATTCGAAAACAAAAAAATTATTATGACGGATTTAACTCAAGAAATCAGGCTATTAATAAAATAGTCAAGGGCGATAAACTCTTTGTACATGAAAGAGATGGCAAGTTCGTTTACTTTGTATGGATAGAACAAAAAAGTATTTCCATAGATTGGTTCAAGTTTAATTTGCCAGATAATATTGCTTACCTATCCAATGAATTTACAAGGCCAGAATACCGAGGCTTAGGAATCGCTAAAATGGTGAGAAAACAGATTTTTCATTATTTAAAAAATAGTGGTATTAGGTTCATTATCCTAGTAGTTAATCCCAAAAATGAAAAAGCTTTAAATTTGAATAAATCTTTTGGATTTGAAGAATATCAGAGTTTGACATATAAGAGTATTTTTTATTTACGATTTTTTGAAATAAGATCGGCTAAGAAAGATCAAGTGAAGAAATTCATACGCTTCATTAGACCGATAGAAAATGTCTGGAAAGTCTATGCCGATTTTTATTATAAACAAAGCATCCACTAGAAGAAGTAATAAGAAATTGTTATCTAAGATATCGCAAATTTATATAAGCTTTTAGTATAATGAATTCAACAGAATCAAAGCTTTTTAGAAGACGACAATTCCTAATTGGCCCGGACTTACCTTTTTTTGAGAGCTGGCATAAATTTAGAATAAGCAATAATTTATTCATGGTGTCTCATCCTGATTTGCCTGTCACTTATACAGAAAAAAATAACAATAAGATCTTCCTATTGGGTTACATATTAGATCCTTCCAGACCTGAGTTTTCAGATATTGATATAATCCGGAGTTTAATTGAAGATATTATCTCTCTGGACTCCATTATCATTAAGTTAGATCGGCTTACGGGAAGATTTGTTCTGATCGTTTTTCTGGGCGAAAATCTTTATGTTTTCCACGACCCTTGTGGGCTAAGGCAAGTCTTCTATTGTTTTGATAAAGATGGAAAATTCTGGTCTGCATCCCAACCAAACCTATTAGCAGAAATCCTTGACCTTTCTTATGATCCAATAATGCTGGAATATAAAAATCTTCCTCTGTTTATATCTGGGCGAGACGAATTCTGGTTTCCCTGTGATCTTTCTCCTTATAAAGAAATCAAGTATCTTTTACCTAATCACTATCTAGATATTAATAATAAATCTGTTAAAAGATATTGGCCAAGAATAAATTCTTTTGGTAAATTAGATTTAGATGAATTTGTGGATAAAGTCAGCAAACTGCTGCAGAGCACGATCGAAGCAGCTGCCACAAGGTTCCCTCTTGTGATGGGTATATCTGCCGGCTGGGATAGCCGAAAATCTCTTGCCGCATCTAGATCTGTAAAAGATAAAATCATTTTCTATACTCACACACCTATAAAAGGAAACGAAGCCGATGCGGAGATCCCTGCTACGCTTCTTCCCAAATTGGGATTAAAACACAATTTAATTGAGCTTACACCTATGGACGAGAATTTTAAAAAATATTTTGAGATAAATAACACATGGCCAAGAGAAAGGCATGGTCATATTGCCTATTCATTTATTAGGCATTTTGGACCTGATCGTGTCGTTCTCAACAGCAATATAAGTGAATATTATGGTGTTTGGTATTGGCTCCCTAAGAAAAAAATAAATGGAAGAAACCTTGCCATGCTCAGGATGATTTCTAATAAAAAAATCATTGAAGAATTAGATAAATGGCTTCTTGATGCACGACCAGCATGTGAGCAAGCTAATATGAACATTCTTGTTTTATTTGACTTAGAATTGAGGTCCCGGTGGGTTTCGCAGGCCTTATCAGAATATGATATTGCTTTTGAGACCCTCAACCCTTACAACAACAGAAACCTATTTCATTTAGAGCTGTCAGTTGATGAAAAAATCAGGGAAGGGAGAAATCCATATTTGCCAAAGGCATTAATCAAAAAGATGTGGCCAGATGTTTTATCAGAACCAATAAACCCCGAAAAAGACACTTTGAAAAAAATCAAAAAATTCATATTGACAAAAAAATTTCTATTTCCGGTTCTTAGAAATATTAAGTATATACAAATGAGAATAAGTTTTAAGGTCTAGATTATATGCCCTAGGAAAACGATGCTCAGCATGGAGTTTTTGCCATCCACAAAACTGGTGAAAGAGATGTAAAATATTTATTAAAAAAGGAGCAAAATTGCCACCACAATTAGCTCTAATACTAACCCTGATACTAATTTTTTTATTAGTTCGTATTGAGCACGAGAGGGCTAAATTATCAGGGAGTTCAGTATGGATTATTGCTGCCTGGATGCTCCATTCTGCCAGTAGAGGACTGGGTTACTATTTAAATATACAAACTACGATCGAAACCGGAAGCCCACCAGATAGATACTTTCTTTTATTTTTAGCTGCATTATGTATATTTATAATTATAAAGAGGCACCCTCCAATAAAATCTTTTTTGACAAATAATTGGACCTTTTCTTTCATATTTCTTTATATGCTGATCAGCATAATTTGGGCAAATTCCCCAGGCATTACATTCAGGCGTTGGGGAAGAGAATTAATTGTGATCTTGATGTCGTTTCTCTTGTTAACAGAAAATTCCCCCATCTCAGTCATTTTCAGCGCTATAAAAAGGTTTATATATGCAGCATTTCCCCTTTCAATTCTCTTAATTAAGTATTTTCCCTCTTATGGACGTCAGTACGGCAGATGGACCGGAGAAGTTACATGGGTAGGGATCGCTGGGCAGAAGAATGGCCTGGCCATGCTCTGCGTTTTTTCATTAATTTTCTTGCTTTGGTCTCTATGGAGAGACATAAAATTGTGGCATAGATTACAATCAAGATTGCCATTCTTAATAGATCTTATTATGACTGTTATAGCTATTTATTTAATGATAGGACCACAAAGGACTTTAACATATTCTGCAACATCATTTTTAGCCCTTATCACGGGTCTTATTTTTATGATCACATTAAGCTTGGCAATTAAAAAAGATATTAAGTTGACCAGAAAGTTAGTTATTATAGGAATTGCCATAATTATTGTTGGGACCATTATGCCGTTCTCTGGAAATATTCCAATAAAAAAGTTACCCAATCTTCTAAATAGAAGCGAAACACTGACCGATAGAACAGAAATCTGGAATATTCTGCTCCCTTATGCCAAAAAGAAAATTATATTAGGACATGGGTATGGCGGTTTTTGGACTACAACTCTGAGAGAAGAAATTGCAAGCCATGCTCATAATGGCTATCTTGAAACTGTTTTAAACCTTGGCCTAGTTGGATTGCTTTTATTCTCAATATTCTTGATTAAAACAATTTCCATGTTGGCAACCGCTATATATGAAAATAGATTTGAATACATCCCTTTTTTGTCCATCATATTCATGTACCTTGTCCATAATATTGCCGAAGCAACTCTTGGGGATTTCCAATCCTCAATAGGAGCAATAATTGTTTTGGCTTCTTTTTTGGTTGCCAATAAATCTATAATTGAAAACAATAAATATAATATATAATAGGATAAATCAGAATTATTTTTTAATGAGGACAAATATTCTGCCTATCGATCAATATTATCCGTGAGTGCTATTATAGCTATAATGTTAACTAAATGACTCTTCTTAATTATCTCGACGAGATTACAATTTTCCGATTCGGACAAATATACAAATCTGGCGGCGGCATCGAGGAGCACATTAACAATGTTGATAGACTTCTTCTCTCGAGAAATAAACTAACTATACTGAGAACTTTTATCGATAGTAAGGCGACTCCTCTTGAACCAATGGTAGAATATAGCGAAAAAGGAAAAATAGTGTGGATCCCCATAGAACCATTGTCAGGCGGGAGATCCGTTGATCTTAATCCATTTTTAAGACTTTTTTTTCCACGAGCTGACAATTTCCTCACGAAAAGCATGATTGAAATAATTAATAAGATATTATCTTTTTTTCCTAATAGACTTTACTTTTTAAAATTTAATTATCGTGAACTCGATAAGCTTGTACAACGAATATATCAAAAATATCCCTTCGATCTTGCTGTGATTCATACAATTTTTGGACTCGATGAGGTGGTAATAATAAATGAACTGAGAAAAATAGGAGTCCCAATTATAATTATTTATCATTTTGATGCCCACAGACTGAAACACCCTCTACTTAAACGCATAGCAAAAAAAGCTACAGAGATAGCCGTAATTAATTCTGGAAGTCTTTCCAGACTATTAAAAAATAGAATATTCAAAATTGTTGAAGGGGTAGATAGTAATTTTTGGGATTTAAATCTAGCTCAAACGCAATTGAGTATGCCACAACACAAATTAATCTTGTTACCAGCCCGCATTCACCCTTCAAAAGGCCAAATGGATGCTCTTAAAACATTAGGAATGCTGAGAAAGCAGGGAATAAATGCAATTCTTGTATTTGCGGGTAGGATAGACTCACAATCATATTACAAAGAAATATTAAAATTTGTCAAAATCCAAAAATTTGATAACCAGGTTATTAATCTGGGAGAACTCAATAAAGAAGAACTCAGAAATTGGTATGCTGCTGCTGATATAGTTGTACTTCCATCTTATTCGGAGGGATTAGGAAGAAGCCTATTAGAAGCCCAATTAATGAAACGTCCTGTTGTGGCTTACAATTCCGGAGGAATATCAGAAGCCGTAATTAATGGGGTTACTGGTTTCCTGGTTAAGACAGGTAATATTGAAGAATTATCGCTCAGACTAAAACAACTCTTATCAGATGAAATTTTATGTAAACAAATGGGAGAAAGAGGCAGAAGTTTTGTTATAAATGAATTTAGTTTGCAAAAAATGGTGAGATCTCATGAGGACTTGTATATTAAAACCTTAATGTCATGGAAGCAATAATAAAAAATAGGACGGCATTTATTGGAATAGGCCTCTTTCCAAAGATTTTTTACTTTTGCTACCAAAATAAATTGAATTCTATTCAATTTCGCCCATCTTTTCTCTTCACATACTCCATAAACAAACTTAATAAATAGAATATAGGTTTTACATTTCTAAAGAGAATTATCAAACATGAAAGGTATAATATGGCATATAAAAATAACGGCAATAATATCCTCAACCAAATATTAAAATCTGCCAAGAGCGGCAATAGTGGAATACAAACAAATAAAGAAACAATTCCAGAAACAAAATATCTCCACAGATAAATTATAAGTGTCCGAAATCCTAGATTTATGGGTCTTCCACCATAAAGAATACTTGGGAAAACCAGCGCAACAAGAATAATTGTATAAGCCCCAGCCACACCAGTAGGCCCCCAATTTATTCCAATAAAATATGATGCCACAAAACAGGGAGCAGAAATAAGTCCCCATTTAAGCCATCTATCAGTCCTTCCTAATGAAATATGCAGCCAACCATGCGTACCATAAGTAATCCCAGCCCAAATGCCTACACTAAATATCTTAAATAGCTTTTCAGTGAACGCCCATTTCGGTCCTAACAATAGATAAACTATATCATCGCTTTTCAAAAAAAGAAAAGCTGAGACTGGAATCCCAATAAAATTCAGAGCTAATAATGAATTTAAATAATATTTAATATATTTATCCAGTTCATTCTTAAGCTTGCTAAGAGTAGATACGGCTACTGAATGTAATGGCATGGCAAGCAGCGAAATTGGCATTATTGCGAGCTGAAATGCACGATCATAATATCCAAGCTGGTCTGCATCCAACCGCCAACCTATAATTGTCTTGTCTATGTTAAGCACAAAATAATTTAATACAAAAAACCCAACAATATTCAATCCCATTCCAATCATTCGCCAGATTTCTTTTGTAAAAACTGGACGCCCTGGCTTCCAAGAAAGACATGCCCACGCCCCAAGAGTTATAAACAGACCCAAAGTAACCTGCTTGACAATTATCGACCAATAACCAAATCCACTAGCTGCCATTATTATAGCAATGATCACGCTTAGGATTGTACTTGTAATACCAATTATGGCTATCTGACCAAAACGCATAGATCTTTTTAATAGGGCAAAATGCTGTGTAGATAGTCCCACAAATATAAAACTTAAAGAATACAATATTGTTATCCCAATTAGCTTCGGCTCTCTATAGAACTTTGAGATTAAAGGAGAGCTTGCAATAAGAATCAGAGCTATTGCCCCATTAAATAAAGCGTTTACCCAGAATAAAGTACTCACTTGAGTTTGATTGAGTTCAGCAGCTTGAACCGTAATGTCACTGATGCCCAAATCCCTAAAAATGCCGAAAATACCAGCGATAGAGGCAACCATGGCTACAAGCCCAAAATCTGTGGGTGTCAGTATCCTGGCTAAGATGATCACACTTATTGTATTTATGGCATACTCTATTATTCTTTCTGTTATGGTAATACCAGCACTGCGAATGGCAATCCCCTTCAGAACATCTTCAGAAAGCTTAGGATTCAATGTAAAGCTGTTCTTCCTGGCTTTACTCAAAGAAGTTATTATTTTCCTCATTCTAATATGTTGAATTCGCTCAATTATATATTTGGCAATTATAAATTAAATATATAATATTACAAATTCTCAGAATAATTAAGAAGCTCTATCTATATGAATTAATTCATCTGTTTCTTAACAAGAATATCGGCAAGATAAATGAGAAATCTTTGACTAATAATTGGTTTTCATTAAGATCCGCCAAATATAAAGACTAATGAGTTAGAAAAAGAAGTGATGTTAAATGATGCTAACTTAACAGACATAAAAATATCTGTGAAGCTAAAACGGGTTTTAAAATGCACGATTTAGAGGCACATGCGGCAGATATGAGGCATATTCACAAGAACGGGTTGTTGTATCAAAGAAAAATTAAGATGGTGTGCGCATAAAAAGCAATTAGCTAAACAAACTCTATGGTAATTTACGCCTGTTATATCTGGCTATTTATTATCTAGTGAATAGAGCACAGATTATCTATGTCAATTGGAAATGATGTAGATATCTTTTATGGGATTTATTTTTATTACGGCTAAGATTTTTCCTAAATGATCAAACAAGGATATAAGATATTTAATAGAATATTCTAATCCCGTTAAGGGTGAGATTATAAGAAGATATGGTAGAGATAAAATATACGTAACACAAGCAATAATTGAATTGAGAATACTAATTTTATTTGACCTTGAATAATTTGCGGATACCTTACCTCGTAAAAGGGCTCTTTTTATCATGAATATAATATTCCATCTTATTTTGGGAATTAACTCATAAACTACTGCCTCATCACACCAAATGAATCTATATCCTTCATTAATTTTTCTTAAAAAGAAATCACGGTCTTCTCCGCCACTGCCGAATTCTTCCTTAAACCATATCGTATTCTTGGTAAAAATTTCTCTCCTCAAGAGGACATTGCCGGTTCTAGATTCTGTCCAATTCATTTTGTGTCCGGTATTAAATCTTTTCCTGTTAAAAAAACCACCTCTCAAAACCCAAGATGGCGGTTTTACCTCAAACTGTGGACAAACAGGACCCATTACGCCTTCTACATGATATTTATTTATAGTTTGATACAGATTGAGTAACCAATTAGATTCCGGCAATTCATCATCATCAATAAATGCCACATAATCCCCTTTAGAATATTTAACAGCTCTATTCCTAGCCAACGCAATGTTCTGTTTCTCTTCAACACCATAAATTACGTCTAATAGGATTTGATCTTTCTTTGCTTTAAACTCTTCAAAGATCTTTTTTGCGGAAGCTGACTTATCATTATCTATAATTATTATAGAAAAGTTGAAGAGGTCTTTCGTATCTTGTTTAGTAAGATAATCCAGAAGCAGCCGAAGCTTTCTTGGCCTTTTAAATGTGCAAATACAAACAGATATATGATCTTTCAATTCTGAACCCTAAAAATAAATATAAATTTAGGCATATTTTATATTGTATTATATCAAATCTCAAAATTATCTTATTTTAATGCCTAGGCTAAAAACAAAATTTCTTATCCTAATTCCTGATCCATAGAGTAAAATTGAAAATATAACACATATGATTTATTCGATTTTTTATGAGATTAAGTAAGAAAATATTCCCGATACCTAGCATATATTAATATTAAACAGAAGAAAAATTATGCTTGACAAATATTTCTGGATTTTGTATAAGCTAAATTGCGGGAGGAATTTAGCCAAGGCAAATGGGTGCCTCAGCTAAGGTAAAGGACTATTGTCTTTTTTTGGGGGTTGAAGTATATTCGTATACGGCAACATCCAGGGCAATATGATTTAGCCGGAGCAAAAGGCCTCAAGATAAACTCATTTGAAGGAAAGGGAACTAGAACATGCCAAACATCCCCTTTGTTGACCTGAAAAGCCAGTATCATTCCATCAAGTCCGAGGTTGATGCCGCCATCCAGTCAGTCCTCAACGACACGGCCTTTGTCGGTGGGAAATACGTTGAAGCCTTTGAAAATGACTTCGCCGCTCGCTACGGGGTAAAACATTGTATTTCCTGTGCCAACGGCACCGATGCCATCTACATCAGCCTCAAAGCCGCAGGCATTGGCCCCGGAGACGAGGTTATCACCGCCGCCAACACCTTTATTGCCACCTCCGAAGCCATAACCCAAGCCGGCGCGCGCCCGGTCTTCGTCGACAATGACGAATATTACCACTTAGACCCGACTAAACTCGAAGAAAAAATTACCTTCAGGACCAGGGCCGTCATCCCAGTCCATCTTTACGGCCAGCCGGCTGCCATCGATAAAATTAAAGCCATCTGCGACCGCCACCGCCTCATCATGATCGAAGACTGCGCCCAGTCGCACTTCGCCACCTATAACGGCCAGAGAACCGGCACCTTCGGCCTGGCCGGAACCTTCAGCTTCTATCCTGGAAAGAACCTCGGGGCATATGGCGACGGCGGAGCCATCATCACCAACGACGACGAATTCGCCCGCCGGGCCCGCCTGTTCGCCAATCACGGCTCCCAGAAAAAGTACATCCATGAGATTGAAGGCATAAACAGCCGCCTCGACGGACTGCAGGCCGCCATTCTCAGCGTCAAGCTTAAATACATCGAGGACTGGAACCGGGCCCGCTACCAGCACGCCCTGAAACTCAACCAGCTCCTCTCCGACATTCCCCAGATCATCACCCCCAAGATCCGGCCTGGCTGTTCCCACATTTTCCACATCTACTGCATCCGGGTTCCGGAGCGCGAGAAATTAATTGATTACTTAAAAGCTCAGGGCATCGCCACCAATATCCACTATCCCTATGCCCTACCCTTCGCCCAGGCTTACACCCACCTCAAGCACCAGCCCTCAGACTTCCCGGTGGCCTACGCCTGCCAGAGTCAAATTCTTTCTCTCCCGATGTACCCCGAGCTAACGGAGGAGCAAATAGAATATATTTCGGAATGTTTGCATAAATTCTATTCCAACCGGGTTTAGCCAAGGACCCGGCGGGAAAAAGGGAGCGGAAACATGATAAATGTCGGCGTTATCGGTTTCGGTTACTGGGGGCCGAACGTAGCCCGGAACTTTAACGCCAGCCCGGAGGCCCGGCTCACCGCCATCTGTGACCTGCGGCCGCAACGGATGCTGGTGGCTACTTCGACCTACCCCTTCATCAAGTCTTACACCAACCCAGACGAGCTCATCAAGGATCCGGAAATAGACGTGGTGGCCGTGGTCACGCCTGTTTCCAGCCATTATGACCTGGCCCGCAAGGCCCTGCTCAACGGCAAGCACGTGTTCGTGGAAAAGCCATTTACCATTAACAGCCAGGAAGCGGAAGACCTGATTGAGCTGGCCGCTAAAAAGAACCTCAAGATAATGGTGGACCACACCTTCCTATTTACCGGCGCCGTGATCAAGATGAAAGAGCTCATCGACTCGGGCGAGCTCGGAAACATCCTCTTCTATGACTCGGTTCGGGTCAACCTGGGTCTTTTCCAGCACGACGTCAACGTGGTCTGGGACTTAGCCCCCCACGACTTTTCCATCATGTGCCACCTGATTAAGGAAAAACCTGTGGCCGTTTCGGCTCAAGGCGTCTCTCATTACAACGGCGATTTCGAGGACGTGGCCTACATCACGGTTTACTTCAACAGCCCGCACCTCATCGCCCATTTCCATGTCAACTGGCTGAGCCCGGTGAAAGTGCGCCGCACCATCATCAGCGGCAACCGCAAGATGCTACTCTGGGACGACATTTCGGCCGACGAGAAGGTCAAAATCTACGACCGTGGCGTTGAGCTCAAAATCCAGACCTCGGAAGAACACGTCCATAACATGCTCATCAATTATCGCATCGGCGACGTCTACGTGCCCAAGCTGGAACCCACCGAAGCCCTGAAGAAAGAAGTTGATTATTTCATAGAATGCCTGCAGCAGAACAAGGAACCGTTCAACAACGGCCAGGCCGGCCTGATGGTGATCAAGCTGCTGGAAGCATCCAACAGGTCTATCGCCCAGAAGGGCCATCTGGTAAAATTGACAGAGTAGACGAATTCAGGCTGAAGGGAGGACCTGATGGAATACTGTCGCATTGCCCCCGACGTCAAGCTCGGGGAAAACGTTAAAATTTTCGCCTTTGTCAACCTCTACGGCTGCACTATCGGCGACAACACCAAGATCGGAACCTTCGTGGAAATCCAAAAGGGCGCGGTTATCGGCAAGAACTGCAAGATTTCCTCTCATACCTTCATCTGCGAGGGTATAACCATTGAAGATGGAGTTTTTATCGGCCATGGCGTGACCTTTATCAATGACCTCTATCCACGGGCCACGACCGAGGAAGGCTCTCTCCAGACCGAGCAGGACTGGAAAGTAATCCCCACCCTGGTTAAAAAGCGGGCTTCGATTGGCTCGGGTGCTACCATCCTGGCCGGGGTGACCATCGGCGAAGAGGCCATCGTCGGGGCCGGCTCGGTGGTTACGAAAGATGTCCCGCCCCGCACCGTCGTGGCTGGCAACCCGGCCCGGGTGCTGCGCAAATTGGACGACAAAACTTGATTTTTTGATATAGAATTTTGTAATTTTATATCATAGATACAGCCGGGAACGGGGCCATGCTCAAAGAACGAGACCGATTCTTAAAGGAAGTTGCCTTCCTCCTTGACATTCTATTCCTGACCGCGGCTTATATTCTGTCTTATGGCCTCCGAGAAGTATTCGATGTCAACCTGAAGCTTTCCCGGCTCATTCCAGAAGCTGAAGTCACCGGCACTCCCCTTTCCACCTTTCATCAGTATGCCTTGGCCTATTTCCTTGGAATCTTCGTCTGGATCCTGGCCCTGTTCTTCAGCCGCAGCTATAAATTCCTGCGGATTGAGCCCTATTACCGGGCCGCAGCCAGGGTGATCAACTCTTCGGTCCTGATGTTTTTTGGCTATGGAACGGCCCTGTTCGTGCTGAAGGCAGCCTATCTCAGCCGGCTGTTCTTTTTTATTTTTATCGTGATCGGCACCCTGGCCCTACTGATCGACCGGGCCATCGTCATTGCCGCCCTTAAGAAAATCCACGAGCAGGGTTACAACTGGCGCCATATCCTGGTGGTCGGGACCGGCAACCGGGCCGCCCAGTTCATCACCAAGGTGCGCCAGAACCCGGACTGGGGCCTGAAGGTCATCGGCATAATTAACGATGACGAGCAGCGAGATATCAAGGAAGTTAACGGAATCAAGGTTATTGGCTACCTGAAGGACCTGCTGGACATTTTTCACAAGGTGCCGGTTGACCAGGTGGTCTTCGTGCTGCCGCGCAGCAGGCTCAACCAGATCCAGGAGGCGCTCCATGTCTGCGAGGTTGAAGGCAAGGAAACTTCCATTGCCATCGACCTCTATGATATGAAAATCGCCCGGTCGGTGATTACCGAAATTGACGGTATACCGCTGCTGAGTTACAACACGGTCCGCATAAGTGAATGGCAGTTATTTGTCAAGCGGGCCATGGACATATTTATTTCTTCAGTGGCCATTTTCCTCCTGAGCCCGATTTATGTGGCCGCAGCCGCGGCCATCAAGCTTACCTCCCCCGGGCCGGTTTTCTTCAGGCAGGAGAGGCTGGGACTTCACGGACGGAAATTCAAGCTGATGAAGTTCCGAACGATGCGAATTGACGCCGATAAACACCTGTCCCAGGTTAACGACCTGGCCGAGATGACCACTCCCCAGTTCAAGAATAAAAAGCTGCGCTACATAACGCCGGTTGGCCGCATCCTCAGAAAGTTCAGCATTGATGAATTCCCGCAGTTCTTTAACGTCTTGGCCGGCGACATGAGCATCGTCGGGCCCCGGCCGACCGTGCCCTGCGAGGTGGAAAAATACGAGGTCTGGCAGCGCCGTCGCTTCTCCATGAAGCCTGGCATCACCTGCCTTTGGCAGATATCCGGCCGGAATGAAATCGACCACAACGGCTGGATGAAGCTCGACCTGGAATACATAGATAATTTCTCCCTGTGGCTGGACGTCAGCATCATTTTCAAGACCATCCCGGCCGTGGTGTTCGGCAAGGGCGCCTATTGAAGACCGAAGCTTTTAATGATATAAAGAAGCGGGGCAAAAAATTGAAACCTCAAAGAGTTGCAGCCGGTCTTATTTTTTTAGTATTCCTTTCTTCCTTTTTAATTCACCCCGCGCCGGCCCGGGCCCAGGGAGCCAACTGGATGGCTAACTCTGTCCTGGGACTGCTCAGAGCCGCCCCCTGGAAACTGGGTCTGCTGCGCGGTTACCGGGCCTTCACCCTTGGTAATGTTGGCTATGATTCTGATATTTATTACGGTTTCCAGGACAAAGAATATCCCGACTTCACTTTTACCGCCGGTCCTTCCTTTCAGTGGTTTGTGCCCCTAAAAAAACTGATAATTTTCGACACCTACCAGCAGATCCAGGGGGCATTTTACGCCCAAAACGAAAAGGAAAGGTCATTCAATTACAGGACCCACGCCCAGCTCCACTTTCTTCACAAGAAATTCTACGGAAAAACTGCCCTCAGCTATAACAACAGCCGCCGGCGGTTCAGTCCAGAACTCATCCTCAACATCAGGGAGGAACAAATCGCCTGGAATGGCCTCATGCTCTGGCAGTTCTCAAGAACCGGGGCCATAGCCTGGCAGCTCAGCACGGCCCGATTTAACTACCGCAATGCTGAATACGAGGGTATTTCACTCGACCGGGAGCTCAACCGCCGGGAAACCTACGCCGACACCTTTCTTTATTTTCAACCCAACCCGAAGTTCAGGTTCGTCTTAAACGGCCAGGTGGGGTTTTACAATTTCAAATACGTGGAATCAAGAATCAGGGATAGCCGGAGCTACGCTGTCCTCGGAGGCCTGGAATTCACCCCGGAGCTGTCACCCACCGGGGCCACCTTCCAGGGCGGTTTCAGCATAGGCTATATCTATCTTGACCCGAAGAACTCTGCCTACCAGCCGGCCTCAGACATCGTGGGCAACGGCTCGGTCAGCATAACCCTGAGCCGCTGGCTTACCCTCAGGGGCTATTATGCCCGAAACTTCAGCGTTTCCATATACTCGAGCCTGCTCCACTACCTGAGCACCACCTACGGCGGCGGCCTTACCTTCCGCCTGAGCGAAAAGGTTAGCATGGGAAATAACATTACTTTCGGTCAGACCGATTATCCCTTTGAAACCGAGGGCCAGGTAACCGCCCCGACCTATAAATTCACGACGCTTTCGGCTAACCTCGGAATAAGTCTGGGCAAGGAATGGAATGTTAACTTTTTCGGGAACATCAGCCAGAGGAAGATCTTCCCTGCAGAACGAAAGTTGAACCGCTATTTTGTTGGCTTCAGCCTGTCTTTCGGCTCGGTCCCCGGTGAAAATCCTTTGCCAATTCCGTCTCTGATATGATATTAAAATATAAAAGGCTTAAAGCGACAAAATATAATAGAGCCGTTGGATGGAGATAAGTGGAATGAAGAAGCCCAGCATATTAAAGACATGTTCAAGGATAATTTCTATTCCTATAATCATCGTCCTTATTTTTTCATTAAACCCGGCCCTGGCCCGGCCGCAGGTCGAACAGGCTCAAACCCAGGCCACCCAGGTTGTCGATTACCGCATCGGGGCCAAGGACCTGCTGGAGATTAAAGTCTATGAACTGCCCGAGCTCAACCAGACGGTCCGGGTGGCCGAAGACGGTACCATCACCCTGGCCGTAATTGGACCGGTGCCGGCCTCCGGCCTGACTGCCCAGGAGCTTGAAAAACGAATTGCCTCCATCCTGGATGAAAAGTACACCAAGGGCGCCCACGTGACGGTCATCATCAGGGAACACCAGAAAATCGCCGTCCTGGGCGCAGTCGCCAGGCCCGGGCTCTACGAGATGGCCGGCCCCACCACCTTGCTTCAAATACTATCCGAAGCCGGCGGCCTGACCCAGCAGGCCGGAAAGGAAATTCACATCCTGAGGCAACAGGATAATGGCAACAACAAGGAAAGAATAGTGCTGAATGTTGACGAATTGATGAGAAGGAGCAGCGATACCAATATCATTCTCAAGCCCAAGGACGAGATCATTGTCCCCTTTGACCAGACCCTGACCGTTTTTGTCTACGGCGAGGTCAGGAATCCCGGGGCCATCCAGTTCCTGGAGTCTAAGGGACTGACCCTGCTCAAGGCCGTGGCCCAGGCCGGCGGCCTGACCGAGTGGGCTAACGCCGTCCAGGTCCTGGTTAAAAGAAAGGACCCCCAGACCGGCAAGGAAAAAAACCTGTGGTTCAACCTGAAAAAGATAATAGACGGAAAACGAGCGGATTTCCCCCTGCAGGATGGGGACATAATCGTTGTCAAGTAATTCAGGATTAGAAGAGTTGGGTAAGTCACGGCCCTTTGAGCTTATAAAAAAGGGCGATTAAAAAGAGAGCAAAAGAAATAAAGCTCAAAAAACAAAATATGTTTTCAGGATAGAACATGGATAGAACAACACCCACAACCGCCGGGCCCCGGCAGACCCAGCAGAACCTGCTGGAACAGATACTTTATTACTGGAACGCCATGCTCAGGTGGAAATGGACCGGCCTGACCGTGGCAATTTTAATAGTTGCCCTGACCCTGGTTTATGTTTTCATCTCGCCTCACATTTATTCAGCTAAGGGGACTATCTGGATAGATGAGACCCAGAGTGTCCTGCCCTTTGAAGAGCTGTCGCGCCTGAGCGGCGGCATAAACTCCCAGAGCCATGCTCTTCTTCTCAAGAGCCGCTCTCTGGCTTCCGATGTCATCGAAAAAATGAAGCTTCACGAGCATCCAGAATTTATGGGACCAAAGCTGCCGGTCAGGCTGGCCAAAGAAAGGATTCAACCCGACAACCCTGTTTTCAAAGAAAAGCTGATAGACGAATTCATCGCCAGCCTGAATGTCTCCCCCATTTCCGGCACCAAGTTAATTGAGGTCAGCTTTGACCATAAAAATCCACGCCTGGCAGCCGAAGTCCTGAATACCCTTCTGGATTCCTATATCGAAATGCTCATCAAGCGAAAATACACCGCTTCCGAGCAGGCCACTGAATTCTTGAGCACCCAGATTACAGCCCTGAGGAAAGACATCGAAGAAGCCGAGAAGAAGCTGGCTGAGCTGGGAACGGCCCAGGGCATCCTGCCTCTGAGCTCGGCTGAAGCTCCGCTGATTTCAAAAATCACCGAAGTCAACACGGCACTGACCGCGGCCACCCTGGACCGGGTCAATAAATACACCACCTACAACCAGCTCAAGGCCCTGCGCCCGGAAGAGCTGCCGGAATCGCCGGCCAACCCGGCCATAGCCCGTTTGCGCGAACAGTATGCCCTGCTCAGCCGGGAGTATGCCCGGCGCCTGGCCACCCTTAAGCCGGAATACCCCGAAATGCAGAAGCTCAAATCCGAAATAGAAGCCACCTATGAGTCGCTGGCCAACGAGAAAGAAAACCTGATAAAAACGGCCTACGCCGATTACCAGGGGGCTCTGGCCAAGGAACAGAACCTGCAGCGCTTGCTGGATGACCTCAAGGCCCAGGCCTACAAGGCCAACAGCACGGCCATACTCTATAACAGCCTTAAGATTGAAACGGATAATAAGAAAGCGCTGCTCGAAGCCCTGTCCAAGAGGCAGAGCGAAACCGACCTGGCCTCGCGACTTAAAGACTTGCAGGCCCTTAACGTCTGGATCGTGGACAAGGCTTCGGTTCCGGTTAATCCTTCATTTCCCAACCGTCGCAAGACTTTCTTGATCGGAGTGCTTCTAGCCCTAATTGGCGGCGCCGGAACCTCGCTCTTCATCAATTACCTGGTGGCCACGGTTAAATCCTCCCGGGATATTTCCCAGGCTACGGGCTGGGCCACCATCGGCACCATCCCGGCCTTTGAAAAGGAATATAAGCCGAAAGGCCCCCGGGCCGAGTTCCGGACGCTGTCCAGCCTGCTCAAGGGTAAACCCGGAATCCTGGATAAAAAGAAAAAAAAGAAGCACAGCCAGCCGAAACCAAAGAGCGTTTCCCTGAAAGCCGACCAGGCCTCACAGGCTCCAGCTGAAACACCCGACAGAAATAACCACCAGATTGAGCTCATCATCCAGCGAGAACCCCGCTGCATTCAGTCAGAAGCCTTCCGCTCCATCAGGACTTCCCTGCTCCTGTCCTTTGACAGCCCGGCCCGAAAAGCCCTGATTTTCTCCAGCCCGCTCAGCAAGGACGGCAAATCTTCAGTCATCTCCAACCTGGGGCTGGCCCTGGCCCAGGCCCACAAGCGCGTGGTCATCGTCGACTCAGACCTACGGAAGCCCCGTCAGCAGGAAATCTTTAACGTGGACTACACCTGGGGCCTGACCCATTTTTTAAGCGCCATCGTCGATGCCTCGGAGATAATCCGGCCGACCGCCTACACCAACCTGTTCGTGGTGCCCTCGGGCGTGACACCTTCCGATCCCCTGGAGATCATGTTCTCGGAGAAGATGAAAGCCTTCATCAATTTCCTGAAGCAACAGTTCGATTTTGTGTTATTCGACTCCCCACCCATCCTGGCCGTTTCCGACGCCCTGGTCCTCGGCAAGCAGGTTGACGGCCTGATCCTGGTGGTCAGGGCCGGCCAGACGCCGCTCAACGCCCTGAAACAGGCCAGGAACAAGGTGGAAGACCATAAGATCAACTGCCTGGGCGTGATCATCAACGGGGTCAGCCTGCTGGAACAGGAAGGCTATTACGCCAGGCAATACTATCATTATTCCAAGCCGCTATGAGACGCCGAAAAAAAATATATTGAAAACAGGAGAAGCTTTATAGAAAATAATGAAGAGCCAGGACAAGTTGTAACTGGCTCAGGCGTGGTTATTTCTGCGTGATGCTTCTTTGACAAGCTAAGGCAACTGCTATATAAGATTAAAAATATGAAATAATGCTCCGGCCTGGAAAAATGAGCAAAGCCGAGCACGAAACAAGGAAGCGATAGATGGCCGAAAAAATATCCCTCGAGATTTTAGAAAAGGTCAAGGGTGATTTTGTCAACCAGTTCCTGGACTATACAGCCGATGGCTGTGCCCTGCTCGACCAGGATAAGAAAATAGTCTTCTGGAACAAGGCGGCCGAGGAGCTGACCGGCTTCACCAGGGAAGAGATGCTGGGAAAATCCTGCCAGGACGAACCGGCACTCTATACCGATTATGCCGGCCAGAGCCTGTGCGGTGAACATTGCCTGTGCGACAAAGTCCTCAAGGAGAAAAAGCCCCAGGTGGTTGAGGTTTTTATGCAGAACAAGGCCGGTTACAGGCTCCCGGTCAGGTTAAAAGCTCTTCCGGCTCTGAATTCCGAGGGCCAGGCCATAGGCGTGGCCCAGGTCTTTACCAGCGCTTCTCCGGCCATCACCATCCCCCTGCGCGTACCTGAACTGGAAAAAATGCAGCTTCTTGACGTTGACACGGGAATACCAAACCGCCTATACATGGAAATGTATCTTAAGAACAAGATAAACGAATACCAGAAATACAATATTCCCTTTGGCTTGATTTTTGCTGACATCGACAATTACAACAAGGTGCAGGAAAGGTTCGGCCGGTTCAACGGGGCCAAGCTCATCCGGATGATTGCCCGCACCCTGCAGAAGAACATCCGTTACCTGGACATGGTAGCTCGCTGGGACAACGAAGAATTCATCATCTGCCTGCTAAACATAGACGAAAACCGCCTGGACATCGTGGCTAACAAGCTGCGGCTCCTGGTGGCCGAATCCTACATAACCGTGGAAACAGGCCTGCTTAACGCCACCATTTCCATGGGGGCCAGCCTGGTCCAGAGGTTTGACACGGTGGAATCCCTGGTCAAGCGGGCCGAACAGCTCATGCTCCACAGCAAGTGGCTGGGCCGCAACCGCGTCTCCCTCACCTTCACCCAGAAAGAGACCTAAGAAAATTTAGGGGCTAGGGGATTCTCAAGGCACATAGCGGAGGGGGTCCCATAACTCTGGCTACGGGGGAACCGACGGGACTTCTTCCCGTACCTCCACCTCCCCCCCCACCAAGGGGGCATGGGGATTCTCAAGGCACATAGCGGAGGGGGGTCCCGTAGCCCTGGCTACGGGGGAACCGACGGGACTTCTTCCCGTACCTCCACCTCCCACCCACCAAGGGGGCATGGGGATTCTCAAGGCACATAGCGGAGGGGGTCCCATAACTCTGGTTATGGGGGAACCGACGGGACTGGTTCCTGTGCCTTGAGAATCCCCGATGCCCCCATAAATAGACGCCCCTCTTCCTTCCGGAAAAGGGGCGAGAAAGGAGGGGTTTATAGGGGGTAAAAGGGGGTCAATGGGAGAAAAAGCTTTTATACCTCTGGCCGACGCACTCGGCCATAAAGGCCACGCGGTTATCCGAGCCGGTTAAAACCAGTTCGACCTCGGTCTCACCGATCACCCAGCTCGAGCGGAACTCTACCAGGCCAGAGCCCAGGGCCCGTCCCCAGAATTCCTGGCGTTCCTGGAAGGTGGAATCATACCAGACCGTCTGGTCATCAACCGGCAGCCCGAACCTCTGCACCAGGTAATTCTTGGCCTTGACGAAATCGCTGATGTAATAGTTGTTATCGGTGAAAGTATCCATCATGAAAAACCGGGCCGCGGTCAGCTCGCCCTGGATGAAAACATACTCCACCAGGCAGCGGCGGTTCATGATTTCCCTCTGGTACTGGTAGACTTCCTGGCCGTCTGACCTGTCGACACCCAGGGGTTCGCCTTCAACCTCCAGCAACTTCTGCGGTGGCATCCCCCATAGATGGGGAAATTTGACTTCCTGGCTAAAATCCAGCTCACCCGGTTCGGCCACGCTCTCTCCGTTGTAGATCAGCGTGGCATTGACCGTTGGGAACAGCTTTCTCAGCGGCGGCTCCCAGACATATCCGGCCAGGGTTTTCTGCTTTTCCGGGTGATAATAGTAAACAAAAATCCAGTTGTGGCGGAACCTGACGGCACTGGCCTGGGCCAGGATGGCTCCCCGGGGGGCGCTGACCACCACCGGACTCCTGTCGCTGGGCTCCAGGTGCAGCCTGACCTCGGAAGTTATGACCTGGTACTTCCTGGGCTGGGCTAAAAGGGAACCGGCCAGGAACAGGACCATCAGGAAAATCCCTGCGGTCAATTTTCCGATTCCGGGTTTTTTGAACATGGCCTCTTTTACCCTTTCTTACGCCTCTGGAGCGCTGCGTGCGCCTCCAGATTAAACCATCCCGGAACCGGGACAATACCCCCTCCTGATGATTCGGGGGGTGAGATTTTTTAACCCTTAAAGGGTTGAAAAAAACTGATATAAGGAAGGAGAGCCAGCGAGAGGATTCGAACCTCCGACCCGCTGATTACGAATCAGCTGCTCTGCCGGCTGAGCTACGCTGGCTTATTCAATGGCTCAGGCAGAAGATTATAGCACAGCCTTCCGAACGGCGACAACGCTTCGGCCCTGGCTACCGGCACAGCCACAAAAAATCGGCCCTGCCCTTCAAAAACTCCCCATATTTGATTACAATACTCATCTTAAAGCCAGGCCCGGCTGGTGGTAGGAACTGAAGCTTCCGCGGCCAGGGACCAACCTCCAGGTAAGCAGCCGGCTCATTTCAGGAAGGAATAGCGCCAGATGTTCATAAAGAAACTGGAAGTTCAGGGCTTCAAATCTTTCCCCGAACGCACCAAGATCCTCTTCCATCCCGGTATAACGGCCATCGTCGGCCCCAACGGCACCGGCAAGAGCAACATCGTTGACGGCATCCTCTGGGTCCTGGGCGGGTTGCGCCTTAAATCCGTCCGCGGCGACCGGACCGAGGACTTCATCTTCAACGGCAATGCCAAGCGCCCCCCGCTGAGCATGGCCGACGGCGTCATCACCCTGGGAAACGAAGAGGAGCTGGTCATCTCCCACCGGGTCTTCCGCTCGGGCGAAAGCGAGTACCGGCTGAACGGCAAGGCCGTCCGCCTGAAGGATATCCAGGATGAGCTCTGGAAGCATTCCATCGGCGAGAAGGAATACTTTGTCATAGAACAGGGAGCCATCGGTTCCTTCGTCACTTCCAAGCCCCAGGAAAAGCGGGTGCTGATCGAGGAAGCGGCCGGCACCGCCTATTACAAGGACAAGAAGAGGCAGGCCCAGAACAAGCTGGAATCGAGCGAGCAGAACCTCATCCGCCTGGAAGACATCATCATCGAGGTTGAAAAATCCAAGAATTCCCTTTACCGCCAGGCCCTGGCTGCCGCCCGCGTCCGCCGCCTCCGCGAAAGGCAGCGCGAGCTCACCACCCACCATTTCTACCGGCGGCTGAGGCAGCTGGAAAAGGCCCTGGAAGAAATAAAGGGAAGCCTCCAGGAAGCAGAAGCCCGGGAGCAACAGGCCCTGGAGGCCGTCCGGGAAAAAGAAAAGGAGCTGGCCAGGAAAAGAAAGGAACTCTGGGACCTGGAAAAGCTTCTCAAGGACCGCCAGGAACGGACCTTCAGCCTGAAATCGCAGCTGTCGCGGCTCGAGGGCGAAATCGAACGGGAAAGCAAGCGTTTAGAATACCTGGAAACCTCCCGGCAGAAGGCCGAGGCCGACCGGGTGGAGCTCCAGAACGAAATAAAAATCCTGGAAGAGGAAAAGGCCGGAATAGTGGCCAGGCTGGCTGAACTTCAGAAATTGCTGGAAGCCACCACCATCCAGGTTGAAGAAAAAAGGGCCATCCTGAAAGAAGCGGCCAGGCTGACCGCGGCCGAGGAAGAGCTCCTGGCCGGGTTACGCCGCGAGCAGATGCAGAAAATCCAGGAAGCCACCGAAATCCGCAATAACTATTTCCGCCTGGAAAAGGAACTGGAACTGTTCCTGAAGCAGGCCGAAAAACTCGCCCGGGAAAAAGAAGATTACCTGGCCCAGAAGGTGCAGGTTGAAAATCGCCTGGCCGGCCTGAAAACCGAGCTCGAACAGGCTCACCAGGAAAAAGACAGGCTGCAGTCGGACCTGGCCGGGCTGACCGAGAATCTGAACAGGCTTAATCAAAAGCTGGCCACCCTCGAAGAGAATTTATCCCGGCTCAGCCATAAAATTGAAGAAACTGGCCCCCAGCTTCAGGCCCTGGAAAAGATAGCCGAAGTGGAGCGCGACTCGGCCGACCGCAACCCGGTGCCGGGAGCCCTGGGCTGGTTTTCCGAGCTGGTGGAAATTCCGGAAGAGGCCGCAACCCTGTTCGACCTGTTCTGGAAAGAAGAAGCCAGGGCCCAGGCTTTTCTCCTGGAAAAATTCAAGGAGAATATCCCGGCCGGAGACCGCCGCACCCTGCTCCTTCTGTCAGAAAAGCCGGCCCACCAGATTCCGGACAGCCTGCTCCACGAGGACGGGGTCCTGGGCCTTCTGAAGCAAAAAATCAGGGCCAGGGCCGGGCTGGAAAAGTACACCTCTTCCCTGCCGGAGGCGGTCATAGTCAGGGATGTGCTGACCGCGGTCAGGCTCTGGGAGAAATATCCTGACTTCAACTATATTACGGTCGGCGGCGATCTCCTCCAGTCCTCGGGTCTGCTCAAGACCGGCCAGAAAAAAGAAGGCCTGTTCTCTTTGGGACAGGAAAAAAGGCGCCTGCTGCAGGAGCTGCAGAGCCTGGAAGCAGAGAAAGAACCCCTGCTCAGAGAAATTGAATCCATAACCGGCCAGCGGTCCACCCTGGAGAGAAACCTGGAAGAGACCAGGAGCCGGCTGCTGGAAATCGAAAAGAAAATATCCGACCTGGAGCGAGAAAATAAGTTCGTAAGCCTCGAGCTCCAGAAAATCTCGACCGCCCTGGAAATCCTGGGCCAGGAAGAGAAAATCCAGCAGGAAGAAAAAGAGGCCCTGCAGCTTAAAAAAGAAGAAGCTCTCCAGGGGCTACAGGCCATCGAGACCGGGCTGGAAGAAATAAAGCAGAAAATAAGAGAGAGAGAAGAAGCCTTAAACCGGGCCAAGGAAAACCAGAAAGCCGAAGAAGAAAAGGCCTACCAGCTTCGCTCCGAATTCAACCTTCTTCAGGAAAAAATTAACGGCAGCCGGAGCGGCCTGCAGGCCCTGGAAAAGAGGCACCAGGCCATAACCTCCAAGCTGGGAGTCCTGGAGATGGAAGTTTATACCGGCCAGGAGGAAAAAGAACGGCTGGCCCGCCTGATCGAGGAGCTCAAGCAGAAAGCCGCCCAGCTCGAAATTGAGGCCCGGAAGGAAGAAGAGGACCTCAGGGAGCAGGACCGGAAGGTCCCTGACCTTCAGAAAGAGCTCGAGGAGATGGAAGCCGGCCTGCGGGAAATGCGGGACCGGGAAGAAAAAGCCCGCGAGGAAAAAACCAGGCTGGAAATCCGCCGGGCCGAAGTGGAAAGGGACCGGGTCAACCTGGAAGAGACCTGCTGGCAGGAGCTGAAGAAAAACCTGCTGGAACTGAGGCAGGAAATAGAAAGCGAAGGCCGGGAAGCCCAGCCCGGCGCGGCCGGCGAGGAGCCTGAGCGCGGCCTGGCCGAGGAGGCCGAGGAAGTCGAGGAAGAACCGGCCGAAGGAGCCGAAGAAAGAACTGAAGAAAAGACCCCAGAAAAGGCCGAAGAAAAGCCCCGGGAAAGAAGACGGGGCAAACCGCCGGTACCGGCCCGGGAGCTGAGCGACGAAGACCTGGAAAAAGAGCTGGAGACCATCCGCGACGCCCTGCAGCGCCTGCGCCAGGTCAACATGATGGCCGAGGAAGAATACCTGGAGCAGAAAAAGAGGTACGACTTTCTAATCCAGCAACGGCAGGACCTGCGCGACTCCATCAATTCCACCCAGGAAGCCATCAAGAAAATAGACGAGGAAAGCAAGAACCAGTTCCTCAAGGCCCTGGAAGAAGTCAACAAGAACTTCCAGGAAATCTTTGCCCTGCTCTTCCGCGGGGGAACGGCCGAGGTCAAATTGCTGGAACCGGACAACCCGCTGGAAAGCGGGGTGGAAATAGTGGCCCAGCCGCCCGGAAAGAGGGTGCAGAACCTGACCCTGCTCTCGGGCGGTGAGAAATCGCTGACCAGCCTGGCCTTCCTGTTCGCCCTTTTCCGCTACAAGCCATCGCCGTTCTGCATCCTGGACGAGGTCGACGCCGCCCTGGACGAGGTCAACCTGGGCCGGTTCCTGAACCTGATGAAGGCCATCAAGCACCAGACCCAGTTCATCATCATCACCCACAACTACAAGACCATGGAAGTGGCCGATTACATCTACGGCACGACCATGGAAGAGCCCAACGTCACCCGGGTCTACTCGGTCAAGATGGAGAGAAAAGAGGCCACCAGCCCGGAAGAAGGCCCGGACACCGGCAACGGCCCGGACGCTGAACCAGCATCAGGACAACCAGCCCAGAAGCTTCTGCCCAGAACTTCCGAAGACGAGATTGAGCCGCTGGAAGTAACCAAGGAAGAGTCCTGAGGTTTTTTAGGAGCTCACCGGCTTTTTCCGCCGGAGCAATATTTGCCTGCCTGTCCCGGGGTTGCCGGAAAAGATCTTTCATTCTTACTTCTCAGGTTATCGGCTCTCTTTCACATTTCAATCGTTTTAATAAACCAGCCAAGGATTGATGAGGGAGCTGTTTATTTTTCGCATAAATTCTTCTGTTTTTATTTACCTAAAAAATTGAATCAACTTATTTTTGATCAAACTAATAAGAATTCTTTTTCCCACCCGAAAATTTACTGATTTTCTTATATCTTTCTCCAACCCCATGATCGACACCAGACGTGAACGCCTTTGCTCACGAACCTGATGATCTTTCCATTCCCGCTTCCTCAAAAATACCCCAGCCGACCTGCCCCCGTACCTGCTCTAAACACTCTCCCATCCGCGGGATCTGGTCTTAACCGGAAAGAACAAATGTTTTGACTGAAACCGCGGCTTTAAGATAATATCACCTACGATGTTTTCGTTAACAGGTTTCGGGCGGTTTTCGTTTCTTCCCGACCTGGACTTCTCCGCATCCTGCCTTAACCTTAAAATCCACAAGGAGGCCCCATGACCTTTTATCTCTACATCATCCTGGGTTATCTCCTGGTTCTAACCGTCATCAATTTCCTCCGGGCAAAAAAGGTAAAAAGCCAGGAAGATTTCATGGTGGCCGGCCGCAAGCTCAAGTGGTCGGTCATGGTCTTTACCCTGATCTGCACCTGGATCGGCTCGGGCACCTTTATCTCCGGGGCGGAATTCGCCTCCAAGGCCGGGTTTTCGGCCCTGTGGCTGGCGGCCGGGGCCTGGGTGGGCATCATCATCATCTACTTCCTGGCCGCCAAGATTCAGACCTTTGGCCAGTACACCATAGGCGATATACTGGAAGTCAGGTACGGCCCCCTGGCCCGGCTGTTCGGAGCCATCGCCCTGGTGATTTCTTTCACGGCCATCGTTTCCTACCAGTTCGTGGCCGGCGGCTTTATCCTGAACGTGGCCACCGACGGGGCCATCTCCGATAAGATGGGGATTTACCTGGCGGCCACCTTCGTCATCCTGTTCACCGCCCTGGGTGGGATGGTGGCCGTGGCCTACACTGACCTGCCCAACGGGATAATCATCGTCCTGGCCTGCCTGCTGTCGGTGCCATTTGTCTACGCTGCGGCCGGCGGCCTGAGCGGGGCCCAGGCCAGCCTGTCCCCGGGATATTTTGCCGTGGTCAACGAGCAATTTGGGGCCAACCCCACCCTAAAGGCCTTAGGCTACTTTTTATCGACCATGTTCCTGCTGCTGGGCGTCCAGAGCATGTACCAGAAGTTCTACAGCGCCCGCAGCCCGAAGGACGCCAAGAAGGCGGTGGTCTTCTGGACCATCGGCACGGTCTTCGTTGAAACGGTGGTGGTCATAATCGCCGTTTTTTCCTATAGCATGTTCAAGGACCAGATCAACCTCAGTATTCCCAAGGAAGGCGGCAAGGTGGTGCTGCTGGCAGCCCGAAACCTGGTGCCGCCGCCAATCGGCGTGCTGCTGCTGGGCGCGGCCTGCGCCGTGGTCATCTCCACCGGAATGAATTACCTCCTCTCCCCTTCCAGTAACCTCATCCGCGACATCTACCAGAGGTTCATCAACCGCTCGGCCGACGACCGCAAGCTGGTGGCCCTGCAGAAGCTGTTCATTGTCATCATCGGGGTTATCGCCTTCTTCTTTGCCCTGCGCCTGAAATCGGTGCTGGAAATGAGCTACTTCGCCTATACTATCTATGGCGTGGCCATCACCCCGGCCCTGATCGCCGCCCTGGCCTGGAAGAGGGCCACCAAGGCCGGCGGGCTGGCTTCGATCATCTCCGGCACGGTGGTCAGCGTCGGGATGAAAGTCCTGGCCGAGGTCCTGCCGCCGGAGAAAGTCCCGGAAGGCGACCCCTGGGGTATCCCCCTGATTTTTCCGGCTCTGGCCGTGTCCCTGCTGAGCCTGGTCGTGGTCAGTCTTCTGACCAAAAAGCCAAAGGAAGAGGAACTGGCCACTTTCTTTCCGAAAAAATGAACCGGAGCGGATGAAAACAGGAATTGTTTTCAGCAAACGCTTTGCCCTGCACCAGATGGGCGAAGAGCACATAGAAAGCCCGTTGCGGATTATTGCCCTGCACGAGCTCCTGGAGAAGAGGCTCACGCCTGGCTTCCCCATCATCGAGCCCAGGCCGGCCAGCCGCGAAGAAATAGAACTGGTCCACCTCAGGGAATACGTGGACTTTCTGGCAGAAACGGCCGGCCGGGATTCTTACTTCCCGTTTGACCCGGACACCATCGCCGGCCCTCACACCTTCGAAGCGGCCTGCCTGGCCGCCGGGGCCGGGCTGACCGCCGTCGACCTAATCCTGGAAGGAAAGCTGGACAACGCCTTTGCCCTGGTCCGGCCGCCCGGTCACCACGCCGAGGATCACCGGCCGATGGGTTTCTGCTTTTTCAACAACATCGCCATAACCGCCGAGTACCTCAGGCGCCGGAAAGGAATCAGAAAAATCCTGGTGGTCGACTGGGATCTCCACCACGGCAACGGCACCCAGAAGGCTTTCTACGCCACCCCGGAGATCCTTTATATCTCCCTCCACCAGAGCCCGCTTTTCCCGGGCACCGGGTCGGCCGCCGAGGTCGGGGAAAAAGAAGGGCTGGGTTATAACCTGAACCTGCCGCTTCGGGCGGGCAAGACCGATGAAGATTATCTTTTCATTTTCCAGAAAGTCATCTGGCCGGTGGCCGAGAGCTACCAGCCGGAGTTTGTCCTGGTCTCGGCCGGGTTTGACATCATGAGGTGGGACCCCCTGGGGCGGATGGAACTTTCAGCCGAGGGCTGCGGGGATATCAGCCAGGTGCTGACCGAAATCGCCGGGCGCTGGGCCTCGGGCCACCAGGTAGTCTTCCTGGAAGGCGGCTATAACCTGAAGGAGCTAAAGGAGGGGGTGGAAGAGGTCTGCCTCAGGCTCAGCGGGGCTAAATACCGCCAGCTGCCCGATACCCCCTGCCCCCCGGCCCTGGCCGAGGAAATTAGGCCCTACCTAAAAATCTTTCGAAATTACTGGAAGGGAATACCGGAGGTATAGGGCGGTTTAGATGACAGGCGTCATCCAGAATAGACACCCCGCCGGGCCCGGACTACCCGTTTTCCCCTGTTAATTTACGTCCAAAACTGGCACAAATCATGCAGTAATTATGGGCGTAAAGGAGTTTAAGATGAGAAACAAGAGATTTTTCCTGATCGCGGGATTAATCCTCCTGGTGGCTTCCTATGCCCCGCTCCGGGCCCAGGAAGAAACGCCCCAGGTGGAACAGCCCCAGGAAGAAACTAAATATACCAACGAGTCGGTCGGCCGGGTGAGCTTCCTTGAAGGCAAGGCCTTTATCCAGAGAGCGGCCGATATCGGCTACGAAGAGGCCGTGGTCAACGACCCGGTGGCCGAAGGCGACCGCCTGGGGACGGCAGAAGGACGGATGGAAATCCAGTTTGGCCGCCGCAATTACCTGCGGCTCGATAGCGATACCAAGCTGGATGTCATGAACCTGCCCCGCAAGGATAACGACCTGATCAGGTTCCGGGTCTGGTCGGGCCATGTCTATTTCGCCATCAACAACCTCAACCGGGAAAAGGGAATCGAAATTCATACCCCGGATTCTTCCTTCTACGTCCTGGAAAAAGGCATTTTCAGGATTGACGTGGAAGAAGGCAGGGGCACCGAGATCCTGGTCTTCAAGGGACTGGTGGAAGCGGCCGGCGAGCAGAACTCCTACCTGGTCAAGGGCGAGCAGCGGCTGGAAATGGCCGAGGGCCGCTTTGCCTCCAGGCCGGTCGGTTTTCGCCCGGTGGCTGACGACGGGTTTGACCGCTGGAACCAGTCCCGCGACCAGCAGACCAACCGCCTCTATGCCAGGCGGTACCTGCCCGAAGACCTGGCCGAGTACGAAGGCGAGCTCAACGATTACGGCGACTGGGTTTATGTTCCCCCCTATGGTTATGTCTGGGTGCCGCGTGGTGTGGCCGATGACTGGCGCCCCTACTATTACGGGCGCTGGGTCTGGGTGCCGCTGACCGGCTGGACCTGGGTTCCCTACGAACCCTGGGGCTGGGTGGCCTTCCACTATGGCCGCTGGCACTGGGCCGTGGGCATCGGCTGGTACTGGATTCCCCACTATGCCTGGGGACCGGCCTGGGTCAGCTGGTGGTGGGACATGGACTATTTCTGCTGGGCGCCGCTCGGCTGGTACGGTTACCCGGTGGTGGTGATCAACAACGTCTTTTACGATAGATATACCGGGGCCTACCCGATCCATTCCCGGGCCTTAGTAGCCGTCAGGAAAGACCAGCTCCGGGCCCGAGACATCTCCCGGGCTGCCCTGAGGCCGGAAAACCTGAGAGCGGCCAACCTGGACAAGAAAATTACCATGACCAGCAGGACTCTCCCCTTCCGTCCGGAAGGCTCCAGGTTAACGGTGGAGAAACTTGACGGAAAACGCGTCCTGGTCAGGCAGGATAACCAGGGTGCCGGCCTGAAACAGGGTCTTCGGGAGACACCCGGAAGAATTTCCGGGAACAGGGACAAGGCCAGTCCGGAAAGTCTCCGCCCGGCTGGCCAATCCGGTGAAAGACCGGCCCAGGTTTCTGGCGAAAAGGGAAAATCAATTCAGCCAAAAAGCCAGGGTGGAGAGAAAGGCTCCACTTCGGCTAAGCCATCAAAAAGCACCCCCGCCTCCGGCAAGGTGACGCCCAAGAAAATCCAGAAAAAGGATGATGCACCCTCGGCCGTGGCTTCCAGGTCTTATAGCGGACCTGAGGCCGGGCGCACCATCAAGACCTATCCCTCATCTTCAAGTATCAGCAGCCGAAGTGTCAGCCGGCCTTCAAGCGGCTATCGCTCTGACTATTCGGCACCAAGCCGAAGCTACAGCCGGCCAGGAACCGCCCCGAGCCGAAGCTATGGCAGCACTTCGTACAGGCCATCCACCGCTCCCAGGAACGAACGTTATGCTCCTTCCCGTCTCAACTCGCCGGGCCTGAGTTCAGGCTCCTCGCGCTCCGGTTACGGTTCTTATCGGAGCGGTTCCGGTTCCAGGATCGGCTCTTCGAGCTCTGGCTCCTCCAGGATAGGCTCTTCCGGCTCCGGTTCCCGTTCAATCGGCTCATCGCGTGGCTCTTCCCCATCGAGGTCTGGTTCGGTCAGCCGCAAGAAATAATTCACTGGAGAGCTAAGGCCAGAGGCAGGCCCCGAGCTTAGGGCTGCGGGCAAAGAAAACCGGACATTCACTCGAACCGGTGCGGGCGATTCTCTGAACCTGCCCAGGCGATTTCAGGGACAGCAGCCGGGCCCTCTACAAGTATAGGTTTTTGGGTTCTTGATTCCGGAGTATTTCTGGCTTATTCAGGCAATCTCCAGCCCATCCGGAAAAAGCCAGGGTCATATTGGATTGGAGACCGGAAGGATAAACTTTTTCCACCTCATAGGCTTAGAAATTCGGAACATTCAACTAGACCTGCCGGGTCTTACTGAATCTTTATCTTTAAGCCGGGTCTTATCTTAAATAATCTTAGATTTTTACCGGTGGCCCAGCTAACATATGAATAACCATTCATATATAGTCCGGCTTAACAGAAGAGGCCAGCAACGGGGTTATTCCCTTTCTTCCCTGGCCTTTCGTTCCGCATAATAATCCAGGACCCGCAGGTGGTCCTGCAGGGAGCAGTAGCGGTTGGGCTCGGTGCCGGGCAGGAAGACTTCCTGGAATGGATACTTACAGACCGGAGAGGCCAGCAGCCCTGTCTTTCTGTCGATGGTCACAAATACCAGGTTGGGCGGGACCTCAAAATCCTCAATCAGGATGGCTTCAGGGTTGGTTACGGTTTGAGCTTCCTCTCCGGAAGAAGTCGCCGGCTGGGTGGCCAGGAATTCTTTTTTCTTATCTTCAATCACCCGGGCAAAGAAATCCCGCCAGATGGGCAGGGCCACCACCGCCCCGGACTGCTTGTTGCCCAGGGTTATCTTGGTGTCATAGCCGACCCAGGCCCCGGCGCAGAGCGAGGGTGAAAAGCCGATGAACCAGGCATCGGTGAACTTGTTGGTGGTACCGGTCTTTCCACCCAGCGGCCAGTTCAGGGAAGCGGCCGAGGCCGCGGTTCCCCTCTGGACCACGCCCTGGAGCAGGTAGGTCATCATGTAGGCAATCTGGGGTGAAAGGACCTCTTCGGTCTGGGGCAGGTTTTCTTCCAGGATGTTACCGTCCTTGTCCTCAATCTTGATTATAAAATAAGGCCTGGCCCGCAGCCCCTTGTTGGGGAAAACGCTGAAGGCCGAGACCAGCTCCTGCAGGGTGACCTCGAAGGCCCCCAGGGCCAGGGACAGGTAGGGATAAATGGTGGAAGTGATGCCGAACTTGCGGCAATATTCCACTCCCACCTGGGGGGAAATATAGTCCAGCAACTTGGCCGTGATCACGTTCCGGGATTCTTCCAGGCCGGTCCTCAGGGTGACCGCCCCGTGGTACTCGCCGTCATAATTCTTGGGCGTCCAGGGATTGCCGGTCCACTTGTCCACGAAGTTGGTCGGCTCATCGACTATGACGCTGGCCGGGGTGAAGCCCTTTTCCAGGGCGGCCGTGTAAAAAATCGGCTTGATGGCCGAACCAGTCTGGCGCAGGGCCTGGGTGGCCCGGTTGAACTGGCTGCGCTTGAAGGAGTAACCCCCGACCATGGCCTTGATCTGGCCGGTAGCCACATCCACGGCAATGAAGGCTCCTTCCACTGCCGGTTCCTGGTCCAGGTTGACCCGGGCTGTCCTGGTGGCTTCATCCACCGATTGCACTTCAACCAGAATGACGTCGCCGGGCTTGATCAAATCATTCAGGTAACGGGCCTTGGTCCACTCAATGCCCTTGCTGGTCATCAGGCCGGTATAATTCTTGAGCCTGACCTTGGCCTCGGTCCTTCCCGCCTCCAGGACGATGGCCTGTTCCGTCTTTCCCGGAATCGGGGCCAGGCTATCCCAGTCATCCAGCCAGATTTTTTCCAGGTCGCTCTTGCCCTCGGCCAGGAGGTTGCGCTTGTCCTTTCGCCAGCCGTTCTTTTTATCCTGGGCCCTGAGGCCGCGGTCCAGCGCCTCCTCGGCGTATTTCTGGTAGTTAAGGTTCAGGGTGGTGTAAATTTTAAGGCCGCCTCGGTACAAAACATCATCGCCGTACTTGCGCTCGATGTACTTCCTTACTTCCTCGTAAAAGTAGGAGCCAGCTTCAACCGTCTGCCGGCGCAGCGGCAGGACTTCCAGCGGCTGTTTCTTGAATTCCTCCGCCTGCTGCCGGCTGATAAAACCCTCCTCGGCCAGGCGGTTCAGAACGTGGTTGCGGCGATTCAGGGTGACCTTGGGATTGTTGTATGGTGAATAGATGGCCGGGCCCCGAAAGATGCCGGCAATCAGGGCCGCCTCGGGCAGGGTTAATTCGGTAGCGCTCTTGCCGAAATAGAGCTGGGCCGCCGATTCCACTCCCCACGTCCCATGGCCCAGGTAAAACTGGTTGCAGTAGAGTTCCAGGATTTTCTCCTTGGTATAACGCCGCTCGATTTCCATGGCCACGAACATTTCCTTGAGCTTGCGGCGGATGGTCTGCTGGGGATAAAGGAACAGGCTTCGGGCCAGCTGCTGGGTGATGGTGCTCCCTCCGTGCAGCCTGGTTTTGCCCAGGATTATCCTGAAAAAATCCTCCTTAAGGGCCCTCATGATGCCGCGGTAATCTATGCCCTTGTGGGCAAAAAACCTCGGGTCCTCGGTGGCGATGATGGCCTGTTTCAGCGTCTCGGGAATCTTTTCGTAGGGGATCTGAATTCTTCTTTCGGCCGCAAACTCCTTGGCCGGCTGGCCGTCATCGGAATAGACTACTGATATTATTTTCGGCTTGATCTGTTCCAGCTCCCCCACATCCGGGAGGTTTTCCCTTATGGCCAGGTAGGCCCCAAACATTCCGCCCAAAGCCAGGGCCACCAAGAGCAGCAGCGACAGCAGTAATCCCCTGATTATTTTCTTCCGGTTAAAGGTTGGAACCTTGATCTTGAAAACGATTTTTTTTCTTTCGGGCATCTTAGTCCAGTCTGGAACCTGAAACAGCCAGCAAGAAAGACAATATATCAGATTAAAGGGTAAAAAAACAATGCCCGCCGGCTTATGGTTGCATCTTTGTTTCGCTTAGGTCCCGGATGGTTCAGGGTCCGGTCAGGCCGGGTCCCCCCTCCCCTCCCTACTCAATCTCTCCCGAGCGGAGTTCCCTTCGCTTGGGGCAGCAGGAAACAAAGAACGGGACACCTATTTGAATCATTGCCACCAATACCGGAAGGAGAGAAGCTTTACCAGGCTTATTTGAGCTCCGGGAATTTTTTTACAAGGAGCGACCAGATTTTCCGGTGGATGGCCGCCGGCTCAGGCCGGCCGTCGACCACCAGGCACTGCGGGTCCCGGAATGACAGGAATATTTTCCTAACCTTTTTAAGGTATTCTTTTTCTTCAAAATGCCCGTAGATGATTGGCCTGTCTTTGATGCGGCGCAGGCCGGTAGAGACCGGAACATCCAGGATGAACACCAGGTCGGGAACGACGGCAAATTTCCTGTGCCTACGCCTGATTTCTCCCAGGTCAAGCCCCCGGGCCCCCTGGTAAGCCAGGGTGGAATAATAATAACGGTCAAGGATGACCGTCTTGCCGGCCTCCAGGGCTGGCCTGATGTTCTTGGTCACGTTTTCCCTGCGGTCCCTGATAAAGAGCTCGAGCTCTTCTTCTGGAGTCACCGAGCCACTGGTACGGGAGAGCTCCCTTATCTTCTTTCCCCATTTGCCCTGGGTCGGTTCCCGGAGGGTGACCACGTCCAGGCCCCGGCGGCGCAGCCTCCGGGCCAGGCATTCCACCTGGGTGGACTTGCCGGAGCCGTCAATTCCCTCGAAGACGATAAATAGTCCCCGGGTCTTCTTTTTCCCCTGTGGCCGGCCTTTTTCTTTCATGATAACGCTCTCTTCGTTCTCTTATCTTACCGACGAACCCCGGCCAATGCAACCATCGGGCCGCTCTGCTGGTTATTCATTAAATTAAGCCAGGAGTCTGGCTCCGTTGAATTTTGTGGCTGGTTATGTTAATTTTAATTATCTTCGAGGGAGGCTCAAAATGAAGAAATACCTGTGGATCGGCGCCATCAGTTTTCTGGCGGGTTTTCTTATTGCCGGCTACTTTCTCCTGTCTCCGGAAAAGCCGGCTCCGGTCAAAACCGTGGATAAACCGGGCCCGGCCCTGAACAACCACCTGCTGGCGGCTGAAAGGAGCCTTCCGGCCCCGGAAGTCCTCTCCAGCCAGGACTTTGTCAGCGTGGCCGAAAAAGTCGGTCCGGCCGTGGTCAGGGTAGTGGCCGAAAGAGTGGAACAGGTGCCGGCCTTTGGCTTTGAGGAAGACTGGCCCTTCCAGGATTTCTGGGACAGGTTCTTCGGCAACCCGCCCCGTTCCCGCGACCGCGAACAGCGCGAGTTTCGTTCCCAGGCCGAAGGTTCGGGTTTCTTCATTTCTCCCGACGGATACATACTGACCAACAACCACATCGTCGAAAAGTCCGTCAAGGTGAGTATCACCACCATTGACGGCAAGGAATACGAGGCCAAGAACGTCGGCCAGGATGCGGCTACCGACCTGGCCCTGCTCAAGGTTGAAGGCAAGAATTTTCCCTACGCCGTCCTGGGCAATTCCTCGGCCATAAAGGTTGGGGAATGGGTGCTGGCCATAGGCAACCCCTTCGGGATGGAGCACACGGTCACTGCCGGAATCATCAGCGCCAAGGGACGCCAGCTGGGGCTGGGGGCCAACACCCCGACCTACCAGGACTTCATCCAGACCGATGCCGCCATCAACCGCGGCAACAGCGGCGGGCCGTTGATCAACCTTAGAGGCGAGGTTATCGGCATCAACAGCAACATCCTCAGCCCGAGCGGCGGCAACATCGGCATTGGCTTTGCCATCCCCTCCGACCTGGCCAAGAAGGTCGTGGCCCAGCTCAAGGAAAAGGGACGGGTGGTCCGGGGCCGCCTGGGCCTGCGCGGTACCGATATCACCGAGTCGATGAAGAAGCAGTTTAACCTCAAGGTCAACAAGGGAGTCATCATCTCCCAGGTCGAACCCGAGGGCCCGGCCGAGAAAGCCGGCCTCAAGAAATACGACGTCATCGTGGAAATCAACAACCAGCCGGTGGAAAGCTGGAAGGATCTCCGGTTCAAAGTGGCCGACCTGCAACCCGGCGACCTGGTTACCATAAAAATCATCCGCGACGGCAAGGAAATGACGGTCAAGGCCCGGCTGGACGAGCTCGAACCGGCAGAAACCCCCGGCCCGAAAGAAAGCCTGGACAAGGACGTCGGCCTGGGGCTGACGGCCATCACCCCGGCGCTGGCCAGGCGCTACGGCCTGAGCACCACCGAGGGCCTGCTGATCACCGAGGTCCGGCAGTACAGCCCGGCGGCCAGGGCCGGACTCCAGACCGGCGATATCATCCTGGAAGTCAACCGGCTCAAGGTCAGCTCGGTCAAGGAGTTCCAGGACATCCTGAAAAAGACCGAGTCCGGGGAGGAAATCATCCTGCTGGTTCGCCGCGAAAGCGACGGTGAGAAGATAGATTTTATCGTGACCCTGAGAGTACCCTGATGCAGTTCGCCAAGCTTCACGCCCTGGGCAATGATTTCCTGGTGGTGGAAGATCCACCCCGGGTGGAAGAAGCCGAACTGCCGGAAATATCCCGGCGGATGTGTGATCGCCACACCGGCGTGGGTGCCGACGGCCTGCTCCTATTAAAGCAGGTGAACGGGCAGGCCGATCGTTATGGTTTCCGCATCTTCAACGCTGATGGCTCCGAGGCCGAGATTTCGGGCAACGGCCTGCGCTGCGCCGCGGCCTACCTTTTCCACCGGCAACGGGTAAATGGAACAACCGTTATCTTTGAAACGGTGGCCGGGGAACGTTCCTGCGACCTGGTGCAACGAGACGGCCATTCATTTGAGCTTCGAACCGAGATGGGCGAACCGCGCTTCTCATCCCGCGATATTCCCTTTGACGACGGCCAGGAGCATGAATACATAATTGACTATCCCCTGTCCATCAGCCGCCGGGTTTACCACATTACCTGCGTTTCGGTCGGCAACCCCCACTGCGACATCTTCGTGGAAAGGTTCTTCCCGGCCAGGATCGAGTGGCACCAGGTGGGCCAGGAGCTGGAGCACCATCCTTTCTTTCCCCACAGGACCAACGTGGAATTCATCCGGGTTCTAAACCGCCAGGAAATTGAGGTCCTGTTCTGGGAAAGGGGCGTGGGTGAAACCCTGAGCTCGGGCAGCGGCTCCTGTGCCGCGGCCGTGGCCGCCATCCTCAAGGGCCTGACCGAAAGAAAGGTCCGGGTCTGGACCAGCATGGGCTCGCTGGTGGTCGAGTGGGAAAAAGACCGGATCTTCCAGACCGGCCCGGCCCAGCTGGTTTTTGAGGGCAACTTCCTGGGCTGAAAAAGCACGGCGAATAATTGCGCTGGAAGACAGGTCTTTTGCTATCCGGAAACCCGGCCAGAGACTAACTCCACGACCACAAGGCCAGAATAACGTTCATCCCATTCTAAGACAGTGGTGGTCCCGGGGGCAGTTGCCCGGTTCGGGTTGACTTAAAAGCTCAGCCTTTCTTTCGGCCAGCACCCTTTTTCCGCCGCTTCGCCTTAGCCCCGACCACCACCACGTCCTTGGAAAAAGGCCGGGCCAGGGCTTCCCGGAAGACCTGCTTGATGTCTTCCACGAAGATGAACTGCATTTCCTGGCGGATCTTGGCCGGGATGTCAACCAGGTCCTTTTTATTGGGCAGCGGTAGGATCATCTTTTTGATGCCGGCCCGCTGGGCGGCCAGGACCTTCTCTTTTATCCCGCCCACCGGAAGCACGTTTCCCCTCAGGGTTATCTCGCCGGTCATGGCCACGTTCCAGCGCACCGGGATGTTGGTGCAAACCGAGATGAAGGCGGTGGCGATGGTCACCCCGGCCGAGGGCCCGTCCTTGGGAATGGCCCCTTCCGGTATGTGGATATGAAAATCATTCTCCATGAAAATCCTGGGGTCGATGCCGAATTCCCTGGCATGGGCCCGGGCATAGCTCAGGGCGGCCTGGGCCGATTCCTTCATGACTTCACCCAGGGAGCCGGTCAGCATCAGGTTGCCCTTGCCCTGCATCCGGGTGGCCTCGACAAACAGGATTTCGCCGCCGGCCGCTGTCCAGGCCACGCCGGTGGCCACGCCCACCTGGTCCTTCTTGGTGAGCTGGTCGCGGAAAATCTTGGGCGGGCCCAGGAACTTTTCTATGTTCTGGGCAGTCACCCTAACCTTTCTCTTTTTTCCCTCGGCGATCTGCCGGGCCACCTTGCGGCAGACGGTAGCTATTTCCCTCTCCAGGTTGCGGACGCCGGCTTCCCGGGTGTACTGGGAAATTATGGCCTTAACCGCCGCCTCGGAAATGTCGATGGCCTCGGGCTTTAAGGCGTGCTCGGCAATCTGCTTGGGGATTAGATGCCGGATGGCAATCTGCAGCTTCTCTTCCTCGGTATAGCCGGGAAGCTCGATGACTTCCATCCGGTCGCGGAAGGCCGGCTGGATGGGGTCGAGCAGGTTGGCCGTGGTGATGAACATGACCCGGGACAGGTCGAAGGGCACTCCCAGGTAATGGTCTAAGAAGCTGTTGTTCTGCTCGGGGTCGAGCACTTCCAGCAGGGCCGAGGACGGGTCGCCCCGGAAATCAGCCCCGATCTTATCCACCTCGTCCATCATGAAAACCGGGTTGTTGGAACCGGCCCGGCGCAGTCCCTGGATGATTTTGCCGGGCATGGCCCCGACGTAGGTCCGGCGGTGGCCACGGATTTCCGCTTCGTCGTGAACGCCACCCAAAGAAATCCGGACAAACTTCCGGCCGAGGGCCCGGGCGATGGACTTCCCGAGCGAGGTTTTCCCCACGCCCGGCGGCCCCACAAAGCACAGGATGGGTCCCTTGAGCTTCTTGGAAAGCTTCCTGACGCTCAGGTACTCTATGATTCTTTCCTTGACCTTCTCCAGGCCGTAATGGTCCTCGTCCAGGATCTTCTTGGCCATCTTCAGGTCCAGGTTGTCCTTGGTGCTGATGTCCCAGGGCAGGGAAAACATCCAGTCCAGGTAATTCCTGATGACGGCAGTCTCGGCCGATTCCGGGTGCATCTGGCCCAGGCGGCTGATCTGTTTTTCCAGTTCTTCCCGGACCTCGTCACTGACCCTGAGTTTTTTCAGCTTCTCCTGGTAGGCCTTGATTTCTTCCTGGAGCTCTGAGCCTTCGCCCAGTTCCTTCTGGATGGCCTTCATCTGCTGGCGCAAAAAGTACTGGCGCTGGAGCTTGTCCAGCTCTCCCCGGGCCTCGTTGGAAATCTTGGACTGCATCTCCAGGAGCTCCAGCTCGCGGACCAGGAGCTCGTAGACCCGCTTCAGCCTCAGCACCGGGTCGACAATTTCCAGGACTTCCTGGGCCTCCTTGACCTTGAGCTCCAGGTTGGAGGCGGTCAGGTCGGCCAGCCGACCCGGGTCCTCCAGGTTGGCGGCAATGACCAGGATTTCAGGCTGGATGGACTTACCCAGGGAGGTGGCTTTTTCCAGGCCGGAGCGGACATTCCTGATCAGGGCTTCGAGCTCAATGGATTTCTCGGCCGGCTCGGGCTCCTGCAGGGTAACTATCCTGGCCTGGATGAAAGGTCCTTCGTCCTCGAAGGTCTCAATCCTGGCCCGGACCAGGCCCTGGGCCAGAATCCTGATGCGCCCGTCGGGCAGCTTCAGCATGCGCATGATGAGGGCCACCGTGCCCACTTCAAAGACGTCTTCCCGCTTGGGCTCCTCGATCTCCATGTCCTTCTGGGTGAGCAGCAGGATCATGCGGTTGGTGGACAGGCTGTAATCTATGGCCGCCTTGGATTTTTCCCGGCCGACGTAGAGCGGGGCAATCATGTAAGGAAAGATCACCACGTCCCTGAGCAGGAGAACGGGCAGTTTGTCAGGGACCTGCAGTTTCTGCTGCTGCTCCTCGGTCAGGCCGTTGACCGCCTCTTCCGGGGAATTATCGAACTCGGACATCCTCAACCTCCTTGGTCTTCGTCCTTTCTTGTCTGAACCTTGACCTCGATTTCTCTGGTGGTTTTTTGCTGCTTCCTGAGAACGATGGTCAGCACGCCGTTTTCCAGAGAGGCCCGGGTGTCTTCCGAGGACACCCAGACCGGCAACACGATTTCCTTGTGAAAGAAACCCATCTCCCTTTCCAGGCGATGGAAACGCAGCCGGGAGGCTTCAACCACCTCTTTCTTCAGGCCGCTGACCTCCAGGCGGTTGCCCCACTGGACAATTCGCAGGTTCCTGGCCGGGACTCCGGGCACTTCCACCTCCACCACCACTTCCTCATCCTTCTCGTAGACATCAACCGCCGGCTCCCAGGCCAGGTAGGGGCTGCCCAGGCTTTCCCGCCTGAACATTATCTCGCCGCCGGCGCCCTTGATCTGGGTTTCGACTTTGAAAATTCTGGCTACCGGTTTAATTTTCCTTTTCATGGGTGTCGGAGAACGCTGGCTTTATTTTTCTTTAAGCAGGTTTTCCAGCACATGCTTAAATTCTACCACATCCTTGAACTCGCGGTAGACCGAGGCAAACCGGATATAGGCAACCTTATCCAGGGCCTTGAGCCTTTCCATGACTATCTGGCCTATTTCCGAAGATTCCATCTCCTTGTCCGGCCGGTCCTGGAGGATGGATTCGATTTCTTCCACGATCTCCTCGAGCTGGCTGATCTGGATGGGTCGCTTCTCGCAGGCCTTCATCATCCCCCGGAGCAGCTTCTGGCTATCAAAGGGCTGCCGGGTGCCATCCTTTTTGACCACCATGTAGGGCAGCTGTTCCAGCCGCTCGTAGGTGGTAAAGCGCTTCTTGCAGGACAGGCATTCCCGCCGGCGCCTGATGGACATGCCTTTCTGGCTTTCCCTGGAGTCGATGACCTTGCTCTCGAGAAAACCGCAGTAGGGGCAGCGCATCAGCTCTGTCCTTCTCCCATTTTCCTGGCCTGGAACAGGCTCAGGCCGTTTCTCCATAATATAACATAACCGAGGAGGCATGTCACCACGAACTGCAGGGAATGGATGACGATGGTCAGGCCCACGGCCCGGTCCGGGTCCATCCCGTACAGGCTGGTCAGGGCCAGCTTGCTGAAGTAATCAAAACCGCCGGCCATGCCCGGGGTGGGAATGGAGGCCCCGATCATGGTCAGGAAGATATAGGGGACGATGAAGAAATAGGGAATTTTCAGGCCGTAGCCGGTATAAAAGACCCAGTACAGGAGCGATATCCCCAGCCAGACCACCAGGGACAGGCCAAAATAGCCCAGCAGCCGCCAGAAGGAATGGAAGAACTTCAGGCCCTCTATGAATTCCTGTCCGAACTTCTCGATGCCCGGCCGGACCCTGGCCGGGAATGGACGTCCGATGAAACGAAAGAGGCCGCTGGCTCGGTCCTTCAGAAAGTACAGGGTTATGATGATCAGGAAGAGCACGGCGGCCAGGACCAGCCCGAGCTTGCCCCAGAAATAGAGCCGGTTGAGGTCCTCGGGGTCAAGCTCCAGGGTGTGCCGGAAAAATGGCCTGGTCAGCAGGAAAGTCCCGAGAAGGAAGCAGTTGGTGAACAGGTCAAAGGTCCTTTCCACCACGATCGTTCCCATCAGGTAGCCGGCACTTAGTTTCTCGGCCCTGGCCAGGTAGATGGGCCGGACCACCTCCCCCACCCTGGCCGGGAAGAGCAGGGTCACGGTGAAGCCGACGGTGGTGGCCTCGACCGCCTTGCCGAACCGGAGGTCGGGCTTGACCGGGTGCAGCAGGAACTTCCATCTTATGGACCTGGTCACCAGGTGAAGCGGGCCCAGCATGATGGTCAGGATGAGGAAGGGAAGCCGGAATTCCCGGAGATACTTCCAGACTTCGTTCCAGTGGACACTTTTGAAGAAAAAGTACAGGAAGACGGCCGTCAGAAGAAATATTATGAGGTAGTGAAGCCGGTTTCTGGTCATCCCGGTATTCTTTCCGCCGCGAAATTTTAGCTTTCTATTATACAGGCAAGCCCCCCAACCTTCAATCTGCCCTCAGCCCTTGAAAAATCGGCCAAAATTGGCTATATTTAAGCAAGCGTTGGGAAGTCGTCCAACGGTAGGACACATGACTCTGGATCATGTTATCTAGGTTCGAATCCTAGCTTCCCAGCCAATCTCCCCCAAAACCCTCCTTCTTGTATTGACAAAGGCAGCTCCACCCCTCCGGAGCTGCCACTATTTTTAAAGTACAGCCGACGGCATCGGCGGTTACTATGCCCCCGTAAAACTTCCCCGGGCGGAAGCGGTAGTACTTCCTGCGGCCGGAATCCATGACCAGATTTTCCACCTGGAGCGACCGCCGCAGCGGGTCAAACGGCAGGCCCAGAGCCTTCAAGACCTTTCCCCCGAAAAATTCTTAGCCCCCAAGAATTCTGGTCCCGGCTTCAATCCTGACCACGTGGATGGCCGGTTCACGCCCGGTTTCCCGCCGGTAATCGGCAGAAACCCTGGACCTGAATTCCTCAACGGCCCCGGCTTCTACCAGGCTTATGGTGCAGCCCCCGAAGCCGGCTCCCATCATCCGGGAGCCCAGCACCCCGGGAATTTTCAGGGCCGAGTCCACCAGCAGGTTTAACTCTGGCGAGCTGACTTCGTATTCATCGCGCAGGCCGCGATGCGATTCCTTCATCCTCTCCCCGAAAGAAATGAAGTCTGACCGGACGAGGTCCTGGCAGGCCAGGTCCACGCGCCCATTTTCTCTGACGACATAGGCACACCTCTTCCAGACCACCGGGTCAAATTCCGCCCGGTGCTCTTCCAGCATCTGCAGGCCGACATCGCGCAGGCTTTTTATTTCCGGGTAATAGCGCCGCAGAAGGCTTACCCCTTCCTCACACTGGCGGCGACGTACGTTATACTCGGAAGAGGCCAGTTCCCGCCGCACCCCGGTATCGCTGATGATTACCCTGAGCTCGGACCGGTCAAAAGGATAGTACTCGTGGACCAGGTGGCGGCAGTCTATTTTCATGACCTTTCCCGGCTGCCCGTGAAGGTTGGCATACATGTCCATGATGCCGCATCTCAGGCCGACAAATTCATTCTCGGCTCTCTGGGCCAGCAGGGCCAGCGACAGCAGGTCAAGGTTGAGGCCGAAGAGATGGTTGACGGCAAAGGCCAGCCCGCCCTCCACCGCGGCCGAGGATGACATCCCCCCGCCGATGGGGACATTGCCGCCGAAGGCCAGGTCCAGCCCCCTGATGGCATGGCCACCTTTAAGAAACTGGTCCAGCACTCCCTGGAGATAATCCGGCCAGCGCCACTCCGACTTATGAAGATGGTCCAGGTCGGTTGTATAATCCTGGTCAAAATCCAGCGAATAGAAGCGGCAGCGCCGGTCGTCGCGCGGGGCCACGGCGAAAATTACCGCCCGGTCGGTGGCCCCGGGAAGCACGAAGCCCTCGTTGTAATCGGTATGCTCGCCTATTAGGTTGATCCTTCCGGGCGAGGCCAGAAGCAACGGCTTTCGGCCATACTTTTTCTCAAAACTCTTTTTAACGTTATCAATAAGTTTTTCCATGATTACCACCTGGTTTTAGAAGTCGGGCAAAGCCACGGAAGATTAGAATTATCAGTTTGCTGCCGCTTTGTCAAAAAAAGACCATTTTGATCCGGGGACTAATCTCGAGAATATCAAGAGGGGAAAAAAATACTCTATATAGTATCGGCAAGATTAAGTTGAGATAAAAATGGCAGCCAGAAAAAAAGAGAGCTTCGCGATAGGAAACCGATTAAAAAGAATATATTTCTTAGACCGTGGGATCAGGTCTGAAATTATCAAAAATTAAAGTAATCTAATTTTTTCTTCTGCCTGGAGGCAACGTTTCGACCAGCGAATTTGGCTAAGAGCCGAACATGGTAAATTTATATGGTCTGTCCTAATCGGGGTGATAAGGGCTAAGCTTCTCTCAGGAAACGTCACATCGGCAGCAGGAATCGCAAACGGAGAACCCGCTCGGCCGGTTTCCCGAAGGGAGAAAAGGAGGTGTCGTCGGGACCGCCGATGCTCAGGTCCGGGAACCACTGCCACCAGTACATGCCGGCCAGGTAGGGCCGTCCGGCCACCATCCGCAGGCCCGCCTCGTAACACTTGCGCTGCACCACCAGGTCCACCGGGCCTTCCTTCTGCCAGTCCCAGGGGCTCTGGGCCGCCCCCTGGACGCTGCGGTAGCCGATTTCGGTGATCAGCACGGGTTTTCCCCATTTCTCGGCGAGCGCCTTGATTTTCACCAGCAGCCTGGCCCAGCCATAACAGAGGTCGGAAACCGAGGGATTGGTCTTGGAAGTCAGGATGGGATAAAGATCCTGCCCGATCAGGTCCAGGGCATCCCAGAAGGTCACCGCCTCGGGCCTGCTTTCCACCTGGTCATCGGCATAAACCAGGGGTCCGGAGTAGACCTGCCTGATTTCGGCAATAATCTGCCGCCAGTCCTGGGCCCGGGCCACGGTGCCGTCGAGCTCGCAGCCAACGCAGAACTGCTCGACCCCGGTGGCCGCGGCGATTCCAGCGTAGTGCAGTATGAACTGACGGTAAGAGCTCCACCACTGCTGCCAGGCCGCCTCGTTGTAGTAAAGGCCAATCTGGCCACGCCAGTGGTTGGGGTCGTTGAGCAGGTCGACATGCGGCTTGAGCATGACCTTCAGGCCCAGCTGGTGGGCATAATTGATCATGTGCACCACGGAATCATCGTTCGGAGTGTAAGCCCCGCTGTAATCGATGACCGTCGAATAAACATTATCCAGGTAACCCGTGGCCAGAAGGCTGACCCAGGTGGCATTGGTATTTTTCAGGTTCCGCATGGATTCTTCGGCCTGCCAGCCGTTATAAGCTTCGCGGGTATAGCCGGTAAAGGCCACTCCTTTTTGAAACTCCCTCAAACTCCGGACCTGTTTCAAGCTGATAGGACCGGAGAGAAAAGCCAGACCCGTGATCAGGGCCAAGGTCAGGGCAAGGATGGGAAGAGCGTATTTAAATTTCATGTTGTCTCTCTTCCTATCTATGCTAACAAATTCCGGCCGGCGAAGCAAAATAGCAGTGAGAGACTTAATCGTTAATTTGACTTTAATTTTTCCGGGTGTTAACTTATAAACAGGGAAAAAGGAGCCTATTCATGAATAAAAAAATTCTGTTCGTCCTGGCGCTCGTTTCCATTCTTTCTTCGGCCTGTGGAGTCGGGATGCTGCCCTCAAGGGATTCCTGGTATGCCAAGCACTACTTCATCATGCAGGATTTTGAACGGGAAGCCTACAAGAAACTCACCACCGAAGGGCGGGTACAATTCCAGACCCTGTTCTGGGAAGCCCGACAGCCCGTGGCCAGGGAACAATTTGATACCCGTATTGCTTACATAGAACGGGTTTATAAAACAGAAAACAGGTCCCAGCCCTGGAACACCGACCGGGCCCGGGTTTACCTCTTAAACGGTCCCCCGGCTCAAATCGATTACCGGCAGAACACCGACTGGGCTACCACCATCCAGCAGACTACCGGAGCCACCGGCACCCGGGAAATGGGTGACCGGACCAACGAGGACATCCAGGCCAATACCGCCGAAGTCTGGGTCTATCCCTACGACAAGTATTTTGTGTATTACGTTTTCACTTTCTCGCCGCCCAGCACCTGGAGACTTAATCCCGCCACCTACCAGAACAACCAGTACGTGCAGGCCCTGGAAAATCTCAACAAGGACCTGACCTTCGGAATAGTGGACGAGGAAGCCTACAAGGCCAAACTGGACGCTTTACCCCATAAATAAGAAAAGCAGCGCTACGGGGATTCGAACCCCGGTTTGATGGCTGAGAACCACCCGTCCTAGGCCTCTAGACGATAGCGCCGCAAGGCTAAAAAAATACCAGATTAGCCCGTTTCTGTCAATTGTTTTTGCCTATACTAAGATAACCGGTCTATGCTTTTTATAGACAACGGATAATGGCTGCGGTCACGCATCCTTTGTAGGGGGGCCCTGCTCTCCGGAGCGGGGGGAACCGACGGGACTGGTTCCCGGGTGCACCGCAACAGTCCCCTTCTACTAAGATAAAATTAATAAAATCATGATTAATTCCGCTGACCTTCAGGGCATCCGGACTGTCGACGGGCACCCATAGCGGAGGGGGGCCCTGCTCTCCGGAGCGGGGGGAACCGACGGGACTGGTCCCCGGGTGCATCGCAACAGTCCCCTTCTACTAAGATAAAATCAATATTAATTCCGCTGATCTTCAGGGCATCCGGACTGTCGACGGGTACCCATAGCGGAGGGGGGCCCTGCTCTCCGGAGCGGGGGGAACCGACGGGACTGGTCCCCGGGTGCATCGCAACAGTCCCCTTCTACTAAGATAAAATTAATAAAATCATGATTAATTCCGCTGACCTACTGGGCATCCGGACTGTCGACGGGCACCCATAGCGGAGGGGGGCCCTGCTCTCCGGAGCGGGGGGAACCGACGGGACTGGTTCCCGGGTGCACGGCGACAGTCCGGATGCCCCCCTACCTACACCCTCCGGGCCAGCATCAACTTGGCCTGGGTCTCCCCACCGCTCAGCCGGTAGAGCATGGGCACCGGCCGGTCGAGGGCCGGGTCATACTCCGGCTGGTTTTCCCAGCGGTAATTCAGAACGCAGGCATAATCGGAGAAGTATTGCCAGCGCCGGCGGTTGAGCCCGGTTACCATGTGGAAATGGTTGGCCGGCATGCCCATCTTGACCAGGCTGGCCGGTAGCTGGTCATAGGTCACGAAGGTGTGAGGCCAGGAATAATCGGAAGCCCGGCAGACTTCTTCGGCCAGAAGCGGAGGTAACGAGACGCTTTCGGCCTCGCCCTGGACCATGGTGAACATTCCGCTCAGGTCGGAGTAGGCCAGGCGCCCGGCCAGGCCCCTGATCCCGGCCGGCGAAAGGTAGCTCACGGAAAAGCCAAGCCCCGGGAAGTAGTATTCGATCGCCTTGAACAGGAAAGCTTCCCCGGCGTAATCAAGGGAAGCCGAGCCCGAGTTGTTGCCATCGACAAAACCGCGCTGCATCCAGCCCTCGTTCTCGAACGGGCCCAGGTCGACCTTGAGCTCCCTGGCCTTCTTCCTGATTTCCCAGGGCTCGTAGACCTTGCGAAAATCCATGAACAGGGTTGGCTGGCCGCCACTCAAATAGCAATAGCAGATCATGGTCAGCAGGGCCTGGATATCATTCTCGGTGGCAAAGGGGATGACCGGTTTTTTGCCTGTGTGATCCTCGGTCGAGTTGAACAGTGACTCGGCAATATCGGCCGTGGTCAACGGAATTCCGCGCCGGTCCGAACCCCAGGCTAACTGGCTGGTCCAGCCGCCGCCCACGGCATTGACGTCTCTGAGGTAATTTCTAATGATCAGGTAGAGGGCCAGTCCCTCGTCCAGCTTTTTTTTGTCTTCGGCCGACAGAGCCGGCGGTTTAACGCGGTCCAGCCCGGTGAGCAGGTTCTTTTTTGATCTTATTATTTCCTCGGTGTTGGTAAAAATCCGGTTTTTGAACTTGACGTTGACCACCCAGTCCCGCAGGGCTTTAAGTTCCTCCGGGTCGTAGCCGCCCTTTTTATGCAGCATGTCGGCAAAGAGCTTCATCGACTCGCGGGTCGACTCCAGGCCAAAGAATTTCCTGGCCGCATGGACGTGGTTCAGGGCCGTTTCCATCTGCATGGAATCGGTATCAATGGACACGTATCTTTTGCCACGCAGGGCCACCCGGGCCAGCATGGCATAACCGAGGTCCACTACCTGCTCGGCGGTCTGCCGGTCGAACTCCGGTTCCAGGCCGGTTTCGGGCATGTTGCCTATTACCATCTGGCAGAGCCGGCCGGTCTGGGCATAGGCCCCGACCAGTGCGTCAATCCCGACCACTCCAGGCTTGGGGGCGTTATTTCCGCCAACGCAGGCCAGAGGCGTTTCAGGCGGGAAATGAGCGGTCAGGGCCAGGGCTGATTTCCCCGGGAAAAACCAGGTGTCGGGGACGATGAAGATCCCGGCCACCCCGGCCTCTTTCATTTCTCTGGCCCCGGAATCAGCCGTGCTCTCCGAGTCCACCAGGCGGGAGCAATAGAAGATGTTGGGGGCACTGCCGTCGGGCAGGCGAAGATGCCGGGCCAGCAGCCGGGCGGTCATCCGGCCGATGTTAAAGGCCCTGGTCCTCGAAGTTTCATCAATCCTGGGGTCGCAGGGCACAAACACCCCCAGGGTCGGGTTGTCGGGATTCCTTTTACCGATGAAGGGCATGGCTCCTCCTTTCAGGCTTGGCAATATATGAATGGTTGTTCATATATCAAGAGATCTGCCAGCTCAAAATCCGGCCGGCGCCTGAGCGGCCGGTGGCTGACCTCCGGGGTGCCTCCCTTCCGGGTCCTCATGGCTGACCACAACCGGTCTGGTCCAGCCCGCACCGCGCGTCGCCCGTCAGATATACTCGATGGTGGCCGGTGGCTTGGGAGTGATTTCGTAGGCCACCCGGACCACTGACGGGATCTCCTTGGTGATCCGGCTGGCCAACCTGGTCAGGACATCCCAGGGCACGGGCGTCGGCTGGGCGGTCATGGCATCCTGGCTTTCCACCGACCTGACGATGATGATGTGGCCGAATTTTCTGCGGCCTTCCTCCACCCCGGTTCCCATGTCGTTCATCAGCACGGCAAAAGCCTGGAAAGGCTGGAGCGGGGCCAGCTCTTCTTCCACGATCCTGGTGGCCTTGCGGACCAGCTCCACCCGCTCCGGTGTAACCTCGCCGATGATCCTGGTGGCCAGGGCCGGTCCGGGGAAGGGCATCCTCTTGAAAATCAGTTCGGGCAGGCCCAGGGCCCGACCCACCTCCCGCACCTCGTGCTTGAACAGTTCTTTCAGGGGCTCGATAATCTTGAAGCCAAAGCCTTTCTCGGGGTCAATGCCGATCTGCTCCAGGATGTTATGCTGGGTCTTGACCCCGCCCCGGGTCTCTATGATGTCGGCGGCAATGGTGCCCTGAATGAGGTACCTGGCCTTGCTCTTCAGAACCTGGCGGCCGAAGACCTTGTAAAATGTATTCCGGAAGGCTTTCCTCTTTTCTTCCGGGTCGGTCTTGCCCTTCAGGGCTTCGAAAAATTCGTTCCTGGCGTCCACTATTTCCAGGTCTATGCCCAGGCGGGCAAAGGCGGTCTTGACCTCTTCCGGCTCTTTTTCTCTCATCAATCCGTGGTCAATAAAAATGGTCTTGAGCTGCGAGCCGAGGGCCCGGTGGGCCAGCAGGGTGGCCACCGAGCTGTCCACTCCGCCGGACAGGGCCGAGATGGCTTTATCCTTGCCAACTGTCTCTTTTATTTCTTCCACCTGGCGCTCGATGAATTTTTTAACGTCCATTTCTTCCTCCGTTTCAAGGGTATTAAGATGATACAATAACCGGACAAATCAAGTCCACAAAAAGTTAATTTTCGCGAATTTTCCAGTTGATTTTTGAAGGAAAAAGTTGGATATTATTAGCAGAGATTTAAAAAGAGGAGGGCCTCCATCCAAGGCGTAAGATTGGCCGGAGAAGGACGCCCCCCGAGAGTCCTTCTCCCCTGCCCTCCTCGGGAGGATTTCCTAACCATTTAGTCGACCCTTTACGGAAAAAATTGAAAAATTTTTTCTGTATTTTTTGCCCCGCCCCGAAGTAAAATCAAACCTTGAATTTTTGTTTTCTCAGGAGTGCCCCATGAAACCTGCGACGAAGGCCCAAATAATCCTGATAATTTATGCGTTGCTATATTTGCTCCCGGTTATTCCTGGAGCCTCAGCTCCCCTGCCTGCCGACCGACAGGCCAGGCCCCCGGCCTACTACCAGAAAATACAGGAACTGACTGCCCGGATTGAGCCGGAGATAATCGCCATCAGGCGGGACCTCCATGCCAACCCCGAGCTGGCCTTCCAGGAAAAGAGAACCGCGGGCATGGTGGCCGATTATTTCCGGAAGCTGGGCCTGGAAGTCCGGACCGGAATCGGCGGAACAGGAGTCCTGGGTGTGCTCAAGGGTGGCCTGCCCGGGCCGGTCCTGGCCATGCGCGGCGACATGGATGCCCTGGCCATCACCGAAGAGACCGACCTGCCCTTTGCCTCCAGGGAAAAAATCATGAGAAACGGCCAGGAAACGGGACTGATGCACGCCTGCGGCCACGATATCCACACGGCCCTGCTTCTGGGCGTGGCCTCGGTCCTGAGCCAGATGAAAAGTCAGGTCCCCGGCACCATCCTGTTCATCGCCCAGCCGGCCGAGGAATGGGGCGACGGCGCCCAGAAAATGCTCCAGGATGGAATTTTCCGCGACTACCGGCCCGAGGCCATTTTTGCCTTTCACGTGGACGATACCCTGAAGGCCGGTTATGTTCATTATGTCCCGGGCTATTCCGGGGCCAACTGCGATACCTTTTTCCTGAACATCCATTCTGAAGGCTGCCACGGGGCTAACCCCGACCAGTGCGTCGACCCGATCGTGGTCGGAAGCCACGTGGTCCTGGCCCTGCAGGCCATGATCAGCCGGGAAATAGACGTTCACGACCACACCGTCATCACCGTCGGTTATTTTCACGCCGGCACGGCCACCAACATCATCCCGGAAAAGGCCGAGCTCCGGGCCACCATCAGAAGCTACGGCGACGAGCAGAGGGAGCGGCTCAAGGAAAAAATTACCAGGACCATTACCGGCATCTGCCAGTCTCACGGAGCGCCCTTCGAGCTGGACTACCAGTTCGGAACGCCATCTCTCTACAACCACCCCGAACTGCTGAAAGCTATCCTGCCGACGGCCGAAGCTGTCCTCGGCGGAGCGGATAAGCTGATTGAGGACCGTCCGGAGATGGGTGGCGAGGATTTCAGCTATTTCGCCCGGGAAATCCCGGCGGTGATGCTCTCTCTGGGAGTGGTCCCGGCCCACCTGGAAAAGACCTCGGTCCACTCTCCCACCTTCATGGCCGATGAAAAAGCGATCGGAATCGGCATCAAGCTGATGTCCTGTATTTTGATGGATTACGCCCGGAAACCGGCTGCCCGGAGAGTTCGCCCTTTTAAGACATCTTAGGTTTCCACCGGGCAACATAATTTATTAAAAAGAATTGTGTAGAAGAATTTATTCCGGGTAACTGCGTTTATCGAGAAAATTGAATGGAAGAATCCGCCGGGCGGTTGCTGACTTTACTATCATATGGCCACTCCTGGCCAGTTTATAAGAGCAGCCGGAGCTAAATTGTTGGTTCTTAATTAACCCTTTTTTACGCGAGCAAACTCAGGCCCCGGAAAAATAAACTCTGCTGAATTATTTAATGAAATTCTTCCGTCAGAGCTGCCCCGGGAGTAGAAGCTCCAGGCCGGTTCACGTCGAGTTCAATTAAGAGCCCGCGAATCCAGGCCACAAAGAGATTTTTTCCCTGAGAAGGCTGACCAGGGCTGCCGGGCCGGGCCCCGGGGTTAATTCAATTGATTAAAAAAGGGCCTGATGGTAAATTGATTACATTCAGCCATGAAATTGCTAAAGCTCAACCTGTCCGGGGTCCGCGGTATCGTCGGCCAGACCATCACTCCGGAACTGGTCATCGATTTTGCCTCGGCCTTTGGCACCATGCTACCGGCCGGAACGGTCCTGGTCGGCCGTGACAGCCGGAAATCAGGGCTGATGGTGCAGGAAGCGGCGGTGGCGGCCCTTCTCTCGACCGGGCACGAAGTCAGAAATCTCGGTATCTGTCCCACTCCGGTCATCCAGTTCCTGGTAAGACAGCACCGGGCGGTCGGGGCTATTTCCATCACCGCCGGACATAACCCGGCCGAGTGGAATGCCCTGAATTTCATAAACAGCCAGGGTACCTATCTTAACGAATTCCAGGGCTCGGAGCTGCTCGATATCTACCACCTGGGGCGTTTTGCCCACCAGAAGCTCAAAAAGTCCCCGGCCGTCATCAACGAGCTGAACCCGGAGGAAGTCTATTTCTCCTGGCTGAGCCATAAGTTGCGTACCGAAGAAATTGCCCGGGCCAGATTCAAGGTGGTGGTGGACCCCTGTAACGGGGCCGGAGCCGGGCTGGTCAACAAGTTTTTCCAGGCACTCGGCTGCGAGCTTGTAGCCGTCAACAACGAGCCCAGCGGTTATTTCCCCCACGACCCGGAACCGCGGCCCAGGAATGCCGGCGAGGTGGCTTCCCTGGTCAGGGCCACCGGAGCCAGCCTGGGCTTCCTTCTTAACAGCGACGCCAGCCGCGTCTCGCTGGTGACCGAGACCGGCGAAACTCTGTCTGAAGAATATACCCTGCCGGTTGTGGCCGGTTATTACCTGCAGCAGCAGCCGGGCCCGGTCATCACCAGTCTTTCCACTTCCAGGATGATCGAGGCAGTGGCTGAAAAATATGGAGTTCCGGTCATCAGGACCAGGGTCGGCCAATCTGCCCTCATCCAGGTTATGCTCCAGGAAGATGGAGCCCTGGCCGGGGAGGGCAGCGGTGGAGTGGCCTTGCGCAATTTTCAGCCGGCCTTTGATGGTTTTGCGGTCATGGGCCTGGTCCTGGAAGCCATGGCCGTTCAGCAGAAAAAGCTTTCCGAGCTGGTCAAGGCGATTCCCCGTTATCACATCGTCAAGGATAAAATAGTCTGCCCGCCCCACCGGCTGCATTCGCTGGTGGCTGAAACTCGAAAACTCTATCCCCGGGCCGAAGTCAATTCCCTGGACGGACTGCATGTTACCTTGAAGGAGGCCTGGGTACACATCAGGGCTTCCAGCACCGAGCCACTCATCAGGGTAATTGCCGAAAGCCCGTCCGCGGCCAGGGCCCAGCTTGAGGTGGACAAGGTGGTGGCTTTTCTCAACCGCTTGCTCGGGTGAAAAGATGAAAAAGAGATTGCCGCTCAAGGTCAGTGTCTCCGGGGTCAGGGGGATAATCGGCGAAAGCCTGACTCCGCAGATTGCGGCCAGGTTCGCCTCGGCCTTCGGTACCTACCTCGGCCCGGGCCAGGTCCTGATCGGCCAGGATACCAGGCCCTCGGGCACGATGCTTAAAAAAGCAGTGCTCAGCGGACTGCTGGCCACCGGCTGCCAGCCGGTTGAGGTCGGCGTGCTTCCGATTCCCACCATCCTGTTTTTAACCCACGAGAAACAGGCCCGTGGGGCGGTGGTGGTGACCGCCAGTCACAATCCGCCGGAATGGAACGGGCTAAAGTTCATAGGGCCCGAGGGACTTTACCTCCGCCGTTCCCAGGTGGAGGAATTCCTGGACATCTTCCACCAGGGCGAGTTCACCTTCGTGGCCGCGGAGAGAATCAAGTCTCCCCTCCAGGAAAAAAACGCCGGGGAGCTGCACCTGGAAAAGATCCTGTCGCGGCTCAAAGTCAGGGCCATCCGCAGCCGCGGCTTCCGGGTGGTAGCCGATTGTGCCAACGGGGCCGGGGCCACGCTTCTGCCCCAGCTTCTGCGGGAACTGGGCTGCGAAACCCTGCTTATCAATACCGACCTCAGCGGCCAGTTTGCCCACCAGTCGGAGCCGGTCCCCGAAAACCTGGGTGAACTTTGCCGCCGGGTTAAGGAATTCAGGGCCGACCTGGGCCTGGCCCAGGATGCCGACGCCGACCGCCTGGCCCTGGTCGACGAGAAGGGCCGAGCGCTGGGCGAAGACCTGACCCTGGCCCTGGCCGTGGCCCACGTGCTCGGAAAAAAGCGGGGCCCGGTGGCCGTAAACCTCTCGGCTTCCATGGCCATAGACGACCTGGCCGCCAGGTACCGGGTTCCGGTCATCAGGACGAGAATCGGAGAAATCAACGTGGTTGAAGCCATGCTGGACGAGGGCGCGGTCATCGGCGGCGAAGGTAACGGCGGGGTCATCTGGCCGGAAATCCATCCCTGCCGGGATTCGCTGACCGCAGCCGGCCTGGTGCTGGAAATGCTGGCCGAAAGCCAGAAGCCGCTGTCGGTCCTGGCTGCCGAGTTCAACAAGTATCACCTGCTGAAGGATAAAATGGACTGCCCGGCCGAGCTGGCCTTTCGGGCCGTGGTGGAACTGAGGCGTCGCTACCAGTCCGAGAAGATTTCCACCCTGGACGGCCTTAAAATCAGCTGGCCCGACTCCTGGGTTCACCTCAGGCCGTCCAATACCGAGCCCATCATCAGGCTGCTGGCTGAATCCCGGTCGGCAGTTCGCAGCCGGCGCTTGATAGAACGATTCAAGAAAGAAATCAAGAGCATCATCAGGAAATTAGTCTGAGACGACCGTTCGGCTCTGACCGGAAATTTTATTAAATAGATAGAACCAAAAAAGACAGGATAGAGTGGTTGGCATGAAAAGATATTCGAGCTTCCGTCAGGTCCTGGGAATTATTTCAATGGTTATGGTGGCCCTGGGCGGGCTTATGGCCCAGCCCCGGGGCGAAACCTGGCTTAATGGCTACCAGAAAACCATAGACAGCCAGAAACTCTACTACCATTCCCCCTATCCCGGGCAACTGCCAGCCCTGCTGGTCAGGGCCAGCGACGGCACCATGAAAGCGGTCTGGGAAACACAGGTGGTTCCGGCCGATTTCAGCGCTTCCAGTGCTGTCTTTGTCTTCATGGGAGGCCTGGCCACGGCCAAGGGCAGCCATCGTTTTTACCTTCAGGTCGATGAAGCTGGAAGCCTGGAATTTACCACCTCGGACAGCTCGGCCAGAAAAGAGTGGGCGGTTTCCAGCCCGGAAGGCCTTAGTCTCTCTTTCAGGACGGCCCTGGTCGACCAGTTCGACGAGCTCTTCGGTTATTTCTTTTTGACCGTTCCGCAACGTTTCCTGAAACCAGGACAACCGCTGAAACTGGAACTTACGGCCGAGAGCGGTGGAAGCTCGGACTGGGTGATGGTCTTTGAACAGCCGCTTTCTTCCTGGGCCCGGTTGAAAGCCCTACCGGCCATCCTCAACACCAGGCCGCCACGACAGCCATTGCTGCTGGAGGTAAGCCATTTTGGCCCACCTGTTTCCGTCCAGGTCAGGCTGGGCCGGAATCTTTCCGTTTCAAAAGTTCTCCAGACGGGTTATAACCAGCTCTACCTGGAAACCGAGCCGGTCAGCAGCCCGACCCGGGTTGAAGCCGTCATTCTTAAGGGCAAAGAACAGCTCTTCAAGGCAAACGCCGAACAGAAGCCAGTCCGCACGATGGAATTATGGCTTCTACCCCACTCCCACCTGGACATAGGCTATTCCGATTACCAGGAAGAGGTGGAAAGAAAACAGTGGCAGAACATAGAAACCGCCATCGAGCTGGCCGAAAAATCACAGGGCCTGCCGCCTGAAGCCAGGTTTAAGTGGAATGTTGAGCAGCTCTGGCCGGTTGAAACCTACCTGAGACAGGCGGATGAACAGAAAAAAGAACGTTTATTACGGGCCGTAAAGAACGGCTGGATAGGACTCCAGGCCACGCTGGCCAACCAGCTGACCGGGCTCGGCCACCCGGAAGAATTGCTGGAACTCACGGCTTTTGCCCGGGAGCTGGAGGCCCGGGGTTTTCCGCCGGTTACCTCGGCCATGATCACGGATATTCCGAGTTACAGCTGGTCCTTTGTGCCAGCGCTGGCCCTGGCCGGAGTTCGTTATCTTTCCAGCGGACCCAACTACATGCCCATCCTGCCCGACGGTGGCGACCGGGTCGGCTGGGCCCTGAAGACCTGGGCTGACCGGCCGTTTTACTGGGTTTCACCTTCCGGCCAGGAAAAAATTCTTTTCTGGATGGCCGGCCGCGGCTATTCCTGGTTCCACGGCCTGAACCTGGGCAACTTCCGGGTGGACAAGAAAAGAGAAATCCTGGAATACGTGGCTGAGCTTGAAGGCAAGAATTATCCTTATTCCCTGGTCCAGGTCCGCTACACCGTGGGAGGAGACAACGGGCCACCCGACCCGGACCTCAGCCGGGAAGTGGCCGCCTGGAATAAAGAATTCCTGACACCCCGCCTGGTCATCGCCACCAGCGAACAGCTCTTCCTGGAAATGGAAAAAAGACACGGCCTGGAAATTCCCGCCGTCCGCGGAGATTTTTCTCCCTACTGGGAAGACGGGGCCGCCTCGACCGCCCGGGAAACCGCCCTGAACCGGAATCTCGCCGAACGCCTGCTGCAGCTCGAGACTCTCTTTTCGCTCCTGGCCCCGGAAGAATTCATAAAAAAATCGGCCGAATTTTACGAGGCCTGGCGCCAGCTCACCCTTTTTCACGAGCACACCTGGGGGGCCCACGACAGCGTTTCCAACCCGGACGGAGAGAATGCCGTCCGCCAGTGGGAATACAAGAAGTCCATCCTGGAAAAAGGACTGGGGCTGGCCGATTCGCTGGAAAAAGAGCTGCGGGCTTTGATGAACCCCGGCCCGGAACCGGTCTCGTCCGGAAGAAGAGCAGTCGATATAATCAACACCACTTCGCTGACCAGGTCGGAAATAGTTTTTATACCGGCCGAACTCTCGGCCGGCCTGGACCTGGTCCTGGATGAAAACAGCCGCTCCCTGCCCTCACAGAGGCTGGCCGATGGTTCCCTGGCCGTGGAAATCAGCCGGCTTCAGCCTTTTTCTGCGCGGCGTCTCCACCTCAGGGCTGGCGGTAGCTGGCGCGGCGGCCAGGCCCGGGCCGGAGAGAATTTCCTGGAGAATGAGCTATTTCGCCTTGAGGTCAATCCGGAAACCGGGGCTGTCCGCAGCCTGATTTTCAAACCGGCCGGAAACCTGGAGCTGGTGGATACCAAAAAATTCTCGGGGCTTAATGCCTATCTTTATGTTCCCGGAACCGACCCGGAGAAAGCCCGGCCGGCCAGGGTCCGTCAGGTCAAGGTGCTGGAGGCCGGCCCGCTGGTGGCCTCGCTGGAGCTGGAGCTCGAAGCGCCCGGCTGCCACAGCCTTAGGACGATTATCAGGATCAACGGTGTAAATGGACGAATAGATTTCATCAATCGCCTGGATAAGATTAAGGTCAGGGAAAAGGAAAGCGTTCACCTCGCCTTTCCTTTCCGTATGCCTCCGGCCGGAATCCGCCTGGACCTCGGCTGGGGAGCAATCAATCCCTTCTTTGAAGAAATACCGGGAGCCTGCCTGGACTTCTTCTCTGTTCAAAAAGCGGTAAGCCTCAGCCGGCCTGATTTCAACCTGACCTGGGTAACTCCTGATGCACCGCTGGTTGAAATCGGCGACCTGACCGATGAAAGAAACGTCGGAGGTTTCCCCAGGGCCTGGAAAAAGGAACTGCAACCATCCTCCACCATCATTTCCTATGCCCTCAATAATTACTGGCACACCAATTACAAGGCTGACCAGGAAGGCGAAATCGAACTTCGTTATTCTCTTTTTCTCAACTCCAGGCTGGACCCGGCCCTGCTCAAGACACAGAGCCTTGAAGTCTGCCAGCCACCGGTTATCATGCCGGTTGATGAGAACCGGGTGCCACTGCAGCCGGTACTTAATATCGAGCCGGAAAGGGTGTTGGTCACCAGGCTGAAAGCCGTGCCGGGAGCGGTTGCTTCTAAGCCGGCTCTGCTTTTGAGACTGTACAACGTCGGCGGACAGCCGGAAACAATCAACTTCAAGGGACTTATCTTTCTTGGAAAAAAAGTCTATTTCTCCAACCTTAAAGCCGAGCCTCTGGCCCAGGTGACCCAGCCTTTACGGATGCGGCCCTGGGAAGTGGTAACTTTGCGGGTAGAGTGAAAGTTTTAGATAAAAGGTCTGGTAAAATATAAACTTCAGGAGGTTTCGATGAAAAAAAGCCTTCGGATAATGTTCGGGATAATATCGGTTGTTCTTTTATTCTTTCTCACCTGGACTGCAGCCTTTACCCAGCCGGGCGGACAGATGAGTCCCATACGCCGCAGCAGCCTGATGATGCTCCCGGAAACCCAGCTGATGCTGACCGACTGGTTTATCCAGTCTTCGGCCCGCCTCCAGGCTGACGGAGCCGCTCTGTCCCGCCCCGGCATAATGACCGACCGCTGGTACCCGACCCAGGTCCCCTCCACGGTGCTCGGCACCCTGGTTGAAAACAACATCTACGGGGACGTGTTCTTCGGGAAAAACCTGGAGAAAATCAAGGCCGAAGATTTTCAGACCTCCTGGTGGTACCGGACCGAGTTCCTGCTGCCCGCCTACCCGGGACGAACCCGGACCTTTTTGGAGCTGGACGGAGTTAACTACCGGGCCAACATCTGGCTGAACGGTCAGAAGGTAGCCGACGCTTCGGAAATTTACGGCCCCTTCCGGCGTTTCCGCCTGGATATCACCGGTCTGGCCAGAAGCGGCCAGAGAAACGTCCTGGCCATTGAAGTAATTCCGCCGGCCAAGGGCGAGCCCACCATCGGGTTTGTCGACTGGAACCCGGCCCCGGCTGACAACAGTATGGGTCTATGGCGTCCGGTTAGAATCAGGCAAACCGGAGAAGTAACCATCGAAAATCCCTTCGTTCAGACCAGCCTGGACACCACCACCCTGAAGGAAGCCAGGCTGACCATCCAGGCCGAGGTTCGCAATCACTCCGAGGTCCCGATAACCGGCAGCCTCGAAGTCGAGCTGGAGAACATCAGGCTATCCAGGGAAGTCAAACTGGGATCGAAAGAAGTCCAGAAGGTTGTTTTCAGCCCGGAAACCAACAAAGAGCTGGTTCTGACCAATCCCCGGGTCTGGTGGACTCACGACCTGGGCCGTCCAGAACTCAATCTCCTGTCCATGGCCTTCAGGCTGAAGGTCCCGTCCGCCGAAGAAAAAGCTGCCATAAAACCGCCGGCCGCCGCTGAACCCGCCCAACCTCCGGTTCAAGAGAAAGAACAGGAAAAACCCCAGGACCGGGAAAAGGATAAGGATCGGATGAGAATCCCACCCCAGTTCAGGGCCCTGCAGCCGGTGTCCGACTGGCTGGTGCTGCGCTTCGGCATCAGGGAGATAAAGGATTACATCAACGAGCAGGGTCATCGCGGTTACCTGCTCAACGGCAAAAAGATCTTAATCCGGGGTGGCGGCTGGACCGACGACCTCTTCCTCAATAACAGGTCCAAGAAGCTCCGGGCCGAGCTGATGTATGCCCGCCACCTCAACCTCAATGCCCTGAGGCTGGAAGGTTTCTGGGGAACCAGCCGGGAACTTTACCACCTGTGCGACGAGCTCGGATTGTTGCTGATGGTCGGCTGGAGCTGCCACTGGGAATGGGAAAATTACCTGGGCAAACCGGCTGACCCCAGGTACGGCGGCATTACCAGCCCGGAAGACATGGCCCTGGTGGCCGCTTCCTTCCGCGACCAGGTGCGCTGGCTGCGCAACCATCCCAGCATCTTTGTCTGGGCCCTGGCCAGCGACCTGGTGCCCAAGCCCGAGCTGGAAAAAGAGTACCTTAAGATCCTGGCTGAAGACGACCCGACCCGACCCTTCCTTAATTCCACCGGAACCAAGGTCAGCGAGGTCAGCGGAAAATCGGGGGTCAAGATGAACGGCCCCTACGACTGGGTGCCCCCCAACTACTGGTTCATAGACAAGAAGAACGGCGGGGCCTTCGGCTTCAACACCGAAACCGGGCCCGGTCCGCAGGTGCCGGTCCTGGAAAGCCTGAAGAAGATGATTCCGGAAGAGGCCCTCTGGCCGCAGAACGAATACTGGAATTTCCATTGCTCCCGCGGCATGTTCAAGTCGCTCGACAGGTACAACGAGGCCATGCGCGAACGCCTGGGCTGGCCAGAAAACGTGGCCGAATACTGCGACAAGGCCCAGTTCCTCAACTACGAGGCCATGCGGGGGATGTTTGAGGCCTTCGTGGCCCGACGTCCCCTGGCCACCGGCGTTATCCAGTGGATGTACAACTCGGCCTGGCCCAAGCTCTGGTGGCAGCTATACGATTATTATTTAATGCCCACCGGGGCTTTTTACGGGGCCAGGAAAGCCAACACCCCGGTCCACCTCATCTACGACCACGAAACCCGGGAAATCATTGCCTCCAACCTATCGGCGGTCAGGGCCGAAAAACTGAACGCCCTGGTCCGGGTCTTCGATTTGGGACTCAAGGAAAGGTTCAGGCAGGAATTCCCGCTGACGCTGGAAGCAGACGGCAAGACGGTGCTGACCCGACTGCCGGATATTCCCAACCTGACCGGAATTTACTTCCTGGACCTGAGAATCATCGGGCCGAAGCAGACGCTCGAAGACCACAACTTCTACGTCCTGAGCCTGGAGCCCGATGTGCTGGACTTCGAGAAGACGCTCTGGTATGTCACCCCGGTCAAAAAGTATGCCGACCTTAAGGCCCTGAATAACCTGCCCGAATCGCAGGTCAGGTACAGGTGGAAGCTGGAAGGTAAGGACCTCATCAAGAACCTGACCATCGAACTGCACAACCCGGGACCGAACCTGGCCTTCAACCTGGAAATCCAGGTCATAAAAAAACTCAGGCAGAAATCCGTCGTTCCCATCTTTCTCGAAGACAACTACCTTTCATTGCTGCCCGGGGAAAGACGAACGGTGAAGGGATACTTCTTTGGCGAAGACCTGGAAGGCGACGAGCTGGAAGTGCGAATCAAGGGTTGGAAAGTCAAAGCCACAGAAGTTAAGAAGTTTTGAGTGAAAGATAAATAAGAACTGAATAGAGCCGGGCCAGACAAAATAGGGCTCGGGGTCTGAACAATCCTGGGCCTGGATGTTGTCAGAAATAACTACCGTTATTTTGCTGGCGATAAGAGATCGGAGCCGGGGGAAAAATAATACCAGAAAATCCAGGCCGGGGATAAGGCTCTATCCGGGAAGAATTCCCGGTTTGATTCCCTTGTTTTTATTTCTTTTTTAAAAAATTGACCAGTTCTCTAAGTTTCTCTTGGTCGGGGTTCAGGCCGAGTGATTTCTCCCAGAGAGCCAGGGCCTTTTCCCGGTCGCCCATCTGGTAATAGCAGCTGCCCAGGAAATTCAGGATTTCCAGGTTAACCCCGAAGCGATTGAGGTACTGTTCGTAGTAGACGGCGGCCCTGGCCGGCTGGTTCAGGGAATGGAAGGCCCGGCCCAGCAGCGAGACCACCTCGGCCGGAGCTTCAGGCTGGTCATAGGGCCCGAGCAATTCTATTACCCGCCGAAATTCTCCCTTCCTGAAGAATGCCTCGGATAGGGCCAGGGCCGCGACCGGTCCCGGCTTCAGGGAGTAGGCCCGGTTCAGGCGTTCCGAGGCTTCTTGAATGTTGCCGCTGTTTAAGAGCTGGATTCCGGTGGCCAGGAGCTCATCGGCCTCAGTCAGGGCCGCTCTCGACACCAGGATTGGTGCCGGTAGATTGGCCAGGGGAGAAATCTCCAGCTCAGCCCGGCGGCTGTCCATTAGCTGACCGCCCAGCAGCAGGTCAGCTGTCAGGCTGTAATAGCCGGGTTTCAGTCCGGCCAGCGGAATGGATTCAATAATCAAACCCTCTGGTGAAGCTTCCCGAACAGGCCTATTCCTGCTCTGAACCGCCTGGCCTTCGGCCATTAAGGAAATTTTCAGGCTGGACTTGTTCTTCTGTTCCTCGCTCAAGCCGGAGAGCTGAACACAGGCCACCAGGGAATCGGAAGCGGTAAATGATTTGAGGCTCCGGCTTAGAAGCTGCTTGTCGCCTACCTGGTACGGGGCCAGGCCGGAGCTATCTTTGGCTTCCAGCTGGCCGTAGGCCAGCAGAACCTGGCCGATTTCCGGCTGGCCGGTATTATCCGGTAGCACCAGCTTCCTGGAAAAGCTGGAAAATTCCCGCGAGACCGGGTTTTTAATAAGCAGGTCCAGGGTATAATTTCCGGGAACGAGGGGAAAGACATCCTGGAAGGCCACCGCCCGCTTCCCTATCTCGGCCAGTTCTTCCCGGGTTAGGTTCAGGGGAATGCTTCTGTCAAACTGGTAGATGGTCCGGCCCTTATCGTCAGACACCCGGCCGTTGAGGTCAAAACGCACCAGGTAATTCTGGCCATCCTGGCTGACCGACAGCTTGGCCGGCTCCACCGAGTAATGAACAAGGTAGTGGCCCTGTCCACTGCGCACCGTCCAGACTTCAAAATCGGACCGGATGTAGTTGGTGCTGTACTCGACTTCGATCATGTCCTTGTGGCGGAACCAGGCCTCGGCGTAGGCATCCTCCACCTTGCGCTGCGGCAGGGACATTATCGTGGCCAGCAGCCGGTTGGAGGCCAGGTTGATGACCCCGGGCTCCAGGTGCTCGCCCGGAATAAGGCTCAACGATTGCTCGGCCAGGTTGGGTGAAAGCTGGTGGAGCCTCTGGTAGGCATCTCGGGCATCGCGGGCATTGTACATGTAATCGGCCACCAGGGCCTGGGGACCATGGTCGGAGGGCGAGTACAGGATGTATTCGCCCGTTCCCTCTTTCTTGAAGAAGATGACATTAAAACCGGTGGGCAACCCGTAACGGGGGTCGCCGTAGTAGAACCAGACCTGGGTGGGATAGACGCCCATGATGTTTTCATAAGTCTCGATGTTGTTGGGCTGACCGAGGATGATGTAAATGCGGCCCTGGTCGGTCTTCCAGCCGGGCTTGCCGGTCCCCCGGCCCAGGAACTGGTTGGCGTAGTTAAACCGGCGGTAATGCTCTTCCCTGAACTCGTTCTGCGGGGTACTGGGGTTGGGGTCGCGCTGCTTCCAGAAGGCTTCGATGAAGATATCCCTTTCCCGGTCGGTCTGGAGCTTTAAGAAAACCTCTCTCTCCTTGGGGGTGATAATATATACCACCTCTTCTTCCAGCCACCGGCGGTACCTTTCCGGCAGGCTGCTCGCCGTTAAGGTAAGGGAGAACAGAAAAACCAGAAAAATGGCCGCCAGAAGTCTTATTGCACTTTTATGAGGAACGGAGATTCCCAGATTCTTGCTCATAAGTTAATTATAGCTTTTTTGCCTGCTTCCGGGCAAAAAAAGGGCGCCCGGGAAAATCCCGGGCGCCCCTCTGAGCTTCGATTTCAGCTGAATTAGAACTCGTAGCTGAAATTCAGGCGGATCTTCCTCGACGGATAGGTAATACCGGAGACCCGGCCGATCTGCGGCTCGTGGGCTCCGCCGTAACCGGCATTAACCACGGCGTGCTCGTTGAACAGGTTCAGGATGTCCACCGCCAGCCTGATGTAGCCAGCTTTTTTCAGGCTGAAAGCCTTGTCGAACCTGAGGTCCACCACTTTTTCATGGGGCAGGTACCAGGGCTTGGTCGGGTCGATGGAGACAATGTAGTTGTCGCCGGTGTTGACCACCAGCCCGGAGGGATAACCCCACTGGGTGATGACCGGGTAGGTCTCAAGCGGCCACAGCGGCCGGCCGGAGTTGTACCTGAACCTCAATCCGATATCCATCTCTACCACGGGGATGCGATAGGAACCGGAGACCTTGAACTCGAACTTCTGGGTGTGGGGCAGCGGGCCCTTCATGTTGTTGATGGTCTGGTTCAGCCCGGCCAGGAAGGTGGTATCCATGACCATGGGGCCTTCAAAGTTGAAGTCCTGGCGGACCGACCTCATGGCCATGCCGTCCGACCAGCTGAACAGGGCCGAGGCCAACATCTGCCACCTGTTGGAAAAGCGCTTGTTCAGCATGAACTGCAGGCCCTGGTACAGGCGGCGGGGCTTGATGCCGTCCACTTCCGGCATGTTCTGGACCATGTAGTCCAGGTGAGAGCCAATCCAGCCGACATCGGCTCCGTTGATTGTGCCGTCCTCGTTGTAATCCTTGAGCACAACGCTGTACAGAGAAACCGATTCGCCATAGGCGGTGGTATAGGATTTGCGCTCGTACTCAAAAGGCTCCCGGGTAACTTCATTCAACGGCCAGTTGACGAAGATGTTTCCGGTCCTCTTCCAGATGTAGGTGGCACTCAGCGACAGGTCCTTAACTATTTCCCTTTCCAGGTTCAGGGTGATCTGGTCGGTGTGCTGGTCCTTGGTGCCATCCTTGACCTTTAACTGCCAGGAATAATCGCTGGTCTGGTATTCATCCCACCAGGAGGGACGGGATGCCGGGTCGACATAGGTATCGCCATAGAGATACCGCGCGGCGTGGGTAACTTCGTCCGGGTCCACGTAATCGTTGCCGTTCAGGTCTACCAGGTCAAAGGGGATATTGTAGAAGATGTAGTGAATATTGGCCGTGGGCATATCCGGCCCGAACCTTCTCAGGTACTCCACACTCAGCGGCAGGTAATAGCGCCCGTAGCTCACCCTGAAGATGGTCTTCATGTCCCTGGTCAGGGCATAGGTCAGGCCAATACGCGGAGAGAACAGCTTGAAGTCAAAAATATTGCCGGTACCTTCCCTGTCCCTAAGAACCTTAAGCCCGCCGTTAATTTCTTCGGGTGAGTTAACATACTCGTAGACCTTGCCCTTGCCGTACTTGGTGGTCATCCGGTCGAAACGGAGCCCGAGGTTTACGGTCAACCTCTTGGTCGGAGTCCACTGGTCGTCGAAGAACAGACCGAGCTGGTCGGCCGTCCTGACGGTCAGGAAGGGGTTGAGCCAGGTCTGGCGGTTGTAGAAAACCAGTCCAGTGGCCCCGTACCAGCTACGCAGGTAATTGATATTCTGGGTCCAGGGAGCGGGATAGGCGAAGTTGGCATAGTTCTGGAAGTAACCACCCAGCCAGTTGCCACGGCCCCTGGTATACTGGACGCCGAACTTGATATCGTGTTCGCCCAGGAAGTTTTCGGCATAGTAGGAAACATCAGCCTGGATGGTATTCCGGCTTGATTTCTGGGATTCGACGTACGGAAAAGCTCCGTTAACTCCAAAAACATTCCACTTCCACCAGTTGATGTAGCCTGGATGGTCCGGCGCATCTTCCGGAATGAACGGCTGGTCATCACGCCAGAAACCCAGGTACTTCAGGGTGAAGATGGTCTTGCCGGTGGCCATGTACTGCCACTGGGCGGAGACGCTGTGGGTGCTGGAGTTCTGGCCATAGGTCATGGTGTCATCCCAGTGCGGGTTCCAGGTCCAGCCATCTCCCTTGTTGCGCTCGTAGTGGTAAGAGATCCAGGCCCTGTGGTTGGTCCAGGGCTCGGTTGTTAGCTTGATATCACCAAACCGACCCCAGTACCTGTTGGGCACCGGCCAGAACGGAGTCTTGGACTCGGAGCGGATGTAATCGACACCGCCGTAGAACCAGACCTTGTCCTTCTTGATGGGACCGCCGACGGTGAAATTCAGCTCATATTCCTTGGTGTTCTTGTTGAGAATGTCATCACCGGGCCCGATGAATAACCTTTCGCCGAAGGGCCCCAGGGCCCCCATGTCCACAGGCTCACCGGGGTTGGCCGGCTTGGGCTGGTTGTCGGCAATCCACTTTTTCGGGGCGCCGTTGACCATGAAGTTGCCGTGGAACTCGTTGCTCCCGGACTTGGTCAGAACGTCAATGGCCACGCCGGAGTAGCTACCGTATTCGGCCTTGGAGCCAAGGGCGATAACCCTGACTTCTTCCACGGCGTTGTAGTTGACGTTGACCAGGGAGCCGTAGGCCGCCGACCTGGGGTTGGTGGTATTAACGCCGTTGATTAAGAAGACGTTTTCGTTGGATGAACCGCCGTAGGCGTTGGGGCTGGGCAACCAGCTCCCGTCCTTACCCTGGGCCACCATGCCCGGGGTGCTCAGAGCCAGATCGTAGAAGGCATCACGGCTGGTCGGCAGCTTGGCCAGCAACTCGCTGTTGATGTTGGTGGCCACCGTTGAAGTCTTGGCATCGACCACCGGTCCGGCCGCGGTCACCGTGACCGTCTCTTCCAGCTTGCCGATCTCCATCCTGACGTCGACCACTATGGATGAACCGGCAGTGACCACGATGTTTTCCTGTTTGCTGGTCTTGAAGCCGGGCAGGGAAGCTGTCAACGTGTACCTGCCTGGAGGCACATTCATGAAAACGTAGCTGCCTCGGGCAGAGGTGGTCGTGGCTCTCTTCCCGCCCATCAGAGCTGGTCCGGTAATTTCCACGGTTACCCCGGGGAGAGGAGCACCTTCCTCGTCGACAATAACGCCGGTGATCTTGCCGTATTCAATGGTCTGCGAGACAGCCAGTGGTGCCACAAGCAACAGGATCAGGCTCAGTGAGAAAAGCTTTTTCCTCAATGACAATTTTTTCATTTGACCCTCCTTTTTCCTTTGACCGACTCTTCCTCCTGAACAGACGCAGGCAGGAAGAAACCCTCAGACACTTTCCCTGTTAAAGACAGCCTTCATTCCCACCTCCTTTCCTTTAGAATTGGATTAAATATATTTTAATCCTTAATTAACCTGCCCTGTCAAGACTTTTTGGAATGACTGGCTAACCGCAATGACCTCCTCCAGTTCAGTCGGGTTTGTCATTTCTCAACCCGGTCTTGAATTATCATTTTTTAATCTGGGCTTTTAAGGTGGCTATGAAACTGTCCAGGAACTTTATCTTCTCTTCGTTCTGGGCCAGGGCCCGGGCCTTCTCCAGGTATTCAACCGCTTTGGGCAGGTCGCCCTTGTTGACATAACACCTGGCCACCATCTCCAGGGTATCCAGGTCGTCGGACTTGGCGGCCAGGGCCTGCTCGAAGTAGCCCAGGGCCTCATCCACTTTATCCATTTCAAACAGGATCAAGCCCAGGTTGTAAAGGTTGGCGGCGTTGGCCGGGTCCAGCTCGGCCGATTTCTTGTAATTTTCCAGGGCCTTATCCATGTTCTTCAGGCTCTGGTAGCAGAAGCCGAGCTGCTGGTAGGCCGGGGCAAATTCCGGGGCCAGCTCGGTCACCCTGGTCAGCTCGGGAATGGCTTCCTCGTAACGGTGAAGACGACCCAGGGTAACCCCCAGAAGGTAATGCACGTTGGAATCATCAGGGTACTTAGCCACCAGTTCCTGCAGCCTGGCCAGGGCCGTTTCCAGGTCGTTGCGGTTGATCATGTCCATAACCTCGGCCACCGCCTGCTTCAGCTCCTTCAGTGTGGTCAGCGTTTTCAGTTTTTCAGTCGAGGCCAGGATGATTGTCTCCATCTCGACTTTCTGCATTCTCTCCTGGGGCTGGGAGAAATCCCACTCGAAGGTCCTGGTTTCGTAGCCGTCCTTTTTTACCGTCACCTGGTACCGGCCGTGAGGCAGGCCCGACAGCACGTACTTGCCGCCCTTGTCTGTCTTCACCCGGTAATTGCGACTGGTGCTCAGGTCCTGGAGGAGGATGTCCACACCCGAAATGGGATTGCTCTCGGTGTCAACCACTATCCCGAACAGATGGTATTCACGATATTGCCCGAAGCCTGAAGATAAAAACAGGAAAAATAAAATTGCCAGCAAAGAAAAACGGCCAATCTGAGCCACATAAGTTTTTTCCTCTTTCATCTTTTTGACTCCTCTTGTTGATTCTTGTATTGGTTGGCCCGGGCCAGGGCCTCCTGGACTCTGGACGTTTGTCCCAGCCGGTTATAAACGTCGGCCAGGAGAAAATAGCCCAGGGCCTTGAGCTCGGCCGTTCTGGCCCGGCTCAGGCCAGCCTGCACCAGTTCCAGGACCTCAGCCGGGTCATCGTTGCGGAGAAGTTTCCCCCGGGCCAGGAACAGATAACCCTCAGCCTCGGCCGGAGCCACCTTCATCACCTTCTCCATGTTCTCCAGGTAGCCAGCCAGGTCTCCGCGCCTGAGCAGAAGTTTTCCCAGGTTGAAGCGGGCCCGGAAGTGATCAGGATAGTACTCAATTTCCCTGGAATAGGCTTCACAGGCTTCCTCGATTTTTCCCTGCTCTTCATACAATAACCCAAGATGAAAATAAGTCAAAGGAAATTTTGGGTAATCCTGCAGCACCTGGCGCAGCAACTTTTCGGCCCGGTCGTAGTCCTTGAGCCCGATCAGGCAGACGGCCAGGTTAAGCACGTTCCGGGTCATCTTGGGCTGAATTTCCACCGCCTTCTCCAGGTAGGGGCGGGCCTTTTCATGTTCCATCCGGGCCATGTAAACTTCGCCGATCAGGGTGTAGGCCTGGGTGTTGCGGCTATCGATGGACAGGGCTTTTTCGCCGAGGGCCACCACGTCATCCGCCCGGCCTTCTTGTAACAGAATATTGGCCAGGCCGATCAGGGCCTGGACCGAGTTGGGGTCTTCCTTGAGAATTTCATCCAGGAGCTTCTTGGCTTCTTCCCTGCGCCCGAGCTCCACGTAGCAGGTCGAGAGCAGGAGCCGGGCCTGGGGAATTCCGGGCTCCAGGCTTAAGGCCCTCTCTAGGTTGCCAGCAGCCTGGCTGTACTGTTCGTGATTGATGAGGTCCCCGGCCTGCTGGATAAGCTCGTAGACTTCAAGCCTGTCCTTGGGGTCGGCCAGTTCCCTGGCCGGCCTGGTTTTCATTTTCACTGAAGACCCGATATAGCCAAGGGCTGCCAGCCGTTCCACCGTTTCTGAATCCAGGTTGGCCGCCTGCGGTTCCGGCGCGCCCAGGCTTATTTTTTCAACCAGGGTGTCAAGTTCCCTCTTTAACCTCAGCCCGACCTCGGGATAACTGTTCTGGACATCGCTCAGTTCTTTAGGGTCATTTTTAAGGTCATAGAGCTCCGGCCGCGGGGCGTCAATGAACTTGAACTCAGGAGTTCTAAGTCCCAGGAGCGGACTCCAGCCGTAATGAAGGTTTGGGCTCAGGGATTCGCTGTAAGCCGGGATTTCCTTTTCCTTTTTTCCGAACATCAAGCCGAGAAGGGACCGGCCCTGGGTAGCCGGCGCTTTAAGCCCGGACATCTCGGCCAGGGTCGGCAGGAGGTCGACCACACTCACCTGGGAAGGCACCCTGACCCCCTGCAGTTTATGGTGCGGGCTGACCACGATGAGCGGCACGTGAATTGCGTAATCATAGATGAAATAACCATGGGCCAGTTCTCCGTGGTCGCCCAGGCCCTCGCCGTGGTCACCCACCAGGATGATGATGGTCTTCTGGTCCAGCCCCTTGCTTTTCAGCCAGGAATAAAGCCGGCCGATCTGTTCATCCATGAAGGCAATTTCACCGTCATACAGGCTGACCGGTGGATAATATTTATACTGCGAGAGGTAAGGTTCAGGGGGCTCGTAAGGAAGGTGCGGGTCGTAGAGATGCACCCAGGCAAAGAAAGGCTGGCGGTGATTCTCTTCCAGCCACTTCAAGGCCGAGTCCACCACCTCGTTTCCAGGGCGCTGGACGGTGCCCAGGTCCAGCTGTCTATATTTCTTCAGGTCGAACTGGTCATCATAATAATCGAATCCCTGCTTCAATCCCCAGCGGCCGTCCAGGACGAAGGCGGCGATAAAGGCCGCGGTCTTGTAGCCGGAAGCGGCAAAAATTTCGGCGGCCGTGGTCTGGTCATCGGACAGGGCATTATTGCCGTTGACCCTGACTCCATGATAGGGCGGATAATAACCGGTCAGGATCGAGCAATGCGCCGGCAGGGTCAGCGGCGAAGCGGTGGCACACTGTTCAAACACCACCCCTCGCTCACCGAGTTCGTTCAGATGCGGAGTCTGAACGCCATTATATCCATAGAGAGGCAGGTGGTCGGCCCGGGTGGTATCCAGGGTCACAAGAAGAACATTGGGTTTTTCCACGCCCTGTTTCTTCCAGAAACTGCCCAGAGACGAAGCTGGCTGAAGCCAGAGCCTGAAGGCCAGCCAGCCAGCGGCCACCAGGATAAGCAGGGCCAGCAAGATCAACCAGCCAGGTCTTCCTCCCCTGGCCGGTGCTTCAGGGCTTATCTTCTTCTTATTCTTCCTGCTCATGCTTCATCCGTAAACTTCAACCTGCACTGATATTATATACTGCCCGAATACAGAGGCTAACCTCACGGGCGGAACTCTTGCCAAAGGCCCGTCCGTTCCTCCCGAGTTTCTTTTCATTTTTCTGTCAATTATTTTTGGCCCTGGAGCCAGGCCCGGTAAATGGCCCAGACCGCTCCCGGCCTCATGTACTTCATCGCCCGGAAGAGATTCTGCCCGTATTTTTGAGCCGGGTTATTCCAGACCTGCTCCTCCGGGTTGAGATAGGCTTCCGGAGTCTTGAAGAAATAACCCTGGCCTTCCGGGCTCCAGACCACCCGGTAAACCCCGTAGGCTGTCTGCCAGGCCTCTCTGGCCAGCCCGTGCTTCAGGCAGTTGGCCGAAAAGGCGTAGGCTGTACCCACCCAGACTTCGTCGCCCTGCTGGCTGAGGAGCTGCCGGCCCAAAGCTGACCGACCGTTGACCGCTCCCATCAGGCCGTCGCCGAAACCGGCCACGTTATTTTTGAAAATAGTGCCCAGGGCTCTCTTCACCTGTTCCGGGCTCACTATCGGTTCCCCATCTTCCAGCCCCAGCATGCTGGCGTACCAGGCCCCGAACAGCTGGTCGGTCATGATGTCGTCGTTGTGACTGTCGATGTGAAAGTAACCTTTCTCTTCGTTCCAGAGCTTCAGGATGTCTTCCCGGCCGGCCCGGAGCCAGTCAGCATATTTCTTCTGAACTTTATCCACGCTTATACCCTCAACCTGGCTTATTCCCTTTTCCAGCAGCAAATCGCCCAGCCGGTTGGTAGCTTTAAGGGCCGCCAGCCACAGCAGGCCGACATAGGCGCTGGTGCCCTTCATGCGCCAGGTGTCGTAGGTCTGGTCGGGAATGGCTTCGTTCTGCGGGATATGAGAAACCGGGTGGCCAAACTTTTTCTCCAATGTGTCCAGGGCCAGAACCGAGGCCGAAAAAACTTCCCTTAAATAATCGGGGTCATCACGCCCCAGAGCCAGGTAATCCCTAAGGGCCCGCAGCGGGAACTTGGGGTTGAGGTCCTTCCAGACGTTCCCGTTCTGCCAGTCAAAAGCGTTGAGCACCACCCAGGGCCGGACCCGGGGCGAACCCAGGTCGTGGGGAATCATTCCCTGCTCCTTGTTGATGTTCCAGTAATAACCTTTCTTGTCTGGCGGGACCTCCTCCGGGAAGGTCTGGTTGTACTGATAGATTTTATAGGCCGGGTCCAGGAATTTTATGGTTTGGGCAAAATACCGGATGTTCTGCCATTCCAGCTCCGGCCAGAGTTCCAGGAGCTGCCAGCAGTAGGAATCCACGTCAAAGGTCCCGTACATCAGGTAATCGGCGCTCTCCAGGTAAGTGAAAAGACCGGTGGAGGCTTCCCAGACTCCGGTTTCCGACAGAATGTAGAGTTCGTTGAACAGGAGCTGCTTGAACCAGGGCGGAAGTCTTTTCTCGCCAAGAATCCGGGCCTGCCAGCTATCAATGGCTTTTTCCCATTCGGAAAATTTATCAAGGGCCTCAAAGGCTATCCTCAGGGCCTGCTGGCCGTCGTCACCGAAAAACTCGGTATATTTCTTGCGGTACTTGACACCCTTTTCAAATTCGTAATAGGGAAAATCCCAGCTGACGACGAAGGGAACTTCGATTTTCTGCCCCGGTTTTAGCTTTACGGACACGGCCAGGGCCGAAGCGGTTCGGCCGCTCACCGCAGGCCTCGACGATTTGGTGGAAGGCAACCGGCCGTTGCTCGAAAAATGAACCATGACTTCCGAGCCGTCGCCGGTCGGGTCAAAATCGGTTAAGTAGGTAACCTCAACTCCAGGTATTTCCAGGGCAGCAATTCCCATCGTTCCAGAAAGGGCCGGGCCAGTCTTCAGGTCAAGCCCCTTCCGCTGAAAGATTATTCCTTTCTTCTGGCCCTCGCCCACAAACTCGCTGAAATTACCCTGGCTCTTCTTATTCCAGACAAACTGGGTCGGGGGCACCGTCCCGCCGGGCCAGACCGCTTCCCAGCCGACCATGTTTTCCCAGGTCAGCATCAGCGAAACTTCGACTTCGGCTTTCGAAGGGTTGTGAATTATCCATTTATAAATGGCCACCGGATAGCTGCTTTCCCGGTAGTTGTGCGGAATGACCGGCGAGAACTGGACCACGGCCAGGCGGACCGGCCAGTCTTTTTTCTTTTCAAAGGAAAAACCGCTCTTGGGATAGAGGGCAAAATAGTCGCCGCTCCCCGCAGCCAGGCCATAGTTCCAGCCCTGCAGTACTTTCTCGGGTTTATCCGCGGAGATGGTCTGAACGATTTTCTGGTTTCCTTTTTTCATGAAGACATGAAAAGCGTCGGCCGGCAGCCTGTCGTCGACGTACCAGCCTGATTTCAAGAACCAGTAGCGGAAGTTGCCGCTGATGGTCCATTCATAACCGCCGGAACCCAGGCCGCCCACCGGGCAGGCACTACCCTCGGCATTATTATCAATGTTGCCGGCGGCCGCGGTCCTGCCGAATTTTTCCATCTTATAGCCAAAGGGACGGGTAAAAGCACAGTCCGGGAAACCGGCCAGGTTGGCCGGGGCCGGTTGAAACCTGAACTCAAAGCCGGGAAGTACTGCCCTGTCCTTTTTCCCTGCCGCCTGTCCGAAACTCAGGCTGGCTGTCACGAAAAGAAAAAGGATGACCGCAACAGTCACCAGGTGATTATACTTTCTGGTTTGAAACTCAATAATGGCTTTATTTTTCATTGCTCCCCTCCCCTCTTTTAACTTCCGGGGTAAACTTTTTTGCCCCTTAAATAAGTGGCCACGGTTTCAAAGCCGGAGTCGAAAACAGCCAGGTTGGCCAGCTTGCCGGGTTCCAGGCTGCCCATCACCCGGCCGAGCCCGACGCTTTCCGCCGGGGTCAGCGAGGCCATCCTGACCACTGCCGGCACTGGCAGCCCCGTCCAGTTGTAGACGTTTCTTATGGCCTGATTCAAGTGCAATACAGAGCCGGCCAGCACTCCCGAATCTCTGAGCCTGACCTCGGCGCCTTTCAGCACAATCTGCATATCCCCCCAGTCATAGGTACCGTCGGGAAGGCCAGAGGCCTTGAGCGAATCGGTTATCAGGCAGGTGCGTTCAGGGCCCTTGCGGAACACGGCCAGGCGGATAAAAGAAGGATGAACATGGATGCCGTCGGTTATCAGCTCGGCATAGACCCGATCGCTGTCCAGGACCGCTCCCAGCCCGCCCGGCTCCCGGTGATGGAATTCCCGCCAGGCGTTGAAAAGATGGGTGGCGTGGTTGGCTCCGGCCGCAATGGCCCTGGTGGCTTCCTCATAGGTCGCATCCGAGTGGCCAATTGACACCACCCAGCCCAGGTCCACCATCCTGGGAATAAAATCCAGGTTGCGGCCGGCCTCGGGCGCCACGGTAATAAGAGTTTTAAGCGGACCCAGGGCAGCCTTTAGCCTCTCCAGGTCCGAACCCTGAATTTCCCTCACATACTTCGGGTCCTGGGCTCCTTTCCTTTTCAGGCTGACGTAAGGCCCTTCCAGGTGAATCCCGGCAATTTCTGAGGGAAGTTCCTCGCCCGCGGCTGCCCTGACCGTTTCAACGGCCCTGATAACGGTTTCCAGAGGCGCAGTCAGGGTGGTCGGGAAAAAGGCAGTTACCCCGCAGGCCGCCTGGTGCCCGGCTATTTTCTTAAGGCCGGCGACCTCGGCATCCATGACCTCGTGACCCAGGGCGCCGTGCAGGTGGACATCCACCAGGCCGGGTGAAACCCAGTGCCCGCTATAGTCATGGACATCGGCCGAAGGCAACTCTCTTCCCCGGCCTTCCTCCCTGACTTCTTTTATCAGGCCGCCTTCGATAACCAGTTCGCCTTTTTCAATCACCCTGTCCGGCAGGATTAAATTTCCCTTGATAATTGCTGGTTTCATATCTTCTTTTCTCCCGGGCTAAATCTCTTAAATCACCATACAAATTTTACCACTTTTATGACGGCTCCGGTTAATCATAATTTTCGCCGCGGTGAAATCATAACGGACAAAAATTGGCTCTAATGAAAACAAGTCGAACTCCACTGGCAATCATTTTTATGCCAGAATCAAGCCGGTTAGTCAGCCAGACCAACCGACAAATAATTCCGACTTCTGGCAGCCAGGATTGCGCTCAAACACACTGGCCTATTTGATAAACAGCTTTGCTCTGCCAGGAACACGGCTGGCTTCAATCAATTTTTATCCGGCCCTGCTCCCGGAGGTCCCGGTAGCTGAGCAGTTTTATATTCCGCCTGGCTATGACCTTCTTGACCCTCGGACTGGTTATGGCTTTGACCTCGGCCGAACGGTATTTATAAACGTCCTTCAGGCCGTCGGGATTCAGGTCAACGATGGCCCTTTCTTCGGGCGTATCCAGCCCGGGATGAACCACCAGCAGGTAAAGACCGGGTTTGGCCGTCTGTAATTTTTCTATTAATACCTTTTCTTTAAGCTCGGGCTTGACCGCGTAGATGTCGAAAAATTCCCGGTCCTCACCGCAGTCGCCGGAAATGGGCAGCCCGTATTCCCTGGCTATCTTCCGGACCACAGCCCGGTACTCTTCCCTGGTCTCCAGGCTGTCCATGTGGGTGTCGAGATAATCAAGGCGCAGCCCGCGGTCCAGGGCCCGGTCAACCTGGGCCCGGAGCTCTCTTTCCAACTCTTCAACCTTAGGATTATTATCCAGAAAAGCCTGGGCTGTCGGGAAGAAATATCCGTCCTTATCAACCAGGCTGGACACCAGGTTGTAAGGCAGGACGGGGCCCCAGCGGTAATCCTGCCACTCGGCATTGACGCAGAGATGAACCCCGACCGACCACAGCCTGTTTTCCCGGCAGCGCCGGGCTGCATCCTCAAACCAGGGCGAAGGGACGATCAGCCCTCCGGCGGTCAGTATGCCCCGGTTGAAGGCCAGTTCGAAGGCCTCGTTGGCCGAATGGGTCATCCCCATATCGTCTCCGCGGACGATAAGCTCGACGAACTGCTCCGGTTGCTGCCCGGCCCTGGCCAGGAGAATAACGAATATCACAACAGCCAGGAAAACCGGCCAGCTATTTAAGTATCTTTTCATCTTAACCCTCCTAACAAAAATTCTAAGGCGCTTATGCCCGGCCAGGTGGCCATCAATTCTTCATTTTCGCCAAACACACCTTACCCTTCTCTTTATATCTCATTTTCATGCTCAGAATAAATTCTAATTGAACTCTCATTCTAATCCCATTGATCTTCTCGGCCAGCATCTTCTATTCTTCCTGACCTTTTTGACTTCCTTTTTCTGATATTTTATCAATCTGGCCAGAGATCCCATTCAGTTTCCAATCTTCCTCCGGATGATAATCTGCAGGACCAGTATCATGGCCAGGTTAAAGAGAGGCACCAGCAAGCCCATTTGAAGTGAATAGTCCTGGCTGACCCGACCGATCAGCCACGGGGAGAGCATTCCGCCCACCAGTCCGGTGCTTATGGCCAGGGAAAAGGCGGTGCCTGAAAATTCCGGGAATTTTTCCCCGATGACGGCCAGGGTGGTCGGGTAAATGGCTGCAAAGCCCAGGCCGATGAGCAGGGCAAAGACCACGGCCAGCCAGCCGGTCGGGCTTAAGATCAGGCCGGCCATCGAGACCAGGGCCACGACCACGCTCAGCATCACCACCGTCTCTCTTTTCCACAACCGGTTAAGTGCCGGGTAAAGAAAGCGACCGACGATCAGGAAAAACCAGTAGCCGGAAAGGACCAGGGCCGACTGGCTCAACCCGAAATGAAACTTCTCCCGGAAATAACTGCTGAGCCAGCCCCCGACCGAAAATTCGTTACCCGACTGGAAAAATAAAATGAAGGCCGCCAGCCAGAGCAGGCCCGAGCTTATGATTTTTTTGACGTCCTTCAGCGGAAATCCCTGGGGTTGTTTTGGCCGGGGGAAGCTGAAGACAGTAAAAAGAATAAAAGGTATGAGGCTCAACCCGGCGGCTATCAGGATCACCGGGCGCAGGCCGAGCTGTTTCAGGAAACCACCGATGATGAGCGGCACCAGCATGGCCCCGAAACCGAAAAACACGCCCAGAAAGTTAAGGGCGGCTGCCCGCCGACCCGGGTGGAGGTCATTGATTAGGGCATTGCTACCGCCGTTGAGCACCCCGCCGGCCAGGCCGAGGAAGACGACCGACAGCATGACCAGCCCATAGGTCGAGGAAAAGGCCAGGCCGGTAAAGGACAATCCGACCAGCAGGGAACCCAGGGCCAGCAGCAGCTTGAAACCGAAGCGGTCGACCACCGGCCCGAAGAATAGAGTGGCCGCCAGCATGCCCAGGTTCATGAAAAAGAAAAGGTTCCCGGCCTGAGTGCGCTGCAGGTTAAGGTTATCGATCAGCTGCGGCAGGATGGCCCCCAGGATGGCCATGACGATTCCAAAAATAAAAATGCTGGAAGAACTGGCCGCGGTCAGCTTCCGGGCCAGCCCGGAGTCGTTGGGGCCGACCTGAGTGGAACTGTTTTTAACTTCCATGCCAAACTCCTTTCTTTCTCCGCCTTCTTTCGGGCACCTTTCCGGTCCCTTCCAGGCTTTTCAACCAGGGAATTACCTTTTCGGTTTGCGTTTCTTTGAGCTTTTTTGGTAAACCGCAGAAGAGCTTTTTTCAGTTAAGTTCCGGGGAGCCGGCCGGCCGTAGAAAAATTCGGTAAAAGCCTGGTAGACCCGGTCGTTATGGTCTGGAGCCACCCCGGGGACGTTGGGCGAAACAAAGGTCGGCGGGAGCTTCCCCTGCCGGGCCAGGATGGCTCCGGCTTCGGCCAGCAGGGCCATGGCCACCGAGACAGCAGCCACGGTTGACCCGGCCGCGATTTTTTCCGGCTTCCCGACATCGACCAGGGCATCCTCGGGCGGGGTGCAGTTGTCGATGGCCACGTCGGCTAACTCGGACAGAAACTTCCCGGAGGAATGGGCCGGCCTGGAAACCTTCAGGTTCTGATGGCTGGAAACCGTTATTACCTTAAGGCCGCGGTTCCTGGCTTCCAGGGCCACTTCGATCGGGGCAGCGTTACGCCCGCCGTGGGAAAAAACAATTACCGCATCTCCGGGTTGAAGGGAATAGCTCTGCAGGAAAATGCGGGCATATCCCTCTTTCCGCTCTATCCAGAGCAATTCACGCGCCCCCCCGGGTCCGATGACGTTATGCCACATCAGCCGGGGGTCATATAGCGGGTAGAAGCCCACAAAGCTGCCATAGCGGGGAAAGACATCCATTACCGGAATGACCGAATGCCCGCTGCCAAAAAGGTAAACACGATGGCCGGAAGCTATGGCTTCGGCCACGATTTTCCCGGCCCTTTTTATTTTCATCATCTGGGTCTTCTGAATTTTGCCGATTAGTTTCTGGACTTTTTCCAGGTATTTTTCAGCCGACATTTTCTTTCTCCTTTACTTTCATTCTGCCAGGGCTCTTCTTCCCTCGCCACTTAAATAAAAACCCGCAAGACCTGCCTGCGGGGAAAAACAGGCCCCGGGAAAAAAGTTCAAGGCCCTCTTCTCTCATGCCCTCGATTCCCATTTATCAAACTGTTGTATCTCCAGCCAGGCCGAACGGGCGCAACCGTAAAGAGCCGCCTCCTGGCCAAGGGTCGAGAGGACCAGTTCGACCCTGCGCGCGGCCAGGGGTTGAGCCCAGGGCTTGAATTTTTCTTTAACCGGTTCAAAGAACAGGTCAGGCGACAGAAAAAGGCCGCCGCCCAAAACCACCACTTCAGGATTAAAGGTAGAAACCAGGTTGGCCACTCCCATGGCCAGGTAATGCTGAATTTCCTCGACCAGCTTTAGGGCTTCGGACCGGCCCTGTCGGGCAGCCTGGCAGACCACCTCCACGGCTGCCGCCGGGTCTGGCTGCTGGCCTGGCTGAGATGGCCACAACTCAGGATGAGCAGACAGAAGGGCCAGGGCCTTTCTGGCCAGGGCTCCTCCCGAGGCTTCCCACTCAAAACAGCCGGAATTTTCATACCCGGGTTTGAACTCCGGGTTCAGGGCCAGCCAGCCGACCGCCCCGGCCAGGTCAGCTTCCCCGTGGACGATTACCCCCTCGGCCATGATACCGGCGCCAATGCCGGTGCCGACCGCCAGGTAGATAACATTTTTCTTGTTCCTGGCCGCACCCTTCCAGGTTTCACCGAGGACATAAGCCGTGCGGTCGCTGACCGCTACCAGCGGGCAGTGGACATGTTTTTTAAGATGCCTGACCAGTTGAAAATCTTTCCAGCCTGAAATGTTGGGGGCCCAGACCAGGCCGGTATGCGGGTTGACCACGCCAGGAACGCACAAACCAACCGCTCCGAGCTTCCGGCCACGCCTTCCAGCTTCGGCTTCAAGTTGATAGTAAAGGGAAATCACCTGGTCCAGAACGGCCTGCCCCCCTTCCGTCCTGACCCGGACCCTGGACCTGAACAGTACCCGCCCGGACCGGCTGACCAGGCCCGTGGCAATCTTGGTGCCACCGATATCGATGGCCCCAACCAGGAGTTCCGAATTTCGGTGAGTCTGGCTTTTCTTTCTCTGTGTCTTTGGCATTTTTATAACCCGTTTCTCCTTTCTAATTACCCTTTTTAATTATCCTGCTTAATTTATCCGGAACCACGAGCAAACAATACTTAAATGGTTATTACCATGTCAGCCGGGCGAATGGCTTCTTCCGATCGTCTCGTGTTCCCACAATTATCAAAGGCCAGTCCATAAACCATCTCAAACTTTTTTAATAAGAAAAACTTTTACTCCCTGGGGTTCCAGCTCCAGGTTGAAGTTCACCCGGTTCTGGTCCTGGTTGAAGAGAATCTTTTCCCCGGTCTCCAGGTTTCTGAGCTCAATCCCTGGCCAGGGCCGGGACATGGTCAGGGTCGCCGAGATCTTTTCCTCGCCCCGGTTGAAGACAAAAAGCAACCGGTAATCCTTCCCTTCCAGCAGACGCCACTCCACCACGGAACTCTCCGGCCGGGACTTCACGGACACCTCGGCCTTTATCCCCAGCCACTCGGCCAGTCCGGCCAGGAACTTCCCGTTATTGGGATTGCGGAAATGATGATAGGCCGAGCCCAGGAAAGAGCCGGCTATCAGGGCCTGCCCCTTACCATAAGGAGCCAGCACCAGCATCGGTTGTCCGTCGGTGCTGGTGGCCAGGATACTGGCCCTTTTATCGGTAATTTCAAAAGTCTCCTCAAAAAATACTGTATCCAGCGAGTCCCCGGGTTTGAGCCAGGGCAGGGCTGGATGACTCTGGCTGATTGTCATCTGGCCCGTTTTCTGGATGGGCAGCAACCGGGCTTCCCGGCAGCCGAGCACCTTGTCCAGTCCTCCACCCGGGATTACCGGAAAAGCAAAGCCCTTCTCGTCGATCCAGCCGGCCCGGGCCTCGGCCAGCAGCGTCCCGCCCTCCTCCACGTACTTTACCAGGTCCTGAACGTAGGGCTGGGAAATCATCACCGGGTAAGGAGCAATCAGCAACCGGTAACTGGCCGCCTTATCCTTCAGGTCACGGACGTGGATAAAATCCACCTTGATTCCCCGCTCGAAGAAGGCCCGGTGAACGCCCTGGAGTGACTCGCTGAGATTGTTATAGCCGACAGGCTGGCCTTCCGAAGTAAAAGTCTGCTGGCCGCCCACCATGTGAGACAGCGGGTTATAGACGATAGCTACCTGAGAGCTCTGCGGCCGGGATTTCAGGAACAGGTCCATGTTCTGGCTGATGGTCCGGGCAATCCTTCCCGCCTCTTCAGCCCGGGGTGTAATCTGGCCGTCAAGCTCTATCAATCCATAGCCGCCGGCTTCATAGCCGGAGCTCATCGGGTAATAAGCGTAGATGTTAATGGCCCTGGCCCCGTAGGCCACCATGCTCCACATCCAGTCGCGCAGGTCGGCAGCCGTCACCGGGACACTGACCTTCATCCCGAAAACGCCGTAGCCGGCCTGAAGCTCACCCACATAAAATCCTTCATTCTTCAGGCTCATCGACCGGACGAAATCCAGGCCGGCCGAGCGGAAGAAAGGTGTCCAGGGCCGGACGGCGCCGGCATGCTTGGGATAGATGGAAACGCCGTAGTAATCGACGCTGTCGTTCATCTTTCGGTCGTCGGGCGTCCCGTCCCAGGAAGGCCGGCTGAACAACCCGGGAATGGCCGAATGGCTGGTTACCACCGATTCCGGGAAAACCTTCTTGATGGCCCGGGCCTTGAGGGCCAGGTCCTCGGCCAGCTTGTCGGAGATGTATTCCTGCCAGTCGACGTAGTCGGTATAGGTCAGGATGGTGCCAAAGCGAGGCGGCTCGACTTCGGCCCAATGGCGAAAGGTCCGGTGCCAGGCCTGGTTGACCCGGTCAATCGTGCCATATTTTTTCTTAAGCCATTCCCGGAAGCGGGCCTGGCTGGAAGGACAATAGCAGAACTGGACGTACCTCAGGTCGCCCAGGTGGTAGACTTCCGACCAGTTGATGATATGAGGTTCGCTCCACAGGTCCCAGCCGTAGAAGGCGGGTTTGTCCTTGACCGCCCGGGCGGCCGCGCTGAAAAAGTTCAGAATTTTTTCCTGTACGCTGGGGTGGTCAAAACAGAAGCCGGGTGAAGACTGGGAATGAACCTTAAGGTCGTTGGAAGCGACGAAAGCTGACTCCGGGTATTTTTTCCCGACCCACTCCGGAGCCGAATCTATGTAAACCTGGCAGATAACCTTAAGTCCGACCTCAGCGGCCAGGTCGGTCAGCAGTTGCAGGCTGGAAAAATCGTACTTCCCTTCTTCCTTTTCATTGTAGGCCCACTCCAGCCAGCAGCGGACGGTGTTGAAGCCGAGCTTTTTTATCTGTTCCAGGTCCTTTTTCCATTCGGCCCGCGATTTTTCGCTGACCGGTTCAATCATCGGGGCCCGGACCGTGCCCCCGGTATACCAGACAGAAACCGGGAAAAATCCATGGTGCCTGTCGCCGGCCGCCCCCTGAGGCGAGGCTCCGAAAGAGCGCATTTCCCCTGAAATTAAAATGCTCAATATAATAAGGAAAATTAAAAATATGAATCTCCTGCTTATCATTTTCTCCCTCTCTTTCTTTTTTTGTTTCATCTAATTATTCATGATTTTCTAAATTTTTTCATCTTTTATCTTACCCTATTCTTGCCCGGACGGACATCGGGGTAAATCCGGTCAAGGAACCCGGTGTCTGACTTTCACTGACGGCCGCTGGCAGGATTGGTTTGAGCTGGGCTCTGGCCAGCGGCACGGCCTGGCTTTATCCAGGATCAAGATGGCTAAAAGGAGATTACCAAAATACTTATTGGCTGATCCGGCCGGTTAAGAAAAAAATCCAGAAGAAACTTGAGTCATATAAAGGCGTATCGAAGCCGAAATCAGCCCGGGATGTTATTTCTGAGCCGGAACGCGGAAAGTCCGGGCGATGGTCTGCAGCAGCTCCGGCCGGCCGTTATGCCGGTCGGCGGTTATCTCCCAGATTATCACTCCGGCCAGGCCATTATCGATCACGTAGCGGCACTTGCGGAAAACCGAACGGATATCATCAAAGGACAGCAGTGTGGTCCGGGACGGGCTCAGGAGGAAGGGCCCCTGGCTGCAGAAATCCCAGTTGTACTTCCAGCCGGAAGCCAGAAGTTTCTGAATATCGGTGTAGGTGTAATACTGGCTCTGGGTCGATGGAGCGTATAGCTTTCCGGTATTGAAGGAACGGCCGAAAAAAGGAATCCCCAGTAGCAATTTATCGAGCGGGATCTCTCTTATGACCGCATAGCTGAAGCTATCATCCCAGGAACCGCAGGGGTCGTTCTGGCAGGTGTAAAGCGGGGAATTATGGCCGGAATGGTCAGACCAGGCCCCGTGATAATCGTAGGTCATCAGGGCGATATAATCGAAAAAGGGATGGAGCTCCTCGAAGTTGATCCATTTTCCATAGTACGGCCCCGAGGGTGCGGCCATGGTCAGCAGCCGCGGTGGCTCCATGGCCCTGAGCGCGGTGGAAAGTTCTCTGACCAGAGCAGAGAAGTTCTGACTTTCCTGCTCGCTGGAAACGAACTCCCAGTCCAGGTCCACTCCGTCGTAGCCGTTTGACTGGCAGAAATCAACGATCTGGCCTATAAACCGGCTTCTTTTTTCGGGTGAAGCGGCCGTCGGGGGGAAGCCCTCGCAATTATCCCAGCCGCCGATGCTCATTACGACCTTAACCGAGTGAGCATGAGCTGCGGCCACCAGCTCGGGGTAAAGGTAGGCCGGGTCTATGACCAGGTTGCCCTCGATGTCCGGTTTGGTGAAGGCGTGGGCCAGGTGGGTCAGGCCGGAAAAATCTATCAGGCTGTGGCTGAATTCCGATTTTTTCCAGCCCGGGTAATAGCCCATGACTATTTTAGCCAGCTTCGGTTGCTGGACAGTTGTTTTTTCTTTCTGGAGGAACTCCTTCCCCCGCTGCTGGCTGCTCATCTGGCTGCCGGAAAGGAAAACCAGGAGCAGGGCCAGGCTGAAAACAAGAGTGCGGGAGGTTACGGAATTGATTTTTATTTTTATTATGGCCGGCCTCATTGCAGTCCTTTTCAATTTCGTTCTGTCCTTCATTTCACCTTATTCTGTAATCGCAAGCTGCCTTCATTCCTATTCTTTGAACTTAGTCTATCTTTCCCATAATTTAAGTCGCTCGAACCGCCCTATAATTAAGCGGGAGCATCCAAAAAACCTGAACACCGCAGCCGGCCTCTCCGCTTTTAAGCTAACAACCCAGGTGCTCGGATCTTCTCTAAGAACCTGGCCCTCCCGTGTTCAGGCCAGAAGAATTCTAAGCTCCTCCAGGCGCCGGGCAATGTTTACCCCGCGGACACAACGGGCCAGGCACCGCTCACAATCCGCGCAGGCTGTTATTGACCGGCTGGCTTCCATCCCATCCAGGGTTTCCCGCGCCTGGTAGAAATTGCCATAGCTGGCCGCGTACATGTGTGCCCGGAGAACGCTGGGAAGGTCCACACCCCTGGGGCAGGTAGGCTGGCACTGGCCACAGGCCCGGCAGACCGCGGCCATCTGCTGCCTGACCAGGCGGTCTTCCAGGAACTTCTTCTCTTCTTCCGTGTATTCCAGGTTGTAGGCCACCGGCATATCGGCATTCAGCTGTTCGAAGGTGGTAAAGCCTGGCACAGCCGTGGTGATGAATTCATGGCGGAGAGCCCACTTCAGAAGGGCACTGTGGATTATCGGTCCCTCGTAAAAGCGCCTCATCTCAGCCGGAACTGATTCCCGGTACCAGGCCTGCTGGCACTGGGTCTTCATAGCCACCAGGCCTAGGCCCTGGGCCGCCGCCTTTTTAAGCGTCTCCAGATATTCGGTGTAGTCATAGAGAGAATAATTCAGGCTGGTCAGCACCACGTCATGAATTTTCATCTCCATGGCCGCCTTGATGACCTCGTTCATGTTCTGGTGAGTGCTGAAACCGATAAACCGGGCTTTTTTCTGCTCCTTGAATTCAAGCAGCGACTCCACCACCGCCGGGTTCTTTAGCCAGGCCAGGTCAGAAACGTCGTGGGAGTATAGAATGTCCACGTAGTCGGTTTTGAGCCGCCGCAGGCTCTCCTCCAGTCTCTTGCGGTGCATATCTTTTATTTCGGCGGCCGGGGCGTTCCGTTGCTGGGGGAAGATATTTATCTTGGTGGCAATGACCACCCGGTCCCGGACTTTCAACTCTTCCACCAGCACCCGGCCCACCACTTCTTCGTTTCGCCCCCGCTGGTAGACATTGGCCGTGTCAAAATGCCTGATGCCGACTTCATAGGCCCGGCGGACGAGCTCCGGGTTGTCGGCGTTCATAACACCCATGGAAACGATGGGAATTTTATAACCGGTCCGGCCCAGGGTCCTGGTTATCGGGTCACCAGGTTTTACCTGCGGCGGCTCCTTATCACCAGGAAACGACGGTCGCCCCAGGGTCAGAACTCCGGCCACCGCTCCGGCCGTCGTTCCCAGGAATCTTCTTCTGTTCAGGGTTTTCCTGTCCGTCATGAGCCCTCCTCAGGCTGAATTATTCTCTTCCTTTTTACCTGTTAATCGGACGGAGGTCAAGAAAATTCGTCAGCCGGCTGACCGCAAGTGAATAATCCGGGCCGATATTGCAGGAAACGTTATTCAGGATTAAGCCTTGAATAAACCTGGGAAAAAATATCTCTAGCAAAAACTAAAAATAAAGGACCAACAATTCCGATCAATTCAAACTCCAAGATAAAAATAATCAAAATGAATGAGCTTAAAGAATTGGAAAGCTTTCTCTCGAGAATAAATAAACCTTTTCCCGGACGCAAAAATCAAAAGCCTAACCTGTTGAACAGGTAAAGAAAAAGAGGCAGGCTGACGATGGAGACCAGGGCACTGGCCACGAACAGCTGGTTGACAAAGGCCCGGTTGCCTCCGGCCCGGCCGACCAGGACCGGCACGACCGTCAGCGGAGGCACCGCGCATTGCAGGATCAGGATCAAAGATACCGGCTGGGGAATCCGGAAAAATTTGATGGCCAGCAGGCCCAGGGCCGGGAAGATAAAATTCTTAACCAGGACAAACCAGGCCACCCGGCCGGCATATATTTTTTTCGTTCCGGCCAGGTCCAGGTAGATATTACCGCCCAGGATGAGAAAAATGATCGGGGTGGAAAGCGCCCCTACGGCCAGAAATGTGCTTTTCAGAAAGTTTGGAAGGTAGACATCGAGGCCGCCCAGCTTGAGCAGAACGGCCAGGACCGTGGCCAGGAAGACCGGTGATAACACTCTCTGCCACCTGGCTTTCTGTTTCATCCCCAGCACGGCCGGAATGACCAGGAAGAAGAAACTCGGATAGAACATCATGAAAATGAAGAGAACGGCCACCTCGGCCGAATTGGCCCCGAACAGCCCGGTCAGCAGGGCCACCGGGAAAAAAATCCCGTTCTGGAAAAAGAGTGACAGAAAGAACTCCCGGTTGCCGCGGGAGACCAGGGTGAAAAATAGAGACAGAAGGGCGAGGCCGGCGGTCAGGCCCAGCCACCACAGGGGATAAACATACCAGTTGCGGAAACTGCCCGGGTCAAAGTTCTTGATGATGATGCTGAAAGAAAAAAAGGGCAGGGCCAGGTCAATGCCCAGGGTGGAAAGAAATTTGAGGATGCTCTCCTTGTCCTGGATCTGGCCGCGGAAGACAAAAAAGCCGACCACGGCTATGCCCAGCTGGGCGGCCACCACTTCAAAGGCTCGAGCAAAAATATCCATGACTTCCGCTTCGACTCCTTCCGCCTGATTTATTTAAACTACCCCATTGGTTAATTTCTGGCAACGACTAATTTTGACCCGGCAGTCAATCTGGGTAACCATTGATGTCAAGGGACGGTTGTTGCCGAGCGGGTCAAAAGGTAATAGAATTAAACTCAGAGAGGGCAAAAACCATGAAAAAGAATCCGGTAAATAAATTCCTGGCGAGCTTGATACTCGGCCTGTTAATTAGCACGAGCACCGTCCCCTGCTTCTCCGGGCAGAAACAAGCTGACTCGCGGCCCGGTGAAGAAAGGGTGGCCCGGGCGATCGAAGTCATCAAGGACCTGGCCAGCATGAAGGAAGAAGGGATTCCGGCCCGGCTGCTGGAAAAGGCCGAAGGGCTGGCCATCTTTCCGGGCGTGGTCAAGGCGGCCTGGGGAATCGGCGGGCAATACGGCCGGGGCATAGTCATGGTCAGGAGGAAAGACGGACAGTGGAGCAATCCCCTGTTTGTCGACCTCATCGGCGGCAGCTTCGGCTGGCAGATTGGGGTTCAGAAAGCCGACATAGTGCTGGTGTTCAAGAACCGGGAGGGTGTGGAAAATATTGCCTCCAACAAGATAACGCTGGGAGCCGATATGAGCGTCTCGGCCGGTCCGGTCGGCCGGAGCGCCGAAGCCAGCACCGACCTGGAAATGGAAGCCGAAATATATTCCTACTCCAAAAGCAAGGGGCTGTTCGCCGGAATTTCCTTAAAGGGCGGCACCCTGCGCGTTAACCAGGAAGCCAACGCCGGATTTTACGGGGCCAGTCACAATCCTTCCAAAATTCTCTATGAGAACATCAAGACGCCGGTCATAGTCATCCGCTTACACCAGACTGTTGAAGAACTATCCCGGACGCTAAAAAAATAGGGCCACCATCAGTCGCAACCGGGGGATTCAGGGATATTTATTAAATATATAAATCAGCTCAATTGATTATCAAATCCCAGGCTGGAGCCGACAGGTTGCGGCCTGGCATCATTAAATCCGGCCTGATAGAATCGGTCGCTTACCATTCGCTATATAACCTTATTCTTTATCTGGGCTAAAGTTATCTGATGATCAGTATTCGGTTCTTATCAAATATATATTCTTGTCTCATTATTCCAGACGGTGGCCAGCCAGACACCTTTGAGAAGGCATCGGGCCTAAAAGAAAGTTGAATTATACAGATAACATCAGGCTACCCGGACACGTCCCCTGGCAATGGTTCTTATTCATCAGAGCCTGTTGAGACTGATGGAGCCGTTGGTAGTATGGAGCTCAATCCTCGGGCCCTGGCCGCTGCCCATTCTTCCTTCAACTCTTCTCCTGGAAAGGCTGCCCTCAACAGTAACCGGGAAATCAACCCTGACACTGCCGTTGGTGGTGCGGGCGCTGAAATAGCCATTGGGCTGATTTTTCAGGCGGACGTTGATGCTGCCGTTGGTGGTCCTGGCTTCCAGGTCGGCGGTGATTTCATCCAGCTCCAGCCTGATGCTGCCGTTGGTGGTCTTCAGGCTGGCTTTACCCCTGACCTGGGCGATGTCCAGGCTGCCGTTGGTGGTGGCGGCTTCCAGCCAGCCGACATCACCGCGGGCCGTGATGCTACCGTTGACAGTCCGGAGCTGGGCCCTTTCAAACTTCCCGCTAAGATTAACCCGGCCGTTGACGGTCTTAACCAGTTCCAGCGCCATGTTTTCAGGCACGGTGATCTCATAATCGACCTTCACCTGGAGGTTGCGTTTTTCATGGATGGTATCGATGATGACGGATTTTTCTCCGCTGACGATGTCTATTCTGATCTTATTGAGGTCCTCTTTTCTCCAGCGGGCATACTTGGTGGCCTTGATAACCACTTCCATGGCCGGTGAGCTGGTCACGGTAATCGAGCCGTTGATGTTGGACAGGGAAAAGGAGCCAGGCTCTTTGACGGCAATGGTCTGGCTGAAGGGCTCCTCATATTTATAGGTGGCCTGGATGACACCTTCGCAACCTGTACTAATAACCACAGTCATGAGCAGCAATATAGAGAGCCCAAGGAGATGGCGGGCCCTCAGGAGTCCAGCATTTCTCTCTGTAATCATTTTTGTTGCCATTTCGCCTCCTGACAGATTCAATTATCACAGAAAATCATTGCGTTTACACTTAAAAAGACGAAATGGCGGGGCAAAAAGTTCCCCACGAAGTATTTGCAAATATAAGATTAATGAATCTTATATGACCGAATAAGAATTTCTGAACTTTTGGGTCAATTTATCCGTAAACATAAATGGGCATATTCCTATGCCCGCCTGGCTTTCTGGGCCATTTTTGCGAAGAGGGACTTGCTTCTTAAGTGGTCCTGTCATCGGGTGACCAGTGCTTTTAAGAAATTATTGCATTGATAGTAGGGTCATAAAGCAATATGCTGTAGAATAACAATCAATAAGATACAGGAGGAAAAATGAGAAAGTCATATTTTACTTTTGGAATTTTAATCTTTCTGTTGCTCCTGGTTGCACCTCAGGACCATTCATTACAGGCCCAGACAGAGGATCTCAGCCAGAAAGTTGCCGGACACTGGGAAGGGGCCATTGAGCTTCCCGGGATGAAACTCGAAGTCCTGGTCGATTTCAAGCTGACCGCGGAAAAGAATCTGGAAGGAGTTATTTCTATACCCGTCCAGAAAGCCAAGGACCTGCCGCTTGAGAATATCAAGGCCGAAGCTGGCGAAATCAGTTTTGCCATTGCCGGCGTCCCCGGTAATCCGGTTTTCAAGGGAAAACTTGACGAAAGCGGGCAGAAAATGACCGGCACCTTCAGCCAGTCCGGCCAGAATTTTCCTTTCACCCTGAACAAGGGAGAAAACCCTGTGGCCAAGGCCAGGAAAGCCCTGGAAGGAATAGATGAGGTCATCAACAAGGCTCTCACCGATCTGAAAGTCCCCGGCCTGGCCCTGGCGGTGATTAAAGATAAGGAAATAATCCTCCTCAAGGGCTACGGACTGCGCGATGTCGAGAACAAGCTGCCGATGACCCCGGATACCCTTCTGGCCATTGGCTCGGCCAGCAAGGCCTTTACCACCTTTGCCCTGGCCAGGCTATCTGATGAAGGCAAGATGAGCTGGGACAAGCCGGTGCGGACTTACATTCCCTGGTTTAAGCTATCGGACCCGCTGATAACCGAAAGAATCACCCCGCGCGACCTGGTCACCCACCGTTCCGGGCTGCCCCGCCACGACCTCCTCTGGTACAACAATTACCAGGCCAGCCGGGAAGAACTGGTCAGGCGCCTGGCCCATGTTCAGTTCACGGCTGACCTGCGTGAAAAATTTCAGTACAACAACCTGATGTTCCTGACCGCCGGCTACCTGCTCGAGGTTCTGACCGGCAAGACCTGGGAAGAAGCAATAAAAGAGCTGGTGTTCACTCCGCTGCAGATGAAGAGGTCAAATTTTTCGGTGCTGGATTCCCAGAAGGACCAGGATTTTGCCCAGCCCTATGCCTATCGCGATGAAAAAATTGTTAAGATCCCATTTCGTATCATAACCAACATGGGCCCGGCCGGCTCCATCAACTCCAGCGTGCGGGAGATGAGCAACTGGGTGATGGTTCACCTAAACGACGGGAAATTCGGCGAAACACAGCTCCTCAACCGGGCCACGGTGGAAGACCTGCATCTTCCCTACACTCCCATTGCTCAAACACCGACCACCACCCACCTGAGCACTGCCAGCTATGCCCTGGGCTGGTTTGTCGACCATTACCGCGGCCACCAGCGAATCCATCATGGCGGAAACATAGATGGCTTTTCGGCGCTGGTGAGCATGCTGCCCAAAGACGGTTTTGGTTTCGTGGTCCTGACCAACAGGAACGGGACTCCCCTGCCCGAGCTCCTGGTCCGAACCCTCACCGATAAGCTTCTCGGGCTGGAACCCGTTGACTGGATCGGCGAAGCCGCCCGTAACCAGGCCAAGTCAGAGGAAGTGGGAAAACAGGCCGAGCAGAAAGCCCAGACCCGAAGGGTCAAGGGCACGAAACCTGCCCACGCCCTGGAGGAATATGCCGGGACCTATTTCCACCCGGGATACGGTGAGCTAAAGGTTGTCCTGAAGGATAAAAAGCTGTATTTCACCTATAACGGCATCACCACTCCGCTCGAGCACTGGCATTACGAAACCTTCAACGGCCTGCGCGGCGACGACCCGACTTTCGAAGACATGAAGCTGACCTTTGAAACCGATGTTAACGGCCTGGTGGCCTCGGTGTCTGGGGCTTTTGAACCGACGGCCGACCCCATCATTTTCAGGAAGAAACCGGATGAAAAATTTTACGATGCGGCCTTCCTCAAGAAGTTCGTGGGCAAGTACACCCTGCTGGAGCAGGTGTTCTCGGTTGACCTGAAGGCCAACACCCTGACCCTGACCATCCCCGGCCAGCCGGTCTACGAGCTACTTCCTGTCCCCGGAGATGAATTCACATTAAGAGGAATCCCCATCGTTCGAATCAGGTTTATCGTCGACCAGAAAGGCGAGGTGACTTCCATGGAAATTTCCCAGCCGGGCGGCGTCTTCGAATACAAGCGCCTTGCAGAAGGCCCGGAGAAAAAGCCCGAAAGGAAATAACCAGCAGGTTCCAGTTTTTTAAACGAATTACACCCTGCTAACCTATTGTTTTTGGGGTATTTAGGCTATTGATATTGACATGTCCAGCACCTTGTGTTAATTTATAGATGCTGGTTAACTTTGGTTAAATTATAGATAACTTTTAACGTATATTAATTAAAAGCCAGGAGTGCCCATGACCGAAAATAACGAATATATTACCGTTCCCCAGTTGGCCCGACTGCTCGGAATGAGTAGAGTTGCCGTCTTTAAAAAGGTGAAGGCTGGTGAAATCAAGGCCGTCAGGATCGGCCGTAACTATGCCATAAATATGAAAGAAGCTTCATATATCCTCGGGAAAGAATTATCCAAAGAGTCTAAACAAGAGATTGAAAATGCCGTAGCCACCACTGTTGCTGAATATTCTGAAGTGCTGCGGCTTCTGGCAAAACAATGATCAAGCCTATCAGTCTGGCTGAAGTCGAATATATTGCTTTCAGATTGGCCAGAGAAATGCTGGCCTTCGATGAGCCAAAACCAGACTTTTCCACGCGCTTTCCAAATGTCCTGGAGAGCTGCCTGGCCGTTCCCTTTCAGACCTTTTCGAAAAAGGTCCTTTATTCAGGATTAATTGCCAAGGCCAGCATACTCTTTTATTTAATGGTCAAGAATCACCCTTTTCAGAACGGAAACAAAAGAATTGCTTTAACAACTCTCTTGTATTTCCTATACAAGAATAAAAAATGGCTGAAGGTGGAACAACAGGATCTTTATAATTTCATAATCTGGGTGGCTCAAAGCCCGGCCCAAGTCAAGCAGGAAACGGTTCGAGGCATTGAGAAATTTCTAAAAGCATACATAAAAGATCTTTAATATCATCTGATTCATAATATACAATAAAATATAAAATGCCTACTTAGAGTCTTTTAAAAAGCAACATAAACACCCTCACAGCCAAGGCCTAAGAGCACTTGAATCTCGTAACCTGCTTATTTATAATGGGTTACGAGATGCCGACATTCTCTAATAGGAACAGGGCCCTGTCAAACGAATTAATATTTGATGATGCTCCGCTTAAATTGCGTATTGGGATTTGCAACATAATCAATCAATACATACTGTACTTGGGAGATTATAAAAATATATACAATTTAATCACTCTCCATTTCCAAATAGAGAGGAAAGATAACATTAATTTTAAAGATGCTGCGGAATACTTTATCAAAAATGCTTTAAGTTGGAATCAGGTATATGACCTCATAGAATTAATCTATGATAATTTATCATATAAAGAGTGGTCACATATTAACGGTTGGATCGAATTACCTGAGGAAACCAGGAAGCTCAGATACAATTTTACAATCGATGTTAATAATCAGTTCAAAAGTTGTTGCATTGGGTGGATTCTAAGAAAGGGAAGAATCGAGTTTGGAGGTTCAGAACTATTAAATGAAGAGCTAATAAAAAAAGCAAAACTTCTACTATCGAATAAATCATTCGAAAATCCTAATTCTCAATTTAATAAAGCGTTAGAATTACTAAGCAGAAGGCCAAACCCTGATATTGAAAACTCCATAAAAGATGCCATCAGTGCTGTTGAAGGAATATTAAAGATACTCTTAGGAGGGAAACCAAAAATTAAATTTGGAGATGGAATCAAAAAGTTGGTCAACGAAGGGAAAATAAAGAAACCTTTGGATGAAATATTTCATGCTCTTTTTGGATTTGCGAGCAATGCCCCCGGGGTAAGACACGGACAGCCAGATAGACCGGTAACTTCTCTTCCTGAAGCTTTCTTCTTTATTTACACATGTGCGGCGTGCATCATTTATCTGTGTGAACTATTTGGATATAAACCAGCAGAAAACTTAGAAGAATCGAAGGAAGATATTCCTTTTTGATTAAGAATTGTTCTGAAAAATTATTTTATTCTCAGATAGCTACGTGGCAGATTTGATGAGGGCTACTACATCTCCCGGAGTGGTGGCCTGGCGGAGGGAGTCGCGGAATTCTTCGTGGATGAGCCTACGGGAGAGCTTCGGCAGGAGCTGAAGCTTCGGGCGGACCTTTTCTCCCGAAGGAATGGCCAGGCAGATGACTAAATCAACCGGCTGGCCTTCCTTGGACTGCCAGTCAACTGGCTTTCTGAGCCGCATCAATCCGATGCTCGGGGTCCTGACCGTCCCGGACTGGCAGTGCGGAATGGCCAGCCCGAAGCCAATTTCCGTGGCCACATCCTGCTCGCGTTTCCAGAGAGCCTGTTCAAAAACTGCCCGGTTTCCCACCCGGCCAGCTCGCTCAAAGGTTATGGCCAGCTCTTGCAATATTTCAGCCTTTGAGCCGCAATCGGATTCCAGGATTACCAGGTCCGGCGTGATCAATTCGGGAGAAAATTGCCGCTGGTAGTAATCCTCGAGCAATTTCTCGTTTTCCTCGGCGGTTGAAGCCTCAAGCGTCTGGGCCACCAGCTCCTGGCAATCCCCCACCCGCAGGTGATTCAAAACTGCCTTGACCTCAGGAATGAACCCGGAACTCATGCTCAGCTCGTCAAAGCCCAGGCCCACAAAAACCGGCGTCAGCCTGGAATCGCCGGCCAGCTCGCCGCACAACCCGACCCATTTCCCGTTTTCATGGGCCCTGTCGATGGCAATCTTAAGCAACCTCAGGAGTGCCGGGTTGAGTGGCTGGTTGAAATACTTGACCAGCGGATTGCCGCGGTCAGCCGCAAAAAAGTACTGCACCAGGTCGTTGGACCCAACGCTGAAGAAATCCACCTCCGGCGCAAATTTATCGGCCAGCATGGCCACGGAAGGGATCTCCAGCATGATCCCGGTTTCAATTTCGGGGCTGAAGGCTAACCCTTCCCGCTCTAATTCCTGCTCGAATATTTTGACCTGATCTTTTAACCAGCGGACTTCTTCCACCAGGGCCACCATCGGGAACATCAGCCGCAGCTTCCCGTACCCGGCAGCCCGCAGAATGGCCCGCACCTGGCTCCTGAACAATTCATAATATTCGCGGTAAATCCTTATCCCGCGGTATCCAAGAAACGGATTGGGTTCCTGGGGTAACTTCACACAGGGAATCGGCTTATCCCCTCCAATATCAAAAGTCCGGATGATGACCGGCCGGCCCCCGGCCTCTTCGGCCACCCGCTTATAGAGGAGGAATTGCTCTTCCTCCGATGGCAAGGCCGGTTTCCCATAGAGCAGAAGCTCCGTCCGGAATATTCCGACCGCTTCAGCCCCATCTTCCCAGGCCTTCTGTAATTCTTCCGGATGGCCGATATTGGCCGCTACTTCAATTCTCTTGCCGTCGGCGGTAACTCCCGGGAGAGCTGCTTTTTCCTTGCGGATTTTTTTGAGGGTGACTTCTGCTTCCCTCTCCCTTTCATAATACTTTCTTACTTCCTCGCCGGGAGAAATAATCACGACTCCCCTGTTTCCATCAACCACCACCTCTTCTCCGCTACCGAGCAGCCGACAGGCTTCAGCCACCCCGGTAACCGCAGGAAGCCCGCGTCCCCTGGCCATGATCAAGGTATGGGATGTCTGGCCGGCTTTCTCCAGAACAAGTCCGAGAATCTGGCCTGGTTGAAAGCCGAGAAATTCCGACGGCAGCAGGTCTTCAGCCACGAGAACAGACGGCTCCGTTACCTCGAGCCCCTTCTTGGCATCCAGCGCGCAACCCAGCTTTTCCAGAAGTCGCCGGGCCACGTCATTCAGGTCAGCCACCCGTTCTCTGATATATTGCGTCTTGCTCCGCAAGAGCTCCTCGCTGAAATCCGATACTGCTCTTACCAGAGCCGCTGCCGCAGATAATTTTTCCCTTTCGATTAACTCTTCCACGCGCCTTAAAAGCCCCGGGTCTGAAGCCAGCGACTGGTGGGCTTTTAAAATACTTTTTTCCACCCCGCTTTTTTCGGCTAATTCTTTTTCTATTTCTTCTCGCAGTGAACCCAGAGCTTGCCGGAAAACTTCAATTTCTTTCTCAGGGTTATCTGCCTGTTTGCCCATTAATTCTTTGAGCTCAGACAGACCCGGCTGCTTCTTCAACACCACCGCCTTGCCCCAGGCAACTCCCTGAGAGGCCGGCTGGCCGACCAAAAACATTTCCTGGCAGCCATGGAGTACCCCTGGAATGATGGCTGCAGCCGCCGGTTCAACTTTAAGGGCCTGTTCTTCTTTTAATGGCAGTTCCTTCAATAAAAAAGATTCCAGCTCGGCAGCAAACTTTTTCTCGCCTGTCCCGCTCACCAGCACCCGGCAGATGTCCCCCTTCTGGGTATCCGTGGTCAGCAGCGAGATGGCGCTCTTGGCGTCGGCCTTCTTTTGAGTTCTCTGGTTTTCCCAGATTATTTCGCCCTTATAGTCCTGGCATTTTTCCTGGATAAAGCTGGCCGGGCGGGCGTGAAGCCCCAGGGGCAGGGGAAATTCAAGCCTGAATTCAGCCGCCAATTTCTTCCTTCACCTTATTTAATATGGCCTCGGCATTCTTGATGGCTTCCTGGACCGAAAATTCGAATATTTTTTTGCCTTCAAACCTCTCAGGTTTCTGCACGGTTATGCCCACGGCAAAAATGACCGCGGCCGCTTCGTTTATTTCATCCTGTTCCAGCTCGTTTTCTATACCCATGGCTCCCTGGGTTTCCACCTTTATGGAAAAGCCCATCTTTTTGGCCACGCGCTCGAGCTGCTCGGCCGCCATGTAGGTATGGGCAATCCCGGTGGGACAGGCAGTTACTGCTACCAGCTTCATCTTAACCTCCGTTTCGGAGCGATTATCATTCTATTCTAATCGCGTCAGCACATATTTTATCACTTCCCGGCAGGTTGAAAATACGAAAGTTAACTTTTCCTAAGGCCGTCAGGCCGTGGCGGCTTCGGCCTTCTTCTTGATCCGGGCCCGCAGGAAAGTCATAATGCCCGCGACCACAAAGGTGCCAACCAGGATGGCCACAATATACATAAAGCGGTTATCAACCACAGGCAGCACAATTGGACCGCCGTGAGGGGCATGGTCGCCGACTTTTCCCAGCATGGCAATCACCGAGCCAACACTCGACCCGGCCATGATTACCGGAATAACCCTGAGCGGGTCGGCCGCGGCAAAAGGTATGGCCCCTTCGGTAATTCCTATCGCTCCCATACCCAGCGCCGCCAGGCCGGCTTCCCTCTCCTGCTCCGTCCAGAGCTTCCTGTTAATGAGAGTGGCCAGCCCCAGCCCGAGGGGCGGAATGCAGATGGCCGCGGCGCAGGCTCCCATGATGTAATAATTACCCTGCTGGATCATGGCCGCCCCGAAGAAGAAGGCCACCTTGTTGACCGGGCCGCCCATATCAAAGGCAATCATCGAGCCGAGAATTATGGCCAGGATGACCTTATTGCCGGTACCCATAACTTCCAGCCATTTGGTGATGCTCAGCATCAGGTCGTGGATGGGGGCCCCGATTATCCTGTACATGATAAAGCCAATTATCAGGGAGGACACGACCGGGTAGATGAGTATGGGCATGACCGGCTTGATATAAACCGGCACCTTGATTTTCTTCAGGTAAAAAACCAGGAATCCAGCCAGCAACCCGGAAATGAGCCCGCCCAGGAAACCGGCTCCCACCTGGTTGGCGATGTAGCCACCGACAAATCCGGGGACCAGCCCGGGGCGGTCAGCGATGCCAAAAGCAATGTATCCGGAAAGGACCGGGATCAGCAGCGAAAAAGCCACTGTTCCAATGTCGTTTATCAGCTTTAAGAATGGAGCCCGGCTGAAGTCCGGCCCCTGAGAAGTCATAGGGGCAAAAGCAATGGAAATGGCGATGAGAATGCCACCCGAAGCCACGAAAGGAATGGCATAAGAGACACCCGACAGCAGATATTGCTTGAACTTACTGACCTTCATGGCATCCTTCCCAGAACCAATTTTTGACAATTATAAAAGATGAAGGATTTATTTACAATCAGGCAGAAAAAAGAGACCCATTACTCTGCTTTTATAGGAATATCTTAGATCTCTCTGACCTACGCCCGGGTTCCATTTCTACAGCTTAAAGATTTGGATGGTGACAAAGCACATATGTCTCAGTCCGAACCCGGTTCTTCAAGATTTTTGGTTTATGTTCTATAAACTTTTCAGGATACGGGTATAACCCTGACCTCGGTTTTGCTTTCTTTTTCAATCGGAAGAAAAATGATGAGGTCTATTCCCTCTAATGTTTTCTTTGTGTCGATTCGACAATCCCTATTTTCCTGGCCATCCACAATTACTTTGGCTGAAGTAGACTTCCAATTCTTTATGTAAATAGCCGGATTGATGACCGGAGATTTTTTCGAGCCGGCCAGGATAAAACTTAGCGTAACCGGGGTGGCCGAAAGGTTTTCCATTTTATAGCAGCGTTCACTCTTGTCATATCCAGCGGATTTAAGGTTCCCTTCTTTGACCGTGAGCTCAGCCGGAAAGGCCCAGGACCTTCCGAACCTGACCAGGTCATTCAATTCCATCTCGTTCATGCCGTACAGACCAAACCAGAATTCCCTGCCTCCGTTTTCGTGAACCACGGGTTCCGAGATGGGAAATCCGATGGTATGAGAAGGCCGGTCAGCCACAACAGTCGTTCTGCCGTCGCAGCGGGCCTGCCCCACCGGCCAGTGATTGCATCCCCTTACTCCCTCATAGTTTTTTATGTTTTCATAGCGAAGCCACATCTTGTTATCTGGCTCGAAACAGATAAATGGCTTGTTCTTCGATTTGAAATTGAATTGTTGAAGGGTGTAATCATAAAACTTATCCCAGTTGAATGGTCCGTAGGGAGCCCTGGCGGGATCTTCGACAAAAGATACCATCCTGGTCCGGCCATTATAATCAGCCACCGAGGCAAAGTCTTTTTCAACCACCTCGCTGATCATCTGGCCGGGATGCAATAGAACTTCGGATTCCTGGAACTGTCTCGGGAACTCGAGAGAACCAGTCTTCCAGGAAACTTTTCTGATGGCGGTCTGGTCGGGATAAATGTAGTAATATTCATCCACCCAGCACTCCCAGCCAGTCTTCGGGTCACGCCTCCAGGTGTTCTCATTCACGCTAACCGGAGCATACCTCCAGTGAACCACCACCCGGGCCTCGGTGTTCTCAATTATCCTGACATTAGAAAACCGGCAATGCCGGTCTTGCATGTGTTCAAAACAGCCCTCTTCATTATTCCAGGCCTCGACACTCTGGTCAGCCATCCAGAGTTCGTTTTCGGAAACCCAGGCCGGACTGTACCTGGTACCTCGCCAGAAAACCAGCTTAACCGGAGACCTATCAAAGGTTACCACCACGTCCGCTTCATCGCCCACCGGCCAGAGGTTATCCCAGCCAGGATAGTACTTAAGCGTGGTGTAATATGCTCCAAATTTTTTCGCAGTATCGTTAATCGTGGGTAACCTTCTGGGCTGGATATCAGGTAGCCGGGGTTCGTGCTGAATAAAAATATTCTTGATTTTTTCGGGAGTTAAAGCTTCAGGATAAACCTTAACTTCATCTATTATCCCCTCCAGGCCATAGTAATCCGGCAGGGTGCCAAAAGTCCTGTGGATATCACTCGGCTTCTTCGGAGAAGCCACCAGGCCCAGCAAAAAATTCCCGATCGATCCCTTCATTTCGCCTTTGATTTCAGAAAATGCCTTCCGCTCGCCATTGACATAAATCTCAATCATCTCGTTTGCTCTATATATCCCAACCAGGTGCATCCAGGTTCTGAGAGGAATCGTCTCTCTGGTCGAAGTAGCTGACCTCCACTGTTCATCGATGTTGACCTCCATTGACACCTGCCCGTAGGGACCAATCTGAAGCCGATAACCGCCAACATCATCTCTTTCCGTGGTCAGGGCCGGACACCAGTTCCAGGGATACTCACCCAGGGCCAGCCAGAGCTCCACGGTCAGTTCTTTCCCCGGAGCTGGCGTCTTAGTTTCCTGAGCCCTCAAGGCCGTGGTAAAACCGTCGAGCCTTAGCCCTTTTCCCTTAATTCCCGAGGCTTCTGAATAATTTCCCTCAAGTAAATCCCATCTATTTTTAATCTTCTCCAGGACTCGCCCTTTCTGGATTTTTTCAAAATCCCAGTGGATTGCTGGGCTTTGAGCAATCAAGGGAACCAGGCCCATCAGAATAAACAGCACAATTGAAATTTCAAGATGTTTTTTCATTTATGGCCTCCGGTTTTTTTGATGCCTCTCTTCTCTTCTCAATTTAAGCTAATTGCCAGAGAGCGCTGTTACCAGAATTATCCGTCTTCTCTCTAAAGGTCGTTTTGGCCGAGCTTCAGGGCCGAGGGGCAGACCGCCAGCCCGCCCAGGGCTGTGCACCTGAGCTCTGGCGGCAGCATTTTTCCAGTGGCATAGACGGCGTCTATGGTCTCATCCAGGTTGATGGGGTTCTCGTACCCGCCCATGATCAGGCCGGCACAGAGAAAAGCATTGGCTGCGCCCAGGGCGTTCCTGGTATGGCAGGGAATTTCCACTTTTCCTTGAACCAGGTCGCAGACCGAGCCCATTATATTCTGAAAGGCAATGGCCGAGGCATCAGCAGCCTGCTCGGCATTTCCACCATAGGCATCAACAACTGCGGCTGCGGCCATGGCGCCCGCCGCCCCGATTTCCACCTGGCAGCCAGCCACTTCGGCCGCAAAAGTGGCCCGGCTATCGACTATAACTCCAACGGCTCCGGCAGCCAGAAGCGCCAGCAATACTCTCTCCAGGCTCATCCCTTCATCCTCAAGAAGGGTTACCAGAACTCCGGGCAGAGTCCCGGCCGAGCCTCCGGTCGGAGCCGCGCACACCACTCCCCTTTTCCCGTTGATGTGCATCACGGCCATGGCCCTGGCCGCGGCCCTCAGGCAAAGCCCGCCTCCAGGCAGCTTTCCTTCTTTTTCCAGACGGAATATTTTCCCGGCTGAAGGCTTCAATAACTGGATTCTTTCGTCCTCAAGCTCCAGCCCGAGATGAACTGCTCTTTGCATAATTTCAAAACGCCTCCTGGCTTCCAACATCACTTCTTCTCTGGAAAGCCCGAGGACTTCCGATTCATACTCAAGGGCTAATTCACCGAGACTTAACTCCCGCTCTCTGGCCAGCCTGACCATGTCGGCGGCGCTTCTAAAAATTGGTTCTTTCTTAACAACCGGGCAGATGGGCTCAATCTTCCAAAGCCTTGTCACTCCAGGCATCCGCCCGATTTCACTCAGGAATTCTGGTGGGAAGGCCTGCCTGCTTCTGACCGAGAGCAGAACACGGTTGTTTTTTTTCTGAGCACCAGGTTTATCGAGTAACGCCGCCATAGTGTTCAGTATGTTTTCTATTTTTTGAGCGACTTCCGCGCCGGCCTCTATGGCCAGTTCATAAAATGTTCCGGTAAAATAAACCTCCCAATCTTCTATTCTGGTAATCTCAACTGACCCTCCACCCACCGAAGCTGCTCTCAACCTGAGCCTATCACCCTTTTCTGAAATCAGTTCAATATCTGTAGTGTTCGGATGGGCAGGGTGATCAAGCGTTCTCACCCTGAACTCAATCTCCAGGCCAGCCTCCCGGGCCAGCTCCAGGGCCTGAAAAAAGCGGTCATCGCCAAGCTCTATGCCCATAATTCCGCAGGCAAACGACAGGTCAGCGGCCTGTTCCCGGTAGGTCCTGGCGTAAGAACCACCGGGGTCAAAAGCTATTTCCACTTGTTTCACTTTATCACCGAGCAAGGACCTGGCAATTTTTCCGATAAAATAGGCGCCGGCCGTGTGAGAGCTTGACGGCCCCCTCATCACCGGACCTATAACCTGGTTGAAAATGCTGATGTCCTTCATTGTTCCCCGCCCAGCAGAAAATTCATTCCCACCTTACTTTCCACGGCTTTGAGATAGGCGCCCACTGCCACCACCGCATCCTGGACGGCCAGACCCACCGATTTGAAAATTGTAACCTCATCCACATTCAGCCGGCCCGGTTTTTCTCCGGCAATTACCTCTCCCAGTTCCGCTTCTACCTTATCCCAGGTTATGACACCTTCCTTAACAGGAATGATGATATCCCCGGCTTCTTCCCGGGCTGCCTCCAGGTTGTCCACAAAAACCCGGCTCCTCCTGATGGTCTCGCTATCAAGTTCCCGGACCTCGGGTTGAAACGAGCCGATGGCCGTAACGTGCGTTCCTGGCCTGAGCCACTCTCCCTTAAAAACTGGTTCCCTGGAATTGGTGGCGGTAATCACCACATCGGCCCGGGAAACGGCGCTTTCGACGTCCACTGTAATCAAGACTTCAATCCCCAGCCTGGTGCCCATTTCCAGGGCAAAGTCCTTCTCGCGTGGATCACCGTAGCTGACCAGGTAACATTTTTTTACTGGAAGCACGGCACAGGCAGCTTCCAGCTGGGTCCGGGCCTGGGGCCCGGCTCCAAAAAGGGCAACCGTGTCGGCCTCTTTTCTGGCCAGGTATCTCAGGGCCACGCCCCCGGCCGCGCCCGTGCGCAAGGCCGTCAGAAAATGGGCATCAAGTATGGCCTCCGGGGTTCCATTTTCCGCATCAAAAATAATGTTAATTCCTTGCAAGGCCGGATAGCCAAATAGCTGCTGGTTATAAGGATAAACGGTTATTACCTTGGTAACCAGGAACTTCTTCCTGTCTTCGATCAGAACCGGCATCATGAGAAGCGACCCGCCATGAAAAGGCGTTGTAATAACTGACCTCGGTGGCATCAGGACTTTTTTCTGGTGCAGCCAGAGAAAACCCTTTTCCACCAGGTCGATGGCTTCCCTCATGCTTAAAAGATTTTTCAGGTCATCCCGGCTTAAAAGGAGCATGTCTTACCTCTCAGACTCATAACGAAACTAACACTGATCACTGACAATTTTAACGCGTCTTCTTTCTGCTCCACTACAACTTTTCAGCTCTTAGACCGATTCCAAGCGCCGCGGCCATAAATCCCATGAATCTCCTCTCTTTCTGGTCGCAAAATTCGCGGTTCAATCAATGGAAAAAATCCCCGGTATGTTTGCCTGTCCGTCCCATAAATTTCTTTCCAATTAATCACCTGCTCATCGGAACGAAAGTCATTTTATAGCTATTACCGGGCTCGGTCTCAAAGGAAAAAAGAGCCTTGTCTTGGCCGGTCAGGGATAATCCAGATGAAACCTGCTTAACTTCTGCCGGAAAAGGAGTGCGAATACTGCAGGTTCGCCCCAGGGTGGAAATGACCTCGATTTCTATAACTTTATTTTCATTCCAGCTCAAGTTCAGTTCAAAACCTCCCCGGGCTTTGATTCCTTTGATATTTCCCTTCTTCCAGGAACTGTGAACAGAAGGCAGGATAAAAATTTCTCCTTCGTGCGATTGCACCAGCATCTCGGCCAAGGCTGCGGTCATTCCGAAAGAACCGTCCACCTGAAGAGCCTTGGAACAGATAGAAAACAGGTTATTGCAGGTGTAATTATGAAGGGCATAGACCAGGTTTTCCATCGCTTTCTCTGGCTCGAGCAGCCTGGCCCAGCAGGCCATCTTCCAGGCCGAAGACCAGCCGTTTCCCACAAGTCCTCTCTGTTCCAGGACGGCCCTGGCTGCCTTAGCCAGTTCCGGCGTTTTTCGCGGCGAGATCTGGTTTCCAGGAAACAGGCCATAAAGGTGAGAAATGTGGCGATGGCTTTTTTCTTTCTGCCCCCAATCCTCGAGCCACTCCTGAAGCTCTCCCTTTTTGTTAACTTGCATGGGCGCCAGTTTTTGTCTGGTCTCAAGCATCCTTTCCCTGAATTCTGCATCTACACCCAGAATTCTGGAAGCTTCGGCCACATAACCGAACAGGTCGTTCAGGATCTGCATGTCAATGGTCGAACCAGCGCAGATGGTTGTTCCTGGGCTCATCCATCCGGTTACCTCGTCGTAAAAAGTCCCGTTGCCCGGGCGGTCGGGGAAATTTTCCGGTGAAGTGGAAGGATTGGTCACCAGCCAGCCATATTTTGGGTGTACCTTTAAGAAATCGAGGAAAAATTCGATGCTACCTTTCATCACCGGGTAATATTCCCTCAGGAAATCCAGGTCGCCGGTATAAAGATAATGTTCCCAGAGATGGGTGCAGAGCCAGGCGCCGCCGGTTGTAAAGGTTCCCCACTGCGGTCCGTCCATGGGGGCGGCTACCCGCCACAGGTCGGTATTCTGGTGGAAAACCCAGCCCTTCGCTCCATAGTGTTCCCTGGCCACCTCGCTTCCCTGGTCGGTGAGCTCTTTAATCATCTTGAATAAAGGCGCGGCACAATCGGAGAGGTTGGCCACCTCGACCGGCCAGTAATTCATCTCGGTGTTTATGTTGGTGGTATATTTCGAATCCCAGGAAGGATTCTGGTACTGGTTCCAGATGCCCTGGAGGTTGGCCGGCTGGGTGCCGGGCCGCGACGAGGAAATCAGCAGGTAACGTCCGAACTGGAAAACGAGGGCGGCCAGGTTGGGGTCGTTTTTCCCGTCAAATTTCTTGAGCCTTTCATCAGTGGGCAGGAAAGACGCGGCCGTTGAGCCCAGATCGATTGAAACCCGATTGAACAATCTCTGATGTTCTTTGATATGCTCATCTTTTATTTGCTCTATGGGTTTGCCGGCAATTCTATTGAGCGTTTCTTCGACCCTCAGGTGCGGGTCTCCGCTGACATCCTTATAATTCACGAAATTTGTGGCCGCGACCAGATATAGAGTCACAGAATCGGCATTTTTTATAGTCAGGTCGGTGTCATCCACGGCAATCGAACCGCCCTGGGCCTCAGCCCTGAGCTGGGCTTCATAGCGAAGCTGCCCTTTCACCCCCAGGTAATCGGCCGATTTGCCCCGCAGGATTAAGCCGTTCTGGCCATAACCGTCCATTCTGAAGTAATCGGTGGCATAATTGGAATGGGCCTGATTGCGGCAACCGCGCAAATTGGCCACCAGGGAGATGCTGCCCGGCCGGTCCGCGGTCAGCCTGACCACGATAACCTGGTCGACCGGGCTGGAAAAAACCTCCCGCTCGAATCTAATGCCATTAGCCTCGTAACTTACCCTGGCGATGGCCGTTTTCAGGTCAAGTTCCAACCTGTAATCTTTAACTTCCGGTCCATGCCCCAGTTTCAGGATCAAATCTCCCATCGACTGGTATTTCTGCTGTTCAACCGGGTAGCCCATCAAATAGCGGCCGAAGAGCTTATGAGCTTTGATGTACTCGCCATTGAATATCAAGGACTGTATCTCGGGCAGCACCCGGTATCCACCCTGAACAGTCTGGGAATAGGGACCCCCGCTCCAGTAGGTTTCTTCGTTGAATTGAATGCGCTCTTCATCAACCTTTCCGAAGACCATCGCCCCCAGCCGGCCATTGCCCACAGGCAGAGCGTTTTCCCACTTGTCAGCAGGATGGTTGTACCAGAGGACCGTGGTGGGGTCCAGGCCTGAAGATGCTGTGGATTGTACCGGTACAGAACTGCAGCCGAAAGTTACGGCAAGCGCAATCCCAAGCAATCCTATTACAAGCAACCCTGTCAATTTTTTCATTCTCTTGCTCCCTCAAACTCTAATTGGCCAGATTGTTTGTTCATGACGACATAGTTTCATACTTTCAGTTCAGCCCACCTACTTAAATTATTCATTACCCTGTCTCGACTCCGCGGACGTTCATGGTTTCCTCTTAATTAACTGGCAGATTTTTCAGGAAGAAATTGAGCATAGTCCGGTAAAGATGGATGGTGGTGTTTTTACCCTCTGAGATTCCGTGAGAACGGTTGGGATAGGCCATCATGGAAAATAACTTGTTCTGGGCAACGAGCTCGTTGACCAGCCGTTCGAAGCTCTGGTAGTGGACGTTGTCATCTCCCGTGCCGTGGATGATGAGCAGGTTGCCTTTGAGATTGCCGGCAAAATGAATGGGCGATCCTTCCCTGTAACCTTCGGGGTTATCCTGAGGCAAACCCATGTATCGTTCCTGGTAGATGGTGTCATAAAGTAACTGGTCGCTGACAAAGGCCACGGCAATTCCAGTCCGGTAGAGGTCAGGATACTTGAACATGGCATTGAGGGTCATCTGGCCGCCACCGCTCCAGCCCCAGACCCCGATCCGGCTGGCATCCAGCCAGGGCCATTGTTTTATCAGGGCCTTCAGGGCGGCAGCCTGGTCGGCCGGAGCCAAGATTCCAACCTGGCGGTAGACGCATTTGCGCCATTCCCGACCCTTTGGTGCCGGTGTGCCGCGGTTATCGATGCTGATCACCACATAACCCTTTTGGGCCAGCAGCAGATGCCACAAATAGCTGTTGCCGCCCCACCGGTCCAGGACTGTCTGGGCTGCCGGTTCGCCGTAAACATAAACAATTACGGGATATTTCTTGTTTTCATCAAAGCCCGGTGGCTTGAGGCACCAGCCATCAAGTATGGCCTGGCCGGTATCGACCTTAAAAAATTCTGCCGGTTGCTTTTTCAGGGCATTCACCTTGGCCCTCAGGGATTCGTTGGTTACCAGAGTACGAAGAACCCGATGCCGGGGAAGGTTAACCAGGTCAATGACCGGCGGAGAATCAAACGTAGAATAAGTATGGATGGCGAAACTTCCGTCCGGCGACATCTGATAGGAGTGAGAGCCTGGCAGGGTAAGAGGAGTAACTCGCTCCGGCTTGGAATTCTGATTCAACCTCACCCGGTAGAAATACCTCTGGGTGGCATTATCCGGAGAGGCCATGAAGTACAACCAGCCTCTTTTTTCATCAAGGCCGCCAAGGCTGATGACATCAAACTGGCCGCGGGTAATCTGCCTGGCCGTCCGGCCGTCGAGGAAAATCTCGTATACATGTTTCCAGCCGTCCCGCTCGGAAAGCCAGAGAAGGCTTTTCCCCTTGTTGAGCCAGATAAAATCGTCCATCACTTCTACCCAGGCCTGGTCCCGGTCGGTGAATACGTTTCTTAATTCTCTGCTGGCCAGGTCAAAAATCATCACCTGGTTGGTATTTTGAAGACGATTTATATGCTGGAAAATTACTCCCTTGGAATCCTGGGTCCAATCCATAACCGGAAGATAATAATCTTTTCGTGAATCGCCGGGCAGGGCTATCCAGTCGGTCTTTCCCGTGGCCACATCGACCACGCCTATTTTACATTCTGAATTCATGGTGCCGACCTTCGGATACTTGATGGGAATGATTTTTGGATACAGGGAATCAGTATTATTTATGAGGTAATAGTCCTGGATGGAACTGGTGTCGAATCTCCAGAAGGCTATATATCTTCCGTCAGGACTCCAGCGGAAGCCATCCCTGAGGCTGAATTCCTCTTCGTAGACCCAATCAGAAGTTCCATTGATGATGGTCTCGGAACCGTCTAAGGTGAGCTTGCGAATCTGGCCACTGTCAATATCTTCAACATAAATATTATTCCTGTAAACGTAGGCAACCTGCCGGGCAGAAGGCGAAAACTTGGCAAACATCAGGCTGGAAGGCTCAAACTTCTCTCCCAGCTTTTTTAGCTGCTTGGCGGCCAGGTCGAAGACCCAGTAGTCGCCCCGGGTATTCAACCGCCAGACCCGCTGACTGTTGGTGAAAATCAGAAGGTGCCGGCCGTCTTTTGACCAGTCATATCCTTCAACTCTCAGTGGCCTGGAATTCTTCCGGTCCATAAGAACAGAAGCGGAAATCAGGACCTGCCTTCTTCCCGTTTCTGCATCATAAGCTACTATATCCGTGCCGCCTTCAATCTCCGCAGATTTCTCAACGGTGGTGTAGGTTCGCCCATCCGGCAACCACCTGGCCGGCCCGAAACTTTCCGGGGTAAAATCGCGGTTGAGGAAAATTCTCTCCGGGGATAGCCAGGGATCAAGGGTCTTTTCCTGGCTAACCAGGTTCAAGGACCAGCCCAGGCACCAAATCCCTAAAATTATAAGAAGAAGGGTTCGCCTTTTCATTATAATTTTCCCTGTCAAAATTTCATGAACACCTTCATGACCCTGTCTCCGGATTTTTCCAGGAAACGATAGGCCCGGGGATAATCATTAAAATTGAAAGTCCGGGACATAAGAGGTCTTAGCTTGATTCTCCCGGTGTTGATCAATTTAATGGCAGCATCATAATCCTCGGCCTTGTACATCAAGCTGCCTATCAAGCTTAGCTCCCTATCCTGGACCAAGCCGACATCGGTCCTGGGTTTATAATCAAACACGCCAACAACCACGATTCTGGATCCCTTCCTGGCAACCGAAATGGCCTGATTTATGGTCTTTTCTTCACCCACGCACTCAAAGATAAGGTCCGCTTTACTCGGGCCAAAATGTTTTTCCAGGTGCTCCGGCAAACTGGTCCTGCCCACGTTGACCGTAAAATCAACTCCACATTCCCTGGCAATCCTTAACCGGATATTGCTGAGGTCGGTGATCATGACAGACTTGGCTCCCAGGGATTTGGCCACCTGGGCCGTCAGGTTTCCTATAGTTCCGGCTCCCAGAACCAGGACCTTATTACCCCTTATCCGGCCGGCCCTGCCGACAGCGTGCACCGCCACGGCTACCGGTTCAACCATGGCCCCTTCTTCGAAACTCATCTTTTTGGGGAGCCTCACCACCAGGTTGCTATCCACTTTCAGTAATTCCTGGGCTGCCCCCTCCGCCTGGCAGCCTATCACCCTCAGGTTCTCGCAGATATTGTACTCACCCCGTTTGCATAGATAACACCGGCCGCAAACCAACTGAGGTCTGACCGTTACCTTATCACCAACTCTTAGTTTTTTGACCTTCCGGCCTAGATCCGCCACCACACCTGAAAATTCGTGCCCCTGAATAATTGGACACTTGATATAAGGGTGCTTTCCATAATAAGCCTTGATATCAGACCCACAGATACCAACTCTTTTTATCTTTATCAGCACCTCGTTGTCCGCAATCTCAGGCTTCTTAGCTTCCCTGAAAACGATTTTCTTGGGTTTTTCTAAAATTGCCTGCTTCATATATTCCTCCTGTCTTCCCATTAATCGGGTTTAATTTCAATCTTAATGGGTTTTATCGATTTCCGTTCGAGCCATACTATCAGGTCGTTCCCGTCTATTCTCCTGATGTTTCCCAGTCTAATTCCGCTGCTCTTATCTTGCCTCTCTCCATCTATTATGACCTGGGCTTCGGAATCGCCCCAATCTTTAATCACCAGGCAAAGATTGTGCACGGGCTTTTCTGGCCCCGCAGCCAGCGTTCCCCTGAGTATGTTGGCCCCGGCAGGATTACTCTTCTGAATTAGGTAAGCTCTCTGGGAAATATCATATCCCAGAAACTTATAGCTATCTGAAGACAGGGTCAGTTCAGGAGCGTTTATCCAGGACCTGGCCAGCTCGGCCAGCTTTTCCGGTCTGTCAGTTGTTGTTCCGTAAATCCAGGCCGCCCAGTATTTCAGGTCTTCGCCTTTATGAATTGGCGGCCCGCCCCAGGCCAGAGAAAAATGCGAGGCCCTATCCGGCGCCTGGGCATAGCGCCCATCCGAAGGAATCTGAGCTACCGGCCAGTGGTTCCACCAGGGAAATGGCGAAACATTTCCACGGACTTCTATGCCAAAAACCCTCATCCGGCAGCCGGGTTCAAAAATCAGAAAGGGCTTAGCTTTGGATTTGAGATTAACCACCTGAATTACGGGGGCCACGGGCTTTTCCGGGTCCAGCTTGGGCGGTCCCTGGGCCCAGCTATAGACATGGCTCTCTCCCCTTAAATTGACAAGAGTTATTGCATCCAGATTGACATTATCTTCAGGCCTGGTGCCCGGCTGGCACAAGATTATTGTTTCCTGCGGTCCAAGCGGCTTTCCAGAGGTATACATAATGACTTTTCTCACCCCCGTCCCGTCCGGATAAAAGGTATAGTATTCATCCACAGCATCGGGCCAGCCAGTTAATTCATCAACCTGGGAGAATTTTTGACGAACACAGACCGGTATATATCGCCAGTGGACAACCACCCTGGCCCGTGTATTTTCAATTATTCTGACATGGGAATAAAGGCATTTGGCATCCAGCATATGTTCAAAACAGCCGTCTTCATCGGTAAAAGACTCAGCGCTCTGATCAGCCATCCACTGGCCGTTCTCCATAACCCAGACCGGCGAATACCTTGTCCCCCGCCAGAAAACAACCCTGATCGGTGAATTATCAAACTCGACAACCACGTCAGCGTAATCACCCACCCGCCAGAGGGCATCCCACTCCTCGTAATATTTCAACTTGGTGTAGTAGGCGCCAAAACGCCCCGGCCCCGTTCGTCCTGAAGGCATGACCCGAACCGGAATGTCCGGTTCAGACCCCGGTCTGGCTGACTCAAAGGACCGAGATACGATGGTGTCATCCAGAGCCTGATTGTAGATTTTTATCTCATCAATTATGCCATCAAAAGAAAACCTGGCCGGGAGGGTGGCCTGGGGGCGCACCGGGTCAGAGGGTACCACCTTTTCATAGTTCATTCCAATCACCAGGTTGGAATCCCTGGACTGAACAAATTTGCCCAGAACCTTCTCCTGGTTTACCAGCCTGCCATTAATATAAATCTTCACCCCGTTATTCTGGTCAAAACTGGCAGCGATCTGGCTCCACTTTCTCAGCGGAATCTTCTCCTCTGAAATTGTCATGTGCCATTGGCCATTGACGGCCAACCCCAAACCCACTTCTCCTCTCGGCCCGATTCCAAAGTAAAAGCCGGCCACTTCGCCTTTATGTTGAGCGACTACCGGACACCAGTTCCAGGGATAGGCCGCCGGAGCTACCCAGGCTTCAATGGCAAAGTTCTGATTCAAGGATGGAAAATCACTCGCGTTCCTGGTAATTAAGGTAGTAAACCCATCGAACCTTATGGCTTTATCAGCCACTCCTTCCACAAGCTTGTAATTTCCGGTTATTTGATCTTCCTTTCTCCCGACCGCATCGGTGATTCTATTATTATTAACTGCTTCAAGCCTCCACCAGGCAACCAGATTCGTCCGGCCGACTTCTTCTGGCCAGGTAAGCAGCCCACCACCAAGGAATACCAGCACCAGGAGAAGAACAACCACCAGTTTTTTCATTTGCCACCTCCAGCCAAAATATTTATTCGCATATAAAGTCGCAACAAATTCGCAAGCCAATCAGTAGCACTGGCAAAGAAGTTTCTCAACCTCTCTCAGTGATACGACATAAGGATGATTCTTATAGTCAGGCAACACCAGCGAGGCCCTGGCCAGTTCCGGCAATTCTGATTCGATAACCCCAAGTTCTCTTAATGACTTCTTAATACCGAGGTTCTCAATGAATCTTTCCAGCTCATCGCCCAGCAGGCGGGCAGCTTTTGTATCAGGCGAGGATTCCAGAGAAGGATTCATGATTCTGGCAATACAGGCAAATTTCCTGACGGCATATTTATAGGTATATCTCATTATTGCCGGGTAAACTGCGGCCAGGGCCTGCCCGTGAGCAATTTGAGGATACATGCCGCTCATGGCCATGGCTATGCCGTGGGGCAGCGTTACCGCTGAATTGGCAATTGACAACCCGGCCAGGGTATCAGCCCAGGCCATCTTTTCCCGAAACTCAAGGTTTGAAGTCCTCCTGACGGCTCTGGGAAGATAATGCACTATCAACCTGAGGCACTCCAGGGCCAGGATTTCTATATAGGGAGAGCATTTAGGAGTAATGTAGCTTTCAAAAGCATGGCAGAAAGCATCAAATCCGGTCAGGGCCGTCATATAAGGAGGCAGAGTTAACATTAGTTCCGGGTCTACCACCGCTACCCTGGGAAAGAGTCTTGGGTTGAAAAGAGCCGATTTATTCCGCTCCATCGAGTTGGTTACCACCGCCACCTGGGTAACATGAGAACCGGTTCCGGAAGTGGTGGGAATGGCAACGATGGGAAGCGTCCTGTCTGTGGGTTGGGTCTTCCTGAAAAACAGATAGTCCCAGCAGGTCCCCTCGTGACTGGCTTCAACGGCAATAGCCTTGGCAGTATCAATACTCGAACCGCCTCCAAACCCGATGACAAACTCGGCTCCGCACTCGCGGGCCAGTCTGGCCCCAGAAGAAACCACCTCTACCGTGGGATTGGGAATAACCCCATCGAAATGCTCCACCTTTATCTGGCTCTTCTTCAGGACCGATTTTATCGCTTTCAGAGCCGGTTCTATTTCTGGAAAAGATGGTACCGTAACCAGCAAACAGCTGCGGCCGAATTTGCCAGATACTTCCCCGACCTCTTTCAGCCGCCCTGCCCCGAACAAGATATCCGTCGGCTGCAGATAATTGAAAACCATGATGACTACCTCCACAAGAAGATTTCTATAGCCACCATCCAGTTCTGGCTGGATTAGCTTTTAATCCATTCAACATACCGGCCTCGCCAGGTCAGCAATGTTGACCCAGGCTCCCTTTTTGGTACAGACAAAACTGGCCAGTTGATTGGCCAGCTTGCTGATTTCATCAAGGTCCTCATTTCTTAAAAGTCCGCAAACCAGGGCAGCCGTAAAAGCATCGCCGGCTCCAACCGTGTCAACAGCATTGACCAGGTATCCGGGATGACCTGACTCTCTATCTTTGCTTACGATCAAACTGCCTTCGCTGCCGCGCGTTAGCGCTACATACTGGAGTGAAAACTTATCAAGCAAAGCTCTGATCAACTCGGTCTCGTTACCCTTTAATGAATACAGACCCGATAAAATCTTCAATTCATCAGAATTCAGTTTTAAGACATCGGCCCTTCTCAAGGATGAGTCGATAATCTGGAGGTCATAAAAAGGAGACCTGAGGTTGAGGTCCAGAACCTTCAAACAGTCAGGCCCTACCATATCCAGCAAGTTCTTTATGGTGTTTCTGCTCTTCTCGTTCCTCTGGGCTAACGTGCCAAAGCAAACAGCCCTGGCAGCCTGAGCCAGAGACGGGAATGATTCATTCTCTTCCAAAAAATCCCAGGCCGAAGTTGCCTCGATTTCGAATCTTGGAACTCCCTTTTCATCCAGCTCAACCCTGACCTTGCCAGTTGGATGTATTAAATCTTTTTGAATAAAGTCCGTAATCAGACCTGCAGATTGGCAGGCCGATATGGCCTGGCGGCCCAGAGAATCCTGGCCAACCCGGCTCATCAGGACAGCCTTTTCTCCCAGTTTGTTTGCATAATAAACAAAATTGGCCGGGGCCCCTCCAATCCTCTTATCATCGGGGAATATATCCCATAGAATTTCGCCGATGGCCACCACGGTAACTGGTCCTTTTTCCTTGGTTTTCATGAGCCTTTATTTCTATCTAAAAATAAAATAAAGAATTACCATAAACGCGAACAGCAGCCCGGCCAGTAACCTTGGGTCTGACAGGCCCTGTACCGGCTTTCCTGCCAGTATTTGCTTCGGGTTTTTCCAGGTCAATCCTTCAATCTTTCCTATTTCTGGTTTGGGCGTCAGAAGACTGACTGTAAAGAAGATGAGGCTACAGATAACAAACATCCACCAGGCTTGCATCATAAAGTGAATACCCAATTTGTTAGTGATGATCTTCTCGGTTCCGAACACTGGCAGGTCCAGGATAAAGACCACAATACCCATCATGAAACCAAAAATCAGCGTGATCAGAGCTGCCTGCTTTGTTCCCCTTTTCCAGAGAACACCCCACAGGAAAACAGTGGTGATCGGTGGTGCCAGCTCGGAAGCAATGGCATTTATTGCTTCAAAAATGCTGGAATATCTTCCTCCCTGTGTTGACCAGGCTATGGCCAGAATCATGATAACTACGGCACTCACCCGGCCAATGTTTACCTGTTGCCTATCAGATAATTCCGGCCTGATGTTCTTGGCAATGTCAATGGCCACCAGAGTGGCCGCGCTGTTAAGGGCAGCGGAAATGGTACTCATCAGAGCGGCCATCAGGGCTGCGGCAATTACTCCCCTGATGCCAATCGGAATCAGTTTCAATATCAAGACAGGAAGGGTCTCATTAGCATTGCTTCCGATTACATCCTTAAAAAGAACATAGCCAAGCACGCCGGGCAGGACCATGATAAAGACCGGGGTTATTTTCAAAAGCCCGGCAAAAAGGGGCCCCCTCTGGGCATCGCTTTCGGTCCTGGCACCCAGCACTCTCTGTACTATGGTTTGGTCAGTGCACCAGTACCAGATTCCCAGGACGGGGTATCCCAAGAAAACCGCATACCAGTTCAAGCCCACCCGGCTGTTGGTATGAAGCATACTCAACTGCTCAGGCCTTATCGCTTCCCGGAGCTGGGCCAGACTGGTAATTCCATGAGCAGGCAAAGCCAGAATACAGAAAACCGTAACAACAATTGCCCCCAGTATCAGAATGACGGTCTGAATCGATTCTGTGACCACCACGGCTTTCAAACCACCCAGGACTGTATATATCGCGGTGATTATGGAAATTATCAGAATGGATATGATGACGTTAATTCCGAAAAACGTCTTAAAAACAATCGCCCCGGCATAAATACTCATCCCGATGTGAATAAACAGGGCGGCCATGATAGCCATGATAGCCACGATCATTCTTGCTCCACGGCTATACCTCTTCTCGAGAAATTCCGGAAGCGTTGAAATTCTTGTCTTAAAATAGAACGGAGCGAAGACCAGGGCCAGGATTATCAAACAGAAAGTGGCCATCCACTCAAAATTTCCCCAGACCAGTCCCTCGTTATAACCAGAAGCCGCCAGGCCGACCAGATGGATGGTAGAAATATTTGCGGAAAAAAGAGCGGCTCCCACCATAAACCAGGGAAGAGATTTCCCGGCCAGGAAATATTGCTGGCTTGACAACTTGACTTTGCGTACTGAAAGTAACCCCAACGCCAATACCGCGACAATATAAATAACAATGACCACCAGGTCCAAGATCGGGATCATCATTCCATTGTTACCCATGTTTATTATTCCTTGATCTAAATTTATCCTTTAAAATCAATTAAGCCCGATACCTTCACTGACCAAAAGGAATAATCCATCATGTCGACCATAAAACAAAGCAAATCCCGTGGTATAAATTGAAGTTCTTGATGAATTAAGAATTGAAAAAATATCCCCGTCATCCTCTAGGATAATCTTGGAGTTAAGCCAACCAGAGAAGTTTATTTTGTCTTTGTTTCTTAAATTAAATAAATTTCCTATCAAGAACTTGACCTCGAAGTTAAACTTATCCGAACATTATTTTGTTTGATTGAAAGAAGGGAGCTCTGGATTTGGTTTCATAATAATTTCAATCAACTCTTCTGTTTTTGTAGGAAACACTCCAGCTCAAGGTTAAGCAGCTTATTCATGACCAGGGACACTGCTCCCATGGCTGCGGCTTTCAGCCCAAACGTGGCCGGGAGCAGCGGAACCCCTCGCGAACTGCGGTTTAGGGCCCTGGCATTTATCGTCTTGCGTATATTATCGAACAGGATCTCTCCTGCCTGTATTACTCCTCCACCCATTACTACAGCTTCCGGGTTAAAAAGGTTGATCAGAGCCGAAATGCCAAGTCCTATGTATTCCGCAGCCCGGCTGAAGACATTCCAGGCCAGAGCATCGCCTTTCTTGGCCGCGTTGGCTACCATCTCGGCAGTCACCTTGTTAAGGTCTCCCCCGCACATTTCCATCAGAACGCTCTGGGTCCCCTTTTTCAACTCATCGCGCGCAGCCCGGGCAATACCCTGCCCAGAAGCCAGGGCTTCCAGGCAGCCAAAATTCCCGCAATCGCACTGGGTCTGGCTATCTTTTTCAACCGTGATATGCCCGAATTCTCCGGCCATGCCCACCGATCCGAGTAAAGGCTGCCCGTCGAGGATGATCCCGGCACCTATGCCGTATCCAACGTTGATAAAAACAAAATTTTTATATTGTTTTCCCACTCCGTAGCAGAGTTCTCCAAGTGCCATGACCCGCGTCACGTTGTCGAAATAGATGGGCACTGAAAATTTCTGGCTTAAGTTACCCACTATATCAACATCATGCCAGTGAAAATTGGGCGAAAACTCAACTATATTCCGGCTTTTATTGATCAATCCGGCCACGGCCATGCCTATCCCGCATAGTCTCTTTTTTCTTTCAGCGGTTTGCCGGCTAAGCTTCTCAATGATTTCCGAGGTCTGCTCCATGATGCTGTAGAAGCCTTCTTCCAACCTCGTGGGCTGCTTTTCTTCGTGGATGATACTGGCGTTCAGGTCGGCTAAGACCCCATAGATATTGGTGGTACCCAAATCTATTCCTATTATGTAATTATCCGAAGCGGCTATCCTTAATAATTTCGGACGTCGGCCGCCGGTGGACTGGCCAATGCCAACTTCCTCAACCAACCTCTCATCTATAAAACCGTCCACAATCCTTGATACGGTTGGGGCACTTATTCCACTTATCTTAGTTACCTCTGCCCGAGATATTGTCTTACTGTTGTATATCAGATTTAGAACTTTTCTCTTGTTAACCCGGAGAATGTATTTCGAGTTGCCAACAGGGATCATCTACCATTCCTTTCCTTGCCCGATTACCAAACAGCTTTTACCTCTGGAGTAGGTTTTCCTACTACGCCAGGCCAAATTCATTAAGTATAATAGAGTCTGGTTCCTGTCAAGGGATCCAAGAATTGCTCTCGGCACCGGGGTTAATGAACTCAACATAACAGCTCTTTTCAGCTTTTGAATCAGCGATCAGCCTCGTTCAGGGAACAAGGGGGAGGAGCGTACGCTCCTCCCCCTTCCCCAATCAATTCCCGGCCGCTTAGAAGCGGTATAAAACTGAGAATCTGATCTGTCGAGAACCAGTAAATCCCTTCAAACCCAGTGAGCCAGGTGTAAAGGTGCCGGTTGAGGTGCCTTCGGCATCGGGCCTCCAGGTCCCAGCAGGGTTCTTGTTAACCGTCAGGGTATAAGCGCCGAGCAAATTAAAGATGTCGACATAAAGACCGAGTTTTCCCGGGCCCAGGCTAAAGTCTTTCTGCAACCTGATATCAAGATTGTCATAAGCCTCATTCCACCTGGTTCCAGGTGCCTCCACATTGATTGTGTAACCGACCGGGCTGACGTTATTTTCTTCTGCCCAGTCCGCCGGAGGCAACACTTTGACCGTCCTGCCCCAGGGAGAACCGCTGATGTGCTGGAAAATAAAGGAGAACATGATCTGATACGGGAGGTTGAAGGTTCCATACAGCTTGATGATTGTGGGCCGGCTGTAGGGCATTTCTCCGTAGGCATTGACGAACTTATTGGCGTTAGAGAAGGCCCCGAAAGAGAATGAACTCTGCCAGCTTACCGGATAATTTCCTGGATTCTTGGAAAAATTAACTGAACCGCCCAGCTGCCAGCCGTTGGACATGCGCTTGTTGAAGGCGATCTCCAGAGACCTGAATTTCCAGCTGGCTTCAGGAACGTTGGTCAGGCGATAAAACTGGTCCGGGGCATCGTTGGACAGGAAATACATGGTTACCTGCTGCTCAGGGAAAATTCCGTAGGCAGGAACCACGGTGGTGAAGGGAACCCACCACTCGGGAGCTAATTCGTGGCTATACCAGTAGCGGTTTGAGGATTCTTCCCAGAGAACACTCCCCAGCAGGTTGCCCCTGTTTTTAATAATATAATGTACACTCAGCTGGAAATCCTTGATCAGTTCGTGCTCCACTCCAAAGTTAAATTCGTTGACATATGGCACCTTGAGGTTCGGGTCGATTGATTTCAGAAAAGCATCCGAAACCATAGCCAGGGGGGTATCACCATAGGCTTCTTCGTAGGAGTCCACTCCGGGCACATCCGGGACTCCATTATTATTAAGATCCCACCAGTTGAAAGTATAGGATCTCCAGGTCAGAGGGTGCATGGCAGAAAAGGTGCCCGTCGGGAATGGCTCCGCCTGGTGGGCGAAGGATGCTTTCAGGGCTGTCTTGTGATTGCCGAACAGGTCATAGGTTAACCCGACTCTTGGGGAAATAAACAAACCATACGGAAAGGCGTTATCCCACTTTTCATAGGAAATTTCATCGTAGGGGTTGATACCGTAGACCGGCTCGAAATAGGTCGCACCTATGGCCAGTGCCACCGGGTCAGAAGCCGCACCTTTCACCCTGGCCGGGGCCCAGGCCTTGATATGATCGAATCGAACACCCAGGTTGACGGTTAAGTGCTTTACCTTGAAAGAATCCTGGAGGAAGCCTCCAATTCTGGATGTTATTCCGCTCTCAAATCCAGTACCAGGGCTTGAACCCATGGCCAGGTATTCAAGAAGACCATCGCCATAAACAGGGTCGGTAACGCCGCCATTCTGGGCTCTCCAGTAATAGGGGCTGCCGTCATAGTAATACCAGAATAACGGCTGCTTCATGTAGAAGCCCCAGTCTCCCCTGTTCTTCTCCCACTCCAGCCCGGCCTTGAATTCATGTTCTCCGCCCAGGAAATTATCGACATACCTGGTCAGGGACAAGACTATGTTGATCTTGGGTTTCCAGGTATATTCTTCCGGTCCGGTATTTCCCCAGATATAACCGGTATAATCATCGATAAAATGTGGTCCATCGGGATTGGCTTCCTTGGTATTTGTACCCGTCCACTTAAAATACATGCCGCCGGCTCTCAAGTTCAAAATGGTATTGCTGTCTATAAACCAGGAAATGGTGCCGGCATAGTTGAGACGCCTGGGTTTATTATGCTTGTTGGCCTCATCGGTCAGGTTCCAGCCGCTGTAATAATAAGGGACATCCTGCATGCTATAGTGCCCCATCACACTCCCTCTGACATTCTCGGCCAGTTGAAAGGTGAGCTTCAGATAGCCAATGTAATTCGGAAAAGGCCTATCATAGTTGTTATACTGCTTACCGTTAATGACCGTGGGCCTGAAATTTCCAGTGTATTTGGAATTGGCATAACGGAACTCGGCCATGTACCAGATTCTATCTTTGATTATGGCCCCGCCTACTGCCGCCGAGGCGTCATAAGAGAAAACAGGAATTGAAGGTTTAGCCAGGTTTAGGGTGGCCAGATCCGGCTCTGGCAGGTGAATCTGAACCAAATCCTTGTTGGTATAATAGAAAGAAAATTCACCGGTCAGCTTATTTCCCCCGGATTTCATGACCATAATCGTTTGTCCCAAAGAAGAGCCATAATATTCAGCCGACGAGCCGGAGGTGATCAGCTCGGCTTCTTCCACCATATCCCAGGCCATACCGACGTCGGTCCCGATACCAACAGCATTCTGGTCGGAATCGTTAGCCTGAATTCCATCAATGACCGCACCCGATTCTCCTCTTCCGCTTCCATATATGCTCAAACCTGTAGTCCCCGGGGCAATGGTCAGAATCGAACTAAAGGTTCGGCTCAGCGGCAACGATGATAGGATCTCGGTGGTCACAAGAGTTGACTTTGTGGACCGGACCACATCCACGGTTGGAGACGGGGCTACCACCGTAACCTCTTCTTTCAGGCTCGATGGCTTCATCTGTAGGTCAACCGTAACGGTCATACCAACCCGGATGATGATTCCTTTTCTGATCAGTGTTTCGAATCCGTCCAGCTCAGCCCTGACTTCGTAGTTTGACCCGGGTGGCAAGCCTGGAACCCTGAATAAACCATCCTGGTTGGTAACCGCGGTCATTTTCCCGATTAAAGCGGGGCCGGTGATAATGATAGAGACTCCGGGAAGGGGCGTATCCTTATCGTCTGTTACCTTACCCCTGATAGATCCCGTCTGCTGCTCCTGGGCAAACACAAAGCCTGACAGCAGAAGCAGCAGTCCGACTGCAAACACCAAAGTTTTCTTGTTTTTCATTTTACCTCCTTCATTCATCTCACTCTTGGTATGAATAATAAAAGTTGCCTCCTAGGCAGTTCATTTCTCACCTCCTTCATTTGTGAATTTATGATTACCCAGATAAACTCCATGGTCATGGGGCGTAAATTTTATTGGAATAGCGGAGACATCCCTTGGTACCGATCCATTCATTCTTAATTTATTCATTTACCACTTTGTTTCTATACTTAAATAAGTAATTGAATCCAAAAAGTCAAGCATTTTTTTTATTTTATTGATTTTTAACAAATTAAGTTGTGCTAACTGGCAATCACAGTACGAATTAAATCCGAATAATATATGCGATTTAATTGCTTTCCTTGATTATTAACCCTCATCCGTAAATATAATAAAATCGCTAAGTTCGCTGAAACCAGGAATGTAGGACAAAATCCGTGGTCCTGCCTGATAATGGCCAATATTCATATTCCGGTAATCATCAGAAGGCAGAATGAGTTGGCCTGGCTAAAGGTTAATAATTAAACAATATTGATCCTTTCTAAAAATATTATTGCTGGCCATGTCAAGTTTTGTTCGCAATTTGGCCACCGTAAGATCTCCATTTTAAGCCTTAGTTAGCAGCCTGGGCCACCGAACTTTCTAACACCTGCCTGAACCTCTCCGGCTTGATGTAGGCATAATC
>QUAH01000012.1 GCA_003426165.1 Candidatus Saccharicenans subterraneus
CTTGCCTCCTGGCTAATCTCATCCCCGAATCTATCCCCCTTACTAGCCAGAAAACAAGTGCGTTTCGTGTAGATTTTCTCGTGAGGCAACGAATCATTTTCAAATAGATTTTAAGTGAGGCAATTCGGTTCCTTGACATATTCTTAAAGGTGGATTATATTTCTCGGAAATTTGAGAAGGTGACTGTTGCCGGGCAGGCCGGCTGCCGGTCAGTAGATCGGGCCTCGGTTCTGAGTAATCAGCCCGGATGACGATAAGATAAAAACAGGTTCTGCGGGTAACTAAAAGACTAGGAGGGAAAAGGTGCAGGCTATTGTTTGTATCAAGCAGGTGCCGGATACCACGGAAGTAAAGATTGACCCGGAAAGGGGCACCCTCATCAGGGAAGGGGTGCCCAGTATCATCAATCCCTTTGATACCTATGCCATCGAAGAGGCCTTGCGCTGGAAAGAGAAATTCGGGGGCAAGGTCACGGTCATCACCATGGGACCGCCCCAGGCCATCAGTGCCCTGAAAGAGGCGGTGGCCATGGGCGCGGACGAAGCCATCCTGCTGAGCGACCCGGCCTTTGCCGGTGCCGATACCTGGGCCACGGCCTATACCCTGGCCGCGGCCATCAGGAAAATCGGCCAGTTCGACCTGATTTTCTGCGGCCGCCAGGCCATCGACGGCGATACCGGCCAGGTAGGTCCCGGTGTAGCCACCCAGCTTCAGATCAATCAGCTAACCTATGTCTGCAAAATATCCAGCCTCGACCTTGAGCAGAAAAAAATTGAGGTGGAGCGGCTGGTCGAAGAAGGCAAGGAAGTAGTTCAGTCGACACTGCCCTGTCTCATAACCGTGGTTAAAGACATCAACCAGCCTCGCTATCCTACTATCCTGGGCATCAGGCGTTCGCAGAAAATACAGATTCCAACCTGGACTTCAAAGGACCTGGACGTGGACCCGAAGCTGATTGGCCTGAACGGTTCGCCGACCAGGGTGGTGAAGATAGAAACCCCGCCGGCCCGGGCGGGCAAGTGCCAGATCATGCAGGCGGAGTCGGTTGAGCAGCAGGCCGAACTCCTGGCCGAAAAACTCATCGCCGAAAAGATCATTGTTTGAGGTGCGACCATGGCCTTACTTGAAATAAAAAGAGACGCCTGTACCGGGTGTGGACTGTGCATTCAGGTCTGTCCCTTCGGGGCCCTGGCCCTTGACGCTGAAAATATCATAACGGTGAATGAGGCCTGCACCGGTTGCGGAGCCTGTGTTCCCGAGTGTCCGACCGGAGCCCTGAGCCTGCCCGAAGTTGAAAAGAAAGAGACTACGGACCTGGGCACATACCAGGGAGTCTGGGTCTGGGTGGAGCAGTACAACGGGCACGCCTCCTCCATTTCCTGGGAGATGATTGGCGAAGGCAAACGCCTGGCGGCGCGGCGCGGGACAATTCTTACCGCCTGCGTCCTCGGCCACGAGGCCGAGCCCATAGCCAGGGAAGCCATTGCCTACGGGGCCGACCGGGTTTTCCTGGTGGACGACCCCACACTGAAAGTTTACCGCACAGATCCCTATGCCCGCTGCCTGGTGGAGCTGGTGAAAAAATACAAACCTGAGATTTTTTTGCTTGGAGCCAGCACCCGCGGCCGCGACCTGGCCGGGGCGGTGGCCACATACCTTTATACCGGACTGACGGCCGATTGCACCGGGCTGGAAATCGAGGAAGGTTCAAACCTGCTTCTCCAGATCAGGCCAGCCTTCGGCGGCAACATCATGGCTACCATAAAGTGCGAAAACTACCGGCCGCAGATGGCCACGGTCAGGCACCACGTGTTTGAGATGCCGGTTTCCGACCACAGCCGCCAGGGTCAGATTATCAGGGAAAAACCCGTGCTGCTGGAAGAGCAGATTGCCACCCGCGTTCTTGACCTGATAGTTGAAAAGAACGAAGTCAACATCGCCGATGCCAAGATAATCGTCTCCGGCGGACGCGGTTTGAAGGGACCGGAGGGATTTGCCATCATCCACGAGCTGGCCGACGTCCTGGGCGGGGCGGTGGGCGCTTCCCGGGCCGCGGTCGATTCCGGCTGGATTTCCTATGCCCACCAGGTCGGTCAGACCGGAAGGACGGTCCGCCCGGACCTCTACATCGCCTGCGGCATCAGCGGGGCCATCCAGCACCAGGCCGGCATGCGCACCAGCAAGATTATCGTGGCCATCAACAAGGACCCGGAAGCCCCGATTTTCCAGATTGCCGATTACGGCATTGTCGGCGACCTGTTCACCGTGGTGCCGGCGCTGACCAGGGCCCTGAAAAAAAAGCTGAACAAGTAGAAATCCGGTCAAAAGATTTTTTGGCCAACTGGAGCGGATCCAGGCTTATCTCTGTTATTATCCTTCAGCCACTGCCATCTTTCCTTGACTTTATGACCACCGTTTTTTAAACTCTAACTGATGTCCATCCAGGCACCAGGGTTTTTTTTCGGTTCTCATTTTTTTTTCGGTAATAGTTTCCAGTCAGGAAATGTTTTATTAGGGAGGATTTTTACATTTTCTGGCTCTGGTGATGACTTTAAATTTTTTCAGGAGGGGTGAAGTGGCCATAAAAACTGAACGAGGCCTGTGGTTCAGTTTCATTTTTATCCTGGGACTGGTCATAATATCTCTTCTTTTATACCTGATTCTGGGCACGGCCAGCCGGATACAGCCGACCAGCCTGGTCTGGCACGACAACGACAAGGACGGACGCGATTCTCCGGGCGATGTCATAGAGATGGACAACGGCCAGGTTTACCTGAGGCTTGATTTCGTCGATGTCTGGAAGGGGCACCAGGCCCTTAACCCTTTTGAAACGCCGCCCGAGACCAGGGACCTGGACCCGCGCTGGAACGGCTATTACCTTCAGGAAATGCGTTACCGCGGGGAACTCTGCTACCGCTACCTGGGCTGGGACCGGGCCCGGGAGATGTACCCGACGCTCAGCTCCAACGACGTTATCGGCTTGGTCGGACAGCCGGAAAGCTATCCCGATAATCCCTTCCTGTCCATGTGGAATGCCAAGGAATCGGAAAAAAACCCTTCCTACAAATGGTATGTCTACTTTGAAAAGCATGAAATACTCCAGGATAAAAGGCGCGGGCGGGTCCTGGTCCTGACTGCCGATAAGGGCCAGGGATTAAGCCACAGGCTGGAAATCAGCCTGAAAGGGGGACAACTTTTCTTTGAGCACAGTGTCAGGAATAACCGGGCGGAGGAAGTCCCCTACATCAACCTGCTGACCCTACCCGCCAACAGGATAATCGACACCGCTTTCGGGCCGGCCGAGCTGCTCTGCTCCAGGAACATCGAGCCGCTGGGTTTTTCCGATAGCTATACCTTTACCGTCAGCGGCGAAGGACTGGCCGCCTCGGGCATGCTGCCCTGGAAGGTCAAGAGGGATACCACCAGCAACTACTTCACCGGCGGCTGGTGGATTCTGCACCAGCATGGCCTTTTCGTCTGGAAGGCCACAAAGATAAAACCACAGGAGGAAGCCCGCTTCAACCTGGTGGCCACCTTTTCCAACGAGAATATTTACTCGCGCTATGACCGTTACCTGAAACAGAACGGCCTTAACTTCGAAAAGGTCAACCTGGACGAGGTTGAAAAATACCTGGTGAGCAACGTTCCCCGGACGATTACCAGGGAAGGCTGGGTCTACCATGCCTACGAGTGGCCGACCAACGACTGGCACAACGAGATGACCGGCAAGGCCTTCATGACCATGTTCTACGTCACCGGCGACCGCACCTGGCTGCAGTACACCGTGAATGCCAACCGGTTTTACCTGGAAAAGATGCGCTGGAACTCACCCGACCATCCTTTCTTCGGCTACTTCATGGACCAGACGGTTGACACCAAGCAGCGGCAGTGCTTTCTCTGGTCCCAGCCCTACAACGTGGAATCACTCCTGGCCGAGTACCCGCTAACCGGGAACCCGGCGGCCAGGGAAGCCCTGCTCGTAAATTTTGAAAAGGTGCATTCCGGCCTGATGTGGAACCCCGATGGCCGGAGATGGTACTGGCGGGCGGTGGTCGATCCGACCACCAGGCCGCCCAAGCTTATCTGGAAGGATGACCTCAACACCTTTGACGCCTGCGAGTTCGGAATTGACGTCATGCTTAATGCCTATTCCTTTACCGGCGATAAGAAATACCTGGACCGGGCGGTGGAAGCCATGGAAAACCAGCTCCAGGTGCTGGAAAACTACGGCCTGCTGCTCGAAGACCATGCCGGCGAACCTTCAGTCAACGTCTTTGCCTTTGCGGCCAAGGCCCTTTACCGCCTCTATGATTACACCGGCCAGGACAAGTGGCTCAAGGATGCTGAAAAGATACTCGATACCATGCTGATGTCCTTTATCCACATGGATAAATTCCCGGACGAGTTTTATTGGCTCAAGGGCGGAGTGGCCAGGAAAGACGGGGACTGGACCGGCCAGTTCGGCGAGCCGACCACCGGCACCGACTCCTCGGTGGCCACCGCTCCAACCTACATTCCCTGGATAATGGAAGCCCTGGTGGCCGGCTACAAGCACACCGGCAAGAAGATGTACCTGGACTATGCCCACCAGCTGTTGTGGCATTCCCTGGAGGCCAATAAGAAAATGAAGGAAGCCACCGGCGGGAGGTTTGAGTTCTGCGGCCATTACAACACCTACAGCCGGAAGTTCTATGAGGACGACGACGGCCTGGTCATCGTCTCCAACCTGTACGAGATACCCTACCTGAAGATTTTTGAGAAGGGAGCCAGGGTGGAGCATTTTGACCTGCAGGAAATCTGGGACGGGGATGGACGGATAAGGCTGGTCAACCCCACCAACTCCAGGCTGAAGGCAGTACTCCACCTGCCGGCCGATTGGACTGAGATTGAAATAAAAGACCTGGGCAAAATCAACCAGTACTTTATAGGCGAGAAGGGCGCTCCCGCCAGCCAGATTAAATTTGATTATACGAGCGGGACAGCGGTCTTCTATCTGGAACCGTTTTCTATTTGTAATGTAAGCAAATTGAAATAAGACGAGATGAGTTGCCAGCGGGCGATTGGAGTTCAGCCTGAAAACAGATAATCAGGGGAGGGGATGGAGGCGCGGGCTTCTCCAGGATAGATTTAAGGCGGCATTGGAGGCAGGGGGGTAAGATATTAAATGTGAAGTTATGGGATTTTTTCGCGTTCTTTTTACACCGGACCTGTCTATGCCTTTTCTTATAAAGATTTATCGGGAAGAGTGAGAATGCGGGGAAGTCATTTTGAAAATTAAAGAGGAAAAAATGCTTAAAAAACCGTACGTTAGAAAGCTGGATCAGATTGAGGATATTTCGGTCTGGATTGTTGATGGTAATTATGTCAGAAAGAATTTAGATGAGGAATTTACCAATTTCGGTCAGCACTATAGATTTCGCTTTATTCCCAGGCACGAATTCTGGATAGATCAGGAACATGGTGCCGGTGAGCAGCAGTTTTTTATCGATCATTTACTGGTGGAATACCGGCTGATGGCTTCTGGTGTTACCTATGATAAAGCCCTGGCCGAAGCTGATGCCGTTGAACAGAAGGAAAGGCGAAAAGCTGAATTAATCCGGCGAATAGAGGCCCTGAATAAGCAGGGGATTATTGACGAAATCCATAAGACGCTAATAAAGAAGTATAGCGGCCGGGTTAAAGTCTGGATAGTCAGGGGAGAGCTGGTCAGAAGCCTGTTTTTCATAGATTTTACCGAGGGCGGGCATGACAAGATTTATCATTTCATTCCAGAAAATGAAGTCTGGCTTGATGATGACCTGAGCCGTCAAGAAATGAAGTTTGTTCTTCTCCATGAATTGCATGAAAGGCACCTGATGGACCAGGGCTGGCCTTACTATAAAGCTCACAGGTCGGCCAGCAAAATTGAATACCATTGCCGCCACCATCCTGAACAACTGGAAGAGGCCCTGCTGGTCGAGAAAAGAAAAAATGGCTGAAAAAATTCAGCCGGGTTGGGCGCATCCTTCAGCGGGACAGGTAAGCTAAGACTGCGTGGATCAAGGCCGTGAAAAGAAGCAGCAAACCCAGGCGGCGGTGCCAGGCGAAATGGACTTTCACCCATTTCTTTCCGGTGCTTACCTGGAAAACAACCAGGATCAGGTTCACGATACCCAGGAGCAAAACAATCGATACTCCGGCAATTGTCATCGCTTCCCCCTTTACTCGGCTATTTTAATTCGAACCGTTGACGGACCGGCGCTGCCGTGGAGGTTGCAGTTGGATTCGGCCACGATTTCGGTTTCAGCCTCGATTTTTAGCTTGACTTCCCGGCTGAAGTTTTCCGATTCAGGCCTGTTGCCCGGAGAAAAGTTCCAGCAGGCCACTTCCTTCCCGTTGGCCTTAACCACCAACCGGTTGGTGTAATGCAGGCTGCTGTTCCCGCGGTGGCTGACGTTGACGATGATGGTGGCCTCTTCGCCGGCTTTAACCGCGGCCGGAGCTTCTATGGACGCCGCGGACTTGTTGGCCAGAAGCGGCAGGGCCAGTGTCGCCAGCAGCAGGCTTAATGCTAAAATACTACTTGCTTTCATATAACCTCCTCTCCCTGATAAAGATTGGCACTCGTAAACGGGGTTGACTCCAGGCGGACCTAATTCAACCAGAGTTTATGGTGTCAACCTGCTGACCTTACCCATTATACACGGGTCCGTGATTAATAAAAATGGCTCAAGCCGATACGGTCAGAGTTTCTGGTAGACTTCGGGCCGGCGGTCGGGGATAAAGTGCCTGCGGGCCGGGCAATTATCTATCAGGCCAAAATTTATTTCAGCCAGCAGGATATCTTCTCTCTCTTTTTCGGCCCTGGCTATGACCTGGCCGGAGGGATCGACCACGAAGGAACCGCCGTCGAATTCCACCACCTCTTCTTTCCCCACCCGGTTGGCCAGGGCGCAGAAATAACCGTTCTGGAAGGCGGCCACCTGGAGCTCGGCTTCAAACAGCCCGGCCGGCCACTCGCCCTTGGCCCCGGCCTGGGGAGTGACCACCAGTTCGGCTCCTTTCAGGGCCAGGCCCCTCATGTATTCGGGGAAATGACGGTCGTAGCAGATGGCCACTCCAATCCGCCCGGCCGCGGTCTCAAAAACCCCGGCCCCCAGGTCGCCCGGGTGGTAATAACCTTTTTCGTGGAAGCCGGGAGCTTCCATGACGTGGACCATCCTGTTAACCCCGACCAGGCGGCCATCGCTATCGATGACGGGCGATGAGTCGTAAGTTTTTCCGTCATGGATTTCCAGCAGGTTAAAAATTACCACCACCCGCCGCTCGGCTGCTTTTCTTGAGATCAACTCGGTCGTTGGACCGGGGACAGTTTCTGCCCATTCCCTGTAGCCCGGCCCGGCCGGGTGCTGCGGCAGGAAAGGTAAAAAGGACAGCTCGGGAAACACAATCAGGCCGGCTCCAGCCGAAGCCGCCCGGTCGAGGGCATCCAGCCCCCGGGCCAGGTTCTTTTCCCGGTCGAGGGTATTTTTCTGCTGGATCAGGGCTATCCTGATGGTTTTTTTCTGGTTCACGACTCCCTCCTTTAGGATGAATAAATGATAAGTTTCGATTTGATCTCGACTTTTATCATTTTAATTTATTACGGAGGCTAATAAAAGATTCAAGGTTCAGGTTTGGTTATGGCCATATCTTTCCAGGTCGAGTCTTGCCTGTTATCTGGCAATATCAGGACGGTTGGTTCACTCAAAGGGTGCAAAAAAGGTATTTAAATTGAGATATTCAGGATCAGCAAATCTGGTTATTTCTTTAATTTTTAATTTTACCACCCGGGTTATTAGCTTATATACCCGAGGATAGCTTTGATATCCTGCAAAAATTTTTCAGGCCGCGGCCATCAGCGATATATGATTGGGTTAAAAAGGAACTTGAAGCTGCCGTGGGACTGGGCCCGGTGGATGGCGTCAAATCCCAGCAGCACCACTTTGCCCCGCCCCACCTCGCAGGCCACGGCGGCCGACTTATGCTGGAGTTTCTCCCCGTTGAGCAGGATACCGCTGAGCAGCGGGTTATAGGCCGGGTACCAGGCCAGGTTATAAACCTTGACTGCCGGGCCCTGGGCCTCGGGTTTTGTCATTTCAAAAACCGGGCTGAAATAGGAGAAGATGGCTGCCTCCTGGTCATAGCCAAAAGCTTCTGGCCTTGAGCCGTCAACCGTAACCTTGAGAATCGACCCGGGGGAGTAAACCCTGACCCGGTCGCCCTGGGCAGGAGCCGGTTCGGTTTCAGTTCGGCTCTGCCGGCGCGGTTCAGTTATGTTCTTGAGCGGCAGCCCGAAATATTCAATGGCAAAGTCGGCCGCGTTTTCCACGGCAATCAAAACACCACCGTTCTGGACGAAGGAATTCAGGGCAGAGACCCCCTCCGTTCCAAGGCCCCCGGCATATTCGGGCGGGACCTCTCCCTTGCGTCTTCCTTCCAGGATGACCCTGGAGCTGAGCGCCGGCAGGATGAGATGGGTGTAGCTTTTTTCCAGCTGGCCGGCCCGGATTTCAGCGTTGTGCAGGACCTTGAAGTCGAATTCAAACTGTTCCAGAACCCAGCGGGTCCAGCCTTCATCCATGCTGGCCGTCCAGGGCTGGTAGATGGCCAGCCGGTATTCTTTAAGTGGCTGAATCCTGGCCTGTCCCACGGAATCCAGGCTGTCTATGGTCAAGCCCAGGCCGCGGCTTAAAGATCTGAGCCTGGCTTCATCAACCCGGCCTCTTTCGATGACCAGGCTTCCGGCCCGATAAGTTTTATTCCCGGCGCTGACCTGCCTGTCGATGTAACCGGCAGGCAGCCTGTTTTTCAGGAGCCGGTTGGCCAGGACCAAACTGTTGTTGCAACTGCTGTCAACTATGAAATATTTCCCGCCGCCGGCCAGGCGACTTTCAGGAAGGCTTATGGGCTGCAGGAGTTTCAGGCTGGCTTCAAATTTTTCGTTGACCTCGATGACTCGAACACCCATCTGGAGCGGAAGTGTCCAGCTGGCCTCATCGTAGGGCAGGTACTGGGCCGGGTCGCGTCCCGGCGGGAGCGGGTAGGCTTTGCTTTCCAGCAGGTCCTTGACGAAAGCCCGGTAGGGCTGGGCCAGCAGCACCACGTAGGTGCCGGCGGGGTAATCCAGGCCGTCGGCCTTAAAGGGCCTGGTGGCCTGATGCACTTCAGCGCCGTTTTTCTGGATGACTTTGAGCAGTTTAAGGGCGGTGGGCAGGTCTTTCTGCTCTTCGGGCACGAGATAGGCATAGGGCGGTTCATTCAGGCCTTTGTTTATCTGCCGTTCGGCAAACAGGCAGTAATTTTCCAGGAACTTTTCTTTCTTTCCGGCGATGGTGCGCAGGAAGGACAGGGCCACGGTCTGCTCGTATTCCACGATGTCGCGAAGGCGCCACCAGCCGCCGGGCCAGGGTTCCAGGTAGGTGGACTGGATGTCGTTGCCGCCACCGGACACCCTGATGTCGGAAGGCTTCAGAAAAATTGGGGAGGCCAGGTTGGCGCTGGCCGCTTCCGACAGAATTCCCAGGGCGTTATGGCGCAGCGGCGCCGCCCGGTTGGCTGTGTTGTACCAGCCGTCGAAAATGGTGTTGGTGGCCACGCCGGTCTTGCCTTCCCTGGTCAGGCTGATGACTGCTTCTCCGGTGAGCTGGTAAAGCTCGCGCAGGAGCAGGGGGTCAAGGTTGGGGTTAATGGGGTCCTGGTAGGGTGGCAGGAAAAGGCGCGGCCCTGTGGAACCCATCTGGTGGACGTCATAGACGAGAAGCGGGAACCATTCCCGGTAAAGCACCCGGGCCATTAACTGAGTCTCTTTCTGGGTCAGCATGAACCAGTCGCGGTTATTATCGTGCCCGGTGTAATAGTGGTAGAGCCAGGGCATGGGGCTGGCCTCAAAGGGAGTGCCCAGGGTCCGATAGTACCAGTCGCTGACCAGGTCAATTCCGTCCGGGTTGGCCGAGGGCACCAGCAGCAGGATCACCTGGCTGAGGATGTTCTTGATTTCAGGCGAATTATCGCTGGCCAGGCGATAGGCCAGTTCCATCGACATCTGGGAGGCGGCAATTTCGGTAGAATGAATGGAGCAGCTTATGTAAACAATGGCCTTGCCTTCCTTGATCAGGCGGGCCTTCTCTTCCGGGCTGAGGCCGCGGGGGTCGTGCAGCCGTTCCTGGATTTTACGGTATTTTTCCAGGTCAGCCAGGTTTTCTTCGGCGGTGATGAAGGCCATGATCAGCGGGCGGTTGAGGGTGGTCTTTCCGAGCTCGATGACCTTGACCCGGTCGGACGCTTCGTCCAGCAACCTGAAATAGCCGGTAATCTGGCTCCAGTTGGCCAGCTTGAAATCCTGGCCGGGCTGGAAGCCGAGGTGTTTTTCGGGCGGGATGATATCGGCCAGAAGAAGGCAAGGAGAAATTGATAAGATGGCAAGTGAGAATAAGACCAAAAATAAGCCTTTTAATTTTAGTGAGAAACTTGGCTGGTTTTTACCAGAGGATGGGTAACCTGGTCTCATGGGCGGCTCCTTGGTTTGAGCTTAAGACAGAAAATATATATTTTTCCGGGGCTTCAATTCAAATGGAAAATTCTTTCCGGTTAAGACATGGTATCTCCAGGTTAAGGGGTCTGTTTAGAAGGGGCGGGGGTGAGACTCCGGCCATAGTTATATATGGTGAAGAAGCCAGGGCTTTTATAAACTTATCAATAAAAAAAGAGGGTCTTCCTTCCTTAAAAGCTTTGCTAAAACTATTAATTGAAAGCAGGAGACCCACTTATAGCATTCCCGACTCGTTAACAGATGCTTTTCCCTTGTCAGGCCGCCTCGTTTACAAGTTCCAGTTTTTTGAAGCGGGCCAGCATCCGCAGTTCCCGGGCGAGGTTTCCGTAGCAGGTAACCCGGTGCAGGCCCTGCGACCAGTTCTGCCAGAGCTTTTCCAGGCTGCCGTCAACCCGGACCGCAATCTTGGTGCGGCAGCCGCGGTCGTCCTCCAGGCGGACCGGTGTGTCCACGATTTCGCCGGTGAAATACAGGATCTGCTCGGTGCCCACGATGATGGCCTGGGTCACTTTTTCTCCCAGGCGCATCTCCACCTGGGGGACCACGCCTTCTTCCCGTTCCATCACCGTTCTGAGCTTGTAGGGATGGCCGGGCCGGCCTGGCCCGTCCATGTTGACCGTGCCCATGCAGTGGGCCAGGATGATGTGGTTCCTGGCTTCATCCACCGTGGGGTCGCTGATAAAACCGGGCTTGCCCGAAAGTCCCTGGAGGATGGTGTGGGTCAGGGCCGAGCGCAGGTCGGATTCGCAGATGCCCCCGAGGCCACGGTTGTTAAGCCGGCTGAAACCCAGGCAGGGATAGGCCGGAAGCTTAATGGTCTTATCCCACATGGTGCCGTAACAGTCGATGGTCAGGGCCGTGGCCTGTTCTTCTTCCACCAGCTTTTCAAAGGCCAGGGCCAGGCGGGCCGATTTATAGACATCTTCCCGGGATGGCTCGACCACTTTTTCTGCCCCCTTGTACCAGAGCTCCGCTTCGCGGCGGGCCTCGGCCTCGCCGATGGCGGCGTAGATTTTTTCCACCCGGTCCAGGGAAATTCTCTTGATCTCCGTGCCGAATTTTTCTCTGACCTTTCCGGCATACTCTTCAAACGGGGCGGTGGTCAGGTTGAGGATCCTGGCTTCCCGGAGATGATGGATAGCCCGGAAGGGACGAACCGCCCTGGCCAGTTCCTGCCGGTCGCTGCTCAGGAAGCAATCCAGCAGCTCTCCTTTTTCCTGTTTCATCAGTGCGCCGTAATAGGTCCATTCGTGCCCGGAATAGGGGGCAGCGAAAAGAACCGTGGGCTTTTTGAATTTCAGGATGGCTTCCAGGATGGGGGTTATCCAGATGGTCAGGTGAATGGCCAGGATGCCGTCAGCTTCCTTGATTTTATCCGCCTGTTGCAGCACATCTTCGGGCTTGCTGGCCAGTATATTGACCACGAAATCCACATCGGCAAATTCTTCCTTCATCTGGCTGAAGTGATTTTCATAGGATTTGATTTCTTCCTGAAGGTTAAGAGACGGCTTGGGCCAGTGGGGCGCGGGCATTCCCATGTAAATTTTGGCCACCTTGACTTTTGTCCGGCCGCCGGGACTGACCAGGCCTTTAGCCAGAGGAGAAGTCCACGGCGGGGACTGAGCCTGGCGAGAACCGGTTTTGACCAGTCCTGGCGCTACGGCCAGGGCCGCACTGCTTCCGGCCGAAATTTTTAAAAAATCACGCCTTTTCAATGCCTTCATGATTTTTGCCTCCGGGAATAATCGGGGATTAAAGAGCCAATCATCACGTCCAGCTTAACATAACAGGAGAGCTCAAGGCAATTTTTTACGAGGGCGATTGATAACGAGCTTTAGCCCTGCGGCTCTGTGTTTTAGGGAATTCGTTTTGAATTTGATTTTTTATTTTAATTTATTTTGCGTTGATGAAGCCTCGTAATTTTTCAGGCGGCGGTCCAGAATTCTGAGAGCGCTTCGGCTTGCTCCAATACCGTCTGCGTTGCCTTCTCCTGCTTATCCGGCGGGTAGCCATATTTGCGCAAAATCCGTTTGACGATTACCCGCAACCCGGCCCGAACACTCTCTCTTACCTGCCAATCAATGGTCACATTATTGCGCACTGCCGCAACCAGCTCCCGGGCAATTGTCTTTAGCGTTTCGTCGCCCAGCACCCGCACGGCGCTGTCACTCGTTTCGAGCGCATCGTAAAAAGCCAGTTCTTCCTCTGTCAACCCAAGTTTTTCTCCTCGCCTATCCGCCTCCCGCATTTCTTTGGCCAGATTAATCAATTCCTCAATTACCTGAACTGTCTCAATGGTTCTATTCTGGTAACGTCTTATCGCCTGCTCCAGCATCTCGGCAAACGAGCGCGCCTGAACAACATTTTTTCTACTCCTCGTCCGTATCTCACCTGTAAGCAATTTCCTGAGCAGCTCCACAGCCAGATTTCGATGCTCCATTCCTTTTACTTCAGCCAAAAACTCATCAGAAAGAATAGAAATGTCAGGTTTTTTCAACCCCGCAGCCGCGAAAATATCAATCACCTTCTCTGGCGCAATCGCTTTGGAGACGATTTGTTGGATAGCGTGGTCGAGTTCATCTTCCGGCCTGGCATCTCCCGGCGCTCGCTTGGCCACCACCGACCTGACAGCCTGGAAGAAGCCAACATCATCGCGAATCCGCATTGCCTCCTCATGGGGTACAGCCAGCGCAAAAGCCTGCGATAGCTCCGTCACTGCCTTTAGCAGCCTCTCTTTCCCGTTTTCCTGGGCCAGGATATGCTCCTGGGCTGCCGGCAATATTTTCACCCTTTCCTCTGGAGTTCCCGTCACCCAGACTGACCAATCAAACCCGTGGAAAAGTCCGCAACATATCTCGTATTTTTCCAGCATAACGGCCACCGCCTCCTCCTGCTCGAGGGAAGCTTTTCCGGTCCCACCGCTTCCAGTATATGCCGCCAGGGCCTGTCTCAACTGGTCAGCCAGTCCAAGGTAATCCACTACCAAACCGCCTGGTTTATCCCTGAAGATGCGATTAACCCGCGCTATGGCCTGCATAAGGCCATGTCCTCTCATCGGCTTATCCAGGTACATTGTGTGCAGGCTGGGCGCATCAAATCCTGTAAGCCACATATCACGTACGATGACCATTTTTAATCCGTCCTGCGGATCCCTGAATCTATTGGCCAGCCTTTCCCTTCTTTCCTTGTTTCGAATATGGGGTTGCCACTCCACCGGGTCTGCAGCAGAGCCCGTCATTACAACCTTGATATATCCCTTATCGTCATCTTCGTGATGCCACTCCGGCCGCAGATTGATAATTTCCCTGTACATTTCAACGCAAATTCTCCGGCTCATACACACAACCATCGCTTTGCCATCAAGGGCCTCCAGCCGCTTCTCCCAGTGGTCAATCAGGTCCCTGGCAATCATCCGCAGGCGTTTTTCTGTTCCGACGATTGCCTCAAGCTGAGCCCACTTTGTTTTGAGTCGTTCTTTTCTCTCGACTTCTTCGCCCTCGGTTACCACCTCAAATTCAGGATCTATTTTTGGCCGCTCCGCCTCGTTAAGCTCGAGTTTGGCCAGCCGGCTTTCATAATAGATTGGCACGGTGGCGCCATCTTCCACCGCCTGCTGGATATCATAAATGCTTATATAATCCCCGAACACCGCCCTCGTATTTCTGTCCGTAAGTTCGATTGGTGTTCCGGTAAAGCCGATAAAAGAAGCATTAGGAAGAGCGTCCCGCATATGCCTGGCAAACCCGTCGATGAAATCATACTGGCTGCGATGAGCCTCGTCGGCAATGACTACGATATTGCGCCGGTCTGAGAGCGTAGGATTCCTGTCGCCCTTTTCCTCAGGAAAAAACTTCTGAATGGTGGTAAAAATTACGCCTCCAGCTTCTACCCTGAGCTTCTCTCTTAAATCAGCCCGGCTTTCCGCCTGGACCGGTGGCTGTCGCAACAATTCCTGGCAGCGGGCGAAATTCTTGAAAAGCTGGTCATCAAGGTCATTTCTATCGGTAATGACCACTATCGTGGGGTTGTTCATTTCCGGATGAACAATGATGCGCCCGGCGTAAAAAGCCATGCTCAAGCTCTTGCCAGCCCCCTGAGTATGCCAGATAACGCCAATGCGCCTGTCGCCTGGTTTAGCATCTCTTGGTTTTGTTACTATCCCTGGTCGTTCTTCGCCTGGCTCCTCGCCCTTTCTTAACCCATGAAGCCGGCTCGCCCTCAATGTCTCTTCCACAGCCGCATTAACCGCATGAAATTGGTGATAACCTGCCATTTTTTTTAGCAGCTTGCCGCCGCCCCAGTCTTCAAAAACGATAAAGTACCGCAAGAGATCAAGAAATCTTCGCTTTTCAAACACTCCCTGAATAATAACTTGAAGTTGAGGCCAGCTGGCATCAGCAATTTGCTTTCCTTCTATTGTTCTCCAGGGCAAAAACCATTCGCGGTCAGCTGTTATGGTTCCGATTCTTGCTTCCACACCGTCTGAAATAACGATGGCCCCATTAAAAGCAAACAGAGAAGAAATCTCTTTTTTGTATGTCTGAACCTGCTGAAACGCTGTCCAGATAGTGGCTCTTTCGTCAGCCGGATTTTTTAGTTCGATGACAGCCACGGGAAGGCCGTTTATAAACAGGACAATATCTGGACGTCGAGTATGTTTATTCTCGGCCACAGTAAATTGGTTAACAGCAAGCCAATCGTTGTTATCAGGGTCATCAAAATCTATTACTCTGGCTTGCGTACCGGCAATGGTTCCATCATCGCGTCGATACTCAACCGTGATTCCATCAACGATTTTTCGGTGGAACGAGCGATTCCTCGATTCGAGAGTTGCCCCCTCGGGCCGGGTTATCTTTTTGAAGGCGTCGTATAGCACGTCAGGAGGAAGCAGCGGATTCAATCGGTCGAGGGCATCGCGGAGGCGTTGCGATAATACCACCTCGCTGTAGTCGCGCCGTTCGGCGAATAGTTGATCAGGCGCAAGGCTGGGCCCATAGGCAATACCCCAGCCCATGGCCTCCAGCCAGGCCAGGGCCGCAGATTCGACGGTGGATTCAGTAAAGCTGTAATTTGTCATTTAGCTTCTTCTTTATTATCGGCGTCCTTAGTACCTTCCCAGAGTATACAGATAGCTTCAACGTCGATTGACGGAGCCTGATCGGCCACCCAATACCGATAGAACTTCGGGTCGCGGCTCCTTGGCACAGGCCGAGCTTCTCGGATACGCACGAGGGCAGGGGCTGGAACGCACTCGCCAAGAACGAGTGCGGTCTGCGGAGCGAGTGCTGGGATTTGCTCAAGCATCGGTCCGTAAATACCTGGCACGATTTCCTTAAAGTACCGGAGGTCTTCCGGGTTTTGTAAACGGTGTACGATAAAACTATTACACTGTGACAAAACCGTCTTGGACAGCTCGCTCGGACGCTGAGAAGCTACCACCAGACTAAGACCGTACTTTCGCCCTTCACGTGCAATCCTCTCGAAGACAGTCCGCGATATGGATTCGTCTTCTGAAGACCTCGGTTGCTGGATATAGTTTTGTGCTTCTTCCAAGACCAGCACGACAGGGAAGGAACCTCGTGCTCCTTCGCCGCCATGTTCACCAAGACGTTGCAGAAATTCGAGAATGAGCCGGCCGATCAAGGCTGTGACGTTCTCAAGCACTTCTGTTGCAAGTAGGCTGAGATCAAGTATCACCACATCGAAGGCACTCTCCTTGTTGCGCTGGCGGTCATAGAACGGCAACACTCCCTTCGGCAGATCTGCTTCGCTTGTCAACTTTATATTTGCTTCTGCAGCTGGCCCGATGCCCAATATATCGCGTAGAAATGTCGCTAAGGCATGCGACGGTTTTGGTAGCGCCTCTCCTACAGGCCCGAAAAGAAAATCGAACCTACGATCAGCCAGCAAACGGTCGATACGCAACAGCATCGTCCCACAATAGTCGCGCGCCCTGGCTCCACCTGATTCTTCACGACGCAGCACCTGTTCTAGATAGAGAGAACGGAACTTTAGTTTATCAAAGTGAAATGGGGCGTCTGCCGACCGTCCAGAGCTCCCACCGCCTTCGCCGATGTGCGCCCCAGTCAGCTTCTGATAGATTGGATCCATTGCATCTTGGATCGCCTTCCTTGCATCAGCGGGAAGCACCTTGGGGAATTTGTTGTCGTCTATAAACTTCGTTGCGTTTTCTATGATTTTACTTAGGGCATTGTCCACATCTTCCTTGGTTATTTTGTAAGTGCCCATTGCTTCAGTCCATGCTTCTGTCAAGTCGTCTTGGTCGATCCGCCTCTTGAGCCCCTCGGCCAGGTCACGCACATCTCTCGATGTCCTTTCATCCTTTCCGGACAGCGACCAGATCCGATTGAACTCGTGGATTAGTTCCTCTCGCAGGAGGGCAAGCTGGGATACCGCATCGGCTTCATTTCGGGAGATCCGTAAAGCCTCAAGGAGAACGGGTCGCTGCACGCCCTTCGATGCCTGAAACAGCCTAACAAAGTCCTCAGCATTCATGAACCAGTACGGAATCACGAGCCGGTCGGCTGTAATGCTTGGGTCAGAGGGTATGAAGAGAGTGCGCCGCGTCGCGGCTTCTTCCCAAGTGCCGTCCTCCTTTTGCTTCTGGAATGCTGTTCGGTACTCGCCGTTCGTATCCAGAATTACGAATGTCGTCCGCTTAACCGCCTGTTGCTCGTGAATCGCCTGGATTAGACTTGCGATGGTGCAAGATTTGCCAGAACCAGTGCTTCCTAGGATCGCAGCATGTTTGCCGAAGAACGCGTCGGGGTCGATCCGGATCGGTCGCCCCTGCATGACAACAGACTCTCCAATCGGGATGCAGCAGCCTGGCTTATCAGAATCTGGGTTTTTATCGCCTGCTTGTTCGACAGGGCCGAAGATGGCATCCAAATCGGATCGCCCGGCCAGGTGAACAGGACTATCAAGCACCGGAAACAGTGACACTCCTTGACGAAATACGCTCCCATCAATGGTACCGATGAGCGTGGCCTTCATCAGGCGGCGGGCAGCAGGAAGTGCAACCATCGTCCGGTCTGCCTTCATCTCCGCTTCTTCAACCAGGACAATGCGCGTTACCATAGCAACTAGGCGCCTCGCGCCCACGGGGATAATCACATAGGAGTTGATCCGACCGACTTCTTGGGGCCCCTCGTAAGTGATCCGGCTCATCCCCTTCAGGTCGCGGTTCAGTTCAATAGTTACCTGCGCCGTATCGACGGCAACCACACGTCCAATTTCAAAGTCAGTCGCCATCGGTTGCACCTCCCTGCGATGGTTTGTCCTTAGAAAGCGCACGGTAGGTTGCGATCACCTTTTGCCGTACTTGCTCATCCTGCAAGTCTGGAAGTAATTGACCTACAAAGCCCGAGAAGGTGCCAAGTGTCGGCCCCTGAGCGATCCAGACACGATGGTCCTTTTGCTTTTTGAGCACCTGGACAAACTCGCTTTTCGGATCCGGATCTACAATCACTAAAGTAAAGCTCGGGACCGCCAGTGCCTGCCTAATAATCGCATTCACGTGTTCGTCGCCGAATCCGTACCCGATCACAAACAGTACTGATTGTGGGCGCACAACGGCTGCTGCAAAACGACGGAACAGCTCGGAATAAGGCAGGCCCAGCGTTTCGCCATATTTGGTAGGCGTCGGGTAAATCAACAACGGATCGGTAGTTTTGGGATCAAACCGCTCCGACTGCACTCCATAGGGATTGTCAATCGTTGGCTCAGTTCGGCGCCAAGTGATTGAGCCGTGCAATTTGTAGAGATGTAACACGCGGTCGAAGCGATGGACGCAGCCCTCGGTCGTCTCGGCCGGGAAGTACAGGTCCTGTTCGTAGCTTTCAGGACGAAATAAGCGACGTTGTGTCCCAACGAAACCATCCAGCAAAACGACGCCCTCCGCGTCGGCAGCCTGCTCGACGAGTGTATCGTAGTTCAGCGTAAAGAGGTTCACCCGCTTGAGGTTTAAAGGTCGAGTCAACAATTCACGAATCAGCGTTCTATAAGACACCAGTCCCTGCTCTTTCCCATCAACAGGAAGGACACACGTTTTCGCCAGGGCGTGCGTCGCATGCTGAAGCGCTTCATCGAGATCTTTGGCCTTAGCATTGATCGCCAGTGAGCCGTCAATTCGCAAGTGGCCACCAACCGCCGGCAATGCAGCACGCCACTGATGAAGTTGGGCCAGCACTTGCTCGAAGTTGGCCGTAAGTACCGTAGGATTCGGGCTGTTCATTTCCTGCCGACGCTTGAGTATAGCTTCGCGCGTGGTCGGGCTGTTGTGATCTCCGCAGCCCCAAATGGCCAGATAGAACAGAGCTAACCACCGTCGAATCCGCGGATTGGTTGATTCCAAAATACCTTCCGTCTGCAAGGCCTTTTCGAGGTCGGGCGGAACGGATCCGATCAATTGCCCACCGCACTCGACGGATGCCCCTGCTCCAAGGAGAAGGGATACAGTGTCCGTCTTTAAAAGTGTACCGATGCGAATTCTAATTTCCTCGAGAGCTTGTTCGACCTTGCGGTCGTTTTCCTCAGACCGACCGCCAGCCTCACCAATGACTTGGGGCAATTTTGGGAGCAATTCCTCACCACCGACCCAAAATTGGTCCTTCTTGGCAGTTTCTTGTTTCCTCTCATTTTCGCTCATAATCCTCTCTCCCTTAAAAAAAGCTCCGCATCCTTCACCCGCAGCTCTCCAGAGATTAGCTTGGGCAGCAGCGTATCGCGAATGGCAGCAAGGGTGCGCGATTCGTTCAAACTAGAAGCCAATTTTTCTAAAAAAGGAGCGACATTTTCTCCAAACCTTTTTGCCAATTTATTTGTTGGATGAAGAACGCGTATATTTCTTGCGTCTGTTTGTGATATGAATGGTTGTGCGGAACCGCGAAGAGGCCAAATATTAGTTCCATTTGTTGCAAAGTATAAGTACTCTGTGGAGATATCAGAAACAGTTGACCAAAATCTAATAGTGTTTTTTATACAAGACCATTTACCCCTTGCCAGCCAAGTTCGACCAGCATTAACGCCAATTGCACTGAGCACTACACCAACGAGATCGAAATCGTAGTATGGAAGATACCCATCAGGACCTTTAGCGCTGTAAGCCAAGTAACCATCTTGAACATAGGAATCCTTTGTTACATTAGTATCACCCCAATTAACATCCGCTATATCACCAAGATATGACCACTCCCATCCCTCGGGGATCTCGCCGAGTTCGGAGTCCACGAGGCGGGAGGGGAAGAGGTCGTAGAGGTGGGCGGGCAGGCCGGGGAGGGATTCGCCGCGGCGCCAGCGGCCTTCCATCTTGGCGCGGACGGGCTCAAAATCCACAAACCAGGCCTTGAAGATTGCATGTGCCATCGCCTCCAGCGTCTCGCTCATCCGCCGGTTCAGCTCGATTTTGTCGTCCAGCGTGCCGAGGATGTGGGCAACGGCGCGCTGCTCGAAGAGCGGAGGAACACGAATCTTAATATTCGCAAGTGCAGATCCGCTTAATTCTTTGAAGGTTGAACCGCATGCATTTCGCTCTAACTCATCGATATTTGCTTTGAGCCAATAATATATAAACTCGGAGTCAAAACCATTTTTAGGAACAAGGCTACGAAAGCCTTGGTTTGTAGCAATAGGATTCTTGGCGATTGCCAAGTAGCCAATGGGGGCCCGTGTCGAAAGAACAACCGCTCCGACCGGCAATAACTTGGAAGAACAGCTTGCCAGTCCCTTTTCTGATAAGTTGCGCTCACCTCGAGAGATGTGGCGGTCGTGCGGGCCGGCCAAGTCCTTAGGTGTTAACCAAGGTATATCGCCGTCAAAGTTCGTAGGGTCTGAAGTCGACGGCGTGCTTCCGCCTACAATATCAGCGATATCGCCGATTCGATATTCTTGCCACTCAATAGGCATCCGTTTGCTCCTTAAGATACAACGGCAAGAGCGAATTTAAATAAGTATCTCCTCTTCACAGCCGCTCCGTGCCTTCGCTCAGAATCGTTAAGTATCTATCATACGAGAAAACCCTGTTTCTCTGCCGGCCGGTGATCTCGCGGACAATACCGAGTTTGATGAGATTGTCTATAGCCTTCGATGCCGACGGGAAAGTAGCTCCGGAGCGCTTGCACACCTCATTGATTGTCAGCAGGGGCCGGCTACGGAAAGCGCCGAATACGACCGCCGCTGTCATCGCTGCCCGTCCGAGGCCTCTTATTCGCTCCTCGTCTTCCTTGAATAGAGTCACGAGCCGCCAGGCCGTGTTCACGGCGCCGTCAGCCGTCTGCTCAACCCCCTCCAGAAAGAAATCGAGCCAGGCTTCCCAATCGCCGTCGGAACGTACCAGGTCCAGCAGCCGGTAGTATTCATCGCGGTTCTTCTTGAAATAAAGACTTAAATAAAGAAGCGGCCGCGTGAGAACGCCGCCGTGATGAAGAAGGAGCGCTATCAACAGGCGGCCGATGCGGCCGTTGCCGTCGAGGAGAGGGTGGATCGTCTCAAACTGGACGTGCGCCAGCGCTGCTTTGACGAGCGTCGGATAGGGCGTGTGCTCGTCGTGGATGAAACGCTCCAATTGGGTCATGCAGTCTGCGACGAAAGCGGGTGGCGGCGGCACGAAATGGGCTGTTCCCGGCCTCGCGCCTCCAATCCAGTTTTGAGAGCGACGGAATTCTCCCGGAGACCTTTCACTGCCTCTGCCGCTTGAAAGAAGCTTAGCCTGCATTTCCCTGATAAGCCGGTTGGAAAGGGGAAAGCCTTCACCCAGCCGCGCCACCCCGTGATCCAGCGCAGCCACATAGTTTGAGACCTCGACGACATCATCTAACGGGACGCCCGGGGCTTCTTCCAGTTCGAATAGCATCAGGTCGGCAAGAGAAGACTGCGTTCCCTCGATCTGCGAGGAAAGAACGGCTTCCCTGCGGACATAGGAATAAAGAAAAAGGTCCGGGTCGGGAAGGAGAAGCGTTATGCTGTCAAGCCGGCCCAGGGCCAGCGTTGCTCTTTCTAGCAGCCGTTGACGAGAATTGGACAGTTCGAGCGGTGGCTTTGGCGGCAGGGGGTCGGGAATGAAGGCGCGGACCTGTTCACCCCCCACAAGCGTCACTTCATAGCGCCCGGTAATTCCTCTCCTCAACTAAGTTCCCCTTAATTAATCATCCTTTAATAAGCGCCTCCATTATTAAAGGATAAGCCATTTTTCTTTAATAAGCAACACGTTTTTCCCAACCTCATATCAATCGTCTCCCAGGGGAAAGCCGAGGTTTTTGAGGTTAGCGGCGATAGCCGCATCCAGCTTAGCGGCCTCGGCTTGCTGCTCACGCAGCTGAGCCACCAGCCGCTGCATCTTTTCCGCGAATGGCTCGCCGTCGTCTTCCTTTTTTTCAGCGCCAACATAACGACCGGGGGTAAGCACATAGCCATGCTTTCGTATTTCTTCGAGCGTAGCGGATTTACAGAAGCCGGGTATATCCTCATATTTTTTATCGGCCCCCTTATCTCCCCGCCAGGCATGGTAAGTGCCGGCAATCTTTGCGATGTCATCCTCAGTCAATTCACGATGCGTTCTGTCGACCATTCGGCCCATTTTTCGGGCATCAATGAACAGGACCTGGCCCCTGCGGTCTCTGAAGCGGCCATTTTTTTTGTCCCGGGCGAGAAACCAGAGGCAGGCGGGAATCTGGGTGGAATAAAACAGTTGCCCGGGAAGGGCAACCATGCAGTCAACCAGGTCGGCTTCGATGATGTTTTTCCTGATTTCGCCTTCGCCGGATTGGTTGGAAGACATTGAGCCGTTGGCCAGGACAAAACCGGCAAGACCGGTTGGCGCAAGATGGTAAATGATGTGCTGAACCCAGGCAAAGTTAGCGTTACCCACGGGCGGAACACCGTATTTCCAGCGCTTATCTTCTCTCAAGAGCTCGCCCCGCCAGTCGCTAACGTTAAAAGGTGGATTGGCCAGGATATAATCGGCCTTCAGGTCGGGAAAACGGTCGTTGTGGAAGCTATCGCCATGGGCGATCTGGCCTTCAATTCCCCGGATAGCCAGGTTCATTTTAGCCAGGCGCCAGGTGGTGTAATTTGATTCCTGGCCATAGATGGCAATGTCGCCGAGGCGGCCGCCGTGGGCCCGGATGAACTCCTCGGATTGAACGAACATTCCTGATGAACCGCAACAGGGGTCATAGACACGGCCCCTGAATGGCTGGAGCATTTCAACGAGGAGGCGGACGATGCACCGCGGCGTGTAAAACTCTCCGCCCTTTTTGCCCTCAGCGCTGGCGAACTGGGACAGGAAATATTCGTACACGCGGCCAAGAATATCCTTCGAGCGACTTTCTTCGTCACCGAGACCAATGTTGCTGATGAGGTTTATAAGCTGGCCGAGCCGCTGCTTATCGAGCGCCGGGCGAGCGTAATCCTTCGGGAGAACTCCTTTAAGGGAAGGATTGTCCCGTTCGACCGCGTCCATGGCTTCGTCGACAAGCTGGCCGATAGTCGGCTGAACAGCGTTATCTTTAAGGTGGGACCAGCGAGCTTCAGGAGGAACCCAGAAAACGTTAAGAGCGCGGTATTCATCGGGGTCTTCGGGGTCGGCGCCCTGAGAGCGTTCGGCCTCGAGCCGGGCATGAAGCTCTTCAAATGAATCCGAGATATATTTGAGGAAGATCAGGCCAAGGACAACATGTTTGTATTCGGCGGCATCCATCGAGCCCCGGAGGGCGTCAGCCGCCTCCCACATCTTCTTTTCAAAGCCGAGAGTGGCGCCGTTATTTAGTGCAGGATTATTCTTGTTTGTATCTCGCGTTCTTCGCCGTCCCATGTTACCTCTGCTGTGATTAATCGATTATTTGGTAAAATTATATTCGATTCCCATCAGCACATCAAAATGTAATTAAGTGAGTCTATTCGTGCTCTGAAAGGAAAGCAAAACCAGTTCTTAACACAGAACCGATATTCTGACCCTCTCTCCTGCATATATTTTTAATTATCTATTAAAAATCGATTTCTAAGAGAATCCCCTTTTGAGGTGAATTTTAAATCTTTTCATTTATTATAAAAGAGAGGGGGAGGGGTGGGGTTACCCTCGGGTCTGCCGGCCATCATAACTCAGCACTCTACAAGAAATCGGTGGCATATTCCTTTTTCCCGGACTTTTGCCGGATTCTCCGGTCAGGTTAGGGTTGTTGATGATTAGATATTCAGGATTCGATTCTGTCCTTTATCTCCCACAGGCCGGTGATCATCTGGCGGACGCGGGCCCGCAATTGATTTAGCTCGGGTTCGCTGGCTTCGGCCAGGTTGAGATGGACGCAATCATTCCTGGTGTCCCACCATTTTTGTATGTCTTCTTTCACCTGGTCGCTGAAAACCTTCCTGAGAGCCAGCTCCTCGAGTTTCTCGGGCATCGGACCCGGCGGATAGATTTTGTGCCTGGTCTGGAGTTCAGAAAATAGCCTGTTAATAAGGCATTCCAGTTCCTTTCCGGCCAGGATGCCGGCTATCTCCGGGTCGTTTTCCAGGAAGGACTCGGCCAGGTCCAGGTAGTAGATATTTTCCTGTCGGATATTCCTGAGAGCGTTGCGGGCTGAAATTTTCTTGACCAGGTTTGGTCGCTCCAGGTAGTCAAGATAGATTTGATGGTATTCAGGGTTTTGCCTGATGTAGCCTTCATTGAGCAGGCAGCAGAGGGCAAAAAGGGCCATGTCCACGTCAGCTATCCGCTCCAGGCCATATTCTTCCTGGAGTTCGGTGAGGTTTTCCAGGTAAACCAGGTATTTTCTGACCGGGGTTTCGGCCTTGATGGACAGCAGGTTCTCCACCGGGGCGCTGTAAATTCCGTAATGCTGCGGGCAGATGACCCGGAGCAGGCAGGACAGGACCTCTATGTTCTTGAAGATATCAAAAAGCTTCTGGACCAGGTCCTGGTCCCGGGGCTGGATGTTCCGGAAAGCTCCTTTCAGAACTTCGAGCTCCGGCCCGATCAACTTCGGCAATTTCCACCAGGCCGGGAAAAGGTTGTCGCGCTCCAGCATCTCCAGGTGCTGGTTGGAAAACTCTTCCCGCCCCAGGCGAACCGGCTCCATGGATTTTTCCAGCCGCTTGAAGTCCAGGGTGCCGCCATATTTCAGGATGGCCACTTCCTGGTAGCAGGGCAGAAGTTTTTTCAGGTCGAACTGGCTCATTTCAGTTAATTTAATCCGGTTCGGGTTTGTTAATTTCCGGGCTCCGCTTCTATAATTTATTAAAAAAAGGGATTTTTCAACAAAAAAGTTCTTTCCGGCCAAGACCTGTTCTTTAGTCTGAGGGGTCGGTATGAGAGCGGCGGGATACTGGAAATTTAATGGCTGGACCTGGATTATGGGCGCATCTTCCGTAAAAGTCCGGCTAAAGTCAGCCGGCTTAAATAGAATTGCCCCCTTTCGCAGCAAGGGGCGACACCATTATTGACGGAGGCTTATTTTGCAGCAACTTCCAGGATTTTTTTCTTGTTTAACTCTCTTCTGGTCTCAAAATCAAGGGCCGGGTCATCCAGGTGAAAAACTTCCCCGGAAGAATCCAGGATTACCACAAACGGCTCCAGCCTGACCCGGAATCGCCTGAACAGGGTCTTGTTCCTGTCTTCGATTACCGGATAGCTGAAGGAATAGCGGCGGATGAATTGAACCAGCCGCTCCCGGTTTTCGGCAGAGACGCCAACCAGAGTGACCGGCAGAGCCATCCCGTCCACAAAATCCTTCATCTCAAAGAGTTCTTCCCAGCAGACATGGCAGGTCAGCGATATGAACACCAGGACCAGGGGCCCTTCCCGGTAGCCGGTGACCTCTTCGAGCGAGGAGAAAATGGCGGGCCCCCGGGTCTGGAGGTCGGCGGAAGGCAGGAGAACTTCAGGCCAAAAAATAATGAGCAAAAGAATAAGAACTGGGAGAATAACGACCGCTTTCTTCATTCCTGGTCCACCCAGTAGGCATAGAGTTCATCTTCCGAATTAATAACGTAGAAGGTTGAGCCGTCGGTGGTCAGGAGACGGACGGCCTGGGGAAATCTTATTTTTTCGACTACCTGGCCATTGCCGTCGATAACGAAGACTTCTTTTCCCGGAACAAAGTCACCCCGGGCATCTTTATCCGGGACCTGGAGGTAAAACTTATCCCCGTGGTGGGCTATATTCCAGCAGATTATGGTGATTTGTTTTTTCCCGCTTTTGAGAGGGATCTCGACACGGTGAAGGGGATAGAACTCATCCAGTTTAATTTTTCCCGTTATCCTTCCGTCGGCATCAATTTTCAGGATTTGAGGGTCGTTGTATCTATGAACTAAGTAGATGTTTCTGCTAGAGTCTTTTTTCAGGAAGACTTCGTTTATCAAGCTGAAATAAACCTTATCGGGTGAAGGAAAAGGGGTGACTGACTGCCATTTCTTTGTTCCCCGGGAATCGTAGCAATAAAGAATGGGTTCTTTGTCAGTAAATGGTTTGGGTCGGTTGGAAACGATGATCCTGTCTGCGGTGAGCACCACCAGGTGAACAGGCATTATGTCGGTTCTGAAACTGCTAAGAAGCCTTCCCTCCAAACTATAGATTTTTACCTGGCGATTGAAGAAATCGGCTACATAGATCCTGTTTTCAAAAAGGTCCAGGCCCATCGGAGAATCGAATTCCTCGGGTCCCTGTCCTTGCTTGCCGATGGTCATTTTTAGCCGGCCATCGGTTCCGATTAGCTTCAGGCAGTTTTCTCCGGATTCCGAAACCAGGAGTCCGGCCGGGGAAAGGTGCATGATGAAGGGCTTGAAGAAGAAAGGCCGGTCCTTGGCTCCGGCCAGCGGAAGCTCTCTGGCTGTCCGGATTTTGACCTGCTGCCCCTGTGTAGAATGTGGAATGATTATTAAAATAGTCAGAAGGAGCAACCCGATTAATCCGTCCGGGAACCTGGTTTGCCCTTTTGTTTTCGTCATCTTAATCCTCCTTCTATAAGTTTGCAAAAAAGGGGCCCTGACCTTTTTGGCCTGAGCCCCTTTTTTCCCCGCTGTTCAGATCATTATCGCCATCAGAATATAACAGGCGAGCCTTTGGTTGTCGCAGAGCTGGAGAGCAGCAACGGTGGCAAGAAAACTCGTGTCGGCAAGCAGAGCCCGGGCCACGCATCTCTCAAAGATTAAAAGGCAGATATCCTGTTTTTCAGTTGCCCGGGAGGTCGAAGGTGAACTGAGGAGGATTGACAATCCGATCAGGATGGCAAGGGCCAGAGCCAGTTTTCTTCTCACGAGTCCTCCTTGTTTAATCAGATGGCGTTAAGCAAGCATTTGCCCAGGGCGATGTCGCACAGGGTCAGGGCCATGGTGGTTCTTATTGGGCCGAAGTCAGACTCCAGGGCCCGGGCCCGGCATCTTTCCCAGTTGTCCCAGCAGGAATCGGCCGGGTTCACGGTCTGGCTGGCCAGGGGAATAAGCGAAAGTGTGGATAAAATAATAATTGTGCTCAGAGTAACGGCTAATGCCTTTTTCATGTTAACCTCCTTTCGCCAGGTTAAAGAGCAAGTGGCGTGCCAGCCATTATGACCCGACCCGGCATTTTTAGCATCTTTACCAAAGACGCATATAAAAATGGAATATTCTCATGGGGTGTACAAATCAGTCCCGAGGGCATCAACCATGGGTTCGAAGAGTGTTATATGGAGCGCTGGCCTAATCGGTATCAGCAATATGGTAGTATCACGATAGTGATTAACTTATCACAGTCAAAAGGTAATGAAGGCGGGCAATCAAGTTTCATTCCTGTTTGGAATAAATGGCAGCTTCCCACCCCTAATAGCCCGTGGCGTCAATGATCGTTGACCACCGTCTTCGGGAGTGACAAGAAGGCTTTACCTGCCAGACGCGAGGAAGCATTTAACACCACCCGGCGAGGCTTGATTTGAATGACCTCGACTTCGTCGGCCCTGCGCCCCAGGAACCGGTGTGGCTTTATTTTTAGGAAGGGTACTGGAAGGAGACAGGGGCCGCTTGGAGATCCCCGGATAATATCTTAACCAGGGAAGCCCGGTGCTCCGGAGCCAGAAAGATTTCGCTTCGAGGCCTGAGAAGGCGAAGACCAACCTGTCAATATTACAGCTGAACGAGCTATTTTCCCTATCCGGCCAGGCAGAAAGCCAGCCTGTCTTCATTAATATTTATGATGTGTTTTTTCCTGTCCGAGAATCGGCTCAGATCAGGAATTTGCCGTTCTTGGCTATGTATTTCCCCTTGGCGATGATGGTCACCTTGTCCACCAGGGCATCGTAGTGGTGCTTGCTCTTGTTCTTCCCGATTCCGTAGGAATCGCCGATGGCAAAGTGAACCGTGCCGAAGGCCTTTTCCGCTTCCAGCATGTTGGGGCAGATGCGGGCCCCGGGGTTGGTGCCGATGCCGAACTCGCCGATGATAAAACCGGTCTGGTCGGAGCCTATATTCTTCACTATGGCCTCGATGCCTTTACCCTTCCAGCGCAGGAGGCGGCCTTCCTTGAACTCCATCTCGCCATGGCCCAGCTTGTCGTCGATCAGGCTGATGACCAGCTTGCCGGTAAAGGTTTCTTCCACCGGGCAGGTGTAGCATTCGCCGGCCGGCAGGTTGCCGTGCTTGCCCTTTTTACCGATGTCGCCGTTGTCGTTGTGCCACTCCCGTCCCTTGACGCTGAAGCTGATGTTGGTTCCGGCTTCGTTTTCGATGATTACCCGGTCGGCATCTTTCATCGCCCTGATGACCTTCTTGGTGAACTCGTTCATCCTGGTGAAATCGATGTTGACCAGCCTTTCCATCATGTCCACGGTTATCCCGGGCATCATGCAGATGCGGCTGAGCTTCATCCCCTGGCTGACCATGAAGCCGCGGAAGGGTTTTTCCTGGATCCGGGCATCCAGGAGGTAGGTGATGACATCTGCCTTTTCCGTCAGCAGCTTGAACAATTTGGTGGGTTCGGTTATCGGCCGCAGGGTCTCGGTCATCAGGTAGGTGGTGGTTTCCGCTCCGGCCTTCTTGGCGTAAAAGGCCAGGGCTTCGGCTATTTCCATTTTTTGCTTATCGGTGACCAGGAGGAAGTTCTCCCCCGGTTTGAGCTTAAGGGACTGAAAGATGGCCTTTTCAGCGGCCTGGTAGAGTTTGGTGGCTTTCATTTATTCTTTCCTTTCTTTTAGTTCATTTTTCCTTTTTTGATTGCCAGTAGACGAAACCGACCAGCAGGATGAAGACCACCAGGCTGATGATTTCACCGTACTGGCTGAACCAGCCGGCCGGGGTTCCGTCAACCCACTTGCCGTTTTCCAGGACCATGGGTATGCCCAGGCTGACGTAGTGGTCAAGCTTGGCCAGCTTCAGGACGGCCAGGACAATTCCCATCAGGGCTCCGCCGGCGATGAAACCGGAAGAAATCAGCATGCCCCGGTTGTGCCTCTTCTCGGCCAGCTCCTTGTCCTGGCTTGATTTCTTAACCAGGTGGGACAGGAATCCGCCCACGAGAAGCGGGGTGGTCAGTTCCAGCGGCAGGTACATGCCGAGGGCCAGGGGCAGCGGCGGAATCTTGCAGAGCTCGGCCACCAGGGCAATCGAGGCCCCGATGCCGTAAAGCAGCCAGGTCACCGGCTCCTTGGACATCAGCGACCTGATGACCGCGGCCATCAGGTTAGCCTGGGGAGCGGCCAGGGCCCCGCTCTGGAAGGAGAAGGCCTTGTCCAGGATGAATATGGCCACACCCACGGCCAGGGCCGAAACCAGGATTCCGGTAAACTTGAACCTTTCCTGGTTCCGTGGCGTGGCTCCGATCCAGTAGCCGATCTTGAGGTCGGTGATGAAGCTTCCGGAAACGGCCAGGGCGGTGCAGACCACGGCTCCGATTAGCAGGGCGACACCCATGCCTTCCTGACCCGACAGTCCCGCGCCTATGAGAATGACACTGGACAGGATCAGGGTGATCAGTGTCATGCCCGAGACCGGGTTGGTGCCGACGATGGCAATGGCCGTGGCGGCCACCGTGGTGAACAGGAAAGACAGGACCAGGCAGATGACCACCCCGATCAGGGCGAATTTCAGGTTGGAAATCCAGAGGAAGTAGAAAAAGATGGCCACGGCCGTAACCAGGATGCCGGCGATGATGGTGGACATCTTCAGGTCGCGGTCGGTCCGGATGGTTTCGGCCGAAGCCTGCTTGCCCTTGAGAATTTCCTTGAAACCAAGGGAGAAGGCCCGGGCCATGATGGGCAGGGACTTGATTATTCCCAGCACCCCGGCCATGAAGATGGCCCCGATGCCGATGTAACGAACGTAGGTGGTGAAGATCTGGACCTCGCTCATCTGGGCGATGGGGATTTTCCCGGGATAGATGGCCTCGGTAAAATGCTGTCCGAGGAACCAGATGACCGGGATGAAGGCAAAGTGGGAGAGCAGGCCACCGGCCACGATGATGGCGTTGTAGCGCAGGCCGATGACATAGCCCAGGCCCAGGAAGGCGGACAGGGCGTCAATCTTAAGGACCATCCGGCTCTTTTCGGCCAGCCGGTCCATGAACGGCAGGAAGCGGAAGGTGATGACTTCGTCCCACAGCCGGACGCCGATGGACAGGAACTCGTAGATACCGGAAATTATTACTCCCAGAATCAGCGGCCTGGCCTGATCGCCGCCGCCTTCTCCCGAGACCAGGATCTCGGTGGTGGCCGTGGCCTCGGGGAAGGGCAGTTTCCCGTGCTGCTCAACGCAGAAATAGCGGCGCAGTGGAATCAGGAACAATATGCCCAGGCAGCCGCCCAGGAAAGTTGACAGAAAAATCTTGAAGATATCGATGGGCAGGCCGATGATGAACAGGGCCGGAATGGTGAAGATGGCCCCGGCCACCAGGGCTCCCGAGGCGGCCCCGATGGACTGGATGATGACGTTTTCCAGGATGGTATTCTTGCGGGAATAGGTGTAACCCAGGCCCACGGCCAGGATGGCGATGGGGATGGCCGCTTCGGGCACCGTTCCGACCTTAAGGCCCAGGTAGGCCATGGAAAAGGTGAAGAACAGGGCCATGAACAGGCCCCAGAGCACCGAGCGGGCAGTAACTTCGGGAATGAGCCTCTCGGCCGGAACCAGCGGGGTGTACTTTTCACCGGGTCCCAGCTCGCGGTAGGCTTCAGGCGGCAGGGATTTCTTGGCAGTCTCCATTTGCCCTCCTTAATAATTTAATTTTTATTTATTAAAAAGAGGGTTATTCGCCCAGCCTTCCCAGCACGTCATCCGTGACCCGGTTGAACAGGTTGTAGTTGACCTTGATTTTCATGTCCTGCCGGACCTTCTGCAGGTAGCTGTAAAGGAACATCTCCCGGTTCTGGTTGAGCAGGGTAGCCATTTCCTGGTCTTTGACCTTGGCGAAGTCTTCCCGGGTGACTTCCTTCCTCTCCAGCACCCTTAACACGGCATAGCCGCCGCTGGTCTCAAAGGGTTCGCTTGGCTGATTGAGAGGCAGGCTGAAAGCCAGCCTGTCCAGCTCGGTGGTATCGTCAATCAGGCTGAGATACTGCCCGCGCTTGTGAGTTTCAGCCCGCTTGTATTCCAGGCCGTTACTCTTGGCGAAATCTTCCCAGTTGACGGCCTGGGCGTATTTCAGGGAAGCCAGTTTTTCCTTGAGCTTTTCCTTCTTCAGTTCACCGATTAGGTCAGACTTCACCTGGTCCTTGACCTCGTCCAGGGAGGCCGGGTGCTCCGGGTTGATCCCGGTGAGCTGAACCAGGGCCACGCCTTCATAGGTGAAGACCGGCGAAGATATTTCTTTTTCCTTGAGCTCGAAAAGGGCCTGGCTCAAGAATCCGGAGGAATCAACCTGGGCAATCGGGTCGCCCTTTTTAAGCAGGCCGGTGGGCTGGGTGGTCAATCCTTCTCTCCGGGCGGCCTGCTCCAGGTTCCTGGTTTTCCGGGCCACCCTGGCCAGCTTTTCCATCCGGTCCGAAGCCTGGTTCCGGGCTTTCTGTTCTATAAGGCTGTTCTGGATCATGGCCTTGACCTCGGCCAGCGACCTGGTTACTTCTGGCATCTTTTCCGTGGCCTTCAGAATGGAAACAGCGTAACCCAGGTCCAGGGGTTCGGTCACCTGGCCGGCTTCCAGCTGGTTGATGGCCTTGATTTCTTCGGGGGTGAAGCTCTGCCAGTCATAATAACCCCAGTCCCCGCCGGCCGCAGCCTTGTCGTCCTTCGAGTACTGGGTGGCCAGCCGGGCAAAATCCTCTCCCGAGGTCAACCGGGAATGAATGTTCTTTCCCAGGTCCAGAACCTGCTGCTTGTCGGCCTCGGTGTAGGTCAGGTAAATCCGGCTGACCTTGATTTTGGCCGGTTCCTTGAACTGGCTGATATTGTCCTTGTAGTATTTTTCGATTTCCGAGTCGGAGACGCTGATTTCCTTTTTCAGGTCGTCAGTCTTGAGGAAAACCATCTGTCCCTCGCGGCGTTCGGCCACGCGGTACCTGTCCTTGTTCTTTTCGAAGAAATTATTGATTTCGTCTTCTGTTGGAGAGGCCGATAGCTCTATCTTGTCGGTCGAAGCTACCAGGTATTCGAGCTTGACCGTTTCGTTCTGGTTCCGGTAGTTTTCCCAGACCTCGTCCTCGGTCACGGCCACCCCGGCCGTCAGCAACTGGTATATCTTGTTGATCAGGATGTCATCACGGAGGCTGTCCTCGAATTTCTGGATGGGGATGTGATTCCAGTCCAGGATTCTCTTGTATTCCTCAAAGCCCACGAATTTTCCGTCCCTCTGGAAAACCGGGAAGCTCATGATCTTTTCCTGGAGTTCGCTGTCGGTGGCCTTCAGGCCTTTTTTCCTGGCCAGGTGGAGCAGGAGCTGTTGCTGGACCATCTGTTCCAGGATCTGCTGGGGAAGGTTGAGCTGCCGCAGCAGGGCCGGGTTGAGGTCGGGGTATTCCTTTTTCATGGCCTCCACCCGCTGCCGCAGCACGTTGAAGTAATCTTCGACCGAGATGTCGGCCTTGCCGATCTGAACGATGGTGTTTTCCCGCCGCGATTCGCCCAGACGGCCGGCGCCGCCCCAGACGGCAAAGATGGCAATCACAAAGGTGGCGATGACTATCCAGAGCACTGGAGCCAGTGATTTAACGTTCTTCCGCATTGTCTTTAGCATGGCTTATTTCTCCTGTTTCTTTTCTTCCCGCTCGAAGTGAGGTCTCAGGCGGTTGTAGGTGGAGGTGAGATCCTCGCAGAAAACCCTGGTCTGGCCGATGATCGGCATGAAATTGGAATCACCCGGCCAGCGGGGGACGACGTGGATATGAAAATGACCGGTCACCCCGGCCCCGGCCGGCTGTCCCAGGTTGAGGCCGACGTTAAAACCATGAGGCCGGTAACTCTTCTTCAGGATTCTCAGGGCCAGCTGAACCAGTTCCATGGCCTCGGCCACGATTTCCCGTGGGGCGGTTTCGAAGCTGGCCAGGTGCCGGTAGGGGGCCACCATCAGGTGGCCGGTGGTGTAGGGGAATCGGTTGATGATGATAAAATTGAATCGGCCCCGGTAGAGAATCAGAGATTGGCAGTCATCCTTTTTCTTCAGGGCCTGGCAAAAAACGCAGCCTTTCATCTTCAGGGCCTTTTTAACGTAGTCCAATCTCCAGGGAGCGGTGCAGTATCTCATTTATTCTGATTGAGCATCTCCTTCAGCAGTTTGGATGGCTTGAAGTACAGCACTTTCTTGGGCGGAACCTTGACCAGTTCGCCGGTCCGCGGGTTGCGACCGGCCCGGGGGGCCCGCTGGCGGAAGCGAAAGCTGCCGAAACCGCGGAACTCGATCTCCTCTCCCTTGAGTATGGCTTCCTTGATGGCTTCGAAGAACAGGTTAACTCCGACTTCGGCTTCCTGCTTGGAGATGTTAAGCTCCCGCGAGACGATGTTTACCAGGTCAGCCTTGATCATGATTCACCCTCCTTTTTGCCGTTGGTCCTGCCGGGCAGGTTCTTAAGTTGTTCTCTTAAGAGATCGCCCAGGGTCAGGCGGTCGCTCTGACCCTCCAGGTATTTCTGGAATTCCTTTTTCTGCTGGTCCACCTGGGCCTGCCGGAAGCTCAGCGAGATTTTCCTGGCGGCCGGGTTGAGCTTGATGATCTTGGCCATCTTCTCTTCGCCGATCTTGAAAACTTCGGCCGGGTTCTCCACCCGGTTGTCATCCAGCTCGGAGTTGAAGACCACGCCTTCGATTCCGGGCATGATTTCCACGAAGACTCCGAACTCGGCGATCCGGACGATTTTAACCTTGAGGACATCGCCCACCTTCTGGCGCTGGAAGAAATCTTCCCAGATATCGCCTTCGAGCTGCTTGATGCCCAGGGAGACTTTCTGCTTCTCCAGGTCGACGTTCAGCAGCACCACCTCGATCTCCTCTCCCACCTTGAGCTTGTCCGAGGGATGCCTGACTTTCTCCCAGCTGATATCGGAAATGTGCACCAGGCCTTCGATGTCCTTGTCCACCTGGACGAAAGCCCCGAAATCGGTCAGGCTGGTTATCTTGCCCTTGAGCCTGGAGCCGGGATTATGCTTCTGGGCGAAGAGCTCCAGCGGATGCGGGGTGACCTGCTTGAGCCCGAGCGAAATCCTTCTGTTCTCTGGGTTGACTTCAAGAACCTGGACGGTCACTTCCTGGCCGACCTGGAGGACCTTCTTGGGGTGGACCATCTTCTTGGACCAGGTCAGGTCGGAGACATGAACCAGCCCTTCCACACCCTTTTCCAGTTCGACAAAGGCCCCGAAGTCGGTCAGGCTGACCACCTTACCGGTAATCCTGGTTCCCGGCTGGTACTTCTGCTCAACGCTCAACCAGGGGTCGGGAGTTAGCTGTTTATAACCAAGGGAGATTTTTTCCTCATTCTCGTTGAAGTCCAGGACCACTACCTCCACTTCCTGGCCTACCTGGAGCACTTCCGAGGGGTGGTTGACCTTGCCCCAGCTCAGGTCGGAGATGTGGAGCAGGCCCTCGACCCCGCCCAGGTCGATGAAGGCCCCGAAGCTGGTCAGCGACTTGACCGTGCCCTTGACCGTGCCGCCTTTGACCAGGCGCCCGAAGACCCGGCGCTTTCTCTTTTCCCGCTCGTCCTGGAGCAGGAGTTTCCGGGACAGGACCACGTTCTCTTCCTTGCGGTTAAACTTCATGACCTTGAATTTAAGGGTCTGACCCAGGAGGGAGTCAGGGTCCTTGAGCGGGCGGAGGTCGGCATGGGACTCAGGCAGGAAGGCGTCCAGGCCCACGTCCACGGTGTAGCCGTTCCTGGTCCTGGCCTTGATCGTTCCGGTGACCCAGTTATTGGAATGATAGGCCTTTTCCAGGTGTTCCAGGGCCCGCAGGGCATCGGCTTTTTTCTTGGACAGGATGAAATACCCGTCCTGCGGTCTGGACCGTTCCAGGATGGCTTCTATTTCGGTTCCGACCTTGATTTCTTCGAATTCCTGGGGGGTTCTGAAATCTTCAAGGGGAATGGCTCCCTCGGTCTTGTGGCCGATGTCGAGCAGCAGATGGCTGGGGGTCTTTTTCACCACCCGGCCGCGGACTATGGTGCCGGCGCTCAGTTCCTGCTCGGAAAGATGGTACTGGTCGAGAAGACGTTCGTAGTCTTCCGGCGTCAGCTGGTCGTCGTTCTTGGGATTCTTTTTGGTGTCAATCATGGGTCACCTTCTCCTGATGTGAATTCTGTTGGAAGCTATGGCGGATAGCCGCAACAGTTTTGTTGATCACTTCGGGCGGGGTGGAAGCCCCTCCCGAAAGCCCGATTTTATTCACACCCCGCAACATTTCGGGGGTGATTTCTTCGGCTGATTCGATGAAATAGGTCCTTGGCAGCAGCCGGCGTGAAATCTGGTAGAGCTTGTTGGTGTTTGAGCTGTTCCTGCCGCCTATGATCAGCAGGGCCTCCACCCGGCGGGCCAGCTCGGCCGTGGCCACCTGGCGGATGCGGGTGGACTGGCAGATGGTGTTGAAGACCTGGAGTTCGGCGGTTTTCTCGGCCAGCACCCCCACCACCTGGCTGAAAAGTTGTCCATCCTGGGTAGACTGGGCCAGGACGGCTCTCTTTTTCCTGAAGGGCAGAGCCCGGGCCTGCTCTTCGTTTTCCACCACCCGGGCTTTGCCACGGCTGTAGCCCAGAAGGCCCTGGATTTCGGGGTGGTTCTTGTTGCCGACGATTATGATTTCTCCGCTCTGACGGCTGAGCCGGTCCACGGTCTGCTGGATTTTTTTAACGATGGGGCAGGTGGCGTCCACCAGTCGCACCTTTTTCTTTCTGAGGGCCCGGTAGACGGCCGGGGAAATCCCGTGGCTGCGGATTAGTACCGTGTCACCGGGTTTTAGCTGGCTCAGGGAATCGGCCACCAGGATGCCGTCTTTCTGCAGGCTGGTTATAACCTCGGGGTTATGGATGATTTCGCCCCAGCTGAAAATCCGCTGCCTGGACTTCTGACCGGTCTTCCGGGCGAGCTGCAGGGCCCGTCTGACTCCGTAACAAAATCCGCTGTTTCTGGCTACGATGATTTCCATAGAATGTATTGATTGAAGAATAGCTTCCTATACTATAGAAGTCAAAACCCTTTGTCAACCCTAAGTATAGGAAAAATCTTTACTTAGAGCCAATCCAGGTGACCTGCTGGCCGGTTTGCTCCGGCTGTCAATCTTCCTCCAGAATTAATTTGCTGGGGAACAGAATTTTGATTGCCGGTTGGCTATGATATTCCGTCCGTGTCCCTGGTTGTTCCGTCCTGGCAATTCCGGCCAACCTGGCCGGTTTAAGTCCCTCGGCTGGCCAGGGTTTCAGGAAATAGCCTGTTTCTCTTCCTCCAGGATTTTAGCAATTTCTTCTTCTTTCGGCAAATCATCCAGGCTGTTGAGTCCGAAGTACTGCAGGAACCTTTCGCTGGTGCGGTAGACCAGCGGATTGCCGGGCGCCTTTTTCCTTCCGACTATCTTGATCAGCTTCTTCTGCAGCAAGCTCTTCAGGCAATAGGTGGAATCAACGCCCCGGATGGCCGAAATCTCGGCCTGGGTAATCGGCTGGTGATAGGCGATTATGCTCAGGGTCTCCAGGGCGGCCGAGGATAGCTTGGTCTTCTTTTCGATCTGCAGCAACCGCCTGACCCACTGGTCGTGTTCGGGCTTGGTGGTGAAGAGGTAACCGCCGCCCGACTGGACCACCTGGATTCCTCGCCCGCCACTGGCATAGTCCGACAGCAGCGAGTTGAGAGCGGCTTCCAGCTCCTCGTCCGGTACCTCGCCCAGGACTTCCTTCATTTTTTCCCGGTTCAAAGGTTCCTGGGAAATAAAAATCAGAACTTCCAGTATGGCTTTCAGTTGGTCATTCATGGCTCTGTCCGTGGCTGTGGGGCCTGGACTTGCGAAGCCAGACCCTGATGGTCTGAAACAGTTGTTCCTGCACGGCTGTCACCAGGTGGTTCTTCACCAGCTCCAGCAGGCAGAAAAAGGAAACCAGGGCTTCTTCCAGCGTCTCCTGGCCGGAGAAGTATTCCAGGAAATCCATGGAGCCATGGGTTTCCAGGTAACCGAGCATTTCTTTCATTTTTTCTTCAACCGAGACGTCCTTGCCCTTGATGACCTGGAGGTTTTCCCTTTCCCTTTTTTTCATGAGCAGGAAGAAGGTCTCGGCCAGGTCGAACAGGCTCACTTCCAGCAACTCGGCTTCTTCCGGCTTGGCCACCGGCGGCAGGAAGGTTCTTTTCCAGCGCAGGAGCTGGTCCTCTTCCTTTTCCCGGAGAATGGTGCAGGCCACCTTGACCTTCTGGTACTCCAGCAGTCGGTCAACCAGGAGCTGGCGCGGGTCGTCGGCCTGGATGGCTTCCTGTTCCCGGGGCAGCAGCATCTGGGACTTGATGAAAATCAGCAGGGCGGCGATCAGCAGGAACTCGGCTTCCCGGTCCAGGTTGATCTGGTCTTTCCTTTCCAGGTATTCCAGGTAATCGCGGGTAATGACGGCGATGGGAATGTCGTGGATATCTATCTTTTTCTTCCGGATCAGGAACAGCAGCAGGTCCAGCGGTCCCTCAAAGATTTCCAGCCTGACCTGGTAACCGTCGCCGGAGGCAGAGCTGCCCGGGACCGTCAGCTGGCTTTCCTGGCTGTCCTGGATTTCCTGTTCCATCAAACCTTTCCTGGAGTAGATTGGCTGCCCGGGAAAACCAGGCCCATGACTTCCCGGACTTCGGCCATGGTCTTTCCGGCCACTTCCCGGGCCTTCTTGTTTCCCTCTTCGAATATTTCCCAGACCAGTTTCGGGTGCTTTTCGTAGTAGGCCCGTTTTTCACGGAAAGAGGCAAATTCCTGGATCAGGGCCTCAATGACGACTTTCTTGCATTCCAGGCAACCTATGGACGCGCTGCGGCAGGCGGCAGCCAGCTCCTCCCGCTTCTCTTCTGGAACAAATGCCTTGTGCAGGGTGAAAACCGGACAGTCGTCCGGTTCGCCTGGGTCGGAGCGGCGTTTTCTCCTGGTGTCGGTGACCATGGGAGAAATTTTCTTCCGGATGGTTTCCGGCGAATCCTTGAGGTAGATGGCATTACCGTAGGACTTGCTCATCTTGCGCCCGTCGGTCCCGGCCAGCTTGGGGACCTCGGTCAGCAGCATCTGGGGCTCGGGAAAGACCTCTCCGTAGAAACGGTTGAACCGCCGGACTATTTCCCGGGCCAGCTCGATGTGGAAGGCCTGGTCTTCGCCGACCGGCACCACCTCTGCCTTGTAAATTATGATGTCGGCGGTCTGCAGCAGGGGGTAACCGAGAAAGCCGTAGGTGTTCAGCTCCCGGTCCTGGATTTCCTGCTGCTGCTCCTTGAAGGTGGGGACCCTTTCCAGCCAGGGCAGCGGGGTGATCATGGACAACAGCAGGTGTAGCTCGGCGTGTTCCTTGACCTCCGACTGGATAAACAGGACCGACTTTTCAGGGGCCAGCCCGGCCGACAGCCAGTCCAGGGCCACTTCAAAGGTATATTCCCTGATGACCTTCGGGTTTTCGTATTCAGAACTCAGGGCATGCCAGGGAACGATGGTGAAGAAACAGCGATGGGTCTCCTGGAGCTTGACCCAGCCCCGGAGGGCGCCCACGTAGTTTCCGAGATGCAGGGGACCGGTGGGTCTCATCCCGCTCAAAACCGTTTTCTTGCGATGTTGACTCATGGCGACGGCACTCAAAAAAAGATTACGGCCAGAATTAAGTATTGTAAAGGCCTGATGATCAGGTCCAGGAAGCCCACGGAAATCAGGATGATTACTATCAGGAATCCATACGGCCTCAGCCTGGAATAACTATCAGCCAGGCGGTCAGGCAGCAGACCTTCCAGGACCCCGCTTCCGTCGAGTGGATACATGGGGATCAGGTTGAAAGCTACCAGGTAGGTGTTGATCAGAACCAGGTAGAACAGGATGATGACCAGGCCCTGCAGTGGCTGCAATCCGGGCGGCAAACCACCCCGGGAAGTCAGGAAATTATAGAGGGCGGTGGTGGTAACCGGGCTGATCAGTTTCAGGATTACTATCAGCAGCAGAGCGGAGACCGCTGCCAGTATGTTGGCGGCCGGTCCGGCCAGGGAAATCCAGAAGCCGTCTTTCCTCGGGTTCCTCAGGAAGTTGGGATTGACCGGGACCGGCTTGGCCCAGCCAAAAACCGGGGCCCCGAATACGGCCAGGAGAAGGGGAAGAATCACGGTGCCAAAGATGTCAATATGGGCCATCGGGTTCAAGGTTACCCGGCCGGCGGCCATGGCCGTCGGGTCCCCCAGCCGGTAAGCGGCCCAGCCGTGGGCTGCCTCGTGAATGGTGATGGCGAACAGCAGGATGAACAGGCTAATTATAGTTGTAATCATCTTCTTTCAGGTCATTTTCTTATACCACAAGAACAGGGCATAAGTCTATGCCGGGGGAAGTTTTGGGCCAGATAATATGTCATTTGTGAGCACGCGGCCGAATTAAACCCGAAAAGTTGACACAACTTATAGCCTTAACCTTCTAAGAAATGAAGTTCTTGAAGGTGAAAATGCTGGCCGCTTGCCCTGAAAAAAAGCGAGCCTGGCCCTGTTCGGGTCAGGCTCAGCCTTTTGGTTGATAGGAAAAGAGGAATCAGGAATTGAGGATCTTATCCACTTCCTCTTTGTCGATGTCCTGGATGTACTTGATGCCGCTGATGCGGGCGGCTTCCATGGTCAGGGCCCCGATGTCATCCCGGGTGATGTAGCCCAGGGAGAACTTCCTGGCCCCGGCCATCAGCTGCCTCAGGCCCTGGTTCAGCCTCTTGAAGTAGGTGTAAACTCCGATGGCCCCGGGTGGCAGCTCGTTGAACCTCTCGCCGAACCTCTTCTTGAGCTCGGGAGCGGTGATGAAGATTTCTTCAACGCTGTTTCCGAACCTTTCCACGTAGACCGGGATCTGGCCGTCCTTGATGCGGCTGCCGATGGTCTTACCGACCATGGCCGCGGCCAGGGGCGAGCGGGCCATGCCCACGGCCTTGACGAAGGGAGCGCCCAGGGCAATGGCCTTGAAGATCTGGTCTTCAAAGGTTATGCCGCCGGCAAAGACGATATCCGGAACGTATTCGCCCTTCTTGGCCAGGTAATCGGCGTATTTATAGGTCAGCGACCAGATTTCCACTCCCGGAATGCCCCACTCGTTCATCATCCGCCAGGGGCTCATGCCGGTTCCGCCGCCGGCCCCGTCCACGGTCAGCATGTCGATCCTGGCCTTGGAAGCGTACTTGACCGCCCGGGCCAGGTCGGCCGGACGGTAGGCGCCGGTCTTTAGGAAGACGTACTTGGCCCCGGCCTTTCTGAGCTCTTCCACCCGTTTCATGAAGCCCTCTTCTTCCACCATGCCCAGCCGGCTGTGACGTTCGAATTCCTTGAAGCTGCCCTTTTCAAAGGCCTGGATGACCAGGGGGTCTTCCGGGTCGGGCAGGACGATGTAGCCCCGTCTTTTCAGTTCCTGGGCTTTCTTCAGCGACTTGATCTTAACCTCGCCGCCGATGTCCTTGGCACCCTGGCCCCATTTCAGTTCGACGACCTGGACGCCCAGCTTCTCGATCACGTATTCCTGGACACCCAGCCTGGTGTCTTCCACGTTGGCCTGAACCACGACCGTTCCGTAACCGTCGTACCAGTTCTGGAAGGAGCGGACCCGCATTTCCATGTCGGGTGAGCGGACCACCCTTCCGTTCTTTATTTCGGCTTCCTCATCCATGCCGCAGACATTTTCCCCGACGGTCAGGATGGCGCCGGAGATGGCCGCCCCGGTGGCCAGGCCGGCCCAGTTCTGCTTGGCCACGTTGGTGGAGCCCATGCCGGAGATGACGAAAGGCACCCGCAGCTTGATTCCCTTGTCATGGCCGATGGCCGTTTCGATCGTCACCTTTTCAAAGGTGGCCAGGTCGCTGTCGGCCGGCACCCCCCAGGCCCCGGCGGCCGTGCCCATGATGTTGAAATGAGACAGGTCAACCGGGTAATCCTTTTCGGCGGCCGCGGTGATCAGGCCGAATGGCTGGGGGTAGAGGACCTCGGTGCCGCGGTAGGCCGATTTTCCGATTTCGCACATCCCGATACAGCCATCCACGCAGGTCACACACATCCCGCTGAAGGGACTGATGGAACCCTCGGTTCTATTCTTGGTTAAGGTGGCTGCGCTCCTGTTGATTTTTGTAAAGGTCATGGTTTTACCTCCTTTTTCCCTTGGTTGAGTTTAATGATGAATCTATGGTTAAAGTCATGATTTTTTCTCCCGGACGCAGGTGCCGCAGCGGCCGGCATCATACATCCAGCACTGGAGCTCGTCGTAAAAATCCAGGCAGGTGGGCTCCATGGTCAGGCAGGCATTGCAGATGGCCGTTTCGGCCTGCGGTCCCTGGCAGCGCAACTGGCAGGCGGGGCAGATGTAGATGCAGCCCCCGCACAGGCGGCATTCTTCCGACCTGAGGTCAAAGGGCGTGGAGATTTTCCTCTGGTAGCCACGGTTCTGAAAGCCTATGGCTTTGCCGTCCATCTGCTCCTCGCACATCCGGACGCACAGCCCGCACAGGATGCATTCTTCGTTGCGAATCTTGAAGCGCATCCTGGTGACTCCGAATTTCGAGGCCAGGTCCTGGATTACCTTGGAGTAGGGAGCCACCGACAGCATCAGCTCGATCATCATCCGCCGGGCCTGGACCACTCTTTTGGTGTCGGTGTGCACCACCAGGCCTTCTTCGGCCGGGTAGGTGCAGGAAGAGACCAGCTTGGCCCTTGGCCCTTCTCCTATTTCCACCAGGCAGAGGCGGCAGCCGCCGTAGGGAGTCAGCCCTTCGTGGTGGCAGAGGGTGGGAATTTCCAGGCCGTAGAACCTGGCCGTTTCCAGGATGGTCCAGCCTTCTTCGGCCTTGACTTCCACTCCGTTGATTTTCATGGTGATCATGGCTTCACCTCCCTGACGATGGTTATGGCCTCTTCGCGCTGGGCCTCGATGGCCTCGAACCGGCAGGCTTCCAGGCAGGCTCCACACTTGATGCACTTATCGTAGAGAATCAGGTGGACATCCTTCCTGGTACCCTGGATGGCCCCGGTCGGGCAGGCCCGCTTGCAAGCCTCGCAGCCGGTGCATTTTTCGGGGATGACCGCGTAGCGGATGAGGTTCTTGCAGACCCCGGCCGGGCAGCGCTTCTCGTAGATGTGGGCTTCGTATTCATCGCGGAAGTACCTCAGGGTGGACAGGACCGGGTTGGCCGCGGTCTGACCCAGGCCGCACATCGAAGCCTCCTTGGTGGCCAGGGCCAGTTCTTCCAGCAATTCCAGGTCTCCCGGCTGGCCCAGGCCCTCGGTTATGTCCCTGACGATTTCCCACATCCTCTGGGTCCCTTCCCGGCAGGAGATGCATTTGCCGCAGCTTTCGTCGCGCAGGAAGTTGAGAAAGTACTTGGCCACGTCGACCATGCAGGTCTTCTCGTCCATGACGATCATGCCGCCCGAGCCCATGATGGAACCGGCCGCGGTCAGGGATTCGTAATCGATGATCTGGTCCAGCATGGAGGCCGGCAGGCAACCACCCGATGGTCCCCCGGTCTGGACCGCCTTGAAGGCCTTGCCCTCGGGGATGCCGCCCCCGATGTCGTAGATTATCTCCCTCAGGGTGATGCCCATTGGCACTTCCACCAGGCCGGTGTTGTTTATCTTCCCGACCAGGGAAAAGATCTTGGTGCCCTTGCTGCCGCTGGTTCCGATGCTGGAGAACCAGTCAGCACCGTTCAGCATAATTAAAGGAATGTTGGCCCAGGTCTCGACGTTGTTGATGCAGGTGGGTTTTCGCCACAGGCCCTTCTGGGCGGGGAAGGGTGGTCTCTGTCGGGGTTCGCCCACCCGGCCTTCGATCGAGGCTATCAGGGCTGTTTCCTCGCCGCAGACAAAAGCCCCGGCTCCCTTGGCCAGGTGCAGGTCGAGGCTGAAATCGGTTCCCAGGATTTTTTCACCGAGAAGCCCGGCCTTGTACAGCTGTTCCAGGGCCAGGGTCACGTGGCGGACGGCCAGGGGATACTCGTCACGCACGTAGAGGTAACCCTCGCGGGCCCCGATGGCCAGGGCTCCAATCATCATCCCTTCCAGGACCCGGTAAGGGTTGCCCTCGAGAACGCTCCGGTCCATGTAGGCCCCGGGGTCGCCTTCGTCGCCGTTGCAGATGATGTACTTAATGTCGCCGGGCGCGCGGCGGGTGGCTTCCCACTTCAGGCCGGTGGGAAAGCCGGCGCCGCCCCGGCCCCGAAGCCCTGATTGTTTGACCGTCTGGATGATTTCTTCGGGCTTCATCCTGGTCAGGACCTTGATAAACGGCCGGAAGCCGCCGATGGCCAGGTATTCCAGCAGGCTGGTCGGGTCGACGAAGACATTGTCGCCCAGGACGATTCTCTTCTGCTTCTGGTAGAAGGGGATCTCGTTCTCGTACCAGGCCCGTTCTTTGGTGAGCGGGTCCCGGTGCAGGAATTTTTCCACGACCCGGCCTTCGACCAGGGTCTCCTTGACTATGGTCCGGACATCGGGCGGGGTCAGTTTCTGGTAAAAAATCCGGTCCGGGTAGATGATGAGGTTAGGCTCGGCCTCGCAGAACCCGTGACAGCCGGTGATGCGGATGGCCACCTGGTCCTTCAGGCCCTCTTCCCGGAGAGCCTTTTTCAGGGCCTCGATGACCTTGAGCGAGCCGCGGGCCTGCCCGCAGGTTCCGGAGGAGACCACGATGACCCTCTTCTTCTTTTCCTGCTGGCGGGCGGCTTCCTGTTGTTCTATGGCCTTTTTGAGCTCTTCTACATTTTTGAATTTTTTTATCCGTTTCATGGCCGGCCTCACTTTCGGTACCTGCCGAGGATGGTGGGGACTTTCCTGATGCTGGTATGGGCATGGTAGTCGCCGTCGACCACTACCACCGGGCCGATGGCGCAGCAGCCCAGGCAGGCCACGGTTTCCAGCGACCATTCGCCGTCTTCGGTGGTCTCTCCCCGGCGAATGTTGAGCTGACGTTCAAACTCTTCCAGGATTTTTGGAGCCCCGCGGACGTGACAGGCCGTACCCATGCAGACGGTAGCCACGTGCCGGCCCTTGGGGGTCAGGCTGAAGGCCCGGTAAAAGGTGGCCACGGAGATAATGTCAATCAGCGGAATTTTCAGCAACTTGGAGAGGGTCTTCAGGGCCTCTGCCGGCAAATAATGATAAACGGCCTGGATGTCCTGGAGGATGGCAATCAGCTTGTTCTTGTTATAACCGTGCCTTTCCACTATTTCCTGGAGGCTATCCAGGTTGATGGTTTGATGAACACTCAAAACAGGCCTCCCTTTTTATGGAATTGTTTTTAATAAAGCCCTTCCAGGTGGAATGAATGAGCAACACCCTTCTTGAATGAATCACGGTCAGGTCATCGCGGTTGCGGACCGGAATGCAGGCGGGGATGGATGGAAATTCCCAATCTAATGATATACACCAACCAGCAAGACTGGTAATAATGTATAACTCCTTCTTAACCTATAATACCCTAATGATAAGATTTTTTTATATATGAGCTGGAAAATGATTGTCAAGAAAAATTTTTCAATAATGGGGAATGGTATTAAAGGATTTGATTAAATGATATTAAGGAAGACCGGTGAATATTTTAAGCGGGCCAGCAGGGTTGAGAACAGAAGCCGGAGAGCTGTAAAGGTCAAATCATAATCTTGTAATTTAAGCTTGAGGACATGTTCAGCTGGCGGCAGGCCGAGAAATTAATATAATTTTCTATGAAGAGAGATTCATGAAACCCAGGGAAAGGGTCAGGCTGGCCCTGAGCCACGAGGAGCCGGATAGATGTCCGCTGCAGTTGAGCTTCACTCCAGAATTTGCCGACCGGCTTAGGGAATCCCTGAGATTGGGCCCGGAAGCCCACAACCCCCATGGCCGGGGCAACAGTTACCTCCTGGAACGGCTAACCGGCTGCGACCTTCTTCTGACTTCAGTTGGCTGGGCCAATTCTTATTATGCCACCGGCCTGTACAGCCAGGATGGCCTGTCCTACGTGGATGAATGGGGCGTGGGCTGGCGAAACGTGGAGTACGAAACCAGGTTCGGCCGGGGGCGTTATACCGAAATCGTTGGTCACCCGCTGGCCGATGACAGGGCCATTGACTCCTACCGGGCACCCGACCCCGACCGACCGGAGCTCTATGCCGAGGCCCGGAGGACTGTTGAACAATTCGGTGAGGAGTACTGGATAGTAGGGGTGGTGGTGACCACCATTTTTGAAACCGCCTGGGCTTTGAGGGGGCTGGAGCGGACGCTACTGGACATGGTAAGAGACCCGGAGCTGGTGGACAGGCTGTTTGATATTCCCTTTAGGTATCATCTGCAGGTGGCCAGAAACCTGGCCGGGCTGGGGGTGGATATGATCTGGCTGGGCGATGATGTCGGGGCCCAGGACCGGATGCTGATTTCCCCGGCTCACTGGCGAAGATTCCTGAAGCCTCGGATGGCCGAGATTATCGCCACCCTGAAAAAGATTAACCCGGCTATTAAGATTGCCTACCACTCGGACGGGAATATTTATCCGATAATCCCGGACCTGGTGGAAATCGGACTGGATGTTCTCAACCCGGTTCAGCCCCGGTCCATGGATCCGGCCCGGCTCAAGAGGGAATTCGGCGACCGCCTCTGTTTCTGGGGGACACTGGACCTGCAGTATACCCTGCCTTTTGGAACGCCGGATGAAGTCAGAAGTGAGGTCCTGGATAGGCTCAGATCTGTGGGCCGGCAGGGCGGACTCATAATCGGGCCCACCCACCATCTGCAGCTCGACGTTCCGCTGGAAAATTTCTGGGCCATGGTCGGGACGGTCAGAAATACCTCTTACCGGGATCTCGAGTAAGATCGCCATCCTTCTTGGGCACAGCTATTCAGCCAGACTGCGGGGCGGTTAAAAAATGTGCAAATTTATATGGCCCTGATACTTTCCCGGGCCGGCCATTCTGGGGCGGGCAATAAGAATCAATTGAGAACGGGGATTAAAGGCTGAAGAACCTTGATGTCTTTAATATTACGTTGAACCCGGATTTCAGCCAGAAATAATCGCCGCACCCGGTCCCGTGCCCCTGGTAGCAACTCAGAGCATCGGCAGGTAACGCTTAATTTCGTAAGGACTGACCTGCTTGTCAAACTCATCCGGGACGTTCTGGAGATAGTCCTCGATTTCCTTTCTCTTGTTGGCTATGAATTTTTCATGCAGTTGTTCGCCCAGGGTTTCGCGGACCAGCTGGCTCTTTTCCACCAGCCGGACTGCTTCCTGCAGGTTTCTGGGTAAGACCTGGATTCCAGCCTTCTTCTGCTTGCTGTTGCTCATGTGATAGATGTTCTCTTCTACCGGTTCGGGCAGTTCCAGGCGGTTTTTTATCCCGTCCAGGCCGGCTGACAGCATGGTGGCCAGGGCCAGGTAAATGTTGCAGCCGGGGTCGGGAGAGCGCAGCTCGATCCGGGTGGCTTTTTCCTTGCCCGGCTGGTATTCGGGGACCCGGATATAGGCCGAGCGGTTTTTCTGTCCCCAGGCTATGTAGACCGGGGCCTCGTACCCTTCGATCAATCTCTTATAGGAATTAATCCACTGGCTGAAAATGGCACAGATCTCCCGGGCATGATGGATGATGCCGGCGGTGTAATTCCTGGCCTCGGGCGACAGGTGGTAGGGGGCCTCTTTTTCAAAGAAGGCGTTATGGCCATTTCTCCACAGGGACTGGTGGACGTGCATGCCGCTGCCGTTCTGACCGTTGATGGGCTTGGGCATGAAGGTCAGGTAAAGCCCGTGCATCCTGGCCACTTTCTTGGCCATGTACCTGAAGACCATGACGATATCGGCCATGTCCATGGCGTTCTGGTACCTCAGGTCGATTTCGTGCTGGCCGTGGGCCACCTCGTGGTGATCGTATTCGGATTCGATGCCCATTTTTTTAAGCAGGAGCTGGATTTCTTTCCGGACTTCGCCATGCCTGCCAGAGAAAAAGTACCCGCCGGAATCGGTCGGGACCGGGGTCTGGTCGTCGGGGAAGATGAAGAATTCCATCTCCGAGCCACACTTGAAATCGGCAAAACCGAATTCGGACTTCATCCTTTCCAGGGTTCTTTTCAGCACGTAGCGGCTGTCGCCCGGGTAGTGATTCCCGTCCGGCTGGTAAATGTCGCCGAACATTATGGCTTCTCTCCAGGTAATGGCCGGGTCGAAACCCTGGTAGGTCCAGGGAAAGACCCTGAAAGTTTTGGGGTCTGGGACAATTACCAGGTCGCTCTCTTCAATCCGGACGAACCCTTCGACCGAAGAACCGTCAAAGCCCTTGCCCTCGGCAAAGGCTTTTTCCAGTTCTGAGACCGGAATCGAGAAATCCATCGGGCGTCCCAGGATGTCAGTGAACATGATCCGCACGAACTCTATCCGGTTTTCAGGATTCCTGGCTGCCTCCAGCACCTCGGCTTCCGTGCTCAGGCCGTGGACGTCTTTAATTCCTTCTTGCATTTTTCCCTCCATTTATTAAAATAGTAATGGGCGCCGAACATATGTTAGCTTCATTGTCCATTATTATTTCATTTATGCCGATATTTTATTAATATAATGACAAATGTCAATATGATGAATAAAAAAATTTATATTCGTAATGGAGGCTAAATGCCCGCTGAAACCGAAAGAAAAATTGTTTCCTGTCTTAACCGGGATGCCAGAAAAAGCTACCGGGAGATAGCCCGGGAAACGGGTGTTTCTGTCCCGGCGGTGATTCAGACCATACGAAAGCTGGAAGAGGCTGGGGCCATCAAGGGTTACATTCCCGTCCTTGATCCCGAATATTTCGGCTTTGGCCTGATGGCGGTGATCCTGATGCGATTTACGCAGGGCAAGCTGCTGGAGACCCAGCAGAAAATTGCCGAGGACCGCCGGGTCCTGGCCGTGTTCGATGTCACCGGTGACTGGGATTCGGTGGTCATAGGCTGCTTCCTCGACCGCCAGGACCTTAACCAGTTCATCAAGAAGGTCCTGTCAATCAAGTACATTGACCGCACGGTAACCCAGCTGGTGCTCAACGTGGTCAAGAACGACCCGCGGGTTCCACTTTGAAACGCAGAAGTTTATTGACATGGGTGGCGTTTATGCCATAATCAACTTGAAGAACAATGACGGAGGAACTGAATGACCAAAGAACATCATTCCACCATCGGCCACCATTACATCGTTGAGGCTTCGGGCTGCGACCCAAAAATCATCGGCAGCGTGGAAAAGGTCCAGCAGATCCTGGTCAAGGCCGCTGAAATCGCCGGGGCCCAGGTCTGGTCCATTTCCTTCAGCCGGTTTCCGCCGAACGGTGTCAGTGGGGTGGTGGTGATTTCCGAGTCTCATATATCCACCCATACCTGGCCGGAGATGAATTACGGGGCCCTGGATATCTATACCTGCGGCAACACCATCGACCCGGAAAAGGCGGTCATCTACGCGGTAGAAGCTTTTGGGGCCACCACCTCCCATATAACGGAGATTACGCGCGGGATAGATGAAGGTGATGCCATTTTCTACCACAGCTTCGTCACCTGGGAGGAATACCTCAAGAAAGAGAAAAAGGAAAAAGAAGAACCCAAGCCCCAGCCCTGATTGTAAAGATATTTACCCGGTTGTAATCAAAGTTTAAGCTAACTGGCCCGGGGTGCCAGTCTGAGGGCCGCCCGATTATAGGCTACCCCCTGCCGGGGAGAATCCTTTCTGTATCTTTTATGGCTGGCATAAAACCTGCATCTATCTGGTATGAGAAGACGTGCCGGGCCACGACTTTGTATATAATAGAGGTGGCGCCCGCTGCCGGGAGGAATTTTTGGGGTAGGAAAACGTTCGGCGACAGGCTTCTGGCTGGGGCTGGCCAGCCTGGTCTTGTGCCTCCATCTATATCCGGCCCAACCGGCGACACCCGAGCACCTGAAATCCTTAGTCAAAGCCCTTGAAACCAGGAGCACCGGCGATTACCTGGAACTCTGCCTGCCGCAAATCCGCCAAGAAGAAAGCCAGGCGCTGGCTGCCTATTTTAACCAGCCCGGGCTGGAGAGCCTGTCTGTTTTCTACTCGGGCGAAAGCCGGGACCAGACTGGATTGAACCGGGCCTTTTTCCAGGTGCTTTTTCAGAAAGAATACTCGGCGGTGATCGAAGTCTGGCAGGTCACCTACAGCCTTGGACCTGAGGGATTGGGAATTCACAAGCGGCTGGTAAGCAGCAGCCTTAAAGACCTTTACCGACTGCGATTTCCCGGGGAAGGCAATACCCTGGCCCGCAACATCCGCCTGGCCCAGAAGGACATAGTCATAACTTTTAGCGAGGGACAGATCTTCTTCGATAACCTGCCTGGTATAGAAACCGCTTTGATCATCATCGGGCGGGGCCAGGTCCGCTTTCAACCTTCGGACGAAATCGAAAGGAACCAGTTGACCCGGGTTTACCGGAAGCCGTACTTTGAGGAACCGCTGGAATATGTCTACATCCGGGGAAGCGACAGCTATTTTCGCGACAATCTGCTCTACGAACCGGTGGCAGGTCCACCGCCATCCGTTCCGGCGGAAGTCCTGAACAACCGGGTCTACTCCATATTTTCGCGGAATTATTCCAGGTCTTTTACACTGGAGAACTCCCTGACCGGGGAACTGCTGACTTTTCTGCCGCCGTCGGGGGAAACGGTTATTGAACTCAAGACGGTCAAGGGGGGAGAGTTCACCTATGTCTATTCGCCCTTCGGCGAAGAGGAAATTTCCTTTTTTGACAGGACGAAGAACAGGCTGCTCAACAGCTACTCCCCCCAGGAAGAGGGGCAGAAAAGGATGTTCCTGAGGTTCGGGGAAAAGTTCGAGGTCAAAAATTATGACATCGAAGCCAGCTACCGGCCGGAGAGCAGCCAGCTGGCGGCCTCGGCGGTCGTCCGGCTGGCCTCGGCCGTGGAAAACCTGGACAGCTGCCAGCTTCGCCTGAACCCGGACCTGCAGATATTGAAGATAGAAGATGAAAAGGGGAGGGAGCTTTTCTACAGCCGGGACCGCTTCCGCAAATATATTTATATTTACCTGGCTGAAAGGTTATCCAGCGGGCAGGAAACGGAGTTAAAGATTTTTTACCGCGGGAAAATAGTGCCCCCGCCACCCATGACCGATGCCGGGCCGCAGATTCGACCCGAGGAACCGACCATTCTTTTTTCCATCAGCAACAGCTACCTTTTCACCCAGTCCTCCGACTGGTATCCGTCGCCGGTGCGGGAAAAATTCGTGAGATTCAGGCTGAGGATGATTGTTCCCGATGGCTATTACTGCCTGGCCGGCGGGCGCCTGCTGGAAAGGTATTCGGTCAAGGATGCGGCCAGCGTCACCGAGCTGGAAAACCTGGGCAATACCATCTTCATCTACGAGAGCCAGGTCCCGGTTAAGTACATCAGCTTTTTCGTCGGGCGGCTGGTGCCCATCAAGAAAATCACCAACGGCCTGACCATAGAACACTTCACCACCCAGGACTGGCGCCACCAGGCCAAGCAGGTCCTGAACGATGCCTCCGACATCCTGGAAACCTACCAGAGAAATTTCGGGCCCTTTCCCTTTGAACGGCTGGCCATCGCCCAGCGCTACTGGCATACCCACGGCGGGCATGCCCCGGCCGGCCTGGTGATCCTGGACCAGCTGCCGTTTTCCCGGAGCCCGGAACTCATCATCATCAACCCCTCCAGCCCGGTCGACCTCTCCTACTGGCCCGAGTACTATCTGGCCCACGAGATAGCCCACCAGTGGTGGGGCCACGGCCTGACCTGGACCTCGTACCGGGATAACTGGCTCACCGAAGGGCTGGCCCAGTTTTCCACCATCCTTTATTTAAAAGAAAAATACGGGCAGAAGGATTTCGAAAAAATCCTGCAGAAAATTTCCTCCTCGGTCCGGAAAAAATCAAGGATTGGGCCGGTCATCCTGGGTATCCGACTGAGCCACATCGACTTTGAAGGCTACCAGGCGATCGTCTACAACAAGGCTGCCCTGGCCCTTTTCCTCCTGAAGGACTGGCTGGGCGAGGAAGTGTTTTTCCGGGGACTTCAGGAATTCTACAAGCAGTTCCGTTTTCAGGCGGTGCGGACGGCCGATTTCCGCCTGACCATGGAGCGGGTCTCCGGCCAGGACCTCAAGCAGTTTTTTAACGACTGGTTCTACTCCGAGCGGCTGCCTGAAGTCCGGGTCGAGCAGAAGGCTCAACAGTCAGGACCGGTCTCCAGGCTCCAGGTGACCATCCGCCAGCTCAACCGGCCCATGGTCTTCCCCCTCAGGGTCATCCTGGAAACAGAGGGAGGAAAGAGCGAGCAGGTCCTGAGGGTCGATTCAGCTTCCCAATCTTTTAACCTTGAATTTTCGGGCCGGCTGAAGAAGGTCAGGGTAAACCCGGGGAACCTGGTGCCGGGCCGGTTTGAATGAAGCCCGGTTCCAGTCCTGTCCTTTAGACCATCCGGTCGCTGATTTTCAGGCGCTTGATCATTTCGTTGAGCGTGGTCGGTTTCAAGCCCAGCAGCTCCGCGGCCTTCTTCTGCACCCCGCCGGATTTTTCCAGGGCGGTCAGGATCAGTTTTTTCTGGAACTCGGCCGTTTTTTCTTTAAGGTCGAGGCTGGCGTTGTCCAGCTCCTCGAACATGATCTTCTTCCCGCTCAGCAGGAATGGCGGCAGGGCCTCGCGGGTGATGACCCGGGACTTGCAGAGCACCACGGCCCTTTCCAGGACGTTTTCCAGTTCCCGGACATTTCCCGGCCAGTCGTAATCCATCAGGATTTCCATGACATCCTCGCTCACGCCCTCCACCTGCTTCTGGTTCTCGGCATTGTAGAGTTCGATGAAATGCTTGACCAGCAGCGGAATGTCTTCCTTCCTGGCCCGGAGTGGCGGTAGCTCGATCTTGATGACGTTCAGCCGGTAGAACAGGTCCTTGCGGAAGGCCTTCTGCTCTATCAGCTCCTCCAGGTCGGTATTGGTGGCGGCGATAATGCGGACGTCGACCTTGATGGTCCTGGTCCCGCCCAGGCGCATGAATTCCTTGTCCTGCATGACCCGGAGCAGCTTGACCTGGGTCTCCAGGCTGATGGAGGAGATTTCGTCGAAGAAGATGGTGCCCCTGTCGGCTGCCTCGAACAGGCCCTTCTTGTCGGTCACCGCGCCGGTGAAAGCTCCCTTGACATGACCGAAGAGGTGGCTCTCCAGCAGGTCCGGGGGGAGCGAGCCGCTGTTGACCACCACAAAGGGGTGGCGGGCCCGGTCGGAATTAAGGTGGATGGCCCGGGCCACCAGCTCCTTGCCGGTGCCGCTCTCGCCCTGGATCAGGATGGTGGAGCGGGTTGGGGCGGCTGCCTTGATCAGCTCGAAGACGTTCATCATGGCCTGGCTCTTGCCGATGATGTTTTCAAAGCTGAACTTTTTCTTTAGTTCGTGGCGCAACCTGATATTTTCTTCATGCAGCCGGCGATGTTCCAGGGCACGTTTGATGGTCATCAGCAGCTCATCGTTCTTGAAGGGCTTCTGGATGTAATCGTAGGCTCCCATCTTGATGGCGGTCAGGGCCGATTCCACCGAGGCGTAGGCGGTGATGATGATCACCAGGGCCTCGGGGTCAATTTTCCTGACCTGTTTTAGAACCTCCAGGCCATCCATGCCCGGCATCAGCAGGTCGAGCAGGGTCAGGTCAAATTTCTGCTCCTCGAATTTTTTCAGGGCCTCTTCCCCGGAGGCGGAAATTTCAACCTTGAAGCCTTCTGACTCCAGGAGTTGCCCCAGGACATCGTGGATGATGGGTTCGTCGTCGATCAGGTGGATCATGGCATTATTATCATTCATGTTGATTTCCCCGTGTCTGTGTTTTCGGTCGGTTTTTTTCGGACAGGCTGGTGGGCAGGATGATGGTGAAAGTGGTGCCCCGGCCAACGGCACTATCCACCAGTATCTGCCCCTCGTGTTCCTTGACAATGGCAAAGCTGATGGACAGGCCCAGGCCCGTTCCCTTGCCCAGCCCCTTGGTGGTGAAGAAGGGGTCGAAAATTCGTGGCAGGTGTTCCGGCCTGATGCCGGTCCCGGTGTCGGTTATCTTGACCATGGCCAGGTTGTCTTTTTGCTGGCATTCAATCAGCAACTTGCCCCCCTGCGGCATGGCATCCATGGCGTTGAGAATGATGTTTATGAAAACCTGCTGCAGTCTTTCCCGCTGGGCGTAAATCACCACCGGCTGCAGGGCCAGCTCCAGCTGGATGTTCAGGCTCTTCAGCCGGTAATCTATGAGGGAGATGATTTCTTCCAGGCTCTCCTTGAGGTCGACCCGGTGGTAATACTCGTCGGCCGGGTTACGGGCAAAATTCAGCAGGTTCTTGATGATGCGGTTGACCCTCTCGGTCTGGGCTTCGATCTTCTGCAGGATCTGGAGGTAGTGGGCATCGCTCAGCTTCTTCTGCAGCATCTGGACGTAGCTGGAAATGCCGGTCAGCGGGGTGTTGATTTCGTGGGCCACGCCGGCCGACAGCAGGCCGATCGAGGCCAGCTTTTCCGAGGTCAGTAGCTGCTGCTGCAAGTGGATTTTTTCGGTGATGTCTTCAAAAACGATGATCGTACCGTAGGCCTTCATCTGGTTGTCAAACAGCGGAGTGCGGGCCACATCGAAGATCTTCTTCTCGCCCCGGGCCGTGGTCAGGCCGATTTCGCTCAGGAGCTGGTACTCGGTCTGGGTTTCGGGAGGAAAGATGGCCTGGAAATTATACTTGCCGATGACCTCTGACAGGTGGCGGTTGAGAGCCTGGTCCCTGGCCAGACCGAACTGCCTTTCCAGCACCCGGTTCCAGCCGATTACCCGCCCGCTCTGGTCGATGACGGCCACCCCCACCGTCAGGCTTTCGATGATATTATCGCTGTAGTCCTTAAGTCGCTGCAATTCCTGCGAGCGAATTATTTCCTGGTTGTAGAGGTAGGCATTTTCCAGGGCCAGGGCCACCGAGGTGGAAATGGTGCGCAGCAACTCCCGGTCCTCGCCCGAGAGGTAGGATTCATCCAGCTTGTTGCTCATGGCCAGGAAGCCCATGACCTTGTTTTCCAGGCGCAGCGGCAGGATGTGGACCCGCCCTTTCTCCAGGAGGGAGCCAAAGATCCCCGGTCGGTTCTGGGTTTCACCGGGCTGGACGAGCGAGATGAACTCGGCCTTTTGCAGCAGGTCTATTTCCGGCAGGGAAAGCAACAAAGACATTATTTCCAGGCCGGGCTCAGAAGAGCGGAGCAGGTAGAATTCGGTCGGGTTATTTTCCCTGGCCAGGAACAGGTCTATCTGCTTGAGGGACAGGGCCTTGGAAATGGTTTCCACCAGGAAATTGCTCAGGCGGCTGAGGTCCCGTTCCCGGTTGAGGACATTGGAGATCATCAGCAGCGTCCGCCGGTAGGCGTAGCTGCGCCGGTAGATTACCCGGTCAACCAGGGTCTGGACCAGCTCCGAGAGAGGGGTGAACAGGGTGGCTCCCAGGATGATGGCCAGCAGCCCCAGGAGAATGGCGTTCAGCCGGTTTTCTGAAAATAGCTCGGTCTGGGAGCTGACCAGAAAATAGACCATGGCCAGCATGGCGAAGGAAATCACCAGGGTGGTTCCCTTCTTGAAAAGTACTTCGAAATCCATCAGCCGGTAGCGGGAGATGGAGTAGGCCAGGGTGATGGGTATCAGGCCCTGGAGCAGGACGCTCAGCTGGCCGGGGGTGGTGGGCAGGCGGTCCCCGATAAATGGCACCACATAGAAAAGGGCAAAAGGCAAGGAACCCAGGCCCAGGCCAACGGCAATCCACCTGAGCTGGTTCTTGATATAGGGATTGATGTTGCTAATCAGATCACGGATGATGAGGGCCAGGGCCAGAATGGTATAGAGGGAAAAGTGAGCCAGTTCCAGCTTTTCCAGGATTTTCTGAAAAGACAGGACCTGGGATTCGGTCAGAATGGAATCCAGGATGGTATTCAGGACTACGTTTGACAGCAGGAGCACCAGGCCCGGAATGTAGAAAAGGGCCACCCGTTTCTTTCTCTGGATAATTTTTTTCTTCTGGGGGAAGATGAAAAAGAAATTCAGCAGAAGGGGAGGAAAGGCGAGCAGGGCTAACTTGTCCAGCCAGTAAAAAAGGTTGTCCAGGAAATCCATCTGGCCGGTGGCTGAAAACACGTAAAAGGAATACAGGGAAACCGAGACCAGGTAGAAAAAGGCATAAGGCCCGGTGAACTGCCTCTTGGTGTTGAAGAAAACCATCAGGCTGATGGCCAGGGTGGCCAGGCCGAGGAGCATGAGGTATATGTAAGTGGAACTGACGCCTTTCTTGCTCAGGTAAAAGGATGGCGAGAGGATGGTACCGCCCCGGCCCACCTGGTATAGCGCTTTTTGCTCCAGGCGGTCAATCAGCCAGAGCATCTTGGCGAATTCTATTCTGTTCTTTACCGGGGTGTCGTTGATGGAGAAGAGGATGTCTCCGGCCTTTATGCCCGAAAGGTAGGCCGGGCTGTCTTCATTCACCCTGGCCGCGGTCAGGCCGGTGGGACCTTCCACCCAGGCCACCCCGTCGTAGGGTTCTTTCCAGGAAAGCTTACGGGAAATGTTGATGAAACCCAGGACAATGAGAACGAGCACCAGCAACAGGAAAAGATAGAAAAAGCTCCTTCTCATGGCCATTCTTCAATAAAATATACTAAATCCAAAAATTTGAATCAACCGGGCAAAAAAAATAATCAGTTAAGGATATGGCGAATGCCAGCCCGGAGAGCCCAGTTAGTCTTGGGTTGCTTGAGCAACCGGCGCAGTTCCTCGTCTTCTTTTAAGCCCAGGGGGCTGGTGGTCCTGGAAAGAAAGGTGCTCATGTAATCGAGCTTTGGTTTCTGAACTTCCTGGGGAGGGACCTGGTCGGGCGGGGTCTGGGTGACAGTTTCCTGCTGCCTGGTTTCCGGCCGGTTGGCCACCTGGCCTGTTAGAATACAGACTAATCCACACAACGTCAGGATCAATCCGGCTGCGACGGCAACTTTCATCTTTTACAGTAAATTAATAGGACTTTACCATGGCCGTGTCAACCTCAATCTGTCGGATGCAGTTCTTACCAAGCGGGCCGGCCAGGCCGCCCGGGCTGAACCGGGCAGCCTGGCCTGTTTTTTAATAGCCCGTTTTTTTAGATGGGACAAAAAAAAGATTTTAAGCCGGTTCAACAATTGAGCAATTGACTCGTCTGGAGCCCGAGATCCGGTCCGACCACCAGAAGCTGACCCGGCTTTATAGCCTGCCAGTTTTCATCGGTCAGCTTCTCAGAGCAGACCAGGACGGCCCTTTCCCCGGCCAGGGATTTACTCCTGACCAGGGCCGAAGTTTCTTTTGAGATGAATTCAGAAGGCTGCCTATCTCCCGGGTTCCGAAAAAGGTAATACAGTGAATAATAATTAAGGCTTCCCGGACTGGAGAAGCGGAAAGCGTAAAGCCCCAATCCGTCAGACATCAGGAAATTTAAGCCCCCGCTGTCATTTGAATCCTTTGTCCGTGCTATTTCAGCCAACGCTGTCTTAATGCCTTCCACCACATTGCCCTTTTCCCTTACGCACTGCAGAATCCAGTGGAAATAGACTTCCGAGTCGGTCTGCCCATTGATATCCTTTTTATATGTCTCGGTCAGCCAGCCGAGCAAACTTTCCCTGGAAACTGAACCGTTATGGGCAAACAGCCAGTTTTCGTACTGGAAAGGATGGGAGTTCACCCTGGCCTGCTCTCCTTGTATGGCCCTTCTGACGTGGGCAATGATGATCTTCGAGCGGACTTCTTTTGACCTCTGGTCATAGGCAGGATCGTCAGAAGCAAGGCCGGCTTCCTTGTAGACCATGGTTTTGCCACTCTCATACCAGCCGATTCCCCAGCCATCCCGATTGCTGGCGGCGTATTTCTTGAACCTGCCCAGCGAAAACTCCAGGTCCACTGCCTGGTTGGCCATAAGTCCAAGTAAGCGACACATGTCTTGCTCCTTAATTAATCAGGCTCTTGATAATTCTGGACAGCATGGACTTCTGAAAGGCCGGTTTCTGCTCTTCACAGAGCAAGAAGGGCAGCAGCTCGGCCGGAAGTTGCTGGACGATAGTACAATCGGGCCAGGGCAGCCCCCAGGCCGGCTGGCCTGAGGGCTGGCGGTCTGGCCGTCGCCCCGCTCTTTTTCTTTTATTAGCGCCGCGGGCCATGATTTCTGACCTTATTTCTCGTCAAACAGATAGCGTTTCCTGATGCGGAGCTGAGGGAACTTTTCATCCTGATTCGAGGACCTTTTTGGCTCTTGCCCGTTGTCGATGGCAAAGAAAGCCAGGTGCGGAACCGAGCCCTCAACTTCCAGGGCGGCCCCGACCATGGACTCGCCACGGTATCGGCAGGAAACGCCCAGGCCGATGGACTGGAATCTCTTTTCTTCGCATCGCCCGGCATTTTCGATAAAGGCCCGGGCCTCTTCCGGGCTGACCCGGCTTCCTTTTTCTGAATTCTCCTGGCCCTTCTTACCAGACTTCTCGGCAGCTTTCTTTTCGTACTTGAGGCTGACGGCTTCCAGCACGTAGCTTTTGAGAAGCTTCTGGTACAGCCGGCTGAAAGCTGTGTCCCTGGAGATAAATTCCAGGCCCACCGGCTGTCCTTCAATGAAGACCAGGAGACCTTTCTGTCCAGGGACAAGAGTAAAAGCCTTGAGATATTTTTCCAGGTCTTTTTCCCGGGCCTCGTAAATATCGCTCATGGCTCCGGTCGGTGATTCTACCTGTAGCCTGGATGCCATGTAATCGATATCAGCCCAGATCTGGGACTGGTCCGACCTGAAACTGCGGTTTGCTTCCAAGTTACGGTGCACCTGGTCCATCTTTTTGCGCCTGATCTGGTTGGCCATAATGTGGTCGGACCTTTCCATGCGAAGGGAAGAGCCGTGCCAGCGGTGGGCCTCAACGCAGCTGACCGGGATGACCACCGAGCTCTTGGGACCGACCATTATGGTGGTGTTGAGCACCCGGTTCTGCTTGGCTCCCCTTAATTCTTCGCCGTCGAGCAGCAGGACCGGCTTTTCGCCCTTGTTGGTGGCTTTAAGTTCCGGCACCGAGCCGCCGGGCCCGACCTCGCCAACTTCGAACAGCCCTTTCTCCAGGGCTTCGGCCAGGGTGATGTAATCCGGTCCCTGGTTTAGCCCGGACGTTATGGGGAAAAGAACCATGTCCTCATGTTGCTGAGGCTTGCCGAGTTCCATTCCCTGAAGATAAAAATTGACAGTCCTTTCCATCGTCGTTTCTCCTTAAAAATGTGTGAGTTTTAAGAAATCAGGATGGCCCGAGGCTTATGGCCTAAGGCGGAATCTTGATTGGCTGGTTAACGGTTACCATCATCAACCCCCATTAAAAATTTGCTCCCGCGCACCTTTATCATTTAAGCCGGAGCCCATCCCCGGCTTAAAATATCTCTCCCATTTCTTTTTTTATTTCTTCCGGAGTGGTCTCGGCCAGGGCGGCAGCTCTCTCCGGGTCCAGGATTTCCGAGGAAACGGCGTAGTGCAGCAGCCTCCTGAACCGGGATGGATTCTCTTCGCCCCGGTATTCGACCGGTTCCTTCCACAGCCAGCCCTTTTCGTTCATCATTTCCCTGAAAGAACGAAAACGCCTTTCGGTGACCAGCTCCAGGTCTAAGGCCCGGCGCATGATGGCCTGGAGGGAAATTCCGTACCTGGCCTTGATTTCAGCCAGCTCGCTGAAGGCGATTTTCCTTCCGGCCGGGAGGAAGTATTCTTCCAGGATCCTGGCCGGGAGCAGGAAGGCAGCCGCGAACCTGTTATAGAGCCTGATGGTGTCCGGGTCGTTGGCCAGGCCGAACAGAACCTGGGCCAGCTCCGAAGCGGCCCTGAACCTGACCCTGTCCACCGGAAGGCTATTCTCCACGGCGATGAAGGGCTGACCGCGGTAAAAACCGGACTGGCTTTCAAATTTTTCCGGGCTGGCCAGCCTGAAGGTCTTGATGCCACGCTCTTCCAGGAAGGTCAGCAGGTTGGTCACCGCCCCGGTTCCAAGGTCCCAGTGCCGCCGCAGGTCTTCAGCCGCCTTTTCCGCTTCTTCCAGTTTTATGATTTTCAGCCTGAAGGGTGGCTCGAATACTTTTTCCTGCCGCAGCAGCTTTTCCAGCCAGAGGTAGTTCTTCATTTTTTCAGAAAGGATTATTCTCAGGGCGATGGCCTGTTTCCTGGGAAGACGCGGCTCCGGTCTCAGTTCTATTTCTTCTTCGGGAATAAGATCGGCCCAGGTCTTCTGCAGGTGCCGGGCTCTCCTGGCGGGCGTGGGCAAGATTTCACCTGGACTATAGCAGGCGTATATTTCGGTTTTTAAGGGCTTAACGTCCCTTGGTGTTCGCCTGCTAACCCTGGCTCCTTGCGGCGGGCAGGCCCGAATCTCTGCCGTGAATTCTTCCGGTTTCTCCGGTACTTCTTCCGGAATATCCGGGGAAGGAGGGATCTCGAGGACCTGGAGGAGGTGTTCCAGTACCTCGGGGGATGGGCTGATCAGGCCTTTTTCGTACTTGGCAATGGCCTGCCTGGTTACAATTCCCCCGAGCTTCTGGGCCAGGTCCTCGAGACTGAGGCCGGCCTTCAAGCGGGCTGCCCTCAACCTTAAAGGAAAGGTTGCGTCCAACCCGGGTCTGTCGCTGGTGCCACCCATTGCTTCCTTCTTTCGGTTTACAATATAAGCCCAAAAAAGACATTTGTCAACTCTTTTTTTATTTTTTTTGCATAATTTTAAAAATTTTTCTGGATAAGGCAGAAAATTATTGATTTCAGGACACTTAGAAGGCACAGTTGCGACTAAATATAAGGGAAGATTTGGTTGGAAACGGCTAATGATAAGCTGCTTTGATCATGTTTTCGGACCGACGAGCCTCTCGGTAACACAGCCTTCGTTTCTATTATTTCGGGGGCTAAAGCTGGCTTCCCGCCTTGAAGACGGCCGGGTGGCGTCCGATTGGCTGGCGGTGCCGAATTTTCCGGTTAAAATCCACGTCCGGCCTGCAACTTATTCACCGGTGTTGCTTTTTATTAAATGTGGAAGGGCCGGGCTACCCCTGTCGGGTGAAAGACAGATTGACATAATCGGGGAGCTAACTTAAGATAAAGCCAAAGCGAGAGTTGATAACCAAATGCCTGCTTTTATCTGCCGCATCGTAACGTCGGATGGCCGCATTCTAAGGGAAACGCTGGAGGCAGCCTCGGCCGAGGATTGTCGCCGAACCCTTGAAGCTGAGGGGCTGTGCGTCCTGTCGATTCGCAAGGAGCTCAGGATTTCTCAGGTCAGGCTGTTCGGAAAGCGCCTTAAACCGGCCGAATTTATCCTTTTCAACCAGGAGCTGGTGGCCCTGCTCAAGGCCGGTTATCCAGTGCTCAAAAGCCTTGAGCTGGTGGAAAAGCGGGTGGAAAATCCCTTTCTTCTGGACATCATCAGGCAGGTGGAGGCTGAAGTCCGCGGGGGAAAGACTCTGTCCGAAGCCTTCTCTCCCTATGAGAATCTTTTTTCCAAGGTCTACACGGCTTCGCTGATGGCCGGAGAAAGAAGTGGGAACCTGCCGGGCTCCCTGGCCAGGTACATCCAGTACGCAAAAATCATTGACCAGACCCGGAGCCGGGTGCGTTCGGCCCTGCTTTATCCAACGCTCCTGGTCATATTCTCGGCCATACTGATCGGGCTGCTGGTCGGATTGGTTCTTCCCCGGTTCGCCACTTTTTATGCCGACTTCGGGGCCCAGCTCCCGGGCCTGACCAGGTTTCTGCTCAGACTGGCCATTTTTATCAGGGCCAACCTGCTCTGGTTCGGCCTTCTGTTTCTGGCCCTAATCATTACCTACCTGGTCATCAGGCGCCGGGATTCTTTTATTGTTTTCAAGGACCGCCTCAAGCTGCGCCTGCCCTTTTCCCGCTTCTTGGTTTCGGACTCGGCCGTGGCCCTTTACAGCCGTACTCTGGGGCTGCTCCTGGAAGCCGGGATCACCCTGCTGTCTTCGGTCAGCGTGGCTGCGTTTTCTGTGCCCAACCGGTTTATTTCATCCAGGTTGCTATCGGTGGCCGATAGCCTCAAGAACGGTCTGAGCCTTTACGACTCGCTGCAGAAGGCCGGGGTGCTGCCCCAGCTGGCCATGGACATGATCAGGATCGGCGAAAGTTCGGCCAACCTGCCCGGCATGCTGGCCGAGGTGGCTGACTTTTATGACGAGCGGCTGAGGGACCGGATTCAGACCCTGGTTTCCCTGATTGAGCCGGTTATCATCATATTTATCGGCCTGGTGGCCGCGGGTATGATATTATCTATATATCTTCCGATTTTTAACATCATCAGGATAACCAGGTGAAATAGAGGAGGACAATTTGCCAAAGGGTGATGCCAACGGGCTCCTGCTGGCCGAGGAGCTGGAAGCCAAGAAACTGGCTGAGAAATACCGGGTACCTTACCTTGACCTGAGCAGGCAGGAACTCGACCGCGACCTGGTGCAGTCTTTCCCGGTTGACTTTCTTTACCGGTATAACTTTGTTCCACTGCACGATACCGGCCGGGTCCTTCAGATTGCCATCGCCGACCCCTCCGACCTGGCGGCCATTGACAGCATTGAGACCTTTGCCGGAAAAAAGGTGGAAGTGTTCGCGGCCAGTAAGAGGGGTGTCCAGGAAGCCCTGCGGCGCAGCGAGGCCGCGGCCCAGGTGCTGAAGGAAGCCACCGAGGGCTTTGTCCGCCAGGTGGTGGAGAAGGAGACCGGCGAAGAAGAAGACGTAATTACCATCGAGAAGCTGACCGAGCAGGACGGCTCCATCATCAAGCTGGTCAATACCATCATCTTCACCGCCGTCCAGAAACGGGCCAGCGACATCCACATCGAATCCAAGGAAAATTTTGTCCGGGTTAAGTACCGCATTGACGGGGTCCTGACCGAGGCCATGGAGCCGCTCAGCCGCCAGTTCCAGTCGCTGATCATCTCGCGCATCAAGATCATGTCCGACCTGGACATCTCAGAGCGACGGGTCCCCCAGGACGGGCGTTTCCGCCTTAAAATCAAGGACAAGACCATAGATTTCCGGGTGTCAATCATGCCCTGCATCTACGGGGAGGACGCGGTCATCCGCATCCTTGACAAGGAGATGATCACCGAGGCTTTCGCCGAGCTGCGTCTGGACCTGCTCGGTTTTTCTGATTATGTTCTGCGAAAGTTCCGGCGATACATCTACCAGCCCTACGGCATGGTCCTGGTGACCGGGCCAACCGGAAGCGGCAAAACCACCACCCTGTATGCTGCCCTGACTGAAATTAAATCTCCCGAGGATAAGATCATCACCATCGAGGACCCCGTTGAATACCAGATAGAAGGTATCACCCAGATCCAGGTCAACGAGAAAAAAGGGTTGACCTTTGCCCGGGGTCTGCGCTCCATCCTGCGGCATGACCCGGACAAGATCATGGTGGGCGAAATCCGGGACCCGGAAACCGCCCAGATTGCCATCCAGTCGGCCCTGACCGGGCACCTGGTTTTTACGACAGTTCACGCCAACAACGTCTTTGACGTTATCGGCCGTTTCCTGCACATGCAGGTTGACCCTTACAGCTTCATCTCGGCCCTGAACTGCATCCTGGCCCAGCGATTGGTGCGGGTACTCTGTCCCAGGTGCAAGGCTGCGGTCAAGTATGACGATGTCACCCTGGAACTTTCAGGACTGAACCCCGACCGGTTCCGGAATATGACCTTCTACGAGCCCCGCGGGTGCAGCGATTGTCATGGCACCGGTTACAAGGGCCGGACGGCCATTGCCGAGTTGCTGGAGCTTTCGGATAATATCAGGGAGATGATCCTGGCCAGGAAGCCACTGTCGGAAGTTAAGAAAGTCGCCCAGGAAGAAGGGATGATTCCCCTGCGGCAGTCCGGCCTGGAAAAGGTTCTTTCCGGCGTTACCAGCCTGAAGGATTTGAACAAAGTCACCTTCGTCGAGTGAGCGGATGAGTCTGGGAGAAAGAATCAGGCGGTATTTTCTGGAGCAGCCGAAGCCGTCGGCTGTCTTCCAGATTGCTCCCTCTTACTTTGCCGCCCTGAAGACCGGACCGGAGGACCAGTTAACCGCAGATGATTACGTCTACCACCCGATTTCTTCCGGCCTGGTCGAAGCCCAGCTTCTTCAGAAAAACATTGTCCAGCCCGGCCTGTTGCAGGAACTCATCAGGAAGACCTGGAGAAAATTCAAGCCGCGCGGTCATTCGGTCACAGTCATTCTGCCTGAAATGAGTGCCCGGGCCTTTATCTTTCAGCTGGAAAGTGCCAGCCTGACCCCGGCCGAACAGGTCAGGTTCGTAGAATGGAAACTGGAACATCATCTTTCCCATCCCCTTGACCGGGTTCGTTATTCCTACCAGACCTTCAATTCGGGAAAAGAGAGAAAGGTGCTGGTGGTCTGCATCGGAGAAGAGGTGGCGGCCGAGTACGAGGCGATATTTTCAGAAAACAAGATGCATCCCGGCAAGTTGACCATACCCTCGCTTTCGGTGCTGAACCTCGTGGTCAGGGCCGGGGCTGAAGCCAGGGACTTTCTGCTGGTCGATGCCGACCTCGACTACCTGAGCCTGGTGGCCGTGCTGGATGGCGCTCCATACCTTTACCGGCAGAAACAGCTCTGGCCGGATAACGAAACCAACCGGACCGCCATCCTGAAAGAGGCCGAGAACACTGTCAATTTCCTGGAAGATAAAATTCGCAGAAAGCCGTCCCTGGTCTATGTCCGGTCCAACCTGGGAAACCCGGTCTGGTTGACGACCGAGATGGAAAAGTTGCTCGGTCTCAGGGTGGAAGAGGTTATGACCGAGCAACAATTTCTGGCTCCTCTATTCGGGGGACAATAATGGGCAATCGTCACCACAGAAACGGCTGGACCCTGGTCATCAACCTGGCCAGGGAACCGCGGCGTAACCGCCGCCCCTATCGTTTTATGGTGATTGGCCTGAGCTTGCTGATTTTAGCGGCGGTGGTGGTCCTGGTGCTGTTCAACCTGAAAAGTCTGGCTCAGTTCCGAGAACTAAGACAGGCCAACCAGAGCCTTGAAGAAAAAAAGACCGGCCTGACCGCCGAAAACCGCCAGCTCGGCCGGGAGCTGGACAACCTGCGCCGTAGCTACCGCGAGCCGGTGGATGAGATCAACAGCCTCCTGGAAAGGAAGAGTTTCTCCTGGGTCCTGTTCTTCAACCGGATCGAGGAAGCCCTGCCCCCGGGAAGCTTTCTTCAGGCTCTGAACCCACCCGCTTCCCCGGGCAGCCGGGAATTCAGGGCCAGGGTGGCCCTCGGCAGCCGGGAAGAACTGGCCCAGCTCATCAAGAACCTGCAGCTTCAGAAATTTGAGGAGGTCCGGGTCCTGAATGAAAATTATCAGAATAACAAATTTCAGGTGGAGATGACTTTCAGAGATGCCGGGGTCGATTGAGTTACTGAGCCAGCCGGAAAGGAAACGCCTGAGAGGGCTCGGCCTGGCTGCAGCCTTTCTGGTAATGTTGGTGATTGTCTCTTTATTTTTCTGGAGCTCACGTCTTAACGGTATCAGGTCAGAAGCTGTCCGCCTGACGGCGGAACTGGAAAAAATCAGCAGCCAGAATGAAAAGGCCAGGCAGGAGTTCCAGGGCTGGCAGGAAACCAGGAAAGACCTGGAAGAGCTGGAGACCGGGGCTTTCTACCAGGGAGCCGATGGCCTGGAAGCTTTTCGCCAGGACCTGAAGAGCCTGTTTCAGCAAAGCGGGCTGGCCATGCCGCCGATCAACTACCAGTATGATGAAAGCGGCAAGAAACAATTTAACCGGATGGCCGCTTCGTTTGCCGTGAGGCTCAGTTACCCTGTATTAAAAAAATTCCTGTACCGGGTTGAGACCTGGCCCCGAATCCTGGTGCTTGAACAGATAAATTTCCAGAAAATAGATAATGCCACCGGGGCCCTTGACCTGAGAATCACGCTTTCCGGGTATTACCATGAAAAGACTCAATAAAAGGCTCGGGCCGGCAACCGGCAGACACCTGGCTGCCTTAAGCCTGGCCGTGATTTTCTGCCTGGCGCTGGTCGCGGGAGAAGGGTGGGCTACAACCGGGCAGGGAACTTCACCGGGACAGCCCGAAACCCGAACCGGCGCTTCGTTTATTAAAAAGGAATTGTTAGACAGGTTGAAGCCCGAGATGGCCGCGGTCAAGCGCGACCCCTTTCGGCCGGTTTCAACCGGGGCGGTCAGGGGGCCGGCCAGAAGAGCAGTTCCTGCCGAGGCCGAAGACCATCCGGTTCGCCAGGCTTCTATTCTGGAAAGCTTAAACCTCAGTTGCTCCGGGCTGGTTACTTCCGGGGATAAGAAGATGGCCCTGATCCTGGTTGACGGCCAGGCCATCACCCTGGCCGAGGGGGAAGAATTGATTCCCGGGATCAGGCTGACCAGGATCGCGGCCGACGAGGTCATATTCCAGGATGACCAGGGCAATTCCAGGAAGGTCAGGGTAAAGGAGAAATAGGATGAAAAAAATTTCAGGGGCAAAGATAAGGTGGCTGGGGCTGGCCCTGCTGCTTGTCAATTTTCTGGCCTGTGTCTCTTTCAGTCCGGCCTACAAGCAGGGCAACCTGGCCGAGATAAACAAGGATTACGATGAAGCCATCAAGTATTACGAACAGGCCCTGATTCAGAATCCTAAAGAAACCGTTTACCGGATGGCCCTGTTCAGGGCGAAAGCGGCCGCGGCCATTAGTTCGGTGGAAAAGGCCAGGCAGCTCTTAGCCGAAGGCAAAAAAGAAGAAGCCCTCAATGCCTACAAGAAGGCCCTGGCTTACGACCCCAGCAACCGGCTCATCCTGGAAGAGTACAGAAAGGTAGCCGGGTTGAAACCGCCGGTTGAAGAAAAACCGAAAGAAGTCGTTATTGAGCAGCCGGTTAAACTGAAGGCCTCGGGCGAGAGGCTCAAGCTCAGGTTTACCGACGCCTCGCTCAAGGCCATCTTCCAGGCCCTTGGCCGGTTTACCGGTGTGAATTTCCTTTTCGACGAGCAGTTCCGGGATATGCCGGTCAGCATTGACCTGACCGACATGACCCTGGAGCAGGGTCTGAACTCGCTGTGCTTAAGCGGCCGGGCCTTTTACCGGATTATTGACGACAAGACGGTGATCATCGTGCCCGACAATCCAACCAAGCGCAACCAGTACGAACTCAATGCCATCAAGACCATCTACCTGTCCAACCTCAATGCCCAGGATGTCCAGAACCAGTTGGTCTCAATTTTAAGGACACAGTATAAGGCTCCGACCATAATAGTGGATAAGAACAGGAACTCCATAACCATCAGGGATAACCCGCGCATCGTGGCCCTGGCCGAGAAGATGCTCCGCAGCTGGGATAAGCCCAAGGGAGAAGTGGTAATCGACCTGGAAATCATGGAGGTTTCTAGGCAGAAGCTGCAGACCCTGGGCACCCAGTTCGGACAGAGCTATGCCGGCATCAGGTACACCGGCGCTGAACTCCCGGAGACCGGCTGGATACCGCTGGAAGGGATAAATTTTTCACTGGCCGGAAATTACCAGGTCACTTTGCCCTCGGTGCTGCTCCAGTTCCTCGAAACCGACACCGACACCAAGATAATTGCCCAGCCCAGGTTGCGGGGAGTTGATTCCGAGCAGATCAACTACATGGTCGGGCAGAAGGTGCCAATTCCCCAGACTACTTTTTCGCCGATCGCTGCCGGTGGGGTCAGCCAGCAGCCGATAGTTTCCTATACCTACCAGGATGTTGGAATTGAAGTCAACATCAAGCCGCGTCTGCACCAGGAAAAGGAAGTCAGCCTGGAGCTGGAAATAAAGATCACTTCGATCGGGGGCAAGGGCATCGCCGATATTCCGATTATCTCCACCCGCGAGGTCAAGAACGTCATCAGGCTCCGGGACGGCGAGACCAACCTGCTGGCCGGGTTGCTCAGGGATGAGGAGAGAAAGTCTCTCAAGGGAATCGCCGGGCTGAAGAACCTGCCCATCCTGGGCAGCCTGTTTTCCAGCACCGACCGCACGGTGGAGCAGACCGATGTCATCCTGACCATCACGCCGCATATCATCAGGACCATGCCCATCACCGATGAGGACGGCAAACCCCTGTGGATTGATAATGAATCAATAGCCATGAGCTCGGCCCAGGCGGGCATTCCGGAAGACATCTCGGTCCGCGAGGAAGAACTGACTCCCGAGGCCCTGGCCGAGGCTGCTCCTGGCATGAGCACCATCAGTTTTATGCCCGGGCGGGCTGAAGTTCCGGTCAATAATACTTTTAACGTCAGCCTGGAATTGAACTCTCCCGCCGACATAACTTCGCTTTCCTTGAACCTGAGTTTTGACCCGAAGCTTCTGCGGCTGAGAGAAATCCAGAGGGGCGAACTGGTGGGTCAGCTGGGGGCCAGGGGCTCTTTCATGCAGAACATCAGCCCGGGCGGCGGGGTGGCGGTGGTTGGCTTTTCAGCACCATCTCCGGCCACCGGGGTCAGGTCGGGCAACCTGGCCACCCTGGTTTTTGAAAGCCTGGCAGCCGGGGAGACCCGGGTGGTGATTGCCTCCATCCAGGCTCTGGGGGTGCAGGGACGACCGGTCAGCCTGGCCGGCGGCGAGCTCCAGGTCATAATAAGGTAACAGTCGCAACCCGGTTATTATTTTTCTTTTTCATAAAGCAGGTGGCATATTCCGGCCACCTGCTTCAATTCAAGGACAAAGGCGATTCCCGCCCCGGGCTTGTCCAGTTCGCCGGCCCTGACAATCGCCTCCAGGATCTGCTGGGTTCGGTTTCTGGGAACTACAGAAAAGATTATTTCTTTTTCCGGCTCGACCGGGATTCCCAGGAGCTTCTTTCTCTCGTGGACCCCCGTGCCCCGGCCGACTATGATGGTGCCTCCCTCTGCCCCGGCCTGGCGCGAGGCCTCGATTATTTTTTCCGAAAAGCCCATCCGGACTATGGTCACAATCAGGTCGAATTCAATGTTCATGGTTTTCTCCTTTTTCTGGCCGAGTAAATCAGGCCAAAGGTCATGATAGAGATTATAGGGGCCAGGGCCACCAGGGCAATCAGGCCGAAACCGTCCAGCACCGGGTCGCGGTTGTCCATGGCTCCGGCCAGCCCCACGGCCATGGCCATGACGAAGGTGACCGTCATTGGGCCCGTGGCCACCCCCCCGGAATCGAAAGCTATGGCCGTAAAGGTCGGGTCAGAAAATTTGAGCATGACCATGGCGGCCAGGTAACCCGGGATGATGAAGTAATAAATCGAAAGACCGGTCAGAATCCTCACCATTCCCAGGGCCACGAATATGGCCACGCCCAGCGATAGGAACAGGATAATAATCCTCGAGGGAATGGCCCCGCTGGAGGCCCTTTCCACCTCGTAGCTCATGATCCTGACCGCCGGTTCGGCCAGGGTGGCCACCAGGCCAAAACAGAATCCGAGCGGGACGATTAACCACCTGAAAGTCAGGTCCCCGAGCAGCCGGCCCACTTCAGAACCAACGGGCAAGAAGCCCACTTGAACTCCCTGAAGAAACAGGATCAAGCCCAACAGGGTCAGAACAATTCCTCTGACTATGACCGAGATGGATTCCCGGGGCAGGCGCAGGAAAAATACCTGAAAAATTATAAAGATCACCAGCAGGGGAACCAGGGCTATCAGGACTTCGAGCAGCACCGGTCCGAAGTTCAAAAAGTCCAGCAGTTCTTTCATCTGAAAATTATTCCCAGGATCATCACGCTTATGATGGGTCCAATGGAGGCTATGCCAATCAGGCCGAAGCCATCCTTCAAGGCTGATTTGCCGCCCAGGACTGAAACCATTCCTATGCCGAGCGAAAGGATGAACGGAACGGTTATCGGACCGGTGGTCACGCCGCCGGAATCGAAGGCCACCGGAACGAATTGTGGCGGCACGAAAAAGGATAGCAAAAGAACCAGAAGATAACCGGCCATAAGGATGTAGGCGATTCGGATTCCCAGGACTATGCGCAGCATGGCCAGGCTGACCGAAAGGCCCACCCCGAGGCCCACGGCCAGAATCAGGATACCCTTGTTTATCTCGCCGCCCGAGACCAGGTCCACCTGGTAGGCCAGCACCCTGACATCGGGTTCAGCCATGGTAATAACCAGCCCGATTATGCCCGAAACGACCAGGATCAGGCTAAAAGGCATTTTCTGGGGGAGCTGGGCGCCGATGGCCTCGCCCATGGGCAGCAGGCTGATCCTGGCTCCATAAAGGAACAGGAACAGGCCCAGGATGACCATCAATGTTCCGATTAAAAAGCGGAGGACAGAAACCAGGGGAAGAGTCAATATGGTAAATTGAAGTATCAGAACCAGGGCGGTTATGGGCAGGACCGCCTTTAAGACTTCAACCAGTTGCCTTTTTGCTTCTCCCATGCTTCCTTTTGAGTATAAGCTGGCCTGTTCGTTGATGCAAGCAAAACCTAAGATGAGGTCAGTTAGTAATGGCTTTCGGATTTTTTACAAGTGAACGGATTTAATATAAATTTGACAGGATGGGTCTCGGGAGATTTTTACCTGAAGCTGGTTTCTGGTAAATCCAGATTGGATTTAATCACTTCATCATTTTCAACGGAATTCCTTGTCGATGATGGTAAGGCGTTCCGGGTATTTAATCTCGCCCAGGGGAGTCATCACCCGGGGCTGGATGTCGAGGGCCAGGCGGGCCGAGCTGCCGTTCTTGCCGCCTATGGCCAGGGCCAGCTGCAGCAGCCGGTCCAGGCCCTGGTTGCCGAAAAATTCATACAGGTCCAGGGTCAGGAGGAGCGGGATGATAGTTTCCTGGCCGGTGCCGGGAATTTCAACCGGGCTATCAATGTCGCCGTAGACTGTCGGCTGGCCGTCGACCAGCAGCCGGGCGGCCAGGCCGCTAAGGGTGGCCGTGGTCTTGACCTTTCCAGAAGAACCGTCGTTGGGGTTGATGGCCACCACGTTCAGGATGAATTCCACGGGCAGCTTTTTTGAGCCGAAGAGCTGGGCCAGTTTTAACCCGTCCTGAACCGAAAAATCACTGAGGCTGGCCTTATGGCTCAAGGGAATTCCGGCCAGCGAAAAGCCTTCCACTGACCCCAGCTTGAACTTGAGCCTCTGGAGCTGGGCCAGGCTGCCGGCCAGGTTGGTCAGGGTAGCGCAGCCCTGGAAGAAGAGGATTGCAGCCAGCAATAGAACCGTGATTAACATTATTCTTTTTGTCATTGGTTTCTTCCTTTCACCATAACGGAAAGTGTTCTTACCTTCGAGGCTATTGGCCCCGGTCTGCTTGCTGTTTGAATGGCCACTAATCCCAGGTGATTATTCCCGGGTCATATTTTACAAGAAGTTTACAGGTTTTTGACAGAATTTTGACAACTTTTATTTTTGAGGGAGTTACCTTTTTCTTAGAAGAATGGTCCAAGGAGGGCAAAATGAAATTATTAAGAGTGTCCGGGAAAAATGGTTCGGTTGGGGCCTTTAAGCTGGTGCTGGTGGGCCTCATGGTTTTAACCCTGGTGGTTTCATTGCCGGCCAGGCAAAAGAAAAGGGGGAACGACCTCGTAATTACCACCGTGGGTAACAGGGTATTCAGGGCTGAACTTCTCACCATAAAAGGCAATGATCTAATCATGATCGGGGGGAATCCCAGCTCAGAGATTGTTATCAATATTGATGAGGTAAGCAAGGTTCAGGTGGTAAAAAAATCAAAGGCGGCTGTGGGTTTAATAGTAGGAGCGGCGGCTGGGGGGGTATTAATAGCTCTGGCAGCTCATGAAGTAAACCAGGCTGATTGCCTGCTAGAAGAATTTTTCGACAAGATGGCTTTGGCAGGAGCTGGATTATCGTTCGTAATCTTGAGCGGTGGCGGTGCCTTGGTAGGGGCTTTAGTTGGAACAGATAGGCACCTTAACAGGGTAAGGAGGACGCCGGAAGAGAACGCGAGAATCCTGGCAAAGCTCAACCAATACGCGCGTGTCCCCCGGAGTTACCAGGTTTCAGCCAAAGTGACAGAATGAGCTAAATTAATCTTCAGCCACATTCTCGTGGCCGAACGCCTGATTTCTTCCTGTCAATCTAACTGGCTTGAATCTGAGTTCTCTTAGGATCTCGCCGTTAATTAATGTCCAGTATTATCGACGGGCACTTCGGACCTCGCCTGGGGAAAGGATGGCCGGGTGGCGGTGGCATACCGGCCTGATTTGCCGGGAAGCGGATTGAACACAGGATGGTGCTTTCATCATTTTAAAATTAAAGTGATCTCGCCAAGTCTTAATGAATCCCGGCTTGCGACCAGACCTTATGCTCCGGGGCTTTAATGGCGGCAGTATTGCTGATAAAATCTGGGTGAATCAAGTCCATCTGGGCCACATAGAGGAAAGAGAAAAGAAAATGGAGGGAGAAAAAATACGGGTCAGGGTCAAGTTCTTTGCCTATTACAGGGAGGTATTCGGGGCCAGGGAGAAAGAGCTGGTGGTGGGCAGGGGAGCCACCCTGGCCGAGGTCCTGGGCCGGATAGTGGAAACCCCGCAGCAGGAAAAAGAGATTTTTAGCGAGGGCCAGTTAAAACCGCAGGTGGTGATAATGATAAATGGTTCGGTGGTGCCGGCCGAGGCCCTGCCTTCCAGGCAACTTGAGGACCATTCGGTCGTGGCCATCTTTCCGATGATGGGTGGCGGTTAGGTAATGATCTATCCGAGGCGCAGGATGCCCTTAAGTACCACAAAGGCCAGGCTCAGGCTCAGGGCCAGAGTCATTCCCGCCGTCAGGGCATAATACCAGCCGCCAATTTTGCCCTTTTCCTGCAAGCTCAGCCTTTTATAATCCTGGACATATTGAAAGATTTTTATTCTCCACAGGAGATAATTAATCTTTATCCCGCGCTTGGACACATAGTCAGTAATGACGATGGCTGAAACCAGGCCCGTGGCCAGGCTGGCCAGGGCCAATATTGCCAGCAACAGGAGAGGTATGGGCATTTCAATTTCTCCGTTGCCTCATTTAAGGCTCAACCATTCTATTGCAATTTTGTAAAGTCTACAAACTCTCTTTGACGCAGCCGATTCAACATTATGCTTGACAAAAATTTTATAGTGGCAAAAATGGAAACCTTGATGCTCGGTTAACAAATTTTCTGTTTGTCTGGCTAACCGAAACAAAAAAATTCAAACCGAAAATTAATTTCACAAGGAGGAACCGTGAGACGACTAATCAGGTCAACTGGCCTCGGGCTCGTTTTTCTTCTGGTTTTTGTACTGGCGTTGGTCTACGCCCAGGGAAAGCTGGAAGATTATGAGAGAGCTGCCGGGCTGAGGGACAAGTTTGAGAGCCTGGCCGTAAATGTGCCCGAACGGGCAGCCTGGATAGAGAAGACGCCGCGCTTCTGGTACCGGAAGACGGTCAGGGGCGGCCAGGAGTTCGTGCTGGTTGACGCCGAGAAGGGCACCAGGGGACCGGCCTTTGACCACGACAGGCTGGCCGCGGCCCTGAATAAAGAAACGGGTGAAAAATTCACGGGAATTACACTTCCTTTCAGGAGCATAAATTTTGTGGAAAACGAAAAGTTCCTGGAATTCGAGTACCGGGACTCGGTCTGGAGGTGCGAACTTGCCACCTATGCCCTCAAGAAAACCGGGCCGGCCCGGCCGCGCCAGAGGGACGGCTGGCAGGATGTGGGCGGCCCCCCGGCCCAGGCGGCCTCGGCCGAGAGCAAGCCTTCACCCGACAAGAAATGGGAAGCCTTCATACGAAATTACAACGTCTGGGTTCGGGCTGTTGATAGCAAAGAAGAGTTCCCGCTGAGCTGGGATGGCAACGAGGGCAATTATTACACCTACCAATCGCTGCTCTGGGCCCCGGATTCAAAGAAGCTGGTGGCAGTCAGGATCAGGCCAGGCCTGCACCGCAAGATCCAGTACGTGGACTCTTCGCCGGCTGACCAGCTCCAGCCGAAGTATTTCAGCCTGGGCTACACCAAGCCGGGCGACCCGCTGGACCTGCCGCAGCCGGTGCTGTTCCAGGTTGAGGGCAGGAAGCAGGTTAATGTTGATAATGCCCTTTTCCCCAATCCTTACGACCTCAGCAACTTTGCCTGGCGCCAGGACAGCCGGGCCTTCACCTTTGAATACAACCAGCGCGGCCACCAGGTCTACCGGGTAATTGAGGTTGACGGGACAACGGGAGCGGCCAGGGCTGTCATCAGCGAGGAATGTGCCACCTTCTTCTGCTATTCCAGCAAGAAATACCGCTACGACCTGGCTGACGGAAAGGAAATAATCTGGATGTCCGAGCGGGACGGCTGGAATCATCTCTATCTTTATGACGGCGAAACCGGCCAGGTCAAGAACCAGATTACCAAGGGGGAGTGGGTGGTGCGGAGTGTGGAGAAGGTGGACGAGGAACGCCGCCAGGTCTGGTTTCTGGGAAGCGGAATGTATCCCGGGAAGGACCCTTATTTCCTGCACCTTTACCGGGTAAACCTCGACGGGACGGGGCTGGAGGCGCTGACCGAGGTCGATGCCAACCATGTGGTCAGCCTGTCAGCCGACCTGAAATATTACGTTGACCTCTATTCCCGGGTGGACCTGGCCCCGGTGATGCAGCTCCGGAGGAGCGAAGATAAAAAGGTCATCATGGAACTGGAGAAGGCGGACATTTCAGAGCTGAAGAAGGCTGGCTGGCGCGCCCCGGAAGTTTTCGTGGCCAAGGGAAGGGACGGCCAGACTGATATCTGGGGAATCATCATCCGTCCAACAAACTTCAATGCCAGGAGAAAGTACCCGGTTATCGAGTATATCTACGCCGGCCCTCACAGCTCGTTTGTGCCCAAGAGCTTTTTCGCCTGGAGCCAGATGATGTCGCTGGCCGAGCTGGGCTTCATCGTGGTCCAGGTTGACGGCATGGGCACCAGCAACCGCTCCAAGGCCTTTCACGATGTTTGCTGGAAAAACCTGAAGGATGCCGGTTTCCCGGACCGGATCCTGTGGCACAGGGCGGTGGCAGCCAGGTATCCTTATTATGACCTCAGCCGGGTGGGGATTTATGGCACCTCGGCCGGAGGGCAGAATGCCCTGGCCGGGCTGTTGTTCCACCCGGAATTCTATAAGGCCGGGTTTGCTGCGGCCGGGTGCCACGACAACCGGATGGATAAGATCTGGTGGAACGAGCAGTGGATGGGCTGGCCGCTGGGACCCGAATATGAAGCCTCGTCCAACACGGTCAATGCCCATCGACTGAAGGGAAAATTGCTGCTGGTCATTCCAGAGCTTGATACCAACGTTGACCCGTCAACGAGTTACCAGGTGGTCAATGCCCTGATCAAGGCCGGGAAAGATTTTGAGCTGCTGGTGGTGCCGGGAGCCAATCACGGTTCGGGCGGGGTTTACGGAGACCGGAGGAGAAATGATTTCTTTGTAAGAAATCTGCTTGGGGTTGAGCCACCCGACTGGAACAGGCTGGAGAAGAAGTTGCCGGAACCACGGCCTTCATTCATGCCCCGCACCCCCGGCGACGACTAATGAACAGGGGACACCTTACGGTGTCCCCATTTTTGCTTCCTGCCCTTGGGGAAAAATCCGGGGACACTTATAGGTGTCCCCTTTTAGCCCCTTTTAAGTTTGGGGTAAGAGCTCCTGCAGTTCGAACTCCAGGTTTTTCAGGAACCTTCTTATGGTGGTTTTACCGAAGACCCCGAGGGCTGCATAGTGAAAATGCAGCGTGGCCAGATGTTTCAGGATGTATTTCCAGGAATAGAAGCGGGCCATGGCCTTGAAGGTTTCGACCTGCAAGGTGACCGGCGACATGGTAGCCGGCCTGTAAACCACGTGGTGGGCGTCGTACTTGCTCCAGTTGGTGTGGATCAGCTTCTTGTTTTCAACCATCTCTGCGTACAGCGGGGTTCCGGGCAGGGGGGTCAGAATCAGGAACTGCACCGTGTCTATGTGGTGACGCCTGGCGAAATCGGCCGTCTTCCTGATGGTGTCCACATCGTCGGTGTCCGCGCCCAAAACGAACATTCCATGGATATGGATTCCGTGGTCCCGGATCTTCTGAATGGAATAGATTATGTCCTTGAGGTCCTGTTTCTTCTGGTAGGCAGCCAGCGTCCGGGGATTTATGGATTCAAAACCGATGTAGAGAGTGTGGCAGCCGCTGTCGGCCATCAGGCGAAGGAGTTTCCTGTCCCGGGCCACGTCCACCCGGACCTGGGTTGACCAGGTCATTTTGATTTTTTCGGCCAGAAGGCCCCGGCAGATTTCTTTAGCCCGGTTGAGGTCGGCCGCGAAATTATCGTCGACGATGAACTTGGTGGCCCTGGATACCGCGTTGACATGCTTCAGCTCGCTGAGGGTCGCTTCCACGGACTTAAAGCGGTATTTTCTGCCGAACATCTGGATGACCGAACAAAACTTGCAACCGTAAGGACAGCCGCGAGAAGTGGAAACGGGGTAGCTGCGGGAAGGTTTCCAGTTGTGGACCAGCGAGAAATCCGGTTCGGGCAGGCTGTCCAAATCCTGAATGAACCCGGCCGGGGGGTTATGAACGGGGTGGCCGTCAGTGTCCCGGTATGACAGACCCCTGATGTCCGAAAGTGTCGGCCGGCCTGTCTCCAGGCTTGAAACCAGCTCCAGGAGCGGGCCTTCGCCCTCTCCGCGCACAACGAAAGAAGCATGTTCCAGCGCTTCCTCGGCCAGAAAAGTCACGTGAGGGCCACCCATGACGACCGGAATACCCAGTGCCCTGATTCTGTCCGCTATGGCATAAGCCCTGACAGCGGTTGAGGTTATCGTGGAGATACAGACCAGGTCTGAGTTCTCAACGAACGCCCAGTCCGGCTCGGCCACGTCCTCGATAAAAACCCTTACCCTGTAACCTCTATCCCTCAGCATGGTAGACAGCAGAACCGAGCCCAGGCGGGGCAACGGAAATTTGCTGAAAATATGCGAGCCGGGAGAACCGGCTTCAATGAAAGCGATTGTCTTAATGGTCATGATTTTTTCAGGTTGAAGACCTTTCCTTTCAGAGTCAAGTCGAGTTGAAGAAAAGCGGTCGCGGAGCTTGAAATTATCTTTAGTCAGAATTCGCCGACTGGTATCGCTTTTAGGCTACTGCCAAGAAAGAACGTAGATTTTGCAACTAATAAAATCTTTTTTCATCGCAGCCAGGCAGCCAGATCCTTTCCTCAGATGGCAAGTAATTTCTGGTTTCAAACTGGAATCAGCCTTTCCCCTGCTCGATATGAATATATGCTTATATTAATGGTAAGTCAAGGAAAAAGGGACACTGTAAGGTGTCCCCAAATTTCCCTCAGATTTTTCCCCTTATGGTATTGGTAAAAAGAGGTCAAAAAGGGGACACCGTAAGGTGTCCCCTGTTTTAATCGGAGACGTGAAGGGTCAGGCTGCGGACGGCCCGGGCCCCGGTCTTCTTTTCGCCCGCATGAAAATAAAGATGGTAGGTCCCCGGCTGGAGTGGCCGGGTCCTGACTCTTACCAGGTAGGTCTGGCGGCCCTCTTCACTCCTGGCGGCCAGGGGGACAAGCTCTGAAGCTACCTCCTGGGCCTGGCCCTCTTTTGAAAGCAGCAGCACGCTCTTAAATTCCAGCTCCGGGTTTTCTATCCTTCCCGGACTGCAGCTCAGCAGGGCATAGAACTCGTCGCTGCCAGCCTCCAGCGTTTGACCCACCGGCAGGTAGCGACTGAGGCCCGGCGGAAAGAACAGCGGACTGTTTTCATACTCGGAAATCTCTCCGGCCACCAGCACCGCCGGCACTCCCAGGGCCAGCCCTTCGGTCTGTTCCCCGCCCAGGGAAATATCCGAAGTGCCGAGAGCTGACTGCCCCGATTCCAGGTTTCTCATCACCGCCCGGCACCTGTAGTCCCCGGCCGGCAGTTCAAAAGCCGATGAAAAATATACTGCCCCCGACTCCGTTTTTGGCAGGGAGCTGAGCTTGACCTTTTTCCTTTCCAGCCCGGCAATGCGGTCGTCCGGACCGAAGACCACAAAAATCAGTTCCAGCCTGTTTCCGGCCAGCCTGGCCATTTCCTCCCGGACGATCTTGGTCCACAGTATCAGCTGTTCCTTTCCCTTCTCGTAGAAACTGAAGCCACCGCTCTTCAGGGCCAGTGGCTCCTGCAGCAGTGGTTTCTCGCTCAGGCACAGGTCCACCAGGTGGAGCTGTTTTTCCAGGTCGGTCAGGTCCTTGAATGGTTTCGGGCTAAAATAACCCTTCTGGGCATAGACCCTGGCCTTCGGCCGGTTCACCCTGACCTTCACCTCGTGGTACTGTCCGTCCCACTGCTCGTCCACGTAGTAACCGAGAACATAATAGCAGCCGGTAATCTTCTGGACCTCTTCCATCCCTTTTGTATAGTTATGGATATTGCCGAAATACTTTCCGCCGGAATAGTCGGCAATTTTCCCCAGGGTCAGGATGCCGGTCAACCTGATGTCCTGGTTGATCCGGGCCACGCTGTCCTCGGTATCGAAGGCATAGACCACCAGGTTGGCGTGGCTGATGGCTTTCTGCATGTCATCCAGGTAGTACTGCAGCTGGGTCTGTCCCCAGTCGTGCCTCCAGGTCCCACCCGACTTGTCCTCGGTCTGTATGCCGTAGAGCAACGAATATGGAATGCCGGATGAAAAAAGAATGAGATGCTTGATTCCGGGCAGATAGCCCAGGGCCCGCGACAGCTTGGTCATCTCCCGGAGAAAGGTCAGGGCCTGCACCCGGCTCTCCGAGGTCATGAAGGCCCTTTTCATCTCTTCCGAAACATTGGCCGAATCCATGATGGGATCCTTTTCCGGCTTGGACCAGATGCCGGCTCCCACCCCGCCCCTCTGGCTGACGTCGAGTGGATTTTCTTCGGTGGCCTGCTGCCAGTACCTGGCTTCCAGGTTCTCCACGCTGCCCTGGTAATCCCGCAGGCCGATGGCTTCCACGAAGCGGCGGATTTTATTGTGGTCGCGCGTCAGGTATTCACGAACGGCCAGTCCGCCCTCAAGGGAGTAGGTGATTATGCCGATTTCGTCGTCGGGCTGGATAATATTATCAAGAAAGTGAAGGGCAGCTTTTCGGGTGGCCCGCAGACCTTTCTGGTTGTTGTAAACGTAGTCAAAAAGGAGGAAGAACCTGCGGCTGGCAGTTTCCGGTTCGGTGGCCATGGTCCCGGGGGCCTTGTCCGCTTCAGCCGGGAGCAGGAATGACTGGAGGTGTTTTTCAAATTCGGTCAGGTTTTTCTTCTGGCCGTTATCGTAGACTTCAAAGTCCTGTTTCTCCAGGTCGGTCAGGGGGTTGCCCTTGCTGTCGGTAACGTAGACCTGGATCAGTTTCAGGGTGACCGAAATCTCATGTTTTGGCTTGAACTGGGCGGGTTCCTCCTGGGCGAAGACAGCAGGCGAGAGAAGCGACGCCGTCAGGAATAGCAGCCAGAAAGCGGCGAACGAAAAAACTGGTCGCCCCAACAGCTTAAGTTTCAGTTGCCTCGTCTGGGAAAACAAATCTATCTCCGACCGAGGGTTATCCTATCCACGTATTATTGTATTCCTGTCTGCCTCAAATTTCACCTGGAAAAGGGGACCTGTTCTCGCCTTCAAGATTCTCGCCACGGTGAAAACAAAGAGAATTTAATTCCGGCCCGAAAAATCGAGAAAAAGGTAGTCTATCCCGCTGTTTTCCTGTAAAATATTACCTAAAGATAATAAGGAACTTCTCCGTTATCATAAAAATCGCGGAAACTTGATGCCCAGAGAAATACCCCCCGGCCATGAATCTTCTGACCTTCTGGCAGAATTATTGGCCGCCCTGTCCTCCGCGCCCGATAAAGTTACACCGCAACAGGCCGAGGAAATCGTCCGGGCAGCCGAAGCTCTGATCAGTTCCGGTAAACTGGAGACCCTGGACCCGACCCTGGCCCGCGCCTACCTGACCGAGACTTCCCGCACCTCCTTTCTACGCAAGCTCAGCTATCCCGGGCGCTGCCGGGACTGGGCCGAGACCTGTTTTCAATTGATACAGCGCTTCAACTACGGGTTGCTTGACCTGTTTGAGGACAGGGTTAAAGAAAACCCGGACCACCCTCTTTTCATTGACCTGTCGGCGGGCCGGTCAAACCGCTGGACCTACGCTGAAATTGCCTCCTACCTGAAATTGCTGGCCGGAACCTTCTACCTGATGTCAGGCACCGAAGAGCCACGTGTAGCCATCTTCAGCGAAAATCATCTCGATACAGCCTGCTGCGACCTGGCCTGCCTTTTCTTCGACATCCTGGTCTCTCCGCTTAATTCCAATTTCAGCCTGGACAACCTTGAGCTGATTTTTAACCGGCTCCGCTTCAACCTGGTCATCACCGATTCCCCCGAGAGGTTGAGGCTGCTGGGCTTGCTCCGGCAGAAAACCGGCCTTAACTTTGAAATCCTGTCGACCAGTCGTTTTGAAATTCCGGGTATCCGGGCCGAGCTCCTGGGCGAAAAGGTGCGAAGCACCAACCAGGGCCAGGCCGAAAACGTTCTAAACCACAGGCGGCGTCGTCCCCTGGACGAAGTCTGCACTGTCATGTTTACCTCGGGCAGCACCGGCCAGCCCAAGGGAGTTTCTTTTTCAGGATACAACCTGGTTTCCAAGCGATTTGCCAGGGCAGCCGCCCTGCCGGAAGTCGGGGAGGACGAAGTTCTCCTGGCCTTCCTGCCGCTCTACCATACCTTCGGCCGTTACTTTGAACTGCTGGGCTCAATTTTCTGGCGGGGGACCTATGTCTTTTCCGGCAACCCATCGGCCGACACCCTGCTGAGCCTGTTTCCGAAAATCAACCCGACCGGCCTGGTCAGCGTGCCCATCCGCTGGCTTCAGATTTATGAAAAATGCCTGGAAGAAGCGGGCAAAAGCAGCCAGGCCAGGGACCGCCAGGAGGCGGTCAGGTCGGTCATCGGCACCAGGCTGCGCTGGGGAATCTCGGCCGCCGGCTACCTGGACCCGAGGGTCTTTCATTTCTTTGAAGGCCAGGGGGTCAACCTGGTCAGCGGTTTCGGCCTGACCGAGGCCACCGGCGGCCTGACCATGACCCCTCCCGGCAGGTATGTCGACAACACCCAGGGACTGCCCCTGCCGGGAGTCGAGCTGCGGCTGAGCCCGGAAGGAGAGCTCCTGGCCTGCGGTCATTACATAGCCCGCTACCTTGAAGACCTTGGTCCCGGCGACCGGATTCCATACCCCCGAAACCCGGAAACCGATTACTGGCTGAGGACCGGCGATGTCTTCCGGGTGCTTCCCAACGGCTATTACCAGATAGTCGACCGCATCAAGGACATATACAAGAATAACCGCGGCCAGACCATAGCTCCCCGCAAGGTTGAAGATAAGTTCAAGGGCGTGCCCGGCATAAAAAACGCCTTCCTGGTCGGCGATGGACGCCCGTTCAATATCCTGCTGATTGTTCCCGACAGCAACTGCTCGGAACTCAGGGAAGCCCTGGGCCGGGAGGGGGAGACCGAATATTACAAGAGGATTATAGAAGCCGCCAACCTGGACCTGGCTCCCTATGAAAGAATAATAAACTTTGCCCTGCTGGACCGGGATTTCAGCCGGGACAGGGGAGAGCTGACGGCCAAGGGTTCCTTCAACCGGAAAAACATCGTGGCCAATTATTCCGAGCTAATCGAAAGCCTTTACCGGAAAAATTACCTGGAAATGGAAACCGACAGCTTCCGGCTGAAAATTCCTTTCTGGTTAATCCGGGACCTGGGCCTTCTGGAGGGCGACTTCAAGTTTGAGGATGGCCGGCTGGTAGACCGGAGTCGCGGGCTCTTCCTGGAAGTCTCCGAGACCGGAAAGAAAGGAAGCTATCGCCTCGGCCACCTGGTTTATGAAATTCCCGATGGCCTGATCGATTTGGGCGTATTTGCCCGCCAGCCCTATCTCTGGTGCGGCAACCCCAGCCTGGTTGATTTTCTGCCTGTCAAGGAAGGCTGGGATACGGTTCACCCCGGAGTTTCTCTGAGAGTAAAGTTGCCGTCGGAAGAGGAACAGTTGAAAGCGTTTCGGGCGGAGGCACCTAAGGGTGTGACTGACCTCTCGTTGCTCCGGGTTCACCGGCTGGTCACCGACCTCTATTTTGGCCCGGAGGAAACGGCCCTCAAAGCCATGAACGAGGTGGAACGACTCTTTTACGAGTCGGAAAACCCGAGAATGTCGGCCCTGCTCCGGCTCAGGCTGGAAGCCCTGGCCGACCATCCCCTGGAGAAGCTCCGTTGCTGGGCTTACCGGCTGCTGATCCTTGATCCCCTGCGTCCCGACTACAGCCCGGCCCTCGGGGCCTTCGTCGAATCGGGAAAAACTTTTCTCAACGAAGAATCGATTGAACAGATTGCTTCCTCGGTCCTGGAAAGCGGCCGGTTCGAAGCTCTCCGGCGGCGACTGGCCGGTTACCGGGCCTCTCTCCACTGGCCGGCTTCCCCGGCTACCATCGCCCAGTTCAAGCACATGTTCAAATTGCTGGGCGATTTCGCCCAGCTCCACCCGGAGTACACTTCCAGGGTGGCGGCCGAGCTGGCCAGCTGGGCCCTGCACCGGTCAGACCCGACCCTGGCCGCCGAAGCCGAAAGGGTCCTCAAGAACCTGTATCTCGTTAACCGCTTGAAGATAAAAGTAAAATTAGCCGAGGATTTCCAGGCCAGGCTCCACGGAAACCTGAAGCTGAGCGGCGAATTTTCGGAGGCCGAAAAGGCCAGGATAACCAGGGTGCTGGCCGACCCCACTTTCCTCCTGGAAAGCATCAGGCTCGGCTATGATGATTACCAGACCAGCCCGGAAGCCATCGCTTCCGGCCAGGTCAGGGTCTCGCGGGTTTCTTCCATCTATCCCGGGCTGCACCTCCGGGTCTGTGTCAATACCAGGGGCGGTGAACATTTCGACCTGAGGGTGGAAATCTCGGACCGGAAGTGGACTCCTGGAGACCAGGAAAGAACTTACTGGTACCTGCTGCTTTCGGAACACTACGAGTACCCGGGACTTCTGCCCCGGCTGGCCAGCTGGCGACCGGACCTCAGGGCCACCAGCTTCCGATTCCTGAGCCGGCTGAGCGTCGAGGACCGGATCAGGGATTTTGCCACCCGCTATTACCACCTGCAACCGGCGGTCACTCCCCTGGAATGGCGGTTGCTCTACATTCAGGCTATTTCCCTTATCTACCAGGCGGTTAGCGCCTCGGGCTTTAACCTCGTCCCCGGCGAGGCCCTGCCCGAAAACATCACGGTTGATTCGGCCCGGCCCACCCTCATTGCCCTGGGTAATCTCAAGAGGTACGAGGGGAGCCGGTCGCTGGTTAGATCCATAATCGACAATTTTTATCTCAAGGTGGCGGCGGCCTACCCCTGGATTGAAAAAATGATCGACCCGAGCTGGGTCTTTGATGCCTGTTTTGAAGTCTGGGAGGAAAAGAGGGCCACTGATTTTCTCAACCGCCTCCGCGACGAGCTGCAGGCCGAGGACCTGGAAATCGATGGTTTCGGCTCACTGAGACTCCAGCTTGAAGCTTACCTGGCCGAGATAAGGAAAAATCCTGTCCTCCCGATTTCTGTGCTCCTGGCCATCAGGAAATACAAGGAATGGGAGATGACCAGTTATGAAGCCGGTCCGGCCGAGAAGGAAAAGAAAGTCCTGGAGCTGGCCGAAGAAATTTCACTGGACGGCCGGCCGGACTGGATCCGTTTCTATTTCTACCGGCATACCTACTTTTCTTCTTCCTCGGCCGATGTGGCCCGGGCCTTTGAAAAGCTTTTGGCCAGGATGAAGGAAAGGCCGGATAAATTGCCCGTTCAGTTTCTTGAGCTTTCCGAGCTTCAGGCCTGCCTGGAAGACAGGACTGACCTCCAGGTTTTCAGCCGCCTGGTCTTCCCCAGGAGTCCGCAGCTTAAAGAACTTAGCCTTCTCAAGACCGGCGACCTGGGCCGCGAAAAGATTGTCATCAAATCAACCATCACCGACCGCCAGGGTCGCAACTTTACCTTCAGGCAGAGTTATGACCCCTCAGAAATCGGCCAGCTCTATCGGTTGTTCCTGAGAGAAAATTATCCCCGGGTCATTTCCCAGGAAAACCAGAGCCTGGTGCTGGTTGATGACGACGGTTTTCTGGTCGGGGGAATCAGTTTCCGGAACCTGTCCCACCAGGTGGTTTTCCTGGAAGGGGTGGTGGTGGCCGAGGGCTACAAGAACCGCGGACTGGGCCGGGCCATGCTCCGGGATTTCATCGGGCGGATGGCCAGCCTCGGGGTCAAGATGGTGATGACCCACTACCTGATTCCCTTTTTCTTTATGAAGGAAGGCTTCGTAATTGACCGGCGCTGGGGAGCCCTGGTCCGGACCATCTGAGCAAGCTGGCAACCATTTATCTCCGATGCCCGGTTACATATTTGCCTGTTTTAGCTTCTTTTAATCAACCAAAATTGGTTTATAAAGTAACCAGCTAGTGTACAAAATAGTTTGCAAATTGAACTAGGACCCTCCGGAAGAGGGTCTGGCATTTCTTTTAGGCTCTGTTGTCATTGGCTCTATCCCGCCGTGAAGATCCGGTTATAGGTCCGCCGGAATTAACGAATTATTGAGAGATTCAGGGATTGATGAGAGAGAGCAGAATTGGTGTTGAATTAGCTTTTTCTGTTATTGGTCAGTAGAGCTTATTGCCGCGGCTGTCGAAGATGATGAAGGCCGGCAGGTCCCTGACCACGATTTTCCTGATGGCTTCCATCCCCAGGTCGGCAAAGTCCACCAGTTCCGAGGAAACTATGTGCTCCCTGGCCACCAGGGCGGCGGCCCCGCCGATGGTTCCCAGGTAAAATCCCCGGTATTTCCGGCAGGCCTCGGCCACTTTATCGGAGCGGTTGCCCTTGGCCAGCATGACCCTGGAAGCCCCGGCTTTCATAAATTCTTCCACGTAATTATCCATTCGCTGGGCCGAGGTCGGACCGAAGCTCCCGGTCGGCAACCCCTCTGGTGTTCTGGCCGGCCCGGCATAATAGACCGGATGATTCTTGAAATAATCGGGCAGCGGCTTTCCTTCGTCGAGCATCTTCTTCAGCCTGAGGTGGGCCATATCCCTGGCCACGATCAGCGTTCCGGATAGCCTGAGCCGGGTACCTACCGGATAGCGGGAGAGCTCCTCAACCAGCGAATCAATCGGCTGGTCCAGGTTTATGGCCGGGGCTTCTTCCAGTTTGAGGGCGTCAATTTTCTTTAAGAAACGAGCCGGGTTCCTGTCCAGCTCTTCTACGAAAATTCCATAACGGTTTATTTTCGCCTTCAGGTTGCGGTCGGCGTTGCAGCTGACCCCGATGCCCACCGGAAGCGACCCACCGTGCCTGGGCAACCTGATCACCCTGGCTTCCATGGCCAGGGCCACTCCGCCAAACTGGGCCCCGAGCCCGGTTTCCCTGGCTATCCGCAGGACCTTTTTCTCCCATTCCAGGTCCCGGTAGCCGTGGGGGAGTCCGGTCGGCCTGGTGACCAGGTTATCCAGGAAGCCGGCGCTGGCCAGCTTGACCGTCTTGACGTTCATTTCAGGCGACAGGCCGCCGATGACCACGGCCAGCCGGTAGGGCGGACAGGCGGCCACGCCGATGGCCTTGATCTTCTCGCGCAGGAAATCCAGCAGGGTTTGCTCATCCCGCAGCAGCGATTTGTTTTCCTGGTAAAGGGCGGTCTTGTTGGACGAACCCCCGCCCTTGGCCATGAAGTAAAAGTGGTATTCGCTGCCGGAGGTGCTGAAAATTTCCACCTGGGCCGGAAGGTTATTTCCGGTATTTTTTTCTTCGAGGATTGACAGCGGGGCGTTCTGCGAGGCCCTGAGGTTCAGGCCGGTATAAGCCTCAAAGACGCCCCGGCTGAGATACCGGGCATCCTCGGCCCCGGTCAGGACCCTTTCTCCCTTGTAACCGATGATATTGGCCGTGCCCGTATCCTGGCAGAGGGGCAGCAGTCCTTCGGCCGAAATTACGGCGTTCTTAAGGAGCGAAGCGGCCACGAACCGGTCGTTTTTCGAGGCTTCGGGGTCGTCCAGGATGGCCGCCAGGTTTTCCAGGTGGGAAGTCCTGAAATAGAAATTGACCAGGGAGAAAGCTTCCCGGGCCAGCAGGCGCAGGGCTTCCGGCTCGACCCGCAAGAATTTTTCTCCACGGCACCTGACTTCTGTCACGTGGTCTGAAGTCAGCTTCCTGTATTTGGTGTGTTCTCTTTGTTGCGGAAAAACCGGCGTGTATTCAAACTTCATGGCCGTTCCTTTCCTGAAGCGGGAATCAGTCCTCTATGTCCATGTACTCGATTATATCTTCGAAGCCGGCAATGGTCTTCTGGCCGACCATGCCGATCAGCATGAACTCGTTGGTCAGCGGGTTGAGGCGGAATTCCTTGAGCAGCCGGAAGTTTTCTATCTGTCCAGAGCGGTCGACGTGGGTCCTGGGGCCGGTGCAGTATATCCTCATGTCGCCAACCTGGATGGCGTCTTCTCCGGCCGGGCTGATGGGAACATCCGCTTTGATAACTTCCAGCACCTTGTTTTCCAGCTCTTCCAGGTCGATGTTCGGGCGTTCCGGAAAGTTGATGACGAAGCCATGCCTGATGTCGGAGTGAATCAGCGGGGTCCGGGTCTTGTAGTTGTAGTCCCTCTCCAGTATGGCTGTGGTGATGTCCTCGGCCGAGTGGGCCATCAAACGATACTTGATGGTCCGGTCGACTATGGTCTTGATATTCTGGGGAAAGGGTCCGAAGACCGTCGGCCTGGCCACGATTATTTCTTCTCCGATGCCGACGAGCACCTGGGCATTGCAGCCCAGGATGTCGTAGATGAGGTCAAAATGCTCGACCACCACGCGGCGCTTGTGTTCTATGGCTCGCCTGATGGCTTCCTTTATCTTGTACTTCTGGGTGAAGGCCAGCTCGTGCCGGACGTCGATGTGAAAGGTGTGGCCGGAGAAATAGTCCTCGGGTGAAAAAGAATAGATCGGGGCCCGCCGCAGGTTGACCCCCTCGTCCTCGTTGGTCAGCTCCAGGCCGGGAAAAAGGCCTTTGATGAGGGTTGACTTGCCCGAGCCCTCGTCCCCGATGATGCCAATCAGGTAGTCGGTCGGCATCAGGTAACGGCGGGCGATTTCGCTGGCCACCATGTAGAGGCGGTACCGGCCCCGCGGGGCGTAGTAGACCGCGTAGATCAAGGTGTCCACGCGTGATAGTTGCCTGGGGTCCATGGTTTACCCTCAGCCCTTAAAATTCCAGGTCAAACAGCGGGACGTGCTGCTGGGCTCCGTAGATGTCGGTATCGCCCGGGGCCCCGGAAGGAATTTTTCTCTTGATTGTGACCTTGATGGCCTGGCTGGGCTCAAAGTAGATGATCTTGAGAACATCGGATTCGGGAATCCGGTACAGCCTGGCGATTTTCCGGGCAGTTATTATTTTCTTCTCCCTGAACAGGTCAAAATGACGCCTTTCCTTGAACATGATATCAAGAGTCAGCTCGAAAGGTCCAGAGTTCTTGGAACGGATGACCCTGGCCACTTGGAGTATATTTCTCTTCTTTTTCCCTGCCGTCTTGGTTTTAGCGGTCATGTTTCCCCCTTTACAGTTCTTCTGTTCTGGTTTCGAAGAAGGCCGGGTCATCAACCTGCATCAGGTGGTACACGGAGAATTCGAAGACTTTTCCCATGGCCAGGTCCGATGGCGAGAAAGGAAAGGCCAGGTTCCCGGCCGTGGCAATCCGGCCTTCGTAACCATAATGCAGGAGGGCCGAGCGGGTTACGGCCAGCAGGGCATCGGCCTCTTCCTGGCTCCGGCCGATGGTCTCGATGACAATTCCCAGCTCGTGGCTGGCCGTCTTCTTGACCGGCTCCAGCTCGCCCATCACCCCGTTCTTGCCGTAGACATGAAAGAAAATCCGGCCGTCTTCGGGCTTGATCTTCATGATGTCCCGGGCCCGGTCTTCAACCGCTTTGAGTATGGAATCTATTTTTGAAATCATGATAGGGTCGCGTACCCCGGCCACGCTGACCGAACGGTAACCGGTCAGCCTGACGCCTTCCAGTTTGACCCAGTACCTGTCGGTGGGAACAAACTGGCTGCCACGGACCCGGACCCGTCCCCGGCCAATATCTTCAAAGGAACAGTTGCGCAGGTTGATCACTCCGCCAGGACCGGGCAGTTCGTAGGGGTCAGATTTTTCGTAGAGGGTATGGGCCGCGGCCGACTGCGGGGTAAATTTTCTTTCGGGAGAAAGCGCCTCCAATATGAAAGAATCCTCTTCCAGGATTCCCAGGGCACAGTCCGAACCCGAGCCCGGGGTGGCGGCAATGGCCGCGCACTCCAGAATCTTGCCGAGGTGGAGGGCCAGACCGGGGTCGTAGCCCCGGGAAATGGGCAGGGCGGCAAAAACTGCCGGGTCGTAAGACCGGCCGGCCACCACCACCTGGCAGCCCTCACCGAGCAGCTTGATGAACGGTTCCACCCCCATCTGGGCCACGATGTTTTCGCTCTGCTCGATGACCTCAGGTGTGAGCCGGGGGACAAAGGCCAGCGGCTTTATCCTTTTTTCTTTTAAGGCCTTCTTGACTGTTTCTTTATCCACGTCGCCGTAGGCAATGCCCAGCTTGAAATGCAGGTTTTCTTCCCGGGCTATTTCCCTGACGATGTCAAGGCACCACTCGACATGGGGACGGGCACCGGAGCCCCCGGCTGTGCCGATGACCACCGGGATGTTATTCTCGACTCCTGCCTTGATCATCAACCGCAGGTCACGCTTGACTGCCGACCTGTTGGTGAAGGACTTGCCGGCGCCAAGGTAATAGGGACCGGGGTCGGTTGAGCCGGCATCGGCCGCAATCAGGTCTGGCTTCAGGCTCATCCCTTTCCGGAATGAACTTTCGGGAAAGCCGTAGCCCAGGATGGCCGTGGTTGACAGGATCTTGAAGGGCGGGAGTTTTCTGCCGGAGTTTTTCCTGGTCATGGCCTTCTCTCCCCGTGTTTCATCTTCAGGACCTGGATGATTCTTTCCATCTCATTATTCACAATCATGAAGCCCTCGTCAAAGCCCATGCCCGGCTTGGCCAGCATCCGGTCAGGCCGGGTGGCCATGGCCACGTGGACGCAGGCGATGGCCGAGATGTCCGTTTCGTTGCAGGTCCCGCCCTGGTAGGCCTCGATGCCATGGGTCTTGCAATAGAGGTTGCTCTCGGCCACGTTCTGGATGCCGCCCAGGTCCGGGGTCTTGATCTGGATCATGTGGCAGGCCCGGGCGTCGGTGAACTCGCGGATGTCCTCCAGGGTGTTGCAGTGCTCGTCGGCCACGATTTTGACCCTGGAACCCAGGGCTTCCAGCTTCCGGGTTATCCTGGCCAGCCCTTCCAGCTGCCGGTATTTTTCTTCCAGGTCGACCGGCCCCTCGATGTAGAGGTTGAACCCGTCGGCTTCCTTTTCCAGGGAAGCGATATAATCGGCCACCCGGTCCAGGTCGCCCTCGAAGATCAGGCCGATGGTGCCGTAGACATCAATGTGCAGGTCGGGCCGGTAATCTTCCCGTGGCCTGAGCTTGACTATTCTATCGGCCAGCCAGCGGATGTATTCCCGAAGCTTCTCACCATCGCGTCCCAGTTTGTCCTCGACATTGTTGATCAGGGCGTGGGGCAGGGCGTCGACCTGCTTCAGTATCATCTTGTCGGCGTTGGTGTAACGGTCATCACCGGACTGCCCGAAGATTTTTACCCTCTCCGGAACAATTGGCAGGTTGTATTCCTCGCAGACGATTTCGCATTTGAGTTTCTTCTCGGCCCTGGCCCGGGCATCCAGCAGGGCCTGGCTCAGGCCGTACCTGATAGCCGTGTGGAGCCTTTTGCCCTCGAACCTGAGCTGCTCGAAGCGGTCGGCCATCTTCCGGAAGGGCTCGATTTCCATTCCTTCCAGGAGCGGCCGCAGGTTCTTTTCCATGAACGGCAGGTAATGACCGGCCAGGAACAGCGGGTCCCGGCCGCCCACTCCCGAATATTGCACGGCCGCACAGTCGCCGACGGCCAGCTGGCCATCTTCGAGCTCGAGCACGATGGACAGGCTTTCCCCGGCCATCCGGATGCTCTGGAAACCCTTGGTCACCGGCTTCCCTTCGTAGACAAAACCGTTGGTTCTGGCTCCTTTCTTGATGGCCTTCTGGTCGTCAAAAAAGAAAGCCGACTTACCCGGAACGAACAGGACTCTTTTTATTTTCACTTCGGCCTCCCGACTAATTTGCCTTTGCTGATGGCATAGATATCGTCCGTCACCATTTCGAAGGAGATGGCCCGGCCTTCGGCCTGGGCCCTTTCCTGGAGCCTCTGGCGATGGTAGGCCATGATCTCCTCGGGCAGCGGCAGGTTGCCCTTGTTGAATATCCTGATGAAACCCTCGTTGTCGCGCATCGGGATTATTTTCCCGTGGTTGTAGATGGACGGGGCAAAGGGCACGTCCAGCAGCCCGGCCTCGAAGGCAGCCACGGTGCCGGCGGCCACGTCGCCCTGGCCTATCTCGTAGATCTTGTGCATCAGGCTGCGGACCTCGGCCTTGATCAGTTCGACTTCGGACTTCAGGTCCTCGGGCTTGAAGATGACCTGGTCCTCAACCATGTTGATGGCCTGGCGGGTGGCCCGCAGGCCCTGGGCGTTGGCTTCCTTGGTGGGGATACCCATGGCCTCGTGCGGCGACTTGACGATGACTTTTTCCGCACCGGAAAACCTGGCCACGATGGCCCCCAGGGCAATCACCGAGAAGGCCTTGGCTTCATCCTCCGGAAAACCGCCCATCCACTGGTGGAAGACCGTGGTCAGCTCGAAATCGTCAAAGCCTTCCTGCCGGAAGTATTCCTCGGCCAGCTCCCTGAGGGCAGTAATGGCGGCAACATCCTGGATGATGTTGCCGCCCTGCCCGTAGCCTAAAGTTATCGACCTGACACCCTGCCTGATGGCTAATAATCCTTCTATGATTCCGATGGCGATAGCAATGCATGGGGGAACCAGGGTGCCGGTCAGAGGTCCGAATGGCTCGCGGTTTATTCTGATGCCGTTTTCTTCGTAGAGTCCGACCAGGCGGTCGACGTATTGCCAGTCGCGGATGGATTTTTCCACCGGAACGCGCTTGGCATAGGGAATGTTGTAGGAGATGCCGCCTCCCTCGAAGCTGGTGAAACCGGCGGCCAGGGTTATTTCTGCCAGTAACCGGGCGTCCGGGGTTCCGTGGCGGACCTGGAGTGGCCGGCTGACACTTTCCACCACCCGCCGGCAGCCTTCAACCCCGTGGTTGACGGCCGGAAAGCCGTTGAGCAGCGAGGTGCCGGCCTGCTTGGACTTTTCGATGCCCTTTTCGGCTTCCTCGTAACGGTTCTGCCGGGTGTAGGCATCGATGGTGGTCGGCAGCAGGTCAGCCTGTCCCTCGGTTTCAAGGTAGCGCAGCAGCTTGATATGGTCTTCGATGAGAGCCACGCCGGCCCGCGGCTGGAGGAGCGTCTGGCGCTTTTCCCGGGCCTTCTTCATCACCCAGGCAAACCTTCTTTCTTCGGGGATGGTCCGGTGCAGCTTGATGCCCTCCTCGATGGAGACGTTCTGGCCAGTTGGCCAGGTCTGGAGGACTTCCTTTCTTATTTCGTAAAATTCCTTGAGGTCCAGTTTTTCGTTCTTAATCATGACTTTATTCCTCATCATTCAATTTTTCAAGCGAGGCCACAGCCAGGGCCGTGGCTTCGGCGGGATATTTTTCAACCAGGTTTCCCAGCAGGGAGAAAAGATACTGCCGGTCGGCGTAGAACTCGGGCTTTTCCGGCAGGAGCTTTCTTTCCTGGCCGTAGGTTTTCAGTTTCAGGAGCGGGTGCCGCATTATCTGGGCCGTCGTGGCAGCCGACAGGAACCCGCCACTGCCGATGACCGCTTTGACCCGGCGGAGGTCCTTTCCGGTTTGGACATAAACCCGGCCCTGGGGAGTGTAGGTTTCTTTCCAGCCGCCGATATGGCGCAGGGCAGAATAGAAAACGCAGGTTTCAGCCAGCAGGCGGTCAAAAAGGCCTTCCTCTTCGGACCCGGGGAGGTAGTCCAGGTCGCGGGAGATACGGTCCACGTAGGCTTTAAGACTTTCGGCCCCGAGACCGAGTTCCTGCAGGCGTTCTTCCAGGTAGGGCCAGCCGCTGTCGAGAAGAGACTGGGCCGATACCCTCATCCCCAGGTCGCCTTCCACGGTCCTCTTGACCCTGGGCTCGCGGATACCCTTGAGGACAACCGTATCAGTTTCCAGGTAAGATTCGGTATTGGAGTAAAAATCGGTGGTGGCCCCACCGATATCGATGGCGGCCAGGTCCGACCAGCCAGGTTGATGGACGGGGATGGCCGAGACGAGTTCGAACACGGCCAGGGGAGTGGGCCTGGGCTGGGAACCGAACAGCTCGACTATTTCCGCGAGGCCGCGGCCGCTGACAATTCTTTTCAAGAAAATGTCCCTGATTTTTTCCCGGGCGGGTTCGAGGTTGACCTGTCCCACCTCCGGCATCAGGTTTTCGGTCACGATGACTTCCTTGTTGTTCAGGAGCTCCACCACTTCTTCGGCCACGGCCCGGTTGCCGGCATAGACCACGGGACAGGTCAGGGCCGAGCCGGCCAGCTTCCGGGCGTTTTCCAGGATGTACTGGCTGTTGCCGCCGTCGGTGCCGCCGCTGAAGAGAAGAATGTCGGGCTGGAGTTTTTCCAGGGTGGCGAGGTCGTTCCTGGTCAGGGAGAAGGCGAAGCTGGCCATGACCTTGCCCCCGGCCGACATGGCTGCCAGCCTGGCCAGCTGCAGGGTCAGGTCCGGCACCAGGCCGATGGCCGCAATGCGCAAGCCGCCCTTGGCCGAAGACGAAAAATAAATTTCAGCCGCGCCGACCAGCTCTTTTAAGGGAGTATTCTCATCTTTACGGAGCAGGTCGGTCAGGGCCTGGCTAAATCCACGGACCAGGTTATTCTGGGTGGTGGGGACGGCCAGCCTTTTTTCCAGCTTCAAGTTTTTGTCGGCCAGGACAAACAGTCCACCCTTGGTCCAGGTGGAGCCGATGTCGATGCTGACTATCTTTTTCATGGCAGTGATTTCATCCGGCCTTGGGGTTCCTGGCTTTGGAGGTTCCGGCATCAGTCTCCGGGGATGATTTTTCCGGCTGGCCGGCCTGGTCGTCATTACGGGGGCCGTGCGAGTCCGAGCCGAACCTTGCCTTTATGTCCTGCTTAAGGAGCTCGGCTGCCTTCTTCAGGTCAACGTCCGGGGGAAAGACCCGGTCAAAACCCATTTTCTTGAACTTTTCTTCCACTATTTCGAAGGGAGTTTTCCCGACAACCAGGTTGCCGCCGACGTAGAGAAGAATCCGGTCCAGGCCCTTTTCCAGGCACAGGTCGCGGAAGCCCTGGCAGTCAATTTCACCGTGCCCGTAGAGTGAAGAAACCAGGATGGCCTTGGCATTGGTTTCTATGGCGGCGTTGATGAACTCCTGCTGGGAGACCATGACTCCCAGGTTGACCACCTTGAAGCCTTCGGCCGTGAAGAATAATTCCAGGATCTTGTTGCCGACCGAATGGCAATCGGCTCCGATTACTCCGAGGATGATGGTGTCCTTTTCCATGTTCTTGAACTCCGGTTCCCGGTTGCTTAAGTTCTCAGGCTGCATGGGTTTTATCCTCTCCTGGCCAGACAGAATTTTTCTGAGGTTCAGGGATTGAGAAGCTGGCTGATTCTTTCTTCCACGTAGAGCAGCGAGCCTCGTTCAATCTGGTAATCAAAGGTGATGACCTTGCCGCCCCGCCCGGTGAATTCCTGGACCGCGGCCATGTTTTCTTTCCGGCGCTGGAGCTGGTAGCCGGGGGGAATGAAGACCACGTCAATGGTGGACAGGAAATCGGGCAATCTGTGTTCGTCTTTAAGGAAGAGGCAGGGGACGGGGCCGCTGGCCAGGCCCAGGCTTTTTAGCCGGGCTACCACTCTTTCAAGGAAATTCCGGCTTTCGCAGACTACGCCCAGCCGCTGGACCGGGCTGAGGCTGGCCATTTCGATGATGGTTTCCTGGCTCGGGGAAACGGCCACCTGGATGAGCCTGTCCTTCAGGGAAGGCAGCTTGCCCAGCAGTTCGCTGTAATGGGTGGAGGTGGTGAGTATCAGGTCGAACGGCTTGAGCCTCTTTTCGGAATCTGGGTCGGCCACGATGTCGTCCAGGAGAAAGCGGGCCACCCTGACGTGTCGCAGAAAGGTCAGCTGCCTTTCGAAGATGGATAGGCTTTCCGGGTTACAGTCGATCATGGCCACGTTGAAGTCCTCCAGCCTTTCCTCGCGCTGGATTATGGCCAGGTCGATGAAGGTCTTGATTTCCTGGTAGGAAAAGTTCAGCTTTTGCAGTTCTTCCAGGAGGTTATCAATCATCTTGATGGCCCTTTCTTTCCGGCCGGTGGGGATGACATCCTGCCTGGAAGAAATGAAGGTGCCGCGACCCTGGGTGGTTTCAATAATACCCTCAGTGGCCATGAGCTCGTAGGCCTTTTTCACTGTGCCGCGGGCGATGCCAAGCTGGGCGGCTAGCTCTCTTTCGGTTGGCAGCTTATCGCCTGGCTTCAGCTGGTTTTCATGGATCATGGTGGTTATTTGCTTGATGATCTGGCGATAGGTAGGTACCGGACTGTTTTTGTCAATAATTATTTTGAATTTCATATCGGACCTCTTTATGCCAATATAAATTTGACTGAACCATCATATACCAAAATATACCATTTGTAAAGGGGCCACCGCACGGTGTCCCTTTTTTCGAGACCCGGATACCCGGGGACACTTAAAGATGTCCCCGCGCCTTTCGGGGACACTTTTAGGTGTCCCCTCTTATACTGCTGAAGGGTCCAGATATGTGGGGAGATTTACCAGGGAAAAAAAGGGACACTTAAAGGTGTCCCCTTTTTTCTTTTTTCCTGGCATCCATATATGGGGAATATTTATCTCGATACCTGGGGACACTTAAAGGTGTCCCGGCTTCGTTTAGGGACACCTATAGGTGTCCCCTCTTAGGCTTGCCTGCGACCTGGTATTTTGCTATGCTGCCTCAATACAAGATGAGTATCAACGTTGGATCTTTTCATCCCTGAAGGTGCTAATTCCGGAATTGTCAATGCTGATATGATGATATATGAAAGGACATTCATATGAAATTAAAGAAAAAGGCAGGTAAGCCCTATTTTCTTTTGGCGCTGGTTGCTATTATCCTTTTAGCGCTTTCCTCGCCACAGCTCTTAAAGGCCCAGGCCAGCCAGAACTGGAGGGCCGGGGCTCTGGCCTCCCTGGCCAGCCTGCAGGTTGATAATAAAGACGGCAGCAAGCAGGTCGGCATGGTTTTTCTGGCGGTCAAAGATGGACTCGGAGTGACGAGCTTAGATGTGGTTAAAAATGCCAGCAAGGTCCTGGCCGTATTCCCCAATGGAGAGGAATACGCGGCTACGGGTGTGGTGGACCAGGACGACAAAACTGGCGTGGCCATAATCAAACTCCGGCTTTTCGGAAAGCCGTTGCTCTCGCTCAGAAGCACCGCGCCGGCTCCTGGCGAGCCAGTTTTTTGCGGTGTCAGCCGGGAAGGGGATTTCGGGTTCGTCGAAGGCAAGATTGGAACAAAGGAAGCCGCCGCCGGCCCGAGCCTTTATTCGATAATTGCTGATCTGCCGCCCGGAAACAGCGGGGCCCCGGTCTTTGATAACAAAGGCTCTGTCATTGGCCTTCTTAGCTGGCAGGTCAATGATGGGCAGGGGCGTTATGTCCTGGTGCCGGCCGGCCACATTCTGGCCCTCGATTCATCACTCCCCACCCAGCCCTGGGCCACGGGTGCCGCCAGGGAGGGAACAGAAGCAGCGGCCACGGAAACAGCTTCGCTGGAAACAGTGGATGCCCTTCTGGCCGAGGCCTGCCTGGTGCTGGATAATCTCCGGGTCTTCTATGATTGGGAAGACGTCAGGACGGGCGGCCAGGGGTTTTTGAGCGGCGTTGATAAGGAGCTCTATTCTGCCCAGCAGCAAACTGAACAGATCTTGAAGAAAGTTGCCGGGCAAAAGGTAACCGACCAGCTCCGCAAGGACGCCATCCTGGCCGTGCTGGAAATCGGGAGCAAGCAATACAACGCCGTGGAGGAGTTCATCAAGTCGGTGGTCATCGGGCAGCAGTACAAGGACTGGAACGCCCAGGCCCAGGATATGTACCGCCGTTCCCAGGCTTCCATGGAAACCGTTGAGTCGCTGAAGGCAGCCAGGAAAAGTGTTCTTCGTGAGCTCTATGAAAAATCGCCCGTGTTCAAGGAGAAATTGCCGAAGGCCGTGGCTTATAACTTCATGATTCTGGACAGGCCTTCCAGTTTCAGGCTGGGCGTGGTTTCCTTTGCCCGCAATCAATTTTATATCATGGCCACGAGGAAGGACTCCCTGGCCCGCCAGCTGGACCTGTGGGGTGGCGACAAAATTATCTCGGCCGCAGGCCGGACTTTTGGCCCGGAGGATACGCTCGAAGATTTTAAGCTCATCATAATGAATAACCTCGGCAAGCAGATCGAGGTGGTGGTGGAGCGAAACAACAAGCCGAAGGTCTTGAAAATTAAGATTCCGGCCGAAATCCCGGCCGAACACCTCTACCGATAAAAACAGGGGACACCTTACGGTGTCCCTTTTTGCCAGGCTTTATTGTTCAAATATATGGGGAATGTTAAGCCTGCAAACCGCAAACCGGGGACACTTTAAGGTGTCCCCATTTCCCATATCCTCCTTTATATTATATGATAAATCCATTAAGAGCTGTGTCCTTTACTAAGCCAGGTCCGGTCTCTGGTACTCAACCCGGCCTGGAGGGGATGATTGTTTCAGGAGAATTAGATGCCTCTTAATGGAACCGGACTGAAAGTCCCCAGGAAGCGGACCTGGATCATATTTTTCCTCGCTCTGGCCATACTCTTTCTGAGTATAGGGCTCTGGTACTTAAACCTGGAAATCCGGCATATACGCCAGGCGGAAATAGAAAAGCTGGTTTCCACTGCCAACCTGAAAATTCAAGGACTTAACCAGTGGCGCCGGGAGAGGCTGAGCGACGCCGTTAACCTGGCCAAAAGCCCCCTCCTGGCCTCGGCCCTTAAGGCCTGGCTAGCCAGTCCCGGCAACCTACAATTGAAACAGGACATCCTAGATCGGCTTTCCCTATCCCGCCAGGCCTATGGCTATGCTGATATTCTTGTGCTGGACCCTGAAGGGCGGCTTCTCCTTTCGCTTCAGCCAGAAGTTGAGCTTCTGCTGCCGCAGATGAAAAAATACCTGGACCGGGCGCTCCAGAGTAGAGAGGCCTTCCTGACCGACCTGTACCGCAGCAGTTCCGGCCAGATTGTTATCGACTGCCTGGCCCCGGTCATAGCCCGAGACCATTCTATCCCGGGCATAATTGTGCTCAGAAGCCGGGCCGCCGATTTCCTGTTTCCCCTCATTCAATCCTGGCCAACACCCAGCAAAACCGCGGAAACTCTGCTGGTAAGTCGCGATGGCGACGAGGTGGTCTATCTCAATGAGCTGCGCCACCGGAGTGACACCGCCCTTAACCTGCGAATTCCCTTGAGCGAAACCTCGATTCCGGCTGTCCAGGCGGTCCTGGGGAAAGAGGGCATCTTCGAAGGTCGGGATTACCGCGGTCAAAAAGTTGTGGCCGACCTCCGGCCGGTGTCCAATTCCAGCTGGTTCATGGTGGCCAAGATAGATAAATCCGAAATCATGGCCGAGGCCCGCCACCACGGAGCCGCAGTCATAATAATTATCGGGCTGCTACTTCTGCTCGGGGCCGTTCTGGCCTTCTTCGGGTATCACCAGCAAAAAATAAGGTATTATCGAGCCCTATTTGAGGCCGAGAAAAAACAGCGGCAGACCCAGGAAGAACTCAGAACCACGCTTTACAGCATCGGCGATGCGGTCATTACCACCGATACCAGGGGGATTATAAAAATGATGAACCCGGTGGCCGAGCGCCTGACCGGCTGGCCGGAGACCGAGGCCGCAGGCCGACCCCTCACCGATGTCTTCCGTATCATAAACGAGGAAACAAGGTCTGAGGTCCAGAACCCGGTGGAACGGGTCCTTCGAGAGGGTGTGGTGGTGGGCCTGGCCAATCATACCGTCCTCGTTTCACGCCACGGCCAGGAAATCCCCATCGCCGATGCCGGGGCTCCCATCCGCGATTTCCATGGTGAAATTACAGGCGTAATCCTGGTCTTCCGCGACCAGACGCAGGAGAGGGCGGCCCAGCGGGCCCTGGAGGAAAGCGAAGAGAAATACCGCATCATGGTTGAAAATTCCCATGCCGGCGTCCTGATCGTCGGCCAGGATTATAAATTCATCTATGTCAACCAGAAACTGTGCGAAATGCTGGGCCGCTCCCCGGAAGAGATAATCGGCCATGATTTCCGGGAATTCCTGGACGAAGAATCCCTGGCTCTGGTGGCCGACCGCTATGTGCGGCGGCAGAGAGGAGAGGAGGTTCCCAGCCGCTATGAATTCAACGTTGTCCGAAAAGACGGCGAGAAGAGAAGGGTTGAGATTATCTCGGCCATAGTCAGGGATTCCAAGGAGAAAACGATTACCGTGGCCCAGCTTCTTGATATTACCGAGCGGAAGCGGGCCGAGGAAGCCCTGCGGGCCAGCGAGGAGAAATACCGCATCCTGCACGAATTCGCGGGCGAAGCCATCTTCACCTACACCCTGGACCTGAAACTGCTGGAGATAAATCGGGCGGCCTGTGACTTCGTAGGGATGAGCCGTGAGGAGTTAATCGGCCAGAACGTCCTGGAACTGGGTGTCCTGCATCCCGATGACAAGGAAAAAGCCTTAGAAAACCTGAGGGCCATTATCCAGGGCGAGCGCAAGATCAATACCGGTAAGCTGCGCTTTAAGGGGCGCTCTGGTCTATACAGCACCTTCCTGGTGACCTCAACGCCTGTGGTCAGAAACGGGGAAATCGTAGCCATAACCAACATCTGCCGCGACGTAACCGTTGAAGAAAGACTTCTGGCCGAACTGGAAGCTTCGGAGAGAAAATACCGGTTCCTGTTCAATGCCGGCAACGATGCCATTTTTGTTTACAGGTTGACCGCGGACCGCCGGCCAGGCCCTTTCATCGAGGCCAATGAGCTGGCTTCCCAGCTAACCGGTTACACCAAGGCCGAGTTGATGCAGCTGACCCCGATGGACCTGGTGGTTCCCGAGGAAAGAGAGCTGGTCCTGGTTTCCAACCAGGAATTCGGCGAAAAGAAGCAACGCATTTTCGAACGGACGCTTCTGACCAGGGACGGTCGGAGAATACCAATCGAAATCTCCTCCCATTACTTCGCCCTCAATGGCGAACCGACCATCCTGGCTATAGCCAGGGACATAACAGAAAGAAAAAGAGTGGAAGCAGAACTCAGAGCTGCTCTCAAAGAAAAGGATGTCATGTTGCGCGAGATCCATCACCGGGTCAAAAACAACATGCAGGTCATGTCCAGCCTGCTGCGACTTCAGATGGCCCAGATCGCCGACAGCCAGGCCCGGGAAGCCTTCAGGAAGAGCCAGGCCCGTATTCAATCCATGGCCATGATTCACGAGAGGCTTTACCAGTCCGGGAACCTGGCCAGCATCGATTTTGCCGATTACGTCGACAAGCTGGTCACCCACCTATACGTGGTCTATGAAGTGGACCATGAGCGGGTTCATTTCAAGAACGAGACCGGTCAGGTCGGCCTGGACATCAACCAGGCCATTCCCTGCGGGTTGATCGTCAGCGAGCTGGTCTCCAATGCCCTGAAACATGCCTTCCCTGGAAAGCAGAAGGGGGAACTGCTGGTAAGGGTGTTCAGGGGAGACGACGGTAAAATCCATCTTATCATCAAGGATAGCGGAAAAGCAATGCCGGCCGGCATTGACCTCCATAAGTCAGAAACGCTGGGCTTTCAGATCGTTAATGACCTGACCAGGCAGTTAGACGGGAAGCTTCATTACCGGCGGAACGGCGGCAACGAATTCGAAATCATCTTCTGAAACGGGGGACACAATACTCATTCCCCAACTTTTCTTCCCAAATTTTCTTTTTGCCCACGCCTCCAGAGTATTGAAATGGCCTGGGAAGAAGGCCTCAAGAAATACGAGAAATAAAGTTTAATTGATAATCGCCTTTTTTTCTGGCGTGGCGGGCCGAGCTAATCCTGATCATCCTTATCTTTCGGACATAATCCTTTTTTGGTGTAGTGGCCGGGAAAGATGAAGGTGTTCTATTATGCCGACCGACTGAGATTATTGAGTGGTCAGCACCACGTGCTTGATCCGCTGGCGCTTCCAGGTATAGGTGATGTGGACCAGTCCGTCTCGGGTCTGGATGACAGCGGGGTAAGAAAATTCAGCCCCGGGTTCGTTCTCCAGTTCAATAACTGTTTTCCAGGTCCTGCCGTCGTGACTCGCGGCCACGGCCAGTCTGTCCCGCCCCTGTTTTAAGGGATTATAAACCAGCAGATGCCTCCCATCCGCCAGGGTCAGGGCATCGATTCCGCTGTCAGGATTGGGAATTTCTGTCGGTTTAAGCGGGGACCATCTGGCAGGATTTCCGGGCTCGGACCAGGCTTCCATCAGCACGCCCTGCTTTGACCGGCAGAGTATTTGAAGGCGACCGTTCGCCTGCTTCAGGATGGCCGGTTGAATGGCCTGGATGGCCGGCGGTTCGTTGAGGGAAGGGGAGCGGTTCCATCTTCCCAGGGGGTTATCTGTCCATTCCATATGTACCTGCCAGCCTCTGTCCTCGGAGCTCGAGCCGCAGAGCAGTGTACCGTCGGCAAGTTCCACCGGTTTGTTTTTTATAGGTCCCAGGATTCCTTCGGGCAGCCGGTGAGCCTGGCTCCAGGTCCGCCCGTCATCCCTGGAAATCTTTACCATTCCCCACCAGGTGGCCGGGCTCGGGCCAACCCTGTAAAAAAGAAGGAGCTCCCCGTTGCGCCGCCTGAAAAGCACAGGATTCCAGCAGGCAAAGCGCCTGTTAATAGTCGTGACCCCGGAATGATTTTTTTCCGAAATCATCATTTCACCGTCGTCAGCCTGGGCCTTCTCCAGGTCGACCGTTTCGGGTAAAGCTTCTTTCTCGATTCCCGATTTATTATTTCCTGTAATCAATTTTTGGCCATTGAGCCGCGAGTCTCCAGCCTGACCCGGCTTTTCTGAAGTTGCATCATCCATGATGCCATTGGCCACTTCCACCGGCGCAGACCATTCTTTTCCGTTGAACCGGGCCATCCATATCCCCACGTCGCCTGCGCCTTCGGCCGAACCGCCAAACCAGGCTGCCAGCAGCCCGTCGTCGGTCTCGACGATGGTAGAGGCGTGGCAGGAAGCGAAAGGAGCCTTCTCAAATATGAACTCGCTTCTCAGAATTTTGGCCATGGGCGCCGGCCTGGGTTTATAGACCCTGACGTAATCAAACACCACCGCATCCGGAAACCGGCCCCGGGCCGGGTCGCCACCCCAGCCGGTCAGCTCGGTTGACAGGATGAGGTACTGCGGCCGGCGCGAAACGGCCGTCCTGGTCCTCCAGGTTTCCTTCCCGTCAACGTAGAAGATGTATTCATCCGGCGTCCACTCCAGGCCGAAGGTATGAAAGCCCGTCTCGATGCCGGCCACGGGAATTTCTGCGCCTTCCTGCCGGTGGGTTTGGCCATAACCGCCCCAGTGAACGGTGTGGTAGATGACGCCTGGCGTCCGGCGGTGGTACTCGAAAATATCTATCTCGGCGCCGCTGACGGCCGGATCGCCGCCCTGGCCCATATCGGGCGATTGCAGCCAGAAGGCCACGTGCGGCCCGAGCTGGCTGTTCATCCTGGCCCGGCACTCGAAGTATCCATAGGTGGTCTCAAATAGGCCCTGGGTTCCGAGCTGGCCCACGTAATATTTGCCATCGACATCCTTGATGACACTGATGGCCACCTGCCCGCGGCCATTGAGCTTTATGGTGCGGCGCGAAACCGTGGCCAGGGCCCTGACCGTGCCCTCGGCCCGGAAATTCCATTTGCCCGCGTCAACCTGTGAGCCTTCAAACTCATCCTGCCAGACGAGTTCATAGCCGGACAGGATATGGGCCGGCGTCTGCGATGAGCGGTCAGCCGGCATGGGGCGCGTACCGTTTTTTGGGCCGGTTCCGCAACAAATTAAGGCAGGGCTTAAAACGAAAGCCAGGTTGATCCACAGCCCGAAAAGCAGCCATCTTGATGTCCTAATATGTGGGGCCTTTTCGCAATTAAAACTTACCGGTCTTCTCGGGAGTATTAAGATAATTTTGCTGAGAAACCTGGCCAGATCGCTCTTGTCATCCATGCTTCTTGGGCAATCGGAACCATATTATAGCTACAAAAAACGTCGAGTTTAAAATATTCCTACTGGTGTGGTCGTTGGGTCTTATTTTAAGGCATCCAGCAGAGAATTGGGGGACACGAGAGTGTGTCCCCCTTCATACAAATTAATCCTTGGTAGCGCCAATCCAGCGATAGATGAAGGCGCCAATGATGCCGCCAGCAATGGGTGCCACCCAGAAAAGCCAGAGCTGAGCCAGGGCCCACCCTCCAGCGAATACGGCCACTCCAGTGCTTCTGGCCGGATTAACCGAGGTATTGGTCACAGGAATGCTTATCAGGTGAATTAAGGTGAGGCAGAGCCCGATGGCAATGGGAGCCAGGCCCTGTGGTGCCCGTTTATCAGTTGCCCCCATGATGACGATCAGGAACATGGCGGTCATAACCACCTCGCAGACCAGGGCTGCCAGCAAAGAATAACCGCCGGGGGAATGGGCGCCGTAGCCGTTTGAGGCAAAGCCGCCAGACAGGCTGAAGCCGGGTTGGCCGCTGGCTATGACATAAAGAACAGCGCCAGCAGAGATGGCTCCCAGCACCTGGGAAATAATATAAGGCAAAAGTTCTTTACCCGGAAAGCGCCCGCCTGCCCACAGCCCGAATGAGACTGCCGGGTTTAGATGGCAACCCGAGATATGGCCGATGGCAAAAGCCATGGTCAGCACGGTCAAGCCAAAGGCCAGGGCGACACCGGCAAAGCCGATACCCAGCCCTCGAAAGGCTGCTGCCAGCACCGCGCTGCCGCAGCCGCCCAGCACCAGCCAGAAAGTGCCGAAAAACTCTGCGCCATACTTTTTCATTCCTTCCTCCTCCCTTATCTTTTTTAATTAATCATACAGGGCCTGGACATCAGAGCAGGTAATATCATAGAGAAAAACTCAGCGTCCATTGGTAATTGCTTTAATTGGCACCCCTCGACAGGGCAAGAATATAAAAGACCCGGAAAGCTGTCAAGATAATATTGCGGAATAAAGGCAGCGTGGTTCAGGCAGGCCCTGGCTATTCTCAGCGGAATTCTTTGTCCACGATGGTGATGCGTTCAGGGTATTTGATTTCGCCAAAAGGAGTCACCACTTTGGGCTGGATGTCCAGTGCCAGGCGCGAAGCGCTACCGCTCCGGCCGCCGATAGCCAGCGCCAGCTGCAACAGCTTGTCCAATCCCTGGTTGCCAAAAAATTCGTACAGGTCCAGGCTGAGTCGAAGGGGGAAAATTGTTTCCTGGCCGGTGCCCGGGATTTCAATCGGACTGTCAATATCACCATAGACCGTGGGCTGGCCATCAATCAGCAGCCGGGCCGACAGCCCCCTCAGGGTGGCGCCGGACTTGACCTTTCCGGCAGTTCCATCATTGGGATTTATAGCTATGACGTTGAGTATGAATTCTACCGGCAATTTCTTTGACCCGAAAAGCTGGGCCAGCTTCAATCCATCCTGAACAGAAAAATCGTTCAGGCTGGCCTTGTTGCTCAGAGAGATGCCGGCCAGCGAAAAGCCCTCCACCGAACCCAGCTTGAACTTGAGGCGCTGAAGCTGGGCCAGGATACTGGCAAAATCACTCATGGAAGCGCAACTCTGAAACATAAAGACTGCAGCCAACAAGACGGATGCGATTGCGATAATTTTTTTCCCCATCATAGGTTTCCTTTCGATTAGTATCATAAAACATACCTTTAGAGCATTCAAACTATAAATAAATTCAGTCTTTGGGAAAAAAGGCGGGGAGCTGGCAACAAGAGATAGGCGAGGCTACAAAACAAGGAACGCAGAAAACGGGTGACACAGATTTGTTTTCCTTCATTAATGCCAGTTATCCCGCCAGGCCCAGTCGTCGTCTTTTTCCATGACGGCCTGGGTCATCATCGACATCCGGCCGCCGTCGTCTTTAAGATTCGAACCGAGGCTGTATACTATAAAACCATCGTTTGTAGCTTTATAGACAAGCGGCTGCCCGTTAAAAGGGTCAACCGGTTCTTTCGCCAGGAATCCGGGCACCAGCTCCGACAGGGCCGCAGGATATCTTCCGTTCATCTGACGGAAGAGCTTGCCGGCCAGCCCGGTCCTGGCCGCTTCGAGCTGTGCTTCCAGGGTAGCCTCTTTCAATATAACTGTATAAAGATGCGGCAGAAGGAGCCTCGCCATCCGGTAGGGGGCAGGTATTTTCGGGTCTTGAAGTAACCCGGCCCGGGCTTTTTCGTTTCTGAAAAATGGCTCGGTTATGCCTTCCATCGTGCCGGCCTGGCGACGGCAGACCCAGATCAGCTCGGCTTTCAGGAGCGGGCGGGTCAGCCAGAAATAGATTCTTTCTAACGGCTTTTCGTTGACGCCCCCGAGGGATTTTCCCGCGAGAACATGTCTGTAGTATTCAACCAGAAAACCGGAGAATTCACGTTTGAAAACCATGGCCATGGTTGTTCGCCACCACTCCGGGTCAAGCAATTCCATGAGGTGGCGAGCTGTTTCTTCGGCCAGTGGTTTTCCGGAGACAATCCGGTTCAGGTTATGGGCCAGCAGCCTGGTGTTGGCCATGGCTATGAGATAGATCATAACCGAGGGCGAATCAGCATAGAGCCGGCAAAACTTTAACCCCTTCACCATCTGCTCCACAGCCTGGTCAAGCTGCCCGCTTTCCGCCTTAAAGATTGAATCTGCAGCCAGAAGTCTTGTGGCCTGCATCAGGAGCACCGCGTTAGGCATTTCCTGTATCGGAACCGGGTCTTTTGTTATTGCATATTGAAAGCATCTCCGGCCAGCGGCCTCGAGCATCAGGTCTAGAGCCTTCCGGTTCTTTTCTGCGGTCGCGGCCAGCTTCATCCTCTCTTCCGGGCTGAATTCCTTCCAGTCCGAAATGTCACTCACCCCGGGGAGTAATTGCTTGTCTTCTGGTTCAAACACCAGAAGGGATTCGGCTGTTTTCCACAGCAGGGCGGCATTTTCCAGGTCGGGGCACGGAGGCAAGAGGGAGCTGGCCTCGATGAGCAACCCTCTGGCTCTGGCTTCGGATAAACAGCGTTCAAGGTTCCGCCCGATGGCGTAATTAAGAATGGCCCTGACCCCCAGCACAATGATTACCAGGATCAGGATGATCAAACCGACCCGACCTAAAACCTTTTTCATTCCGGCCGCCAATTGATTTGCCCTCCTATATAATTTCCAGTCTAATAAATTGAGCCACGAATTTCATCCCTTCATTGCGCCTGCCTGATCCCGAGGATGCGGGCCATGTTGGCAGCGGGGTCCAGCTTGACCTTGATGCGACCGGGCATGGCGCTGAGTATTGGGTTTACCCCTGGGCCATGGCCTGAGTGATCACTGAAACCGTGGATGATAGTGCCGATAGTGACCGCGCCTTCGTAGCGGCCGCGACCGTAGTAGTCATAGTGGTCCCTGATAGCCACGATATCACCGAGCCGGAGCTTCTTCAGATTGAATTTTTCCACTGCTTCCGGACAGGTAGTCTGAATGTCGTAGTCGATGGCTTCGATGCCCTGGCCGCCGATTCCAGAGCCCATCAGATAGCCGGGAACTTCCATAACCACCGGTACCACTAGCTGGTTGCCCTCGACCACGATGCCAATTTTTTCCAGAGCTTCCGGTGAAATCTTGTTCACCCGGACATCTTCAAAGCCAAGAATCTTTAGCCCGACGCCCCGCGCCTTAACCAGTACCCGGTCGTTGATGGTCAGCTTTTCCTTGACTTCAGCCGGGAACCAGACCTTGTCGTCCGAGCCGGCATGCCGTCCAATGTACAACCCCTTACTGCCACGGGCCTCGCCGGAAATAACAACGGCCTCATTCCCGATGCAGGCCAGCAGGGCCAGGGCTGTTTCCATCGGGCTCTGGCGGTCGCGTCCCTGGATAGTGACATCCGGTTCAACGTGGTCGGCCTCGGCCCAGCCGTAGGTGGTGTCGCCGTAGCTCACGTTGTAATTGATGGAAGCCATGCCAATCCCGAGCTTTGATTTCCCGTCAAAGCCGGGGGAGTAATCGAGGGCTCCGGCCGGTTGAATAACGCCTTCCACGGCGATGGTTAGCAGCTCATCCTTGTTGGTTTTGATCGGGCCCTGGTAGGGGGCCTTTTTCGCAACCCGCGGGGCAGCGGTGGCAGTTGAAATTTCGGGTTTCGTGGTCTTTTTAGCGGATACGGGTAACCCGAGCAGCTTTGCCAGATTGGCCTCAGGGTCAAGCATTAAGGTCAGCTTTCCGGTCTGGCAGGAGAGGACCGGGGTCACCCCAATTCCCAGCCCGGAAATATCGCTCGGCCCGCTGACCACCACCCCCACCGTGCCCGCGCCCCGGTAATAGCCTTTGCCATAATTGCACTCGATGTCTTCCAGGAAAACCAGGTCGCCAAAGCGCAGCTCGTCGAGTCCGTATTTCTTGATGTCCGGGGGATAGCAGGTCTGGATGCTGAAATGCCCGAACAGGCTTCCCGCCCCCGGCCCGGAACCAACGATTTCCGCCGGAATTTTCTTAACCACAGGGACAACAAGTTTCCCATCCTGCACCTGGATGGCCATCTTTTCCAGAACGCCCGGCGACAGGCTGTGGATGAAAACTTCCGGGAAACCATCTATCTGTAGCCCGATGCCCTCGGCTTTGACCTGTAGCTCATCACCGTAGGCCAGTTTTTCTTTGGTCTCGCCATCAAAATTGACCAGGACATAGCCACCGAATTTCCCGATGACCACGCCCTTCGCTCCACGGGCAGCGCCACCCAGAACGCGGACCTCATTGCCGATGGCGGTGTTGGTCAGCCAGGCCTGGCGAAATCTGTCTTCGCCGACACCCTCGGTGGCCACGCCCACGGTGACCTGGTCGGTAGCCGCCCAGCCAAAAACCGGGTCGCCCGGGCCCAGCGTGTAATTTATCCCGGCCAGGCCAATGGCCATCTTCGGCCGGCCGTCCCAGGTGGTGAGGTAGTAGCGTGACGGCTGCGGATGGGCCACCTGTCCCTTAACGGCCATGACCACCAGCCTGTCCCTGTTGGTGCGGATATTTTCTGGGCCAGGTGTGGCCAGTGCCGAGAGAGGCAGCCAGGAACAAATAATAAAAAGAATGAGGATGATAATGGATATTGTAGGGATTGACTTCATCAAGTCTTTGAATTTATTGCCCGGGGCCTTGTCCCTTCTGGGTTTCATTCTTACGGATTCAATTACCGGAAATTTTTCTACTGACATCGTGTCCTCCTGATTGAATTTTCATATATCACTATATTAATTTTTCCCCTTATTATAGTTTTGTTTCCAACAGACTATCAATAAAAAAAGACAGCCTGGAAGCTATGGGTGTTCGTCCGGGGGGACAATAAAGCGACGGCGGTGCTGGATTCACTTTTTTGGTACAGGAGGCAGACTCAATCGTGGGCAACCAGCTCAGTTTAGCATTTTCAGCTCTGGCCTCACCTGGTGACACCCGGAATCAGTTCAGATGATGAACCGCTCTTAGTCTTTTGGTAACAAATTATGACCGTGATATCTGGATTTTCTTAATAAGGGAATAGTCGGTGTCGAGATTTCAGTTCCGCTCCGGTCTCTGCCCGATATCTGGCCTGGACCGGAATATCGGTTGGGGAAGCTATGTTTTCCAGTGGCCAGTTAGACAGGCCAATTAAACTTGGGCTATGGCTGATAAGACGTAGGCTTGATTAAGGTGGACGTCTTGAGGCGGCCCCGCTTTTCAATCGAACTTTTTCAGGTCAATGGCATTAAAGAAATCATAAAGGATATTATTATTTTCAATGTTATTCCCGCGGATGGTGATCAGGAACCTATCCTTTATCAGAACCTGCAGCTGGCCATCTTTGTCCTGATAATCATATTCTTCAATGGCCGGTTGATTGTTGATCTTGGTAGTCTTGACATAATGCCTGTCATCTTTGGCCGAAAAACCCATCTGTACCATCTGCTGGAATTGTCCCATCGTCCAGGCGATCCGGGCCGTATCCATTATTATAACGTGGACGCGGGACTCGCCGGAGCTGTAATCGGCTTCAGCCATGGAAGTCTGGCCCTCACCATAAGAGAATTGCTGCCCCCTGACGTTGCTCTTGGTCCAGCCCGACTTCTCGGGCAATAATTGCTCCAGCACCTTAAAATCAAGGGCGGTTACCTTTTCAGCCGTCTTTTCAGCTTTCTCCGCCGGTTCCGGGGCTGATTTTGCTTCTTCTGCTGGTCGTTCTGTCTTGCTAACGGTTTTCTCGGGCTTGGCACTTTTCGCTTCTTCGGCCTTCTTACAGGAAAAGGTCAAAACCAGGAGTACAACAAAAAGGCACGTTAAAAATCTCTTCATTTTTCCTCCCCTTGAAAAATTATAAATCTTAGAATTGCGGGAAAATTCCTCCCTCCTTCCTATGGGACACGGCGGAATTTAATAAAAGCATAGAATTTATTTGACACGGGTGTCAAGGGAAAGGTTGCCGCGGCCACAGCCCGGGAGTGATAAACGGGGATAAACGGGGACACCTGCAGGTGTCCCCATATTTTCTTATCTGTTATTTATTTTCGCCGATTTCCGCCATATGGGGAAAAATTCGGGGACACTTGCAGGTGTCCCCTCTGTTAATTGACTTGATTCTGAACATTCATATAAATTAATAGCGGGTTAGAGGGAAACATGAGTCCTGCCAGGCGGGAAAACCCGCACGCCGCCAAGGCCGGGTCATCCGGGCTAAAAGATTTCCTGGATCAGATGCGTAAGAAGCGGATGGTGGAAATCCTGGCCGGGTTTGTCGGGGGCGGCTGGTTGGTATATGAAATCGTCCACTGGGTCCTGGTCGTTCATTATCATCTTCCCGAAAAGCTGCTGGATATAACCATAATCACCCTGGTGGGTACCCTCCTCGGCACCCTGACCTGGCGGTGGTTTGCCGGCCGGGAAAGACCCGGGAAATTAAAACCAGAGTTAATTCTGATTCCTCTGATATTCCTCATTACCATAGTTCTCGATATAAACCTGCTCCTTCGCTTGAAGGAACCCGCCCAGGAGCCAGTTTCAACTCCCATATGGAAGAACTCGCTGGCCGTTCTTCCCTTTGTTGACCTGAGCCCTCAGAAGGACCAGGAATACTTCTGTGACGGGATGACCGAGGAAATCATCGGCCAGCTCTCCAGGATCAGAGAACTAAAGGTCATCTCCCGCACCTCTGTCGTCCGTTACCGCAACACCCAGAAGTCCATAAAGGAGATCGCCGGGGAACTGGGCGTGGCCAACATCCTTGAGGGAAGCATCCGGAGAGAAGGAGATATGATTCGGGTCAGTGCCCAGCTAATAAATGCCGAAAATGGCTTTCATCTCTGGTCGGACAAATACGACCGCAGGCTGTCCGGAGTCTTTGCCATCCAGGACGAAATTTCCCAGGCCATTGCCACTGCTCTCAAACTTAAACTGAGTCTCGAATCGGTTGAAGCTCTCAGGGCCGGACGCCCGGATAATATGAAGCTCTACGAAGCCTATCTTCAGGGAATGTATTTCATAAACAGCCGGTACGTGGTTACCTACAGGGAAGAGGACTTCATCAAGGCCCTGGAGATGTTTGAAGCCGCCAGGGAAATTGACCCGGGCTATGCCCAGACCTACCTGGGAATAGCCTGGGCTTACTGGCATAAATATTCTCTGACCGTTCGCCAGGAGGACCTGGACCAGGTTGTCTCCTATGGAGAAAAGGCCTACCAGCTTGACCCCGAATACGCGGGCTCAAATCTGGCCAGGGGGTTTAACCACTTCCTCCGAGGTGAATACGACCAGGCGTTCGAAAAATACCGCATAGCCTTTGAGAAGAGCCCGAATAACCACATGATTTGCACAGCAATCGGATACTCGCTTTCAGAGATCGGCCTGTTCGAAACGGCTATTCCCTTCTTTTTGAAGAGCATTGAACTCGCTCCCTTCTATATCTTTTCCAGGACCATCCTGGCCACCTGCTACCGGGGCCTGGGGGAGTTTAAGAAATCTGAGCTATACTTAAGAGAAGCTCTGAACCTGAATCCGCAGAATCCGTTCTGCCTCGGACATTTGGCCAGACACATGATCCAGGCGGGGAGATATGAAGAGGCCGAGAAACTGCTGGCAGAGCTCCAAAGAGTGGAGCCGGACTTCTGGGTCCTTCCTGAATACAAGGCCCAGCTCTATGCGGCCCGGGGAGAAAAAGAAAAAGCCCTTGCCCTGTCAACCGGGTCAACAGTCTATTCTCTGCTGGGGATGAAAGACGAGGCCATCGCGGCCATGCAGAAAGAGATGTCGGAAGGAACCTTCTATCCATACCTGAGGCTGATTAACGACCCCTGCCTGAAAATGCTCCGGGGAGACCCGCGATTTGAGCAGATGGTCAGCCGGGCGAAACAGATTCACGAAGAATTGCTCAAAAAATACGGAAATTACTTTTGAGAAGAGGGGATGAGAAGAGGGGACACCTGCAAGTGTCCCCATATTGTTTTATCTGTTATTTTATTTCGCCGATTTCCGCCATATGGGGAAAAATTCGGGGACACTTGCAGGTGTCCCCTCTTATTCTTATTTTATGGTGGGGTCTTCCTTGAGGCCGACCTTTTTATAAAGGTCGCGGCGGCCGGCCTTGTCGGCTTCCATTATCTTCCTGGCGTACCTGGCCACCTCTTCGGCCCTGGCCCGCGGCACCACGACCACCCCATCACCGTCGGCCACGATCACGTCCCCGGGGACGACCAGCACGCCGCCGCAGACTACGGGCCTATTCACCGATTCCAGCTCGTTCCGACCGGGCCTTATGCCGCGCCCCGGCTTCCTGAAATAAAGGGGGACACGCTCGACGATTATTTCGTCGGTATCCCTGGCGGTGGCATCGGTCACCACTCCCACGCAACCCAGCCTTTTCCATTCGAGTATGTTGTAGGAGCCAATGGAGCCAACGTCGGCCCCGGGCGCATCTTCGATCACCAGGGCGGTTCCTTTGCGTATCAGCCGTGTAAACAGCTCTCCCGATAGCCGCTCGTACCAGTCGCCGGCCCAGCGGTCGTAATCCTCGGTGGACCTGGACCCGGCTGGCGGTTTCTGGGTGGGAACGTACCTGGCCGTCACCGCTATGCCCACGAAGCGGTGGGTGAAGCGCGTCGTGTCGCGCCACAGCGGGTGGATGTCCGGGTCCATGAGCCCGATATTCTGCAACCCGACCGCATCCATCCCGTCCGCGACGTCGGCCACCCGCAGCCCCTTGAACAGCTCCAGAAGGCGCTGGTCTTCGGCCTCTGAGTAAACCGGTGTAGGTATGAAATTCATACCACGGCGCAAGGCCTCCGTGGTGCTGGCTTTTTCCTCCAGGACCTGGGCCGGGGCCTGGATATAAAACAGCAGACAGATGGCGGCCAAAAGAATACCGGCTGAATGCTTGGCGCGTTTATTCATCCTTTCCTCCTTTTTTCAATGGCTTTATATATCGCCATCCCGAGCGGTGTCAAGGATATAAAGGATAGGGGTGGGGAAGTGGTGGTTTCGGCTTTTTTCATATCTATCGCACAAAAAATCTGTCCAGGCAATTTCGGTTCTTGACGGATACCCTGGCCCGGCTAACAGGCAGGAAAAAGGTTTACCTCATTCATGGTCCCTGACGAACAGGGCGAACAGGGGACACCTGCTGGTGTCCCCATATTGTTTTGTCTGTTATTTTATTTCGCCGATTTCCGCCATATGGGGAAAAATTCGGGGACACTTGCAGGTGTCCCCTGTTGGATCCCCTGTTGGATTCAGGCGAGCAGCTTTGTGCGGCCCAGGAACACCAGATGTCAAGCCTTTTTAGTTTTTCTACCGGCTCATGCCAATAAAGGAAAGAGAAAGGCCAGGTGAACAGCATTGCGCCTGCCCAAGTTTACTGCCTGGCAGTCCCCCGCCGCATATTTCCCCTGTTGCCTCACGAGAAAATCTATATGAAAGCATAATCATTGCCTCACGTAAGAATCTATACGAAAATTTGGGCAGTTTTTCTTAACTTTTTGCAGCCGCCACAGCCTTTCCTTGAGCCTGTCTA
>QUAH01000013.1 GCA_003426165.1 Candidatus Saccharicenans subterraneus
CTTGCCTCCTGGCTAATCTCATCCCCGAATCTATCCCCCTTACTAGCCAGAAAACAAGTGCGTTTCGTGTAGATTTTCTCGTGAGGCAACGAATCATTTTCAAATAGATTTTAAGTGAGGCAATTCGCTGTCTTGATATTTCGGCCCATATCTGCTATCCTTATTGTCCAGTTTCTTCTTATATCCGATAAAGGAGAAAGCCACCCTTGAAAGAAAACACTTTTGACAGCAAGTTCCGTTTTATCATAGTGGCTGCCCAGAGGGCCAAGCAGCTCCTGAAGGGCGACCGCCCCAAGATTAAGTCCCGTCACCGCAGTCCCATTCGCATTGCCCAGGAAGAGCTCAAGTCGGGGGCCATCAAGTATGAAATCCTGCCCTTCAAGAGAGAAGAAGGCCTGGAAGAGGAAGAAGTGCTGCTGACCGAAGCCATTCCCCTGGTGGCCGGCGAATCGGAGACTGAAGCCGACTACGAAGAAGGTCAGGAGCTGGAAGAAGTCGAGGAAGAAGGACTGGAAGAGGAAGAACTGGAAGAAGAAGAATTGGAAGAGTTTGAGGAAGAAGAGGGCGGCTTCGACGAAGAAGACAAGTAATCCCTCTCTCTCTTTTCCTTTATCATCTGGACATAATCCAGCTTGATAAAGTCTTTCCGGGAAAATCCCAGCCTGTTTGCCAGTTTGACTATATCGCTTCTTTTCCCTTCCAGTTCTATGAAGTTACCGACCTCGGTTTCATCCAGGCAGATTTTAACCCGGTCCTTTCGGAGAAGCATTCTTTTCTTGCGGTATTCAAACACCGGCCGCAGGCCGAGTGCTTGCAGGATCTTTCTGAAGTGCCTGAAATTCTTTATCTCACTCTCGTATTCCTGGCGAACCTTGAAGGACCTGGACTTCAGGGGTTGTCCCTTGAAGGTGATAAAGGCCTTGCGGCCTATCCTTCTCAGGCGCAGGGCCTGCCTGGCTTTTTCCAGCCGGCCGTCGGCGAAATCGTAAAGGGCATTCCACTCGCGGTACCAGTCCCGGTCAACCAGGCAGCCCAGGTCCAGTAACTTTTGCCTGGTTTCTTTCAGGCTGGAAATCCTGATCTTAACTTCGGTTTCTATCATTCTGAATCTTGTCCTCTATTGTTCCCTCCACAGCACAAAGTCAGCGAGCTGCAGCAGGGACTGGCGGTAGACCGAGGGCCGCAGCCGGCCGGCGGCCTCTCTGGCCCTGGCCGTAAAGGAAGCTGCCTGCCGGAATGTTTGCTCGAAAGCTCCCGTGTCCCGGAGCTGAGCCAGCAGCTCCGGCCAGAGCTGTTCATCCTGGTCATTTTTTATTTTTTCAAGCAGTGCGGTCAGATTCTTTCGTCCAGAGAAATCGGCCTTCTTCAAGGCCAGGATCAGCGGCAGGGTCACCCGGCCTTCTTTCAGGTCGGAAAAGGCAGGTTTGCCGGTACGGGAGGGCTGGCCAACCAGGTCCAGCAGGTCGTCAGTTACCTGAAAGGCCAGCCCGAGGTTGAGCCCGTATTCTTCCAGGGCTTCTGTTTCCTCCGGCCCGGCCCGTCCCAGCCGTCCGGCCAGCCGACAGGTGGTCTGGAAGAGGCTGGCAGTCTTTTTCTCGATGATTTTCAGGTATCGGGCCCGGCTGAGGTTGAAGTTATAACTCTCGGCCAGTTCTTCCATCTCGCCTTCGATCATCAGCCTGGCGGCCTCGGCCAGCAGGCGCGGAATTTCTCTGTCCTTGATTGACAGGGAGCTGGCGATGGACCTGATGAAGAAAAAATCGCCCAGGAGCAGGCTGTACTCAGGGCCGAACCTCTGCAGGGCGGTTTGTTCACCCCGGCGGAAGTCCGAGCGGTCGATGATGTCGTCGTGGATCAGGCTGGCCTGGTGGATTCCTTCCACGGCTGCAGCCAGGTGTATGTCCTGGCCATCGCGGCGGCCAAGGTGGCCAGTTATCAGCAGCAGGATCCCGGGTCGGATCAGCTTACCCCGTCTGGAAATCGTCCTGCCGGCCAGGCGCCTGACCACCGGGGAACTCGAACCGGGCCATATCCTGAGAGCCCGGTCAACCCGGTTAAGTTTCTGCCTGATGGGTTTGAAAATCTCGGACAGGGGTGGGACCCGCTTCGGTGAGGTTAAGGTCAGCTGGTGAGGATTCATTTCATCAAGATAAAAGGCTCAGGCTTTTCCCATCTTATCACCGGCCGCTTTATTTTGCAATTTAAACAGGCTAAGAAAGTTAGCCGTGGTTGCCTCGGCCACTTTTTCCAGCGACACCCGGTGCAATTCGGCCAGCCGGCGGGCGGTTGAGACCACGAAAGCCGGCTCATTCCTGCGGTTGGTCTGTTTTTCCGGTTCGGGAGTAAGATACGGGGAGTCGGTTTCCACCAGGAGTCTGTCCAGGGGCAGGCTTCTGGCTACCTCCCGCAGGTCGCCGGCCCGGGGATAGGTCAGGATGCCGGAAAATGAAATCAGAAAACCTCGCTCGATCATGGCCCTGGCCGTGGCCAGGGATTCGGTATAGCAGTGAAGAATTCCGCCGGGCGCAAAGCCGGAGGAGGGGACCATTTCCAGCAACTTTTTCTCGGCCAGCCGGCTGTGGATGATGACCGGAAGCTTCAACTCGGCAGCCAGCTCCAGCTGGGCCCGGAAGACCTCGAGCTGTTTTTCGGGTGGTGAAAAGTTGTAGTGGAAATCAAGGCCGATTTCACCGATGGCCAGTATTTTCTTATCCTCGGCCATCTGCCTGATGGTTTCCAGGTGGCCCGGATGGAACTGGCTGGCCTGGTGGGGATGCACCCCGGCCGCCAGGAATAGGTGCTCGGAGTCCTGCCGGAGTCTCAAGCCGTTCCTCAGGCTTTCCTTTGAACACAGGTCAAGAGGGCAGAGTATCCAGTTGACCGAGCTGCTCCTGGCCCTTTCTATCACCTGGGCCCGGTCACGGTTAAAGTCCGGCATGTCCAGATGGGCATGGGAATCCACCAGGCTGATTTTAGGTGTCCTATTTATGGCTGACTCCATCTGCTTATCTTCGTCCTTTTCTACTAATATGAATTAAATAATGAACCCCGGGTTTAAATAAAAAAATAGGGAGGAGAGGAAATCCGCCTCTCCTCCCTGATTGAAATCAGTTAATGACCTTGGACCTGAGCTGAATCGGGGGCAGGGCTCCGTTGGAGATCAACTTGGTGATGAAGTCAGACCGGTCGAAAGCCTGACCCTTGGTTCTCTGGACATCCTTTTCCAGGTCTAGGATTTCCTGCAGTCCCACGTAGGGCAGGGCGCCGGACCCCGGATTAAGCACCAGGTATTCCCAGGTTCTTTCGGCCTCAGCCTCGGTCTGGAAGCCAGTCACGGTCAGGTACCGCATGAACTGTTCCTTGGTGATGCCTCCCTGGTGGATGTTCAGGTCCATCTGGAAATCCATGACCGTCTTCAACATCAACTTTAACTGGTTGAGTCTCAGCCTGGGGTCATAGTCGCCATAGCCGGCATAGATCAGGTTCTGCTGGACGTAGATGGGCCAGCCCAGGAGAAGGGCCGGGTTGGGGAAGAGCCTGGTGATCAGGGTGGAGGCTTTCTTGGTCGACACCACCGGAACAAAGGTGCCCGGGAAGACTCTCTGGGCCGTCATGACTTCCAGGTAAAAGTTGTTGTATTCTTCCAGGTAATCCTTAACCTTCTGTTCCGACCAGTCATCGGGAAGGGTGGCGATTTCAACCGCGTATTTTCCCTGGGTATCATAAGCCCCGGGTCCGGTCAGCCTGACCCGGCTCAGGCCGGCGAAATAGCCAGGCATGGCCTTTATTTCCAGAGGCTCGGTCGGAACCGGGAAGAGCTTGGATTCCTGCCCGAACTTCTTGAGACTTTCGGCCGAGGCGGCAATCTTGTTGACCAGGTCTTCTTTGGTCGGGTGGAAGACCTTGATCTTGTCGAACACGTTCTTGATGATCCGGTTCCAGATGGTATCGGGATCTCCCTGGAGCTGCTCGATGTCAACTTCGGGGTACATCATCTTGTGGAGGGGGATGCAGACCAGGAACATTTCCCGGCGGATGTTCTTGACATCGGCCTGGGCCCTGTTGGCCAGCTCTTCCTGGCTGATGGCCGACCCGGACAGCCGCTGGATGAGGCGGCGATGGACTTCGGGGCCGAGGCGGAAATTGCCCGTGGATTTGGGCAGAAGCTCGGAGCGCAGGTATCTCTGATAGTCTTCGAGCAGTGGTACTGCCCGGTTGAGCTCGGCCAGGAAGGCCTGCTTGACCGGGTCTGAGGCGCTGGCGGCCAGGGTCGGAGCTTCGTTCTTGTAGAAATTGATGATGTGGGGCATCTGCTTCAGGGCGGTCTCGGTGTAAATCTGGGCCGGGGTCTTCAGATTGTCCTTGGCCCTCTTGATCAGGTTGGGCAGGGCTTTCAGTCTCTCGGTGGCGCTCCGCACCCGGCTGTCGGCCGGAGCGAATTCCTTGGTCAGCAGACTGTGCAGGCCGGTGATGATGATCTCGTTGTAGAAAAGCGGGTTGTAATCCCAGGGCAGCAGGTTCTCCAGCTTGACGAATTCCAGGTCGATATAGTCAAACAGGATGTTGAGGGCCTGCTGATTTTCTGGTGACAGCTTGGAGCGGTCGAGCTTGATGATGTCGCTATTTATTTTCTTGATAATCTCGTCTCGCTTGTCGACATTGGCCTGGCTGGGATCTTCCAGCTTGTCATTGTATTTGTAGTATCCAGCCACAGTGGCCTGAGTGGGGTAGAATTTCCAGTATTCATCAAGGTAGGTTTCCAGGATTTTCTGGAACTTGGCGTCTTCCTGGCCCTGGGCCAGGGCCTGTCCCAGCGGCAGCAGCAATACAAATATGGCTGCACCCAGCATCAAGAGTTTTGTTTTCTTCATTCCTAAGACCTCCTCGTCTCTTGATTTATCCGGCAAAAGCCTGATTTCTTTTTCAAAGTTTTAGCTTATCATAAATTAATTTTTAATATCAATCCGCAATTCAAAAAATTAAAGACTTACCACCTGATAAAGGCCGAGGCCCAGGTAAACCCCGCCCCGAAGGCGGTCAGGGCAATCAGCATCCCGGGTTTGATACGGCCATCCTTAACCGCTTCTGACAGGGCTATCGGAATGGAGGCGGCGGTGGTATTGCCGTAGCGCTGGATATTCCTGATGACCTTTTCCTCGGGGATCTTGAGACCGCGGGCCACCATCTGGGAAATCCGGTCGTTGGCCTGGTGGGGTATCAGGTAATCAATATCAGCCACGCTGAGGCCCAGGTGTTTCAGCCCGAGCATGACCGCCTGCGGCATCTTTTCGCAGGCGTTCTTGAAGACGGTCCGGCCGTTCATCCGCGGATAGAATTTGCCCTGCTCGAAAAATTCAGTCCTGAAGGTGGGGTTATCCTTTGAAGACGGTTTTTCCATCCACAGTTCGCTGACGAACCGGCCGTCGGAAAAAAGGTGGCAGGACAGGACCCCCCGACCGTCGCCCGAGTCGTTGGGTTCGAGAATTACCGCTCCGGCTCCGTCTCCGAACAGGACGGCCATGTCCCGGCCCTCGTCGGAATAGTCCAGGTTGGCCGATTGCAGTTCGGCCGCCACCAGCAGGATTTTCTTGTAGGTGCCGGTCCGGATGTACTGGTCGGCCACTGACAGGGCGTAGATAAATCCGGAGCACTGGTCGCGGATATCCAGGGCCCCGATTTCTCCCAGGCCCAGCTTGGCCTGGACCATGACTCCAATTCCGGGAAAATAGTGGTCCGGCGACAGGGTGGCAGCAATGATGAAATCAATTTCCGATTTATCTATGCCGGCATCTTCTATGGCCCTGAGGGCGGCTTCGGTGGCCAGGTCCGAGGTCCCCACTCCGGGTTCGGCCCAGCGCCTTTCCACAATTCCGGTCCGCTCCCTGATCCATTCGTCCGAGGTGTTCATCATTTTTTCCAGGTCGAAGTTGGTGACCACCCTTGGCGGGACGTAATGCCCGATTCCCTTGATAACGGTTCGTCTATTATCCATTGGCTATAACTCCAATAGCATAGAATTTATGAGGCCTATTAGGCACGATTACAAAAATTAGCAAAAAAATCGCTTTTGATAAAGGGAAATTTATCAAAGCCAGTTATTCTCGAGGTACCAGTCCAGGGTGACCTTCAGGGCATCAGGGAAGGACCAGGCGGTTTCAAAGCCCAGGTCCCGCCTTATTTTCTCGGTGTCAGCCACCCAGAACAGTTTCTCCATGTCGCGGCACTTGCTGCGGTTGAGGGCACTGGGCCGGCCAGAAATCCTGGAAAAAACTTCGGAAACACCGGAGGCGCCCCTGACCAGCCAGAGAGGAAACCTGACCGTCTTAACCTTCCGGCCGAGAATTCTGGCCGCTTCCAGCCCTATTTCTTCCCAGCTCCTGGGAACCGGGTCGGCCACGTTGTAGATTTCTCCGCTCTTAAAGGGAACGGTGGCGCAGAGCTCCAGGGCCCTGACCAGGTCGTCAACATAGCACAGGCTCATCAGGAGCTCCCGGCTGAAGGCCGGAAGCCAGCCCCTGTTTACCATCCGGAATAGCTGGAGAAAATCACTGTCCCGCGGACCGTAAATGGCCGCGGCCCGCAAAATTATGACCTCCATTCTATCTTTACGCTTCAGGACTTCTTCTTCGGCCTGGAGCTTGCTGTGGCCGTAGGGTGAGGCCGGGCAGGGAGGTTCATCTTCTCTGACCGGGGTGCCGTCGGCCGAAGGGCGACCGGCAGCCAGGCTGCTCAGGTGGACGAACCTGGGGGCCAGGCCGTCCTTCTCCAGTTTTTCCAGCAAGCTTGCCGTTCCGCCCCGGTTTACAGTATAATAATCGCGCGGTTTCAGGGCCTTGGTCAGCCCCGCCAGATGGAAGACCACCTGACAGCCGGCCGGCAGGTCGGGCAGAGTAAAAAGGTCACCTTCCAGGAGCACCAGGTTTTCGGCCTGCTTTAACCAGCTGAGCTTGGCCGGGTTCCGCACCAGGGCATGGACGCGGTGACCTGCGGCCAGCAGCCGTTCTATGAGCCGGCTGCCGATGAACCCGGTCGCTCCGGTGACCAGAGAAATCATGCCCTGATTTTAGACCAGGTCGGGCAGCCGGTCAATTAAAGTTGAAAAAAATCGGTTAAAAAGGTAATAAATAATAACCGTTAACAACAAGCAAGTGTAACAGTCAGGAGGACGCGATGGATATTTTTGACAAGTGTTATGAATTCAGCCGGGCCGAAGAAGTCATGGCCGCGGGGCTCTATCCTTATTTCACCCCGATTTCCGAAGCCAGGGGTAACCGGGTCAAGGTCCGGGGCCGGGAGATGATCCTGATCGGCTCCAACAACTACCTGGGTCTGATCGACCACCCCAAGGTCATGCAGGCAGCCAAGGAGGCCATCGACCGCTACGGGGTGGCCACCTGCGGTTCCAGGTTTCTGACCGGAACGATCGACCTGCACGAAATCCTGGAAGAGAGGCTGGCCCGGTTCATGAATAAAGAAGCGGCGGTTACCTTTTCCACCGGCTACCAGACCAACCTGGGAATCATTTCTTCTCTGGCCGGCAAGGACGACGTGGTCATCACCGACCGCATGGACCACGCCAGCATCATCGATGCCTGCCGCCTGTCCAAGGCCGAGGTTAAGAAGTTCAAGCACAACGACCTGCGCGACCTGGAAAGGGTCCTGTCCGAGATTCCTGATGATAAGGGCAAGCTGATCGTGGTGGACGGGGTGTTCAGCATGGAAGGCGACATCGCCGACCTGCCTGGCATCGTCCCGCTGGCCAAGAAATACAAGGCCAGGATAATGGTCGATGACGCCCACGGCCTGGGAGTGCTGGGGAAGCATGGCCGGGGGACGGCCGAGCATTTCGGGCTGGAAGACGAGGTTGACCTGGTCATGGGCACCTTCAGCAAGTCTTTTGTCTCCATCGGAGGTTTTGTCGTCGGCAAGAAAAAGGTTGTCAGCTACATAAAACACCATGCCCGCTCCCTGATTTTCAGCGCGGCGGCCACGCCGGCCTCGGTGGCCGCGGTCCTGGCTGCCCTGGAGGTCATAGAGACTGAGCCGGAAAGAAGGGAAAGACTGTGGCAGGTGACCAACTTCATGAGGGAGAGTTTCCAGAAGCTGGGCTTCAACACCGGTCCCAGCCAGACCCCCATCATTCCCATCCTGATCGGCGACGACGAGAAGTGTTTCGCCATGTGGAAAACCCTCAGGGATGAAGGCATCTTCACCACTCCGGTCATTCATCCTGCGGTTCCCCACGGGCAGGCCCTGATCCGCACCAGCTATTCGGCCAACCATACCGACGAAGAGCTGAGGCTGATTCTGGCCGCCTTTGAGAAATGCGGCCGGGCCCTGGGCATAATTCCCTGAGCGGGATGGCTTAAAGGGGTCGGGCATGTTTTTTTCCCTTCGGTCTAAGTGCCAAAAATGTTCTATCCTGGTTCTGACCCTTCTGGTTTTTGGCCTGACCGCGCTTCAGGCTGCTACCAAAATCATGCCCCTGTCCCAGGTCAAGCCGGGGATGAAGGGGACTGGGCGCAGCGTTTTTGCCGGGCGCCAGGTTGAAAACTTTGAAGCCGAGATACTCGGAGTCATGCAGAATGTCCAGCCCGGGCGAAGCTGGATCCTGGCCCGGCTCAAAGGCCAGGGCCTGGAGAACACCGGGGTCATCGCCGGGATGAGCGGCAGCCCGGTTTACGTCGACGGGCAATTAATCGGAGCCGTGGCCTTCAGCTACGCTTTTGCCCGCGAAGCCATAGCTGGCATTACCCCGATAGAAGAAATGCTGGCCATGAGCGGGAGCGGGCAGGCGACCCGGTCACCGGCCGGATTGCCCTCGGCTTTCACCCCGGAGGCCCTGACCCAGGAAGGACTGGGCCGGGCCTACCAGGAGCTGGCCTTCACCGGCGGCGATAACGCGCTTCCTGACCGGGCCTTTGTTCCGGTTAAAATTCCGCTAATCTTTTCAGGATTTTCTGAGCGGGCCTTCCGCCAGTACCAGTCTTTCTTCAGCCGGCAAAATTTCCAGCCGGTCCTGGGCGCCGGTCGCGCTTCCGGACAGGCTCTTAACCTGACACCGCAGCCGGTCACTCTGAGCGAAGGCCAGGCGGTGGGAGTGCAGCTCATAACCGGCGACCTCGACCTGACGGCGGTGGGCACGGTAACCTACGTGGACGGGAAAAGGGTACTGGCCTTTGGACATCCTTTTTATAACCTCGGCCCGGTTGATTACGGTCTGACCACGGCCGAAGTCCTGGCGGTGGTACCCAGCCTGGAAAGTTCCTTCAAGCTGGCCTCAACCGGTCAGCTCATCGGCCGGGTGCTTCAGGACCGCACCAGCGGGGTCCTGGCCGAAATCGGTGCCCTGCCACGATATATTCCGCTTAACGTTGAAGTTCAGGACAGCCCGGTCAGCCAGAAACAGTTCAAGCTGAAACTGGTCAACGACCAGGTGCTGACCCCGGCCCTGGTCAACCTGGCCCTTTATACTGTCCTCACCACCGAGGAACGTTCCTACGGGAACCTGTCGGTGGATTTTGAAGCCGATTTATTCCTGGAAGGGGGACAGAGCGTCCACCTGGAAGACCTGTTCAGCGGAAACATGGACAGTGCCAGCACCAGTCTCTCCGGGCTGGTGGCGGCCGTGGTCTACATGCTCAAGAATAACGAGTTCAAGGAGGTCGGCCTCAATCAGGTTGAGGTCAAGGTCAGGGTGGTGGAGCAGCTGCGGACGGCCACCCTGGAAAAGGTTCTGCTGGATAAATATGAAGTTCAACCCGGCGAGGTCATCCAGGTCAAGACCTATTTTCGGACCCAGGGCAACGACCTGAAAACGGAAGAGGTGGAATTCATGGCTCCGTCGCTTCCACCGGGAACAGAGTTCGAGCTGGTGGTGGCCGAGGCCAGCTATATCCAGCAACTGGAGCGAAGCCTTTACCGGATACAGGATTTCCGGCCGAGAAACCTGAACCAGCTCATCAGGTTGCTGGGCAACCTGCGGAAAAACAACCGGATCTATTTCAAGGTGGTGGCCCCCAGGCCCGGACTTTTTCTCAAGGGCGAGGAGCTACCCAACCTGCCCCCCAGCTTGAAAAACATGTTCACTTCGCCCCGGGCTTCCACCGCCAACCTGACCGAAATTAACAGGTCAACCCTGACCGAGTACCAGCTGCCGGTTCCCTATGTTTTTCGGGGCGCCCTGACCATACCCATCAGGATGAAAAAGTAGGTGGCGGGAAAGAACTTTCGGCATATATAAATATATTAAGGTAGGCTTAGCAATGAAAAAAAGGTTATTTCTTGCCCTGAAAATAATGACCGTGCTGCTTTTGGTCTCTCATCTCCAGGCCGTGGTTCCCAGGAAATGGGAATTGCGTTCGAAGGACGATTTCCTGAAGGGGAAATTTTCCGGGACCTCTCTCTCCTCCGATGGAGTGCTATCTATCGGGCCGAAGCTGGAAAAACTGGACCTTCCGGTCGAAGAATTCTATCTTTCCCTGGCCCAGGGCTCTGACGGAAGTTATTACCTTGGCACGGGCCACGGCGGTAAGATTTACCGTTTGGGCCGGGATAAAAAAGCTGAGCTTTATTTCCAGACGGCCGAACTGGACGTGACCGCCCTGGTGGTGGATTCCAAGGGAGTCCTGTATGCCGGGACTTCCCCCAACGGCAAGATTTATAAGATAACGGCCAGCAACAAGGGCGAGGAGTTTTTCAACCCCCAGGAACGTTATATCTGGGACCTGGTGCTGACCGAAAAGGGGAACCTGCTGGTTGCGGTCGGGGAGAGCGGTGGAATCTATGAAGTCAACCCGGCCGGAGCCGGGCGGCAACTGTTCAAGGCCCGGGACAACCATATTCTCTGCCTGGTCCAGACTGCGGGTGGGGACCTGCTGGCCGGAAGCGGGGGACGAGGCCAGCTTTACCGGATCTCGGCCTCGGGCCGGGCCAGCGTCATTTTTGATTCTGGCTATGAAGAGGTCCGGAACGTGGTCCTGGACCGTGAGGGCAATATCTACCTGAGCGCCGGCGGAGCTCCTTCCAAGCCGGTGTCCACGGTCAGCCCGGCTGCCAAGGCTACACCGACCAAGGCTGACGCCGAGGTCAGCGTGGTGGTTTCGGCCGTGGCTGCGGCCCTGGAAACCGACCTCGAGGTTCCAGAAACTCCGTCCAGGGGCAAAGCTCCAGGCACCATTTCCGGGGCGGTCTTCCAGGTCACCCCGGATGGCCTGGCCCGCAAGCTCTGGAGTTCGGCGGAAGAAATTGTCTACAGCCTGGTTTATGATGCCGACAGCCAGAAGCTTGTCCTGGGCACCGGCAACCAGGGGCGCCTGTATTCACTCGACCGCCAGGGCGGATTGGAACTCTTGGCCCAGTCGGGCTCGGAACAGGTCTACGGACTTTTTCAATTAAATAAGCAGACCCAGGTTCTCGGCAACAACCCCTGTTTCCTGGGACTTCTCCAGCCCGGACAGAATTTTTCCGGAGATTATCTGAGCCCGGTGCTGGATGCCAGGATACTTTCCACCTGGGGTCGGCTGAGCTGGGAAGCGGAACTTCCCCAGGGGGCTTCTCTCCAGATTCAATCCAGAAGCGGTAACACGGCCGAACCCGATGATACCTGGAGCGATTGGTCTCCGCCTTACAGCCGTCCGGATGAAAAAGTCTTGAGCCCGGCCGGTCGCTATCTCCAGTTGAAAATAAGCCTGAAGAATCCGGGTGGAGCCAAATCTCCCCGGGTCCAGAAGCTCCTGGTATTTTACCTTCAGGCCAATGTGGCCCCGGTCATAGACAAATTGGAAGTGCTTCCGGCCAACCAGGTTTTCATCAAACCGCCGGAACAGGACGAAGTCATCCTCGGTCTGGATGAGGCCTCACTTGAAGGGGCCCGGCGCAAGGATGAAACCAGCCTTTACCTGATGCCCAAGAAGGCCGAACGCCAGGGCTTCCGGACGATTACCTGGGAAGCTTCCGATGAAAACGAAGACCGGCTGGCCTTCAATATTTACCTGAAAAGAGAAGGCGAGAACAGCTGGCGACTGATGCAGGACAAAATGTCCGATAAGGTTTTTTCCTTCGATACCAGGAATTTTCCGGACGGGACATACTGGTTGAAAGTTGAAGCTACCGACCTGCCGTCCAATCCTCCTGGCACTGAGAAGAAGGCCGAGAAGCTGAGCCAGGCCCTGGTCATAGATAACTCGCTACCGGTCATCAAGAACTTCCTGGCCAGCCGGAGCGGTGATTCGCTGGAAGTGAGCTTTGTGGCCGAGGATTCCTATTCTTACATTGAGGAAGTAAAATTCCTGGTCAGGCCGGGAGACTGGCAGGTGGTTTTCCCGGTGGACGGTCTGTGCGATTCCCGCAGCGAGAATTTCAAGTTCAGCCTGAAGGTCCCGGCCGGTTCCGACAACCTGCTGCTCGTCAGGGTCCGGGACAGCTTCGGCAACGTCGGGGTGCACCAGCACCGGTTTTAAGCTCGCTGTCTGCCGGGTGCTATTTGGTCTTCACTCTTTCCAGGTACTTGTCTTCCCTGGTATCGACCCTGATGACATCGCCCTCTTTAATGAACTGAGGCACCTGGATGACCAGGCCGGTTTCCAGCTTGGCCGGCTTGTTGATGGCGGTCTGGGTGGCTCCTTTGAGTATCGGTTCGGTCTCCACCACTTTCAGGTCGACGGTGTTGGGCAGGTGGATGCCGACCGGCTGGCCTTCGTAGAATTCGATGGTCAGGACCATGTCCGGCAGGAGGTAATTAACCCCGTCGCCGATGGCTTCCAGGTCCAGCTTGATCTGTTCGTAGGTCTGGAGGTTCATGAAATAGAATTCGTCTCCGCTCCGGTAGAGAAAGACCATTTCCACTTCTTCCAGGTAGGCCTGTTCCACCCGGTCTTCTGAACGGAATCGGTATTCAAGCTGTGAACCGTCCTTGATGTTGCGGAGCTTGGTCTGGACCATGGCCTTCCAGCGACCGGGGGTGATGAGCTGGTAGTCCATGACCCGGTAGAGCTGTCCTTCCATCTTGATGATCATGCCTTTTCTTATCTTGGTCGCGTCAATCATCGAGCTTCCTCCTGGGCTGAGCCGGTAAGAATACCGGGCCCTCGCAAATTGGATGTGATCAAGCCAAAGAGAAATTGAAGTTATATTTTACAATAAATCAGGGATTTGTCCATTGCCCGTGGCTATTATGATTTTTCCACGGTCAGGCCGGAATCCGGTCTGATGATGTAGGGCCGACCGCCGGCCTGTTCTATGGCCCGGGCCACCGCTTCCGGGTCCTCAGGAGCATAAACAAACATGCAGCCGCCGCCGCCCGAGCCGTTGACCTTTCCGCCCAGGGCCCCGTTTTGCAGGGCGGCCTCAAGCAGGCGGTCAATCTTTGGGGTGGAAATGCCCACCAGTTCCCTGAGCACCGTCTGCTGCTCGGTTAGCAGCCGGCCAAACTTTACGGGGTCAAAAACCGGCGCCTGGAAGATCTTCAGGCCCTCGGCTGTTAACATCCGGTTGAGAACGGCCCCGTGAAGCGGTTTACTTATTTCCGGCGGCAGGTTCCGGCTGAGGTTCAGAATTTCCTGTTCGCTCGCGGTGGCCAGGTTAAGTCCCGGATTTTCCCTTCTTAATATTTCCAGGCCCCGGGTAACCCTTTCCCGGACCGAACCCAGGGTGCCGGTGGTGTCCTTTTTTTCCAGCGAATCTCCCAGGACAAAGGTACCGGGCGGGGAGGGCAGACGGGTTATTTTCAATCCCCCGGCGAATTGAATCCAGACGGTCCCGCCCAGGGCCGAGGTGTAATGGTCCATCATTCCCCCCGGTTCCCTGAACTCCAGCACTTCTGCCCGGTGGGCCAGCTCGGCCACGGCTTCGGGGGTCGGGGCCAGGTCAAGCCGGCCGCAGGCTTCCAGCAGGAACCTGGTCCAGGCCACCACCATGGCCGAGGAACTGGAAGTGCCGGCGTTGATGGGAATCTCACCGTGCATGGTGATTTCCCAGCCCTGCCGGAAGCGGGCTCCCAGCCGCAGCAGGATGTTGACCGCGCTTCGCAGGTAATCCCGAGGCTTGAGATAGGGCAGCTCTGACCCGGGGACAAAGCTATCCTCTTCATTTGTATCCGGGAGACTGATATGGAACTCCGAGCCGGGGTGTGGGCAGCCCTCAACGTAGAATCTCAGGCTGATGGCCGAGGCAATCACCTCCAGGTCCAGGTAATCCTGGTGTTCACCGAACAGGCAGATTCTTCCCGGTGAGGAAACCCGGAGCGAAAATGCTTGTTTATGCATTTTTTATCAATATCCGTGGAAAGAAAACCAGGCTTAAAATCTATCCCAGCGGCCGGCTTCTGTCAATTTTATTTCTGTACCCGAGCCTCGGTTGATTTATTCCCTGAAATTTTTTATAAAGAGTTTTCTGTTGAATTATGAAAGGCCGGTTATGAAAATCATTTTCCTGGGAACCGGTGGAGCGGTTCCTACAGCCACCCGGGACAACACCAGCTTTCTTCTGGAAGCGGGGAGAGAGCTCTGGCTGGTTGATTGTCCCGGTTCCCTGACTCAAAAAATTATCAGGGCCGGGCAGAAGCCGCCGCAGGTTTCGGCCATATTTATAAGTCACATCCATGCCGACCATGTCTACGGCCTGCCGGCCTTTGTTCACAGCCTGATGCTGGAAGAAAAGACCGTTCAACTTTTTGGCTCGGCCGAGACGGTTGAATTCTGCCTGGGCCTGCTGGACCTCTTTGGCCTGAGAAAAGAAAAAATCTCTTACCGGCTGAAGCCGGTGGTGCTGGCTCCCGGTCTTAAAATTGAACTCTCCCGCGGGCTGGCCGTAACCGGCTGGCCGGTGCCTCACCATTCTTCTTCCCTGGCCCTGGACTTTGAAACTCCTGAAGGCCGGGTTGTCTATTCCGGCGATACGCCCATTCATCAACCCCTGTTTGAACATGCGGCCGGGGCCGATTGCCTTATCCACGACTGCAGCACTCCTTCCCGCTACTTAGACGAGTTACCCTTCCTGCGGACCATGCACAGCAATTCCCTGGAACTGGGGCGGGCGGCGGCCGGGGCGGGCCTGGGAGCTCTCGTTCCCTGCCATTTTTTCAGCGACCTGGATTTTTCTCCGGAAGAAGTGGAAACTGAGATCAGGCAGAATTACAGTGGCCGGCTGTTCATACCGGAAGATTTTTCCTGCCTGGAGCTGGAGCCTTGAGACCTGGAATTGATAAAAGGGCTAAAATAGAAAGTGAACCGGGCCGGGTTCAGGCCGGGGCAGTTTTTCAGAATAGCTTTAAGGGTCCCGTTCGAGTTTCGGGACGAGGCCCTTTCCGGGCGGGAAGTTATTTAACTAAGGGAAGTACCGCATGAAGAAGACCTTATTCAAGATTTTTCTTCTTATTCTGTCGGGTGGCCTGCTTCTTGCCGGCTGCCAGAAGCAAGGAGGACCCATGGCCGATACCATTCTCATAAACGGGCATATCTGGACCGCCAGCCAGTCAGCTCCCGAAGTTGAGGCCCTGGCCATAGTTCAGAACAGGATCGTCAAGACCGGCACCAGTTCCGAGATAAAAAGGCTGGCCGGTCCCGGGACCCGGGTCCTGGACCTCCAGGGCCGGCTGGTATTACCTGGCTTTATCGATGCCCACACCCATTTTCTGAACGGCGGCCTGGCCCTGCGTTCGGTTAAGCTGCGGGACTGCCGCAGCCGGGAGGAGTTTGTCAGCCGGATTGCGGCCAAGGCCCTCGAGCTTCCGGCCGGAAGCTGGATCCTCAACGGCGACTGGGACCACGAACAGTTTTCCCCGCCGGTTCTTCCGACCAGGGAGTGGATTGACGCGGTAACTCCTGACCACCCGGTCTGCGTCAACCGGTTTGACGGACACATGGTGCTGGTCAATTCTCTGGCCCTGAAGCTGGCCGGAATCGACAGGAAGACCGTCTCCCCGGATGGCGGGGAAATCGTCCGGGACCCGAAGACCGGGGAGCCAACCGGGATACTGAAGGATGCCGCGGCGGACCTGGTATATGCCATCATTCCCGCACCCTCCTTAGAAGAGAAAAAGGAAGCGGTGAAGATTGCCCTGAAAGAAGCGGCCGTTCACGGGGTCACTTCCATTCATGACATGTCAGATGCTTCGAGCTTTGAAGTCTACCAGGAACTTCTCGGCTCCGGCCAGCTGACAGCCAGGCTTTATGTTTACATTCAGATTCCGGAAATCGACAGCTTTCTCCGGCTTAAAATAAAATCTGGCTTCGGCCATCCTTTCCTGCGGCTGGCCGGGCTCAAGGGCTTTGTCGACGGTTCCCTCGGTTCCTCCACGGCCCTTTTCTTCGAACCTTATTCCGATAACCCCCGGGCCTACGGGCTGCTGGCCTCCCACATGTTTCCGGAAGGGATTATGGAGCAGAGGTTGAGGCAGGCCGACCGGGCCGGGCTTCAGGTGGCCATTCACGCCATCGGCGACCGGGCCAACGCCATCCTGCTGGACATGATTGAAAAAATATTTGCCGAAAATGGACCCAGGGACCGGCGCTGGCGAATTGAACACTGCCAGCACCTGAGAAGGAGCGACATCGACCGTTATGGCCGGCTGGGATTGGTGGCCTCGGTCCAGCCCTACCACGCCATTGACGACGGCTGCTGGGCAGAAAGGAAAATAGGACCGGAGCGGGCCAGGACCACCTACGCCTTTAAATCGCTGCAACAGGCCGGAGCGGTCCTGGTGTTTGGCTCGGACTGGACGGTGGCCCCGCTCGATCCGCTGACCGGAATATACGCGGCTGTCAGCCGGAGGACCCTGGACGGCAAGAACCCCGACGGCTGGATACCCGAAGAAAAAATCACCCTGGAAGAAGCCATCAAGTCATACACCATCCGGGCCGCCTATGCTGAATTTTCAGAGAAAGAAAAGGGGACGCTGGAACCGGGAAAGCTGGCCGACCTGGTGGTGCTGGACCGGGACCTGTTCCGGATTGACCCGGAAGAAATTCTTAAGACCGGGGTGGTGCTGACCATGGTTGACGGAAGGGTTGTCCATTCCAGCCCGGACTTTATGGTTGATGACAAGCAGAAATAACTTGACCGAAAAAGTAGAAACAATACTGGCCTCCCTGCCGGCGGAGAGGAGACACCTGGTTCTCTTCCTGCACCGGGTTCAGCAGGAGTTCGGCTACATACCCGGGGAAGCCCTGAGGATGGCTGCCGATTATTTTGCCGTTTCGCCGGCCGAGGTTTATGGCCTGGTCACCTTTTATTCGGCTTTCAGGCTCAAGCCCGGCTGCCGGCACGAGATAACCATCTGCCAGGGAACCGCCTGCCACGTCCGGGGAGCACCGGAGCTGGCCGAAGAGTTCTCGAGCCTGCTGGGGGTAAAACCTGGTCAGGATGACCTGGATAAGGGCGTGGCCATCAGGACGGTGAATTGCCTCGGCTGTTGCGCCCTGGCCCCGGTGGTGGTGGTTGACGGAGAATATCAGGGAAGAGTGCACAAGGAAAGAGTTCGGGAAATCCTGGAAAAGCTAACCGGAATGAAATGATTGACCAGAAGAAAAGGTTGAGGACGGTCGGCGAGCTGCGGGCGCTCAGGTCTGGCCTCCAGGCAGCGTCAAAACCGAAACGCCTGGTGAGCGTTTCGGCTGCCAGCTGTGGCCGGGCCTCCGGAGCTCTGGCCGTGGCCTCGGCCCTGGCTGAAGAAATAAGAAAAAGAGGACTTGAAAGCTCGGTCGAGCTGCGCCTTACCGGCTGTCACGGCCTGTGCCAGTTTGAGCCAGACATAATCATCTTCCCCGAAAAAATATTTTATCCCAACCTGACTCCTGAAAGGGTGCCACTTATGGTGGAGGAAACCCTGGTGCGAGGGAGGACAGTTTCCGAGCTGGCCTTCAAGGAAAGCACGGACCGCCAGGTTTTCCCGCGGCTGGATGATTTGCCCTTTCTGAAAAAGCAGGTTCGCTGGTTGCTCGACCGGCACCTCGTCCTCGACCCGGAGCAACTGGAAAGCTACCTGGAGCACGGAGGTTTCCTGGCCCTGGAAAAAGTGCTATCGGGAATGCCTCCCCAGGAGGTCATTAACCTGGTCCTGGCCTCCGGGTTGCGGGGCCGGGGTGGGGCCGGTTTTCCCACCGGGCTCAAGTGGCGCCTGGCCCGGGAGTCCGGCCAGTCAGAAAAGTATCTGATATGCAACGGGGACGAGGGAGACCCGGGAGCTTACATGGACCGGGGGCTTCTTGAAAGCAATCCCTTCAGCATAATAGAGGGAATGATAATCGGAGGCTATGCGGTCGGTGCAGCCCGGGGTTTCATCTACATCAGGGAAGAATATCCCCTGGCCCTGGAGCGGGTCTCAACCGCTCTGGACAGGGCCAGGGAAGCCGGGCTCCTGGGAGATAATATTCTGGGCAGTGATTTTTCTTTTGAGCTGGAACTGGTCCGGGGAGCCGGAGCCTTTGTTTCCGGCGAGGAAATGGCTCTCATTGCTTCCATAGAGGGCCGCCGGGCCTTTCCCCGGCAAAGACCGCCTTTTCCTGTGGTCCGGGGCCTGTGGGGCCGGCCGACAGTCATAAATAACGTGGAAACCTGGGCCAACGTGCCATTGATAATTCTGAAGGGCCCGGCCTGGTTCTCGTCGGTTGGAACCGCCAGCAGCAAGGGCACCAAGATATTTTCACTGGTGGGCAAGGTGCGATATACCGGCCTGGTTGAGGTCCCTTTCGGACTGACTCTCAAAGAAGTCATAGAAGAAGTGGGGGGCGGTCCGGAACCCGGGCAGAGAATAAAGGCCGTCCAGACGGGCGGACCGTCCGGTGGTTGCCTGCCGGCCTCTCTTTTTAACCTGCCGCTGGATTATGAAAGCCTGCAGGCCGCCGGCTCCATCATGGGCTCTGGTGGCATGATCGTCATCGACGAGGCCACCTGCATTGTCGACCTGATTCTTTACTTTCTTCGTTTTGCCCGGGAAGAATCCTGCGGCCAGTGCGCACCCTGCCGGCTGGGTACCACCCGCATGGTCAGGATCCTGGAAAGAATAACCCGGGGTGAAGGCAGCCCGGATGACCTGGAGCTTCTGGCCAGGGTTGGCCGGACCATGCGGGAAGCTTCACTATGCGGACTGGGACGGACGGCAGCCAACCCGGTCCTAAGTGCCCTGCGTTATTTTCGGGATGAGCTGGAAAGGCACGTCCTTGGGAAAGAATGCCCGGCCGGAATCTGCCGGGGCCTGATTTCGTACCGGATAGATAAGAGCCGCTGCACCGGCTGCCTGCTCTGCCTCAACTCCTGCCCGGTGGCGGCCATAGCCGTGGCCGATGACGGTTACCCGACGATTGACCAGAAGCTGTGCACCAGGTGTGGCGCCTGTTTCGCAGCCTGCCCGCCCGGCGTTTCGGCCGTCACGAAATTGAACGGGAAACAGGACCGGATCGCGGAAAAGCCTGGAGAGGGATGAAATGCCGGAGCCGGTTATCAAGCTAAAAATCAACGGGATGGCAGTCGAGGCCCGTCCCGGGATGACCGTGCTGGAATGTGCTCGCAGCCACGGCCTGTTCATTCCATCCCTGTGTGACCTGGAAGGGCTACCGGCCTTTGCCGGCTGCCGGCTGTGCCTGGTGGAAATAGAGAGGAGGCCCCACCGCTCTCCGGCCTGCCAGACCCTGGTCGAAGAAGGCATGGAGATTGTCACCAGCTCGCCGGAACTGGAAGAGCTCAGGCTGGCCACCTTCGAGCTGATTCTCTCCGAGCATCCCTATTTTTGCCTTATGTGTCAGGAGAAACCGAACTGCCAGGAACTCAAGACCACCATGGTCAAGGCCCTGGAACCGGGTGGCTGTCTTTTCTGCCCGAAAGACGGGGCCTGTGAGCTGCAACGAGTGGCCGAGTACTTGAAACTCCGTAGGGTGGCCTACGAGTTCGAGGACCGGGGACGGCCGCTCTGGCAGTCCGATCCCTTTATTACCCATAACCCCAACCTCTGCATCCTGTGCGGCCGCTGTGTCCGGGTTTGTTCCGAAGTGAGGGGAGAAAACGTTCTCAGTTTCATCGGCCGTGGTCCGCGGACGGCCATCGGCACCTTTCTGGAGCGGAGCCTCAGAGAATCGGATTGCAGTTTTTGCGGGGCCTGTCTGGACGTCTGCCCGGTGGCCGCTTTCAGCGAACGGGGAGTGACCGCGGCCCGGAGGCAAAAAATATATGAACATTCATTCATATGTCCGCTGTGCAGTTCGACCTGTGAGTTAAAGGCCGAGTATTTAGAAGACGGCCGGCTTCGGAGAATTCTCCCGGAAAGCAGCGGCGGGCCGGTTCATGGCCTGGCCTGCGCCCGGGGCCGGTTCGGGCTAAGAGAAATAGGCGACCTGATGCGGGAAGAATTATTCCCGGTGTTGAAACGAGACGGCCGGGAGCAATCTGTTTCCTGGGATGAGGCCCTGGCTGCTGCGGGCAGTTTGTTAAAGAAATACCGCCCCGAAGAAATTGCCCTGGTTTCTTCAGGCCCGGCGACCGCCGATACTCTTCTGGCCTTTTCTCAGCTCGGTCATCTTCTCCGGGCAGATAACCTTTATTATTTCTACCCGGAAGCGTTTCTGGAAAAGATGGCCGCTTTTGAAAAGCAGCAGGGAATAGAGATTGGGAAAAAGGTTGATTTTAAGGAATTAGAGAGATACCGGACTTTTGTCCTGGTGGATACCGACCTCAAGTCGGAAGCCCTGGCCTTCTGGCTGGAGGTAAAGAAGGAACTACGAGAGGGAGCCAGGCTGCTGGTTCTGGATTCCGGCCTGAATGGCTGCGGCCAGACCGCCGATGTCAACCTGAGATGCCTTCCCGGGATGGAAGCTGAAGCCCTGCTGGCTCTCTTAAAAAGAGTTGTCCTCAAATCGCCGCGGCTGAGCTTTTATCCCGGTTACCACCATCTCCTGGATGAGCTTAACCTCTGGCCGCAGGAGCAATTGACCAGGGAGAGCGGGCTCGGAGAGGCCGAGCTTGACCTGGCGGCCGAAATCTTGCTGAGCTCGTCTCCGGCGCTTTTCATTTTCGGGCAGAGATTTCTGCGCCAGCCAGGCTGGGTGGAGAACCTGGCCGCCCTCTGGAACCTCCAGCTGCGACTGGAGGCCGGGCTGCTGCCGGTTACAGGGAAAGCCAATGAACTCCTGATTCCTGGGTTCAAGAACATTTTCGGCCTGAAGACCCTGGCCGGTACCGAAGAGATTGAGGAGGCCATCAGAGCTGGCAGAATAAAAGCGCTGTATGTGCTCGGCGGCCTTCCACTGGAAGAGAAACCAGAGCTGTTGATTGTGCAGACGCCCTGGAAGACGGGCCTGGCCCTGAAGGCCGATATCTTTCTCCCGTCGGCGAGCTGCCTGGAGAGCGACAGCCTGCTGGTTGACCTGGCCGGCAATATTAGAAGCAGCACCCTGGAATTACGTATTCCTGAAAGGGAAATGAAGCCGGCTGATGTCAATATAATTTCCAGGCTGGCCGGGACCCTTGGTTTTCGGCTGGAAATAGAAGGTTACCGCGGAATCCTGGATTCCATCCTGAATGAGGAGCCGGCCGGAAACAGTGGCGGATCATTGAGCTACCTGACGCTTTCTTCCATCCTAAAAAAGCCCGGGGATTCAACCGGGCCTGAAATCGGCAGGGCGGGTAGGCCGGAAGTGCTGGAGGTCATTGTCGGGGACAACCTTGACCATTACGGGGGCCTGGCCATGGCCGGTTTGAGCCCGGGCTTTCGGGCCATCCGTAATCCGGACTGGCTGTGGCTTAATCCCCGGGACGGCGACAGGCTGGGCTTGCGGGAAGGCCAAGAGGTGGCACTGGAAACAGCCTGGGGAAACCTGGACCTTGAAGTTAAATACAGTTCCGGGCTCAGGCCGGGCACTGCTTTCATCAGCCCGGTGCCGGACAGTTCTCTGAAGCTCAGGCTTTATGGTCAGGGAATAATCAAAGGAACGGTAAGAATAAAAAATGAATAGAGTGGTCTTGAGCGAGAGACTGGTGCCCAACCTTTACCGACTGGTCCTGGAAGCCCCGGAGGTGGCCGCCGCGGCCCGGGCCGGGCAGTTTGTCATGGTCATTCCCGACGGCAAGGGAGAAAGAATTCCGATTAACCTGGCTGATTGGGACCGGGAGCGGGGAACGGTTGACCTGGTCTTTCTGAACCTGGGCGCCAGCACCAGGAAGCTGGCTGCCCTGAAGCCGGGGGAGGCGGTAGAAGGACTGGCCGGTCCGCTGGGACGGGCGCCGGAAGTTTCTGGCTCGGGGGCGGTGCTTCTGGTCGGCGGCTGTTATGGAATCGGAGGGCTTTACCCTCTGGCCAGGGAACTCAAACAGGCCGGCCGCAGGGTAATTTTTCTGGCTGAAGCCCGCAGCCCGGCTTATCTTTACTGGGAAGATAGAATCAAGAAATATGCGGATGAATTCCTGACCCTGTTCCGGGAGGATTGCCTGGGTTCAGGACAGAACTTTAAAGAGTTGGTGGGTGAAGTCATATCTGAGCGTCCGGATATTGACCTGGTGATGGTCATGGGCTGCAGTTATCTTCTGTTTAAGTTTTCGGAAGCTACCACCGGTTCCGGTCTTAAGACCCTGGTCAGCCTGAACCCGATCATGGTGGACGGGACCGGAATGTGCGGGGCCTGCCGGGTGTCGGTTGGCGGTCGCACCTACTTTGCCTGCGTCGACGGGCCCTGGTTTGAGGCCGGTGGCCTCGACTGGCAGGAATACTTCAACCGCAGAAAGGCCTTCCTGTTCCAGGAAGAGCAGGCCCTGGCCCGGCTCGACCGGGAATTCTGGAAAAGGATGGAGTGAACCTGTCATGAGCAGAACCGACAGGCTGGAACCGGGACAGGCCGAAAGGCTTCTTCGCGAGCGGGAAAAAGACTGGCGAAAAGCCCTGCGCCGGGAAATTTCCATACAGAAAAGGCTGGCCATCGAGCGCCAGCCGATGCCGGAGCAGGAGCCCCGGGTAAGGATAGGCAACTTCAAAGAAGTCAACCTCGGCTATACCCTGGAACTGGCCCGGGCCGAAGCCCGCAGATGCCTGGACTGCGGCCAGCCAGGGTGCGTGGCCGGCTGTCCGGTGGCCATTGACATCCCAACTTTTATCAAGTACATCGAGGCCGGGGAACTGGAAAAGGCCCTGGAAAAAATCCGCGAGACCAACGGCCTGCCGGCCATCTGCGGCCGGGTCTGCCCCCAGGAAGTCCAGTGCGAGAAGGACTGCAACCTGGTGCGGGCCGGAAAGGCCCCGGTGGCCATCGGCCACTTGGAAAGGTTCGTGGCCGATTATCTCTGCCTGAGGGAAGAAGCGGGCGCGGGAATCTCTTCCAGCCCCGAGCTTGCCCGGCGGCCGGAAAAAATTGCCGTGGTCGGTTCAGGTCCAGGAGGCCTGACCGCCGCGGCCGACCTGGCCCGTTTGGGATACCGGGTAACGGTGTTTGAAGCCCTCCATCTCCCGGGTGGAGTCCTGGCCTACGGCATACCCGAATTCCGCCTGCCCCGGGAAATCCTGCAGTCGGAGATCAATTTCATCAAGGCCCTGGGTGTCGAGATCAAGACCAATTTCATCGTCGGCAGGACGGCCAGCCTGGAAGACCTGCGCCAGGACGGTTACCGGGCCTTTTTCCTGGGAACCGGGGCCGGGCTTCCGTCCTTCATGAACATTCCGGGTGAAAACCTGCTCGGCGTCTATTCGGCCAACGAGTACCTGACCCGGGTCAACCTGATGAAGGGCTTCCGTTTTCCAGAGTTTGACACCCCGGTGCCCCGGGCCCGCAGGGCAGCGGTCATCGGCGGCGGCAACGTGGCCATGGACGCGGTGAGAACGGCCCTGCGGCTGGGCGCTGAACAGGCCACCATCTTTTACCGCAGGTCCAGGGCCGAGATGCCGGCCAGGGTGGAAGAGGTCAAGCATGCCGAGGAAGAGGGTATCGTTTTCAATTTTCTAACCGTCCCGGTCCGGTTCCTGGGAAATGACCGGGGCCAGTTGCGGGGAATGGTTCTGCAGAGGCTGGCCCTGGGTGAGCCCGATTCCTCCGGGCGACCGAGGCCGGTGCCCATTCCCGGCTCGGAATTCGAAGTGGAAGTTGACCTGGCGGTGGTGGCCATAGGCCAAAGTCCAAACCCGCTGCTGATCAAACAGCTTCCCGGGTTAAAACTCGGGCGCTGGGGAAATGTCGAGGTCGATTTCCAGACCATGGCCACCAGTCTTCCCGGGATTTATGCCGGCGGAGATGCGGTCCGGGGCGGGGCCACGGTCATCCTGGCCATGGGCGATGGAAGGCGGGCGGCCCGGGCCATCGATGAATTCCTTAGAAAAGAATAATCGTTACCCTAACCGGCTGGGACTTTTTCCTTCTCCCGGCGGAAAAGAACTGAGGCACCGTGCCAGCCATGGGAGATTTTTTTATTTCGCGGTTCAGCCGGTCAGTCTTTTGAAGTAAAATAAAGCGACCGGGCTCTGCGGTGAACTGAGCAGAAGCCCGGAACCTGAAGAAAGTTGAAACATGAAACAGGAAGAACTTTTTCCGCCAGAAGCCGGGCATATCGGCACCGATGAATCTGGCAAGGGAGACTTTTTCGGCCCGCTGGTGGTGGCCGGATTCTTCCTTCCTGAAGGACAGGAGGGAGTCCTGCAGGAACTTGGGGTCCGGGATTCCAAGAAACTGTCCGACGGCCGGGTCCTGGAAATTGCCCGCAGCCTGAGGCAGGGTTATAAGAGCTCGGTGGTGGCCATAGGCCCGGAGCGTTACAACGCTCTTTACCGGAACCTGCGTAACCTCAACCGCCTGCTGGCCTGGGGGCATGCCCGGGTTATCGAAAACATCCTGGCCGAGGTTAACTGCGCGATGGCCATCACCGACCAGTTCGGCGACGAGCGCTTTGTCCGCGAGGCCCTTCTAAAAAAAGGAAAAAACATCAACCTCATCCAGAAAACAAAGGCCGAGGAGGACCTGGCCGTGGCCGCCGCTTCCATCCTGGCCCGGGCCCATTTCCTTTATAAATTAAAGGACCTTTCGGAAGAGTTCGGGGTGGAACTGCCGAAGGGAGCCTCACCCCTGGTGGAGGAGGCCGGGCTCAAGCTGGTGAAGAAATACGGACCGGAAATCCTGGAGAAGGTGGCCAAAACGCATTTCAAGACCACCGAAAAAATTCTCAAAATAGCCGGGGCCTGACTTGAGTCAGCCCTGAACACCCCGGGTTTGTTTCCTTATTTTCGGGAGGAATCCTGGTTGAAGTGGGCTGGGCTATTGTCAGCCGGGGGAGGTAATTGATCTCGTAATATCCTTGTTCAGCCAGGATTTTTCTGGTGGAAGTCTCATTGCCCTTGGCAGGAGACCTTTTGCTCTTTGTCGGCCCGAAGAGATCTCCCGGGTTCTTTTGAACCGCTGTCCAAAAGCCTGCCGGAAATTTCTCTGACGGTGGGGCTGTGGTATACTTGGAAAAAACGGAGACGACATATGAATAATAATCAAAGTGATCAGGCCACCGAGCGGCTTTATTTCCAGGATGCCTACCTGCAGGAATTTTCGGCCCGGGTTACAGGGCGAGAATCAAGGGAAGGCAGCCCGGTGGTCGTCCTGGACCGGACAGCCTTCTATCCGGAATCCGGCGGACAGCCCCATGACCTGGGCTGGCTGAACGAGGTCCGGGTGATAAGGGTTGAAGAGGAAAACGGGCGCATCCTGCATTTCCTGGAAGAAGAGTTGACCGGAGATGAAGTCCGGGGCCGCCTCGACTGGCCGCGGCGCTTCGACCACATGCAGCAGCATACCGGCCAGCATATCCTGTCGCAGGCTTTCTACGAGATAATTAAGGGCGAGACCCTGTCCTTCCATCTCGGGCAGGAAGAGTCAACGGTCGAGATCGGTATCCCGGCCATCAAGGATGAGACATTGCAGAGAGTGGAAGAGCTGGCCAACAGGATTGTTTTCTCTGACCTGGAAGTCAAGACCTATTTCCTGCCCGAGGAGGAGCTCAAGACCATACCGCTTCGCAAGCCGCCCAAAAAGTCCGGCCTGGTCAGGGTGGTGGAAGTCTCCGGCTTTGATTATTCAGCCTGCGGCGGCACCCACTGCCGCCGCACCGGGGAAGTGGGCCTGATCAAAATCCTGAAGCAGGATAAAATCAGGGGTAACCTTCGTTTTTCCTTTGTCTGCGGTTTCCGGGCCCTGAGAGAATTTGAAAATCGCCGGCGCTACCTGCAATCGGCGGCCGTGCTGTTATCGGCCGAGGAATCAGAGGTGGCCGCCTGTGTCGAAAAAAACCTGGCCGAACTGAAAAACTACAAGAAGAAACAAAAAAAGCTGGAAGAAAGGCTGTCCTTTTTCGAAGCCCGGGAGATGCTGGCCCAGAGTCAGGGCGGGATAATTTCCGGCCTGTATCCCGAAAAGTCTCCCGAAGAGGTCAAGTTCCTGGCCCTCAACCTGGTGCACCAGGCCGAAGTCCTGGCCGTGCTGGCTGCCTACCGGAACGAGCATTTTCACCTGGTGGTGGCGGCCTCCGACGGCCTGAAGGTCGATGTCCGGGAGGTCATCCCGGTCCTGCAGGCTGAAATGCAGCTCAAGGGTGGCGGCAGCCCGACCCTCATCGAGCTGGTCAGCCCGGAAAAAGATAAAGCCGCACGGGCCATCGAACTGGTGCTGGAGTTCTTAAAAGTCCGAACCGGACGGGCCTGAACTCACTCGTATCTCAGGCAGACTATCGGGTCCATCCGGGCCGCCTTCTGGGCGGGGAAAATACCGAAAAACAGGCCCACGGCCATGGATACCGATAATCCCAGGAAAACCGACCACCAGGTGACGGCGGCCGGCAGGGGAGTGGTGGCCCCGATGATGAGGGCGATGCCGAATCCGGCCAGGATTCCGATGACTCCGCCCAGCCCGGTCAGGACCACTGATTCCAGCAGGAACTGCTTGACGATGTCGCCGGCCCTCGCCCCGATGGCCTTCCTGATTCCGATTTCTCTGGTCCTTTCCTTGACCGCCACCAGCATGATGTTCATGACTCCGATGCCGCCGACCAGGAGGCCGATGGACGAGATGACAATCATCACGATAAAAGCCGCCCCTGTAATCTGGTTGTAGAGGGTCAGCAGGGTTTCCTGGGTGTAGATGGAAAAGTCGTTGGGCTTGTCGGGCGGAACCTTTCTTCTGACCCGGAGCAGGTTGGTGACCTGTTCGATTGTTTCCTCCACCTTGGTCGGGTCCCTGGGAGTCATGGTCAACTGCAGGGAACTCATGTCATAGGGAAAATACTTCATCAGGCTGGTATAGGGAATCACCAGGATATTGTCCTGGCTCTGGCCGAACATCTGTCCCCGCCTGCCCAGAACGCCAATGACCGTGAAGCTCTCACCGCCAATTCTTATTTCCTTGCCCAGGGGGTTGGTGTGGGGGAACAGGGCCTCGGCCACTTCTGCCCCGAGCAGGCAGACCCTGGCCTTATGCCGGATCTCCGCGCCGGTGAAGCCACGCCCTTCTTTTGGCAGGTAGATGGCATAGACCTTAAAAAAGTTTTCGTCGGTCCCGAACAGGATGGCGTTATCGCTTTTCAGGTTCTGGTACTTTACTTCGGGAAGCTCCAGGAAATTGGGGTTCAGCCAGATGGTCAGGCCTCCCACCAGCGGGCATTCCCGCAGGATGGCTTCGGCGTCGTCGATGGACAGGTCCTTTCTCTGTCTTTCTTCTTCCGAGATATTGCCCATTCTGACCGGTTCGAATTTTTGCACCATGATCAGGCTGCTGCCGACTTTTTCTATTTCGCCGGCGATGGTCTGGTTCAGCCCCTGGATAACCGAAACCATGGCGATGACGGTCATGACCCCGATGACAATGCCCAGGGTGGTCAGGAAGGAGCGCATTTTATGGGCCCGGATTGACTCCAGGGCCATGCCAAATATTTCCTGCAACAGTCCGGTCCTGGCTTTCATTGCTCTGACCTCAGGGCTTCCACCGGGTTGAGCCTGGCCGCCCGGTTGGCCGGGTAGATGCCGAAGAACAGGCCGACCATGGTCGACATCATGATGGCCACGACGATCGAAACCGGGTCGACCTTTGAGGGCAGGGAGGTGGCCGCGGTGACCGCGGTGGCGATCAGGTAGCCCAGCAGGATGCCGATTATTCCGCCCACGCCCGAGATAATGGCCGATTCAATCAGGAACTGTATCAGGACATCCCGGCGCCGGGCTCCCACCGCCATCCTGATGCCAATTTCCTTGGTTCTTTCGGTCACCGAGACCAGCATGATATTCATGATGACGATGCCGCCGACCAGCAGGGCAATGGCCGAGATGGCTATCATGGCGAAATAGATTCCCGAGGTGGCCGACTTGTAAAACTGGATGAAGGTGTCGGAGGTGACGAAGGCGAAATCATCGGGCTGGCCGTAGGTCCTTTTCCGGACCGACCTGAGGATGGTCCGGACCTCCTCCATGGCCCTGGCCATGGCTTCCTGGGAAGAGGTGTGAATGTTGATGCTTATCGTCTGGCGGCTGCCATAAATCTTCATGAAGGTGGAAATGGGTATCCAGGCGTAATTGTCCTGGCTGAAGCCGAGCAGCTTGCCCTTCTTCTTGCCCAGGCCGATTATCTCGAAGTTCTGGTTACCGATTTTCAACCAGCGGCCCACCGGGTCCAGTCCCGGGAACAGGTTTTCGGCCACGTCGGCTCCAATTATGCAGACATAGCGGGAGCGGTCTTCATCGTCCTGGCTGATAAAGCGGCCCCGCTCCAGCTCCAGGACCGAGCCGATCAGGTGGTCAACGGCAGTTACCCCGCGGATGGAGACATCCTTGATTGACCGGCTTCCGAACTTGGCCGTTCGACTGGTGTTGACCGAAGCCCCGACCAGTTCGCAGGAGCGGCAGAGCTGGCGCAGTATCCTCATGTCCTCCAGGGTCAGGTCCTTGCGTTTCATCTGCTCCTGGTATTCCTTGATGGTGGTGATAAAGGGAGCGAACTTGGAGACCGAGAAGTCGTTGGCCCCGTAGAAAGACATCCTGGTGTAGACATAATTGTTGAGCCCCTGGATGACCGAGACCACGGCGATGATGGTCAGCACCCCGATGATCACCCCGAGCAGGGTCAGGAAAGTCCGCAGCTTGTTGTGCCAGAGGGAGTCAAAGGCCATGTCCAGAGACTCGCGGAGATAAAGGCTGCTTCTTCTCATTTCTGTCTGCCAGTAAGTTTACTATATTTTATACGAAAGAATAAGGGGCGGGTTCAGCCGACAGGGGTGCGGCCACTGTGGGTCAACACCGGATGCCAGAACCGGGGGGCGAGTCTATCAGACCATCGGTCCAGGCTGCCTCCGGCCGGGCCGAAGATCTGCTTTATTGACTGGGCAGTAAACCCGGTCAATAATTAGAAATTAAATATAAAGTTGGAGGAGAGGCAGATGTGCCAGTTTGACCTTGAAGCCGAAGGGCAGAGTGTGCCCTGTCTTTACTTTGATGAACCGGGGTCTGTCAACACCGAGGCCACCCTGAAGAGAGCAGCCATCAGAGCGGCTGAACTCAATATAAAACAGGTGGTGGTGGCCTCGGCCTCGGGGGAGACGGCCCTCAAGGCGGCCGAAATTTTCCATGACTGCAGGCTGGTGGTGGTCACCCATTCCACCGGTTTCTACCGGCCCAACTTCCAGGAGATGCCGGAAGAGATAAGACATCGCTTGGAGGAAAAGGGGGTGAAGGTCCTGACCTGCCAGCACGCTTTCGGCGGTGTTAACCGGGCGGTGCGAAAGAAGCTCGGGACCTATGAGCTGGATGAAATCATCGCCTATACCCTGAGAGCCTTCGGCGAGGGTATGAAAGTGGCCATCGAAGTCAGCCTGATGGCGGCTGATGCCGGACTGCTGGAGACCGGCCAGCCCTGCCTGGCCATGGGCGGAACTGAAAAGGGAGTGGACACGGCCATATTGCTCAAACCGGTCAACGCCCAGAATTTCTTTGACCTGAGGGTCATGGAAATCCTGGCCAAGCCCGGCTTCTACCAAGAGCAAGCCAGGAAAAAATAAGGCCACCAGAAAGTTTCCGGGTTCCTGGCTGCCGGCTTTAGTGACCATGGCTGGAAAGATCCTTGAGCAAGTTATCTTTTTACCTAATTTTTCTATTTTTTTTAAGGCCGGGCCGGGAAAGATTTTTCAGTGCTCCGGGTCAACGGCTTTTCCCGCGGACTCTACTTTTGTTCGCGGCTCTGGTAAAATGTTTACAAAATTTATTCCGGGAGAAAGACCATTATCAGGCTGAACAAGTTTTTGGCACAGGCGGGACTGGCCTCGCGACGGGAAGCCGACCGGATGATACAGGAGGGTCGGGTCAGGCTCAACGGCCGGGTGGTGACCGAACTCGGGGTTAAGATTGATGAGCATAAGGACCGGGTGGAAGTGGACAACCGTCTGGTCAGGTTGCCCTCAGAACATGTTTATCTCCTGCTAAATAAACCGGCCGGCTACATAGTTACGGTTGATGATCCCCAGCAGCGGAATACGGTGATGGAGCTGCTGCCGCGCCTGCCGGTCCGGGTCTTCCCAGTGGGCCGGCTGGATACCGAAACCGAAGGCCTGTTGCTTTTTACCAACGACGGGGAACTGGCCCACCGCCTGACCCACCCGCGCTACGAAATTAAAAAGCTTTATGAGGTAAAGGTGAAGGGCTTTGTCGAAGATAAAGAGCTGGAGAAGCTGGAAAAGGGAATCTTCATAGACGGCCGGAAGACGGCCCCGGCCAGGGCCCGGATTATCTACCGCAACCGGGAAAAATCGTTGCTTAGCCTGGAAATCCACGAGGGCCGCAAGCACGAAGTGCGCAAGATGCTCTATGCCCTGGGCTTTGAAGTTAAGAAACTCCGCCGGGTGTCCTTCGCCGGACTCACCATCAAGGGCTTGCGCCGGGGTTTCTGGCGGCGGCTAAAGCCGGAAGAAGTGGACAGGCTGAAGAAAATGACCGGCCTGGCTGATTAGACCTGAACCCGGGCCTGAAAGTAAATCATCCTGAGTCTAATCTCTTCTGTTGGAGACCGGAACTTTCTCGAATCTAGAGGCAAAGCTTTCACCGGCTTACTTAACCCTCTTCCGGTTCTCCCCCCGCTTCGCTCGATTCTTTTTCGATATGCTTCCAGAGGAGTTCGTCCTCAAATTCTTCCCAGGCCATCCCCAGGTGCCAGATGCCGGCATCGACCAGGCTGTTTATGGTTTCCTCTTCGTAAGTCCCGTTTTCCAGCCGGTCGCCGGCCCTGACCCCGGTCAGGATTTCCATTCCTTCGTCCACGGTCTTTATCGGGTAAATATGAAACTTGCCATCGGCCACGGCCCGGACCACTTCCTCTTTGAGCATCAGGTTCTTGACGTTCTGGTGGGGGATGATGACTCCCTGGGTTCCGGTCAGGCCGCGGGCCTTACAGACCTGGAAAAAACCTTCGATTTTTTCGTTTACCCCGCCGATGGGCTGGATTTCACCCCGCTGGTTGATGGAACCGGTAACGGCAATATCCTGACGCAAGGGCACCCCGGACAGGCTGGAAAGTATGGCGAAGGCCTCGGCCGCCGAAGCGCTATCCCCGTCCACCCCGGAGTAAGACTGTTCAAAGGCAATGCTGGCCGACAGGGCAAATGGCTTGTCCTGGGCGTACTTGCCGCGCAGGTAACCGCTCAGAATTAAAACCCCCTTATTGTGGGTTCGCCCGCTGAGGTCGGCTTCCCGTTCGATGTTGATGACTCCGGCCCGGCCGGTTGAGGTCCTGGCCGTGATCCTGGTTGGCTTGCCGAAGGCCAGTTCCCCGGTATCGTAGACGGCCAGGCCGTTAACCTGCCCGACCACCCGGCCCTCGGTGTCAATCAAGATGGTCCCCTCTTCTATCATTTCCTGTATCTTTCTCTCCACCAGGTTGACCCGTTCTATTTTTTCCTGGATGGCCTTCTCTACGTCTTCCCGGGAAATGACCTCTTTTCCGGCATGTTTGGCCCAGTAATCGGCTTCCCGGATGATGTCGGCTACTAAATGAAAGCGGGTGGACAGCTTTTTCTGCCGTCCGGCCAGCCTGACCCCGAATTCCACGATGGCCGCGATTCCTTCCCTGTCGACCGGCCGCAGGCCGTCCTCGTCGCAGATTTTCTTGATGAACCGGACGTAGTCGTTGATGGTCTTTTTATTCTTCTCCATTTCGGAATCGAACTCGACCTTGACCTTGAAGATCTTCTTGAAATCCTCGTCGTAGAAGTACAGCAGGTTGTAGAGGTAATCGTCACCGATCATGATCACCTTGACCCGGCATTTTATTGGTTCCGGTTTAAGCCTGGCGGTGGAGATGGCAAAAATCGAGATGGGGTTCTGGATCTCAAAGGTCTGGTAGCGCAGGGTCCGGAGAAGGGTGGGCCAGACTCCCGGCTCGGTCAGGACGTCCAGGGCGTTCAGCACCAGGTAACCTCCGTTGGCCTTGAGGAAGGAGCCGGCTTTAATCTTGGTGAAGTCGGTCTGGGCCACGCCGAAGCGGCTGTAGGAATACTCGATGGTGCCGAAAAGGTTGGGATAGCTGGGCGAGATTTCCATCACCACCGGGGCCCCCTTGGTTTCCGAGTTATCCACCAGGAGGTTAACCCGGTAGGCAAGATAGGGATCGAGGCCGGTTTCCTTTTCCGGCTCCTCTTTGGGAGAAGCCTTGAACAGGTCCAGGTCGAGGGCCAGGTTTTTCTCCACCTCGTCCAGATATTGCTGCACGGCCGGGAAGGGTAACTTTTGCCTCAGGTCATTCAGGCCACCCTTGATGAGCGGGGTGCAGGCTTCGACCTCCAGGCTTTTCAGCTGGCCCTGGGTTTCTTCATCTATTTCCTTCAGGGTGACAATCAGCTTTTCTAGCTGTTCGGTCAGTTGCTCGTATTTTTTCTTGAGTTCGTCCAGCTGTTGCCTGGTCATCTTTTCTTCCCGGACCAGGGCTTCCAGCTTGTTAAAGGGAGTGGGCTGACCATCAACCACGGGAATAAGCTCGGGCCTGGTAAAAATTCCCACCGGAACCTGGATAACGGTAAAGCCCTCGGCCGCCACCAGGTCGTCGAACTTCTGCAGTATTTCTCTCTGCTTGCGCTGCTGGGTTTCCAGGATGGCCTGCTTTTTTTCCTGGAAGTACTGGCTCTTCAGCAGCTCGGGGATATTGGTCCGGAGCATGGCGATCAGCTTTTCCAGGCCCTCGCTGAGCAGCCGGCCCCGGCCGGCCGGCAGGCTCAGCAGGACCGGCTCGTCGGGTTTGCTGAAATTATTGACGTACAGAAGGTCGTCAGGGATTTCTCCGGTCGCCCGGATTTTTTCCAGGAACTGCTTGATGGTGGTGGTGCGGCCGGTGCCGACCATGCCGGTGATGAAGATGTTATAGCCCCGGCTCTTTATCTCCAGGCCGGTTTTCAGGGATTCCAGGGCCCGGTCCTGCCCGATTATGTCCTCGCAGGCCGGGCAGCTGGCGGTGGTATCGTAGACGATGGCCTCTGGCGGGCAGCGCCAGTAGAGTTGCTCTGGTCTGAGTTCTGAAAAATTGTTGGCGGGTTTCATATTGGCTCCTGACTACTTTTTACCATTAACCTGGCCGGAAATTCAACTGTTGACTTCCTCAGGTTATTGCTGAAAAAAAAATCAAGTTCTGGTAAAATCTGGAAAAACCGCTTTTCGGGTGCCAGTCATGAACAATGTTGAGATAATAAAAGTGAGCACAAGAAAGGACCGAGAGGCTTTTATCCGCTTTCCCTGGGAAATATACCGGGATTATCCCAACTGGGTACCGCCACTGCTCTTTGAGGTCCGGGCCAAGCTCGACCCCAGGAAAAATCCCTTCTTCGAGCATGCTGAGATGGACCTGTTCCTGGCCAGGAAGGACGGGCAACTGGCTGGCCGGGTGGCGGCCATCCTTGACCACCGCCATAACGAATATCACCGGGAAAAAGTGGTCTTCTTTGGCCTGTACGAGAGTTATAACGACCTGGAGGTGGCCAGGACCCTGCTGGATACCGTGGCTGGCTGGGGCCGGGAGCGCGGGATGGAAATCCTGCGCGGCCCGATGAACCTGTCCATGAACGATGAATGCGCCTTCCTGCTGGAAGGGTTTGACCGGCCGCCCGTTATCATGATGCCGTATAACCCCCCATATTATAATGAATTAATGGAGAAGGCCGGGCTGACCAAGGCCAAGGACCTCTATGCTTTCATCATGACCCGGGACCACCAGACCATGGAAAAGGTCCGGGCCGTAATCGAAAAGGTCAGGAGCGTAACCTCTTTTGCCATGCGCACCGTCGATATGAAGAAAATTTACGAGGAAACCCGCAAGGTGGCCCATATCTATAACCAGGCCTGGTCCAGGAACTGGGGTTTTGTTCCCTGGACCGAAAAAGAAATGGACTTCATGGCCAGGCGACTCAAGGATTTTGCCGACCCGGAGCTGGTCATCTTTGCCCTGCACGAGGGAAAAGAAGTGGGCTTCGCCTTTGGCCTGCCCAATTACAACGAAATAATCAAGGACCTGAACGGCCGGCTGCTGCCTTTCGGAATTTTCCATTTAATGCTCAACCGGAAAAAAATCAAAGGAATGAGGGCCGTGGTCTTCGGTGTTTTACCCCAGTTCCAGCACACCGGCCTGGCCTATCTTCTCTATGATGAGCTGGAGAGGAGGGCCAAGGCCAAAGGTTACGAGTGGGCCGAGACGTCCTGGCAGCTTGAAGACAATGAAGCCATCAATAGATTTACCGCGTCCATAGGTGGTAAGATATACAAGAAATACAGGATATATGAAAAAAGACCGATCTGACGGCCAAAGGAGAAAGAGATGAAAGTTTACGAAGGCAAGCTGCAGGCGAAAGGATACAGGATAGGCATCGTCCTCAGCCGCTTCAACCAGTTTATCTCCGGCCACCTGCTGGAGGGAGCCCTGGAGGCCCTGAAAAAGCTGGGGGCGGAAGAGGCCAACCTGTCCGTCTACAAGGTCCCCGGCGCTTTTGAAATCCCCCTGGTGACCAGGATGCTGGCCCGGAAAAAACAGGTCGACGGCATTCTCTGCCTTGGCGTTCTGATCCGGGGCGAGACACCCCATTTTGATTTTCTCAGTGCCGAGGTCACCAAGGGCCTGGCCCAGGTGGCCATGGAAGAGGGCCTGCCCGTGGCTTACGGCATCCTGACGGTGGAGACCCTGGAACAGGGCATTGAGAGGGCCGGAACCAAGGCCGGAAACAAGGGTTATAACGCGGCCATGGCCCTGGTGGAGATGCTGAACCTGCTCCAGGATTCCAAGCTGAAGTAAAGCCGGGAAGAGATTTCTGCTCATGGGAAAAAGAAGAAAAGCCAGGGAGTGTGCTTTACAGATTCTATTTCAGCTGGAATTCACCGGCGATGAACTGCCGCTGGTGCTGAAAGATTACTGGTCCCGGCAGGCGGTCCCGGCCGAGACCCGGGAATACTGCGAATGGCTGGTCCGGGGAATCTGTGAACACCAGGCCGAGGTGGACCGCACCATCCAGCAGGCTTCCAGGAACTGGCGGCTGGAAAGAATGGCCACCGTTGACCGGAATATTCTGAGGCTGGCCGTGTTCGAGATGCTCTTTGAAAAGAACCTGACGCCGTCCATCATCATGGATGAAGCCATCGAAATAGCCAAGAAGTATTCCGGGCAGGAGGCGGCCAATTTTGTCAACGGCATCCTGGACGGAGTGCACCACCAGCTCCAGGGTGCTCCCGGCCCGGATAAGGACTGAAGCAGTTCGATCGGCACGATCTCAAGAGGTGATAAAAATGAGTGAACAGCAAGGCAAGAAAGACCGCGAGCTGAAGCTGGTCCAGGAAGAGCTCAGCGACCAGGAACTGATCCGCCTGGAAAAGTGGCGGAAACTCCAGGAGAGGGGACTGGAAGTCTTTCCCCACCGGGCCGAGGTCAGCCACTCCGTTTCCGAAGTGGTCGGGGAATTTTCCCCGTTGAGCAAGGAAGAACTGGAAGGAAAAGAATACCGGGTGAAGGTCCCTGGTCGAATCATGACCATCCGCAAGATGGGCCGGGCCACCTTCTTTCATATCGCCGACTGCCGCCGCCGGCTTCAGGTGTACCTGAGGGAAGACCAGGTCGGGCCGGGAAATTACGAGCTGTTTGACCTGTTCGACATCGGCGACGTGATACTGGTCGAGGGGCGGCTGTTCCGGACCAGGACCGGTGAGCTGACCGTTCTGGCCGAGAAATTCTCCTTCCTGGCCAAGTCTTTCCACCCGCTACCGGAAAAATGGCACGGCCTTCAGGACGTGGAACTTCGCTACCGCAAACGCTACCTGGACCTGATCATGAACCCGGAGTCGAGCGAGACCTTCATCACCAGGAGCCGGATTGTCAGCAGCCTGCGGAAATTTTTTGACGACCGCGGTTTCCTGGAGGTGGAGACCCCGATGATGCAGGTAATTCCCGGCGGGGCCCTGGCCAGGCCTTTCAAGACCTTCCACAATGCCCTGGGGATCGACCTCTACCTGAGGATTGCCCCGGAGCTTTACCTGAAGCGCCTGGTGGTCGGCGGCCTGGAAAAAGTCTACGAGATAAACCGCAATTTCCGCAACGAGGGTGTTGACTCCCAGCACAATCCCGAGTTCACCATGCTGGAGTTCTACCAGGCATATATCGACTACAACCAGCTGATGGACCTGACCGAAGAGCTCTTTGTCTACCTGGCCCGGGAAATTCACGGGAAGGAAGAATTCCCCTACGGCGAGGAGACCATTTCCTTCAGGCGGCCCTGGAAAAGGATTAAGTTCCTGGACGCGGTCCGTCAGTACAGCGGTCTGGCCCCGGCCAGGTTTGATGACCCGGAGGCCCTGATAGAATTTGCGGCCACCCTCGCCGCCGACCGGAAACCGACCAGCTACGCCAAGGCCCTGGACGTTATCTTTGACAAACTGGTCAAGGACAAGATTGTCCAGCCGACCTTCATCATCAACCCTCCCCGGGAAATTTCACCACTGGCCAAGGCCGACCCGGTCCACCCGGAAGAAGCCAACCGCTTCGAGCTGATCATTGCCGGCATGGAAATTGCCAACGCCTTCTCCGAGCTGACCGACCCCTTCGAGCAACGGCAGCGCTTCGAAGAGCAGGCGGCCATGAGACAGACCGGGGACGAGGAATCACACCTGGTGGACCTGGATTACGTCGAGGCCCTGGAATACGGCCTGCCGCCCACCGGCGGCGAGGGCATCGGGATAGACCGGCTGACCATGATCCTGGCCAACCGGAAGTCGATCCGGGAGGTTATCCTGTTCCCGCTCCTGAAACCGCGATGAGGAAAGGACGCAGGTGAGACCGGAATGAGCTTTGAATTATTCCTGGCCCGCAGGTACCTGACTGCCAGAAGGAAGCAGGCCTTTATTTCCGTCATTACCTCTGTTTCCATTCTGGGGGTGACCATCGGGGTGATGGCCCTGGTCATTGCCCTGGCCCTGATCACCGGGTTCCAGGAAGATGTCCAGGACAAGATACTGGGCGCCACCTCCCACCTGATGATTTCTGACCTGTCGGGACAGGGATTGAAAGATTATCAAGCGCTGGCCGAAGAGATACGGAAGATTTCAGAAGTGGAGTCGGTCACCCCGGTCATTTATAACACCGTGTTGATCATGGGACCGGCCCGGAACTCGGGAGCCCTGCTCAAGGGCCTGAATTTCGAAGAAGAAACGAAGGTGTCCGGCTGGCTCAACCGGCTGATGGCCGGCCAGCTGCCCGGTGCCGGAAGCGAGGAAGAAATAATTCTGGGGAAAGACCTGGCCGCAGCCCTGGGTGTCGGCCCGGGCGACCGGGTTAGCGTACTCATTCCCTCCGGCCGGCTGACCCCGGTTGGAGTCCTGCCCCGCACCAGGACTTTCCGGGTGAGCGGGCTTTTTGATTCCGGGCTTTACGAGTTTGATTCCTCGACCGCCCTGATTTCCCTGGCCCTGGCCCAGAAGCTGTACAACCTTCCGGAAAGGGTGTCCTATCTCCAGGTCAGGATAAAGGATATTTTCCAGGCGGAGAGGGTGGCGGAAAAAATTTACCGGTTGACCTCTTCCGGCATTTACGTGACCACCTGGATGGAACTTAACCGCTCCCTATTTTCAGCCCTGAAGCTGGAAAAAACTTTGCTCTTTCTGACCATAGCCCTGATCGTGGTGGTGGCCGCGCTGAACATCATCGCCAGCCTGGTGCTGATGGTCATGGAAAAGACCCGGGATATCGGGGTACTGATGGCCATGGGAGCGACCGCCACCAGTATCAGGAAGATTTTTTTCCTGCAGGGGGCCATAATCGGGGTGGTGGGCACCGGCCTGGGCCTGGTGCTGGGCCTGGTCTGGTGCTGGCTGGCCAACGTCTTCAAACTGATCAGGGTGCCGGTGGACATCTACCAGATTTCCTATGTTCCCTTTCACCCCAAGCCCCTGGACCTGGCCCTGATCGTCCTGGTGACCCTGGCCATTACTTTTTTCTCCACCATCTTCCCGTCGCGGCGGGCAGCCCGCATTGACCCGGTTCAGGCTCTGAAATATGAATAGATTAATGGTTTGGCCTAGAGAAGGATCATGGTAGCAGAAAACAACCAGGTCATCATCCGGACCGAAAACCTGGGCAAGGCCTACCCGTTGCCCGGAAATGACTGGCTGCGGGTTTTTGAGGGCATAGATTTTGAACTCCGGGCCGGGGAACTGGTGGCGGTGATGGGGGTTTCCGGTGTCGGGAAGACCACCTTTTTGAACATTATCGGCGGTCTGGACCGACCGACCGAAGGCCGGGTCTTTTTCCAGGGCCAGAATCTCTGGGAAAAAACTCCGACCGAGATTGCCATGCTCAGGAACAGGTATATCGGATTTGTCTTTCAGTTTTACCATCTCCTGCCTGAATTCTCGGCCCTGGAAAACGTGGCCATACCCCTGCTGATTGGTGGAAGAAGCCGGGAGGAAGCCCTGGAACAAGCGGCCCGGGCCCTGGAAGAAGTGGGCATGGGAGCCAGGTCCGACGCCCGTCCGGCCCAGCTTTCCGGGGGAGAACAGCAAAGGGTGGCCGTGGCCAGGGCCCTGGTAACCAGCCCCGGGCTGCTCCTGGCCGACGAGCCCACCGGCAACCTGGACTGGAAGACGGGGGAAAAGATCCTGGAGCTGATAACTGACCTCCACCGGAAGAAAGGCCTGTCCTCGATAATCGTTACCCATAATGAGAGGATAGCCCGTTTCTGCCATAAGGCTTACCTGCTGGAAGCCGGCCGGATGAAACTTTTAGAGGGGCTGGCAGGTTAATAATTCCATGAGGCCTATTTCGGAGGAAAATTGCCCGGGCCGACCTGACTCTTTGAAAAATGGCCGGCGATATGGTATAAAGTTATGTCAATGAGAAGACTCAGCCTGGTTATATTCATATTATTCGTGGTTTCCACGGCCACGCTTTCTGCCCAGCAGGTTATCGAGAAGATAGAGGTTATCGGCAACAACCGCATCTCCCAGGAAACCATCGTCTATTACCTCTCCTCGCGAGAGGGTGATTATTACAACGAGGCCCTGCTCAAGAAGGATTTCAAGGTCCTCTGGTCGACCGGCTTTTTCTCCAACCTCAGGATAGAGGAACAGGATGGAACCAGGGGCAAGATCATCAGGATTTTTGTCGAGGAAAACCCGGTCATCAAGAACGTGGTTTTTCGCACCGGAAAGAAGGTTAAAGAAAACGATATCGTCAACAAGCTAAAAGAGAAGGACGAGTACATTGCCGCTCATTCCCACTACAACCCCTTCCGGGTGCAGAAGGCCAAGAAGACGATCAAGGAACTGCTGGAGGAAAAAGGCCTGCAGGCTGCCAGGATAGAGGCCGAGCTGGTGACCCGGGCCAACAACGAGGTGGACCTGGTCTTCAGGATTGATGAAGGGTCCCGGCTGCGGGTGGGAGAGGTGGTCTTTGTCGGCCGGACCAAGATTCCCGACAGCTTCCTGGTCGAGGCCATGAAGGACAACCGCCGCCATAGCCTGTTCAACTGGATTGCCAACAAGGACGTTTTCAAGAAAAACAAGCTGGAAGAAAACCTGGCCGAGATCAAGAAGAAGCTCCAGGAATACGGCTACATGGAAGCCAGCGTCGGCGAACCCCGGTTCGAAGAAATAACCAGGAGAAATGTCCTGTTCAGCAAGCAGAAGATGATGCGGATTATCATCCCGGTGGAACCCGGCCACGTTTACCGCACCGGTGAAATCAAGATTGAGGGCAACAAGTTCTTCACCACCCGGTACCTGCAGAGCCTGGTCAAGCTGCAGCCGGGAGATATCTACAGCTCCAAGAAGCGGGAAAAGACCGTCGAGTCCATGGGCGAAAGTTACCGCAATTTTGCCTTTCTATATGCCCAGATAATTCCGGTTGAAAACCTTGACCCCAGGAAGAAGGTGGTCAACGTGACCTTCAACGTCCAGGAAGGGGAGGTGGCCTTCCTGCGCCGGCTGGAATTTCGGGGCAACACCTTTACCAAGGACAAGGTGCTGCGCCGGGAGTTCCTGATGCGCGAGGGCGACCGGTTCAGCCTGGCCGTCTTCAAGGACAGCCTGCTGAGGCTCAAGCAGCTGGGCCTGGTTGACGTGGAAAAGGAGCCCGATATCAAGCCCGACCCGGAAAATCCCACCCAGATTGACGTCAACCTGAACGTCAAGGAACTGCAGCGGAACAACATCCAGTTTACGGCCGGTTACAGCGGCTACGAGGGCACCTTTATAGCTTTCAGCTACTCCACGGTGAATTTCCTGGGAACCGGAGAGACCCTGGACCTGACCCTGCAGCACGGCAAGAGGGTCAAGAATTATAGCTTCGGGATGAGCCAGCCCTACATTTTCGACAAGCCGATGACCGTGGGCTTCAATGTCTTCGACCGCAAGATCACGATTCCCTATCTTTACAACCAGTTTGCCAAGGGCATCCGGCTGACCTACGGCACCAGGGTTTACGGTTACCTGCGGTTCAACCTGAACTACAGTTTCCAGAAGCAGATCATGGAAATTCCCAGTTACGACACAGAGGAAGGCCAGCAGTATTATTACAATCCCTATTTTTACCCGGGAAAGTACTTCGTCAGCGCCCTGGAACCGGTTCTTTACCAGTCGACCATAGATAGCCCCCTGACTCCCAGCCGGGGCACGATGTACACCGTGGCCTTCAGGTATGCCGGTAACTTCCTGGGCGGAGACGTCCATCTCTACCGGCCGAGGTTCGAGTTTGCCCGCTACCAGCCGCTGTGGGGCAACCACGTCCTGGGTCTTCACGCCGAGTACCAGTTCATCAAACCCATCGGCAACCATGAAGTACCCTACTGGGAAAGGTTTTTCCTGGGCGGCGAACAGTCGATCCGCGGTTACGAGTATTACACCATCGGTCCCCGGGACGAGAAAAATATCCTGATCGGCGGGGTGAAGTCCCTGATTTTCAATTTCGAATATATCGTGCCTCTGGGCGGGCCGCTCTACGGCATACTGTTCTATGACGTGGGTAATGCCCTCCTCCAGTCAGAAAAGTTCAGCCCCAAGAACATGTACAGCTCGGCCGGGCTGGAAGTCCGGGTGTTCGTGCCGGCCCTGAGAGTGCCATTCCGTCTGATTTTTGCTTACAACAACAGGAAGATTTACGTTGACGATTCCAATTTTGCCTTCCGCTTTGCGGTCGGCACCACCTTCTGAGGTGCGGAACCACTTTATATTTAGCTTGGAAAAGTGTAAAATTATCAACTATTAATTTTAGGAGGATTGAAAATGCGCAGAATACTGACGGCGGTTTTACTCCTGGCGGTCATGTTGATTGCCGGCAGCCACCTGGCCCTGGCCCAGCAGTCCCTGAAGGTCGGGGTGATCAATTCCCAGGAAATCCTGGAGAAATCGGCTGAGGGCAAGAAAGCCATCGCCCAGCTGGAAGAGAAGAACAGGAAGACCCAGCAGGACCTGGCCAAGCTGGACGACCAGATCCGGCAGCTGGAAAGCCGGCTGAGCACGCAGCAGCTGACCATGACCCAGGAAGCCATTCTGTCGCTGAGTGTTGACCTGGACCGGAAAAGAACCGAAAGGCAGAGGATGGCCGAGGACGCCCAGAAAGACATGCAGGAACTTACCCAGAGACTGTACATGCGGATTCAGAGCGAGGTCATGCCCATCATCAACAAGCTCGGACAGGAAAAAGGTCTGGACCTGATCCTGGACCTCAGGGAGAGCGGCGTGCTCTTTTTCTCCCCGGCCGTGGACCTGACCCAGGAAGTTATCAAGAGGTACGACGCCAGCAAGGCCCCGGCCAAGTAAGTTGTCCCGAACATTAGCCCGATGAACTCGGAACAGATCGAGAAATGGTTACCACACCGGTACCCGTTTCTCCTGGTGGATAGAGTCCTGGAGCTTAAGCCTGGCGAGAGCATCCTGGCCCTGAAGAACGTCACCTATAACGAACCTTTCTTCACGGGTCATTTCCCGGGACTCAAGCTGATGCCCGGGGTGCTCATCGTCGAGGCCCTGGCCCAGGCCGGGGGCATACTTCTCTACCATTCGCTTCCCGATCCGGAAAAAGTGGTCATGGTTCTGAGCAAGATAGAGGAAGTCAAGTTCAGGAAGCCGGTGGTACCGGGCGACCAGCTGAAGCTCTCGGTGCAGATGCTCAGACAGAAAGCCGGCTTCTATTATTTTTCCGCCCAGGCCACAGTCGACGGGGAAGTGGTAGTCGAAGGTAAGCTCACGGCCGGTTTGATGAAGAAAAATAAACCGGATGAGGGCAAATAGGACCCTCATCCGGTCTTTTTTATTATCTTCCCGCCCTGCCTTTTAGAACCCAGCCAAAAGGCCTGATTATTTCAGCACGAAAAGCGAATCGTCCAGCCCGGTGTTGTAGACTATTTCGTTGACCGTCATCCTGATGTATTCGACCCCGCCCTGGAAGATGGTAATGGAAAAGGCGGCCATGGTGCCGTCAACTTTCCTGTAGTCGGCCAGCACCTGTTCGGCCTCAACTTCGCCCCCGCTTGGGCTCAGGGTCTTGGTCCTGGTCTTGTAAGGCAGGAAGGTGGTGGCATCCACGTACACTGTGGCCGTGTCGCTGTTGGAAAACTTCTGTTCCAGGACGTGGCAGGTTTTTCCGTTAACTTCTTCTTTGCCCTTGTAAGTGTAAGTAATGCCGAATTTCTCTGGATTCAGGGTGGCAGCATTTCCAAGGGCCTGTCTCCGCATCTGCTCGGACTGGTCCGGCGTCAGTTCCATCACTTCCCCGGTCTGGGGATTGGTGACCATGGCCTTCTGCCCGTCATATACCTGTATTATGCTCATGCCCATAACTTCTATTTCCATCCGGGACTTGTCCGGCTCTTTCTGGTACATGGTAAAGGGAGTGCTCATTCCGTACTGGATTATTTCCATCGTCCCGCTCATCCTGGTGTCCTTGATACCGGACAGGACCTCTCTCCCGCCCAGGGCCTTGATCATGTTTTCCAGGATGTCTTTTTCAGTCTGGGCCAGGCCGGGTCGGCTAAAAGCCAGCACCATCAGCAGCACCAGGAAAAAACTCAGGTATCTCTTTGCTGTCATGATTTCCTCCTGTGTCTAATATTTTAGATTATACATAATTGATACGTGAAAAGACAGGTAAAGTTCAAAGGCCGGCAGGGGGGTGAGGACCTTTTTAAAAAATCACCCCATGGGGTGATTGCCTCCGGTGCAGGATTTCTTTATTTTATTATCAAACAAGGCGTAAGATTATGATCTGGGATAGCAAGGAAGACAGGTATAAGCTTATATTCGATACCGTTCCCACCCCGGCCCTGCTCCTGGATCTTGATAACAATATAGAGGATTTTAACGACCGCTGCCTGGAATATTTTCCCAGCCCCGAATTCCACAAGGTACTGTACGGGAGCAAGGTTCCCGTCTCGCGGATTTTCCCCTGGCTGGCCAATTCCCTCTCGGCCCTGAGCTCGGGCAACTCCAGGGAGCTGACCTTCGAGCAACAGGTGGCCTCCGATAAGGGCCGGCTCATCTTCCAGGTCAGGGTCAAGAAGATTCTTGACCCGTTTGACAACCACCGCAGCACCCTGGTGGTCATGAACGATATCACCACCATCGTCGAGGCCGAAGAAAAGGTCAAGAGGGCCCGCGATTTTTACCTGACCCTGTTCGAGGAATTCCCGGCCATGATCTGGCGGGCCGGGACCGACGGCCGGTTTGACTATTTCAACCGGGCCTGGCTGGCTTTTACCGGCCGGAGTGCCGAAGAAGAGGCCGGCCTGGGCTGGCTGCAGAACCTGCCGGAGCCAGACAAGAAGAGATTCCAGCTGAGTTATGAATCTGCCCTTCAGGATAGAAGACCCTTTGAGGTTGAGTTCCGGATGAAACGGTTTGACGGCCAGGTCCGCTGGGTCCTGTGCGTCGGCCGTCCCTTCAATGGCCTGGACGGGGAGTTTGCCGGGTTTATCGGTTCCTGCTATGACATCACCGAGAGGAAAAACCAGGAAGAACAGCTGGCTTACCAGGCCCTGCATGACCCCCTGACCGGTCTGCCCAATCGCCGCATGCTGGAAGTGATCCTGCCCCGGCTGATCGAGGAAAGTGCCCAGGGGAAGTCCAGCGCTCTGTTCTTCATCGACCTGGATAATTTCAAGCTGGTCAACGACAACTTCGGCCACCACGTGGGTGACAGCCTGCTGGTGGAGCTGGGCCGGATAATCCAGAAGCAGCTGCGGTCGGGCGACAGGTTAATCCGCCTGGGTGGGGACGAGTTCGCCATCCTGCTGGACGGAATTCAGAGGAAGGAAGCGGAGGCCATAGCTTCCCGGCTTCTGGAAAGCGTGGCCAATTACCAGTTCGTTACCCCCCAGAAATCCTTCAACCTGTTTCTGAGCATTGGCGTGGCCATGGTCACCGGTCAGGTCGACCAGGAAATAATCATGTCCAGGGCCGATACCGCCATGTACCAGGCCAAGGAACGCGGGGGAAACCAGTACGTTATTTATGATTGATACCGTCTGTTTCCTGACCGCTCCTGCCAGGTGACTTTTCCCTTCTATTGATTTTGTCTTTATTTGCTCGGTGTACTGTATTAAAATTGGGCTCTAAGGCAGGAGATGGAAATGACCGCCGCAATTAAAAAACAGGTGCTTCTTATTTGTCTTCTGGGGCTTTTATCATTAACCACCGATCTTGCCGCCGGAATTATGATCCGACCCGGTTTCAAGCTGGGCGGCGGGGTTTCCAGCAATTTCGGACAGGATACCTATCAGCAGCAGTGGCAACCATCACTCCAGGCCGGGGTATTTGTGGAACTCGCTCTAGGAAACCGCCTGGCCGCCCAGGCCGAACTTAACTTTGTCCGGAAAGGCTCGGTCTACCGACTGGATTCGGACGGCCTGGAGTACGTGGAAAGGTACCTTTTTGACTACCTGGAGCTTCCCGTCCTGGTCAAATATTATTTTGCCAGCATAAAAAAGCTACAATTCTATGTTTATGCCGGGCCCTCAGTCGCCCTGAACCTGAAGGCCAGGCTCAGGGTGACCTTTGATGACCTGGAAGAAACGGTTGTGGTTGATAACCTCCAGGGTACCGACCTCCTGCTGAACGGCGGAGCCGGTGCGGCCATGAACCTTAAACCGGGCAGTCTCTTTCTGGAAGTGCGCTACAGTCACGGATTGAAATCGGTGGCCACCGAGCCCGAAGCTGATATCCGGAACAAGAGCCTGCTCCTCCTGGCCGGCTTCAAATTCTGACCGTCCCGGTTTATTTCTTAAGGCTGCCGGGCCGCCTTCTCTGGAATTCAATCCTGATCCTGTTCTGGACCTCTTCTTCTATAACCGCAGTGTCGAAGACCAACCCGGCCAGGTACCGGGCATGAGCCCGCAGGTAGGCCACCCCCTGCCGGCATAGAAAGTCGAGCCAGGAGCCGGTGGCCGTTTCATCCATCACCTCGGGGGTCTGTTCCACCAGGGTCATCTGGCTGCGCTGGTTCAGGCGGGTTTCGGCCGAAGACTGCCTCCGGGCAAAGATATTCAGTCCGTCGTATATCTCCAGGGGTGAAACGAAGGGAGACCAGCGCCTGGCCCAGCGGTCATAACGGGAATAGAATTTCTGGTTGGAGTCCCGAATTCCAGGCGTGGAATTCATCTCATCGATCAGGATCTTCTTGAGCTCTTCGGCCGCCTCGCGGTAGGGCCGGTAGATATCCAGGCTCAGCTGGCGATAATAGGTGAACCAGCCCTTGGGAATCCAGTAATCGCGGAAGAGGTAGGGTGAATATCCGGAGAACATCTGGACCCATTCGTGGGAAGGATAACCATGCAGGTTCAGGTAGATGTCGGGCAGCCAGTCGCGGTTAATCCGGGCCCGGACCCTGGCTTCCGGCAGCAGCGGCTGGCCCAGGCCCACCTGGTAGCCGATGTCAACTCCAAGCGAGCTGTACCTCCCGGCGTGCAGGCTGTGGAAGGGTTCGTTCTTCCACAGGTCCAGGGCCAGGGCCGCCCCGTCCGGGTTTTCCATGGGCTGGATGACCACCGAGAATTTCTTGAGAAAGTCCTGGTAGCTCCGGTCGGAGGCCAGCAACTTCGCAAACAGCAGCGAATAGTTGGTGGCCGCAACTTCGTTGGCATGCTGGCGGGCGGTCAGGTGAAGCACCGGTTTTAAGGTGATGAGCCTGGGCAGGGAAACATAGTCACCGGCCGGAAGGTAAATTTCCAGGACCGGCACCGGTCTTCCCTCGTAGGAATAACCGCCGACATAACTCCTGATGGCCGGGTGCCGTCCCAGTCCGGCGGCTATCTTGAGGCACTCTTCCGGTCCGATTATCCGGTCGGTGGGAATGTCAACGGCCGGTTCTGCAGTCCCTGGGATTGTGCTCACGGGCGAGGCCGGGGCTGCCGGGATTGTCCTTTCGGTGTGAAGGTCCTGGTATTGAATTCTTATTTTAAGGTTCTGGACTCCGGGGAAGGAGAAAAACTGGTTACCTATCGCCTTTTCCCTCTGTCGGGACAAGATCTCCAGCATCGAGGCCAGGAGGGTGTAATCGGTTTCTTTCTCCGCCTGGAGCGAAATGCTAGCCAATTCCAGCCGGTCACGGCTGGCGTCATACACCAGCTCATCCAGGCGGAGGCTCTTGGGTTTTATCGGGCTGAATTCCAGGGTTTTCCTGGCTGGCGGCCGGCCGCCGGCGGTCCAGCTAAGGGTCATGGTCGGTTTTCTGGACCGGAAGTCTTCCAGCTTGAAACTGACCCTGGGGGTCTGGCCTTCGCTTGAAGGATGAATGACAGGCATGACGTTGCCCGGAGCTGAAGAACGGGAGGCGTCGGCCGGAAGACTCAGGTCTTCCTCGGTCCAGCCGGTTATGGCCCGCAGAAAGTCCAGGGTGTCGAAATAGATTTCATCGTGCAGCGCTTCCAGGGAACTTACGATTTCCTCGTCCAGTCCGAGGCGGTAATCCGGCTCGCTCAACCACAACTCCAGGGTCAGCCTTTTGAAATAGGGCTGCTTGGCGAAGGTCGGCTCGTGCCCGGTCTTTTGCAGGACGAAGTCACGGAGCGGCCTGAGGATTTCATCCTGGTAGAATTCCCAGAATTTTTCCGGGTCGGTCTGGACCGACGTTTCCAGCAGGCTTTGGCCGTTCTGGCTGACCCGGCACCAGCCGGTGGTGATGGTCACGGTTCCCCAGTCGGGCATAAGACGCAGAAAGGGAATCTCCCTGGTACTGGGTGAAAAATCATCCTGCCAGAGAAGCTGGTCCTGGCGGTCAAAGACCCGGACCTCGTATGTGGCCCCGGAAGCCGGCTTTTTTTCGAACTGGATGTTTTCAACAGGAAGACTCAGTTCGGAGGCTAGAATTTCGTCCACAGGATAGAGTTCCTGGAGCCAGCGGTTGGGGTCAGTATAAAATCTCTTGATTTTTCCTCCGGGTTGATCCTCAACCCCGGCGAAGCGGACGAGAACTCTCTGGACCGGAAGGTTCTTAAGGCGGGGGAGAACTCTTTCGGTCAGCCAGAAAAAGCCGGGCTTGTAGGCCGAGAGAACCTCGACTTCACCCCGGAAGTTTTTAGCCCGGAGGAGCTCTTCAACCTGCTGCCGGACTTTCTGTCTCACCGCCGGAGATTCGCTCAGGCCCAGGCTGATCATAATTCCATCGGGCCGGCTGATTTTATCCAGGGCCTCTCGCACCAGGCCGAGGGCGGCCTCGGCTTCCCAGGCCCATTCCCTGGCTCCACTCAGAACCTCGACCGGACGGTCCATGGCCTCGACTGTGACTTTTAGCTGGGTGCCGGGCAGTTCTTTGTCCAGAAAAGATTTGACTTCCTGTCCAAAAGCCGGGTTTTCCCGGGGTAGGTTAATGGTGACCTCCAGGTTTTCCGGTTGTTCTCGGCCGAGCTTCTTTATTTCTTCGGCCAGGCGGTCCAGGAAATAGGCCTCGGCGGCTCCATTTTTCCCTTCCAGGAATTTTTCTGTTTCTTCTTTCAACCTGGAAATTTCCGGCTCACCTTTCCTGAATTCGGTCAGGTAGGGGAATTTCTGGCTGAAGTAGGCCAGGGTGTTATCAAGGACCTCGATTGAGGAGGCCTGGATCAGTAGCGAATCGGAGGACCCGGGTGCCGAGGGCAATATCTTTATCAATCCCTGCCCCGGACCAAGCTCGGGCAGCTTTAACTTGCCTTTTCGAATCAGCTCCCGGGTAAGAGAATTCTCGCCTACCAAAATTGGTGCTACCAGGGCTTTCGGGTTTTCAATTTCTTTATCCAGGTAGACCAGGGGAAAGGAGCCCCCGGCTGTTTCCAGCATCAGCCTGGTGGCCAGGAGCTGAAGGTTTCGACCGGAATAATCGGCCGGAATGATAACGGCTGTTTCTATTCCATCGGCAATTCCGTCGCCGTTGCGGTCGGCATAGAGCCCCCTGGTGGAAAAAACCTCGGTCAGGTCATACTGCCTGGGTTTTTCCGGAACCCTGGGAATTTCCTTGAAGCCTGGCGTCAGAAGGCGTCGGGAAGAGCCTGGCCGGGGCAGGCTGACCCTGTCCTCCCGGCCCGGAGAATTCAGGACGAATTCCAGGCTGGCACAGGCCGGGTAGGCCAGGATTTCTGTATTCTGCCCGAGGTTTCTCTCCCGGGATAGCTGGCGAAGGGAAGCTGCCACTCTTTCCAGGTCGGAGAGCTGAGAAAAATCGAGCTTCACAGTTAGAGAAGCAATCTCGCCCGCGGCCTCAAAGTTAATTGAATTCAGGCTGGCCGGGAGGCCGGTTGATGGCGGGAAGGTATACCGCAACCTGGTGACGGACACTCCTTTCGCACTGACCTTGACTCCTTCCAGGAATTTTTTCAGGTCTTTTTCCAGGCTTTCGTAGGTATAGCCGGATTCCCGGCCCCAGATTTCCCAGAAGTATGGCCAGCGCAGGAAAAAAGCCCGTCCGGTCTGGAGCAGGGTTTGGGGCGAGCCTCCCAGGCAGACCAGCCCGGATTGTCCCTGGTAATTGAAAGTTGCCACCAGTCCTTCATTGGGTTTTAGGCTGCCCGGGTCGATCTTTTCAGCCGCCAGGATTTTCCTGGCCAGCTTCAGCCTGGAGCCGATCAGTACCGGGTTCTTCAGGCGTGAGAAGTCCCTGACTTCCGATTCCAGGTAAACCAGCTTGAAGTCCAGGGCCAGGCTCTCCAGGTTGACCCTGGCGGCCAGGTCGGCGGCCAGGGCTGTTTCTTCGGCCAGGGGATTATCAGGGATGATTATGGCCAGGGCGATTTTCTCACTAAGACCATCACCATCTTCGTCCAGGAGAGTTTTCCCCTGGCGGAAAAGCTGTGACAGGCTGAAATCACCGGAGGCTGCCGGGCTGGCCAGCAGCCAAAAAATAATGAAGCATAAGATTAATAAGATTGATCTCCGTCGCATTTTAACCCTCATCGCCCTGAATTTTATCATTTATCAGGAGGCCTGGTAAAAGTTTTTAAGCGGCCGGGAGAACGGCGGGCCTTGATCGAAATGGAGGCAGAAGGGACAGGCCTAAAATTCTGTTTGTATTTATTTCCACCGCTGAAGATAATAAAAAGAGAAATATGTTTTTCGGAGTTTCGGGCCGACTAATTATCTGTCCGGTTATCTTTCCAGGAAACGTATCTGAATATTATGGCGAGCAGGCCTGATTAAAGGAGGTCTCATGACAACCAATGCTTTTATTCGCTTTTTAATATTTACCATGATCCTGCTGGTTGGATCGGTCATTTCTGCCTGGTTGCCCGGACAGGGGAGGGCGGCTTCCGGGGTCTCGGTCAGCTCCCCTGATAACCGGGTTGAGGTGAAAATTGAACTCGGAAACCAGATTGCTTACTCGGTCTATTATGATGGAAAACAGGTCCTGGCCCCGTCTCCGGTGTCCATGACCATAAACGACAACGTGGTCCTGGGCCGGAGACCGGTCCTGGAGAATGCTGCCAGAACCAAGGTGGATAAGACCATCAACCCCCCGGTCAGGGAAAAAAGGGCCGTGATCGTTGATAAATATAATGAGGTTAACCTCAAGTTCAGGGGAAATTTCGGCCTGGTTTTCAGGGTCTATAATGATGGCCTGGCCTACAGGTTCTATACAGGCTACCGGGCCCCGATAAAGGTTCGAGCCGAGGAGGCCAGATTTAATTTTCCCGACAATTACCAGGTCTATTTTCCTTTCACCAGGGGTTTTCATACCTCCTTTGAAAGCAATTACAGCTACCTGCCGCTCAAGGATATTGGCCAGGAACGTTTTGGTTTTGCCCCGGTGGTGGTGGAAATACCAGACGGGCCCAGGGTGGCCATCACCGACGTGGCCGTCGATGATTACCCGGGGATGTTCCTGACCGGGAGCGACCAGGGCCAGCCCGGGCTGATGGGGAAATTTGCTCCCTACCCGCTGGAAGAAAAATTGCGTGACAAGAGCGACCGGGAGCTGGAGGTGACCAGGGCAGCCGATTACATCGCTGAAACCAGGGGTGGCCGGCAGTATCCCTGGCGGCTGATCGTTCTGGCCGAAAAGGATGCCGACCTCATCAGCACCGATATCGTCTACCGGCTGTCCCCGGAGCTGGAACTCAGGGATACTTCCTGGATCAAGCCGGGCAAGGTGGCCTGGGATTGGTGGAATGCCAACAATATTTACGGTGTGGATTTCAGGGCCGGGATCAATACCGAGACCTATAAGTACTACATAGATTTTGCTTCAAAATACGGGATTGAGTACATCATCCTGGACGAGGGCTGGTCGGACCCGGCCGACCTGTTCAAGGTTAACCCGGAGATAAACCTGGAAGAGCTGGTGAGGTATGGCCAGCAGAAGAATGTGGGGCTGATTCTCTGGTGCGTCTGGCTGACCCTGGACCGACAGCTGGACCGGGCCCTGGATTATTTTCAGAAAATCGGGGTTAAGGGGATAAAGGTTGATTTCATGGACAGGGATGACCAGAAGATGGTCAATTTTTACCGGCGCTGCGCGGCCGCGGCCGCCCGGCGTCGTCTGCTGGTCGACTTCCACGGTGCCCATAAGCCGGTCGGACTGAGAAGGGCTTTTCCAAATATTCTGACCAAGGAAGGGGTGCTCGGCCTGGAATACAGCAAGTGGAGCACCCAGGTTACCCCCGACCACGACCTGATGCTGCCATTTCTCAGGATGCTGGCCGGGCCGATGGATTACACCCCCGGGGCCATGCGCAATGCCCAGGAAAGACAGTTCCGGGCCGTGTTCGATGTGCCCATGAGCCAGGGCACCAGGTGCCACCAGCTGGCCATGTATGTTGTCTACGAATCACCGCTCCAGATGCTGTGCGATTCTCCCTCCGCCTACATGAGGGAGCCTGAGATCATGGATTTCCTGTCAAAGGTGCCCACGGTCTGGGACGAGACCAGGGTCCTGGAAGCCAAGATTGGAGACTTCGCGGTGGTGGCCAGGAAGAACGGAGAAAACTGGTACCTGGGAGCCATGACCGACTGGACGCCAAGGGAATTTGAGCTGAAACTGGATTTCCTGGAGCCGGGTAAGCTCTGGATGGCCGACCTCTGGCTGGACGGCCCTAATGCCGGCCGTTTTGCCTCCGATTTCAGCCACCAGAGCCTTAAGATTGCTTCCGGGGAGACAATTAAATTGAAACTGGCCCCCGGTGGGGGAGCCGTGGTCAGGTTGATTCCGGCCAGGTGAAGGGCGGGAGTTAACCCCCCTGGCTCGCCGGAGAGAAGTGGTGGGGGGCGGTTCGGCTCGCCAATATATGAAAAAATATTCATATATTACTGATTATAAATAAATTAAAGCCACCTTCCGGTTTCTTCTGGCAGTATCCATTCGGGTTATTTTATGCTATAATAAACATCGTTCTGGAAGCGGGTCTTAAGGGCTTTGGCCGGAGGCTGAAGCTCTTCAAAAAAGTCTTGACATAACCCGTTTTCAGGCCTAAATTATGGTCAAGGGAACACAATATATTGTATAGGTAAAAGATGGTAGACTATATAGTGGTTTTTGCCGATATAATTTATGGTTTCAACTTGCCCCATACCAGTTATCTCATCCTTCCACCAGGTTTTGGCTTGACCCGTGGAAACGGCGGTCTTCATCGGGCTGCCGGGCTATCCTCAAGGGGAAAAAGCCAATCGGTCATCTGCCCGAGTTGACGGGCCTGAGATAAAAAAAAATAAAAGGAAAAAAGGCTCAAAATGAAAAAAATTAGAGCTTTGAAATATTTTCTGGCCACTTTTCTGGCCCTGTTTTTTATTGCCGGGAAACCGCCTGAATTTGGCCGGGAAAGCAATTTTTTCCAGGGATACGTGATACCCCAGCCGGTGGTCAGAATTGGCTTGATCGTCGGAATGAAGGAGGCGGCCATCAGCTCTTCTTCCGGGATGAAAATCTACGAAATTGGCCGGGAATACAGGCTGCTGGCCGAGGACGCCGAGGAAGTGGTCATCAAGGTCGAGAAAGAAAAGCTGACCGAAAAGTTCGTGCTGCTCATAACCCAGACCACCGACTACCAGGAAGCCGAGCTCCTGGCCGCTGAACTCAGCCAGAAGCTCCCAGGCCAGGTTCTGGTCGAGGAAAGGGTGGAAGCCGGCAGCAAGCTGTATCAGCTTAAGTATGGCGAGTTCCTGACCAGGGGACAGGCCCTGGAATCAATCCGGCTCCTGGATAGCCTTGGCTACCGGGATGTCTGGATCATCAGGGAAATAGTCAGTTTGCCTGAACCCGGTAACATCTGGCTCCAGGTCGACCATAAACTTCAGTCTTATAATAAAGAAGCCGACCTTTATTTTATCCCGGCTTTTCCCGAAAGCTTTCTCAGGCTCAACGAACGCAGTTACCGCGGTATTTTCCAGCTCAAGAATACCGGCCGCGGGTTGGCCCTGATCAATATCTTGAACCTGGAAGATTATCTTAAGGGCGTGGTGCCGCTGGAAATGTCGCCGGGGACCTTCAATGCCCTGGAAGCCCTAAAGGCCCAGGCGGTGGCGGCCAGGACCTATGCCCTCAAAAATCTTGGCCGGAACAGCAGCCTCGGCTTTGACCTGACCGATACCCAGAGCTCCCAGGTCTACGGTGGCCTGTCGGCCGAGCATCCCCTGAGCAACCGGGCGGTTGAAGAAACGGCCGGCGAGGTGATCACCTACAAGAATGAACTGATTAACGCCCTTTATACCAGCACCTGTGGCGGTATGACCGAGGATGCGGAAAACATCTTTTCCGGGCGTCCGGTTCCATATCTTAAAAGCGTAAGCTGCACCCACGAGAAGCAACCCGAATGGCGACTGGAAACGGCCCGGGCCTATCCTGGAATCAGGATCAAGGGGCGGGATATACTGGCCGAGGTCTTCCCTCTGCTGGCTGCCGGGATAATTTCCCACAATTCTCCGGCTGACTATTTCGACCAGCCCGCAACCGGGGAGGAAGTGGCCGGGTACCTCGGGCGGGTTAGCGAGTTCAGAAAGATCAACAACCCGGCTGATATTCCCGGCCTGGAAAAATTACCCCAGGTCAACTTCGTGGAGCTGGCCCATGTCCTGGTTGGTTTCTTCGGCTGGCAGGACAAGACCGGCCTGCTGCTTCTGCCCGCCGAGGTGGAATTTATGCTCAAGGACCAGCAGCGCCATAAAGACCTTAAGGAAGCTGACCGCAGGGCTCTGGCCTACCTGCTGCAATCGGGAATATATCCCAATTACCTGCGCGAGGATAATCTGTTCCGTCCGGTGACCAGGGCCGAACTGGCCTTCATCCTGAAAAAGTCGCTGAGCTGGCTGGAAGACCTTTACCACCAGGGAACCTTTCTGGGGAAGAAGGGAGAACAGCTGGAAGTGATGGAAGGAAATAACCGCCGGTTGCTGTCCTGGCCGGCTGACGGCTACCTGCTGAGAAGCCTGGAAGAAGGCACCTTCCCGGCCAGGTCGCTGCTTCTTCTGGGTGGCGAAAAAATCAGGTGGATTGAAGCCGAAGGCCAGGTGCGGTTGCTGGAAGTCATGTATCCGCCCAACACCAATGTCCTGGACCGCAATTCCCGCTACAACCGCTGGAACGTCAGGGTGGCCCGGGAAGAACTGGAAAAAAACATCCTGAAGTCCTATCCCCAGGTCGGAACGCTGTCTGACCTCAAGGTTCTGCAGAGGGGAAAATCGAACCGGGTGATTGAACTGCAGATTACCGGTGACAAGGGAACGGTGGTGGTCGAGGGCCTGAGGGTGCGCTGGGCGCTTAACCTGAAGGATACGCTCTTTTCCATCGACCGGGAATATGACCCTTCCGGCCGGCTGTCGCACTTTGTGTTCAGCGGCCGGGGCTGGGGGCATGGCGTTGGCCTGTGCCAGGTGGGTGCCTACGGCATGGCCCTGGCCGGGGCCGGCTACAAAGACATCCTCAGCCATTACTATAAAAATATAAAGATTGAAAAGGTCCACTGAAAAATTTCCTTCCGCCCGGCCCTGAGTTGACAATATCCCTGAACCGTTGTAGATAAGTGTTTCGCCATCTGCTTCGGGCTGACCGTTAAGAGGTTGAGATATGAACTATTTACAGGCGCTGGTGCTCGGTTTTCTTCAGGGCCTGGGAGAATTCCTGCCGATTTCCAGTTCGGCCCACCTGGTTATAGGTCCCTATTTTTTCAACTGGAACTACCAGGGGCTGCAGTATGATGTAATGCTGCACCTGGGGACGCTGCTGGCCATTGTGGCCTATTTCTGGAAAGACTGGATAAAGATAATCGCCGACGGCTTTACCAGGCCGAAGGAAAAAGAAGGACGTTTTCTATGGTATGTGCTGCTGGCCACGGTTCCCGGGGCCCTGGCCGGGTATTTTCTGGAAGAAAAAGCCGAAACTGTCTTCAGGGAGCCCCAGGTAATAGCCGGCAGCCTGATTTTCTTTTCCATTTTTATCTTTCTGGCCGACCGGCTGGCCAGGAGCCAGAAGGGGCTGGATGAGCTCAGGCTGACCGATGTTCTGCTCATCGGCCTGGCCCAGAGCCTGGCCATCGTGCCGGGAACTTCGCGCTCCGGGATGACCATCATGATGGCCCTTTTCCTGGGCTATCGTCGCCAGGCGGCAGCCAGGTTTTCTTTTCTGCTGGCCACGCCGCTGATCGTGGGAGCGGCTCTCCTGGAAATTCCGAAGATAGCCCTGTCGGAAATAAGTGGTCCCTTTATAGTCGGCTTCCTGTCCTCGGCCCTGTTTGGTTTTCTGTCGATCGGGTTCCTCCTTTCCTTCCTGCGGACCAGGAACCTGGTGCCATTTGTCCTCTACCGCCTGGGACTGGCCCTGCTGATCCTGCTAAAATATTTTCTATAAATTGACTTGTGGTGGCATCTTCCCTAAAATACAGCTTACCTTCATCATCTTTCCTGGAGGATACAGTGAAAAATACAGCTCTCTCCTCTGACCGAAAAGAGGCCCGCGAGTACCAGACAGCTTCCTCTGGCCTGTTCTTCAAGGCCAGAAAAGTCCTTTACGAAAAGAAATCGGCCTTTCAGAAAATAGAAATCATTGAGAACGATTTTTATGGCCGGGTGCTGTTCCTGGATGGTCTGGTCCAGACCACCGAAAAGGATGAATTTTTCTACCACGAGATGCTGGTCCATCCGGCCCTGGCCTGCCTGCCGCACCCGGAAAAAGTGCTGGTGATAGGCGGGGGAGACGGCGGGGCCCTGAGGGAAGTGCTGAAACACCCGGTCAAGAAAGCCTGGCTGGTGGAAATAGACCAGGAAGTCATCAGGGCCTGCGAGAGATTCTTCCCCTGGCTCGAGGCCGCCCTATCCGACCCCCGGGCCGAGCTGGCCATCGCCGACGGCTTCGATTTCATCCAGAGGACCAGCGAGCGCTTCGAGGCCATCATCGTCGATTCTTCCGACCCGGTCGGACCTTCGGCCATCCTGCACGCCCGCGATTTTTACCTCAAGCTGAAAAAGGTGCTGAAGCCCGGCGGCGTCATCGTGGCCCAGGCCGGCTCCCAGCTCCTGCACCTTAAAGAACACGGGCAGAAGGCCCGCTTCCTGAAGAAAATGTTCAGGTATTCCAGCTTCTACTCGGCACCGGTGCCAACCTACCCGGTCGGAACCTGGTGTTATACGTTTCTTTCGGACAGAGTGGACCCGCTGAAGGTTAAGAAGCTGAGAATACCGGCCGACCTGAAATATTTCAACGAGGAAATCTTCCGGGCCAGTTTTGCCCAGCCGGCTTTTTTCCAGAAGGCCCTGAGAAGTGCAAGATAATTAGCGGGCGAATAAAGGCAGGGAATGCCTGACCGCCACTCGCCAGAGTTGGTTCTGATAATAATTCCAGAAAAAAGTCTGAAACTTCTCTTCTTCTTGAGCTTTTGAAATTATTTTTTGGGGGCCTGGTCCAGGATTTTTTTGAGCAGTTTCTTATCTTTGGGAAACTGGCCAACCGACGGCAGGCGCTGGAGAAGCAAAGCCCAGTTGGGGTCCAGGGCAAAGACCTTTTTGAACAGCGGCAGGCTTTCTTCCACCCGCCCGGTTGAGGCCATGGTGACCGCCGGCCAGAAAATCATCTCCGGGTTGCCGCTGTAAAGTTCCATGGCCCGGTTGTATTCTTTCATGGCCTCTTCAACCTTGTTTTCGGTCAGCAGCTCATCACCACGGTTCATGTGGTTGTAGGCCTTGGCAATTAAAACCAGCCTTTTCATTTCCTTAACTGGCTCCGGGTGGTCCTCAATCCGCAGGTCGTAAACCCTGTCCTTCCACCAGACGCCCGAACTTTTACCGCTGACCACCAGGATGGCCGCCGATTGCTTGCCCCTGATGTCGCCGCCCTCTTTTTCCGCCGCTTCCAGTGCGGCCAGCAGCCTGTCGACCAGCTCTCCCTTGGTCGTCTGGTAGGCCCTGGCCATGGCTTCCCAGACGGTGTTCTTGAGCATCATGTTGGCTTGGCAGGAAAAGCCATCGCCCTTGAAATGCCCGGCCTCGGCGATGCAGTTTTTACCGGTATGGACGGCCACCCGCCCGCTGGCATCGACCATGGCCACCTGGCGGACTTCAGGGGTACGGTCGGACTTGAGCAGGCCGCTCAGGGCCTCTTCGGCGCTCTTCCCGGCCCGCATCATCTCCAGGCCCAGTGCCCCGTAAGACGGGTCGACGAAAGACTGGGTGGCTACCGCCCCCACGCCCGAGGCCGCCCAGCTGACGATGCTGCCCACCGAAAACCAGTGCGACTGCACGGCCACGCCCAGCTCGCCGGTTTCCCGGTCATAGGCCACGATGGAATAGGTGGTTACCGGCCTCAGGTTCTTGGGGGCAGGGTTGTCATCGGTCGGAAAGGAAAAAGCCAAAAGGCTGAGAAAAAAGACCATAACCGGAATTAAAAAAATAATTACTGGCCGATTGGCGCTGGCGAGGTGAATTCTGTTCATGCCTTCCTCCAGATTATTTTATTCTCATAATCATTTTTAATAATTCTCCAGATTTTTCCAACAGAAATTTTTTCTCGTGGCCAGGAGAAGTTACTTATGATGAAAATTAAAATCCTTAGAATGGGCAAAAAACTTGTTCTTGGAAAGATTCGGGACTGATAATTCCCTCGTTTGATAACTCTGCTGGAATACTTCACTGAGGCCATTTCTTTCAGTCCCGGCCGCCGGGCCAATACCCAATCCCCAGGCTGGAGAAATAGAGGAAGTATCCCCCGGGAACTTAAGGCAAGTGCCACAGCCCGGCTCCGGCGGTTAAGGCAGGGGAAACCTTAAACTGAGAAGTTGCTTTGGTGATAGAAACTTAATAGCTAAAATGGCGGGAAGGTCTGGGCCAGACCAGTAGCTGGCAGTTGCTTACCGGAAAGCAAGGGGCACGGGGATGACCGGGCGGGATTTGAAATTAGAAGAAGCTCTCGCAGGAAAAGGAACGGATGGTCGATATGGCGAGTTTATAATTTTCCTGGAAAGAAAAAAAGGGGGAAATGCCGTCCGGCATTTCCCCTTTCTTCAGTTCTTTCCGGTCTCAGCCGGTCTTTCTGACGGCTTTCCAGGTGGCCGTGCCGAAGTTGCCCATCTCCACTTCGCCGGTGATGTTGTTGGCGTCCTGGATCTTGCCCTTGTAGGTCATGGTGAAAGACCCCTGTGGCCCTTCCCGGGTGATCGACCATTCGATGGCATCGCCCTTGACCGTTCCCTCGCCGGTGATTTCGCCGCCGCGCATGCTCTGCATGGTCACGGTCAGTTTTTCACCTTCCTGGACGAACTTGATGTCGCTGGTGCGTTCGCCGCGGGGGGTGGTGATGGTGAAGCTCCAGTCTCCGGTCACGTTGACCTGGGCAGCCACGGCCAGCAGGCCGCTTACCGCCACGATCAGGAAAAGAAGGCAGGCTTTTTTCATTTTAGTCCTCCTTTTATTTCTGACGCTTCTCTGCCGCTTTTCTTCCATAAAAATCATGGGCGATTTTACGGGTATTTTAATCTACCCTGTTGCCGCTTTTCTCCCAGCACCCGGAGCATGTCGGCGGTCATGGCCGCCAGGTCGTAATCCGGCTTCCAGCCCCATTCTTCCCGGGCCGCGCTGTCGTCGATTGATTCCGGCCAGCTGTCGGCGATGGCCTGGCGGAAGTCGGGCCGGTAGTCCACCTCAAAATCGGGCAGGTGTTTCTTGATTTCCGCGGCCAGCTCGGCGGCCGAGAAGGACATGGCCGTGACATTGAAGTTGGAGTGGTGCTTCAGGCGGGAAAAGTCGGCGGCCATCAGCTCGATTATTGACTTCAGGCAATCGGGCATGTACATCATCGGCAGCCTGGTTTCCGGCTTGAGAAAGCAGGTATAGCTGCGGTTGATTATGGCCTCGTAAAATATGGCCACGGCGTAGTCGGTGGTACCGCCGCCGGGCAGGGTTTCGTTGCTGATGATCCCGGGAAAACGGCAGCCCCGGACATCGAGGTTATACTTTCTGACATAATAATCGCACAGGTGCTCCCCGGCCACCTTGGTCACCCCGTAAATGGTGGTGGGACTGAGGACGGTATCCTGGGGGGTGTTGACCCGCGGCGTGGCCGGGCCGAAGACGGCGATGGAGCTGGGACAGAAGACCTGCCTCACCCCGAGCTCCCTGGAAGCCTCCAGGATATTATAAAGGCCGTTGATATTAACTTCCCAGGCTTTTTGGGGAAACTTTTCCCCGGTGGCTGAGAGGATGGCCGCCAGGTGGTAGATGACCTTGACCCGGTACCTCTGGACCAGCTGGCCTATTTCCTGGCGGCTGGTCACATCCAGCTTTTCGAAGGGCCCTGAATTTTCCAGGGCGGGGGAGGGCCGGGCCACGTCCGAGGCAATTACTTTATCGTTTCCGTAAAGCTTCCTCAGGGCTGGAACCAGCTCGGAACCAATCTGTCCGGAAGCGCCGGTGACCAGGATAGTCTCGGTTTCAGGGGTCATCTTAGCTCCTCGTATCCTGTGGAATTAAGAATAAAATCTTATATCCTGACGGGGGCCGGATGTCAATAAAACCGAGAAAATTCTTTCCAGTCTTGCCTTTATCGGCGACTTCCTATAAATTTTATACCTGTCCATGAATTCCCGAAAACAGGAGGAGCTGATGAGCATCGTAGTTGATGGGCACTTGACCATCGACCAGGTGGTCAGAGTGGCCAGAGAAAACCAGCCGGTGGAAATTCACCCGGAAGCCAAGGCCCGTATCAAGAAATGCCGGGCCCTGCTGGAAGACAAGATCAAGAAAAATGAAATCATGTACGGTGTCAATACCGGAATCGGAGAGCTGGCTAACGTCGTTCTCAGCCAGGAACAGGTGGAGAAATTCCAGAAGTACATAATTTACAGCCACGCGGCCGGCTATGGCCAGCCCCTGCCCATAGAGGTGGTCAGGGCAGCCATGCTGTCCAGGATCAGCTGTCACTGCCATGGCCACTCTGGTTTGCGCCTGGAAGTGGTGGAGATGCTGGCCGAGCTGCTCAACCGGGGAGTGACCCCGGTGGTCTGCGAGAAAGGTTCGGTCGGAGCCTGCGGCGACCTGTCGCCCATGTCCCAGATTGCCCTGGTCCTTATGGGCGAGGGCGAGGCTTATTACCGCGGGGAACGGCTGCCGGCCAGGGAAGCCCTGGACAGGGCCGGGCTCAAGCCCCTGGTCTTCCAGGCCCGGGACGGGCTGGCCACCATCAACGGCTCTAACGTCATCACCGGGCTGGGAGCCCTGGAAGTTTACGACACCCTGCGCTGGATAAAAAACTCGGAAATCGTGGCGGCCATGACCCTGGAGGTCCTGAATGCCAATATGAAAGCCTACGACGAGCGGGTTCACAAGGTCCGCGGTTATCCGGGAGCTTTAACTTCGGCTGAAAATATCCGAAGGATTACCGAGGGCAGCGAGCTGCTCAAGCAGCCCGGGAAAAAAGTCCAGGACGCCTACAGCCTGAGAAGCACTCCGCAGGTGGTGGGTGCGGCCCGGGATGCCTGGCAGTGGGCCAAATACATGATCGAGGTGGAACTCAACGGAGCGGCCGACAATCCAATCTTTTTCCCGGATGATGACCTGGTCCTGACCGGGGCCAACTTCCAGGGAGTGCCGCAGGCCTTCGCCCTGGAGCTCCTGGGAACGGCCATCACCACCGTCTGCGTCCTGTCCGAGCGCCGGGTCAACCGGCTGATGAACCCCCATCTCAGCGTCGGGCTTCCGGCCTTTCTGACGCGTGGCGCGGGCATGTTCTCCGGCCTGATGCTGAGCCAGTACACGGCCGGGGCCCTGGTCTGCGAGAACCGGGTGCTGTCCCACCCGGCGGCTACCGGCTCCATACCGGCTGCGGCCGACCAGGAAGATTTCGTCAGCATGGGCATGACCACCGCCCTCAAGACCAGGCAGATCCTGGATAACGCCCAGGCCGTGCTGGCCATTGAGTTCATTGCCGGGGCCCAGGCCATAGATTTCCGCAAGCCGCTTCGGCCCAGCCCGGCGGTCCAGGCTGCCTATGAAGTCATCAGGAAGTACGTGGATTTCATGGACGAAGACCGACCGCTCTATTCTGACATCAACCGGCTGAAGGAAGTGGTCCAGAGCGGTGAAATCCTGGAGGCGGTGGAGAAAGTTACCGGCCCGTTGAAATAAAATTTGGTAAGATGAATTAATAAAATGACAACGGAAAGGGTGGTCCTGGTTACCGGCAGCACCGGGCACCTGGGCCCGGCCGTGGCCCGCCGCCTGGCGGCCGATTTCAAGCTGATTGCCCTGCATTATTTCAAGAACAAAGATAAGGCTGAAGCCCTGAAGCAAGAAATTGAAAAAACAGGCCGGCAGGTGGAAATTTTCGCGGCCGACCTGAACAGTGAAGAGGGCGCGGCTGACCTGGTCAACCGGGTCCGGGCCCATTTCGGACGGCTGGATATCCTGGTTAATATTCCAGGAGCCATTCGCACCAGACCATGGGACCAGCTCGACCGCAGCGACTGGGAAGATATCTTCCGCTCCAACCTGGAAAGTTCCTATTTCTGTATGAAACATGCTCTCCCCGGCCTGAGAGAACAAAAATGGGGTCGGGTCATAAACATCGGCTTTCACCTGGTCGAGCATCTGGGTTCTTTTCCCGGGGTTACTCCTTATGCCGTGGCCAAGACCGGGTTGCTGATTTTAACCAGGACGGCGGCCGTGGCCGAAACGGAGAATAACATTACGGTCAACATGGTATCCCCGGGCCTGATAGAAGGCGGGGAAATACCCCCTTCGCTAAAAATAAAGGAAGGTCAGCTCGGCCGGGCCGAAGACGTGGCCGAGGCGGTGGCCTTCCTGGCCTCGGAAAGGGCTGGCAAGATTACAGGCACCAACCTGATCGTGGCCGGAACCTGGAAAATGTGATCATAAAAAGGACCCTGCCCGTTGCTGGTATTGACCAGCCGGGCTGAGCTCTTTTCCAGGCCGAAGGAAATGAAAGATGAAAAAAAATATCAGTAATACCCGAGCCGCTTTATTCTGCCTGTCAGGGGCTGGCCTGCTGGTCCTGCTGTTCTTGATAATTTCATCCTGCCAGACGCCTGAATCCCTGACCAGGGGCCGCCAGAAATCCCTGGAGAAAGGACTGTTACGGCCGGTTTACCTGAAAGGTCAGAGGCCGGAAAAAATGAGGCTGGCCGACCGCATGTCCTTTTATAAAGTGCCCGGGGTCAGCCTGGCCGTCATGGACAAGTACCGCCTGGAATGGAGCCGGACCTACGGTTATAAAGACATCATCCAGTATCAGCTCTTGACCAGAAACACCGTCTTCCAAACAGGCGACCTGAGCCAGCCGGTTTCAGCCGCCGTGGCCCTGCGCCTGGTGGAAAAGGGCCTGGTCAGCCTGGAAGCCAACCTCGGTGATTATTACCTGGAGATAGCTTATTCTGGTAGGAAGTTCGGACCTGCAGAAAAGCCAGGCTTCACGCTGTCCAACCTTTTGAGTCATAACGCCGGTTTCTATCCCTGGACCTCAGAAGGCTATTCCCGGACGACACCCCTGCCTGATCTTGGAGCCGTTCTCCGGGGTGAAGAGCCGGCCAGGAACTACCACAGCTACCGCGGCTTCGACCCGGAAATCCCGGTCCGCTTTTCTGATTTTAACTACGTGCTGCTGGAACAATACCTGACCAGCCGCACCGGAAAGAGCTGGCCGGAGCTTTCCCGGGAAGAGGTCCTGGAGCCGCTTGGCCTGAAGAATACTTTTTTTGGAATTCCAAAAATTGAAGATGTGGCCGCCGGCCATTTAAGGGAGGGAGAAGAAATTGACGGCGACTGGTACCGTTACCCGGAACAGGCAGCCCGGGGCTTATGGTCAACACCTGAAGAATACCTGGACCTGGTCATCGAGCTGATGGATTGTGCCCGGGGCAAGACCGGTGGGTTGCTCTCACCGGCCCTGGCCAGGAGGATGCTTTCTCCCCAGGCGGCCGGAAGCGGGTATGGCTTTCGCCTGGAGGGCGAGCACGAGAAATTCAAGCTCTTCCTGAAGGGAAAGACCCGGGGTTACCGGGCGGCGGTGCTCATCTACCCGGCCATTGGCCAGGGAGCGGTGGTTATGACCAACAGCGACAACGGCGGGGTGCTGATTGAAGAAATCCTGCGCGGCCTGGCGGTCATCTACGGCTGGCCCGATTACCAGCCCGAGGAGAAAACCCTGTTCCGGCTGCCGCCTGAAATTTACCAGAAATACACCGGCCGCTATCAGGTCAATGAGAGCTACTTTCTTGATGTCGATTACCAGGATTACTACCTGATCGTCCACCCGACCGGCCAGGCGGCCACCAAGTTTTACGTGGAAACCCAGACCATCTTTTTCTCGATGGACCCGTTTATCAGGATTAAGTTCAACCTGGACGAGCAGGGCCGGGTAACCGGGCTGGTGCTCTGGCAGGAGGATTACGAGGTCCGGGCCCGAAAAATTGAAGAATAGAACCGGGTCTTTCTTTGAGTTAGCTGGAGTTTTAATCAACCCTGACCAGGGTTAATTCCACCTTCCTGGTCTTTCCGTCTCTTTCCACGGTCAGGGTGACCCGGTCTCCAATCTTGTAATCGTCGAGGAGATTGTAGAGGTCGTCGTAGGAACGTATTTTTTTCCCGTCTATTTCCTTGATAATGTCCTGGATAACCAGCCGGCCCATACGGCTCCTGGTCAGGCCGCGCAGGCCCTTTTGGTAGGCCTCGGAGTCAACGGGGACCTCGTAGATGACCACGCCCTGAATTCCCAGGCGCTGCCCGTAGCGGTCGGATAACAGGGTCAGGCCCAGGCCGGGCCTGATGACCCGCCCATACTGGATGATCTGGGGCACAATCTTCTTGATGGTATCAACCGGGATGGCAAAGCCGATGCCGGATGAAGTGCGGGAGGGAGAGACGATCATGGTGTTCATGCCGATGAGCTCTCCGGCCGAGTTGAGCAGCGGGCCGCCCGAGTTTCCGGGGTTGATGGCCGCGTCGGTTTGAATCATGTCCCTGATGGTTACCCCGCCCACCCCGGGCATGCTCCGGCCGAGGGCGCTGACTATTCCCGTCGTGACCGTGTGGTCAAAGCCGAAGGGGTTGCCGATGGCAATGACTTTCTGGCCAACCTGCAGGTTGCTGGAGGTGCCGATTCTTATGGGGAACAGCCCCTTCAGGCTGCCTTCAATTTTCAGGACGGCGATGTCTTTATTCGGTTCCTTGCCAACCAGCTTGGCCTGCCTCTCTTCCTGGTTGGGCAGGGTGACATTGAACAGGTCCCCGTCTTCTATCACGTGGTAATTGGTGATGATGTGCCCGCGGTCATCCCAGATAAAACCCGAGCCACTGCCCCGGGGAACGGCTTCTTCTGTCCAGGAGAAAAAGTCGCGGACCAGTTGAATGTTGGTGATGAAGACCACCGAGTTCTGGGCTTTTTTAACAACTTCGATGGTATTCTTTTCGTCTTCGGTCAGCTGGGCCTGGAGGTTCCGGGTGATGAACAAAGCGCTCAAAACCAGAAGGCCGAATAAAATAAGAATATCCCTTTTCCTATTCTTGAAGTTTTTCATTTTCCTTTCCTCTCCTTCTAAGCCGATATATTAACTTTACTCTTGAAGAAATCTGGATTCAAGGAATTGTTTTAAGACCCGGTGCAAAAATCAAACGGGGGGAGCTTGAAGGTGGCCCGAAGTCGATTCTATCTCCCTGGCCCCGAAGTAGCTGTGGTCCTTGGGCAGGTAAAACAGGAAAACAGCCAGGGATAAAAGGCCGGCCAGGATGAACGGGAAACGGATGCTGAGCAGGTCCGACAGGAATCCTGAAACCAGGCTGATGACTGCGCCCGATATCAGCTGGATGTTGGAAATCCAGCTGAAAGCCTGGGTCTGGTCTTCGTCCCTGACGGTCGAGCCCACGAAGGTATGGAGCGAAGGGTAGGTCATCAGCAGGAAGCCGCCGAACAGGAGCAGGGCGGTTACTGATAGCGTCTGGTTCAGGGACAGGCCTATGACCATCAGGCAGGCGGTGGCCCCGGCCAGGCTGGTCAGGAAGACTTGCTTGCGGCCGAATTTCCGACTCCAGAAACCATAAAGGTAACCGGTGACCGTTCCCAGTCCTATCCACAGGGCCAGGTAGACTCCAGTCCGACCCATGGGAATGTTAAAGCTGTTGTGGAGAAGCGAAGGGGCGTAATAGACGGTTACCGACCAGCCCATTCCGCCAAAGAAAAAGCCAGGCAGCAGGTGGCTGACTTTCTTGAGTACTTGCAGCCAGTTCCGGGCTGAAAGGTCGGGCCTGACCGGCTGGCGCGAGGATACGCCATTGATAACCATGACCCCAACCGCGGTGATCAGCAGTCCCACCACTGCCCAGGCATAGAGCGGTGCCTTCCAGCCGTAATGCTGGGCAATGTAACCCGTGCTGATAAAAGCCAGCAACACCCCGAGGTTACCGGAGCCGCTCTGGATGCCCATGGCGTCGTCCAGCTCGCGTCCCAGGCCGGAGCGGGACCTGGAAATCCAGGCAATAACAATTGGATGATAGAAGCTGGTGAAAGCCCTGAGCAGCACGAACAGCAACATCAGGACGACGAAGGAAGGAGAGAAGGGAACGAGAAAGCTGGCCAGGCAGATGCCCAGGCCGCTGGCCAGCATCAACCAGCGGTACTCGTGCCGGAAAGACAGGGCTACCACCCAGAACTGAACCAGGATGGTGGTGATGAGGCCGAGGTTGGACAGAAGGCCAATCTGGGAATACTTCTTGATAAGGAAGGCCTGGCCGTACAGTATGGGGAATATGGTCGGGGTGACGATGGTGGCGGCATCAGTCAGGGCGTGAAACAGCGAGGCCGAAAGCAATATTCGCTTCTTCATTCTTGTGGTTCTATCCTCAATATAAGCAGATAATTTACCACCGGCCGGGGCGGTTGGCAACCGGGCCAACCACAAATACCTGTTGCCTGTGCCTGCCACAAATTTGTAAAATCATTCTCTTAATGCCTGACCTGGAGGTTATCATGAAAAAGTTGATGAGAAACAGCGGTTGCTCTTATTTAAGGGTATTTTCAATTTTGTTTCTGCTGGTTTTCAGCGCCGGGCTGCTCCTGGCCCAGACCACGGCCCAGCAGAGGCTGAGTTCCTGGGAGCTTCATCAGAAGCTGGCCAGCGAATCGTGGTTCAAAAATTTTGAATGGCAGAATCTCGGCCCCTATTTTATGGGCGGCAGAATCTGCGAGATCAAGGGCTATGCCTCTGACCCGCGCCGGATATTGGTGGCCGCGGCCAGCGGCGGCCTGTGGCTGACCGAAAACAGCGGCACCACCTGGACCCCGCTCTTCGACGACCAGTCCTGGGTTGGCTTTGGCAGCGTGGCCATCTATGAAAAAGATAAGAACCTTCTCTGGGCCGGGACGGGCGAAGAAAATTCTTCCCGGTCTTCCTATGCCGGAACCGGAGTTTTTAAGTCAACCGATGGCGGACGCACCTGGCAGCACCTGGGCCTGGCCGATACCCATCACATTGCCGACATAATAATCCACCCCGAAAATCCGGAGACTGTCTACGTGGCGGCCATCGGCCATCTTTATACCGAAAATGAAGAACGCGGCGTCTTCAAGACCACCGACGGCGGGAAAACCTGGCAGAAGGTTCTTTACATCTCGCCCAAGACCGGGGTTATCAGCCTGGTCATGGACCCATCCAACCCCGAAGTTCTCTATGCCGCTTCCTGGGAAAGGATCAGAAAAGCCTGGAACATGACCGAGTCGGGCAGGGAAAGCGCCATTTACAAGACCACCGACGGCGGAAAGACCTGGAGAAAAATCGTCAACGGCTTTCCCCAGAACGAATATGTAGGGCGAATCGGCCTGGCCGTCAGCCCTTCCAACCCCAAGGTGGTCTATGCTTTCCTGGATAACCAGGAGCCGAGGACCCAGCCCAAACCAAGAGAAGACACAAAGGGTGCCCTGACCATTGAAGCCCTGAAGAAGATGACCATCCAGGACTTTCTGAAACTGGAAGACGGCAAACTGGAAGCCCTACTCCGGCAGAACCGGGCCCCCCAGGTATTTACGGCTAAATCTGTTAAGGAAGCGGTCCAGCAGAAGAAGCTGACTATCTCCGAGCTGGTCGATATACTCCAGGGCGGAGCCAATGCTGCTCTCTTTACAACCCAGGTCAAGGGGGCGGAGCTTTACCGCAGCAATGACGGCGGGGAAACCTGGAAGAAGACCCATGAAGGTTTCCTGTCCAATTCCATCGTCAATACTTACGGGTATTACTTCGGCAAGATGTTTGTTTCACCCGAGAACGAAAACGTGGTCTACCTCCTGGGCGTGCCGCTGATGAAATCGACCGACGGCGGCAAAACTTTTAAGGAAATACCGGAAGTAGGTGGCTCTTATGGCTATGGTTACGCCGACGTCCATCCCGACCACCACGCCCTGTGGGTGAACCCCAATGACCCGAGAGAAGTCTGGATAGGAAATGACGGCGGGCTGAACGTCTCCTACGATGCCGGGCGGACCTTCCAGAGAATTGCCAACCTGCCGCTGGCCCAGTGTTATACGGTCAGCTTTGATATGGAAACGCCCTATAACATCTACGTGGGCCTGCAGGACAACGGCGTCAACGTCGGCCCGCGGGACTTTGTATTCGGGCGAAGGGACAAGGACTGGAGGATGATCCTGGGCGGCGACGGGGCCTTTGTCGAGCCCAGCCTGCAGGAAAAAGGCATTGTCTACGCCGAGTTCCAGTTCGGAAGCCTTTTCCGGCTCAACCTGAACAACCCGCGGGAGACCAAGTCCATCAAGCCCCAGCTCAAGACGGTCCAGGCTCCTTACCGTTTCAACTGGCTGACCCCGTTCCTGATTTCAAAGCATAATCCCTTCACCCTGCTGCTGGGGGCCAACAAGGTCCTGAAATCGGTAGACCGCGGCGATAACTGGCTGGAAATCTCGCCCGACCTCTCCGACCGCAAGAATATCGACGGCGACGTGCCCTTTGCCACCATTACTGCCCTGGCCGAATCACCCTTCACCCCCGAAGTGATTTATGCCGGCACCGACGACGGCAATGTCTGGGTCACCAGGAACGGCGGCTGCTCCTGGGAGAAGATAACCTCGGGGCTGCCCAAGAAATGGGTGACCAGGCTCGAGGCCAGCCGTTTCCAGCCGGGCCGGGTTTACCTGACCATGATCGGCTACCGCGAAGATGACTTCAGCACCTACGTCTTTTCTTCCGAAGATTACGGGAAGACTTGGGTTTCCATAAAGAGCAATCTGCCGGAGGAAGGCTGCAACGTCATCCGGGAGGATACGGTTAACGAAAATATAATTTACCTGGGGACCGACCTGACCGCCTATGTCAGCCTCGACCGCGGGAAGACCTGGCATTCCCTGCGGGCCAACCTGCCGACCCTGCCGGTCTATGATATGAAGATTCAACCCCGGGAAAGAGAGCTGCTCATCGGCACACACAGCCGCGGGGTTTTCGTGCTGCCGCTGAAGAAGATCCAGGAATTGACGCCTGAAGTTTTGGGCAAGGCGCTTCATGTCCTGGAGCCGGATGAAGTTCAGCTGCCTCTGGCCAGAAGGGGAGAAGCTCCGGCGGTTGAAGTTTCCGCCCGCATTCTGGTGTATTCAAAAGACGGAGGCCCGGGCAAACTGGCAATTAAGACTACAACCGGAAAAGTTCTCAGGGAAATGGCCGTGGACCTCAAGCCTGGCCTAAATGACCTGTCCTGGGACCTGAAGGCTGAGGGCCAGAAGGAAAGGGTGGCTGCCGGCGAATACCAGGTTGAGGTCAGCCTCGGCCAGGAGACCCAGGCCCGCCGGCTCCGCCTGGTTGCGGCCAGCCTGCGTTACATGGAGTTCGAGGTGGATGACTGAAAAAATAATAAATTACCGAGGCTGCTTTATCTGCGGCCAGGACAACCCGGTCGGGCTGAAACTTGATTTCTTCTTCGACCGGGAAAGCAGGATGGCCAGGGCCGAGTTCACCCCCGGCCGGGAGCACGAAGGCTACCGCGACCTTCTGCACGGCGGGATAATTTCTTCGCTCCTGGACGAGGTCATGGCCAAGGCCCTCCTGGCCGAGGAGATTCCGGTGGTCACATCCAGGCTGACCGTGGAATTCAAGAAACCGGCTCCGATCGGTGACCGGCTCAGGCTGGAAGGCTGGGTGACCGGTCGCAAGGGCCGGGCTTATTTCACGGCCGGGAAGATGCTGGGAAGCGACGGGCAGGTGGTGGCCGAAGCCAGTGGAGTTTATATCCGGGCCGAAGGCGCGCTGATAGAACTGCTGAGCAAGAGCCTGCCCGATAAATAATTTAAGGTCGGGCGAGCAGCCGCCCGGTCTTCAGCTTTGGGCCAGGGCCTGCTCCAGGTCTTCAATCAGGTCGTCGACGTTCTCGCAGCCGACCGACAATCGGATCAGGTCGTCGGTGATGCCGGCTTCTTCCTTTTCTTTTTTTGGAACGGAGGCGTGGGTCATGCTGGCCGGGTGCTGGATCAGGGTTTCGATTCCGCCCAGTGAAACGGCCAGGGTGCAGAGCCTGACGCTGTTAATCATCTTAAGACCGGCTTCGTAGCCGCCCCGTAGCCCGAAGGAAATCATCGAGCCCGGGCCTTTCATCTGCTTTTTCATCAGCTCGTATTGCGGGTGGCTCTTCAGGCCGGGATAGTTAACCCAGGCCACCCTGGGGTGAGCTTCCAGCCAGGCCGCGATTTTCCGGGCATTTTCCTGGGCCCTTTCCACCCTGAGATGCAGCGTTCGCAGGCCGCGCAGCACCAGCCAGGCCTGGTGCGGGTCCATGGTGCCGCCGTGCATTCTGAGAACTTTCTGTAACCTTTTGTGAAGTTCTTCATTTCGGCTGATTATAACCCCGCCCACCACGTCGCTGTGACCGTTTATGAACTTGGTCAGGCTGTGCATGACCACATCGGCCCCGAGCTCCAGCGGATTCTGAAGAACGGGGGAGGCGAAGGTATTGTCGACAACAAACAACAGGTTATGCTCCCGGGCCAGTTCGGCACAGGCTCTCAGGTCGGTAATGGCCATGGTGGGGTTGGCCGGGCTTTCCACGAACAGCAACCTGGTATTCTTTTTGATTCTTTTCTTAATCTCGGAAATATCTGAAGTGTCGATGAAGTCGGCGCTCACTCCGAAGCGGACAAACTCGGTCTCGATGATGGTTCTGGACGGCCCGTAAAGGGCAGCCGTTCCTATCAGGTGGGCCTCTTTTTCCAGGAAGGCCAGGTAGATGGTGGAAACGGCGGCCATGCCGGTGGCCGTGGCCAGGGCTCCGTAACCTTTTTCCAGAGTGGCCAGGGCTTCTTCCAGGGCCAGGATGGTCGGGTTGCCCAGCCGGGTGTAGATAAAACCTTTTTCTTTCCCGGCGAACAGGGCCGCTCCCTGCTCGGCGCTTTCGAAGGCGAAGGTCGAGGTCTGGTAGATGGGCGGAGAGACGCTCCGGGCTGCCGGGTCGGGATGATAACCGGAGTGGATGATTTCGGTTTCCAGCCTTTTCTTTTGATGTTTGCTCATCTTCAACCTCTCTCCCGGCCTGCCATCGGGCAAACCAGGAGGTAATTTTATTCTGGTCTAAGCTTGCTGTTCAAACAGTCTTTAAGAATTCTGTTGAAATATTTTTTATATGAGAATTCCTTATTTTCCCCTGGCCAGCTCGATCATCAGCTTGACTTCCTTGACCATCTTTTCGGTGTCGCCTTCAAAGCCGATGCTCTTGAACCGTATCTTGCCCTTTGGGTCGATGACGAACTTGGTCGGAATGCCCGAAACGCCGTAGCTGGCCACCACCTTGTCCTCGGTGTCCATCAGGACGTAAAAGGGATACTGGTTCTTTTCCAGGAATTCTTTAACCACCTGTTCCTTGTTGGCTTCATCCTGCCAGGTATTGACGAAGACGAAAGCCACAGACGGGTCCTTCTGGTACTCTTCAACCAGCTTCTTCATGCCGGGGAAAGAACCCAGGCAGGGACCGCACCAGGTGGCCCAGAAGTCCAGGATGACCACCTTGCCCTGGTAATTGGCCAGTTTAACCACCTTGCCCTCCAGGTCTTTGAGTTCAAAGGCCGGGGCCGGCTGTTCAACCATCTTTTTCTGCAGTTCTGACCTGAGGGCCTCGGTGGCTCCGGTTTCGAGCTTGACCCGGTATTCTTCCCAGCCGCTATCCGAGCCCCTGGCTCCCGCGTAGGCCTGTTTGAGCAGGTCCATGAGGTCGGAGCCGGTAAAGCCCTTCCGGGCAGTGGCTTCCAGGACCTGGATAGCCGGTTCATAGTTCTTGTTCTCCAGCAGGACCCTGGCGTAATCCATGGAGATTCCGGATTGCTCGCCGTTGCTGGCTTCGTAGGCCTGGCGCAGGGAGTTGACGGCTTCGTTTAACTGGCCCTGCTTCCACAGCAGGTTTCCTTTGAGGCTGAGCATCATGGCGCTCAGGCTGGTCTTCATCTCTTCCTGCCATTCTTCCTTGGTGTAATAGGCGGGCTTGTACTTGTCCGGGTTGGCCAGGTGCTCGTTCATCAGGGATATTCCATTATCTAGGGCTTTTAAGGCCAGCGGGGCCTGGCCTTCCTGGTTAGCCTGGTTGGCCACGGCGTAGAAGTAATATGGCTGGGCTTTCAGCCGGTTGTCCTGGAGAAAATTGTTGGCTTCTTCCAGTTTCTTCTCCTGGAATAGTGACTGGGTGATCATGCCGATTATGGACTCGGTGTACTTAGAATCTGGGAATTCTTCCTGGAATTTTTTAACAAACTCCAGTCTTTGTTTTGGGGCCTGGATGCCCTGGAGCTGCATCACGGCCTGGATCTGGAAGAATTCACCCTTGGGGTTTTTCTGGGCCTGTTCAGCCATGGCCATGGCCTTTTCCTGGTTTCCGGTCTGGGCATAAAACCTGTAAAGGGTCACCAGGGTGGAGTCGTCCAGGTCGGGCAGGGCTGAGACTTCTTCCAGGAAATCCTTGGTCTTCTGTTCCCAGCCTTCTTTCTTGGTAGCCTGCAGCAGGCGCAGGTAGCTGTTGACAAACTCCTTCTTGGTGGCCGGGTTGGCCAGGAATTCTTCTTCGGTCAGGCGCAGGGCTTCGTTCAGGTCCTGGTTGATGCCCACCAGCTGACCCCAGGAAGTGTAAGCCAGGGCCAGTCCGGCCTTGTGACCTGGCAGGACCTTGCCCTCGGGCGTGTACAGGGCAAAGATATAGCCCTTACCCTGGTTGTTATCGTCGTTTTCCCTGTCCAGCTTGATCTTGGCCACCAGGCCGTAGGCCTCTTTATCTATGGTGTAGTTTCCGGTCCATTTCTTGCCGCTTTTCTTTAGTTCAACGGCCTGAACCTTCGGTAATTCTTTTGAATAGGAATAGACGTAAAGGTTGAAGGCTTCCCGGGAAGCCAGGTTCTTGTCGGCCGGTATATAGGCGAAGGTGACCGTATCACCTGGTTTTGCCTTTTCCGGGGACATGGTCAGCTGGGAAGAGGAGCTCTTTCCAGAACAAACCACCAGCGAAAAAGCAACCAGAAAGATAGTTACTGCCAGAGAGAATGATTTTTTCATCTGAAATCCTTTCAATAGGTTTCACTCATTATCCCAGAAAATGGACATTTTTACAAATGGAGGGGAGCCGGAGTTGAGCTAAATTGGTATTTCTTAATCAATTCATTATTTATCCCAGTCAAATGGGGGCGGGTCCTGGCCCGGGAGTCAAAATGAAGTGCCCTGATGGCCGGGAAAAAACCTGCGGGTTGCCTGATTTTCTCTCCGGTTAAATCAAGGCCGGAGGCGTAATTTCCTGCCAGCGGCGAGAGTGGGGGCGAAAGTCGGCTATACAATTCATGATTTGGGACCTGTAGCCTCTGCCCCAGAACAGTTCAGGAAGCAAGCTTGATGGTGGCCTTGAATGGCACTGATGACGGGCGCAGGCAGGCTTCCTGGTCGCAGGCCTGGTAGCGGACCTTGCCTTCGATTTCCAGGCTGCTGCCGCAGATGCCCTCGGCTAACTCAATTTTCAGTTTGACCTTGACCTGGCCTTCATAAACGGACAGGGGTTTATCCGAGAATTTGAATTTTTTCTTCCTGGCCTCAGGGAATATGACCTCTTTTAATTCAAGGGCCGGGTCCTTTTTTAACTCAACCGAGGTCGGTACCAGCAGCTCATCTTCCGGTTTCTGGGAGTTGATGTGAAATCCCGGGGTCACCGTGAGCTCCAGGGTGAGTTCAAAAGTATCGCCGGGAGCGACCGCTTGCGAAGGGGGAGAAGTCTTTACGGTAACGATTGGATTCTCTTTCTGGCTGGCCGTGGTCTGGATAGTAGAGGCCGAAGCCCGGGGCAACCCCAGGGCGAGGGCCAGGATCAGTATGGCTAACGGTTCAATCTTTTTTTTCATCGTTTCTTAACCAATTTATATCATAGATGAAAAGGCCAATTTTTTCTATTCGTATTAAGGTCGGGCCTTGTTTTATAATTGTTCCGGCGCGAGGCAACATGGTTTGAACTGAAATGGCCAGAAATTTAAGGAACTTTTTTTAGGGGAGAAAGGTTAATGCTCAAACCAAGAGTTATGCTTCTCTTTTTGTTAGCGCTTGTTTTTTCTGCGGAATATTCAATGTCGGCTACCAACTGGCAATGGGTTGGCACCTTAACTCTATCATCCAACCTGGAGAGAAAGGATTATGTTGACCTGGAGACGATTGTTTATGACCGGGCCGGACGGACCATAACCTACCGGGTCCTGAGCATCGTGACTGAGGCCGGTATGACGACCAGGACCTATACCAGGTACCTGACCAGTCTGGAAACCGGGTATAAGACCAAGGTTCTTGATTTTCAGGTTCATGATGCCGAGGACCGCCAGTTGATGTTCACCAAGGAAGGCTGGGAGGACCCGACCTGGGAAGAGCCGGAAGAACTATCCCTGCTGCAAAGAGCGATTGACATGGTTCTGGAGAAATTGGAAGGAAATGGCTCTGGTAAAAATGGCGCCGGCCGGGGAATTAACTGAAATCGCCGGCCAATCAACGTTTAATAGGAGATAAATATGACAAGGATAGGTAAATCGGGAAAGGTAACCCTGCTGGTTTTGCTGGCCATTGCCTTACTGGCTTTGGCCTGTTCCAGGGAAGATGCCTCCAGTGCCGGGGAAGCGGTGCAGACCGCCCCGGCGGAGCCTCAGGGAGAGAGCGGCCCCGGGGCAACGCCGGAAACTGGCGAAGCAGTACCAAAGGCTCAGCCTGTCTCAGTCCCGGCTGCCCGGGTAGTTGGGGCCATAAATCATTTTGCTTTTGACCTCTATTCCTATCTCAAGAAAGGGGAACCGGGAAATCTTTTCTATTCTCCCTTCAGCCTGTCGGTGGCCATGGGTATGACCTACGAGGGAGCCAGGAAGCAAACGGCCGCGGAGATAAGACAGGTCTTTCATTATCCCGATGATATCGACATTCTCAGGCAGGGTTTTTCCGAGGTCCTGGCCCGGGTGAACAGGAAAGACAAAAAATACGAGCTGCGCGCCGCCAACGCTCTCTGGGCCCAGAAGAATTATCCCTTTCTGCCTGAATATTTCCAGGCGGTGGAAAAGTACTATGGCGGCCGGGTGACCAACCTTGATTTTGCCGGTGACACCGAAAATTCGCGGCTTATCATCAACCGCTGGGTGGAGGAACAGACCAACAGCCGGATAAAGGATTTAATCCCGCAGGACGTCATAACCCCCCTGACCCGGCTGGTGCTGACTAACGCCATCTATTTCAAGGGGCTCTGGGAAATGCAGTTTCCGAAGAAAGCCACCGCGGAAGCCGATTTTAGAATCAGCGCCGATAAGACAGTAAGAGTTCCGATGATGTTTCTCCAGGATGTCGAAGTCAACTATTTTGAGAACGAAGACCTGCAGGCGGTGGAACTGCCCTACGTCGGCGGAGAAATTTCCATGCTGGTTCTGCTGCCGAAAGCGGAACTTTCCCGGGTCGAATCTTACCTGACATCAGAAAAGCTTGAAGCCCTGAGGGGGATGCTGACCGGTCGGGAAAAGGTTGATATTTATCTTCCCCGGTTCAAGTTTGAAACCAAGTACCTGATGGGAGGGAAAGAAGGCCTTCTGGGCAAAATGGGCATGCCCACGGCTTTTACCATGGCCGCCGACCTGTCCGGCCTGACCGGCAGAAAAGAACTTTATATAACCGAAGTGGTGCACCAGGCTTTTGTTGAGGTAAATGAAGAGGGCACGGAAGCGGCCGCGGCCACGGCAGTCATCGTTGGTATCAAGATGGTGCAGAGAAAGCCGGTTTTCCGGGCCGACCATCCTTTCCTCTTCATAATTCAGGAACGGCAGAGCGGGACAATCCTCTTCCTCGGCCGGGTGGTCAACCCCGCCAAATGATTTGTTTGCGAAGCCGCTGAACTAATAAATTAGGAGCGGCGATATTTTCATTGCTGGCTGGGGCTAGTCATCTGGAAATTTCCCGCCAGGAACAGGCCGCACTGCTCGGAACCTTCAAACTTTGAAATCGAAAAATTATACAAATAAAATATTAAAAAGAATGAAGAGCAGCCAAAAGGGATCTGTTTCTCTCAGGAGGTAATAGAAGATGAAAAATTACCTCAAGGTCCTGAAGAAGACATCATTGATAATTCTGGTTTGGGGTTCAGTTGTTTTCCTGGCCGCGGCCCAGGAGATGATAAGGAACCCGAGAAAACCGGTCAACCCGAATGCCGGCCGGATTCTTAAAGCAGAAAAAATCTGGCAGGTTGGGGACCAGCCGGGTTCATATTATTTCAGGTATCCACACCGCCTTCGTGTTGCTCCTGACGGCTCAATATTTATAGCTGACCAGGAGCAGCTCCTTAAATTTTCTGCCGGAGGCCAGTTTCTGGCGAACTTTTATAAGAAAGGGCAGGGGCCGGGTGAGATTGCCGATTACTTCAGCTATCATCTCCAGGGGGAAAGTCTCTTTGTCTATGATTCCGTGGCCAATAAAGTCATTCATATGAATCTGGAAGGACAACTCATCAAGGAGGTTAAGCTCGAAAAAGGGCCATACAGCGGCTTCTACGGGGTCAGCGGTGGCTTACTTGTTTTTGTCAAGATGACTTATCCTCCCTCTGAAAAAAGGACGGGAGGCCTTCATGATGTGATCTGTTCTGTGAGGCTGCTTTCCCCCGACGGGAATGAGGAGAAAGAAGCCTGCGTGTTCAAGATGAAAACCTTTATGGCTCCCCAGGCCATGGCCAGCTGGGATCCATTGCACGTACTGCTCGGTCCTGACGGCCGCAAGCTTTATGTTAACCATGCCAGGAATTACCTTCTTGAAGTCTTTGACCTGGAAACTGGCCGCCTGCTGTTCAGCTTTAACCGGGATTATCCTCCGGTGAAATACGTGGCCGACCCGGGGCGTCTTGAATTTATGAAAAAGTATAATTTTCCTGAAATAAAGTATGAGATTGATATCCGTGGTTTATTTTCGGACGGAAAATATATCTGGGTGCAGACTTCAACCGAAAGCGAGGAGGGGTATGACCTGTTTGATGTGTTTGATGACCGAGGCCGCTTTATAGATAGCTTCTACTCCGGTCTTAAAGGTTCGGTGCTGGCGGTATACCATAATTATATTTTTGCCCTGGAAAGGGATGAAAAGGACAATCTGTTTCTTGGAAAATATCGTCTCGTGGACCAGATCAGGTAGGGCAATCAACAGGCAGAAGAAGTCTGGAAGTTCATCCCGGCCCCGGTTACTTGGTCAATATCAACAAAATATAAGGGGAAGAGACCTCGTTTGCCTGCTTTCGGACCCTGGCCCGGTTTCAAAGCCGGATTTTGATTCCCGGTCGTATGGCCGCCGGTCTATTGTTTAAATTTTCGCTTGACAAAGCCCCGGGTCGGCGTTATTTTATAAATGGTGAACAAAATGGTTAACAGGATTAAAAGAGCTTTAACCGGCAGGCAGAAGGAAATCCTGGAGAAAATCCAGGAATTTGTCCTGGAGCACGGCTATGCGCCCACGGTGCGGGAGCTGGGACAGCTGGTCGGCCTGAGCAACCCCTCGGCTGTCTTCAAGCACCTGCTGAGCCTGGAAAAGAAAGGCTACCTCCGGCGGGAAGGCGGCGAGGTCCGGCTGGCCCAGGCGCCGGATGCGGTGAGTGCCGTGCGCCTGCCCCTGGTCGGCCTGGTTCCGGCCGGCACTCCCCGCGAGATGTTTGACACCTTGGGCGAAACGGTGGAGGTTCCGAGCTGGTTTGCCGGCCGAAAGCGGGGCAACCTTTTCTGCCTGCGGGTTACGGGTAAGAGTATGATTGACGCTTACATAGATGACGGGGATCTGGTGGTCATTGAGCGGACCGACACGGCCAGCTCTGGCGAGATGGTGGTGGCTCTGCTCGAAGACGGTTCGGTTACCCTGAAGCGCCTGCGCCGGGAGAAGGACCGGGTGCTCCTGGTTCCGGAGAACCCGGCTTTCCGGCCGATTGAAGTCCGGGAGCTGCGGATTGTCGGCCGGGTGGTCGGTGTCATCCGCAAGTACTGATTCTGCTTTTGAATTCGGGGGACGAAGCATGTGGGAGACGGTGGAAAATTTTCTCCTTTCCGGGCAGAGGCGTTATGTTGTCCACATCGACCTGGACGCCTTTTTTGCCTCGGTGGAGGTGCTGCTCAACCCGGAGCTTAAGGGAAAGCCGCTGGTGGTCGGCGGGTTGCCGCACGAACGCGGGGTGGCTTCCACCTGCTCGTATGAAGCGCGAAAGTACGGCGTTCATTCCGGAATGCCGCTCCGCCAGTGCTACAAGCTCTGTCCCCAGGCTGTCTTTGTCCGCGGCAATTACCATCTCTACCAGGCTTTTTCCGAGAAGTTTTTCCGCATCCTGCATGAATACACCCCGGACGTGGAAGAGGCCTCGCTCGATGAAGCCTACCTGGAATTCACCCGCTGCCGGCATCTTTATCCGTCTTTCAGCGAGGCGGCCAAGGAAATCAAGCGCCGGGTGGAGAGGGAGCTGGGCCTGGGCGTTTCGGTGGGTGCGGCCTCCAACAAAATCCTGGCCAAGCTGGCTACCAGAAAAGCCAAACCCGGTGGGTTTTTTGAACTGAAGCCGGGCCAGGAGCAGGATTTTCTGCGGGAACTGGACATCTCGGAGATTCCGGGCATAGGTCCAAAAGCCCAGGTCATGCTGCGGCTGCTCAACGTCCATAAAATAGCCGACCTGTGGCAGGTGCCGCTGGGAACGCTGCGCTCGCTCTTTGGAGTCATGGGCGACGAGCTTTACCTTCTGTCGCGGGGAATGGATTGCCGGTCGCTGGCCGTTGAAGGCAAGCCAAAATCCTTCTCCCGCGAAACCACCTTTCTTAAGGACATCTGGGACCGCGACCTGCTGCTGGCTCACCTGGCCTATCTCTGCGACCGGCTGGCTTTGAGCCTGCGCCAGGAAAAATATTACGCCCGGGTGATTGAGGTCAAAGCCCGCTATTCGGATTTTAAGACCGTGAGCCGGCGCCGGGTGCTGTCGCTTCCGGTCCAGGAAACCAACCGTATCTACCGCGTGGCTGAAGAGCTTTTCCTGGAACTCTGGGAAGGTTCGCGCCTGGCGCTGCGGCTGGTTGGAGTCAAGGGCAGCGAGCTGGTCGAAGCCCGGCATCTTTCCCTTTTCGAACTTTACTCCGAGCGGGAAGAGAGGCTCTGCCAGGCCCTGGACCGGGTGCGGGAAAAATACGGGTTTAACGCCCTGCTTACCGTGCGGGAGAAGATGCTGAGCGAAGTTTATGAAGAAGACCGCGGCCGCGGCTTTATCCTGAAAACCGCTTCTTTAACCAGATGAGGAAACAGAAAAGGGGAAAAAGGTCTGTGGAAGGGGAAGAATTGAAAGATGAAGAATGGAGAATGAAGAAAACGGGAAAAGAAAGGGTAGCAACCGTTAGATTCTAATATGAGAAGTAAATGAATTTCAGAATGACGGGACTGGGAATGGGAAAGCTGCTAATGGAAAGAAGCAAAAATGAAAGAAGAGCAGACAGAGAATTAAAACAATACAGGAGACAAAAGCCGGTTAGACGGAGTTGATCATGTTCGTCCCTTTAAGAGTTCATTCGGTGTTCAGCCGGGGTGAGGGCAGTATCATCCTGGAAGAGCTGGCGCAGTTTGCTGAAAGAAACCGGCTTCCGGCTGTGGCTCTCACTGATATCGGCGCTTTCTACGGCTGGGGGAAGTGGAGGGCTCTTAGCGAGGGCCGTGGTTTCAAGCCTGTGTTCGGCTGCGAGCTCGAGCTCGATTTTCCGGAAAAGAGCAGCCGCTATGTTTTTCTGGTCAGGGAGAAAAAGGGCTATCACCGGCTGCTGGAGATTTTTAACCGCAAGCAGTTTTTGGAACCTGAAGGACTTATCACCATTTTAATTCTGCCTGAAAGTCTGCCCGTTTCTGAAGCGGAGCTGGAAGAGCGGGTGAGTGCGGTAAAAAAGATTGGCGAACACGTTCCTGACGATTTTTATCTCGGCTGTGGGCTTGAGAACTTTGAAGCCGCGGAGTGGCTGGCGCAGCGCTCTGGTATTCCGCTTCTTTGGACCGCACCGCTCAAGTACCTGTCCAGTCCGCAGCGCCTGGTGCTGCTTCGAGCCATAGAACAGAAAATCCCTTACCCGCCGGAGCTTAAAAAACTTTCTCCGCTGCTCAGGAATTATGGTCCCGAGCAGGAGAAAATCGCCCTCAAAAAATACGGCGACCGGCCCAAAGAGGTCTTCCGCCGGCACCTTGAAGTGGCGGAGAAGATAGATTTCTCGTTTGAAAACATCGTCCCGCCGCTTCCCCCGGACCTTTTTCCCTTCACCCTGCGCCAGGTGATAAACGAAAAGCTCTCCCGGCTTAAAAATCTCAGCTGGAAGGAAAGGGAAAGAGCCGTGCGGGAGCTCCAGGTGGTGGAAGAAAGCGGCTTTGCTCCTTACTTCCTGGTGGTCCATGACGTGGTGGAGTTTGCCCGGCGCCGGGGCATCTACCACAACCTCCGTGGTTCGGGCGCCTCTTCTTACCTGGCTTACCTTCTGGGAATTTCCCGGCTCAACCCGGTAAAATACGACCTTTATTTCGAGCGGTTCTTAAACCGCGGCCGGCCCGACCCGCCCGACTTTGACCTGGATTTTGACTCCAGCCGCCGCGATGAAGTTCTCGATTATGTCCTCAAGCGCTACGGTTCGGGTAAGACCGGCGCGGCTTACGTCTGCAGCCTGAAGAATTACCGGGCCCGCTCGGCACTTTACGAAACGGCCAGGGCCTTCGGCCTCCCGCCGGAAGAAGCCCGGGCCATGAGCAAGAAGGTGCCGATGTTCGCCGAGCCGGATTATCTCCGGGAGATGCCGCCCCAGGCCGGCTATCTTGAGGTCTGGAAGTTAGCCTCGGAGCTTTCCGGGGTTTTTGCCGAAATTTCGCTTCACGTGGGCGGGGTGATACTGACGCCGGCCCCGGCCGACCGCTTCCTTCCGCTTGAAGAATCAGCCAAAGGACTTCTGATGTGCCATTACGACCGTGACACGGTGGAAGAGCTCAAACTCATCAAGCTGGACCTTCTTTCCACCCGCGGCCTTACGGCCATCTCCGAAACCAGGAAAGCGCTCCGGCTGGAACACCTCCCGCCGGATGACCCGAAAACCTATGCCCTTCTCCGGGAAGCCCGGACCATCGGCTGTTTCCAGGTGGAAAGCCCGGCCATGATGAACCTGCTGCGCCGGATGAAGCCGGAAAACCTCGGCGATTTAATCCATGCCCTGGCCCTGATCAGACCCGGTCCAACAGAGAGCGGCATGAAGGAAGCCTACCTCAGGCGCCGCGAGGGCCGGCCCCTTCCGGAAGACCCGCTTCTTTCCCGGGTGCTTCCGGAAACCGGCGGCCTGATGTTCTACGAGGAGCAGGTGATGCAGGTGGCCGAGCGGGTGGCCGGTTTTCCACCGGAGGAAGGGGAGATACTGCGCCGCCAGCTTAAAAAGCGCCGGGTGGATGAAAGCCTCCGCCGGAAGTTTTTCGAGCAGGCCCTTGGCCGCGGTTATTCGGAAGATGAAGTTAAGAACCTCTGGCAGAAGATGGAAAAATTCTCTGCCTATTCTTTCAACCGGGCCCACAGCGCGTCCTATGCGCTCATGGCTTACGAGGCTGTTTACTTAAAGGCTCACCATCCGCTGGTTTATATGACCGCGGTGCTCAACGCCGGCGGCGGTTATTACCAGCTTCCGGAGTACGTGGAAGAAGCCAAGAGGCTGGGGATTGCCATCCTGGGACCGGATGTCAACCGGAGCGGGTACAGATTCCAGGTGGAGGGGCGGGGGATAAGGGTTGGCCTGGGGCTGATAAAAAATCTTACGGCAAAAACCATAGAAAAAATCATCAAAGAACGAGAAGCCGGCGGGCCTTATCTTTCGGTGGAAGATTTTCTGGGCCGTGTCAAGCCGACGCAGAGTGACCTGTTGACGCTCATCCAGGCCGGGGCGCTGGACTCCCTCGAACCGAACCGCAGCCAGCAGGTGCTGCGCTACTTTCAGGGGGTATCCGAGCTCAAGGTGGCGGACATTGCTGATGAAGAGAAGCGCAAGCTCCAGCTGGAGAAGCTGGGCTTTCTGCCGGTGGGAGACCCGCTGGAGTTTCTGGATGGGAGGAGGCCGCCACTGAGGATAGCGCAGCTTAAGGATCTCTCCGGGCAGATGGTGGAGCTGGCGGTGCGCATCATCGATGCCCGGGAAATAAGAACCGCCAGAGGGCTCACCTATTTTTACCTCTTTGAGGATGAAACCGGGCTGGTGGAAGGGGTGGGGCCGAGGAAGGCTCTGGCCTTTGGCTCACCGCCGGTGTGTTTTCTGCGGGCCGAAGTGCGGCTCCAGGATGGCAGTCACCCGCGCCTTCTGAACTGCACCTTCCTGCGGGCGTTTTAATAGGACTTGACACCCGCGGGGTAAATTGCTTTTTCCTCTGTTCCTTCCACCGAAAAGAAAAATAGACTTGACAGCGTGTTTTTTTTTTTTTTTTACATTTATATCAGCAAATAAGGGTGAACTGAACATGAGAGCGAGGGGGTGCTCTTTACCTATTTTTTCGATTCTAGTCTTCCAGCAATATTCGCAGTTTTACTAAAGCAAGGCGTCTGATGTGGGTTAGTTATTGAAAGGGGGTGATTAAATTGCTTACTCTGATCAAAATCCAGTCAGTTGATTTCTATAAAGTTGGCTCTTATTAAAGGAGCCTTCTACTCCTATTATAAAGGAGGTTTTAATGAAAATAGAAACCCATAAAGCGAAACTATACCTGTTCTTGATGGTTGTTATGTTTCTTTTTTTATACTTACCACTAAAGGCTGAACACAAATCCAGGGAGCATCCACGATTTTATTTAAGCTTTGCCTATATTTCGGGGAGAATAAGAGTTGGAGATATCAATAATTGCCTTACCAGCTTTAACAACAACGACTTGTTCAATTACGTTAGAAAGTATAATCCGGGGTGGGAAGAGGTTCAAGGGGAAATAATACCTTTGCCCGGTAAATTTAAAAGCTTTGAGCTCTCTCTGTATGTTGAGTTAAAATCAAGATTGTCTCTTGGATTATCTATCTTAGAACCAATTCAGAAATCAAATGAAAGCTCCTTGCTTTTTTCTTTATATATTGACAATCATACTCAGCGCATGAATTATTATTTTAAGCCGAAATACTGGCTTTTATTCCCCTTTGAATATACTCTGTATTACAAGATTATTGATAATCCGAAATTTCGTTTTTCTGCGGGAGCAGGAAGCGGATTTTACATGGCTGGCATCTCTCGAACCTTTATATATACAATGATTATTCCAGAACCAGTAGGAGCAAAAGCAGTTGATGCCATAAAAATTGAAACCAGAAGATTTCCCTTCCCTACCCTGGTCGGACACTTAAAGCTGTTAGCAGAATATTCCTTTAACTCAAGATTATCGTTTATATCTGAAATAAGGCTAAGGTATGGGAGAATATCACATTTCAAAGGCACTGAATCACTTGAAAGAATATACTATGACCCCAATGGTAATGTTCAAGGTATAATCAAAGCTGAAGATAAAGGATTCTTATATTATTTCAGTAAGGAAGATCAAGATATAGGCGAACGATATTTCGATTTGCATGTCTGGTCCAATATACCTGATGCTACCCCAGAGTTTATGAGAGATGTTAGAAAAGCTTCCTTAGACCTGACCGGCGTATCATTCAAACTTGGCCTGATGATAAAATTATTTTAAGATTCAAAGGGCGGGGGATAAGGGTTGGCCTGGGGCTGATAAAAAATCTTACGGCAAAAACCATAGAAAAAATCATCAAAGAACGAGAAGCCGGCGGGCCTTATCTTTCGGTGGAAGATTTTCTGGCCCGCGTCAAACCGGGGCAGAGCGACCTTCTGGCCCTCATCCAGGCCGGGGCGCTGGACTCTCTGGAGCCAAACCGCAGCCAGCAGGTGTTACGCTACTTTCAGGGTGTATCCGAGCTAAAGGTGGCGGACATTGCTGATGAAGAGAAGCGCAAGCTCCAGCTGGAGAAGCTGGGCTTTCTGCCGGTGGGCGATCCGCTGGAGTTTCTGGATGGGAGGAGGCCGCCGCTGCGCATCGCTCAACTTAAAGATTTAGCCGGGCAGATGGTGGAGCTGGCGGTGCGCATCATCGATGCCCGGGAAATAAGAACCGCCAGAGGGCTTACCTATTTTTATCTCTTTGAAGATGAAACCGGGCTGGTGGAAGGGGTGGGGCAGAGGAAAGCCCTGGCCTTTGGCTCACCGCCGGTGTGTTTTCTGCGGGCTGAAGTGCGGCTCCAGGATGGCAGTCACCCGCGCCTTCTGAACTGCACCTTCCTGCGGACGTTTTAATAGGACTTGACACCCGCGGGGTAAATTGCTTTTTCCCGGGCACTATTTAAGGGTCCAGAGAGATTTGTATTTTTAGTTTCTTTATCTGGCTTTATATATTAGGATAAGGTCAGGTAAATTGATGACTGGTCCTGAATTTAGGATATAGGGTTCATCACAAATATGGTCTTAAGGCGTTAAGAAGGCGTGGCAAAAATCTAAACGGTACAGGCCCGGCCGCAAGCTGGCCGACCGTGCCGGCCAGCAGAAGTTCCAGCCCGGGGCAGTAAAAGAGCCAGGAGCCGCAGACCCCGGTATGCCCGATAATTGCCGGGACGGGGCGAAACGGCGTCATGAACCGTGGCAACCGAAAGCGCATCAATCCCAGTCCATATTCAATGGGCCAGCCGGGTCCAACCGGGCTCAGGGAAAAGCCAAAGCGGTTCCAGTTTTGGATCCTGAGGTCAAAGTTGGTCGGGCCGCTGAAGAGCTTGCCCTGAACCAGGGCCCGCATGAAGACCAGAAGGTCGCCGGCGGTGCTGTAAAGGTCTTTAAGCGAAGCCATGGCCTCGGGAATATGGAGCTCTTTATCCAGGTACCAGACCGAGGCCACGTCAGGAAAATTCCGGGCCTTTTCTGTGCCCGGCAGAAATGTCTGCTTGAGCCCGAGCGGCTTGAAAATCATATCCTCGAAAACCTGCTGAAGCGGCTGCCTGCTTACCCGCTCGATGATAGCAATCAAAAGCTGGTAATTCGTATCGGAGTAACGAACCTTCTTCTTCCTGCTCTCAACTGGCTGAGGGGGAAACAGGGGTGAATTTGCCTCCTTGATTATGTCAATGATATCCTCGAGGGAAACCCACCTGTCTCCCTCTTTCAGAAGTTCCTGGAAAAGACTTCGACCATCTTTACTGGACACTTCCAGGTAATCCGGAAGGCCGGAAGAATGCTCCAGAAGATGCCTGACCGTTATCTTCTCACTGTAATCCACCGGGCCAACCCGGTGCAGGCCCCTGATAAGGTTTTCGGGCAGATAGGCGGCTATTGAATCTCCGATTGAAATCTGGCCCAGCTCCTGAAGTTTGAAGATGGCGGCGGCAATAAAGAGCTTGGTAACGCTGGCAATCCAGAAGGGAAGGTCCGGCTTCATGGGAGTGCCGTCGGACCTGGCCATTCCTTCTGCTCCCAGCCATCTTAAAGAGCCATCCAGTGTTTCAACGGCCAGGATGGACTGTTTTACGTTCCGGCGGGCGACGAGCCTCTTCAGGTACTTTTCCAGGAGCCGGGCTATTTCATCGCATTTTTGATATGAGGCACCGGGTGCAATGGAGTTTCCTATCGACATTGTTGACTCACTTAACCTCGTTCAAAGTTTTCTCCGGCCCGGCAGCCGGGATGCGATTAAAGATTACAGCCAGGGACCAGCTCGAGCCGGGGAAGGTAATGGCCCAGAGGCTGGCCACCCAGATCATCCAGTGCCAGTACATCTGGAGGGCAATGAACGGCAGCAAGAGCCCGTTGGCCAGGGTCATAGAAGAATTTCCCGGGGAATGGTCCGCAGGTTGAAATTGGAGGCCATGCTGCGGCAGTAGGCCCCGGACATCAGCACGGCCAGGATATCTCCGCGTTTGGGCACAGGAAGCAACCTCTCCGCTCCGAAGACGTCGCCGGTTTCGCAGAGGTGCCCGGCAATCGTCACCTTTTCTTTTTTACCTCCGTTCACCCGGCTGGCATTGACTATTTCATGGTAGGCTTCTTCATAGATGACCGGTCGCGGCACGGTATTGTAAGTTCCGGCATTGACGCAGGCAAAAAGGTTTCCGTAGCTTTGCTTGGTATATTCGACTCTGACCAGCACCACCCCGGCCCCGGCCAGCAGGTGTTTTCCCGGCTCGACCACTATGGCCTTAAGGCCCAGTTTGGCGGTCTCAACCCTGTCGAGAATGTAGGCGGCGTATTCAGGCAGCGGGAAAGGTCTCTGTTCCTGCCTGTATCTGGGCCCGAAGCCGCCGCCAAAATCCAGGAATTCCAGCCCAAATCCGGCTCGCTTCAGCTCCCGGGCCTTATTTACCATCCGCTCCACAGCCTTGATGGCCACTGGAAAGTCCTCTTCGGTCCAGCCCGAGCCCAGGTGCTGGTGGAGGCCGACCGGCTTGAAGCCAAGTCTCTTCAGCCGCCGGAAAGTATCTAGCACTCTGGAATCTTCCACGCCAAACTTGATCGGGGTTCCGTCGGAACTCCGGTCCCCGGCGGTCACTGTCTTGCTGCAGAAACCCCGGCCGAGCCCCGGGTTCCAGCGGACTGAAACCCGCACCGGTCTTTTAATTCGGAATTTCTTTCTGGCCGCCTCCAGCAGGTCGACCTGTTCGTAAGCGTCGATGTTGATGGTTACAGCCGGATGCTTCAGCACCCGCTCGAAATCTTCCTGGCTGATGGAGGTGCCCGTGAACATTATCCTGTTTTCAGGAAATCCGGCTCTTAGGGCGATTTCCACCTCTACCGGGGAGACGGCATCAATCCAGCAGCCCTCTTTGAGCAATGTTTTGAGGATTCCCGGGTGCGGGTTGGCTTTCATGGCATAAGCCACGCGCACCTCCGGTTCGGCCGGCGCCGGGCTGAAGGCTTCCCGGAGCGACCGCAGGTTTCTCAGCACCTCGTTCCGGCTGTAGACATAGAGCGGAGTGCCGTATTTCTTAGCCAGTTGTTCGGCCGGGTGGCCTTCGAGGTAAAGCTGGTTGTTTTTTACCCTGAGAAATTCGCCTTCCCACCAGTTCATATTATGAGTCCTTATGTATAAATTTAAGAATATTAAGCCTTAATTATTATCCCATCGCTGAAAAATTTCCAGATTTTCTCGAGAAAGAGCTGACATCAGCAAGTGTTGGGAAATAGCCGTTCGCCAGATTAACAGGATTTTTTATCACGAAGGCTCCGTTAGTTATCTCTTTTCTTGATAATATCCGCCTGTTCAAACTGATTTTTCTTAAAGCTGCCATCCCGGTCCTGCAACTAAGGTTCTTTCGGTCCATGAGCTGGCTTTGATTGGCGATCATATTCTTATTGCCCGATATCTTTTTTCCCCTTGTCTTTCTCCTTATCCTTTTTATCCTTATCTTTTGCACCGGCTCCTTGTTTTTCCACATCCGAACCCCCGGCTTCGACTTTTTCTTCGAACAGGTCAATCTGGCCCTTTTCCAGCTTCTTGGCAATTTCCTTTAAGACCGGGTATTTTTCCAGCATGGTGGCCGGGACCTGCAGCTTTTCGCCGGTGATCATGTTTTTAATCTGCAGGGCGTTGGCCAGGGCCTGTCCCCGGTAATGGTTGTTGGTGATGATGAACACCCGGTCGCTGCCCTCGGCCAGCTTTTTTATTCTTTTTATCCAGTCCTCGAGCTCATCGGTGGTGTAAAGGTAATTGTAACGGTCGTCCCGCCCGGCCTCCTCCCTGAACCAGTCCTTGTAATTTCGCCCGTGCAGCCGGACGTATGAAAACAGGGGATTAGTGACGATGGCCGAGGGCTTGATGGAGTTGCTGAAAACCGGCTGGTCTATGTTGCAGTAGCAGACCTTGTGCTCTTTCAGGAATTCATGAAAGTCGGGCCGGTCCCACGAGCCGTGGCGGACTTCCAGGGCCAGCGGGAATTCAGCGAACAGCTTGAACAGCCTCTCCAGGTAGTCCCGGTTTTCGGCCGAGTCATGAAAAGACCAGGGGAATTGAATCAGGATGGCCGCCAGCCTCTGCTTGACGGCCAGGGGCTCTATGCCCTTCTTGAACTCGTCAACCTCTTTCTGAGAAAAATCCTTCCTCTGGTGGGTGAAGACCTGGAGCAGCTTCACGGTAAATAAGAACCGGGTAAAGGCCTGCACCCGGCGCAGCCAGGAATAGGCCATTCCCGGTGAAGCCGGCCGGTAAAAAGTGGAGTTAATTTCAACAATATCAATAAAATGGGCCAGGTATTCCAGGGGATGGAAGCTACGGCCCTTGACCGGCGGATAGACTATTCCTTCCCAGTCTTCATAGCTCCAGCCGGCCGTCCCCACGTAGTACCTGTTCATTAAACTCATTTTATTCTCTTTTCCCGGGCCCTTCAACCACGGGCTTTTCCCCTGGTAACCTTAAGAAAACGCTGATAATCCGGGACCGGGATGTGCTATAATCAAGCCATGCTGGACCTAAAATACATACAGGAAAACTTTGAAGAAGTAAAAAATCGAATAGCCACCCGCGGCCAACCGCAGGCCCTGGCCGACCTGGATGAACTCTACCACCTGTCCGATGAACTGAGAAGCCAGGTCCAGCGGGTCCAGGCCCTGCGCGAGAAGCGCAACCGGATCTCGGAAGAAGTTAAGAAGCTCAAACCGCAGGGTAAGGATGTCACGGGCCTGATTGAAGAATCGAGAAAGGTGGGCGAGGAAATCTCAGCCCTGGAGAAAGAATCCCGGGAGCTGGAGGAGCAGCTCAATTCGCTGCTGTTGCGGATTCCCAACCTGCCCCATGAATCGGTGCCGGTCGGAAAGAGCTCCGAAGACAACGTGGTGGTCAGGACGGTGGGGAAGCCGCCCGTTTTTAGCTTTGAACCCCAGCCCCACTGGGACATAGGGAAGAACCTGGGTATCTTGGATTTTGAGCGGGCGGCCAAGATTACCGGCTCCAGGTTTGCGGTCTATTTCGGGGCCGGCGCCAGGCTGGAAAGGGCCCTCATCAACTTCATGCTGGACCTGCATACCAGGGAAAAGGGCTTCAGGGAAGTCATCCCGCCCTTCATCGCCAACGCCGCCAGCCTGACCGGAACCGGCAACCTGCCCAAGTTTGCCGAGGACCTGTTCAAGCTGGAAGGCTACGACTGGTACCTGATTCCGACGGCCGAGGTGCCGCTGACCAACATCTACCGCAACGAAATCCTCGAGGCGGAAATGCTGCCCCAGCGCCTGGTGGCTTACACCCCCTGCTTCCGCAGCGAGGCCGGTTCCTACGGCAAGGACATCCGCGGGCTCATCCGGCAGCACCAGTTCAACAAGGTGGAGATGATGATTTTCTCTCTGCCGGAGAAGTCCCTGGAAGAGCTGGAATACATGACTTCCTGCGCCGAGGAAGTTCTCAAGCGCCTGGGCCTGGCCTACCGGGTGGTGGCCCTGTGCACGGGCGACATGGGTTTTGCCAGCGGCAAAACCTACGACCTGGAAGTCTGGATGCCCTCAAAGAACGCTTACATGGAAATCTCTTCCTGCTCCGATTGTTTTGACTTCCAGGCCCGCCGGGCTCAAATCAAGTTCAAGCGGGGAGCCAAGGCCAAGCCGGAGTTCGTCCACACCCTCAACGGCTCGGGCCTGGCCGTCGGGCGGACGGTCAGCGCCATCCTGGAGAATTACCAGCAGGCAGACGGCTCGGTGCTGGTGCCCGAAGCCCTGCGGCCTTATATGAACGGCCTGGAAGTTATCAAGGCCTGAACTCTGTAAGACAGGCCCATCTCAGAATTTGTAAGCCCCGACCTGATTTGTCTTTATTCTTATGCCACATCTGAGTAGCAACCGGCTGGAATCCTGAAACTCTTGCTTAATATTCTGGTTACAGGCTTTAGGGCTGAAAACCTGGGGGCCAAAAAGCGGACAACAGAAAATGAGCTACAAAAAAATGTGTGCTGCCGCAGCCCGTAGCTTCGCCTGCTTGTAGTCATTGATAATCCATTCGCGATTTTTCCCGGTATTAATCGGGCTTCAATTGCCGGGCCTGAAAGAAAGGGCGGGGGTTAAAATTGATAGCTCAGGCCGAAGGCCACGAAGCGGTGGCCGAGGTTAAAAGACAGGGATGCCCCATTTGTTTTCTTTTCAGGCGATTCGGGCTTACTCAGCTTGCGGGCGATAAAGTAACCGATCAGGGCGGAACCGACAACATCCGAAGCGAAGTGCTTATCAAGAAAAATTCTGGAAAGGGAGATGCCCGAGGCGATGGCAAAAAATGTAGCCCGCAGGTAGGGGCTTTTGACCCGGGAAGCCAGGCTGGTGGCCACGGCCCAGGCTGCGGCCGAATGTCCGGAAGGAAAGGACTGCCACTGGCCCTGGAGGGTGATGGGATGAAAAACAAAGGGCCCTTCCAGTGTATAGGGCCTGGCCCGGCCGATACCTATCTTGCCTGCCTGGACAAGAAGCTCGGTTATGAGGAGACTCTCTCCGGCCAGAAGGAAGGTGGCCCTGGTCGAGTCTGACCGTTCGAAGTGCCCGATAAGGTACCCGGCCGAAAGCATCCCCAGCAGGCCAAGCGGTGCCCCGGCGAAAGAAAAGGCCCTGGAGACTGAAGTCAGGGTGGGAGATTCGTTCTCGTAAACCTGGCGGTGAATTGAGTTGTCCAGCGGAAAGAAGGCCGAAGTGGCCGCCAGGCTCAGGCCGAACCTGAACCAGTCTTTCTTTTCCCAACGGCCGGGTGAAGTCAGTATCATCCCGGTATCTTTTAAGATTTTCTTGAAGTATTTGCCGTTAAGTTCAGAAATGGAGTCGGACGGCCGGGCCAGCAGCGCTTGGGACAGAAAGTTAACGGCCAGGAATAGAAGCAGCAACTTCACAGGCAATTTATTTAAGGATCGGTTCCTGGCTATTTGATGATTCATCCCGTTTTATCGCTAGTGTACAAAATAGTTCGCAAATTGATTTAGGAGGACGAGCCATCGTAATATCTCCTTTTCAAGACTTCAACCTTAAGAAAGGAGTATTTTACTTACGATGGCTCAAAGAGATTATAAGGGATT
>QUAH01000001.1 GCA_003426165.1 Candidatus Saccharicenans subterraneus
CGCTTTTTCAAGTACCAACCTGATAAATCTCCCCGCTTCCTCCACCCCAATCCCTATGGCCGGACTACCACCGCGCCGCTTCCAAACAGACCCATTAGACTGGATACCATGTCTTGACCGGAATGAACTTTTTTCTTGTCAAACGAAATCAGGATGAGTATTATTCAACACTTAAAGCATTTTTGACCGCGCAAGGAGAAGCCCGATGAACCTCTGGGTCAAGAAAAGGCCGGAAGACCTGCAGGAAGCCTCCGAACATACCCAGCTCCGCAAGAGCCTGAGAGCCGTGGACCTGGCCGCCCTGGGCATAGGCTCGGTGGTGGGCACGGGAATCTTCGTGGCCACCGGGCAGGGAGCCCACCTGGCCGGCCCCGGTGTGCTCCTGTCCTTCATCATCGCCGCCATTACGGCCGGGCTGTGCGCCCTGACCTACTCGGAGCTGGCCAGCATGTTTCCCGTGGCCGGAAGCACCTATTCCTATTCTTATGCCGCCTTCGGAGAAGTTATCGCCTGGATAATCGGCTGGGACCTGATGCTGGAATACCTGGTCTCGGGCAGCGCCGTGGCTTCCGGCTGGTCAACCACCTTTATCGGGCTGCTCGAAAACCTGGGAGTGAAACTGCCCAAGGCCCTCTGCCTGACTCCACTGGCCGGGGGTATCGTCGACCTGCCGGCCATCCTGATAACCTTGCTCATCACCTGGATCCTCTACCTGGGAATAAGAGAAAGCTCTATCACCAATAATATTATTGTGGTCCTGAAAATTGCGGTCATCGTGCTGTTCATCGTGCTGGGCATAAGTCATGTTAATTTCAGCAACCTCACGCCCTTTGCCCCGTTTGGCTGGAAAGGGATCATGGCCGGGGCGGCCATCATCTTCTTCGCCTACATAGGGTTTGATGCCGTTTCCACCGCCGCCGAAGAAACCATCAATCCCAAGAAAGATGTTCCTCTCGGGCTGATGCTCTGCCTGGCCGTGGTCATCGTGCTTTACGTGGGTGTGGCCTTCGTCCTGACCGGCCTGGTGCCGTTCAAGGAAATAGACGTGGGCAATGCCCTGCCGGCGGCCCTGGCCAGGATTGGCATCCGCTGGGGCGGAGCCCTGGTGGCCACCGGCGGCATCATCGGGATGATTTCCACCCTGCTGATAACCGTCTATGGCCAGGTCCGGATATTCATGGTCATGGCCAGGGACGGCCTGCTGCCCCAGGTTTTTTCCCGCGTCCATCCCGTGCATCGCACCCCGGCCACCTGCACCTGGATAACCGGGGCCCTGACCGCCATCATCGCCGGCTTCTTCCCCCTGGGAGTTATCATCGAGCTGTGCAACATTGGCACCCTGTTCGCCTTCATCCTGGTTTCGGTGGGGGTCATCGTCCTGAGGCACACCCAGCCCCAGGTGGAAAGGAAGTTCCGCACACCGCTGGTGCCCTTCACTCCGCTGGTAACTATAGGCTTTTGCCTCTACCTGATGGCCAGCCTGCCAGCCCTGACCTGGCTGAGGTTCACCGCCTGGCTGGCCGCCGGGCTTCTGATATATTTTGCCTATGGAATGCGGCACTCCAAGCTGCAGAACCGGCATCTGAACGCCCGGTAATTCTGGTTGCCCGGCTGGCCAGGGTATCCGCCACCTTAACTTGACAGCGCCCTGAAAAATCATATTATTTGATATGTAGTCAGGGGTATAGGGTTTTAGTTCCAAAATTTATAGTAACTCAACCGCTTTGCCTTTCGGTTGAGGGGAGGTTACTCCATGACTACCGAAAGAGAGCGCGTCTACCGTCGCCGGCAGGCCAGGGCGGCCAGGCTCAGAACCATCTCCAGGTTCATCCCCGTGTTAAAAACCATAAAACCGGCCGCTTACCTGCTGGCCAATTCCTGGGAAAAGCAGTTGCGGAAAAACACCCAGCTGGCCATGGCCAGGGGTAACAAGCCGCCCGGGGCTGTCCGCGACCGGGCCGAGATGGGCATCGCCATCCTCAGGACCGTCAGCCGGGCCATCATCGAAGACCGCCTGTCGCCTCAAACCGTCCAGAAACTGCTGAATATTCTTATCGGTGACGCCATCATCAAGGAAGGAGAAATCCCCATCAGGGAAAAATTCCGCAACCAGTTCGGGGTCACGCCTCCCGGCTTCCTGCTCATCAGCCCCACCAAGAAATGTAACCTGTACTGCATTGGCTGTTATGCCGACTCTGACCGGACAGAAATCAAGCTCTCCTGGCCGGTACTGGACCGCCTGGCCACCGAATCCAAGGAACTGTGGGGGGCCAGGTTCCTGGTAATCAGCGGTGGCGAACCCCTGCTCTATGAAGATGAAGGTCACAGCCTGATGGACCTGGTGGAAAAACATGGCGACACGTTCTTCCTGATGTATACCAACGGGACCCTGATCGACGAGAACATGGCCAGAAGGATGGCCCGGGCCGGGAACATAATGCCGGCCATCTCGGTCGAGGGCCTGCGAGAATCAACCGACAAAAGGCGGGGTCGCGGTGTCTTCGACCGCATCCTGCAGGCTTTTGACCATCTCCGAAAAGAAAAAGTCTTTTACGGCATCTCGGTTACCGTCACCAGGGACAACGCCGAGGAAGTTTTCTCGGACGAGGTTATAGATTTTTACTTCAACCAGCAGGGTGTGCATTTCGCCTGGGTCTTTCAGTACATGCCCATCGGCCGGGCCTTCACCCTGGATCTGCTGCCCTCCCCCGAACAGCGGTTGCGCCTGTACCGGCGGGCCTGGGAGCTGGTCTATAACCGGCACATTTTCCTGATTGACTTCTGGAACAGCGGCACGGCCACCCACGGTTGCATCTCGGCAGGGCGGTCGGGCGGCTACCTGGTGGTCAACTGGGACGGCACGGTCACTCCCTGCGTTTTTGTCCCCTACTCTCCCGTCAACATTTACGAAATTTATGGCCAGGGTAAGAACCTGAACGACGTCTGGGCCCATCCCTTCTTCGCCGACCTCAGGCAATGGCAGAGAGATTACGGCTACGGCAAGAACCTGGCGGTGGAGGGCCTGGTCAGGAACTGGATCATGCCCTGCCCGATGCGCGACCACTTCGTTGACCTCTACCCGCTTTTGCAGAAACATCACCCGCATCCCATTGACGACAATGCCGCCGAGGCCCTGGCTGACCCAGAATATTACCAGGGGCTGGTGGAATACGACCGGAAGGTGGCGGCCCTGCTGGACCCAATCTGGGAAGAAAATTACCTGAAACACCCGGCCGGTTCGGAGCAGAAGTCAGGGTGAAGTTCTTTTACCGGAGTCCCGGAAGTCCTGATTGGATATTTGCTCAATGAGGATAAATCTTTTTGTCCACAGCCCATATTTGGACCTGGCCTTTAATCGTAACCGTGGGGGTGGAGAAAATTTCATTAAATCTTTTTAAAACTGTCCCGGTAAAGGACGCTCGTCCCTGGGACTTTCGCCTGAACAGCGGCAGGAAAATCAGGTGAGGAAGGTGACTCCCCTTTTCCCGCTTATTATCTGATTTGTTTTGTTATTTCCTTAAAGATATTCCGGGCCTTCTTTCTTAAGCTTTTCCACCAGCTCGCGCACTTTCTGGTCCTGGTCCTTGCGGCAGATGAGCAGGGCATCACCGGCGTTGACCACGATCAGGTTCTCCACCCCGATCAGGGCGGTCAGCCGGCCCGGGTTGAAGACCAGGCAATTCCTGGCCTCCAGGGTCAGAAGCCGGCCCCGGGAAACGTTGCAGTCTTCATCCTCGGGGAGGTAATCGTAGAGGGCACTCCAGGAGCCCAGGTCCGACCAGCCAAAATCTCCCGGGCTCATCAGCGAGCCGTAGATTTTTTCGATCAGGGCATAGTCTATGGATAGGGCCGGAATTTCCATGAAAACCCGGCGGATTTCCTGGCGGTCGTTCCTTCGGAGCGCCGGCAGCAGTTTGATCCAGGCCGAGAACATTTCCGGGGCGTAATCCCTGAGGTTTTCGGCAAAGGTATCAGCCCGCCAGAGAAAGATGCCGCTGTTCCAGTAATATTCACCCGACTGCATGAACTCCAAAGCGGTGGGCAGGTCGGGTTTTTCCCGGAAACCGCGGACCTGGTAGAATTTTTCCCCGTTTATTTCCTGGCGCTGGTTGCGGGAGACGTGGATGTAGCCATAGCCGGTGGCCGGAGAAACCGGCGGTATGCCGAACATAATGATCTTTTTAAAACGGTAAGCGGCCTCGGCCGCCAGAATTAATTTTCTCCTGAACTCATCGACGTCCTTGATAAAGTGGTCGGCCGGCAGGGCAATCACCACGGCCTCCGGGTTCTTAAGATACAGGCTGGCTGTGGTCAGGACCAGGGAGGGCGCGGTGTTCCGGGCCTCCGGTTCCAGCAAAAAATTATTGCCCGGCAACCGGGGCAGCAACCGCTTCAAAATCCTGGTCTGCTCGGCCACGGCGATGGTGTAAATTCTCGAGGGCGGGACCAGGCCCTTCAGGCGGCTGACCGTTTCTTCTATCAACGACTTCTCGCTTACGATTTTCAGGTACTGCTTGGGGTTCTGCTGGCGGCTGAGCGGCCAGAACCTGGTGCCGCTGCCGCCGGCCAGGATGACCACCCTCAGGTCCAGTTTCTTCCGGTTGCTTTTTCTGTTTGATTTTTTTCCGGCCACCTCTATCTCTCCCTTTCAACCTATCTTAAGGCTCAACTGGCCTCACCGGGCGTTGAGCTTTCTTATTACCCCTTCCAGGACGCCATGAACTTCGGAGCGAATCCTCTCCAGGTCTTCCGGGCTGGAGGCCTCAAAGCGGAGCACCAGGACTGGCTGGGTGTTGGAGGCCCGCAGCAGGCCCCAGCCCCGGTCGAACACGGCCCGGACCCCGTCAATGTCTATGATCTGCCTGACCCCGGGATTCTGGCTCAGGGCTTCCTTGACCATTTCCACTATCCGGAACTTAACTTCATCGGAGGCATAGATCCTTATTTCCGGGGTATTGTAAGTCCGAGGCAGGTCGGCCAGGTACCGGGAAAGCTTGCGGTCGGAGCGGGAGACTATTTCCAGCAGCCTGGATGAAGCATAGATGGCATCGTCAAAACCGAACCAGCGGTCGGCGAAGAAAATGTGCCCGCTCATCTCCCCGGCCAGCAGGGCTTTTTCTTCCCGGATTTTCTTCTTGATGAGCGAATGCCCGGTTTTCCACATTATCGGCCGGCCGCCGAGCCGCCTGATTTCATCGTACAGGAGCTGCGAAGCCTTGACCTCGGAAATGACCGCCGCTCCCGGGTGGCTGGCCAGCAGGTCGCGGGCAAAAATGATCATCAACTGGTCGCCCCAGATGATCTGCCCGGTATCGTCCACGGCTCCGACCCGGTCGGCATCGCCGTCGTAGGCAATGCCCAGTTCGGCCCCGGTTTCTTTTACCTTGGCTATTAAATCCTTCAGGGCTTCGGGCAGGGTGGGGTCAGGATGATGGTTGGGGAAACGGCCATCCATCTCGGTATAAAGCTCGATGACCTCGGCCCCCAACCGTCGGAAGAGCGGTGCGGCCACCGGGCCGGCCGTGCCGTTGCCCGGGTCGATCACCACCCGGACCGGCCTGGCCAGCCTGACCTGCGAGGCCACGTAGTCAATGTATTCAGGAATGGGATTATACTCGCTGCGGGTGCCTTCGGTAGCCGGCTTTATAAAATCTTCTGCTTCTATGATCCGGTACAGGTCCTGGATGCCTTCGCCGTACAGAGTTTCTTCTCCAACCATGACCTTAAACCCGTTGAACTCGGGCGGGTTGTGGGAGCCGGTAATCATCACCGCGGCTTCCATCTTCTTGTAAAAAACAGAAAAGTAGACGAGCGGGGTGGGCACTACCTCCAGGTCCACCACCCGGCAGCCCGAAGACAGCAGGCCTTCGGTCAGACCCTGAGCCAGAGCGGGCGAGCTGAGCCGGCAATCTCGGCCGACGGCCACTTCCTTCTTTCCGGCCTTCTGAACCTTGCTGGCCACCGCCCGGCCGATGACCGCGGCCAGCTCCGGGGTCAGGTCCTCCCCGACCACTCCCCTGATATCGTATTCACGAAATATTTCCTTCCTGATTTTCATCCATTCCTCCGGCGCCTGCACAGATAGCTTATTATATTTTTATTGAGTTTGTGAACTTCTTTTTATGTCCGCGGCCCGGGTGGCCAGCTCTTTCCAGCGTCCCTGGGCTTTGAGTATGAATTCAATAACCTCGCGGACGGCCCCGCCACCGCCGGGTCGGGAGCAGCGGTACCTGGCTACCTTCCTTATGGCCGGGTGGGCATCGGCCACGGCTGCCGGGAAGCCCACCAGCCTCATCACTTCCAGGTCCCCCAGGTCGTCCCCGACAAAGGCTATCTCGGCCAGGTCCAGTTTATGGCGTCGGGCGATGTCCAGGAGAACTTCCTTTTTATCCAGTATGCCCTGATGCAGTTCCTGGAGACCCAGGCGGCTGGCTCGTATTGCCAGGGCGCGGGAAGTCTTTCCCGTTATTATCCCGGTCTTGAGCCCGGCCAGGTGAGCCAGGAAGATGCCCAGGCCGTCATGAACATGGTAAGCCTTGATTTCCTCGCCGTCCGGAAGCACATAAATCGTCCCGTCGGTGAGCGTTCCGTCGACGTCCATCAGGATCAGGCGCACCTTCCGGGCCCGTCCGGCCTGAAGTGAATTACGCAACCCGTTCAAAAGCCTAAACATTTGTCCATCTCTTTTATTATCAATTGGTTATCCGGGTCTTGCCTTATCTGGCTTATTTCTTTTTTTTGAAGCGATAGGCCGCCCGGATAAAAGAGCTGAACAGCGGATGCGGCTCCAGCGGCCGCGACTTGAATTCCGGGTGGAACTGGCAGCCGAGGAACCAGGGATGCTTTTTCAATTCGATGATCTCCACCAGGCCATGCTCCGGGTTTTTCCCGGAAACCACCAGGCCGGCCGCGGCGAGCGGCTTTTCGTACTCGGGATTGAACTCATAGCGATGGCGGTGGCGCTCGCTTATGGCCTCGCTTCTGTATATGTTGTAAGCCAGCGTGCCCTTCTTCAGCAGGCAGTTATAAGCTCCCAGCCTCATGGTCCCGCCCAGGTCGGAATCCTTCCGCAGCAACCGCCACAGCCGGAAAATCTTGTGGGGCGAACGTTCGTCAAATTCCTCGCTGTGGGCGCCCTTCAGGCCGGCCACGTGGCGGGCAAATTCCACCGTGGCACACTGCATGCCCAGGCAGATGCCGAAAAAGGGCAGGCCCTTTTCCCGGGCATACTGGATGGCCCTGATTTTTCCCTCCACCCCGCGCTGCCCGAACCCGCCCGGCACCAGCAGGCCGTCCTTGTTCCTGAGAATCCGGGCCGGCTGGCCCCGCTCCAGGTCCTCGGCTTCGATCCAGTCGATGTTGACCCGGACCCGGTTGGCCAGGCCGCCGTGGTCCAGCGCCTGGTAAAGGCTGATGTATGAATCATGAAGCCCGATGTACTTCCCGACCATGGCAATGTTGACTTCACCTTCGGGATGATGCCGGCGCCAGACCAGCTCCTGCCAGCGCCCCAGGTCCGGCTGCCTGGCCTCCAGGGCCAGCTTCTTCAGTATGATCCGGTCCAGACCCTCGGCCGCGAAGTTCAGCGGAATGTCGTAGATGGAAGGAGCATCCACGGCGGTGATGACTGCTTCCAGCGGGACGTTGGTGAACAGGGCTATCTTGCCCTTGATATCGGCGGGCAATTCCCGGTCGCTCCGGCAGAGCAGGATGTCCGGCTGGATACCGATAGCCCGCAGTTCCTTGACGCTATGCTGGGTGGGCTTGGTCTTGAGCTCGCCCGAGGTCCCGACGTAAGGGACCAGGGTCAGGTGAATGAACAGGGTGTTTTCCAGCCCCAGGGACAGCCTCATCTGCCTGATGGCTTCGAGGAAAGGCTGGCTTTCGATGTCGCCCACGGTCCCGCCGATTTCCACGATGACGATATCATTGTTCCCGGCCACCGAGTAAAAGGCGTTCTTGATTTCGTCGGTGACGTGGGGAATCACCTGGACGGTCTTTCCGAGGTAGTCTCCCCTTCTCTCCTTTCTGATGATGGCCTCGTAGATCTTGCCGGCCGTCCAGTTATGAAGCCGGCTGGTCCGGGTGGAGGTGAAGCGCTCGTAGTGTCCGAGGTCCAGGTCGGTTTCAGCCCCGTCATCGGTGACGTAGACCTCGCCGTGCTGAAAGGGGCTCATGGTGCCGGGGTCGACGTTAAGGTACGGGTCGAACTTTTGCAGGGTAATCTTGTATCCATGAGATTCCAGCAGAAGGCCGATGGAAGCCGCGGCAATCCCCTTGCCCAGGCCTGAAATCACACCGCCGGTTACGAATATAAACTTGCTCATCTCGGTCTTCTTTCCGTGATTATTTGACATAGATTATAAAACTATTCTCTCTGCCACTCAACCTTCGTTCCGGGACATTTTTGCCGGAATTTTTTAATTTCCAAGAGCCCGGTTAAGAATATGGCTTGTTGCCATCCGATTTAATCTCAACCGCCTGACATCGCAACCGGGCCAGGGGGCCAGAACTTTTCAGCTCACAACATCAAGGATCATTCTTCAATCGATAGTAATCGGGCCAGGCTATATTATTTTTCCTGGACTTGGTAATGGTATTAAAATGGAGGCCGCCGAAGCTACTTTACTGCTCTACCAGGCAAGTCTGTTTAATGTATAAAGCTATATAAGCTTTTTAAAATATAAGTCTTTTTTTAACCAAAGGCACCTTGAGAGCAACTGATCTCTTCGATAGAAACCCGCCTTGCGGCCAGTTGCCAATTTAAGTAGGGACCGGCAAGCTAGCTACCAAATATAAAAAACGCATGGCAATCAAGTTGGAAAAATTAGCCCGAGATTGTAAATTGCCGGAACCAGAAGCTCGGCCGGCCAGCCTGCTAATAATTTCAAATAACCACTGGCCGCGCCGGATAAAAACCCTGCCACCACAAAGCTGACGGTCCACGGTCAGCGAGTCGGGCCCCCGGCGAGGAGGATACGCCCGGCCAACATATGAATAACCGTTCATATATTGGCCGGCCGGACATGGTGTAATATATGAACACTCATTCATATATCAGGAGGTCGAATGCTTATAAATATATGAATGGTTGTTCATATATCATGGCCCCGGCTGGTCTAAAAAGTCGCCTTATTTGGGCAAACGGCTGGACAAAGATAAAGATACGGTAGGGCCCCGGCCTTGGTTCAGCCCTGCTGCTTGACTCCCGGGACTTCTTGAGGAGTGGCGGAAACTTCGCTCGTCTGGCAGCTGGCTTCCAGGTAGGCGCCCTCTTCCACCACCAGGCGCGGCGTAATCAGCGAGCCGTAGACCCGGCCCCGGTTATGCACCTCAATTCTTTCCCGGGCCTGGAGATTCCCCCTAATTTCCCCGTTTATGATGAGCTGGCCGACTTTAACGTCGGCTTCAACTTTCCCTTTTTCGCCGATAATCAACATGGCGTCGGAAAAGATCTTACCCTGGAAATAACCTTCTATCCGGAAAGAGCCCTTGAAATTTAATTCACCCTTAAGTTCGGTGCCGTGATCAATCAGACCGGCCAGGCGGGATTCTTCCACGATTTCTCTCCCTTTTTCTTTCTCTTTCATTTTTTCGCTCCTTTTATCTTATCATAAATGCGGTTGAGGTCGTCCAGGGAAAAATAAAATATCCTGATGGCCCCTTTGTTGCGGTTGCCGGAGATGGTCACCTTGGTCCCGAGAAACCTGACCAGCTCTTCCTCCACCGCTCTCAGGTCAGGGTCTTCCAGGCTCTTCTGGGCCCGGGGTGGCTTTTCCCGGTATCTCTGAACTAGCTTTTCTGTTTCTCTGACCGATAGCTGTTTTTCGACTACCTGGCGGGCTGCCTGCAGTTGCAGCTCGGCTTCTTCCAGGGCCAGGATGGCCCGGGCCTGCCCCATGGAGAGCTTCCCTTCCAGTATGTAATTTTTTACTTCCTCGGGAAGCTTCAACAACCTCAGGTAGTTGGCCACCGAAGCCCGGTCCTTGCCAACCCTGTCAGCAATTTCCTGCTGGGTTAACCCGAGCTCCGAGCTTAACAGCTGAAAAGCCTGGGCAATTTCCAGCGGATTCAGGTCTTCCCGGTGAATGTTTTCTATCAGCTGAATCTCAAGCTGCTTATCCCTGGTGAGATTTCTGATGATCACCGGGAGGGAGCGCAGGCCAGCCTTGCGGGCAGCCCGCCATCTTCTCTCCCCGACCACGATGCGGTAATGGTCTTCCTCTGGCACCACCAGGACCGGTTGTATTATTCCGGTTTCCCTGATGGAGCGAGCCAGCTCCTCGATAGACTGGTCGTCAAAAATGGTCCGCGGCTGCTGAGGGTTCGGCTGAACCTTGTCTATTTCCACCTCAGCATAACGGTCTTCTTTAAGGATTCCAAATTCTTCTGGAATAAAGGCCCCCAGTCCCTTTCCCAGTGCTTTCTTGGTCATTTCTTCATCAACTCCTCTGCCAGATTCATATAGGCTTCGGCCCCCTTTGATTTCGGGTCATAGATGACCACCGGTTTCCCGAAGCTGGGAGCCTCAGCCAGCCTGATGCTCCTCGGGATTATGGTGTTGAGGAGCACCCCTCGCAAAGAATTCTTTATTTCGTCGGCCACCTGCCTGGCCAGATTGGTCCTCTCGTCAAACATGGTCAGGAGAATGCCTTCTATGTATAGCTGCGGGTTGAAATAGGTCCGGACCATGTCCAGGGTATGGAACAGGTCTGGAATTCCTTCCATACAGAAAAACTCGGCTTGAACCGGAATAAGAATAGAATCGGCCGCCGACAGGGCATTAATGGTCAGAAAACCCAGCGAAGGCGGGCAATCTATCAGGATAAAATTAAACAGTTTCCTGGCTTCCTGGAGAGCTATTTTCAGCCGTTTTTCCCGGCCTTCTATCTGGTAAAGCTCGGCTTCCGCCCCGCTCAGCTCGGGTGAACAACCGCACAGGAAAAGATTATCCAGCGCCGTCTTTGCCAGGCATTGCATGACGTCCTGCCCGTTGAGCAGGGCCTGGTAAATCCCTTTGCCTTTTTCTTTGGGGTGGCCCAGACCAACGGTGGCCATGCCCTGTGGGTCAAGGTCGACGATGAGAACCCGCAGGTTCTTCAGGGCCAGGGAGGCCCCTAGATTGATGGTGGTGGTGGTCTTGCCCACACCGCCTTTTTGATTGGCTACGGCAATAATCTTATTCATCTGGCTCGCATGTTCCACGTGGAACATTATTCCCGAGGCCCTTTTTCCTGATGACCTCAAGATATAGATAAATATTATAGACAGCCGCCGGCGTAATTCCAGAGATTTTTTTAATCTGCCCGATGTTTTCTGGCCTGTTTTTTTCCAGTTTTTCCACCTGTTCCCTGGTCAGGCCCGGGATTTCCCGGTAATTTAAATCCCTGGGAACGGGCAAATTATCAAGCCTCATTATCCTGGCGACCTCTTTTTCCTGCTTTCTCAAGTAGCCTTCATACTTAATTTCGGACTCAATAAACCTAATTTCTTCAGGGTTGAGATCGAACGGAACCGCCATTCTCTCTATTAGCATTTTCCAGCTTATGCCCGGTTTTCTCAGGTAATTGACGGCCAGAATAGCCTCTCCTTTCTCATCTTTGACCTTTTCACGGCATAATAAGTCTATTACCTTTTTTATTTTCTCTTGTTTTTCCAGGAAATTCCGGTAATCCTGTTCGCTGACCAGGCCCAGTTTGAAACCATAGGGCAAAAGCCTCCGGTCGGCATTATCTATCCTTAAATTGAGTCGATATTCAGCCCGGGAAGTAAAAAGCCGGTAAGGCTCATCCACCCCGAGCGAAATCAGGTCATCTATCAGCACCCCTATATAAGCTTCGTGTCTGCCCAGGATAAAAGGTTCTTTCCCCCTGAGATTCAGGACGGCGTTCACCCCGGCCACCAGACCCTGGGCTGCCGCTTCCTCATACCCCGAGGTCCCGTTTATCTGCCCGGCCAGGAATAAGTTCTTAAACCTCCTGGTTTCCAGGGTAGGCTTCAGCTCGGCCGGAGAAACCGCGTCGTACTCGATGCCATAAGCCGGCCTCAGGATCCTGGCCTCATCCAGCCCGGGGATGCTCTGCAATATTTCCTTCTGGACTTCATAGGGCAGGCTGGACGACAGGCCGTTTACATAAATTTCGGAAGTGTTCAGGCCCTCCGGCTCCAGGAAAAACTGGTGGCGCGGATGGTGCGGGAATTTCACCACCTTGTCTTCAATGGAAGGACAGTACCTGGGGCCAATCCCCTTAATCTTACCGCTGTAAAGGGGAGATTTATCCAGGTTCTTCCTGATTACCTGGTGGGTTTTCTCGTTGGTGTACCCCACATAACAGACGACCAGATTCTTGAGTGGCCTGGTAGTCCTCAGGGAGAAAGGCACCGGGTCGTCGTCCCCGGGTTGCGGCCTGAATTTGTCCCAGTCTATGCTGTTCCTGTCAAGGCGCATCGGGGTACCGGTCTTAAGCCTCAGGACCTTAAAGCCGCACTCTCTCAAAGAATGGGCCAGCTCAGTTGCCGGGGGTTCGTTGGCCCGGCCAGCCGGGTAGCTGTTCAGCCCAATATGAATTAGCCCGTTGAGGAAAGTCCCCGGGGTCAGAATTACCGCCTCGGCTTTTATTTTCGTTCCGTCCTGGCAGATAACGCCTGTTATCCTGTCCCCATCAAATATCAACCGGGTTACCACGGCCTGGAGCAGCCTGAGGTTCCTGGTTTCTTCCAGCCATTTCTTCATGGTCAGGCGGTAGGCAGCCTTGTCGCACTGGGCCCGCGGGCCCTGGACCGCTCCGCCCCGGCTCCTGTTCAGGAGGCGGAAATGAATCCCGGTTTCATCGGCCAGGAGGCCCATCAGGCCACCCAGGGCATCAATTTCCCTGACCAGGTGCCCCTTGGCCAGACCGCCGATGGCCGGGTTGCAGGACATCTGGGCGATGGTTTCCAGGTTGATGGTTATAAGGCAGGTTAAGGCTCCCATCCGGGCCGCGGCCGCAGCCGCTTCGCAGCCGGCATGTCCGGCCCCGACGACCACCACCTCGTATTCTTCGGCAAATCTTTCCTGGCTCATTTTCCTATGCAGAACCGGCTGAAAATCTGGTCCAGCACTTCCTGGCTCTTTATTTCCCCTGTTAACTGCCCGATGGCCGGAAGAGCTTCCCTGATAGCCTCGGCCACCAGTTCTTCCCCGGCGCCGTCCTCCAGCATCTTCAAGCCGTTTTCAAGGCTGCCCTTAATACTGTCAACCAGGACTTTCTGGCGCTGGTGGAGGAGGATTTCTTCCTGCTTTTCCAACCGGGGGGCAAAGGTGTCGAGCATCATTTTTCTGAGCCGGTCCAGGTTCTTCCCGGTCAGGGCCGAGACTTCAATCCAGTCCACCCCGGGGCAGGAATCAAGAATTTTTTTCCGGTTGATAACCTGCTTCAGGTCTGATTTGTTAAAAACCAGCAACTTTTTCTTGTCATTGAACCTCTCTAGGAGCTCAAAATCTTCCGGGCTTTCTTCCCTGGAAGCATCCAGAACCACCAGCAGCCCGTCGGCCTTTTCAGCCAGTCTTTGCCCCCTGATAATGCCTTCTTCCTCCACCGGGTGGCTGGCCTGGCCGAACCCGGCCATGTCCACCAGCTTGATCAGCACGCCGTCAACCTGGATATTTTCCCTGATAAAGTCCCGGGTGGTTCCGGGGTAGGGGGTGACGATGGCCCTTTCTTCTTCCAGCAGGGCATTAAACAGGGTGGATTTGCCGACGTTGGTCTTTCCAAGGATGGCCACGGTCAGGCCTTCCAGCAGGGCCCGGCCTTGCTCGTAACTCCCGGCCAGACGGCCGAGCTCGCCGATTAATTCCCGGAGAACCTGCCCAACCTGCCCGGGATTTATTTCTATCTCTTCATCCGGAAACTCCAGTCTGGTTTCCACCAGGGTCAGCAGCTCGACGATTTTTTCCCTGACCCCGGCGATTTTCCTGGACAGGCTACCTTCCATCTGCTTGAAAGAAATTCGAGCCTGGTCCAGGGAACAGGCCCGGATCAGGTCGTTGATGGCTTCAGCCTGGATGATATCTATCCGGCCGTTGAGGTAGGCCCGAAAGGTGAATTCGCCGGGATGGGCCAGCCTGGCCCCGGCCCTTATCCCCAGCCGGACAGCTTCATTCAGTAAAATAGGGGAGCCATGAAGATGAATTTCAACTACCTCTTCGCGGGTATACGAATGGGGCGCGGGGAAATAGCAGAGATAACCGGCATCCAGGGTTTCCCGCGACTCCTGGTCCAGAAGATACCCGAAGCACATCTTCTGTGGGATGACGGCCGGTTCCGGCTCTTTGATAGAAAATATTTTTCTGGAAATGGCCAGGGCCTCCGGACCGCTCAGCCTGACGATGCCGATGCCCCCGTGTCCGGCCGGCGTGGAAACGGCAATGATGGTATCTTCCAGGGTCTGGTTCATATTACAATTTTAATCGCAGAGATGGAGTTAGTAAACCGGAATGAGACCCCGGGTTGTGCTCACTCCTGTTCGATCTTTTTTTTCTGGCTGTCGTCGGCCACGGGATAGACCCTTACTTTTTTCAGGAAACCTTCGCCCAGGCTTTCGGTGGTCAGCCCGGGAATCTGGTTGACCGCAATGTGGATGATGCGTCTTTCGTAAGGATTCATGAAATCGAGAATCTCTTCCTGGCCGGTTTCCTTGACCTTGCGGGCCACTTCCTGGGCATACTCCTTGAGCTGCTTCTCCTTCCGACGCCGGAAGAACTCGCAGTCGACCTGAACCTTCTGGTTGGAAATCTTGTTCAGCACGTGCTGGATGGCCAGCAGCAGGGCTCCGTCATTCTTGAGCAGAAGCTTGCGGTCCTCCCCGTCAAAGACCACATAAATCATCTGGTCTCGCTTCTTTACCTGGTAGGTGAGTCCCAGCGGGAAAACCTTCATCAGGTTCCTGAGAAAAACCTCCACCGCTCCGGAATCATCGTCGTTCTTGAGCCAGGCCCTGATGACTATTTCCTTGTTCTTCAGACCGAACAGCTTGGTCTTTTCGGTGACGATTTCATAATTGAACCGGTCGCGGGGGACCTTCATCACATGCTCGGCCAGACTCAGGGCATCTTCCAGGCTTCTGCCCTTAAATTCTTGTTTTTCAACAACTTGACTGTGGTTGGGCTGATTATTTCTTTCTTCTTTTTCCATCGGACTCCCTCTTGCGAGCCATCATCCGGTTCATGATGGCCTGCTGAGCTATTTGCAGAACATTGTTGGTCAACCAGTACAGTACCAGCCCGGCCTGAAAATTCATGAAGAAAATGGTGAAGATAAAGGGCATCAGCAGCATCATCTTCTGCTGGGCCGGGTCGGCGGTGGAAGGTGTCATCTTCTGGGAGATGAACTGGGTAACACCCATCAAGATCGGCGTCACGTAATAAGGGTCTTTCACCGACAGGTCCTTTATCCAGAAGACAAACGGGCTGTGGCGGAATTCCACCGCCACCACCAGCATCCGGAAGAAACCCCAGAAAACCGGTATCTGTATCAGGAGGGGCAGGCAGCCGCCGGCCGGGTTGATGCCGTGTTCCTTGTAAAGGCGCATCAGTTCCTCGTTCATCTGCCGCCGCTGCTCCATGTCCTGCTTGGCCCGCTTGTACTTGGCCCGCAGGGCCTTAATCTTGGGCTGGATTTCAGCCATCCTGGCCATGGATTTGGTCGAGCTGTAGGTCAGCGGGAAGAAAATTATTTTAATGATCAGGGTCATGATGATGATGGCCAGTCCCCAGTTTCCGACCTGGTCATGAAAATACTTGGTGGCCACCAGCAGCAACTCGGCAATGCCGCCGAAGAAACCGAAATTAACAATTTTCTTGGCCTGATGACCGTAGGCTTTCAGGCGGTCGTAATCTTTGGGCCCGAGGAAGGCTTCCCGGGGATGGCTGACCGCCAGGTAGAAGTAGGGGATGACGGCGATTTTTCCGTCGGGCTGTTCCTCGCTCCTTTCCTTCTTGAAAACCATGGCCTGGCTCGAGGCCGGGTCCATGAGGAAGATGGCCGCGAAGTAATTTTCCTCGTAGGCAGCCCAGTCCAGGCCCGAATAGCGAACGGCCTCGTTCTCCAGGGTTATCTTTCTCTCCTGCAGACGTAAAACTTTCCGGTCGCGGTTGGTCAGGAAGGCTGCACCCCGGCTGGCGCTGAACTTCTGCTTGAGTTCCTCCGGGCTGGGAGAGCCGATGCCCGGCCCCCAGAGGATTACCGGGTCCAGTTCCTTACCGGCCACCTCCAGGCTTATTTTTATCCCGAAAGTATAGTCCTGGCCGTTAAAGCTGAACTGCTTGCGGATTTTTACAGTATTCCCATCGGAATACTCAAATATCAGGCTGGCCGTCTCACCCGGGCCGAGCTTCAGGTGGCCGACATCAAACTTATACAGGGCCCCGTTCACCCGGTCGGCCAGCTCCTGGTCGTCGAGCTTTAAAGCCAACGGATAGACACCCAGCTGGGCCGCGCTCTCCGGGACCAGGTCCAGCGGTTCCGGACGGGGGTCTTGCCGCCCGGGTAATTTCTTGAGATGTTTCTTCAACTTCCAGCTCTTAAGCACGGCGCCGCGGTTGCTCCAGGTGGCTTCATAAAGAGGGGTGTCAACCGTGATGGTTTCTTCCTGTTCGGCCGCCACCACCTCGGCCGGGGCCGAGGCTTCCGGGGTAACCGGAGCCGATGACATTTCCCCGGGTTTTTCGGGCACCTGCCCCGGGGCTTCCTTCTCAACCGCCGCTGTCTGCTGGGGGACAGGCTGGGCCGGTTTATTGGGTTTTATGAACAGCAGCTGATACAGAAACAGGATCAAGAACGACAGGAAAATGGCCAGGATCAGTCTTTTTTCCATAATCTCCTCTTAAGGTATGGGGTCGACGCCTCCCTGATGGAAAGGATGGCATTTCAGGAGCCTCTTGCCTCCGAGCCAGCTACCCTTCAGGAAACCGTATTTTTTTATTGCCCCGTAAGTGTACTCGGAGCAGGTAGGGTAGAAGCGGCAATTGTGGCCGAGCAGTGGCGAAATCAAAAGCTGATAAGCCCTGATCAGCCCGAGGGCAATATATTTCATCCGAAGCTCCGTCTTTCTAAGCCAGGTTCAGGAGGCCAGTTTCTGCAGGACCGCCATGAAATCGGCGGCCAGCTCTTCCCGGTTCCGTTCGCCGGCGTCCCCCTGGGCGATAAAAATCAGGTCCAGAGGCCCGGGAAGGAAATTCTTATTTCTCCGGAAAAGCTCCCGAACAAGTCTTTTCAGTCTGTTCCGGACGGTGGCCTTTCCGATTTTCCGGCTGACCACTACCGCCATCCTGGAATATTCCAGCCCGTTTGGCTGAAACACCAGATGGAAATACCTGCCTCTCAGCCGGCGGCCCTTCCTGTATAACTCAATAAAATCCTTTTTCCTGCGGATTCTCTCGACAGGTCTCAGTCGCTCATCCATCAAACCGCGAGTTTCCGGCGACCCTTGGCCCTTCTGTTCTTAATGACTTTCCGGCCACCCTTGGTGCTCATCCGGACCAGAAAGCCGTGTGTTTTTTTTCTTCTCCGGTTATTCGGCTGAAAAGTTCTCTTCATGGTCGGCACTCTCTACCAGATTTAAGCTTGTATCTTAAACGAAGACAAGCAGTTCTGTCAAGTGCTACGCCGGCCGGAATTTTGGGCACGGTACGGGTCTGGTTCTAACCTATAACGGTTCGCTTCAGGGCCCGCCCCCGGGAGGCCGGTTTGACTATAAAAATAGGATAGACTATAATTTAGGTGAAATGCATTCGCTCAAAGTAGGTGACAAGGTAATCTACCCGGCCCAGGGACTGGGAGTAATAGAAGATATCCAGGAGGAGACCTACAACGGGCAGCTGGTCCGAACCTTTTATATCCGCCTGGCCATCAACAATACCCTGGTGGTCATCCCCAGCAATTCCGCCGCTGAAATCGGCCTGAGAAGGCCGGTCTCCCAGAAAAACGTCAACAAGTTCTTCCAGTACCTGAGAAAATGCTCGGTTGACATCAGCACCGACTGGAAGGACCGCTACAAGGAAAATTTTGACCTGATGAAATCCGGCCAGCTGGAAGACATCGCCCAGGTCTACAAGATGCTTTTCCTGCTGAGCCAGAGCAAGCCCCTGTCCTTCCGGGAGAAAAAGATGCTGGAGAAATCGCGGGAGCTGATCATCTGCGAGCTGGCCGCCTCCTCCGGCCTGCACCCCAGCAAGATCAGCGCCAAGCTGGACCAGTGCCTGGCCGGATGCCTCAAGGACCTGAAGTCGGGTTCCGCTTCCTAAGTTATCTCCGATGCTGACTCAAATAGGCCTGTTCCTGATGTTTCTGGTCTTGAGCGCTTTTTTCTCCTCTTCCGAAACGGCTTTCCTCTCGGTCAATCCCTACACCCTGGAGAACCTGGAGCGGAAGGGCTCGGGACGGGCCAGGCTCATTCGGAAGATGCTGGCCAGGCTGAGCGAACTCCTGTCCACCATATTGATAGGGAATACCCTGGTCAACGCGGCCGCCGCCTCCATCGCCACCTCGATATTCGTCAGGCTGTCTTCCGACCCCAGCCAGGCCGTGGTCCTGGCCACCCTGACCACCACCGTGCTGATACTGGTCTTCGGTGAAATCACGCCCAAGACCATTGCTGCCTACCGCCCCCTCCGGGTTACCAGCCTTTTTATTCACCCGATTCGGCTTCTCTACTATATTTTTTATCCCTTCACCTGGTTTTTTTCGCTGTTGACCGGCCTGTTCGTGCCGCGCGAGGAGCGCCGCCGCTTCCCCTCCACCCGGCACCTGAGCGAGGAAGAAATCAAGCTGGTCATCAGCTCCGGGGCCAGGGGGTTGTCCCGCTTCAGGCGTAAAATGCTGGCCGGGGTCCTGGACCTCAACCGGCGGCCGATAAAAGAAATCATGGTGCCCCGCACCCAGGTCCGGGCCCTGGAAATTAATTCCGCCCTGCCTGAAATCCTAAAGATTATCCAGGAAAGTGGCTACTCCCGTTATCCTGTCTTCCGGGGCTCCTTTGACAACATCGAGGGAATCGTCCATGCCAAGGATATCCTGCCCGTGATGCAGTCTCAAACCGAGTTCAACCTCGGCCGGCTCCTGCGCCGCCCGCTTTTCGTCCCGGAGCTGGCCAGCATTGAACAGGTCCTGCTCCAGATGCAGGAAAAAGCCGTCCACCTGGCCCTGGTGGTGGATGAATTCGGCAGCTTTGAGGGCATCGTCACCCTGGAAGACATAATGGAGGAAATCGTCGGCGACATCCGCGACGAATACGACCGCCAGGCCGAAGACTGGTACCAGAAAGTCGGAGAAAATGAATACCTGATCAAGGGCACGGTACCAATCAAGGAGATCAACGAGGTGCTCAACCTGGGCATCCCGGAGGAAAAGGATTACACCACCCTGGCCGGGTTGTTTCTCTATCATTACGGGCACCTGCCGCTGGAAAAAGATTCCGTTACCATTGACTCGCTTCAATTCACCGTGGAAAAAATGAGCCGCCGTCATCTCAGCCTGATTCGGGTCAGGCTGTTGACCGGGAAGGATGAAGGGCAGGAATAATGAAAGTAGTGGCCACCAACAAGACTGCCCACCACAACTACGAGATCCTGGAGACCATGGAGGCCGGCCTGGCCCTGACCGGGAGCGAGGTCAAGTCAATCCGGGAAGGAAGGATCAGCCTGAAGGAGAGCTATGCCGATTTCCAGGGAGATGAACTTTTCCTGATCGATTGCAACATCAGTCCCTACCACGCGGCCAATGTTTTCAACCACGAGCCAACCCGGGCCAGAAAACTACTGCTGCACCGCCGAGAGCTCAAGCGGCTGGCCGGAAAAGTCCAGGAACGGGGACTGACCCTAATCCCCACGAAGGTCTACTTAAACGACCGGGGACTGGTCAAGATAGAACTGGCCCTGGCCCGCGGCAAGAAAACATTCGAAAAGCGCGAAACCATAAAAAAGCGTGACCTCGAGCGGGAAATAAGGGCCGAGCTGAAGAAACGCCTGCGCTGATTACCCGGGCTGCCCGCTGGCCAGCTTCCAGGCCAGCCACACAGCCTCCCTGAAACTCTCCAGGCTGGCCAGACCTTTACCGGCCAGGTCAAAGGCCGTCCCGTGGTCCGGAGAAGTCCGGATGAAGGGCAGGCCCAGTGTCAGGTTGACCCCCTGCTCAAAGGACAGGAGCTTGAAGGCAATCAGGGCCTGGTCATGGTAGAGGGAGACCACCATCTTTCCCGGGCTGTCCAGGGCTTTTAAGAAAATGGTATCGGGCGGAAAAGGCCCGGTGAGGTTCAGCCCTTCGGACCGGGCTTCAGCCACCGCCGGCACGATTTCCTGAATTTCTTCAATTCCCAGGGCTCCATTTTCTCCGGCATGAGGGTTCAGGCCGCAGACCAGGATTTCTTCCACCCCCAGGTTCCAGCGGACCAGGTGCCGTCCCAGGGTCCGGAAGAAAGAGACCAGGTTCTGCCGGCGAACACGGCTGATCGCTTCCCGCAGAGGAAGATGGTGGGTGAACAGGGCCAGTTTCAGCCGCCTGGACCAGAAGGTCATCATGGCCTCGGGATAGAGCGATTCGAGATATTCCGTGTGCCCGCGGTATTTTATTCCGGCCTTATGCCAGCCATCCTTGGAAACGGGAGCCGTGACCATGGCCTGAATCTCATCCCTGGCCGCCGCCTCCACCGCCTCGCGGAAAAAGTCAAACGAGGCCTGGGCGCCAGCGGCAGTGGGGGAGCCCGGTTCAAGTCCTTCCAGGGTGGAGCCGGTTTCTCTCAATTCGATGTTGCCCCCAGCCAGGGCCACAGGCAACAGGTCCGGGGCCAGGCCCAGGTGCCGCCCCCAGGTTTCCAGAATTTTTCTCTGGCCGAAAATGACAAACCTGGCCTCGGGCAGGCTGGAAACTTCTTTAAGGGTGCGCAGGATGATTTCGGGGCCGACGCCGGCCGGGTCGCCCAGGGTCAGGCCAATAACCGGAGCCTTCATTTATTTTTTTCGGTAATCGCTGTTATCTTCAGCTTCCGGCTGCTTGTCTTCCTGCTCCAGCTTGTACAGGTATTTCACCTGGCGCTTATAGATTAAAAGGTTGGGAGCGCCTTCCCGGTTGAGCTTGAAGCAGTTGCGGTCGTACCATTCGATGTAACCCTCCACCCGTTCCCCGTCGGCCATGACCACGGCCATCGGGGTCCTCTTGTTCATCTGCTTCAGGAAATAATAATTCTCGGCGTGGGTATCGGTCGGGGGAGGCATCTTCCTCTTGGCCGCTTCCTTTTCCTTGGCCTCCTTGGTAATTTTTTCCTTGACTTCGGAAAGGTCGGGCCGGATTAGTTTTCTTTGCATCGGCACCCTCACTATGAGAGAAGAGAATATTTGTTTAGATATTAACACCGGCCAGATAAAATTGCAACCACTAAATTTGCCACCGCAAGCCTGTCCCGGCCAATTCTGGCCAGAGTCTTATGGGCCGAGCATCCCCTGTCCTCTGCCAAGTTCATGATATCCGGATCACCGGGTTACCTGTCCACGACCTGGAGTAGTTTATCACCTCGATAAAGACACCGAGAAAATTCTTAAAGATACCCTGGCCCGCCCGCCCAACCCCTGTCGCGATACAATCCCCCAGGCCACCCGGGCCCGGCCTCAACCGGCACCCGGCCACGATTCTTTCATATTTTCCCCTTTATCCAATCATGCCCTGCCTGTCTTAAAGTAAATACAGGCTTGACTTTATCTGCCTTCATTACATAGAATTGAGGGCGATGAACCCGACCGGCAATCGCTTTTTATTCTATGCCCTGGCGGTTCTCTTTTTCATCAGCTTTAGCAACATCGTCATCCATGACTTTGTCTGCCACGAGGAACTGCACCAGCTGGTCAACCCGGTTCATCATTATTTCCATAACCCGGCCAGAAGCAGCCAGGACCTGGTTCTGCGGACTCCCGAGAGTTCAGAAAAATTATTTTTCCGGGTTATAGATTCCTGCCCGTCAGACTTTACGCCCTCCATCTTTCACCCGCCTGATTAAGCCCGATTCACCAGCCTCAATATCTTTTAAACCTGGAGGTAGTCATGCCATTTGTCATGCTATTTTTATTAATATTTTCACCCGTGGCTCAGGACCAGGCGCTTCCAGTCCTGCCGCTTTCGGTTGATCAGGCCGTGGAACTGGCCCTCAGTCAGAATCCGACACTGCTGGCATTGACCGGAGACATTGAACTGGCCAGGGGCCAGACCCGGATGGACTCGGCCCTGCCCGACACCGAACTCGGACTGGAAGTAGCCGGGTTGAATTTTCCGGGTGCCGGCACGGTGGAACAGGAGACCAGCCTGGGACTGGTCCAGGCCATACCTTTCCCCGGGAAACTTAAACTGCGGGCCAGGGTCGGTCGGGTGGCCGAGGAAGAAGCCGCCCTGCGATTGGAAAAGGCCAGGCTGAGACTGGCCTCAGAAGTCAGGAAAGCTTACTACCGCAGTCTCTTGCAGCAGAAGACTGTGGAAATCCTGTTGAAAAACCTGGAACTGCTGGAAGAGATTCAGAAAAATGCCATCTCCCGTTATGCCCTATCGGCCGTGCCCTATAGCGACATCCTCAGGGTAAAGCTGGAAACGGCCCGCACCCGGAACGACCTGCTGGAGGCCAAGAAAGAACTGGCCCTCAGCCGGCAGGAGCTGACCAGGCTGCTGGGTCTTAAAGAGGGCAGGGACCTGCTTCTGACCTCCAGCCTTGAACCCGCTCCAGCCGACTGGCCGCTGGAGGAAGCCCTGGCCCGGAAGAAAGAGCTCAGCCCGACCCTCAGGCTGGCCCGCCTGCGGCGAGACCGGGCCCAGCTCCTGGTCAGGCTGGCCGAGCGGAACCGCCTGCCAGATTTTTCTCTCGGACTTTTCTCGCCGAGCAAGAAACTGGGGGCCACCGGCTTCAGCTTTGGACTGAGTTATCCGCTATTCTCCAGGAAACGCCTGACCGGGGAAAAAATGCTGGCCGAAGCCGAAAGGCAGAAAGCCGGCTTTGAAATCCAGGCCGCCGAGAGCTTTTTTGAAAGCCGGTCCCGCCAGGCCGCGGCTGAAATCATCCAGAGCCGGGAACAGGTCAGGGTCTTTGAAGAAAGCCTGCTCCAGGATTCCGGGGCCGAGCTGGAAAAGGCCCTGGAGGACTATCGCCTCGGCCAGATCGATTCACTCAACCTGCTGGACCTCTACCGCGGTTTCAGCCTGGTTCGCCTGGAATACTACCGGGCCATTTACCTGTATCAGGCAGCCCTGGCTGAATTCCAGGCGGCCGGTGAAGATTATGAATAAAAGATAATTTTTCCTTATAGGGAGCATGAGCATGCCCGATAAAAAATTTTTCGGCAGAATAATTTTCATAATAATGGTGGCGTCTATTTTTTATGCCGGTTGCGACCGAACCTCTTCCCAGCGGCCAGCATCAGTTGGGATTGCGGAGGGAGAACCCGAGCACGAACATGTAGTCCTAACCGCCGAGGCCGAGCGCCTGGCCGGGATTAAATTGGCCAGGTTAGGTCCGCAGTCCATAATACCCGAGCTGCTGGTGCCGGCCGAGGTGACCCTCAACCCGCGGGCCTTTTATCGTCTGACCACCAGGGTTTCGGGGCGGGTGGAGCAACTGCTGGCCTACGAAGGAGACCGGGTCAGAAGGGGCCAGGTGGTGGCCAGGCTCTTTAGCCTTCCATATTTGGAAAGCCTGGCCGAACTCCGACTGGCAGCGGAGCGGCTGGACAGACTGGAGAAAACCAATTCACCCGATAAAGAAACAGCCCGGGCGGTGCTGGCGTCAGCTCGAGACAAGCTGCGTCTGCTGGGCCTGGCTGACCAGGAGCTCGACCGCCTGGTGCAGCAGGGAGGGGAGCTGCCCCTGTATGAGGTGACCAGCCCGGCTGACGGCCAGGTGGTCTCGACTGCTGCTTTTCCCGGCGATTCTCTTGAAGCCGGCGCCCGCCTGATGGAGATTGCCTCGTACCAGCTCCTCTGGGTTGAAGGCAGGGTGCAGGAGAAAGACCTGGGACTGTTAACAGTCGGACAGGCTGCAACCATCAGGAGCAAGGCCTTCCCGGACCTGGAATTTCAGGGGCGGGTGACCTTCATCTCTCCGGCCCTGGATACAACTTCTCGAACGCTCAAGGTCCGGGTGGAAGTGGCCAATCCTGAGGGGCGGCTCAAGCCAGGCATGTACGTCGACCTGGCCCTTAAGCTGGCAGAACAGAGGATGCTGGCCGTTCCCCGGGAGGCTGTGGTTGAAGTCAACGGCGAAAAAACGATCTTCGTTCCGGAAGGCCCGGGCACCTATCGCCCGCAGGCCATCCAGACCGGCCCCCCGGTCGGGGACTGGCTGCCTGTCATTGCCGGCCTGAGTGCCGGGGACGATTACGTTGCGGCCGGGGCTTTCATGTTGAAGGCCGAGCTGCTCAAACACACTCTGGGAGAGGGAGACCATCACCATGATTGAGAAGGTCATCCATTTTTCTCTTCGGGAGCGGCTGCTGGTCATCATTCTGATCCTGCTGATAATTGCCGCGGGCATTTATTCTTTTCTCCGGCTGCCGATCGATGCCTTTCCCGATGTTACCAGCGTCCAGGTGGAAATTCTTTCTTACGCGCCCGGATATTCTCCCTTCGAAATTGAAAAATTTGTCACCTTCCCCCTGGAAATTACCCTGCGCGGCCTGCCCGGCCTGACCCAGCTTCGTTCGGTTTCCAGGGCCGGGCTTTCGGTCATCACCGCGGTCTTTGAGGACCGGACCGATATTTATTTCGCCAGGCAACAGGTGTTCGAGCGCCTGTCGGAAGCCAGGGAAAAGATGCCCGAAGGAGTTGAAACCACCCTTGGCCCGGTGGCCACGGCCATGGGCGAAATCTTCCAGTACACCATCGAAGGCAACGAACCCGGGGCAGGAGAAGACTGGACGGCTTACCTGACCGAGCTCAGGACCTTGCAGGACTGGGTGATAACCCCGGTCCTGAAAAGCGTGCCGGGGGTTATAGATGTTAACTCTTTTGGCGGATACATCAAGCAATACCTGGTCAGGGTCGACCCCGGACAGCTGCTTAAATACGACCTGACCCTGTCCGAGGTGGTGGAGGCGATCCGAAACAGTAACCTTAATGTCGGGGGCAACGTAGTAGAAAGGGGCCAGCAGCAGTTCATAGTTCGTGGCACCGGACTGTTCAACACCCTGGAGGACATCAAGCGCTCGGTGGTCAGGACTGACCGGGGCGTTCCCGTCCTGGTACAGGACGTGGCCAGCGTGGAACCCGGCTTCGCCGTCCGCCAGGGGGCATCGCTCATCAACGGGGAAAAAGAGGCGGTGGGCGGAATTGTCCTGATGCTAAAAGGAGAAAACAGCCGGGCGGTAACCCGCCGGGTGGAAGAAAAGGTTCGAGAAATTAACAACAGCGGCCTGCTGCCGGCCGGTTTAAAGATAGTCCCTTTTTACAAGAGAACGGACATAGTTGAAAAGAGCGTCCGGACCATAGAGGAAGCGCTCCTGCTGGGTGCCCTGCTGGTCATCCTGGTCATCTTCGTGTTTCTGCGTAGCTTCCGTGGTTCACTGGTGGTGGTGCTGTCTTTGCCCCTGGCGGTTCTTCTGACCTTCGTGGTCATGAAGCAGGCCGGGCTGACCGCCAACCTGATGTCGCTGGGAGGTCTGGCCATTTCCATCGGCATGATAATAGATGCGGCCATCATCCAGGTGGAAAACATCCAGCGCCATTTGGCGGAAACCAGGAAAAAAGACCTGGCCACCTTCCTGCGGGCCGTTATGGAGGTCAGGAAGCCGAGCATATTCGGAGAGATGATCATCGCTTTGACCTTTATCCCGCTGCTGAGTCTCCAGGGCATAGAGGGCAAGATGTTCTCGCCCCTGGCCATAACGCTGTCCATAGCCATCATCTGCTCTCTGCTCATCTCGCTTTTCATAATCCCTGGCCTGGCCTTCCTGATCCTGAAAGTGCCGGCCGAACGTCAGGACCGGGTCATGGCGGGGCTCAATAAAATTTATGCTTCGGGGTTGCGCTGGTCTCTCCGGCACGGCTGGGTGGTGGCCGGTTTGATGGTTGTCCTGCTGGCGGCCAGCTTGTGGCTTATCCCGTCCCTGGGACGGGAGTTCATCCCGATCATGGATGAGGGGGCCTTCGATATGGATATCCAGATGCTGCCCGGAATCTCTCTGACCAAGGCCCTGGATATTACCAGGGAGGTGGAGAGAAGGCTGAAACAGTTCCCGGAGCTGGACACCATCGTCTCCCGAACGGGACAGACCGGCATAGCCCTGGAGGCCAGGGGAGTGGAAAAAACGGGGTTTGTGGGCTCACTCCGACCGCGGCGGGAGTGGACCTCGGCCAGGACCAGGGAAGAGCTTACGGAAAAAATGCGCCAGGCCATTGCTGACATTCCCGGCATCTCCTTTTCCTTCAGTCAACCCATCGCCTGCCGCATCGACGAACTGGTGGCCGGCACCAGGGCCCAGCTCATAATCAAGCTCTTCGGCGAAGACCTGGAAATTTTAAGGACGAAAGCGGCCGAAATTGCGGCCGTGGTCAAAGGAATCCGTGGCACCTCAGACCTGGTGGTGGAAACCATTTCCGGCCAGCCTTACATGGTGGTGGACCTGGACCGCCCGGCCCTCCAGCGGCATGGTCTGCGGGCCGCCGAGGTGCTGTCCATGGTGGAAACGGCCTCGGCCGGCAAGGCAGTGGCCAGAATGTATGAAGGGGAGCGGGCCTTTGACGTGGTCGTGAAGTACCCGGAAAACCTGCGCCGCTCAGCCGAACAGTTGCGAACACTGCTGGTCGATACCCCGGGAGGCTACCGACTGCCGCTGGGGCAACTGGCCCGCATCCAGGAAGTGGAAGGGCCGGCCCAGATCAGCCGGGAAGCCGGGTTCAGAAGAATAGGGCTTGAAGTCAACATCAGCGGGCGGGACCTCGGCAGCTTCGTGGCCGAAGCCCGCCAAAGAATCAACCGGCAGGTCAGCCTGCCGCCCGGTTACCGCCTGGAGTGGGGAGGGCAGTTTGAAAACCAGCAGCGAGCCATGCGACGCCTGGCCATAATCGTGCCTATTACCCTGCTCCTCATCTTCTTTCTCCTGTTTTCTACCTTCGATTCTTTCAAGCTGGCCCTGCTGGTGCTGCTGACGCTGCCCTTTGCCCTCATTGGCGGGATTTTCTCCCTGTGGCTGTCCGGGCTCTACCTTTCGGTCCCGGCCTCGGTCGGCTTCATCGCCCTCCTGGGCATCGCCGTGCTCAACGGTGTGGTCCTGGTGAGTTATTTCCAGCAGCTGACCAGGAACAGTTGCTTTCCCTTCGACGAGGCCATTGTCCAGGCTGCGGGCAAGAGGTTGCGGCCGGTACTGATGACCGCCCTGACCACCCTTCTGGGATTGCTCCCGCTGCTTTTTGCCCGCGGTCCCGGGTCAGAGGTGCAAAGGCCTTTGGCCACGGTGGTGGTCGGCGGGTTGATCACCTCAACCATCCTGACTCTGCTCCTGCTGCCGGTCCTTTTCCGCTGGACCTGCGGGATTAGAGAAAATAACCAGGAAATAAGCGGGCAGAATTAAACTTATATGGGCCACCCGGACAGGCCGGGACACCTCTACAAATTGGGTGGCCAAAACCTCAAGCCGCCGGTGGTCTGGCCAGCCTGGCGTTATCGAAACAGGACCCAGAACGGCTCAGACTCATCTTGATTGAAACTATAAATAAGGAAGTAGCATGGAGGCCTATAGGGCCTGATGGGGAAGGCTCGAAAGAGCTTAAACAAAACGGATAAGAGCCGGGTCCGATGAGGTCCCCGCCGGAGCGGCCTCAGACCCTCCACCAGTAGGAAAACTTGATGAAATAATAGCGACCGGTCAGCTGGTAGCGGTCAGTTCCCAGGCGTTCCCGGTAATCCTCCACGCCCAGGTAAAGGCAGGTGCCCGGGTTGAGCTCGTAGCCCAGCAGACCGCTCAGGTATATTTTCCTGTAATAACTGTCGTAATCTGTAATCGTCCTCAGAAACAACGCCCGGTTAAACTGGAAATTAATCCGCTGGCTCAGGATGGTAACCCTGTAGACTTTTGGGCCGCCCCGGTACTCGTAGAAATTCAGGTCTTCCAGCCTGAGGGAGGCCACCAGGTTCTGAACCGGCCGGAAACTCAGCTCTCCCTCCAGGGAATTGCTGAACCCCAGGTAGGGCAGGTCATCGTAATAGATGGAGCTCCCCGTGCTGCCGGAAACCCGCCCGCTGAGCCAGCTCAGCGGGGCCGAAAAAACGGTGAACCGGAATTGCCTCGGCCTGAGGTCCACTCCGTTATATTTTTCGAAGGTATCGCTATAATTCAGAAAAATAAATGTCTGCCGCCAGCCGCTGACCATCAGCGACAGGTCTATATCTTCGTCGGTCAGCACCCAGCTATAGTCATAAACCCGGCGGTAGGAAACGGACGGGGTGACCGAGATTATGTAGTCATTTCCGGGCAGAAAGGCATAGCCGGCCCTGGCATTTAATGAATGAATGTCCTTGCGACGCAGAAAACCCAGCCCGGCTTCAAATTCGGGATGAACGCTGAACCAGTCCAGGGAATAGTTGAGATGCCGGTCCTGGTGGTTAAAACCGAAATGCCAGGCCGGGGCCAGGACGGTCTTGATCTCGGCCACCCTGCTGCGGGAGCCGACCAGCTGAAAGGCCAGCCGGTTGGTCTGGGAAATCTTGAATTGCCCGTCGAGGCCGGCCAGTCGGTTGTAACCTGAAAAAATCGAACTGCCCGCCGCCCCCATCTCCTTGTCGGCAGCGATAAAACCGAGGTAGGACTCGGAATAGAGGTCCTGGCGCAGGCGCAGAACGCTGTTCAGGGAGCGGTAAGCCGAATTCTCATCCAGGAGGGGAGCGCCCGGTATTTCTATACCCGAAGGCAGGTCATCCAGGGCGGACATCACGCCGAAACTGGTGTTTCCGAGTTTACCGGTCAGCTTGGCCGCCCAGACCGGCGAGACTATCTTGCGCGGATAGAGCAATTCAAAGGGGGTATCAAATATATCCTTGCCTTCCAGGAAGAAGGGCCTTTTTTCGGGATAATACAGCGGGTAGCGCTGGTTGACCTCGTTCTGGGGAATGTCGGCTTCGATCTGGCTGAAGTCGGGATTGAGGGCCAGGTCGGCGGTCACGTCGGAGGTTATCCCGTACTTGAGGTTGGCCCCTATCTCCGGCTGGAATTTCTCACCCAGAGCCTTGCTCCCCACCACCGTCGGCATGAGTTCCAGGTTCTTGCCCCGCACCAGGCTCTGGTTAAGGCTCAGCCGCCCGGCCTGGACCAGCAGCCCGTTGATATCCCGGGAGCGAGCCGGCCAGTACAGGTCTTCGTTCTTGCGCGGAATCTCCCGGCGCAGGATAATCCCCCAGGACTGAACGTTTTGATTGGGGAATCTCAGGCTCTTAAACGGTATGGCCATTTCCACCACGTAACCGTGGGCGTTCCGCCTGGCCGCCGAATGGAAGTAGCCATTCCAGTTCCGGTCTATCCGGTCAAAACTTTCTGCCCGCCCCCGATTTCGCCGGGGATTAGCCTCAACATAGATCCCGTCAACCTGCACCCCGCTGGGATTGGCCTCAAAAACGAAGGCCCGGCGTCGGTCGTTAAAAGTGTCGAGGTAGACATAGACCACATCATCTCCCTGGACCCGGTCTCGCTGGCACAGAGTGCAGCGGATACTTTCCGGGCGGGAATCCTGGCAGTCAAAAGCTATGTACAGGTTATGGCTATCATAGCCGAGGTAAACGGTGGTCTTTTCGCTGGGAGCGGCACCTTCCTGGGGTTCGTATTGAACAAAATCGGTTATGACCGTGGCCGCCAGCCATTCGGGATTGCCCAGCTCTCCGTCTATCCGGGGCGGCTTGGTTAAGAACCTCGGTTCGACCACCGGGCCTTCCCGGGTAGCAGAAAACGAAGTGCCGGCCGCGGACAGAAAAAGCAGGACCGGTACCCAAAACTTGAATAGATGGCTCCCCGGTCTCACCTGGTCTCAGCCTTGGTTCAATCCTGGACGGTAAAATCCACCAGCTTCATGTTGCGGTTCTTAAGGCTCAAACCGAGAGCCCGTTCCAGGTTGGCCAGGGAAATGTTGTAGTCGATGATGGACTTGAGCTCGGTGGCCCTGGCGTTGGCCAGGTCCCTCTGGTACATCAGCACGGTGTAATTGGTGCTCTGTCCCACCTTCAGCTTTTCCTCTTCGGCCGCCAGCTTCTGCTCCTGCAGTTCCCGGGCCACCCGGTAGGCCTGGACTCTTTTCAGGTTGGCCTCCACATCGCGCAGGGCGGTTTTTATCTCCAGCAGAGCCTGCTGTTCCTTCTGCTTCAGGCTGAGCATGGCCTGCTCCAGGTTGATCTTGGCCTGGGCGTAGCTGGCCCGGGAGACCACGTTGCTCAGGGGGATGTTCAGGCTCAGCCCGATTGACCAGTTCTGGTACCTAAAATTGAGAGCGTCTTTAATTGAATCGCTTCTGGGACCGGGAATGACACCTATGACCACTCCGGTCAACGGATTGTTATCCTGATAGATAATCCGGTCACCGGAAATTCCCGGGCTCCAGTAAGAAGCGTTAAGATTCAGCTGCGGCAGAAGCTGGTTCTTGGCCACCGACAGGTTGAACCTCTGGTTCCTGATGTCGATCTGCGAACTGCGCAGGTCGGGTCGGTTGGCCAGGGCGATGCCCAGGGCCTCCTCGAGCGAGATGGCTTTCTGTTCAAACCGTGGTCTGTCGACGGGAATTATGGCCGTGTACTGTTTTTCCTCTTCCTGGCTCATGTTCATCAGGACGCGGAGCTGGTCTTCGGCATTTTTCACGGCCAGCTCGGCCTGGATGATGTCGGCCTCCCTGGTAGCCACTTCCGACTGGGCGCTCAGGATTTCGATCGGGGCCAGGGTGCCTATCTCCACCGACCTTTTATTTTTCTCCAGCAGTTCCTGAGCCAGCTTCAGGGACTGGCGCCTGACTTCCAGGGTGTCAATGGCATAGGACAGGGCCCAGTAGGCCTGTTCCACCGAATAAATTGTATCCATCAGGGTCTTTTCCAGCTGGGCCTGGGAGATTTCCAGGCTGTTCCGGGCAATGATGATTTCCTTCCGGCTGATGTTGTAACCAAAATTCTGAAGCAGGGGCTGGGTAAAGTCGAAGCGGAGGGTGCTGCCGTAACGGGGATTGATGGTCTGGAATCTCTGGGTGGTATCGTTCTTGTAAGTATCCAGGCTGAGGTTCAAGGTGCCACCAAAGGGTATGGACTGGGACAGGCTGCCAGAGAGCGAGTTGTACTGGGTCCGGGTGCTTTCCGTGGCTTCCAGCCAGGAATAGGAGGCGGTGTTGGTCTCCCTCTGGTTAAAATTAAAGGACAGCGTCGGATAATATTTTTCCCTGGCCCTGGACAGGCTGGCGGCGGCCAGCTCCGGGCTGAGTTCCTGGATGGCCACCGACAGGTTGTTTTTCATGGTCCGGACTATGCATTCTTCCAGGGTCAGCCGCAAGACCCTTTCCTCCTGGGCCTGCAGGCCGACGCTCACCAGAAGAATGGCTATCACTGCTAAGCTCAGGCCTTTTAATTTTCTGTTCATTTTAACCTCCAGACTTCTATGTCAACAGTGGTTTAACCGTAATATCTTCATTTAATCTTATTCATAACGCAGGGCTTCTATCGGGTCGAGCTTGGAAGCCTTCCTGGCCGGGTAATAGCCGAAGAAAATACCGACCGAAGCCGCGAAGAAAAAGGCCAGCATGATGGACTCGGGGGTGACCACGGTGGTGATGTTGGAAAAAAGCGAGATGTACTTCATCAACCGGGAAGCTCCCACCCCCACAATGATGCCGATTACACCCCCGGTGACGCTCAGCACCACGGCTTCAATCAGGAACTGAAGCAGGATATCGCGCTCGCGGGCTCCGACGGCCAGGCGAACGCCTATCTCCCGGATGCGCTCGGTCACCGAGACCAGCATGATGTTCATGATGCCTATCCCGCCCACGATCAGCGAAATGCCGGCAATCGAGCCCAGCAGGATGGTCATGATCTTGGTGGACTCGGCCGCGCTCTCGGCCACGTCGGCGATGTTCCGCACCTGGAAGTCATCCTCGGCTCCGGGGGCGATGCGGTGTCTTTCCCTCATCAGTTCTTCAATCTGCCGCTGGGCCTCGCTGGTCTTATCGGCCGAAACGGCGGCCACATCTATAGAGTTTATATAATCGACCCCGCGCAGCCGGCGCATGACCGTGGTATAGGGTGCGGCAATCATGTCATCGCGGTTAAAAAACCCGCCCTGCTCGCCCTTGCTTTCCAGGACCCCGATGACCGTAAACGGGATTTTATTTATTCTGATGGTCTTGCCGATGGGGTCCTCATCCTCAAACAGGTTCTGCTTGACCAGGCTGCCCAGGACGCAGACCTTGGCTCCCGAGGCCACGTGGGATTCATCAAAGTAGACACCCTCGACCACCCTCCAGTTTCTGATTTCCGGGAACTTTTCACCGGTGCCCTGGATCTGGGTATTCCAGTTCTTGTTAGCATAGACCACCTGGGCCCTGGTGTTGATGGAAGGGGAGGTAGCCTTCACCGCGTCACAACGCTCCTCGATGGCCTTGGCATCATCCGGCTTCAGGTTGGTGAAACCGCCAAAGCCCGACTGAACACCGCGGATGTTCCTGCTTCCCGGGTAAACGAAGAGCAGGTTGGTGCCCATGGAGGCAAACCTTTCCTCGATGCCTTTCTTGGCGCCTTCACCGATGCTGACCATGGCAATGACCGCGGCCACGCCGATGATGATGCCCAGGATGGTCAGGAAGGAGCGCATTTTATTTCGGGCCAGAGCCCTCATCGATACTCGCAATATTCTTAAAATCTTCATGTCATCCTCCGCTGGCCGGAGCCCGGTCGCAGGCTCCCTGGGAAACTTCCTCGCCCACGATCTGGCCGTCTTTCAGGTACAGGCGCCGTCTGGCGTAGGAAGCGATAACCGGGTCGTGCGTCACCATGATCAGGGTGATGTTTCTCTCCTGGTTAAGCCGGCAGAAGATATCCATGATTTCAGCGCCGGTCTTGGAATCCAGGTTGCCGGTGGGTTCATCGGCCAGAATCAGAGTGGGGTCATTGACCAGGGCCCTGGCGATGGCCACCCGCTGCATCTGCCCGCCGGAGAGCTGGTTGGTCCGGTGATGCTCCCAGCCCTTGAGTCCCACCGCGGCCAGGGCAGCCATGGCCCTGTCCCTGGCTTCCTTGCTGCTGATGTGAGAATAGATCATCGGCAGCTCCACGTTCTCCAGGGCGCTGGTCCGGCTGAGAAGGTTGAAATTCTGGAAAACAAAGCCTATCTTACGGTTGCGGATGGCGGCCATCTCGTCGCGGCTCAGCTTGGAAACGTCCACTCCTTCCAGGAAATACTGCCCGGAAGTCGGCCGGTCGAGCAAACCCAGGATGCTCATCAGGGTTGATTTTCCCGAACCGGAGGGCCCCATGATGGCCAGGAACTCAGAGTAGTTGACGCTGTAGGTGATGCCCCTCAGGGCCTGAACCTGGGTTTCGCCAATCTGGTATATCCTGACGATGTTTTCGAGTCTGATAATCTTATCGTTCATCTCAAGACCCATCTTTATTACCTTCGCGGCATCATGAAGAAAGCGCCGCCCGGAGGTCCCTGCTGGGTAGTCCGGCTGCTGGAACCGGTGGCAGTCATCAGACCAACTATCACTTCATCTCCCTCTTTGAGGTTATCGCTTTTTATCTCGGTGAAGGAATTATCGCTGACGCCGGTTCTGACGAAAACCACCTTGAGGTTGCCCTTCTCATCCAGCATCCAGACCCGGGAAGGCTGGCGGCGCTGGCCGCTCTGTCCGGCCTGGCCCCCGCCCATTCCGGCCCTCTGGCCCATCTGGCTGGGGTCGAACATTCTCTGTCCGCCCTGTCCGGCTCCCGGCCCGGCCTCCCCGCCGGCCTGCTGGCGCCTGGCGGCCATTTCCTCAAAGGCCGCTCTCATTATCTTCTGAAGTTCCTCTGGCGAAAGCTCCGGCGTAAACCGCAGGGCGGCGTTGGGAACACGCAGGACGTTTCTGGCCTCGCCGACGATGATGGAACAGGTGGCAGTCATGCCGGGCAGTAGCTTCAGGCTGGAGTTATCGACATCGATGATGGCCGAGTAGCTGACCACGTTCTGCACAGTCTGAGCTGAATAACGGACCTGGCGGACCACTCCGTTAAAAGTTTCGTTCTGGTAGGATTCAACCGTGAACTTAACTTTCTGGCCCTCTTTCACCTTGCCCACGTCGGCTTCGTCCACCAGGCATTCCACTTCCATCTTGGTCAGGTCGTTGGCAATTTCAAAGAGCTTGGGCGCCTGGAAACTGGCGGCCACCGTCTGCCCGACGTTGATGTTCCTGGAAATGACCACGCCGTCGATCGGGGAGCGGATGATGGCGTAACTCAGGTCGACCTTGCTGGCTTCCAGCTGGCTCTTGGCCTGCTCGGTGCGAGCTTCCTGGGAGATCAGGTCGGACTTGGCCTGAAGGTAATTGGCTTCCGCCTGCTCTTTTTCTTCGTAGGAAATCAGGTTTTTCTCAAAAAGACTCAGAGCTCTCTCATATTTTTTCTGGGCAATCTCCAGGGCAATCTTGGCCCTCTCCAGGGCAGCCCGGGCACTCTGGTAGTTGGCCTCGTTCTGCTCAATCTTGGCCTTTAACTGGGACTGGTCCAGCTCGGCCAGGATATCGCCCTTTTTTACTCTGGAATTAAAATCCACGTAAATCTTTTCTATCTTGCCGGAAACCTGGCTGCCGACTTCCACCAGCACCACCGGGTTCAGGGTGCCGGTGGCCGTGACCACGGCTTCGATATCGCCGCGGGTGACCTTTTCCGTCCGGTACTTGGGCTTATTTTTGGAACCCTTTTTGAGCAGGGTAAAACCCAGGACCAGGCCGATTATGACCACTGCGGCCAGGATGATGAGTACGGTCTTCTTCTTCATCGCTATTCTCCTTTTTTCTCCTTTTCTGGGGGAGTGGGTGATGTATCATTACGCCGCTCGGGAACTTCCCTTCTGCGCTGGCGCATGTATCTGTCCATCAATTCCTGCATCTTCTTTTCTTGCTCCGGGGTGAACACTTCGTCCATCTCGGTCTTGAGCTGTTCGCGTAGCTCGGTCAGGCGGGTGTGCACTTCCTTCCTGAAGGCCTGAAACCTTTCTTCGCTGCGCTTGAAAACTTCCCTGATTTTCTCTTCCTGTTCGGGGGTGAGCTGCAGCTCCTTGGAAATCACTTCCAGGGTGGGGAAGGGTTCCTGCCTCTGCCGGGGCACCGGTTTCTTTTTGTCCAGAAACCACCTGTCTCCAAAGACACCCACGGCCACACCGATGATGAAAACGGCTATCAGGGATAGGGTTACCCAGAGTTTATACTTATTGTTCATTGTTTACCTCTCCTGACTGCTTCCTGGCTATCCAGTCCGGCAAACAGCAACTGCAGCTGCCGGTCCTCCGGCTTCTGGGCATCGAAAATGGCCCTGGTCTCGGCAAGCGGGCTCTGCTCCTGGAAAAGAAGAATCTCCGACTGGCTGAGCTGAACCTCGGCCGGCTGGGCCAGGAACAGAATGCCCACCAGGACCATGGCCACCACCAGGAACACCGGCACGGCCGCGGCATACCATCTTTCCACCACGGCCCAGAGTGAGGGCTTGCTTTCGGTCCCCAGTCTGGCCCTCAGCCTCTGTTCAAAATAGGGGAGAGGTTCTGCTTCGGGAAGCCGCAGGTCCGACATAAGCGACTGAAGCTGCCGGTAATCGGCCAGCAACCGAGCACAGGAAGGGCAGACCTTGAGGTGTTCTTCCAGCCTGGCGGCGGTTCCGGCTTCCAGCCGCCCGTCCACCAGCCGGGAAATCAATTTCTCGGCCCGACGACAATTCATGGTTGTCCTCCTCCCTGGCTCAAGACCGGAGCCAATTTTTTTCTTAAAAGCCTTCTTGCCCGATGCAACCGGGAATCAACCGTTCCCGGCGATAGCTTCAATATCTTCCCTATCTCCTCATAACTCAAGCCCTGTATATCTCTTAGAGATAGTATTAGACGATATTTCTCCGGCATTTCTTCCAGTTTCTGGCGAAGGAGCTGTCTGCGCCGTTCAGCCTCCTGCTGCTCGGCCATCCGCAAGGAAGCCTCGGCTTCGGGCAGCCCTGGTTCCGGGATGTCATCCAGCCTAAGGTCATTTTTTTCCTTTTTATGCTTCCGGAGGTAATCCCGGATATGATTGATGGCAATCTGGTAAAGCCAGGTGCCAAACTCCGATTCAAACCTGAACCTGGGCAGGGACAGATAGGCCTTCAGGAAGATTTCCTGGGCCAGGTCGTCGGCGGTCTCGCGGTTATGCACCACGTTGACGGCCAGTCCGAAGACCTTGTTCTGGTAGGCTTTCACCAGCATGGCAAAAGCCTCCTGGTCTCCCTGCTGCGCCAGTCTGACGGCCTGGTTGTCGTCCATAAACTACTCACTCTTTGAGCCTCAAACGATTAGACGAGGCCCGGTTTTAATTCTTCCTGCGCGGGGTTTTCATTTTACCTAACTATTGTCAAAGTAGAAAGTTGCCGTTAGATTGAACCCGGAGCGGAACAGGGGGCGGCGGGCCACCTGTTACTCTTTCTCTTTATGAGCCTGGCCGACAAAAAAATAACCAAAGGCCAGGGCCAGGATAATTACTCCCACTCCCACCAGGCTCAGGCTGGAAACTTCATGCAGGTCCAGGATGATCACCTTCCTGGCTATGGCAATCAGGGCCACAGACAACACCACCCGGACATGGTCCACGCCTTCGACCAGGTAAGTTTTCATCACCGTTTCAATCAGTTCTATCCCGATAACCACCAGCATTATCAGGCCGAAAACTTCCAGCAGCTCCTTGATGTCCAGCAGCAGAACAGGCGGCGAGATAATGTCCTTGATAATTACATAGGCCAGTTCCACTATGGATAGAAATATTACCACCGTCATCAAGACAATTAACACCGACACAAAAAACCTTTTGATTTTTCGCAGAGTATCCAGCACGACCTACCTCCCCTCTGGACTGCATCCCGGCCAGGGGCCCGGTCCAGAAGCCTCCATTCTGAGCCTGACCGGGGCCCGGGCAGGCCTGTGGTTGTGGGGTTAATTCCCGGCCGGTCTGACGGATACATTTTATATTTTTGCCAGTCGAAAAGCCATAACCCGGCCCGGACCGCTGAGGATTATTGATTAAAACGAGAGTGTCCCATATAATAAAGACATGAACTGGGAAGATTTAGCCAGAGAATTAGCTCAACCGACGGATTCCAAGATAGTCTTACTGGTGATGGATGGCCTGGGCGGCCTTCCGGTCAACGGCCAGACCGAGCTTGAGGCAGCCCGCAAACCGAACCTGGACGAGACTGCCAGGCGGGGAGTCTGTGGCCTGACCGACCCGGTCCTCATGGGCATCACCCCGGGTTCGGGCCCGGCCCACCTGGCCCTGTTCGGTTACGACCCGCTCCGTTACCAACTGGGTCGCGGGATACTGGAAGCCATGGGCAGCGGGGTGGAAGTCGGACGGGAAGACGTGGTGGCCCGCGGCAACTTTGCCACCTACCGGGATGGCCTGGTGGTCGACCGGCGAGCCGGGCGCATTGCCACCGAGGAGAACCAGAAACTCTGCGAGCTGATAAACAGGAAGATTCCGGAGATAAACGGAATCCGGGTCAGCCTTTTCCCGGGAAAGGAGCACCGGTTTGTTCTCAGGCTCTCCGGGCCCGGTCTATCAGACGCCCTGACCGATGCCGACCCCCAGAAAGAAGGCAAGCCGGCCGTTCCGGCCAGAGCTTTGGCCCCCGAGGCCGAATTCACCGCTGGCATCATCAACGGTTTCCTGGAAGAACTGAAGAAAGTCCTGGCGGCCGAACCCAAAGCTAACTATGCCCTCCTTCGAGGCTTTTCCAAGTTCCCCTCCAACCTGCCCTCTATGGCCGAGCTCTACCAGATTAAGCCGGCCGCTATCGCCAACTACCCCATGTACCGGGGCCTGACCAGGTTGCTCGGAATGGAAGTGCTGGAGGTCGGGCCAAACACCGAAGACATCTTCAACGTCCTGGAAAAGAATTACGACCGTTATAACTTTTTTTACCTCCACTACAAGAAAACTGATTCGGCCGGCGAAGACGGGCGCTACGAGGACAAGGTGAAGGCCATTGAAGACATAGACCGGTTTATCCCGCGCCTCTGGCAACTCCGACCCGAGGTCCTGGTCATCACTTCCGACCATTCGACACCGTCCGTGCTGAAATCACACTCCTGGCATCCCAACCCCTTCGTCCTGGTGTCGGACCGGGCTCCGGCTGACGAGGTCAGCCGGTTTACAGAAAGAGACTGTGCCCACGGCAGTCTCGGCCGGTTCCCCTCGCTCCAGGCCATGCCGCTGATGCTGGCCTGCGCCCTCAAACTAAAAAAGTACGGAGCCTGATTTTTCGCCGGCTGTTGATTTAAAACCGGCTTGCTGGTATTTACTGTATAGAAGATAAAAATATATTGATGCCAAAGAAACTGCAGCCGGTCTGGTGCCTGTTCTTCCTGCTGATTCTTCTCTCCGTTTCCACCGGCCAGCAGGCCGACCCCCGGGCCGGAGTCTCCAGCCTGCGCTATCACCAGCATCAGGAATTCTTCCGCGTTGTCCTGGAAATAGAAAAAATCCGCGAGTTCTATTCGGCCGAGCTGAAAGACCCGGAACGGCTATACCTGGATATTTTCCAGGCCCGCCTCCAGCCCGGGCTGCACGGCACTTCTTACGTCATCAATTCAGCCTGCGTTAAGAGCCTCCGGCTGGCTCAAAAGAACCCTTCAACCGTCCGGTTGACCGTGGAACTGGTACCGGGGTCCAAGCAGTCAGAAAAAATTTATTATCTCAAGGACCCGCCCCGCCTGGTGCTGGACATTTTTCCGCGGGGAAGAGCCTCAACTACTTCTACTTCTACTCCTGCTCCCGGGGCTCAGTCTGAACGGCCAGCCGGCCAGACCTCCGGGGCACCGGCCGCCCCGCCCAAACCCCGGGCTGAGAGCTCTCGCCCTTCAGGCGAAGCGGCCGCCGGCACCGAGAGCAGCTCACCCCGGCCTCCTGCACCTGCCAGCAACGGTTACTCCCTGGTCAGGCAGCTGGGTCTGGGAGTCAAGCGGATCGTTCTGGACCCGGGGCATGGCGGCAGCGACCCCGGTTGTATGAGTCCTTCCGGGCTGAAAGAAAAAGAGGTGGCCCTGGACCTGGCCAGGCGGCTTAAGAACATGCTGGAAACCCAGGGTAAGTTTGAGGTCTTCCTGACCCGGGATAGCGACCTTACCCTGCCCCTGGAAAAACGCACTTCTTTCGCCAACCAGAAAGGGGCCGACCTGTTCATCTCCATTCACCTGAATGCCAGCCCCAGGAAAAACCGAACCGGTGTCGAAACCTTCTACCTGAACTTCAGCCCCGACCCGGCAGTCAACGAACTGGCCGCCAGGGAAAACGCTTCCTCCACCAAGAATATCCGCGAAATGAAACTGATCGTGGACAAGATAATCAAGAATTCGAAATACGAAGAGTCCCGCGACCTGGCCGAAAAAATTCACCGCAACCTGCTGGAACACCTCGAGCACAATTTTGGCCCGCGGGATGACCTGGGAGTCAAGGGCGGTCCTTTCTGGGTATTGATCGGCAGCGAAATGCCGGCCGTCCTGGTGGAGGCTTCCCACCTTTCAAATGCTAGGGAAGAGGCCGCTCTAAAGACAGAAACCTACCGGGAAGCTGTGGCCACCGGGCTGTTTCGTGGTATCATGGAATACGTTAAATCTCTGGGAAAAGGTTAAAACATGGACAGACGAGACTTTCTCAAAAACCTCATGGTCGGTGGCCTGGCCCTGAAATTTTCGCCCGGGGTTCTGGCACAATCAGCCGGTCCCGAGCTGGCCGTGGTCGAGGGAGAATCTCCAGCTGCCATCACCCGGGAAGCCATCAAGGCCCTGGGTGGTATGTCCAGGTTCATCAGCCGCGGCGATAAGGTTCTGATCAAGCCCAACATCGGCTGGGACCGGACCCCGGAAATGGCCGCCTGCACCAACCCGGAAGTGGTGGCCGCCCTGGTGGCCATGTCCCTGGAAGCCGGGGCCAAGGAAGTGGTGGTGATGGACCACACCATCAACCAGCCCAAGCGTTGCTATGCCCGTTCGGGAATTCAGGATGCGGCTAAAGCCGCCGGGGCCAAGGTCCTGTTCACCGATGAACAGCGTCTCAAAAAAATGACCCTGAAAGGGGAGTGGCTGAAGGAATGGGAGGTCTTCCAGGATTTTGTCGAAGCCGATAAACTTATCAACGTCCCAATTGCCAAGGTCCACAGCCTGTCCCGGGTAACCCTGGGCCTCAAGAACTGGCTGGGAGCCGTCGGCGGAAACAGAAACCAGCTCCACCAGAGAATCGACCAGGCCGTGGTCGACCTGGGTGCCTTCTTCAAGCCGACCCTGACTGTCCTCGATGCCTACCGGGTTCTTTTCCGCAACGGTCCCCAGGGTGGTCGGGTGTCTGACACCAGGCTCCAGAAAACGGTGGTGGCCGGAGTGGACCCGGTGGCCGTGGATGCTTACGGCGCGACTTTTTTTGAGATCAAACCCCAGGAACTGGCTTTCCTGAAACTGGCCCAGAGCCGGGGACTGGGTAAATTTGAACTGGAGAAAGTCAGAATTGAAAAGAGAGCGGTCTAAAAAATATTTCTGGCTGCAGCGGCTGCGCATCCTGACCCAGGCCGTTTTTTTCCTGTTGTTTTTTGTCCTGTTTCTGCAGACCCACTACCCGGGGGAAGATTACCTGAAAGTCACGGTTGAGCGCTTCTTTCACTTCGACCCGCTTCTCTTGCTGACCGCTTCCATCGCCTCCAGGGCTATCTATGCTGCCCTGCTTCTATCCCTGATCACCTTAGCTGCCACCCTTCTTCTAGGAAGGTTTGTCTGCGGCTGGCTCTGTCCCCTGGGGTCTGTCCATCAGTTTTTCTCCTTTATATTTAAGAAGGCCCGGGTGCTTAAACCACGGAAGGACGACCAGGCCAGCCTGGCCCCGAAATACCTGGTCCTGTTTTTGGTGCTGGCTGCCAGCCTGCTGGCGGTCAACCTGGTCGGCTACCTCGACCCGCTGTCTTTTCTCTACCGTTCCTTCGCGGTGTTTATTTCACCGCTCATTAATATTGGACTGGCCCAGTCCGGAAACCTGGCCTACGGGCTCGGCCTCAAGGGTCTTGGCCAGGCCATCAGCCAGGCCGTTGGCAACCTGGCCCTCAACGGAGTTTTCCAGAACGCCCTGTTGATTGGCGGGTTGTTCCTTGTGGCCGTTCTGCTCAACGCCCGGAAAGAAAGGTTCTGGTGCCGTTACCTCTGCCCGGCGGGGGCCCTGCTGGGGCTGGTTTCGCGTTTCAACCTCTTCAAACTGAAAATAGACCCGGAGAAATGCATAAACTGCCATCTTTGTTCCATCCATTGTCAGACCAACGCCAGGCCTTACCCGGCAGGGGAGTGGCGCAGTTCAGAATGCATCTACTGCGAGACCTGCGCTGCCATCTGCCCGACGGCCGCCATCTCCTTCCCGCTGGGATGGAAGTCAGAGAGAATGCAGGGAGTGGACCTCAACCGTCGACGGGTTCTCCTGACCTCGATCACCGGACTGGTCCTGGCCCCGATTTTCAAGATCAGCCCGCTCCGCCGCCGGTCCAACCCGGCCCTCATCAGGCCCCCCGGTGCCCTGCCCGAACCTGAATTCCTGGGCCGCTGCGTTAAGTGTGGAGAATGTATGAAAGTCTGCCCGACTAATGCCCTGCACCCGGCCCTGGCCGAAGCCGGGCCCGAAGGGGTCTGGACCCCGGTGCTGGTCCCGAGGATAGGTTACTGCGAATACTATTGCTCCCTCTGCACCCAGGTCTGCCCGACCGGGGCCATCAGGGAGCTGACCGTGGAGGAGAAGGTCACGGTCAAGATAGGGACGGCCTGGGTGGATAAGACCCGCTGCCTGCCTTATGCCCTGGGCAAGCCCTGCATCGTCTGCGAGGAACACTGTCCGGTTTCCCCCAAGGCCATCCAGCTGGTCAAAGTTGATACCCTGACTCCGGAAGGGGTGGTGGCCACCAACCTGGCTCCCTTTGTCAACGTTGATACCTGTATCGGCTGTGGAATTTGCGAGAATAAGTGCGTGGTCATGGACCTGCCGGCCATCAGGGTCAGCAGCATCGGAGAGAACCGCTCCGCTCATAACCGGCTGGTGCTGCCGGTGGTTGAAGAGCAGGGCCAGTTAAAGCCCTGAACAGGGGTGGGAGCTGTACCGGCTCAGGCTTTCATCGGGCGAACAGCCGGCAGCTTGACCTGCCCAGGCGCGGGCCACCCGCGTTTTCGGGTTGGCGGGTCCTGGTAAAGTAGAAATCGGCCCGGTGTTAAGAACCAAACCACAAAAAACCGGGTACTCCTCTTGCCAGCCTGTCTCGATTACTTTTTACTCGAATTTCTTGAGCAGCAGGCAGGCGTTGGTTCCGCCGAAACCGAAGGAGTTGGTCAGGGCATGAATTATTTCCGCCGGCCGGGCGGTGTTGGGCACATAATCCAGGTCGCACTCCGGGTCGGGGAATTCATAATTTATGGTCGGCGGCATGACCTGGTGGAAGATGGCCAGGGCGGTGATGGCCGTTTCCAGCCCGCCGGCGGCTCCCAGCAGGTGGCCGGTCATGGACTTGGTGGAGCTAACCCCGACTTTTTTCGCGCCTTCCCCAAAAACCTTTTTTATGGCCAGCGTTTCTGTTTTATCGTTATACTGGGTGGAGGTTCCGTGGGCATTAATGTACTGAACTTCCTCGGGGTTGACCCCTCCATCCTGGAGAGCCATCCTCATCACCCGGGCTGCCCCGTCGCCGTCCGGGCTGGGAGCGGTTACATGGTAGGCATCGCTGTTCAGCCCGTAGCCCAGGACCTCGGCGTAAATTCTGGCCCCGCGCTTCAGGGCTGACTCCAGTTCCTCCAGCAGGACAATCCCGGCTCCCTCGCTCATGACGAAACCGTCCCGCCTGGCGTCGAAGGGCCGGGAGGCCTTTTCCGGTTCATCGTTTCTCTCGGACAGGGCCTTCATGTTGCAGAATCCGGCCAGGCTCAGCGGGGTGATGGGGGCCTCGGCTCCACCGGCAATCATCCGGTCGGCCACTCCCAGCTTTATCATCCGGAAGGCTTCGCCGATGGCGTGGGCCCCGGTGCTGCAGGCAGTGGCATTGGCCAGGTTGGGACCGCTGGCCCGGTAGCGGATTGAAATATGCCCGGGGGCCTCGTTGATTATGGTCTGGATGATGAAAAACGGAGATACCCGGTCCGGCCCCTTCTCCAGCAGGACCCGGTGGGTCTCTTCAATCGAGCCTATGCCACCAATCCCCGAACCGACATAAACTCCGGTCCGCTCTCCCTGGAGCAGGGCGGTATCTATACCCGAGTCCTGGACGGCCAGCTCGGCCGCAACTATGGCGTACTGGACGAACAGGTCCATCTTGCGGGCTTCTTTCCGGTCGATAAACTGCTGGACGTCAAAATTCTTGATTTCCCCGGCAATCCGGGTCGGAAAGCGCTCCGGGTCAAAGCGGGTAATCCGGCTGATGGCCGACCGCCCGGCCAGGAGGGCCTGCCAGTTGGACTCCACCCCCAGACCCAGCGGCGTTACCAGTCCCAGGCCGGTAATCACCACTCTTCTTGCTGGCATAGCTGGAAAAATCACAGAAAAATTCCGCGTCGAGAAAAGAAGGAAGCCCGGGGAGTCTTATTTCCCCTTGTAATGCTCCAGGATATAATCCAGGGCTTTGCCCACGGTATTCAGCTTCTCGGCTTCGTCGTCGGGAATGTTCAGGCCGAACTCATCTTCCAGGGCCATGACCAGCTCGACGGTATCCAGAGAATCGGCACCCAGGTCCTGGGTGAAGGAAGCATTCTCGGTAATCTGTTCCTCGCCGATATTCAGCTTGTCCGCGACGATGCTCTTGACCTTCTTTAAGAGTTCTTCTCTCTCCATGGTTACCTCCAATTAATTTTTTTTATCATTACATGTACATTCCGCCGTTGACATTGATAACCTGGCCGGTGATGTAAGAGGCCTCGTCCGAGCACAGGAATTTTACCGCCCGGGCCACTTCCACCGGCAGGCCGAACCTTTTCATCGGGATGATATCAAGGAAAGCTTTCTTGACCTCTTCCGGCAATTTATCCGTCATCGGGGTAGCGATATAACCCGGGGCCACGCAGTTAACCGTAATCCCCCGGGCCGCCACTTCCCGGGCCAGCGACTTGGAAAAACCGATCAGCCCGGCCTTGGAGGCGGCGTAATTGGTCTGGCCGAAATTGCCCATCTGGCCAACGACCGAGGCAATGTTCACGATGCGGCCGTACCTGGCGGTAAACATCGGTTTCAGGGCTGCCCGGGAAAAATTGAAAGCGCCCTTGAGGTTGACCCGGAGCACCAGGTCCCAGTCTTCTTCCTTCATCCTAAGAAGCAGGGAATCGCGGGTGATGCCGGCATTGTTGACCAGGTGGTCAAGCCTGCCCAGGGTGTCCACGACTTCGTCCACGACCTGGGCCGCCCGGGTGGAATCTGTTACGTCGGCTTCATAAGGCAGGGCCCTGATGCCCAGGCCAGCCAGCCTGGAAGCCACCTGCTCCAGCTTGTCTTTCTGGACATCCACCAGGACCACGGTAGCTCCTTCGCGGCCGAGCTCTTCGGCGATGGCTTCGCCGATGCCCTGGGAAGCTCCCGTGACCAGGGAAACTCTGTTGGTAAAAATCATCGGGCCACTCCCGGAAAAGATTTTCCTGCGGGGTCCTGGCTTAAAAAATCAACTGCACCCAAATTATCGACCATGATCTTAAATGCCCTCTATCCCCGTTGAATTTCCGTACGGTGCGGTAAATAGTCTATCTTTTTAAATAAATTTTGCAACCATTTTTCTCTGGACCGGAAGCAGCGGCTCATCCCGGGCAGGCTCAGCCTGTCAACCCTGGCTTCAACCGGATTCCTGGCAGCAGGAGGTAGGGCTTTGTCCTGGTCATGGATTTTTTCTGGCCGGAAGGTTATCCCGGCCCCGGCCCTGCACCCAACCGTCATAACAGGAACTCGCCTACTGTTCCTGGCCCTCGATGACCTGCCGTCCCTTATAATAACCGCACTCCGGGCAAGCCCGGTGGGGCAGCTTGGGGCTGCCGCAGTTCGGGCAGAGCGAGAAAGAGGGCAGAGTCAGGTGGTCATGGGACCTTCTCTTGCCTTTTCTGGAATGTGAATGTCTTCTCTTTGGGTTTGGCATTTATTTCTTATCTCTCAAAAAAGATTTTAATTTTTCCAGCCTGGCGTCAGACTCGTGGACCTGGCAGGAACATTTACCCTGGTTGACCAGCTCCCCGCAGACCGGGCAGATTCCCTCGCAATCCTCCGAGCACAGCGGACGCAGGGGAAAGCTCAGGTTCAGTTGCTCCAGGACAATTTCTCTCAGGTCCAGCTGCTGGTGGTAATAGAAAAAGCGGTCCAGGTCTTCCTCTTCCAGTTCTTCCTTCATCTCGTCCAGCTCTTCCGGCAGGTAAACCAGGTCAAATACGGAATCCACACAGTATTCAAAAGGTCTCAGGCAGCGGCTGCAGACGAAACTCAGCCTGGTGTTAATCCGGCCCCTGACCTGAACATCGCTTCCAACCTTTCTGACTTCCACCACGGCATGGGTCGGTTGCAGGAAGACGGCATCTTCCTCAACCAGGTCCAGACTGACGAAGTCAAAATCCTGGTCGATGTGCAATCCCTCTCGGGGAATCTCGTTGACATCGATAACCATGGGTTTATCCTTTTATGACCAAGTATTATACCAGCTTGGACCGGGTTGTCAACCGAAGCCGGGACCAGTTTTTTCTCTTGCGGACGGCATCAATTAGAGTATAATCAGACTAAAAGGTGCGCCGAGGATGGAAGGTTATAACACCGCGATTGAATACAAGGGCCATACCCTTATGGTCCAGACCCAGGACAAGGGCCCGTCCTTTAATTACGTCGAATCGCTGATTTACCTGGCCGGCCGAATAATCTCCTCCAAGCGAGCTTCTTACTCCTCCCATCTCAACGAACCCAACCTCCAGGAAATCATCCAGAAGCTGGTGGAAGAACTGCATGCCGATGTGCTGGACGAAATCGTCGAAGGGAAGTACGACAAGTTTCTCGAATGACACCCGGAAGGCTTTTCCTGATAGACGGCAACTCGCTTCTCTACCGCTCCTACTACGCCATCCAGAAACTGACCAACTCGGCCGGGTTTCCCACCAACGCCATCTATGGTTTTATCAATACCCTGAACAAGATAATAGAAGAAGAAAAACCGGAGTACCTGGGTGTGGTGTTCGATACCGGGGCCCCCACCCTGCGGCACCAGGCCTACCGTGAATACAAGGCCGGACGCCGTCCGATGCCCCAGGACCTGGCGGTCCAGGTCCCGGTACTGAAAAAAGTAATCGCGGCCCGCCGGATTCCCCTTTTTGAATACACCGACTATGAGGCCGACGATGTCCTGGCCACCCTGGCCCGGCAGGCTTCGGGGCAGAAAGTCTGCGCCGTCATCGTTACCACTGACAAAGACCTGCTGCAGGTGCTCGGCCCCAGGGTGGCGATTTACAACCCCGCTAGGAACCTATACCTGGTTGACCGGTGCCTGGAGCCGGACTGCCGGGCTCTGCTCAAAGGTAAAGAGGTAAAAACGGTGGAAGAATACTTCGGGGTACCGGCCGGGCTGGTGGCCGATGTCCTGGCCCTCTGGGGAGACGCCTCCGACAACATCCCCGGGGTGCCGGGAGTGGGGGAAAAAACGGCCAAGAACCTGATCCAGGAGTTCGGCTCGCTCGACCACCTGGTGGCCAACCTGGAACGGGTCAAGAATCCGAGGATCAGGGAAAGTCTTAAGAACAACCTGGACCGCCTGGAATTGAGCCGGAAGCTGGTCCGGGTGGAAGACAACCTCAACCTGGAACTTGACCTGGAGAGCTTCAAGCCGAAGGAACCCGACAGCGAAACCCTGGTCGAGCTCTACCGCCAGCTGGAATTCACCACCTTTATTCCACAATATTTAAATAAAAAGGAAAGCGCCGCCCGGGATTTTAAGACCATACTGGACAGAGACTCCTTCCAGCAATTCCTCCGCGCCGCCAGCCAGGCTGAGGAAATAGCCCTCGACACCGAAACCACCCACCTCTTCCCGACCCGGGCCCGGCTGGTGGGCTTATCATTTTCGCTCAGGCCGGGAGAAGCCTGTTATATCCCTTTACGGCATAATTATCCACTAGCCCCCACCCAGCTCCCGGCCGACTATGTGCTCCAGGAACTCAAACCCCTGCTGGAGAACCCGGACCTCAAAAAAATAGGCCAGAACATAAAATATGATTACATCATCCTCAAAAGGGAAGGCCTTCAGCTCCAGGGTATCCACCTCGACACCATGGTCCTGTCCTATCTGCTTGAACCCAACTGGGGCAAGCATAATCTGGATAAACTGGCCGCCTACTACCTGCAGGAAGCCAAGATTCCTTTTGAAAGCCTGGTCGGAAAGGGTAAAAAGCAACTGACCATGGACCAGGTCCCGGTGGACCGGGCAGCCGAGTACGCCTGCCAAGATGCCCACCTGGCCCTGAGCCTCAGCCGGGTCCTCTGGCCAAAAATCGAAGCCCGGAAACTGGACTGGCTCTACCGGGAAATAGAGCTGCCATTAATTGAGGTGCTGGCCGAGATGGAGATGGCTGGCGTCCGGCTGGACCTGAAGCTACTTAAGGAGATGGGGGCCGAGCTGGAAGGCCAGCTCCGCCGTCTGGAAAAAAATATCTACGAGATGGCCGGGCAGGAATTTAATATCAACTCCCCCCAGCAGCTCAGCCAGGTCCTGTTCTACAAGCTCAACCTGCCGCCCAGCAAGAAGACCCGGATTACCCGGGGGCTGTCCACGGCCACAGAGATCCTGGAAGAGCTGGCTCCCCTGCATCCCCTGGCCGGAGCGGTCCTTGAGTACCGACAGCTGTCCAAGCTAAAGTCAACCTATACCGACTCCCTGGCCGAGCTGGTCAACCCGGAAACAGGGCGGGTCCATACCTCGTACAACCAGACGGTGACGGCCACCGGCCGGCTATCTTCCTCCGACCCCAACCTGCAGAACATACCGGCCCGGGGCGAGCTGGGAAAACGGATTCGCCAGGCCTTTATCCCCGAGGATGGGCACCTTCTCCTTTCGGCCGATTATTCGCAGATCGAACTGCGACTGCTGGCCCACCTGTCAGAAGACCCGCTTCTCCTGGAAACTTTCCGCAGCGACCGGGACGTCCACAGCGAGACGGCCCGGCTGGTGTTCGGATCGGCAGGGGAGTTGTTCCCCGAAGAAATGCGACGACGGGCCAAGATCATAAACTTCAGCATAATCTACGGAACTTCCGCCTTTTCCCTGGCCAAAGAACTGGAGACCTCCAACACCGAGGCCCAGAAATTCATAGACCGTTACTTTGACGAGCATAAAAGAGTCAAAGAATACCTCGACCGGGTGGTGGAGGAGGCCCGCGAGCGGGGTTATGCCGAAACGCTCTTTGGCCGCCAGCGCCAGATCCCCGAACTGAAAAGCCCCGACAACAACACTTTCCAGGCCGGGCGCCGGATGGCCCTGAATACCCCGATCCAGGGCTCGGCCGCCGACATCATCAAGCTGGCCATGGTGAAGATATACCGCGAGCTGAAGTCCCGGGGGCTGAAGACCAGAATGATACTCCAGGTTCACGATGAGCTGGTGTTTGAGGTTCCCGAGCAGGAACGGGCTGCGGTGGAGCCGCTGGTCCGGGACGGTATGGAAAACGTTTGTTCGCTGAAAGTACCCCTTAAAGTGCGCCTGGGCTGGGGCCGCAACTGGGCCGAGGTCAAGTAGTTAAGAGGTTAATCAGGAAGGCCGGGAGCGCGGCTCAGACCAGGGCTTTCTGGTAAACCCGGTAAACCTTATAGATTTTGCCGCCCAGTCTTTCCATCTCGGACCGGACCCGGACGTTAGCCTCCATCTCGTGGTGGGTATCCATGATCTCAAAGCCGGCTTTCTGGGCCGAGCTCAGCAGGGCCACGCCCATCAGGGCGTCCAGGCCCATGCCCCGGTATTCTTTCTTTATGGCTCCCAGGAGCAGGTCCAGCTGCCTGGTCTTCTTCTGGGCCCTCAGGACGTGGATGAAACCAAACGGGAAAAGCCGGCCCCGGGCTTTCTTGATACCGGCGGTCATGTCGGGAATGGCCACGATGAAGGCCACCACCTGGTCGTCCTTCAGAACCCCCTTGATGAACCTGGGGTCGAGAACCGGCAGATACTTCCTGGCCAGGTCGTCCATCTCTTTTTCATCCAGCGGGGCGTAGCCGTAGATATTACTCTCCACATAGGTTTCGTTCATCAGGGACAGGATGGGCCTGATCCAGGGTTTGATTTCCTTGCGCTTCCTGAATTCCAGGATCTTGAAATTCCCCTTTTTAAGAATCCGCTCGGCAATTTTGGTGTAGATCTCGGGGATTTCTTTAGGCACCTCTATCTTATAGACAAAATAATCGATGTCCTTGGTGTAACCTTCTTTTTCCACCATCTCCGGGAGCCACTCGAAATTGTAGTAGGTGGCGATGGTGGCCCGGTTCTCAAAGCCCTTGATGAGGAAGCCCTCCGGGTCCTGGTCGGAAAAGCCGTAGGGCCCGATAATCCTGGTCATGCCCTTTTCCCTGGCCCACTGCTCAACCCGGGCCAGCAGGGCATGCACCACGGCCTGGTCCTGGATGCTCTCCAGATAACCGAAGCGGGCGGTCTTTTCGTTGCGGACTTCGTTATAGCGGTGGTTGATGATGCCCATCACCCGGCCCACCACCTGGCCGTCTTTTTCGGCCAGCAGCATCAACGTATCGGAATAACTGAAGGCCTTGTTCTTTTTAGGGTTGAAATAGGCCCACTCATCCATGTAGATGGGATGAACCCAGTTGGGCTGATCCCGGTGGAGTTTTTCGGGCAGGTAAATAAAGGTCTTAAGCTGGGACTTGGTTTTGACTTCGATCAGGTTTATGCTCATGGCCGTTTTCCTTCTGACAAGGGATTTTACCAGATTTTAAGAAAAAAAAGTAAATAATTTTTTGACTCTGTCCATGTGGAAAAGGAGTTGAATAGCCTGTGAAAAAACGCCTTGATATTTTGTGAAATTCTTGTGTTAAATTCTTGACAATAAGTTTTTTATTTTAATATACTCAATAACTCATGAAAGTAGAAGCCATTACCCTTCTTACCATCTTTATTCCGATTTTGGGTTCGTTGCTGGTGCCTCTGGCCGGAGCCATCTCGCCCCGAGTCCGTTCCGCCTGGTCGGTCCTGCTGGGAGCCATCACCGCGGTTCTCCCTCTGACCCTGATTCCCCAGGCCATGAAGGGCGGCGAGGTCATCTGGTCCAGGAGCCTGGCCCTTGGTCTGGATTTCGTCCTGGTCATCGACCCCCTGTCCATCTTCATGGCCATCGTCTCCTCGTTCATCGGCTTCCTGATCATCGTCTACTCGCTCGGCTACATCCACCACGAAGACCACCAGAATGAATACTACCTGATGGTGGTCCTGTTCATCGGCTCCATGATGGGACTGGTGTTCTCCAGCAGCCTGGTCTTCATGTACCTGTTCTGGGAAATCATCGCCATCGCCTGCTGGCGGCTGATCGGGTTTTACCGGCAGAAGGATTACATCCTCAAGGCCGACAAAGCCTTCCTGGTCACCTTCGGCGGGGCGGTGGTCATGCTGCTGGGCTTCATTCTCATCTACGGGCAGACCGGGACCTTCAACCTGGTGGACATGCGCGGAGTGGCCATCTCCGGCACCGCCGTGCTGCTGATCCTGTTCGGCATGTTCTCCAAGTCGGCCACCGTTCCCCTGCACACCTGGCTGCCGGATGCCGGCGTGGCCCCGACCACGGTTACCGCCCTGCTGCACGCCGCCGTCCTGGTCAAGATCGGCGTCTATGCCTATGCCAGGTTGTTCCTCTATACCTTCAAGATCCCGCCCGACTGGCAGCAGGCCATCATCATCCTGGCCGTCCTGTCCAGCCTGGTGGCGGCCGGCGCGGCCACGGTGGAGAACGACTTCAAGAGGATCCTGGCCTATTCCACGGTCAGCCAGATCGGCTACATTTTCCTGGGCCTGAGCGTGGCCACACCCACGGCCATCTCCGGCTCGCTGCTGTTTATCCTGATGCACGGCCTGGCCAAGGCCGGCTTATTCCTTTGCGCCGGCATAGTCATCCATGCCACGCATAAACGCGATATAAGAGAGATGGGCGGGCTGATCAAGACCATGCCCATTACGGCTATCTCGTTCCTGATATGCGCTTTTTCGGTTATCGGACTTCCGCCTCTGGGCGGTTTCTTCTCCAAGCTCCTGGTCATCATGGGTACGGTTCAGGCGGACCAGGTCTGGGTGGCAGCCCTGGCCCTGTTCACCGCGGTGCTGACCATGTTCTACCTGCTCCGGGTGTTCGCCCTGGTGTTCCTGGGTGAACCCAAGATCCCGGCCCCGGAGAAGACGCCATCCATGGTCGGGGTGGTGGCCACCCTGGCCGTGCTGTCGGTGGTGGCCGGGTTGCTGGTGGCCTACCCGATGAAACTCGTCCAGATGGCAACAACTCACATCAGCTGGTGGCTAAGATGAGTCCAACAACTTTATTATGGCCAATCCTGTTTCCGGCCGCGGTGGCGGTGGTGCTGCTGCTCATCCCTTCCCGGGTAAAGTACCTGCGGGAAGTCCTGTCGGTGCTGAGCTCGGGCGCGCTGCTGTACCTTGGTTTCGTCCTGTTTTCGCAGAGAAACCTGAGCCTGGTGGCCGACTGGCTCGGCCTGGGTATAAATTTTGACCTCAGGCTCTACCATTTCTCCGCCTTCATCCTGCTGGCCCTGAGCGGCTTCCTGTTCCTGATCAGCCTCTACTCGGCGGTCAAGATGAGAAACCACCCGCGGGTCCGGGAATATTATGGTTATGTCTTCCTGGCGGCCGCCTTCTCCAACGGGGCGGTGCTGGCCAACAACTTCGTCCTGCTGGTCTTCTTCTGGGAAGCCCTGCTGATAACCACCTATGCCCTGGTCACCCTGGGGCTGAAACCGACCTCGCACCGGACGGCGGTCAAATCGCTGATCATCGGCGGCTTCTGCGATTTTGCCATGATCCTGGGCATCGGCCTGCTCTGGGCTTCAACCGGTACCCTGACCATGGATAAAATCCAGGTGGAGCCGCACGGCCTGACCGTGGCCGCCTTCGTCCTGATGATGATCGGAGCCATCGGCAAGGCCGGGGCCATGCCCTTTCACACCTGGATTCCCGACGCCGCCCTGGATGCCCCGGTGAGCTTCATGGCCTTCATGCCGGCTTCCTTTGAGAAGCTCCTGGGCATCTACCTGCTGGCCCGTATCACCCTCGATTTCTTCGAGCTCAAGGTGGGCAGCGGGCTGTCCATTCTGTTGATGATTATCGGCGCCGCCACCATAGTCCTGGCCGTTTTCATGGCCCTGATTCAGAAAGATTTCAAGAAGCTGCTGTCCTTCCACGCCGTGAGCCAGGTGGGCTACATGGTGCTGGGCGTGGGCACGGCCATACCCATCGGCATTGCCGGCGGCATCTTTCACATGATCAACCACGCCATGTACAAGTGCGGCCTGTTCCTCAGCTCCGGCTCGGTAGAACACCGCACCGGCACCACCGAACTTAAGAAACTCGGCGGGCTGGCCCGGGAGATGCCCTGGACCGCGGCCGGCTTTGTGGTCTGCGCCCTGGCCATCTCGGGCGTCTGGCCGCTGAACGGTTTTGTTTCCAAGGAAATGGTCTTCCACGGGGCGCTGGAAACCGGCTACCCGATTTTCGCCATTGCCGCCTGGCTGGGAGCGATTTTCACCTTTGCTTCCTTCCTGAAGGCCGGGCATTCGGTCTTCTTCGGACCGCGTTCGACCGAGGTCCCGAAAACCCGGGAAAGCGAGGCTCCGATCGTCCTGCCGATTCTCATCCTGGCCGCCCTGTGTATTACCTTCGGTGTTTATAACAAGCTGCCCCTGCAGAATTTCATCCAGCCCATCCTCAGCGGACACGTGGAGGCCGGGGAGCACCTGGACTTCACCTCCCATGCCCTGGACCTGTTCAACCCGGTGGCCGGAGTTTCCATCCTCTGCCTTATTATCGCCCTGGGCATCCATTTTTATGGCTGGAACCGCGGCGGTAAGAAGGCCTACCTGGCCTCCGAGCCGATTCACAACCTGCCGGTGCTGCACAAGCTGTATGACCTGTCCGAGGCCCGGTTCTTTGACCTCTACGAGCAGGGCGTGAAATTCCTGCAGTGGCTGAGCCGGCTGCTGTTCCGGTTCATCGACCGGCCGATCGATTACCTCTACGAAAAAGTGGTCACGGCCACGGGCCGGACTTTTACCGGCCTGCTGCAGAAAGCTCACAACGGCCAGTACGCCAATTACCTGGCCTGGACCGTCGGCGGCCTGGTGGTCGTCGTCTGGATAATACTTCAGTTATTAAAATAGAGGAGGAGCGGTGGTTTTCTCATTCATTGTCATTCCGTTACTGGTAGCTGCTTTTCTGCCTCTGGTAGGAAAGTTTTCTAAAAAACTGCTGCCCGACGTGCTGACCAACGCCGCTCTGGCTTTCCTGGTGTTCAACTCCATCCTGCTGGTCAAGCCCATCTTCAACCAGGGAGTCATTGTCCAGAACCTGAACTGGCTGGGGGAACGGGTTAACCTGCAGGTGGCCCTGGACGGGTTTAACCTGTTCATGCTGTTCACCATTTCCCTGGTCAGCCTGTGTATCTCGCTCTTTTCCATAGACTACCTGGAGCATTACGGGCACAAGTCGACCTTTTACGCCCTGTTCCTGGTGATGATAGCCGGCATGAACGGCCTGGTGCTGGTCCCGGACCTGTTCTCGGTTTACCTCTTCCTGGAAGTGGCGGCTGTGGCTTCCTACGCCCTGGTGGCCTTCGGCCTGGGCTACGACGAGCTGGAAGCCTCCTTCAAGTACCTGATGTTGTCGGTGGTGGCCTCGGCCTTCGCCCTGCTCAGCATCACCGTCATTTTCGGGATGACCGGCAGCCTCAACTTCCAGGCCGTGGCCCAGGGCCTGCAGGACCTGCAGGCCAGGCTGGTGCTGGGGGTCTGCGTGGCCTTCTTCATCATGGGCTTCGGACTGAAGGCGGCGCTGGTGCCCTTCCATGCCTGGCTGCCCGACGCCCACCCCTCGGCCCCGGCGCCCATCTCGGCCATGCTGTCGGGCCTGCTGATCAAGGTTTCCGGTATCTATGCCCTGTTCAGAATTATCTACAGCGTTATCGGCCTGACCCCGGCCCTGTCGCAGCTGTTGATGGCCCTGGGCACCATCTCCATGGTGGTGGCCGCCCTGCTGGCCCTCGGCCAGAAGGATATCAAGAGAATGCTGGCCTACTCTTCCATCAGCCAGGTCGGCTACATCGTGCTGGGCCTGGCCCTGGGCACACCCCTGGGCATCGCCGGGGCGCTGTTCCACCTGTTCAACCACGCCGTGGCCAAGGGGCTGCTGTTCTTGAATTCCGGCTCCATCCAGCACATCACCGGCACCCGGAACCTGGAAGAGCTGGGTGGCCTGGGTAAGATGGTCCCGGTTACAGCCGGCACCAACCTGGTGGGCGCCCTGTCCATTGCCGGGGTGCCGCCGCTGGCCGGATTCTGGAGCAAGCTGATCATCATCATGGCCCTCATCCAGGCCAAGGAATTCGGCTACGCCCTGGTGGCCATCCTGGCCAGCATCCTGACCCTCTGGTATTACCTGCTAATCCAGAGAAAGGCCTTTTTCGGCCGGGTGGCTGAAAAGTGGTCCCAGGTACGGGAGGCTCCGTTCTGGATGTCGGCGGCCAACGTGGTCCTGGCCCTGGTCTGCATCCTGGTGGGCATTTTCTTCACGCCAATTTTTAAGACCTGGATTTCCCCGGCAGCCGAGGCCCTGGCCCGGGGAATCCAACAGGTTCTGATGTGGGGATTGTGATATGGCAATACAAATAATTCTGCTCTGCGGCCTGGTCATCTTCTCGGCCCTGGCCATTCTGCTCAAGGACCTGATCAAAGCCGCCCTGTCGCTGGCCGTGGCCAGCCTGCTGCTGGGTATCATTTTCTTCCGGCTGGCGGCTCCCTATGCCGCCGTCTTCGAGATCTCGGTGGTGGCCGGGCTGATCACGGTCCTGTTCATCCTGACCATCGCCCTGACCAAGAAAGGAGACGAGGTAACCGAGGCCCGGCTGGTCAAGCTGGCCTTCCCGGTCTTCCTTATCCTGTTCTTAATCATCGATGGGCTGGTGATGAAGTCCCTGTTGCAGAAAATCCCGGCCCTGCCCTCGGGACCGGAAGCCGGCACCTTCGGCGAGGTCCTCTGGAAGCAGCGGACCTTTGACCTGGTGGCCCAGGTCGGCGTCATCCTGGCCGGGGTGCTGGCCGTGCTGGCCTTATTCCGGAAAAAGGAAGAAGACAAAGATGAGTAACCTGTGGTTTCTTTACCTTTTCTTTGCCGCCCTGCTGGTCTTTATCGGCCTGTACTGCCTGCTCACCATGCGCAACCTGATCAAGCTGTTCATCGCGGTGGAAGTCATCAGCAAGGGAGTCAGCCTGGCCATCGTGGCCACGGGCGCCGTCAAGAATAACATCCTGCTGGCCCAGAGCCTGGCCATAACCTACATCGTGGTCGAGGTGGCCCTGGTGGCCACCGCCCTGGCCCTGATCATCAACATCTATAAGAAGAATAAGAGCCTGGATGTCCGCTTACTTTCAAAACTGAAGGGATAAGCCATGAATGGACTGCAATTCTTACTGTCTCCGCCGGTGGCCTTCTTTTTCTTCCTGGCCGTGGCCGCACTGCTCTACGCCCTGGGCCGGGCCATGGCCCCCGGCCTGAACCGCACCCCGGGCAAGCTCACCACCTACGCCTGCGGCGAGGATATCCCGGGAGTCAAGGTGCAGTTCGGGTACCGGCTGTTCTACGTCTTCGCCCTGTTTTTCACCATCATGCACGTGGCCGCCCTGGTAATGGCTACTATTCCGATCGGAAAAATAGCATATTTGGGTATAATATATCTGGCCCTGATCTTCCTGGCCATCCTGGCCCTGATTACGAGGGATTAACATGCTGACCAAACTGACTCACTGGTCCAGGTTGAAATCGCCCTGGATTCTTCACCTGAACACGGGTGCCTGCAACGCCTGCGACATCGAAGTGGTGGCCGCCCTGACCCCGCGCTTCGACGTGGAGCGGTTCGGCATCCTGCTCAAGGCCACGCCCCGGCATGCCGACGTCATCGTCTGCACCGGCCCGGCCACCCGGCAGATGAAGGACCGGCTGATCCGGATTTACGAGCAGACCCCCGACCCCAAGTTTGTCATCGCCGTCGGGGCCTGCGCCATGTCCGGCTGCGTCTACCGCGGCGCCTACAATGTCCTTGGCGGGATCGACCAGGTCATCCCGGTGGACGTCTACGTCCCCGGCTGCCCGGTGCGCCCCGACGCGGTCATCGACGGGGTGGTCAAACTGCTTAATAAACTGAAGGGATGAGGTCAAAATGAACGACCAGATGGTGATAGATAAAGCCAAAGCCAGCCTGGGGGAGAAGGTGCTGGAGATCACCAACCCGGCTCCCCGCCGCATTTTTATCCGGGTTAAGGTGGACGACCTGCTGGCGGCCGTCGGCTGGCTCAGAAACGAGATGGGATTTACTTACCTGGTCACAATCAGCGGGGTGGACCTGGGCCAGGCCTTCGAACTGCTTTACCACTTCGCCAACAACTTTACCTGCGTTAACCTGCGAACCGAGATACCGCGGGACAATCCCGTGCTTCCCAGCATCTGCGAGATAATTCCTGGAGCCATCCTCTACGAGCGGGAGCTCCAGGACATGTTCGGGATTGTCGTCCGGAATATTCCCGACGGCCGTCCCCTGGTGCTGCCCGACGACTGGCCGGCCGGCAACTACCCGCTGCGCAAGGACTGGAAGTACGAGAGACCGCCGGAGGTCATCCCTGGAGGTAAGAAATGAAATTTCAGATACCCATCGGACCACAGCATCCGGCTCTGAAGGAGCCCATCAGCCTGCGGATGACCGTGGAGGGAGAAATTATCCGCGACGCCGACCTCCGTCTCGGCTACAACCACCGCGGGCTGGAAAAGCTGGCCGAGCAGAAAACCTGGATTCAGAATATCTACCTGACCGAGCGCATCTGCGGCATCTGCTCCCACTCCCACACCACCTGTTATGTTCAGGGCGTGGAGAAGCTGATGGAGATCGAGCCCCCCAAGCGCGGCCAGTACATACGTTACCTGGTCTCGGAGCTGGAAAGGGTGCACAGCCACCTGCTCTGGCTGGGCGTGGCCGGTCACGAGGCCGGGTTTGACAGCTTCTTCATGTACACCTGGCGCGACCGCGAAATCGTCATGGACATCCTGGAGACCATCAGCGGCAACCGGGTGCATTATGGCATCAATACCATTGGCGGGGTCCGCCGCGACCTGGACGAACAGCAGGTCAAACACATCCTCGACTCCCTGGCCATACTCCGGGAGCGCAGCGAATATTACCAGCATCTCGGGACCAACGAGCCGAGCTTCGTGGCCAGGCTGGCCGGGGTCGGCTACCTGTCCCGGGAAGACGCCATCGCCCTGTGCGCCGTTGGCCCCACGGTCCGGGCCTCCGGGGTGCCGATGGACGTCCGCAAGGACGACCCCTACGGCATCTATGGCGAGGTGCCCTTTGAAGTCTGCACGGCCGACACCTGCGATGTCCTGGGACGGACCGTGGTCCGGATCAAAGAATTATTCCAGTGTTACAACATTATCGAATACCTCCTGAAAAACCTGCCCTCCGGGCCGGTGGCCGTCCGGGCCCCGCGTCGGGCCAAGCCCAACGAGGTGGTCAGCCGCTACGAGGCCCCGCGCGGCGAGAACATACACTACATCAAGAGCAACGGCACCGATAAACCGGAGCGGCTGAAAGTCAGGGCCCCCACCCTGGGCAACTATGCCGCCACCATCAAGATGCTCAAGAACGGCTTCATTGCCGATGTCCCGCTGATCTTCGCGGCTATCGACCCCTGCATCTGCTGCGCCGAGCGGGCGGTGGCCCTGGTCGATGCCCGGAGCGGTCAGGAAAGAATTATTTCCATGAACGCCTTAAAAAAACTCAGCCGCCAGGTTTCGGCTGGGAACGCCAGAAAGAGGGAAGCAGAATGGCCACTGTGAAGACTCTGATCTATCTCATCGTCTATCCCGGTCTCCTCTTCTTGTTCCTGTATTCCACCTTCGTCGAGTGGTACGACCGCAAGCTCTACGCCCGGCTTCAGAACCGCATGGGCCCGACCCACACCGGTCGGTTCGGCCTGCTGCAGCCGATTGCCGATTTCTTCAAGCTGATGGCCAAAGAGGATATCGTGCCGGACCGGGCGGACCGGAAGATGTTCTCGGTCCTGCCGGCGGTAGGGCTGGCCATAGTCTTCACGGCCATGCTGCTGCTTCCGGTCTGGAATTACAGCCTGGACCGGCCCTCGGTCACTTCCTTTAACGGCGACCTCATCGTCCTGCTCTACCTCCTGAGCCTGCCGACCTTCATCTTCTTCCTGGCCGGCTGGTCTTCGACCAACCTGTTCTCCACCATAGGTGGAGCCCGGGTCCTGACCATGCTCTTCGGCTACGAAGTCCCGCTTTTCCTGGCCGTCCTGAGCCCGGCCGTCCTGGCCAACTCCTGGCGCCTGGCCGAAATCGCCGCCTTCTACCGGCAGCGGCCGGCCCTGGCCCTGGTCAACCTGCTGGGTTTTGTCATCGCCCTGATCTGCGTCCAGGCCAAGCTGGAACGCACCCCCTTTGACATCCCCCATGCCGAAACGGAAATTGTCGGCGGCACCTTTACCGAATATTCCGGCAAGAAACTGGCTATCTTCCGCCTGATGATGGACGCCGAGATGGTGGTGGCCGCCGGCTTGCTGGCCACCGTTTTCCTGGGCGGCTTCCCCGGCGGAGCGCTGCTGGGGCTGGTCAACTTTATCGTCAAGACGCTGGTGGTTGTGTTCTTCCTGTCTTTAATCAGGGCCACCACTTCCAGGATCAGGGTGGACCAGGTGGTCAGTTTCGCCTGGAAATACCTGGCCCCGCTGGCCATACTGCAGCTTTTAATCGTCATCCTGGTAAAGGGGTTAATCTCATGAAGATAGGCGCGTTTATCCCTGAACTTCTCCGCCACCTGTTTAAGAAACCGGCCACTGTCGATTACCCGTTCCAGAAACTGGAGGTGCCCAGGGACTTCCGGGGTTCGCCCTACCTCCGCCCCGAGCTGTGCATAGTCTGCCGGGCCTGCGAGCGCGACTGCCCGGCCGAAGCTATAGAAATCACGGCCACCAACGAGGCCGAGAAGAGATTCAGGATGGTCATTCACAACGACCGCTGCATCCACTGCGCCCAGTGCGTGGACTCCTGCCCGACCGACGCCATGCAGATGGACACCAGGTTTGAAATCTCCGACTACGACCGCCACAACCTGAAGATGGAATGGGAATATGTCCGGGCGGTGGTCAAGCCCAAATCCGAGCCAAAGACTTCATAGGCACCGGAGGCCGCCGGGGTTGATTTGCCTGGCGCCCGGGATTAAATTAAAAGCGGGCCTAGACCTGGAGGGGAGGGGCGGATGCCTGACCGCTGGGTTGAATTTCTCAAGAAAGAGTTGAAAGGCATAGACCGGCTGCTGGTCCTGGGCACGGGCAACGCCCTCAAGGCCGACGATGCGGCCGGATTGCTGGTGGCCAGCCTGCTCGACCGGCGACTCAGCCGGCGCCAGAAGGCCAGAATAAAAGTCCTCCGGGTTTACGAGCTAATCGATTCTTACAACCGCAGGATAAAGCGCCTCAAACCCTCTCACCTGGTAATAGTCGACGCCCTGGACACTGGGCACCAGCCGGGATACATCATGGCCACCAGGCTGGAGCCCGGGCGGAGAAAAAAGAAGAAGATAAGCAGCGAATTCTACCAGTTACTGGAAAAGCTGACAGCGGATTCAGCCTGCCGAATTTATTTCATCGGGATTCAACCGGCTTTGCTCGATTTCGGGCACCCGATTTCCCCGCCGGTTAAAGAAGCCTCCCGCCGGGTGGCCGAATACATATCGACCCTGGCCGCCGGCTCCATCCGCTGAGGCCTAAATTTTCATCGGCATCAGCACGTAGAGATAGGTCCCCTTGGTTTCAGCCTCAGGTTTGATTAGCACAGCGCTGTTCTCGTCTTTTATCTCAAAGATCACCCGGTCTGAGGTAACCGTTCCCAGGAAATCGAGCAGGTACTGGGAGTTAAAACCTATCTCCAGGTCTTTACCCTGGTAATCCACGGCCAGCTTGTCCCTGGCTTCACCGAACTCCGGGTTGGATGAAAAGAGTTTAAGCTCGCCGGCCTTCAGGTCAAACTTTATACCCCGCGACTTTTCCGAGGACAGGATTGAAACCCGTTTTATGGCATTGACCAGGGCCTCCCGTTCTATGTTAAGGATGTTAGGGTTATCCTTGGGCATGACCGCCTGGTAGTTGGGGAACTTACTCTCGATAATCCGGCTGATCAGCATCCGGTTTTTCACCCGGAAAAACAGGCTGTTGTCGTCAAAGTCAAACTCGACCCGCTCGTCGTCGAACTTTTTGAGCTCGTTCAGGGTCTTCTTGGAGATGATCTGGTTAATCTCTTTTTCTACCCTCAAATCTTCAAATTCTCTCCGGGTGTAGGACAGTCGGTGACCGTCGGTGCTAACCAGTTCCAGCTGGTTGTTCTTTATCGACAGCAGGGCACCGTTCAGGTAATAGCGCTGTTCCTGGGTAATGGCATACAGGACACAATCAATCATCTCCTTGAAATCGGATACATTCCAGGAAATGGCCCTGTCAAAACCGGAATCCTGGATGGCCGGAAAATCTTCTTCCGGCGCGGTCAGGACCTTGATCTCGCTCTCGCCCGACCTGACCACCAGGTGCTCTTCCTTTTTTATGAACTCAATTGTCTGGTCCTCTGGCAGTAACTTTATAAAATCAAACAACTTCCTTCCGTTAACGGCCACTTTCCCTTCCTGCCTGACCTCAGCCTCGAAGCTGGTTTTAAGACCCACTTCCAGGTCAGTTCCCATCAACTCGACGCTGCCCCGGCCAGCCTTGACCAGAACGTTCGACAGAATGGGCATGGTTGTCCTTTTTTCCACAATACCCTGCAATAAACCTAATTCGTTAATAATGTTGTTTTTAGTGGCTGAGAAGTTCATTTTTTCCACCTTTCTTCATGGTCAATAATATAATTATAAATCATAAAAAGGCAATAAAAAAAATACAAGAAGGACAGGTTAATATGTGAAAACCTCTATGCTTCTTTTTTGATATCATCACTTTAGAAGGTGGATCAGGTTGTTAATTTCTCTGTTGAATTCCTGATCATGTTCTCTTAATTTTTCTATTTTCCTTATACTGTGCAGAACAGTGGTGTGATGCTTGCCGCCGAATTTTTTGCCGATCTCTGGCAGCGAGTTATCGGTTAGCTCCTTGGCCAGATACATGGCCACCTGTCTGGGGAAGGCGACTCGCGGAGAATTATTTTTTGACTTCAGCTCGGACGGCTTGATTTTATACTGGGTGCAGACCACCTTCTGTATTTTTTCCACGGTTATGATATTGGCTGAGGCATCGAGCAGGCCCTTCAGCGCTTCCTTGGCCAGCTCCAGGTCTATCCTGGAACCTTTGAGCGAAGCATAGGCGATAACCCGGCGCAGATAACCTTCTAGTTCTCTGATATTGGAATGAACCTTGTCGGCAATGTACAGGGCCACCGGTTCGGGCAGGGCAATATCTTCCATCTCGGCCTTTTTCTTCAGGATGGCAATCCGGGTTTCAATGTCGGGTGGGCGCAGGTCGGCGATCAGGCCCCACTCAAAGCGAGAGCGGAAGCGGTCTTCCAGGTGCGGAATATCCTTGGGCGGACAGTCGCTGGAAATCACTATCTGCTTCTGGCTGTCGTAGAGATGGTTAAAGGTATGGAAGAATTCTTCCTTGGTTCTCTCCCGGCCAGATATGTAATGGATGTCATCCATCAACAGGACGTCAACTGCCCGGTACTTCTGCCTGAACTCCAGGATTTTCCCGTACTGGAGATGGTTGATGAGTTCGTTCATGAAGCGCTCGGTGGTAACGTATAGAACTTTAAGCCGGGCATTGCTGCCCATGATCTGATGGCCGATGGCGTTCATCAGGTGGGTCTTGCCCAGCCCGGCCCCGCCGTAGATGTACAGCGGGTTGTAGGACTTGGCCGGGTTCTTGGCCACAGCTATGGCTGCGGCGTGGGCAAATTGATTACAGCTGCCGACGACGAAATTTTCAAAGGTGTAGTTGGGGTTGAGGTTGGCCACCTGGGTCACCGCCTGGTGGAGCTTTCTCTCGTCAGGAGAATTACGGAGAAAGGAGGCGGGGGTCTCGTCGTAAATGTACTTAATGTCGAAGTTCTTGTTGAATAGTTCCTGGCAGCATTCGTTAATCAGGCGCGAATAGTGGAAACTCAGCCAGTCTTTGAAGTAGGCGTTTGGGACCTTGATGTACAGGGTTTCCCCTTCCTCTCCGATGTAAGAGGTGGGCTCGAACCAGGTTTCGAAGGCCTGTCCCTCAACCCGGTTCTTGACCTCGGCCAGTATCCTGTTCCAGGGATTAACTTTATCTTCAAACTTCATGACGCGCCAAAAGATTTCCACAAAATTTTCCACAACTGTGGAAAACGCCCCCGCCGGTAAAACTGGTGGGGGAATCGCCAAAAATATTACCACCTGGCCGGTCAGAATTCAAGAAAATTTTTAAATAATTTCAAAACAAAAACCAGAAGCAGGGCGAGTTATGTGCTGACCGCGTTTCTGGCGGGGTGGCCACCGCCGGGAAGGGGGCCACGGGTCATTGGTCTGCAGCCGGCTGGCCTCCGCCCGCAGCCTAAAAAGTTACCGCCCTCAGTTGCGCCGGGCCATTTTTTATGCTATACAGATATTTCCAAAAGAGAACGGTAAATCTCAAGAAAGCGAGACAATCACATGGCCAGAGAATGTCATATCTGCCATAAAGGACCGATTTTTGGACACAGCATCAGCCATTCCAACAAGGCTTCGGCGAAAAAATGGAGCGCCAACCTCCAGCGGGTTAAAGCCAGGACGGAAGACGGTGTCCGGACCATCTGGGTCTGCACCCGCTGCCTGCGCTCGGGCCGGGTCCAGAAAGCGGTCTGAGTTCAAGCCCTTTCCACCGAATCGATTTCTTTCAACCGGCTGATCTTGTCTTTGATTTTCTGAAGGTGGTCGAGGTCTTCGATCGTGATTTCCAGCGAGATGCAGGCCCGCCCGTCGCCGCTGGTGCTGACCTCGGCCCTGGAAATATTTCCTTTCTGCTCGGCCACGGCTGAAGCCACCCGGGCCAGCACTCCCGGCGAATCTTTGGCCCTGATGAGCAATCTGGCCCGGAAGGTTCCGCGAAAGGCCGGGTCCCAGGCCACCTCCACCAGGCGCTGGCTGTCAAGTATTTCCTTCTGGACCAGGTAGCAGCGCTGGGCATGGACGGTCAAGCCCTTGCCGGTGGTCAGGTAGCCGACCACCGATTCGCCCTTGATGGGAGCGCAGCAGCGGGCCAGGGTGATCATCTGCTCGTCGAGGTTCTTTATCATCAGACCCTGGGCCGGGCCGCGACCCGAAAATTTTTCCACCATCTTTTTTAAGATCCCCGGCGGGGGCGTTTCTTCGGACAGCTGTCCCCAGGCCAGCCTTTCCATGAATTTTTTATCGATGACTATCTTGCCCAGGCCCGCCAGGAGGAAAAAATCTTCCAGGCTATTGAGGCGTAGCCTGAACTCCTGGGCCAGCCTGTCCTTCAGGGCGGATTCCGAGTGCAGCTCGGCCGGCAGCTTGAATTTCCTGGTCTCTTTTTCCCAGAGACGCTGGCCGAGTTCGATGGCTCTTTTTCTGGTCTTGAGGTTAAGGAATTTTTTAATTTGCTGCCGGGCCGAGGCCGTGGCCACCCAGTTCAGCCAGCTGCGGTGGGGACTGCGGTCAGGCGAGGTGATGATCTCCACGATGTCGCCGGTCTTGAGCTGGGTGCGCAGCGGCATGGCTTCGCCGTTGATCCTGGCTTCCCTGGCTTTGAGGCCGATTTCGGTGTGGATCTTGAAGGCAAAATCCAGGGCGGTGGCTCCGGGCGGCAGGTTTATGACCTTGCCTTTGGGGGTGAAGGCATAAATCTCTTCGGGAATGAGGTTGATCTTCAGGTTTTTCAGAAACTCCCGTGGATTCTTTTGTTCGCTGAACAGGGCGGCGATCTCCCGCAACCACTGCAACCTCTGGTCTTCGCCGGCCAGCCCGGTGGGCGCTCCTTCCTTGTATTTCCAGTGGGCGGCGATTCCGTTTTCGGCCAGCTCGTGCATCTCCCGGGTCCGGATCTGAATTTCAAAGGTCTGCTTGTTTTCGGTGATGATGGTGGTATGCAGGGACTGATAGAGGTTGGGCTTGGGCATGGCGATAAAATCGCGGAAACGTTGCGGCAGGTGCGGCCAGCGCTGGTGGATGATGCCCAGGGCCGAGTAGCAGTTTTTCACCGAATCGGTGATGATCCTCAGGGCCAGGAAATCGTAGACCTGGTCAAAATCTATGCCCTTCTTTTTCATCTTGGAATAGACACTGTAGAGCCGCTTGATCCGGACCTGGATTTCGGCCGGGATGCCGTTTTCCTTGAGCAGCTGCTCCATAACCTTCTTCAGTTTCTTTAGTTCCTTTTCTCCCTTTTTCAATTCGGGCTCAACCAGGGCCACCATGCGGAAGTACTCGTCCGGTTCCACATAGCGGAAGGACAGGTCCTCCAGCTCGGCCCGGATGCGGCCCATGCCCAGGCGGTTGGCGATGGGGGCATAGATTTCCAGGGTTTCCTGGGCAATGCGCCGCTGCTTGTCCTCGCTCAGGTAATGCAGGGTCTTGAGGTTGTGCCAGCGGTCGGCCAGCTTGATGAAAATGACCCGCAGGTCGTCGGTCATGGCCAGGATGATTTTTCTGATGGTTTCGGCCCGGGTTTCTTCGGGCGAGGCATCCTCAACCCGGCTGATCTTGGTCACCCCCTCCACCAGGGTGGCCACCTCTCGCCCGAAATTTTCCCGGATCTCGGCCAGGGTGACCTCGGTGTCTTCCAGGACGTCATGGAGCAGTCCGGCCACCAGGGTGGTCAGGTCCAGGTTCATCTCGGCCAGGATGTTGGTAACCTCGAGCGGATGGCTGAGGTAGGGCTCGCCCGACCGGCGAATCTGTCCCTTGTGAGCCCGGGCCGCAAAGACGTAGGCTTTTTGCAGAACCCGCAGGTCTTTTTCCGAATACTGGCCCTGGATTTTTTCGACTATGTCATCAAAGCGGATCATGTTCCCTGAAAGCCTGAATCCTAAATAACGCTATCCGGCCAGAAAGGAAGCGATGACCTCATAGACTTCCCCGGCCGAGATGCTGTGCAGGCAGCGATGGTCGTAAGGGCAGGCCTTATAACTGCAGGGGGCGCAGGGAGCGGGTTTGTGGAGCGCCACCGCCGGGGGCTGCGAAGGGCCGGAGATATGGGGGTCGGTAGGGCCGTAAAGTCCGACCACCGGTGTTCCCAGCAGGTTGGCCAGATGGGTCAGCCCGCTATCGTTGCCCAGGAAGACCCTGGCCCCGGCTATTACCCCGGCCGTTTCTTCCAGGCTGAGCCGGCCGCTGACATCTACCAGCCGCCCCTCGAAACCGTCCAGCAGAGCCCGGCTGGTCTCGCGGCTGGCGCTGGAGCCGACCAGCAGAACCTGCAGCTGGCGGTCCAGAAGTTGCTGTATCAGCTCCCTCTGCCGGCTTACCGGCCAGACCCTGGCCGGGCCAAAGCCTGACCCTGGTTTTATGACCACGGTGGCCTGGTCGGGAGAGAAGCCGGCCTGCTTCAGGCGCTCCAGTGCCTGCTGACGGTAACTCTCAGGCAGGGTCAGACGCAATGGCCGGTCGGAGATTTTGAGGCCCAGTGCTTCCAGCAGCTTCAGGTAATGAAATTTCAGGTGCAGCTGGGGGTCGGTGGCCCGGAGATGGCTCTTTTTGGTCAGCATGAAACCACGGCCCTCGCGGTCATAGCCCCAGCGCTGGGGAATCCTGGCCAGGTAGAAAAGCAGGGCCGAGGCAAATGATTCATCCAGCAGGAGGCCCAGGTCGAAGTTCATTTTTTTAAGCCGGGAGGAGGCTCGCTTCAGGCCGGAGATGTCCTTGAAGTCGGGCAGACTGATCACCCGGTAGCCCGGGCTCACCTTTTGAAAAAAATCGGCGTAAGCGGGCGGGGGCAGAATGGCAATTTCCGCTGCCGGGAAATTCTCCTCCAGAGATTTCAAACAGGGGAAAGCCAGGAGGGAAGCCCCCAGGGTATGGGGCAGGTAAACCAGGATTTTCATCAGGTTAATTCTAAGCTGACCTCAGGGAGTTGTCAAAAATTATTTCTCCGGGGTCTTCTCGGAGGCCCGGTCTGCAGGCTTTTCGGCCGGCTTCTTTTCCCGGCCGGTTTTTTGCTGCCCGTTCTGGCCGTTGCCGCCGGCCGGGGAATTCTTGTGGGCATAATCGGTAATGTACCAGCCCGAGCCCTTGAACTGAATGGCCGGGCTGGAAACCAGCCGGCACAGGCTCCCGCCGCACTCCGGGCATATATCCAGGGGCCTGGCATTTAATTTTTGCAGGACCTCAAACCGTTTATGGCATTGCTGGCATTGGTATTCGTACAAAGGCATCTTCCGACTCCTCGTCTCGGTCAGAAAGTTGGCTGAAATTTTTGATTTATTATAGCAGAAAAAGGCCTGGAAGGTAACTGGTGACTGAAGCCAGAGTAAGACTGTATGCTCAGGCTTCCTTTAACCCCCCTTGGTATGTTTTATCCGGGCTCAGACTAATCGGTCAGAATCGTCCTGGAACTTGGGGATGCGAGATTTGAGTTTCTCCTTGCCAAAATGGAAGCCCAGCAGGAAGGTGGAAAAAATTCCGAGCAAAAGCAACAGGAACTTGAAGAATTTTTTCATGGTTCTCTTTGCTATTAAATTTTTCACTAATTTTCTCTAAAAGTCAACCTCCGGTGCCAGGTTTTTATCAATTTTTTAAAATATTTTTGTTCCTCCGGGTGAGGCAGACATTTGCCGGAACGAAGCCAAAATCATACAATAAGAGGGGAGGCAGAAATGAACCGCAGGACCGGTCTCATGGCTATCTGTCTTTGGCTGGTATTCTGGGGTCTGGCCGTCCCGGCTACCGGGCAGGGAGTCAGGAAGCCGGCCTGGGCCGGCCAGTTTTATGAGTCCGACCCGTCCCGTTTGAGCCGGCAACTCGAGGTCTGGCTTGATTCGGCTGAGCTCAAGCCCGTGGCCGGCCAGGTGGTGGGACTGATCGTCCCACATGCCGGCTATGTCTATTCAGCCAGGGTGGCGGCGGTTGGCTATCGGCTGGTGAGAAACCTGGAGGTGGAGACCGTGGTCATCATCGGGCCCTCCCACCAGCTGGCCTTCGAAGGCTGTTCCATTTACCTGCGGGGTGGTTTTGAAACCCCCCTGGGGGTGGCCGAGGTGGATGAAACCCTGGCCAGGGAGCTGGCCCGATATTCCGGATTTGGCTATATTCCAGAAGCTCACGACCGCGAGCATTCGGTGGAAGTTCAGGTACCGTTTATCCAGAAAGTATTTCCCCGGGCCAGGATTGTGCCGGTGGTCATGGGCAACCAGACGGAAATGACGATTCAGGCGTTAGCCGGGGCCCTGGTTCGGGCCACCAAGGGCAGGAAAGTGCTGGTGGTCGCTTCCACCGACCTGTCTCATTTTCTGGGACGGGCTCAGGCCAATGAGCGCGACCGGAAGACGATAGAGCTGATTCAAAAGTTAGACCTGAAGACACTCGGCCGCCAGGTTGAAAGGCACGAAAACCTCATGTGCGGCGGGGGCCCGGTGCTGGCCCTGCTACATTACGCCCGTAAGATGGGTCCGGCCCGGGTGGCCACGTTGTCCTATTCAGACTCGGCTGCGGCCGGAGGACCGGACGACCGGGTGGTGGGGTATCTGTCGGCCGCGGTTTATCTGGAATCAGCCCAGATGGGGCTCGACCTGACCCCCGAGGAAAAAAAGGAATTACTGGCGCTGGCCCGCCTGGCCATTGAAACCTACCTGGCCACCGGAAAAATCCCGGCCTATCAGCCGGCCTCACCCCGCCTGGAAACCAGGGCCGGGGCCTTTGTCACCCTGAAGCAAGAACATCAGCTCCGGGGCTGCATCGGCTTTGCCGAGCCCCTGTTTCCTCTGTGGGAGACGGTGGCCCAGGCGGCCGTCCTGGCCGCCACCGAGGACCCCAGGTTCCCCCCGCTGAGAAAATCCGAACTCCCGGGCCTGCGGATTGAAATTTCTGTCCTGGGTCCGCTGCAACCAGTTTTGGATGTTTCTGAAATCAAGGTCGGCCGCCACGGCCTGGTAATTAAAGAAGGGCAGAGAAGCGGACTGCTGCTGCCCCAGGTGGCCACGGAGCTGGGCTGGGACCGACAGACGTTCCTCCGGGAAGTATGTCGCAAGGCCGGGTTGCCGGATAACGCCTGGAAAAATTCCAGGGGTTTGTTCAAATTTGAAGCCATTGTCTTCCAGGAGTAAACCCCGGACGGGCCTGGTTGCTAAACTTCGGGCTTAAACTTATAATTAGAGTGGAAGGCTAACATGAGCTGGACAATTTATGCCATCCTTATTATTTTCGGCCTGTTCATCATCCTGATGATCATCAACCCCAACCTGTCCTGTTTTGGCAGAAGAATCAGATCTCCCTTTTATCCGATGACCCGGAAGAAAAAAATGCGGGCTGTATCCAAGGATTATAAATTCGAGCTGGGAACGCCGGGAGCTAAACCCGGGCCGTCTCAGCAGCCTGACCAGGCTAAAAAGCCAAAAGCAGAGGACTACGGGTTCAAGCTGGACTGAGCAGCTGACCGGAACTGAGGAGTGGCGGTGCCACAGGGAGGCGGGAAGGCGAGGGGTACACAGGGCAACGGCTTTTATCTTGGGGGGATCTTCTTAATCTTCACCTGTATTCTGGCAACAATGAGTTGCCGCACCGGTCCCGTCCGTCTGCTGCCCCCGGCCGCACTTCAGAGCCTTCAAGGTCAGGCCTCTTTTCTCCTGAGCGGTCCCGACGGGGTGTTCAGGTTCAGGCTGGGGTTCTATGGCCGGCTTCCCGGCGAAGCCAGGCTGGAGCTTTTTGACCCGATAGGACGGCTGAGAGCCGTGGTCTGGCTGGGGCCGGAGTTGGCAACGTTATACCTTCCTTCAGAGAAAGTTTACTGGCAGGGAGAAAGCCGGGTTTTAACCTCAGAAGTCTTCGGGCAGGAACTCAGGGCCGGAGAGCTGCTCACGATTCTCGCCGGCCGGTGGGATTACCTGGCGTCCGAGGATGGCTGGCAGCTTCAGCATGACGATCGAGGCGAGGTTCTGGCGGGAGAGAGGGATGGGCTGCGCTTTACGATTAAAGAAAAATTCTCCCCGGGACTGGTTCCGAAAACGGTTCAGTTCTCCTCCGGGGATTACACGGTCCGGATGAGAGTGCTCCGGGTGAGTTTTAACCGGGGACAGGAACCCTCGCTATTCAATCCGGCGCTTCCACCCGGCGTTAAACAGCTGGGCTGGAAAGAGATGGCGGGCCGATGGAAAAAATAACCCTGACTTCTTTCGCCAAGATAAACCTGGGGCTGGAAGTCGGCCCTCCCCGGGAAGATGGTTACCACCCGTTGACCACCCTTTTTCAGACGGTGGCCCTTAAAGACCGGCTGACCTTTGAGCCTCGGCCGGATGGGCAGATCAGCCTGGCCGGAAACAGGTCTGATGTCCCCTGGGATGAAAATAATCTGATATACAGGAGTGCCCTGGAGCTGCGCCGGGCGACCGGCCTGGAAGCCGGGGTCAGCATCTTTGTGGAGAAAAATATTCCGCCCGGCCGGGGCCTGGCCGGGGGCAGCAGCAATGCCGCCGTTACGCTGCTGGCCCTCAATCGCCTCTGGGGCTGCCAGCTGGAACGAGAGAAATTGAAGGCCATGGCCGCCGAACTGGGCGCCGACGTTCCATTTTTTCTGCACGGGGGACTCTGCCTGGGAACGGGGAAGGGAGAAGAATTGCGGGAAGTGCCGGAATTGCCTCCGGCCTGGGTGGTCCTCGTCATCCCGGACTTTTCGGTCTCCACGGCCCTGGCCTACAGGGAGTACGACCGCCTTCAGGGCTTCTTGACTTCAACCGGTAAAGAAAGTAAAATTATCCAGTTTTTAGAACATAGAAACTTTTCTTTATTCAAGCATTTAAGAAACGATTTAGAACTGGCGGCTTTTAAGATACAACCTCAGCTGGTTGAGATAAAAAAGGAACTCGTTGCGGCCGGAGCCGAGTTATCTCTGCTGAGCGGCTCGGGCTCGGCCGTCTTTGGCTGGTTCCAGGATTGGTCCCTGGCCCGGCAGGCAGCCGGGAGGTTTGATAGAGATTATCAGGTTTGGCTGGTAGAGACTGTAGGACGTGAACGGTACTGGCAAGAACTCAGCACTGGGGCGTAGCCAAACTGGTAAGGCAACGGACTTTGGATCCGTCATCTGGAGGTTCGAGTCCTCCCGCCCCAGCTCTGTCAATGCCCGGGAGAGGAATTAAAACATGAAAGTATTTTCAGGCTCATCCAACCCGCAGCTGGCCCGGCGGATTGCCGGCTATCTGAACATCGAGCTCGGACGTTGCGTCCTGGACAGGTTTGCCGACGGCGAGATCCATTTTTACATCGATGAAAACGTTCGGGGCGAAGATGTCTTCGTGATCCAGTCCGGTTGCGCTGACGCCAATTTCCACCTGATGGAACTGTTCCTGATGCTGGATGCTTTCAAGCGGGCCTCGGCCGGACGCATCACCGCAGTCATCCCGTACTTTGCCTATGCCCGGCAGGACTGGAAAGACCGGCCCCGGGTGCCGATCTCGGCCAGGTTAATAGCCGACCTGCTGGAAACGGCCGGAGCCAACCGGGTCCTGACCATGGACCTGCATTCGCCACAGATTCAGGGCTTCTTTTCCATTCCGGTCGACAACCTGATGGCTGCCCCGGTCATAGCCAACCATATCCGGACCCTCAACCTGGAAAACCTGACCATCGTTTCCCCGGATGCCGGGGGTGTTGGCCGGGCCAGAGTTTTTGCCAAGAGGCTGGATGCCAGGCTGGCCATCATCGACAAGAGGCGTCCGGCCCCCAACGTGGCCCAGGTGCTGCATGTCATAGGCGATGTCAAGGACCAGGATGTGGTCATATTCGATGACATGGTCGACACGGCCGGAACGCTGACCCTCGGGGTCGAGGCCCTGAAGCGGGAGGGAGCCAGGAGGATCTTTGCGGCCTGCACCCACCCGGTGCTGTCCGGCGAGGCAGTGGAGCGCATTGAGCGATCTGGCCTGGAAAAAGTGTTTGTGACCGACACCATTCCCCTCAAGGAAAAGGCCAGCCGCAGCGACCGATTCCAGATGCTTTCAGTGGCCGAGCTTTTTGGCGAAGCCATAAGAAGAATAAACGAGGGTAGTTCCGTAAGCTCTCTTTTTACCTGAGGAGGAAAGATATGACACTGGTGATTAAAGCGGACAAGAGAACCGAGAAAGGCAAGAATGCTTCCGGGCGGTTAAGGCGCCAGGGGCTGGTCCCGGCCATCCTGTATGGAGAGTCGATGGACAGCCTGCCCCTGACCCTGAAAAAGAAAGATATTATTGAAATCCTGAAATCAGAAACCGGAGAAAATACCATCTTCCGGGTGGCTTACGACTCTGAAGAAAAGGACGTGATGATCAAGGAAGTCCAGATCCATCCGGTAACAGACGAGCTGCTGCACGTTGACCTGATTCAGATCTCAATGGACAAGCCGGTCAGGGTTTCGGTTCCGGTGGAACTGGTGGGGGAGCCGGTGGGCGTTAAGGTGGAAGGCGGACTGGTGGACTTCCTGTTGAGAGAACTGGAAATTGAATGTCTGCCACGGGAAATCCCCGAAGCCATCCGCATTGACATCAGCCATCTTCATCTGCACCAATCTTTCAAGGTGATGAACCTGGAGCTTCCGGCCGGGATTAAAATTCTGCACGAGCCCCAGACAGCCATCGTGGTCATCAGCAGCATAGCCGAAGAAGCGGCTCCGGCCACCACCGAGGAAGTGGTCGAAGGTGCCGAGATGAAGGAACCGGAAGTGATCAAGAAAGAACGCAAGAAAGAAGAGGAAGAAGAAGGGGAAACCAAGGGGTGATGAGTGTGGCTGGTGGTCGGTCTGGGCAACCCGGGTTCGGAGTACAGCCAGACCAGGCATAACGCCGGGTTTCTGGTGGTTCAGGCTCTGGCCAGGCGATGGGGCCTGCAGTTTAAGACCCGGGCCTACCGCTCCCGGCTGGCTGAGACCAGGCGGGGCCGGATGACTGTGGTCCTGGCCTTACCCCAGACTTACATGAACCTCAGCGGCCAGGCGGTCGGGTCGTTGCTGGCCGGCTACCGGCTAAAACCGGAAAACCTGATCGTCGTCTACGACGACCTGGACCTGGACCTGGGACAGATCCGGGTTAGGGCCAGCGGCAGCCCGGGCACCCACAAAGGGATGAAATCGATCGTTGAGACCATCGGCACCCAGGACTTTCCCCGGGTGCGGGTGGGGATAGGTCCGAAGCCCGAGGGCCGGGACGCTGCCGATTATGTTCTGGAAGCATTCCAGCCTGAAGAGAGAGAAATACTGCAGCCGGCCCTGATCCAGGCCTGCCTGGCGGTGGAAATGATAATCGAGGGAGACCTGCCCCGGGCCATGAACTTATTTAACCGGAAAAAAAAGGAGCCGGGCGGAGAAGATTGATTTTTCGCCAGAATGTTGTAAAATAAGCCTTCATCTCCTTGCTCCGGCGCCAGAGCGACGGGGCTTGAATCCATAAGGAGGACACAATGAATCAATACGAAACCGGATTTATCGTCGCCCCCAACCTGCCCGAAGAAGAAGCTTCAGCCCTCATCAACCAGCTGGCTGAAGTCATTTCGGCAAAAAATGGCCGAATGATCAAAAAGGATTTCTGGGGCAAAAGAAAGCTGGCCTATCCCATCAAGAGATTTAACGAAGGTCTATACGTGTTCTTCACGTATGAAGGAGCCCCGGCCATCCCGGCCGAGCTGGAAAGAAGGTTCAAGCAGACCGATGCCATCCTTCGTTTCATCACCATCAAGAAAGACCCGAGAGATGCGGTCAAGGGTAAGAAAAAAGTGAAAGAAGCCGAACCCGCGGAGACGGCCCCGGCCGGGACCGAACCGCAGCCCGCCACCCCGTCCCCGGAGGAGGTAAAGTAAGATGGCCAACAGAGAAGAAAGAGAAAAGACAGAAAGAGCTCCATCCAGGAAATTCTTTCCGCCCAAGAAAAAAGTCTGCCGGTTCTGCGAGAGAAATCTCCGGGACATAGACTACAAGGCGGTGGAAATTTTGAGGAAGTACATACCGGATCGCGGTAAGATCGCCCCCCGTCGCATCACCGGCACCTGCGCCTTCCACCAGAGAAAGCTGGCCAGGGCCATCAAGCGGGCCCGGCTCATGGCCCTGCTGCCCTTCGTCGAAGACTGAGTTCCAGGAGGCTTGGGATGAAAATCATACTGTTGGAAAACGTGGAGAAGGTTGGACGCAAGGGGGATATCCTGGAGGTGGCCCCGGGGTTCGCCCGGAATTACCTTATTCCCCGGAAGCTGGCCATGGAAGTGACGCCCGGCAACCTGAAGAGCGTGGAAATGCAGCAGAAGGCCCTGCGGAAGAAACTGGAAAAGGAAAGGTTGACCTACCAGGAACTGATCAAGAAGCTCAACCAGGTTACCCTGACCTTTGTCCGCAAGTCGAGCGAAAAGGACATCATCTTCGGGTCCGTTTCGGCCGCTGACATCCAGGAAGAACTGGCCCGGCAGGGTTTTGAGATAGACCGCAAAAAGATCGTGCTGGAAGAGCCGATCAAGAGGCTGGGAACCTTTTCGGTGCCGGTTAAGGTCTACCACGAGGACCGGGCTGAAATCAAGGTAGTCGTGGTCAAGGAAGAAGCTCCAGCCCCCGACAGCCAGACCGAACCCACAGCTTGAGAACGGCAGGGTCTTAACAAGCGTCTCTTTTAATATTAAACTGGAAGCAGCGTGCTTCCGGGGAGAGAGATACCATGGAACTGGATTTGACCGTTCTCAAAAAAACCCCACCCCACAGCCTGGAGGCGGAAAAAACAGTTCTGGGGGGCGTCCTGGTAAATAATGCCTACCTGAACGTGGTCCTCTCCCAGCTGTCTCCCGAGGATTTCTACCGCGATGCCCATCGCCAGATACTGGAAGGCATGGTGGCTCTGATGGACCGGGGCCAGCCCATAGACCTGCTGACCCTGAGCGATGAACTGCAAAGAAGGGGGTTGCTGGAAGAAATAGGCGGCGCGGCCTACCTGTCTTCTCTTATGGACGGGGTGCCCCGGACTCTGAACATCGAATATTACGCCCAGATAATAAAAGAGAAGTCGCTGCTGCGTAAGCTCATCCTGTCCTCGGCCAAAATCATCAACACTTCCTACGAGCAGCAGACCGATGCCGATACGGTCATCAGCGAGGCCCAGCAGGCCATCGTCGAAATCGCCGAGGAAAAGATAAAACCGGGCCTGGTACCCATAGGCTCGCTGACCGGCGACATGCTGGAGACCATCAGGGTCCTGGCCGAGCGACGGGAAGCGGTCACCGGGGTTCCCACCGGCTTTATCGAGCTGGATAATCTGACCGGCGGCTTCCACCCGTCCGACTTCATCGTGGTGGCCGCCCGGCCTTCCATGGGCAAGACGGCCCTGGCCCTCAACATCTGCCAGCACGTCGGCCTGCGGACCGATTACTATGCCGGCTTCTTTTCCATAGAAATGGCCAAGGAACAGGTGGCCCTGCGCCTGCTGTGCGCCGAGGCCCAGGTCGACCTGCGCAAGGCCAGGTCGGGTTTTATCAGCGAACGGGACTTTGAAAGGCTGCAGCTGGCGGCCGAGACCCTGGCCCAGGCCCGCATCTACGTCGATGAATCGGCTGCCCTGACCGTCATGGAGATGAAGGCCAAGTGCCGGCGGCTGAAGCTGGAGGGCCACCTGGATATCGTCTTCGTTGATTATATCCAGCTGATGCGGACCGGTGGTCGCTTTGAAAACCGTAACCAGGAAATGTCGTTCATCTCCCGCTCCTTGAAGGAGCTGGCCAAGGAGCTGAGAATTCCGGTAGTCGGCGTTTCCCAGCTCAGCCGGGCCCCGGAAAAAATGCGCAAGGAACCCAAGCCCATGCTGTCCGACCTGCGGGAATCCGGAGCCATCGAGCAGGACGCCGACGTGGTGATATTCATCTACCGGCCTGATTATTACCATCCGGAGGATGAGGCCATCAAGGGAATTGCCGAGGTCACCGTGGCCAAGCAGCGTAACGGCCCGCTGGGCAGCGTGCCCCTGGTCTTCCTCAGGGAGTATGCCAAGTTCGTCAACATGGACTTCAGCTATAAACGCGAAGAGGAATTCTGAGCGGTGCCGATGGACAAGCCGATCCAGATCCCCTTTTTCAGTGCCTTTTTCTGCGAGCTCGGACAGGTCTATGACCTGGCGGTCCGGGGCTTCCGGGCCATTTTTCAAAGACCTTTTGAAAAAAGGAACTTCTGGCAGCAACTGGAAGAGGTCGGGGTCAATTCATTGCCGGTGGTCTCCCTGACCGCGGCTTTTGGCGGCCTGGTTTTTGGCCTGCAGGCTTACCTGGCCTTCCATCGCTACATCGGCCCCGGTTCGGAATCGCAGGGAGGACCGATCATCGCGGTCGGCCTCTGTCGCGAATTGATTCCCATCCTGGTTGGCCTGATGGTGGCCGGCCGGGTGGGCTCGGCCATGGCCGCCGAGATCGGGACGATGAAGATAACCGAGCAGATAGATGCCCTGTTCAGCCTGGGAGCCAACCCGGTCAAGTACCTGGTCGCCCCCAGAATCCTGGCCAGCATGATCATGGTGCCCTGCCTGACCCTGTACGGGGATGTCATCGGTATCTTCGGCGGTTATACTTACAACGTCCTGCTGATGAAGGTTAACAAGACGCTTTATGTCCAGAACACGCTCAAGTACTTTGAGATGTGGGATATCTCGGTCGGGCTGATCAAGGCCCTGGTCTTCGGACTGGTCATTGCCATCATCGGTTGCTGGCAGGGTATGACCACCGAGGGCGGGGCCGAAGGCGTCGGCCGGGCCACCACCAAGTCGGTGGTGGTGGCCAGCATCACCATCCTGATCCTGAATTTCTTCCTGAGCAAAATCCTGCCGGCCACCCTGTGACCAACATGAGCAAGATCAAGATTGTCGACCTCTACAAGTCCTTTGAGAACAAGCAGGTGTTGAAAGGGCTCAACCTGGAAATCGAGGCCGGGGAAACCATGGTCATCATCGGGCAGAGCGGCTCGGGTAAGAGCGTCCTGCTGAAACATATAATAGGCATCATGAGGCCGGACCGGGGCCAGGTATTCATCGATGGCCAGGAAATAAGCGCCCTGCCGGATGAAGAAATCATGAAGCTCAGCCGGAAGTTCGGGATGCTGTTTCAGGGAGCGGCCCTGTTTGATTCCATGACGGTGGCCGAGAACGTGGCCTTCGGGCTGAGGCGGCACACCCGGCTGTCCGAGAGCGAAGTCCAGCAGCTGGTCAGAACCAGCCTGGAACAGGTCGGTTTGCGGGGAGTTGAGCACCTGCTGCCATACGAACTTTCAGGCGGCATGAAAAAAAGGGTGGGACTGGCCCGGGCCATCGCCTACAGTCCGGAGATAATCCTTTATGACGAGCCCACCACCGGACTGGACCCGATTCGGGCCGATGCCATCAACTGCCTGATCCTGGAACTAAAGGAGAAATTGAGGGTGACCTCGGTGGTCATCACCCATGATATGAATTCGACCTACAAGGTGGCCGACCGGATAGCCATGCTCTATGACGGCCGGATCATCGAGATTGGAACGCCGGAAGAAATCAGGCATTCGACCAACCCGGTGGTCCAGCAGTTTATCAGCGGCCGGGCCGAGGGGCCCATTACCGAATGGTGAGGAGAACAACATGGTGATGAAAAGGGAAATGAAAGTCGGCATGTTCCTGTCGGGCTTTTTTCTGCTTCTGGCGCTGTTGATACTGTCCGTGGGTGATGTCCAGGAACTGTTCAAGAAACAGGGCTATCGGGTCTATGCCGTGTTTGATTCGGCCCTCGGCCTGGAAAAGAATGCCGCGGTCAAAATGGCCGGAATTAAAATCGGCCTGGTCAAGGGAATCAACCTGGACGGGCGCCGGGCCCGGGTGACCATGAGCATCTACCCGAATTTCCGGATCCCGCACGGGTCCAAGGCCACCCTGGCTTCCCTGGGAATTCTGGGAGAAAAATACGTGGAGATCGTGCCCGGCCGGGAGAGCTCTTATTATGAACCGGAAGAGGTGATGGACTCCCTCCCGCCCATCAGTTTTGACCAGCTGGGCACTTTGTTGATGTCGCTCGGAGAGGACATCAAGAAAGTGGCTTCCTCGGTCAACAGCGTTCTGCAGAAAGACCTGGGACCGAACCTGAGAACAACCCTGGAAAACCTGGCTTCCCTGACCGGGGAATTTGACAGCCTGCTCAAGGAAAACCGGTCTTCTCTTCATCAGGCCCTGGAAGATTCCGGCAAGACCTTCAGCACCATCAACCAGCAGGTGGAACAGGTTTCAAGCCGCCTCCAGGATACCCTGAGTGAAATCCGGGGGCTGGTCCAGGACAACCGGCCCGGGGTGCAGGAGAGCCTGCGCAAGCTGGACGAGGCCCTGACCGGTCTTGGACAGGCGCTCGATTCGTTGAAGGTCCTTCTGGAAAAAATAGAAAAAGGAGAAGGCACCGCCGGGAAACTGGTCCAGGAAACCGACCTTTACGATGAGACCAGGGAAACGGTAGGCCAGATTAAGAGGATAACCTCTTCGGTTTCCGCCCTGGATTTAGGGGGAGGAGTGGAGGGGGCTTACTATGCGGACAGCGAGCTGTTCAAGGGTTCGATATTCGGCCAGTTGTGGTGGAGGGACCGGGCCCTGCTCGCGGCCGGGCTGGTCCATAATCCCTGGGAAGACCGCTTTGTCTATTCCCTTCAGGCCGGCTGGAAGTGGAGAGGACTGGTGGCCCGTGGCGGGTTAATCGAATCCAGGTTCGGGGCCGGCCTCGACTGGTACCTTCTGAACAATCGCTTCGCTCTAAGTGCTGAGGCCTTTGACTTTAACCGCGACCCCAGGCCCCGGTTCAGAGTTTACGGCCGCATCTTTCCGGTCAGAAATTTGTACCTGCTGGTTGGCCTGGATGATTTTTCCCTGGCCGACCGCCGGGAAGTCTTTTTCGGCCTGGGTCTGGAGCTGAGATGAAAAAGGGGACCGTTTTTGTCTGCCAGAACTGCGGCTTCCATTCGCCGAAGTGGCTCGGCCGCTGCAGCCAGTGTGGCGAGTGGAATACCATGGTCGAGGAACTGGAAGAGGAATTTGCCAGGGAAGTCCTGGAAAGCGGCGGGGAACCGGTTCTTTACCAGGATATAAAAGAAACGACCAACCAGAGAATTCCGGTCGGCATCGACCAGTTTAATAACGTGCTGGGCGGCGGCCTGGTGCTCGGCTCGGTGGTCCTGATCGGAGGCGAGCCGGGCATAGGCAAATCGACCCTGCTCCTCCAGGTCTCCCGGGACCTGGCTTCAGAAGAAGGCCCGGTGCTTTACGTTTCTGGCGAAGAATCCCTGGAGCAGATCAAGCTCAGGGGCGACCGGCTGGGCCTGAACCGCGAGAAGGTCTACCTGCTGGCCGAGACCGCCCTGGAAAAAATTCTGAACGCGGCCGACCGGATGAAACCCCGGGCCCTGGTCATAGATTCGGTCCAGACCATTTTTTCTTCGCAGCTGACCTCCAGCCCGGGCACCATCAGCCAGGTACGCGAGGTCACCAACCGGGTGTTCCGGCTGGCCAAGAGAAACCAGATCCCGGTTTTCCTGATCGGACATATCACCAAGGAAGGGAGCCTGGCCGGGCCCAAGTCCCTGGAACACATGGTGGATGTGGTGCTGCTCTTTGAGGGCGAGCGCGACCACCATCACCGGGTGCTGCGGGTGCTGAAAAACCGCTTCGGGCCAGTCTCGGAGCTGGCCATTTTTGAGATGGGCCAGTCGGGCCTGAAACCCATCGACAACCCCTCGGCCTTTTTCCTGAGGGAAAGGCCGCAGAACGAGCCGGGCAGCGTGGTGATTTCGACCATCAAGGGCTCGAGGCCCCTGCTGGTGGAAATCCAGGCCCTGGTATCCTCAACGCTTTTTTCCGGCAACCCCAGGCGAATGTCCATCGGGCTCGACCACTACCGGGTGTCCATGCTGCTGGCCCTGGTTGAAAAGAAGATCGGTTACAGCTTTGCCGGCGAGGACATATATCTTAACGTGGCCGGCGGGCTGGAAGTGGACGAGCCGGCAGCCGACCTGGGGGTGGTGCTGTCGGTCATATCCTCCATAAAAAATATTCCCCTGCCCAGGGAAATGGCCGTTTTCGGCGAGGTGGGCCTCAGCGGAGAGGTCCGCTCGGTCAGCCAGCCCCTGGCCCGGGTCAAGGAAGCCAGGTCGCTCGGCTTTGAGACGGTACTGATGCCGGCCGGCAACCTTTCCCAGCTTCAGGGAGAAAATCTTAAAGGGATCAGGTGCCTCGGGGTGGACTCGGTTCGGCGGGCGCTGGCTCAGGTATTTTAATTTCCCGACCAATTTTGTAAAATGATTCCAGACCTGAAGGAAGGATTAATATGGGACTAATATTATTCAGGTTAATCATAATTGCTCTGGTAATAATTGCCGGCTATTTTTATCCACCCTTCACCCTGACCCGGACGGCCGGGGCGGCCGTGGGGCTGTTGCTGGGAGTGCTGATCATTCTCCTGGAAACCAGGGTGCGCCGGGCCCAGTTCCGGATCATCTGGACGGCCTCCATCGGTACCCTGCTGGGGGTGCTGGCCGGCTGGCTTCTGGGTTCCATTTACCACACCGTCGTTCGAACTTCAGAGATGGCCGCTTTCATCCGCATCTTTTTCCTGATAGCCTTTCCCTACATCGGTTTCCTGGTGGGCATCAAGAAACCCGAGTGGCTGGAACCGGGCTTTTTTGCCAATTTTTTCCGGAGCCAGGGGACGGAGAAGACCTACAAGCTGCTGGACACCTCGGTCATCATCGATGGACGGATTTCCGAGGTCTGCAGCACCGGCTTTGTCGAGGGACACCTGGTGGTGCCCCAGTTTGTGCTGAAGGAATTGCAGCTGGTGGCTGATTCTCCCGACCCGCTGAAACGGCAGCGAGGTCGCCGCGGCCTGGAAGTCCTGGACCGGCTGCAAAAGATCTCCAGGGTCAAGGTGGTGATTTCCGACCTGGATTTTCCTGATATCAGGGATGTCGATTCCAAGCTGATAGAATGTGCCAAGGCACTCAAGGCCAAAATCATCACCAACGATTTCAACCTCAACAAGGTGGCCAAGCTGCAGGGGATTGAAGTCCTGAACATCAACGAGCTGGCCAACGCCCTGCGGCCGGTGGTTCTGCCCGGAGAGACCATGAGGGTCTTTATCCTTAAGGAAGGCAAGGAAAAAGACCAGGGGGTGGCCTACCTGGACGACGGCACCATGGTCGTGGTGGACAATGCCCGCAGGATGATCGGGCAGACGGTGGATATCACGGTGACCTCGGTCCTCCAGACCACGGTGGGCAAGATGATTTTCGGCCGGTATAACGGAGAACTGCATTGAGCGGGAGGCTGGCATGAAGATTAGGGCCGGGCTGGGCTATGACCTGCACCGCCTGGTCCCCGGGCGAAAGCTGATCATCGGCGGGGTCAGCCTGCCCTCCGAACTGGGCTGCCTGGCTCACTCCGACGGGGATGTGCTGGTCCATTCCCTGATCGATGCCCTGCTGGGGGCGAGTGGCCGGGGAGACATCGGTCAGTGGTTTCCCGACAGCGACCCGGCCTACAAAGATATTTCCAGCCTGGAATTGCTGCGGCGGGTTATGGTTGAGGTCCGCGAAGCCGGCCTGACGGTTATCAATACCGACAGCGTGGTAGTCCTGGAAAAGCCCCGGCTGGGGCCCTATTTCCAGGCCATGAGGGCCAACCTGGCCCCCCTTCTGGGAATAGAACCGGACCGCATCGGTCTTAAGGCCAAGACCGCCGAGGGGCTGGGAGAGGTTGGTTCGGGGCAGGCCCTGGCCTGCTGGACGGTAGCCCTGCTGGGGTACGGGGGCTGATTATTTTGTCTTCCCGGCTTTGCCAAAGGCCCGGGATTCTGGTATAATTTCCCCTAATTTCAGGGGAGTTAAGTTTCTGAGCTTTTAACATAAAAAAGCAATCAAAAATACATATAGCAAGCCCGGAAATCCGCTCTTCTGAAAAAATAAAAATTCAGCAAAGGAGTATCAAATGAAATCTCTGAAAGAGATTGCCAAGAAGACCTTTTTGACTGAAAACCAGCTTAAGAAAATTGAAGAAATCATCCTCAAGGACAATTTCTTCGCACCCGAGACCGTGCGCGAAGAGATAGAGACCTTCTGCACCGACCTGGGGCTGAGCGAGCAGTATTTTGAGTCCACCCCGCTGGTGACCATCGCCCGGCACATCGAGGCCCTGCGTTCGGCCGAAATCCTGGCCAGGTTGCGGGGGGAGCAGGAAGTCAGGATTGATTTTGCCACCGAGCTGGCCGACGAAGCCCTGTACCTGGTGGAAGACAACCATTACCGGGCCATCGAGATCGAAGAGAAAATCGAGAAGAAGTATCCCGGCTTTCGCGTCCAGTCCTACCGCTCGGCCCGCAAACTGCGCGGGGCGGAGTACCTGCGCTGGTATGTGGTCTGCAAGCCGGAGTTTGTCGGCAAAGAAGTTTCTCCCGAGGAGACCGACCTGAAGAAGATTGCTGATAAGGAATTCCTGGCCTCCATCCCCAAGGAAACCCTGGCCCGCTACCAGGAGTTGATGAATAAGGCCAAGGACCCGGAAAGGCCCTATATCGACGTGGCCCACGTGGCCAAGGACAAGACGCTGAGAATTTCCGTGGTCTGCAAGAGCGATTCCATCCCGCGGTTTTTCATCAATGTGTCCGACGTCATAAATTCTCACGGGCTGGTTTCCAAGCGCAAATACATGGAACATTTTGCCAACGGCAAGACCATCCTGACCTTCTACCTGGACGACATCACTGATGAAGAAAAGCTGCGGGACCTGGTCTCGGACATCAGCCTGATTTACGTCATTCCGGAAAGCCCGCTCTCTGCTCTATTCCGGGAAGGCAAATTGACCGCCCAGGAGATGCTGTTCGGCGCCTCGGCCTGGAGTTTCACCCATCAGTTCCTGAGCAGCTTCAATGAAGAGTATCTCAAGCTGTCCCAGGCCCTGAAGGATAATCCGGAGCTTTTGGGCTTGCTGCGCGAGATGAAGACCAGGCTGGCCAAGGAAACCTTTACCGAAGACCGGGTCTGGGATGCCCTGATCAATAATTATCTTATGGTTAAAAAGCTGTTCGAGCTTTTTGACCGGAAGTTCAACCCGGCCGTTAAAGACCACAAGGTCGATGACCAGCTGCAGGCCCTGGCCAAGGAGATTAACCGGGAGATTCCGGTGGAGGCCGACCGGACGGTATTGCTGACCGTCATCACCTTCATCAAGTCCATCCTGCGCACCAACTTTTACAAGAAAGAAAAAGTCTCCATCGCCTACATGTACAGCCCTGATTTCCTGAACAAGGTCGATTATCCGGTCACTCCGTTTGGCGTCTTTCATGTGATCGGCCGCGAGCTCCGCGGTTTCCATATCCGCTTCCGCGACATCGCCCGGGGCGGCATCCGGATTGTCCGCTCCATCAATTACCAGACCTACCTGAACAACTCCGATTTCATCTTTGACGAAAACTATAACCTGGCCCTGACCCAGCAGAGAAAGAACAAGGACCTGGCCGAGGGCGGTTCCAAGGGCACCATCCTGCTGCGCTGGGGCTTCACCGACAAGATGTCCGTGGCCTTCAAAAAGTACATCGACGGCCTGCTGGACCTGATGATGCCCGACAATTCCATCGTTGATTATTACGGCAAGGAAGTCATCCTGTTCCTGGGCCCGGACGAGTGGACGGCCGACCTGATGGAATGGGCGGCCCAGAGAGCCAGGGTTCGTGGCTACAAGTTCTGGAAGGCCTTCACCACCGGCAAGCCCCTCAGCATGGGCGGCATTCCGCATGACCGATACGGCATGACCACCAACTCTGTCCACGAGTACGTCCTGTGCGCCCTGAAGAAGCTCGGGCTCAAGGAAGAAAATATCACCAAGGTCATGACCGGCGGTCCCGACGGCGACCTGGGCTCCAACGAAATCCTGATCTCCAAAGATAAGATCCTGGCCATAATCGACGGCTCCGGCGTTCTGTATGACCCGGAAGGCATCAACCGCAAGGAGCTGGTCAGGCTGGCCAAGGCCCGGAAGATGGTTGAGAATTTCAACCGCTCCCTGCTTTCTCCCCAGGGCTTCATGGTCAACATCAAGGACCGCGACCTGGTCCTGCCGGATGGCGAGAAGGTGGAGAACGGGCTGGAGTTCCGCAACACCTTCCATCTGCACCCGAAGTTCAGGGCGGACATCTTCGTGCCCTGCGGCGGGCGCCCGGCCTCCATCAACATCAACAACTGGAAATGCTGGCTGGACGCCGAGGGCAAGCCCCGGTTTAAGGTAATCGTGGAAGGAGCTAACCTCTTCCTGACCCAGGAAGCCCGCTTGCGCCTGGAGGAAAAGGGCGTCATTATTTACAAGGATGCCTCGGCCAACAAGGGCGGCGTGACCTCCTCCTCCCTGGAAGTTCTGGCCAGCCTGGCCATGACCGACAAGGAATGGGACGAACTGATGTGCGTCAAGAACGGCGAGGAATCTCCCTTCCGCAAGCAGTACGTGAATGAAATCATCGATGTCATCCGGGAAAATGCCCGGCTGGAGTTTGAAATCATCTGGAAAGAGCACGAGAGAACCGGCATCCCCAGGGCCATCCTGACCGACCTGATCAGCGAAAAAATAAACCTGATCAAGGATGCCATCAACAATTCTGACCTGTTTAACGACCAGGCCCTGCTGGAGAAAGTCATCGAGGTCGGCGTGCCGAAGTCGCTGGTACGCCGGGTGGGCATCAACCGCTTCCTGACCCGGGTGCCCCAGAATTACCTGCGGGCCCTGTTTGCCTCCCGCCTGGCCGGTCGCTACGTCTACCAGTTTGGTTTGCAGGCCAACGAGGTTGATTTCTACCGGTTCATCTCGGATTTCAAGAAAGCCAGCAAGTAGGGATTAACTTATTTCGCCCGTAATGTAGGCCCGGGTTCTGGAGTCCCGGGGCGAGACCAGGACTTCGGAAGCCGGGCCGAATTCTATTAGCTCGCCAAAATAGAGGAAAGCCACGTAATCAGCCAGCCTTTTGGCCTGTCGCAGGATGTGAGTCACCAGGACGATGGTGTAATTCTCCTTCAGGCTGAGCAGCTGGGTCTCCACGTTCCGGCTCGATTGCGGGTCGAGGGCCGAGGTGGGCTCATCGCCCAGGATAACCTCGGGTTCCACGGCCAGGCCCCGGGCCAGGCACAGCCGCTGCTGCTGCCCGATGGACAGCCGGGCCGCCGGTTCCTGAAGCCGGTTTTTAACTTCATCCCAGAGCCCGGCCAGCCGCAGGTACTTTTCCACCAGGCCATCCAGAACTCGGCGGTCCCTGAGGCCGAGCAGCCTTGGACCGAAAGCCACGTTATCGTATATCGACATCGGCAGGACCTGGGGCTTTTGAGAGAGCAGGCCCATCCTTTTTCTGATCAGGGTAATGTCCGCTCCGGGCTGGTAAATGTCCTGGCCATCCAGAAGAACCCGGCCTTCCACCCGGACTCCTTCCTGCTCATCCAGAAGACGGTTAAGGCTCTTGAGAAGGGTGGTCTTTCCGCAACCCGAAGGACCGATGATGACAGTTATCCTGTTGTCGGGCAGGGCAAGGCTGATATTTTTCAGCACCTGGTTCTGTCCGTAAAATACATTCAGGTTTTCTACCCGCAACCGGCTCGGCTGGTTCATTTGAGAACTCCGTTCATCGTATCTTATGGCGGCTCAGCCGTCGGCTGAGGCTTCTTGAAGCCAGGCTGATCAGCAATATCAGGATGGTCAGGATGGCAGCCGAGGCGAAAGCTCGCTGCTGAACTTCCGGGAAAGGAGAGTTCAGTTGAAAAAAGATGGCCAGGGGGAGGGTGGCCACCGGCTGGAGCAGGGAGGTGGTGATTTTATCGGTATAGCCGGCGGTGAACAGGACGGCGGCGGCATCACCCAGGCCCCGGCCCATGGCCATGAGCACGCCGGTCACCAGGCCGGGGAAAGTCTGGCGGAGGACCACCCGGGTGGCCGTCTGCCAGCGGCTGGCTCCCAGCGAATAGGTGGTCTCCTTGAGATCAGGGGGAACCAGCTTTATGGTCTCGTCCAGGGCCCGGCTGAGAATCGGCAGCTCCACCATGGCCACCGTAATCAGTCCGGCCAGGAGCGAGGCCCTCAGATGAAAGGTTATCATGACCAGAAAACCAAAGGCCCCGTAAACTATCGATGGGATTCCCCAGAGCACATCGAGAGAGAACCTGATCAACTCGGCCAGCCAGGATTTCCTCCGGAGATAGCTGTTTAAGAAGACCACGGCCGGCAGGGCGATGGCCAGGGCCAGGAGGGTGGCCCCGAACACGACCTGCAGCGAACCCAGGATAGCGTTTAAGATCCCACCTTCCCGGCCCAGGTAATAACCGCTTCCGGGATTCCGGATTATCATCGAAAGTTTAAGAGCCGGCAGGCTTTTCCACAGAATTATGGCCAGGATTAAGACCAGGCCCACCAGGACAAGTAAGGCTGAAGCGGCCATCAGCACCTTAAAGAATGACTCCACCCGCAGCCGTTTCCTGAGCGTCCCTGGATTCTGGCCTCCTGGTAGGTTATTCATCCAGACCTCCGGCTGATTCTGACCAGGTACCAGCGGGCCAGAAGACTGAACCCGACCACTATCACCAGCAACAACAGGGCGGCCAGGTTCAGGGCCGATTCATAACCCGGGATGGACATCATCTCACCGTAATTATTGGCCAGGAGAGCGGGCAGCGGGTAGGCGGGCGAAAATAGGGATCTGGGTATGACCGGCACGTTGCCCACCACCATCAGGACGGCGATGGTCTCTCCAAAGGCCCGCGACAGCCCCAGGCCGCAGGCGGCCAGTATTCCCGGGAAGGATTTTTTCATCACCACGTACCTTATGACTTCAAACCTGGTGGCCCCAAGTGACAGGGCAGCCTCTTTGAGGGCCAGGGGGACAGAGTTCAGGACTTCAACCGAAACGCTGATGATGGTCGGGAGAATCATCAGGGCCAGGACCAGGGAGGCGGCCAGGATGCTATAGCCGGAACTCTGGTGGCCGAAGACCGGAGCCAGGTATTTGCCCACCAGCGGTACCACCACCAGGACCCCCCACATCCCGTAGATCACCGACGGCAGTCCGGCCAGAAGGTCGAGGACGGGCTGGAAAACCCTTCTCACCCTGGCCGGCGCGTACTCTGAAAGATACAGGGACGTCAGGATGGAAACCGGGACCGCCAGCAGGAAGGCGGTGATGGTCACCCAGAGGGTTCCCAGGACAAAGGGCCAGAGACCGAAGTGACCTCGGCTGGGCAACCAGGTTGTTGAGAAAATCAGAGAAGAGAGAGATTTCAGGGAAAGCAGCGGCCAGGATTTGATCAGCAAGGCCAGAAAAATAACCGCGGTCAGGGCGATCGGGAAAAAGGCGAAGGGCGCGGTAGCCAGTTCAGGTCCCCGGTCCTTTCGGCTTAACCTGTAGATGGCCATCAACGACTTGCCTCCGGAAGCCTAATGTCCCTGATTTTCTCAAGCTCCCGGGCCGCAGCCTGTGGGTCAAGCTTAAGGTAACCGGCTTCTTCGGATAGGTCCTGCCCGCGGGTAAGAACCCACTCCAGGAAAGCCAGGGCCACCGGGCGGACAGAAGTTTTCTTGACCACCAGGTAAAGGTCACGGGCCGGCGGAGATGGGTACAGCCCGTGGTTGATGGCCGCAGTCAAGCGGTTGCGGTCCTGGTAAAAATCCTCTTCCGGTCCGATTCGTCCATTCCCGTCCAGGTCCAGAGGCATGATGACCAGGCCGGGGTGGGGCTTGAGGGTTCCCGGGTTGTAGGCGAAATTCAGGTTGTTGAAGCCCAGGCCATAGGGGTCGCGGCGGACGGCCTCGGCCAGGCCCGGGTCGCCATAAATAGCTACCCCCTTCAGGTCTTCCTGATGGCCCCCCAGGAAGGCGGCCCAGGTCTCGGCTGCCCCACAGGCGTCAGAGCGGATGTAAACATTGATTGGGGTTTGGCCGGGCCGGCCCAGCAATTCTTCCCAGAATCGCACCTTGCCTTCTATGAAAACATCTCTCAACACTCCCCCGGTCAACCCCCTTTCCAGTATGGCTTTTAAGAAGGGGTTGTTCTGGTTGATGGTTCCGACCACGGCATCCCTGGCCACGGCCAGCGGCAGGGCTCCCCGGGCCAGCTCTTCGTGATTGACATCGCGGGAGACCATGCCGATGTCCACCAGGCCGGCCAGAACATCTGCCATGCCTTTGCCTGCCCCTCCCGCCTGGAGGTCTATTTTCACTCCCGGGTTTTCTTTCTGAAACTCTTCGGCCCAGCGGACAGCCAGCGGGTAAAGGGCCCAGGCCCCGGAGATGCTTATTTTCCCGGTGGGGGCGGGTTTCTGGTTAGTCTGTCCCCCGGTTGCCAGGGACAGCGGGACGAGCAATATGGAAAAAATTAGAAGGCCCTGAAACAATAGTTCCCCCGCCCTGGTGACCATGCGGCAGGGTAGGAGCCTGTTCAATCCAGAGCGGCGGTAATGCGGGACTCTCGGAAAATTCATATTCTTTGTCCTTGTACTATTCATTAAAAGCCCACCTGGAGATGGAGCAATAAGACGCTGCGGTCAGGTCCGGCTTCCTGGCTATGGTATTCATAGTTAACCTGGAACTTGGAAGCCGGGCTCAGGAACCAGTTGGCTCCGGCAGTGTAGACCGTGGTGCCCTGGTCGGCCAGGTTCCGGTCGGGCTCAAAATGATCGAGCTTTAAGACCAGCTGGTAGCGTTCCGGCTTGAGGTCCAGGGCCGCCTGAACATACCAGCCGTTTTTTTCGGTCAGGTCATCTTTACCCTCAATGTATTCGGCCACAAGGTGAAGGAAGCTGAAGTTGAAGCTGGCTTCCAGGCCAAACCTGTTTCGGACCAGGTTGGTTGAGGTGGCCGCATCAAGCCGTCGACCGTTGTAAACGGAAAGCCCGAGATGAAATCCCCTGGCCGGATTGACAATAAGGCGACCGGCAAAATCTTTCCGGGCGTTGTCATCTTTCTTATTTATCCCGGCTCCATTAACCAGTCCAAGGCTGTATTGAAATATTGAAAACTGGCCGAAAACCACCAGGCCTATGTCCCGGCCAGCCGAATTGTTGTCACGTCCGGGAGCCAGAAGGTCGACCACCCGGGACCGGTTTACGGTCAGCAGCCGTCCGGCTGAGGTGGTGCTCTCCAGGCTGAACGGAACCAGGAACTGGCCGGCCCTGAGGCTGAACTTCTCGTCCAGCAGAACCTCGGCCAGGGCGTCGAGCAGGACGGGGGACCTGGTCAGGTCGGCCTGGACCTTGAAAGTCAGTTTCTTCAGGATCCGGCCGTCCAGGCTGAGCCGGGCCCGGCGGACCGAGAAGGTGTCGGCTGCGTTGTTCTGCCCGGTAAACAAAAGCTGGGCAAACCCAGAGAGTTTAAGGGGCAGGCTGCTGTATATAGCCTGGCCCTGGGGCTTCTGGTTTTCCATTTCGGGGCTGGCCCCCAATAGCGGCACCTGGAGGGAGGTCAGGAGCAGAGCACAGCTCAGGACTATCAGCCAGATTGACCTTGAGAGTTTCACCGCTTCCTCCTTTTTATGGCTGTCTGGTTTATCATCAGCTGTCTCTTGAGAACGTCTTCAAAACTCGTTTTTTCAAGGTGGGCGGCCACCATGTCCCGGACCTCTTTCCACAGCCATTTCAGGCCGCAGCGCTCTTCCAGGGGACAGGGCTCATGCTCCATGACGCTGACACAATTGATCGGGGCCAGCGGCCCGTCCATGACCCGGATGACCTCGGCCACGTTGATTTCAGCCGGCGGGCGGGAGAGATAATAGCCACCGGCCGGACCTTTCTTGCTCTTGACATAACCGGCTCTTTTCAGCAGGAGCAGGATCTGCTCCAGGAATTGCTGGGGAATGGCCTGGGACAGTGAAATAATTCTTATCGGTACCGGTCCCTGGCCGTAGCGGACGGCCAGTTCCAGCATGGCCCGGCTGGCATATTCACCTCGGGTTGAAAGTCTCATTTGTTGGACCTCGATAATAGTTGATTAATTCTATCAACATTATCATATATTAGTCAAGACCCGGTCTGTCAAGCTTTTTTTGCGGGCGACCTGGTCCCGGCCGGCCCGCGGACGGTCGGGACTGGCCATCCCGGGGGCAGCTTTTCCCGGCAGCTTCACCTTTTTCAGGTTCCATTCCCGGACGGGCCCGGTTGCCATCGGTTGCCCGTTGTGGCATCATTTCCTATATCGAGAAGGAGGTAACCATGGACGGCGGCAAGGCAGTCGGAATGGTCATCTTTGTTCTGTTGTTAGCTTGGATGACAACCGGGCTGGCCCATTCGGCCCCGGTCCAGGCCGGGGCACCGAAAGTGGAGTTCAAGGAAACCAGCCGGGACTTCGGCCGCATAAAGCAGGGTGAGGTGGTCAGCCATGAATTTACCTTCCGGAATTCCGGGAAGGGGATTCTGGTGGTCAAAAATGTCAGCACCTCCTGTGGCTGCACCGCGGCCCTGGTTTCCCAGAAAGAACTCTCACCCGGTCAGGAAGGTAAGATTAAGGTTAGCTTCGATTCCCGGGGTTATGCCGGAAAAGTTATCAAGTATATATATCTTGAAAGCAACGACCCGAGCCGGCCAAGGCAGGAACTCACGATCACGGCCGAGGTAGAAACCGGCCCGGCACCCAGGATTGAGCTGGAACCCTATAACCTGGACCTGGGCCTGGCCCTGGAGGGAGAGGCTTCGGAGGCCGTGATCAAGGTCAAAAACAGCGGGCAGCTGGAGCTGGTTTTTGACATCGACAATCCTGGTTTTACTTTCATGGTCGGCAATAAGGTCATCGGCTTTCCCTATAAGGTTCCGGCGGGAAAGGAAATCATGCTCCGGGCCCTGGTTCCGGTGAGAGAGGGACGGACAGGTACCCAGAGAGAGTACGTGCTCATAAAGTCCAACGACCCGGCCCGCCCGAGCCTGTCCGTTTTTATCAGCCGTTACGTTGTTACCAGGGAAGAACTGCGGCGTCTGTTCGAAAAGTACGGCAAGGAACTGGGGATAAAATAGATTAGTTTCAGTTACGGAATTGCCAGCCCGCTCCGGGTTTTCAGTTCCGGCCGATGAGTTAAGGAGCCAAGTTCAAGGAGAGGACGTGGCCAAAACCATCCTGACAGTCAGAGTTCAACCGAAAGCTTCCAAAAGGGAAATTGTTCCCATCACGGCCACTGAATTCAGGGTTCGGCTGACTTCTGCCCCGGAAAAGGGCCGGGCCAACCGGGAGCTCCTGGAGCTTCTGTCTGAACACCTGGACCTGCCCTTATCCAGGTTGAAAATAGTCCGGGGCGAAAAATCCAGGGTCAAGCTGGTGGAAATCAGCTGATTGTATTTGCACTTCCGGCGCTACCCCTCCCCGCTTGCGGGTGATTTATTTTTCCCGGTTGTTATGGCGGCGGCGAATGATTACAATTAGAAGAAAATACGATCCGGCAAGCTGGGTGGAGGCATGAGTTACCTGAACCTGGTTAGTTTCGGTGGCCTGGTAATTCTGGCCCTGGTGGCCTGGTTATTTTCTTCCAACAAGAAGGTAGTCAACTGGAAAGTGGTGGGTTGGGGCCTGGGGCTCCAGCTTCTTTTTGCCTTTGTCATCTTCCTGGTCCCGGCTGGCGGCCGGATATTTCTGGCCATCAATGAAGTGGTGGTCCGGGTCCTGGATAGTGCCACTGCCGGTATCAAGTTTCTTTTTGGCCCGCTGGCCCTGCCCCCGGGAACCAGCAACGAGAGCGGTGAAACCTCCCCTGGCTTTATCCTGGCCTTCCAGGCGCTGCCGACCGTGGTCTTTTTTGCGGCCCTGGTCGGAGCTCTTTATTACCTGAAGGTGATGCCTTTGCTGATCCGGCTGTTTGCCAGGATCTTTACCCGCCTGATGAAGATCAGCGGGGCTGAATCGCTGTGTGTCTCCAGCAATATCTTTGTCGGGGTGGAGTCCTCGCTGGTGGTCAGGCCATATCTTCCGCAGATGACCTCTTCCGAACTGGCCACGATTCTAACCGCCGGCATGGCCACCATTGCCTCCTCGGTTCTTTCGGTCTACGTGATGATTCTCAGGGCCGGCTTGCCGACCATAGCCGGGCATCTGGTGTCAGCTTCCATCCTCTCGGCCCCGGCCGCCCTGCTCACGGCCAAACTGATGTTTCCTGAAACGGAAAAGCCGGTTACCCTGGGCCTGGACGTAAAACCCTATTACGAAAAAGAAGACAACCTGATCATGGCCATCATCAACGGGGCCCAGTCCGGTCTAAAGCTGCTGGGGGGCATCGTGGCCCTGCTGCTGGCTTTCCTGGGGCTCCTGGCCCTTCTGGACCTGGTCCTGGGCTGGCTGGGCGGTCACCTGAATCACCTGCTGGGCTGGAGTTTTAACTGGCAGGTCTCCGGCATTCTGAGCTATGTTTTTTACCCGTTTGCCCTGGTCATGGGGGTTTCTCCCCAGGATGCCTCTCTGGTGGCCAGGCTCCTGGCCGAAAGAGTGGTGGCCACCGAGCTGGTCAGTTACCAGCACCTGGCCGGGCTGCTCCAGGCCGGTGCCTTCCACGACCCGCGTTCGGCCATCATCGCTTCTTATGCCCTCTGCGGCTTTGCCCACGTGGCTTCCCTGGCCATTTTTGTCGGGGGAATTGGGGCTCTGGCCCCAAGCCGGCTGAAGGACCTGTCGCGACTGGGGCTTAAAGCTCTGCTGGCGGCCACCCTGGCCTGCCTTATCACCGGCGCAGTGGCCGGCGTTTTCTACACCGGCTCTTCGGTGCTCTTCGGCCGGTGATGTCCGGATGGTAGAGCCGGCAGGTGGCATCGGATCAGTTCGGGCGCGGCTTAAGCCCGATATTCAGAAGATTGATAACCGGGCCCAAGGGAACATCCCGTTGTGTTTTTTGTTACCAGCGAGCAACCGTCAATGCCGACGGCCAGCCCCGGAACACGGTAGCCGCTTGCTTTCCTGGTTATCCCCGATGAGAATAAAACGGCTTTCCTTCGTCTTTACTGGTGGAAAAAGTTTTTTAGAAACTGGCCCGGATATGGTAGAATCTGAGAAAAGCAGGAAGGAGTAACAATCATGACCGGACAAATCAAGACTATCCTCTGGGCCACTGATTTTTCCAAAGAATCCTTAACGGCTCTGTCTTACGCCAATTATCTGGGCAGACGCTTTGGGGCCGAGATCAAGGCCCTGCACGTGGTCCCGGATTTTGCCCCGGCTCTTTATGAAAGCCGGGGGGTGGTGGTGGCCGAGCTGATGGAAAAACAGGAGGAAAGCCGGCGCCAGGCGCTTAAAAAATTGCGGCGTCTTTCTGATAAGAATGAAATCAAGTTTTCTAAACTGATCGTGGATACAGGCTCGGCCGGGAAGAAGATTCCCGAATTAGCCGAGAAGGAAAAGTGCCAGCTGGTGGTCATCGGCCGCAAGGGCCTGTCGGCCCTGGAAAAGATCCTCCTGGGCAGTGTGGCCAACCAGGTCCTGCGGCGGTCCCGGGTGCCGGTTCTGGTGGTGCCCAAGCGCCGGGTCAGCCCAAAGATTGAAAACATCCTGGTACCCACCGATTTCTCGGCTGCCGAAGAAAGGGAGCGAAACTATGCCTGGATGCTGGCCTCCAGCCTCAAGGCCAACCTGACCCTGCTCTATATCCTGGAACTTTACGATTTTAAGTTCTCCCCCGACGAGATTAAAAAGATGATGGACGAGGCCCTTCAGACACTGAAGAGCCGGAAGAAAAAGAAAGGCGAGTTTGAAATCAAGGAGGTGGTGGTCAGGGACCTGAATGCCGCGGCCGGGATTGTGACCTATGCCGCCCGGCATAAACTCGACCTGATTGTCATGTCCACCTGCGTTTCGCCGCTGGAGAGATTCTTCCTGGGCAGCACCACCGAGAAGGTCATTTCCTACTCGACCGTGCCGGTGCTGGCCCTGCCTTCGGTCTTTTGCAAGAAGTGACGGACGAAAAACGGCAGCTGCGCTGGCTGGGGCTTAATTACCTGGTCAGCGAAGGCCTGCTGTCCGCCCGCCGGGCGATTAACCTGATGGAGGCGGAGGGGGAGCTGCTCCCCGCCGATGAAGCCCTGCTCCAGGCAGCCAGACTCCGGCCGGCTGCCCGGCAAAAGCTTCGGAGCGGGGAACTACAGGCCCGGGCCGAGGCCGAACTTGAGAAGCTGACCAAAAAAGAGTATACTCTCTTACCTTTTGAGGATGCCCGGTATCCCCGGCTTTTGAGGGAAATCGTCGAACCTCCACCTGTCCTGTACTGCCTGGGCCAGCCTGATGTCCTGAACTGGGCGGCAGTGGCTGTGGTCGGGTCGAGAAGACCCAGCGGATATGGCCGGGTTATGGCCGACCGACTGTCCGAGGCCCTGGCGGCCTGCGGTCTGGTGGTGATAAGTGGCCTGGCCCGGGGAGTCGATACCCTGGCCCACCGGGGCGCCCTGCGCAGCGGCCGGACGGTGGCCGTCCTGGGGTCGGGCCTGGAAAATATCTATCCGAGAGAAAACAGAATGCTGGCAGAAAAGATTGCTGAAACTGGAGCGGTGGTCAGCGAATTTCCGCTGGACTCCGAACCTCTCAGCTTTCATTTTCCGCTGCGGAACCGGGTCATCAGCGGGTTAAGCCTGGCCTGCCTGGTGGTAGAAGCCAGCCTGAAGTCAGGCGCACTGATCACCGCCCGGCTGGCTGCCGACCAGGGACGGGAAGTCCTGGCCGTGCCCGGCCCGGTGGACTCGGAATTGAGCCAGGGGACCAATTTGCTCATAAAACAGGGGGCCAAGCTCGTGGAATCGGTTGAAGATATCCTGCTGGAGTTACCCCCGCCCTGGAAGGAAGCGGCCCTGAGCCGGCTGGCGGAGAAGAAAAATTCTGCCCCTGAACTCGAAGGCCGGGAAAAAGAGGTCTACCAGGCCCTGCCCGGGACCTCCCTTATTCACATCGACGATTTATCTGATAGAATTCAGATATCCGTGGCCGAGCTCTTATCAGTGCTGCTGGCCCTGGAAATGAAAGACCTGGTGGTGCAGGAAGCCGGTAAATTTTTTCGCAGGAGAACTTGAGTGGCAAAAGCCTTAGTGATTGTTGAGTCCCCGGCCAAGGCCAAGACCGTCAACCGCTATCTCGGTTCCGGTTACCTGGTCAAGGCCTCAATGGGACACGTCTGCGACCTGCCGAAGACCAAGCTGGGCGTGGACCTGAAGAACGATTTTAAGCCCACCTACCAGGTTATTCCGGAGAGGAAACGCCTGGTGGCCGAGCTCCGGAAGCTGGCCAGGGAGTCCGAGAAAGTCATCCTGGCGGCCGACCCCGACCGGGAAGGCGAAGCCATTTCCTGGCATCTGAGCCAGCTCCTGGCCCAGGAGAACGAGAAAGTCTACCGGGCAGTTTTCCACGAAATCACGGAAGAAGCCATCAAGGAAGCCTTCAAGAAACTGGGACCTCTGGACCAGAATAAAATCAATGCCCAGCAGACCAGGAGAATCCTGGACCGACTGGTGGGCTACCTGATAAGTCCCCTTCTGTGGAAGAAAATCGGTCGCGGCCTGAGCGCCGGCCGGGTTCAGTCGGTGGCCCTGCGCCTCATCTGCGACCGGGAACGAGAAATCAGGGATTTTAAGCCCGAAGAATACTGGACGATTGCCGCCATCCTGCGAGCTGAGAATCCGCCTGAATTCCGGGCCCTGCTTGCCCGGGTGGACGGCAAGAAAGCCAGGATAAAGGATGAGAAGGCGGCTCAGGAAATCCTGGAAGTCTGTCGCCGGCAGCCCTTTATCCTGGAAAAAATCCAGGTCAAGGCCAAGAAGAAGAATCCGCCTGCCCCCTACATAACCTCGACCATGCAGCAGGACGCCTACCGGCTGCTGCGCTTTCCGGTCAAGAAGACCATGATGGTGGCCCAGCGGCTGTATGAAGGACTGGAGCTGGGGGAGATGGGCCCGGTCGGCTTGATCACCTACATGCGCACCGATTCGGTCCGGATTTCCGAGGTGGCCCGGGCTGCGGCCAAGAAGTACATAGCCGAGCATTTCGGCCCCGAATACGTGCCGGCCAAGGCCGCCCCTCACAAGTCCAGGAAGACCGCTCAGGAGGCCCACGAAGCTATCCGGCCGACCCACCTGGAGCTCACCCCGGACAGGGTTAAGCCTTACCTGAAAAAGGAAGAATACGAACTTTACCGGCTGATCTGGAACCGGTTCCTGGCCTCCCAGATGAGCCCGGCCGAGGTGGAAGAAACCCAGTTTGATATCAAGGTGGATAAATATACTTTCGTGGCCCGGGGTGAGGTCATCAAGTTCAAGGGCTTTCTCGAGCTTTATGAAAAGCAGCACCTGCGCTTTGAGAATGCCGGAAACGGCGAAAATAAACCTGGAGAGGCAACCGAGCCGGAAAAGGAAGAGGGCCAGCTGCCGGTGGCCAGAGAGGGTGAAACCCTCAGCCTGGTCGACCTCCAGAGCAAGCAGAACTTCACCCAGCCCCCGCCACGCTATACCGAGGCCACCCTGGTCAAGGAGCTGGAGGCCCGGGGAATCGGTCGCCCCAGTACCTACGCTCCCATCATCTCCACCCTCCAGGACCGGACCTATGTCATTAAGGAAGAGGGACGATTCCGCCCGACCGACCTGGGATTTTTTGTCACCGACTTTCTGGTCAAGAACTTTGCCGAGCTGTTCGATTACAAGTTCACGGCCCGGATGGAGGAAAGGCTAGACCGCATCAGCGACGGCCAGGCTGACTGGCTGGAAAGTCTCCGGCAATATTATGAGCTCTTGCATAAGTACCTGGAACAGGGCCATGAGACCGAGTCGGTTAAAAAGAACGGCATTCCGATCGAGGATAAATGCCCGCGCTGCGGCAAAAACCTGGTGATCAAGGAGGGCCGGTACGGTAGGTTCAAGGCCTGCTCCGGCTACCCGGAGTGCTCCTACAAGGAACCGCTGGTCAAAAAAGAAAATAAAGTCACCGATAAGAAGTGCCCGAAATGCGGTTCCCCCCTCGTCTACCGCCGGGGAAAGTTCGGACCCTTCATCGCCTGCTCCACCTATCCGAAGTGCGATTATATCCAGAAGAAGGAAAAAATAGATACCGGCGTGCCCTGCCCGAAGGGTTGCGGCGGCACCATCATCAAGCGCCAGACAAGAAGAGGCAAGTATTTTTACGGCTGCAGCCATTTCCCCCGCTGTCGGTTTGCCAGCTGGGACGAGGTGCTTCTCCAGGATTGCCCGAAATGTGGAGCCAAGTATCTGTTCAAGAAAGCCCCGGCTAAGAAAAAGCCTTATCTCTATTGTCAGAATTGCGATTATGTCCTGTACCTGGAGGCCGAACAGACCGCCGGGCCGGCCGCTCCGGCCCCGGCCGAAACCGAAAAGCCTGCGCCCGCCACCACCCAGGCCGGCCAGGTTCCAGGAGAAACTGCCGGAAAAGATGAAAAAAGAGATTGAACAGTTTCTCGACTTCCTGAAGTTTGAAAAGAATGCCTCACCCCATACCATCGCCGGTTATCGCCGCGACCTGAACCAGCTGGCCGCTTACCTTAAAGAAAAGGGACACACCTGGAGGACGGCCGAGACCCTGACCCTGCGCGGTTTTCTGGCCGAGCTCCACGAACGTCGCCTGAAAAAGAGTTCCATCATCCGCAAGCTGGCGGCCATGCGCTCTTTTTTTGAATTCGGGCTGAGAAAGAAATGGCGCGATGATAACCCGGCCAGCGCCCTGGCCACCCCGCGGCAGGAGCAGAAGATTCCTGGATTCCTCACGGAGGAGGAAACCGCCCAGTTGCTGGAGTGGTCGGTTGACCGGGATGACCCGCTTGAAGTCAGGGACCGGGCCATCCTGGAGTTGCTGTACGCTTCCGGGCTCCGGGTCTCAGAACTTACCGGCCTGGACCTGGAGGACCTCCATCTCCGGGAAAGGCTGGTCAGGGTAAAAGGCAAGGGTAAGAAAGAGAGGATAGTGCCCTTCGGCCGCCAGGCAGAGAAATGGCTGCGGGAGTACCTGGCTTGCCGCTCCCGGCTTGGCCTGAAGAGCACTCCCTCACCGGCCCTGTTCCTGAATTATCGCGGCCAGAGGCTGACCGCCCGGTCGGTGCAGCGCCTGGTCCAGGACCGGTTGAAGCAGATAGCTGTGTTCCGCAAGATAAGTCCTCACTCGCTCCGTCATTCTTTTGCTTCTCATCTCCTCAGCCGGGGGGCCGACCTGCGGGCCATCCAGGAGCTGCTGGGGCACCGCAGCCTGGCCACCACCCAGAAGTACACCCACCTGGACCTCGGCCGGCTTCTGGAAATCTACCGCAAATCGCATCCCCGTTCCTGACGATTGTTAAATCAATCGGAGATGGCGATTCGCCCCATTTTCTTCCCGCAGTCCTTATTTACCCGGGGTGCTCCTTAAAGGCTTGGGTCGGGCTAAAAGGAAGAGGGGCAGGGAAGGACGGTTCTTCCCTGCCCCTGGTCTTGGGATTCAAGCCTATTTGCCCTCGCCCACGGTGATCAGGTCTTTAATCTGGTCGAAGACCTTTTCTCCGATGCCCCGGACCTTCATGATGTCTTCGATTTTCTTGAAAGGTCCATTCTGGGTCCGATAGTCAACGATCCTCTGGGCCACCTTTGGCCCGATGCGGGGCAGGTTCTGGAGTTCGGCCGCAGAAGCGGTATTGATGTTGATTTTACCCGTCCCGGCCCTGGGCTGGTTCTGGGCATAGCCCGGGTTGAAGACCATCAAGCCGAAAAGAACCAGCAGGCTGAGTGCCAGTAATTTTTTGAAACCTCCGGTCATGAAAACCTCCTTTCGCTTAAACAAATTGCTTGAAACGGGCCAGGACGGCCCCGGCGGTAAATTATTAAAATTAAAGGCATTAAATCGGGTTTCACCCACTCTTGGGGTAAAGGTTGCTTGACGCCAGGTTTTTATAGGTCAACAAAAATTGACCTTCCAGAGGGCTGGGCGTGTGACAAACCGGTGCGGTCTATTTGTAATCAGGTTGTTTGTTCTTCAAGAAGTGTTCCAGGAAAAGGCGTACTTTTTTGAGGGCCCGGCCACGGTGACTGACCAGGTTTTTTTCTTCCGGCCGCAACCGGGCGAAGGATTTCTTGAGCGGTGGATAATAGAAGACCGGGTCGTAGCCAAAACCATTGTGACCGTCCGGCTCCGTCAGTATCAGGCCCCGGACCCGGCCCCTGAAGGTTCTTATGATCCGGCCCCGGCAGCCCAGACTGGCCACGCAGACAAAACAAGCGCGTCGCCGGGCCCCCGGCACGGCGGCCAGAAGCTTCAATAATTTTTTTATGTTTTTCTGGTCGTTGGCCCCGGGCCCGGAAAATCGGGCCGAGTATACGCCCGGCTGTCCGCCTAGGGCTTCAACCTCAAGGCCAGAATCCTCGGCCAGCACCAGCCCGGAGTATTTCTGGCTGTAGTAAAGGCACTTACCCCGGCTGTTGTCCTCAAAGGTTTTTCCGGTTTCGCGGTATTTTCCGAATTCTGGATACCGGTCGAGGCTTTCTATCTTGAGAGGCAGCCCCCGTAACAATTTCTTCAATTCCCGGACCTTGCCACGGTTGGAAGTGGCCAGAAGCAGGCGTTGCTCAGTCAACCCGGAATTCCTCCAGCTGCCCCAGGTTCATCAGGCCGTCGTTAAATTCCTGCTCTTTCTCCTCGCTGCCGATTGTGGAGAAATTCAGTATCAGAAAGGGGCCTTCCTTTTTGATGCTCAGTCTTTCCAGCTTGACCCCGTGATGAAAACTCAACTTACGCAGCTTGCTCAGCAAGTCGGGAGCGTCTTTGTATTTGAGGTGGTAGTGGTAAATATTTTTTTTCAGGTAAACGTCCTCAATTTTCCTGAAGGCCACCAGGGTGGCGATGATCAGGGCGGTCAGGATTAAAGCGGGCAGATAATAACCGGCTCCGATGACCAGGCCCAGCCCGGCCACCACCCAGATGGTGGTGGCTGTGGTCAGTCCGAGGACCATACCCCGGGCCTGGATTATGGTGCCCGCGCCCAGGAACCCGATGCCGGTGACCACCCCGGCTGCCATCCGGATGAGGCTGTCGGGCGTGGCACTTGACCCCTGGACCAGCCCGACGGCCAGGCTCATCATCATGGCCGAGCCGACGCAGACCAGGATGTTAGTCCTGAACCCGGCCGGCTTCTGGCTGGCCTCCCGTTCGATGCCCACCAGTCCACCCAGGGCCACGGCCAGGATCAATTTCAGGATAATTTCCAGTATATCCATCCTTTTAACCTTTCCTCAGGCTGGAGCCATCAGTCGCGATGGCGGTTCCAGAACCCGTCCCTGCCAATTTTATTAAAAAGCCGGCGAAATTAGAAGCGGAAACCGGGGGGGCAGATTAGATTTGTCCCGGTCTCTGTGCTAAAATTCACTAAAAATCAAATTCCTGTTTTAAGGAGATTACCATGAATACCACCATCACCATGGTTAAAGCCAGAGAGATTCTTGACTCCCGGGGAAATCCCACGGTCGAAGTGGAGCTCCGGCTGGAAGACGGAACCGTGGCCACGGCCGGAGTGCCCTCCGGTGCATCCACCGGGGTTCATGAGGCCCTGGAATTAAGGGACGGAGATAAGAAAAGGTACAGTGGCAAGGGCGTGCTCAAGGCCGTGGACAATGTCAACCGGTTGATTGCTCCGGAAGTCTGCGGCCTGGATGCCTGCGATCAGAGCGGCCTGGATGCCCGCCTGCTGGCCTTGGACGGGACCCCCAATAAGAGCCGGCTGGGAGCTAACGCTATCCTGGGGGTCAGCCTGGCTGCAGCCAGAGCGGCTGCCCGGTCTCTGGGGCTGCCACTTTACCGGTATCTGGGTGGTCTGTCGGCCAGGTTTCTGCCGGTGCCGTTCTTTAATATTCTGAATGGTGGAGTGCATGCCAACTGGCAGGGGCCGGACCTTCAGGAATTCATGATAGCCCCGGTCGGGGCCCCGAGTTTCAGGGAAGCCCTGCGCTGGGGCAGCGAAGTTTATCAGGCTCTAAAGGGTGTCATAAAAGCCCGCGGCTATGCCACCGGTGTCGGTGATGAAGGCGGCTTCGCCCCGGCCCTGAAGAAAAACTCGGAAGCCTTGGACCTGATCGTGGAAGCCATCGAAAAGGCCGGATATCAGCCCCGTGACCAGGTGGCCATCGCCCTGGACCCGGCTGCCAGCGGGTTTTATGAAGAAGGGCTTTACAACTTAAGAACAGAGGGCCGGAAGGTGAGCTCCGCGGAAATGGTGGAAATGTATGCCGGCTGGGTGGAGAAATATCCGATAATTTCCATTGAAGACGGCCTGGCTGAAGATGACTGGGAGGGCTGGAAGCTCCTGAACCAGAAGCTTGGAAGCAAAATCCAGCTGGTAGGAGACGACATCCTGGTCACCAACGTCGAAAGGATAAAGAGGGGAATTGCCGAGAAAATAGCCAACTCGGTCCTGATCAAACTCAACCAGATCGGCACCCTGTCCGAGACCATCCAGGCCATCGAGACCGCCCGGCAGGCCGGCTGGACGGCCATGGTCTCGCACCGCAGCGGCGAGACTGTGGACAGTTTCATAGCCGATTTCACCGTGGCCATGGGAACAGGGCAGCTCAAGACCGGCGCGCCCTGCCGCGGGGAAAGGGTGGAAAAGTACAACCAGCTCATGCGGATCGAAGAGGAACTGGGTCTGGCGGCTATCTATGCCGGCCGGTTTATCCTGAAGAAATAAAATAAAAGAAACTTTCTGATTATAAGTCAGTCTGGCTGGCGCCGGGTATTATCTTCGTTACCGGTCAGGTATCTACAATCTATAATCATTTCTCGCCGGATTAAATACTTTTTGCTTTTTACCTTCTTGTTCTGTAATCTTTTTATAAAGGGATCAAAGATGAAAAAGTTTTCATGTATTCTATCTGCCGGCCTGGTGATGTTGTGCCTGCTGACGCTGTCCTCTGCCGGGCAGGTTCAGAAAATCCGGTTAAAAGTGGTAAGCGAGCAGGCCAACATCCGGTTGAGACCTGATATCGCCAGTGAAATGCTCTGGCAGGTGGCCCAGGGGACTGAGCTGGAGGCGGAGAGAAAGGAAGGCGAATGGTACCTGGTTACGGTGGGTAAGCCGGATGGCTCCAGGATTCAAGGCTATGTTCATGAAAGCCTGGTGGAAGTGATGGATTCCGGGGTGAAGCCGGTACCGGTGGCGCCGGTTCGCCAGCCGGAAGAACCGCGGCTGCGGGCAGTTGAGGTCAGGCCGAGACCGGAGAGACAGGTGCGCCCTGATTACCTTCTCACCCTGGCCGGGGGCGGCCTCTACCTGTCTCCGACCGACCTGAACCGGGCGGCCCAGGGTGTTACCGATTATTACCTGTCCGACCTGGGAACGGGAAAAAGGGCTAACCTTAGTGGTTTGCACCTGGTCTGGTGCTACGGGCTTGAGTTTTTCTATCCTCTGGGCAGGCGGGTTTTTCTTGGTCTGGGCTTTGAGTACATGCAGGGAGCCAAGGACTCGACCGTCAGTTTCACCCTGGACAGCAGTTCCTACCGCCTGTTGACCCGCCCTGGCCTCAGGGACCTTTCCTGGCGGATATCGCTCCTGTACCAGCCGGCTGATATTTTTTACGTCCGGGCCGGACTTGAGGTCCACCTGGCCCGGGCCAGCTATCTTTACCGGCTGGAGCAGGATGACCTCTGGCTGGAATGGAAGGGTCGGGCCAGCGGCCTGAATATCGGCTGGACGGAAGCGGCCGGGGTGCAGTGGCCGGTTACTTCCTGGCTCCAGGTCTATCTGGAAGGAGCTTACCGCTATGCCCGGATAAGAAATTTCGAAGGCCACAACGAGTACAGCGACTCGGACGGGCTGATGAGAACCGAGAAGGGGAAGCTCTATTACTGGCTGGTAGAAGCTGGGGGTCAGTATTATCCAGCCCTATTTATCCGGGAACGCACGCCGACCGAGCCCGGAGTCCTGGACCCGAGGCTGGCCGATGTCAATCTTTCCGGGTTCAGCCTGAGGGCCGGGTGGCGTCTGGTTTTCTGACCGCATCTCAATTTTTTTCAGAATCAGTTTGTTTATTTCCGCTCGAATTTTTTATAATGCTTTCTTTGAACCGCTAATAGAGAAGACGCGGAGGTCCGGTTGAGTCAGAGAGAGCAATTCGTTTCCAGGCTGGGATTCGTGGCCGCGGCCATCGGCATGGCCGTGGGCACCGGTAACATCTGGCGGTTTCCCAGGATGGCCGCCCAGTACGGCGGCGGGGTTTTTGTCCTGGTGTATCTTCTGGCGCTTCTGCTGTGGTCGGCCCCGTTGCTGATGGTGGAGATGTCAATAGGCAGAAAAACCAGGCTGGGGCCCATCGGCGGTTTCCGTGATTTTGTCGGAGAAAAGTATACCTGGATGGGTGGCTGGATGGTGGCCGTCTGTCTCCTGATAACTTTCTACTATGCGGTGATCACGGGCTGGTGTGCCAAGTATTTCGTGCTGTCCCTGCAGGGTGCTTTTCGCGAGGGCGTGGACACCGCTGCCCTCTGGAATAATTTTCTTCACAACCGCTGGCAGAACATATTTTTTCAGGCACTGGCCATCGGCCTGTGCGGTTTGATAATCTATCGTGGCATTCAGAAAGGCGTCGAGAGAATAAATAAAATCCTGGTCCCTTCCCTGTTCTTATTCCTGATCGTGGCTGCCCTGCGGGCGGTCACCCTGCCCGGGGCCGGCCTGGGCCTGCGTTATTTATTTGTGCCGGACTGGTCGAAGCTGGCCGACCCGGCCACCTGGTTGCAGGCCTTTACCCAGTCAGCCTGGTCCACCGGGGCCGGCTGGGGCCTGATGCTGACCTATGCCGTTTATACCAAAAAAAGGGACGATATCCCCCAGAACTGCCTGGTCGTCGGCTTCAGCGACAATTCGGCTGCCCTGCTGGCCGGACTGGCCGTCATCCCGACCATTTTTGCCCTCTCTCCCGACCTCGGGGCGGCTCGGGCTTCTCTTTCCGACAACATGGGCCTGACCTTCATTTCCCTGGCCGGCCTGTTTCCCAAGATGAAAGGCGGGCTGGTGGTGGCTCCATTCTTCTTCCTGGCCATGCTGTTTGCGGCTTTGAGTTCCCTGATTGCCGAGGTGGAACTCGGGGCCAAGGCCCTGATGGACTTTGGCTGGACCCGGAAGAAGAGCACCCTGGTCATTATCCTGGCCTGCCTGGTCCTGGGCCTGCCCTCGGCCGCTTTCCCTTCTTTCTTGCTGAACCAGGACTGGGTCTGGGGCATGGCCCTGCTGGTCAGCGGTTTCTGGACCATTCTGGCTGCCAGAAAATACGGGCTGGAAAAACTGCGCCGGGAAATCAATACCGGAGCTGACCTCAAGCTCGGTCGCTGGTGGACGTTCATTCTTAAATACATTTCTCCCTGCATCTTCCTGGCGGTTACCGGCTGGTGGTTTTACCAGGCCATCGGCTGGGACAGGAAGACCTGGTGGCATCCCTTCAAGACCAGTTCCGCCGGCACCATTCTTTTCCAGTGGTTGATATTGCTGGTGCTCGTTCTGCTCTTTAACAGGGCCCTGGCCCGCTGGACCAGGAAGCCTGTGGAAGATGAGGACTGAGATGGAAGTCATCGTCTGGATGATAGTTATACTGGGGATCAATTTTGGGGCCCTCGGTTATTTTCTCTGGAGGATTCTCAGGAAGAAAGGTTAGCCGCTGACCGGGGGAGAAACTGATTCCGGCGGGGAAAAACAAAACCACTGAGATTTCAGCGGGTTTGGCCACCGGTATCCGGCTCTTCATATTTATAACCGAGGCCCCGGACACTCTCGATGAGCGAGGCCAGGCTCCCGAGTTTTTCTCTTAAATGCCTGATATGCACATCCACGGTCCTGGGGATGACCACTTTCTCCTGTCCCCAGAGATAATCCAGAATCTGGTCCCGGGTAAAGACCCGTCCCGGCCTGGAGGTCAACAGTTCCAGAATCTTGAACTCGCTCAGGGACAGCTCCACCGGCTGGCCTTTAAGCAGCACCTCGTGCTTTTCCGGGTTGATGACCAGCTGACCGCCGGCCAGTTTTTTCTCGGCTTGGCTTGGCACAGCCGGCTTTTCCTGGCGCCTGAGCACCGCCTTGATCCTGGCTTCCAGCTCGCGCAACGAAAAGGGCTTGGTTACGTAATCGTCGGCTCCCATTTCCAGGCCGGTGACCCGGTCGGCTTCCTGGGAACGGGCGGTCAGCATGATGATGGGGATGGAGGATTTTTCGGGCCGGCTTTTCAGGTAACGGCAGACTTCCAGGCCATCAGTGCCCGGAAGCATCAGGTCGAGCAGAATCAGGTCCGGCTGTTTATGCTCCAGGTATTTAAGAAAAGATTCAGGCCGGGAAAACGTCTCCACCCGGAAACCGGCCCGGGTGAGGTGGGTCTGGACCAGTTTCAGGATGTCTTCCTCATCGTCCAGGACAGCAATGGTTCTGGCCATCTTCGTTCCCAGCCATATTTTATATTATTTTGGGAGCACCCTGTCCACAGCTGATTTATCTCCCCGATCAGTGGTAGATATCGGTAAGGCGCAGGTGTTTTATGAACTGGCCCTTGATCAGGTAATATGATTCTTCGGCTATGTTTTTAGCCAGGTCGCCGATTTTTTCCAGGTGCCGGCTGACCAGTATGAACAGCACTGCCGTGGCCGGGTCCAAGGTTTTATTGTTTATTGAATCGAGGCATCGGCTGGTGATTGAAAATTTCAAATCATCCAGGAAAATATCCTGGCCGATGGTCTGGCTGGCCAGTTCTTCGTTGTTTTCCAGGTAGGCCCGGCTGGCTGAATTCAGCATGTCTGCGGTCCGGGAGATCATTGCCTCGATTTCCGGCGGCCAGGCCACGGGCAGCGAAGCCCGGCTCTCTTCCAGCCGCTGGCTGATGTTCAGGCACTGGTCGGCAATTCGCTCCAGCTCGTGGGCCACGTTCATCGAGACCAGCAGCAGGCGCAGGTCTCGGGCCACCGGCTGGTGCAGGGCCATCAGGGTAGCTGCTTTTTTCTGCAGGTCGGTCTCCAGCAGGTCGGATTTCTGTTCCAGCTCGACTATTCCGGCTACCAGTGATAAATCCTGTCTTTTCATAAGCTCTGCGGCCAAATCGAAGGCCTGCCCGACCAGGGCCATCAACCCGGCCACCCTTTCTTTCAGTTCTTGCAGTTCCTGGTCAAAAACTCGTTCACTCATCCGGTCCTCCGCTCAGCCGAATCGTCCGGTTATATAGTCTTCTGTCATCTTGTTGGCCGGGTTGGTAAAAATCTTTTCGGTGCGGTCGTACTCCACGAGCTCGCCCAGCCAGAGGAAAGCGGTGTAATCAGAAACGCGGGCCGCCTGCTGCATATTATGGGTGACGATGACCACGGTGTAATCTTTTTTGAGTTCATGGATCAACTCTTCCACCCTGGCGGTGGCTATGGGGTCGATGGCCGAACAGGGCTCGTCAAAAAGGATTATTTCCGGCTCCACGGCCAGGGCCCGGGCTATGCACAGGCGCTGCTGCTGGCCTCCGGACAGCTTCATGGCGTTCTGGTGCAGGCGGTCTTTGACTTCGTCCCAGAGGGCGGCCTGCCGCAGGCTCCGCTCGACAATCTGTTCTAACTCCGCCCGGCTGCGGTGGTTGCCGATTTTCAGGCCGTAGGCAATGTTGTCAAAAATTGATTTGGGAAACGGATTTGGTTTCTGAAAGACCATGCCTACCTTTTTGCGCAGGGCCACCAAATCCACGTCCTTATCGTAGATGTTTTCCCCATCAATCAGCACCCGTCCTTCCACCCTGGCCTCCGGGATTAAATCGTTCATTCTGTTTAGAATGCGGACGAAACTGGACTTGCCGCAGCCCGAGGGACCGATAATGGCGGTCACCTTTTTTTCTGGTATTGACAGGTTGATATTTTTCAGAACCTGTTTGTGGCCATAATAAAGATTAAGCCCCTCAACTGCTATTTTGATTTCACCGGCGGGGATGATGATGTTGCTTTCCATGGTCAGTGTCTCCACCTCTTTCTGAGTCGGGCCCTCAGCAGGATGGCTCCCAGATTGAACAGAACCACAAAGACGATCAGGACCAGGGCCGTGCCATAAGCCAGAGGGCGGGCTTTATCGATGGCGTGGTGCTGGGTGGCCATTATGTAGAGATGGTATGGCAGGGCCATGAACTGGTCTTTTAAGGAGCGCGGTAGAAAGGGCAGATAGAAGGCAGCCCCGGTGAACATGATGGGGGCTGTTTCCCCGGCCGCCCTGGCCAGGCCCAGCACCGCTCCGGTCAGCATTCCGGGTATGGAGTAGGGCAGAACGTTGGTCCTGATCATCTGCCACCTGGTGGCCCCCAGGGCCAGGGCTCCTTCCCGGTAGGAATCCGGCACCGACTTCAAGGCTTCTTCGCTGGCGGTAATGGTCCAGGGCAGGGTCAGCAGGCCCAGAGTCAGGCCGGCTGATAGCACCGAGGTCCCGAACTTGAGCAGGTTGACAAACAGGATTACTCCAAAAAGTCCATAGACAATCGAGGGGACACCGGCCAGGTTTCTTATTGACAGCCTGATCAACCTGGTCAGTCGTCCGGCCCGGGCATATTCGTTCAGGTATATGGCAGCGGCCATGCCCAGTGGCACGGCAAAAAGGGCGGTGATCAGCGTAACCAGGAATGTGCCGACGATGGCCGGTAAAATACCGCCTTCGGTCATCCCCCGTTTCGGGACCTGGCTTATGAATTCCCAGGAAATAGCCCTATAGCCCTGGTGGCCGATGTCGTAAAAAAAGTAGAGAAGTATGAACAGAACCGAATAAACAGCCAGTCTGAGAAACAAGAAACCCGTAAACTGGGCCAGCTGGCTTTTCAAATTCTTCCGGCTTTTTTTGACAGAAACCTTCACTGCAGTTTCCTCTTCTGTTTTTCCAGAATCACATCGGCGGTCAGATTGACAAAGAAAGTCATGATGAATAGAACCAGGCCAATGGCGAACAGCGCGTAATAATGGGTGGTGTAATAGGGCACCTCACCCAGCTCAATGGCGATATTGGCGGTCAGCGTCCTCACCGACTGTAAGAAGCCCTGGGGGAAGGCGCGGGCATTGCCCGTAGCCATCAGAACGGTCATGGTCTCGCCGATGGCCCGTCCCATGCCCAGCATCAGGGAGGCGATTATCCCGGAGAGGGCGGCCGGTATCTTTACCCGGACCAGGGTCTGCCAGCGGTTGGCTCCCAGGGCCAGCGAGGCTTCCACAAATGAGATGGGCACGGCGTTCAGGGAATCTTCCGAAATGCTGATTATGGTGGGCAGGGCCATGATGGCCAGGAGCAGGCTCCCGTTCAGGGCGGTCAGGCCGTGGCTGAGGTTGAAAATCTTGGCGATCATCGGCCCGACCAGAGTGATGCCTATGAAACCGACCACAACCGAGGGGATGGCGGCCAGCAGTTCGACCACAGGCTTGACTATTTCTCGGACTCGGGGGCTGGCCACGTCAGAAAGATAGGCCGCCACGGCCACGCCGACAGGAAAGGCTATCAGCAGGGCCCCTATGGTTACCATGACGGTACTGGCCAGCATGGACAGCAGGCCGTATTCGGGTCTTTCGGGCGAGGTCGGATCCCAGCGGGTCGAGGTCAGGAATTCTTTAAGGCTGACCTCGCGGAAGGCGGGAATGGCGGTATAGAAAAGAAGGGCAAAGATTCCCAGGAGAACGATGATGGCCAGCAACCCGCTGGTTTGAAAGATTTTCTGGATGAGACTTTCCTTCAGGTCTCCGAGGACACCCTTCTTCTTCACCGAAATCATGGTTAGATAATCCTGCCGTGAATTTATCTCAGGTTCTTCTCATTCTGGTCCATCAAGTCTTTACCGATCTTGAAAAACCCTTCTTTCTCCACTATGGCCTGGCCTTCCGGGCTCAGCTCAAACCGGATAAAATCAGCCACGGCGGCCGAAGGCTTGCCGTTGGTGCACTGGTAGAGCGGCCGGGAGATGGCGTATTTCGCGGAGTAGACAGCCTCCTTGTCCAGCGGGGAGTACTCCGGCGCGTTGTCATCTTTCTTAATTTTCAGGACTTTCAGGCCCTTCCTGACTTCACCCTTTTCATCGTACAGGTAGCCAACGCCCACGTAGCCGATTCCGGCCAGGTCCTGGACGACGGCTTCGATTATCTGGGCATTGCCATTCATTTCCTTGACGTCGGGAGAATAGTTCTTGTTATTGAGCACGTGCTCCTGCAGGAAGGAATATGTTCCCGAATTTGATTGCCGGCCGTAGAGGGAGATTTTCTGGTCGGGTCCGCCCAGCACTTTCCAGTTCTTGATTTCGCCACGGAAAATCGAGCCGACCTGGGCCATGGTCAGGGTCTCTATGGGGTTTTTCTCATTAACGATGATGCTCAGGGCATCCACGGCAATGGCGAAGATTCTCGGCCTGACTCCTTTTTCATAGGCCAGGTCCAGCTCCTTCGGCTTCCATTCCCGGGAATGGTTGGCCAGGTCGCAGGTGCCGTTGATGATGGCGGTAATACCGGTGCCAGAGCCCCCTCCCAGGACAGCGATGGCCGTGCCCGGTTTCTTGGCCATGTATTCTTCGGCCAGGATCTGGACCAGGTTGACCATGGTGTCAGAACCTTTAATCTGGATCATCTTTTTCTGGGCCGAAGCCGGCGAGGTCAGCCCGAGGGAGGCCACCAGCAACAGGGCCAAGAGGCCAATCGTGGCAGTAAGTTTTTTCATTTTTTCCTCCTTAAAATAACTAACTTAAAAGCTCATCAAAAAAGTCAGGTTGAAGATGAGGTCATTCTTTTTTAGCGGGTCTTTATAATCGTAGACCCAGATATTCGGCTGCAATTTGAAACTGCTGTTAAGCGGAGCCCAGTCCAGGCCGGCGATGATCAGTGAGATTTCGTCCAGGTCGGTCAGGTCGCTGGGCTCGTAGCGGTCAAAACGGGCAAACAGATTCAGTTTCTCGGGAATAAGGTTATAACGGCCGAAGACTGACAGCCCGGAGCGGTCATAGCGCTGGCCGTCCAGCAGGTTCTTGTCGTTCCGGTAAACGAAATACTCGGCTCCCAGGGTCAGGTTGGGGATGAATTCCACATAGACATCGCCCTTGTAGGTATAGGCCCTGGCTCCAACATCCTGCTTTTCATAATCTATGTAGCCGACCACTGAGAATCCGGCCACCGGAATCAGCTGGATAAAAGAACTGAGTTTCTTGTGTTTGTCTTTTTCCGGCCTGGAATAACCTTCTCCACTGGAGAGCATGACCCCGTAGCGAACCTGGCGCAGGAGTTTGCCGGAAAGGCTGATGCCAATATCGGCACTGGTGGCGTCGATGTCTTTGCCGGTGATATCTTTGTAGCCATCCAGCAGGGTCTTGGCCACGCTGCGGTACCCCCAGCGGTCTTCGGCCAGCTTGAAGGTGATGGTGTCGGCCATGCCGATTTTGATATCTGCGTCCGGGACCAGGTTGTTAATCTGGAGATACATGTGCTTGAGGTAAGGACGGAACTTATCATCTGCCTTGCCCGAGGAGTCAACGGCTTTGACCGTGTCGCCGTCCAGGGTCAGTCGGAAACTGATGTTGTCATTAATCTTGTTATCGTAGCGGAAGTACACCCGGCGGAAATGCATGAAGTTGTTCTTGAAGTTTGGATTGTTAGTAGGGGGCGTGGTTATCGGGCCATCGTTGGAAAGATAGAAGGTGTAATCGAAGAAGACCGTTCCGGAGAATTTTTGCTGGGCAGAAGCCGGGGCCAGCCAGGAGAGCAGGCCAATTAAAACGGCGACCAGCAGAACGGGCAGTCGTCTGACGCCGGAACAGGTTTTTTTAGGGTTTTTGTTTTCGCTCATTTTTCCTCCTAATTTTCTTCCCGGATCTCTCAGGCGCCATGAAAGCTCCGGGTGTCGAGAGTAAAGCATAGAAGCTGCCTGTAAAGATAAAGCGAAGGATTTGTTAAAATTTGGTTAAGTCTACCGGCGGGGTGAAAGGCCGGCTGGAGGCGAAACCGGTCGACGGGACCGGGGTCGGCCGGCCGCTCATAATCTTTTCTGGCTCAATTAACACTACCTGCGCTATTTGATATAATAAGCCCTGATAATTGAGGAAATCTGACCATGTGCGGTGTAATCGGCATCTGGGCTAACCGGGAAGTCTTTCACGACCTCTACCAGGGATTGCTGTCCATTCAGCACCGTGGTCAGGATGCCGCCGGCATCATCACCTATGACGGCCGCTTCCACGAGAAGAAGGGCAACGGCCTGGTCCTGGACATTTTCGGTCCCCAGGAAGCCGCCCAGCTAAAGGGCAATGTCGGCATCGGCCATACCCGTTATCCAACCATAGGTGGCGGAGGACATGAGGATGCCCAGCCCTTCATGGTCAACACCCCCTTCGGCATCATCCTGGCCCACAACGGCAACGTGGTCAACTACCGGCAGCTGAAAAAAGAATTGTTCGAAAAGAACCAGCGGTTGCTGAATTCCGACTGCGATGCCGAGGTCATCCTGAACGTCTTTGCCCAGGAACTGGAAGAGCAAAGGGTAAAGCAGCTCAGCCCGGAAAATATCTTTAAGGCCGTGGCCGGAGTCTACCGCCGGGTCAAGGGTAGCTATTCGGTGGTGGCTTACATCGCCGAGCAGGGCCTGGTGGCCTTCCGCGACCCCCATGGAATCAAGCCGCTGAGCTTCGGCCGGCGCAGGGATGGGCTTAAGCCTTCCTATGCCTTCGCCTCGGAAACGGTCAGCCTCAACCTGATGAACTTTGACGACATCGAACACATCCAGGCCGGGGAAGCCGTTTTCCTGGACCGTAACCGCGAGCTCCACCGGCAGAAAATAATCCATAAGAAACACACTCCCTGCCTGTTTGAATGGGTCTATTTTGCCCGTCCCGACTCGGTCATCGACGGGGTGAACGTTTATAAGAGCCGGGTGAACCTGGGCCGCCTGCTGGCTGCCGAAATCAAAAAGAAAAACCTGGAAATAGACGTGGTGGTTCCGGTCCCGGATTCGGCCCGGGACGCGGCCATTGAGATTGCCCGCCGTCTCAAATTGAAATACCGGGAAGCCCTGGTCAAGAACCGCTACATCGGCCGGACCTTCATCATGCCGGCCGAAATCAAGCGGCAGAGCTCGGTCAGGCAGAAACTCAACCCCATCTGCTCGGAGATCGCCGGGAAAAAAGTCCTGCTGGTCGATGACAGCATAGTCCGGGGCAATACCTCCAGGGCCATCGTGGAGATGGTCCGGGAGTGCGGGGCCGAGAAGGTCTATTTTGCCTCCTATTCACCCCCGCTTCGCTACCCCTGCGTCTACGGAATAGACATGCAGACCAAGACCGAGTTCGTGGCCAGGGATGCCGACGAGGAGCTGGTGGCCAGGCGGATCGGGGCCGACCAGGTTATCTACCAGACGCTGAAAAATCTGAAAAAGGCCGTTCGCATGGAAAACCCGCAGCTCCGGAGCTTTTGCGCGGCCTGCTTCGATGGCTGCTATCCAACCGGTGATGTCACCCAGGATATTCTGAAGGCCATTGAAGAAGAAAGGAAGCTGGTTCAGGAGAGCCAGCTCGAACTAAACATCAAAACCGGCCGGTAAGAAGGGTCGGCCGGCTTCAGACCTGCTCCCTCCAGTAATTGATAAGGTCCAGGATGGATTGTTTCAAGCCAATCTGCGGTTTCCAGCCGGTCAGCCTGACCAACCGGGAAATATCAGCCAGCAGGATGGGTGGCTCGGGCAGGGAGCTTTTCTTGTCTTCGCTTTCCAAAACCAGTTTAGCCCTGGTCATGCCCAGCATCAGTTTCAGGATTTCGTTTCCCGACCAGGCCTGACCGGAGCCAAGGTTAAACACCTCGCCCGGTTCGCTTTTTTCGGAGATCAGCCAGAGAGCCCGGACCAGGTCCCTGATATCGGTGTAGTCTTTCTTGTTTTCCAGGTTGCTGACCTTGAGGACCGGGTCCCGTTTCTTTTTTTCTATCTCGGCTATCTGCCGGGCCAGGCTCGAGATCTGGTAATAGACCGGCTGGCGCGGCCCCAGAGTGTTGAAGATCCGGGCCCGGATGACCTTTAGACCGAAAGCTTTGTAGTACTGGAATCCCAGCAGGTCCTGCGCGGCCTTGCTTACTCCGAACGGGTTCAGGGGTCGGAAGGCGGCCGTTTCTTTGAGAGGCAGTTCGTCGGCATAGGCCAGCCCGTAAATCTCGGCTGAGGAGGCGATGAGAACGACCGGGTTGATTTGAAGCTCCAGCAACGCCTCCAGCAGGTGAACCGTGCCAAGGGCGTTGGTGGAGAAAGTCTCAGCCGGGGCCCGGAAGGACATCTCCACGGCTGATTGCCCGGCCAGGTGAAAAATCCGGTCGGGCCTGACTTCGCTCAGGGCTTTCAGCATCGATCCCTGGTCCCGGACATCGGCTTCCAGAATTTTTACGCGGTCGGCGACTTTTTTTAAGGCTGACAGGCAGGCCCGCGGCCTGACCAGGCCGAAAAGTTCTAGATTGGGCAGGGCCTGAGTCAGATACTCGGCCAGATGGCTGCCGATGAAACCGCTGATGCCAGTTACCAGGACTCGCATTTTATTTTCCTCTTAAGATAATTGGGCACTTTTCAAAATATACCTTATAGTCACTTTTGTCCATAGTGTCAATAGCAGATTATTCACCCTTGCGGAACATTTAAAATATTGGCTCCGGTTGTGCCATAAATCGGGGATACCTTAAAATCCCAGGGCTCCCAGCAGGTCGGAAGTCCGGCTGATGTTGCCCAGGCCGAGCGAGAACCGGAATTGAACCTCGGGCTGGCTGCGGTAATTGAAAACCCGGAGGTCAAAGCTGAAGTCCAGGCACTGGTAGTGATACACTCCGGCCAGGGCGGCATAGAGAAACTTCCGGTTCTGCAGGTCGAATTCCAGCTGGGTTTTAAGGTCCAGCTTCTCCGGCCAGCGCCAGCCGGCCTGGAAGCCGGCCTGGTGGCTGCGGAAGAAACTGTCGGGGCCGAGCACCTGATAGTTCTTTGACCAGTTAAGGCTGAAGAAAAAATTATCTTCGGGCTTACCGAGATTGGCGCTCAACCTGGAGCTCAGGAAATTTTTTTCGTAGGGATTGAAATCGGCCGATAGGTCCAGGCTAAACCTCCCGGCCGGATAGTACCTCAGGTAGACGTTCAGGGGAGAAAAGTGCCGCAGCGGATTGAGCGGATAGTAATACCTTATGGGACTGTGTTCCGGGTCAAAAAAGGCGGTGGTCGATAGCCCGAAGGTCAGAATTTCCCGGGGTGAGCTATCTGTTTTTAATAGAAAATGCTGCACCAGGCCTAATTTGAGGTCGTTGTTCCTGAACAGGCCAAACGGAGATATTATCCGGTCCAGGGTTTCCCTGGCCAAGGGGGTGTCATAGGTATAGTAGATGAAAGGAACAAGCAGATGTTTCAGAAAGGGTTGACTATTCTTGAAATAGATGCGGTAGATAACCGGGCCTTCCAGGTTAAGTCCCAGCCTGGCCTGGGTGGTCAGCAGAGGTTGAGAACTGCGGACCCTGGTGCCGGGTTCATAGCTCTGGAAATAGTAGATAACATTTCCCCCGGCATTGAGGGTCAGGTTCATCCAGTCGGCCGGCATCAGGGGGAGCGATAGGGCCGGACGGAAATAGGCCTGGCCCAGCCGGTAACTGTCCTCGACCAGTTCGCTCTTCCAGCTGTAGTTCCAGTTGCTCAGGCCTGATTCAAAGGACAGGTAAACCGATGGCAACAACCGGTACTTCAGCAGGTTGAAACTGGCCTGGGGCAGGTAGGCGGTCACGACACTCTGCCCGGTCTGCGGAAAATAGCTCTCAAACCTGGAGGTCCGCAGGTTGAAGTTGAAATAAGACCAGCTCCGGCTCAGGCCCAGCTGGTAGGAGCGATTGCTGACGGTGGCCGCGGTGAAGTTATTCTCAAACTCTCTCAAGAAATTAAAAGAACTCGAATAGTCGGCCTGTCCGCTTAGTTGAAAACCCAGGGGCAGGGTCTGGGCATGGTTCAAGCGCAACAGGTAGGCCGGACTGGGCCGTTCACCGCCCTCTTCCCGCCTGAAGAAAAAAAGGTAGCCGTTGATTTCGCCTTTGGTTCCACCGGGAAAAAGATAGCGGTATTCAAGTCCGGCCCCGGTGCCCCTGCGGGCATAAAGATCGGCGGTTATGGTGGCATCCATGTTGGGCGCCAGGGCCCAGTAAAAGCTCTGGCTTATGGTCAGTCCCTTGACCCGGTTGAATCCCACCTTCGGGAATAGAAAGCCTGTGGCCCGGTCTTTCAGGGGATAACGCAGGTAGGGGACATAGAGGAGGGGAAGTTTCTTTACCCTGAGCACCGCCCGCTTCATGCTGATATATTCTTCCGGATGAAGACTGGCTTCGGAGAAAGAGAAAAGCCAGCGGGGGACAGGCTGGGTGCAGTTGGTAAACCAGGCCCGGTCCAACCGGAAGTGGCCAGACGGCGATCTGGCTATGGATTCGGCCCCGAAGAAAAGTCCGGGGCGGGAAATGGCCCTGACACCCTGGAGTTCTCCCTCGCCCGTTTTAAGGTTATAGGTTAAACGGTCGCAGGCCACCACTTCGGACGGGAGCTGGAGGGTCACCTGGCCTTCGGCCACGACTTCAAAGGTTTCGCTGTTGACCTGGAGTCGGTCGGCCAGCAGAATAAGAGGGCCAAACCGAAGTTCCACCGCGCCCTGGGCCAGCCAGACCGGACCGTTTTTTTCCTGGTGGCGGGCCAGGAGCCGGATCGACTCTTCTGCGGCTGCCTGGCCGGGGTCGGGCCGGGCGGCGAGGCCCGGGCCCAGAATGAGGCAGAGAGTGACCAGGAAGAAGGCGGTAATTCTGCTCAGAATGGTTCCGTTATTCCCGTCGGACATCCAGTTCACTCTTTACATAATATATAATTGCCGGCCAGCCCAGACAAGAAGAAAACAACCGGCCGGACACGGTTGAACTGGCTGTCCAAGTTGTGATAATAATAACAACTCAAAAAGAATATTGCTGTGGCGAAGTTGAAGAGGAAAGCTTCTTTTTTTCTTGGGATGGGGATGCTTGGCCTCATCTTTTTTACGCTGTCGGCTACAGGCCTGGCTGAAACCTGGAAGGCCAGGGAGCTGCGCCTGAAATGGGAACAGGCGGCCTGGAAGTTTGGACCTATCAGGATTCAGCCGCTGATCATCATCAGGGATGCCGGTTATGACTCCAACATCTATTACCACCCTGAAGCTGTTTCCGATTTCTGGCTGACGGCCGGGCCGGGGGTTGAGGCCTATTTCATGTTGCGCAAACGACTGATAGTTCACCTGTTTGAATCTCCACAGTACGTCTATTTTTTTAAGACCGAGAGGGAAAGGACCTGGAACAATTACCTGAACGGCGACATTTCCCTGAGCCTGAATCGTTTCCTGCTGACGACCGGTGGAGCTCTCAACCGGGCCCGGGAGCGCTGGAACACCGAAATTGACATCAGGCCCAGGAGGAACGAAAAAAGGGGTTTCGTTTCGCTGCTCTACCAGAGGTCATACCGGGTGTCCTTCGAGGTTACGGCCACCAGGATAGATTACGAATATGAAAGCATTGAATACGGCTCGGTCAACATCGGGGAGCGGCTGAGCCACCTGGAAACCTTCTGGAACGGCAAGTTTTATTACCGTTTGAATCCCCGGGTCCAGTTTTTCCTGGAAGGGGAATGGGGCAGGTATGACTTCAGGAGCCCGGCCAGCCTGGGGGATTCCCGGAGCCGGACCTTCTATTCGGGTTTTGAGTTTTCGCCCACGGGCCGTGTAAGGGGGCAGATAAGGATAGGCTATAAGTTTTTTGACACCCTGACTGAGGGGATGCCTGACTTCCGGGGGGCGGTGGGAGATACTTCTGTCAGCTGGGCCTTCCTGCGCCCGCTGCTGCTGAGGGCTTCCTACCGGCGGGATGTCAACTTTTCCATCTGGTCGCAGAACCCTTTTTATGTGGGCAATTCCTGGTCGGCCGGAAGTTCGCTCTACCTTTTCCGGAAGAGAGTCCGGCTGGATTACACCCACAGCCAGCTGCGGAATGATTACCCCCTGGGAGAAGTGGCCGGCTCTGAACCGCGCCAGGATGAATACACTTTAAATTCGGTGGCCTTATATATTAGAATAAAAAAGAATGTAGGCCTTGGATTATCTGGAGGTATCTGGTCCAGAGATATAAACGTTCTGAACTGGGATGCCGAGCGAAGATTTATCGGACTTAACCTGACCTACGAATTTTGATTGAGAGCAATTCTTTCGGCACGGTTTACAGAAAAGGTTGAGGAAATGAGAAAAAAAGGATTCTTTTTTTCAAAGGCGATCCTGGTCCTGTTCCTGGCCGTCTGGATGTCGATGGCAGGCCTGGGGCAGACCAGGCCGACCCAGGCTGATGGCCAGGAAACCCAGGCGGCGCGGGAATACTTTATCCGGGAATATATCATCGGTCCCCGGGACCTGCTGGAAATAAAAGTCTTTGAACTGCCGGAATTCGACCACACCGTCCGGGTCTCGGAAGACGGTTCCATCACCCTGCCGCTTCTGGGAAACGTTCAGGTGGGTGGCCTGACCAAGGAGAAAGTCGAGCAGAAAATCGCCGACCTTCTTGAAAAATACGTCAAAAGAGCCCAGGTCTCGGTTTTTATCAAGGAGTACCAGAGTTCCAGGGTGGCCATCATCGGGGCGGTGGAAAAGCCGGGCATGTATGAGCTGGTCGGCCGCCAGTCCCTGCTGCAGATGATCTCCCAGGCCGGTGGCTTCAAGGAAAATGCGGCCAACGAGATTTACGTCTTGAGGGAAGGGCAGGATGGCAACACCGCTTCCATCAGCATCGACCTGGAAGACCTCCTGCTCAACGGAAATCAGCGCCTGAACATACCGTTGCAGCCCAACGATGTAATAAATGTCCCGGTGGATAAACTGATTACCATTTATGTCTTCGGCCAGGTGCGCAACCCTGGAGCCCTGCAGGTCAAGATGTCCAAGAAAATCACCCTGCTCCAGGCCATTGCCCAGGCCGGGGGGCTCAGTGAAAACGCCTCCAAGCGGGGGGTTATTGTCAAAAGAAAGGATAAGAGTGGCAAGGAGACCAACCTCCGGGTTAACCTGAACGATATCATCAAGGGCAAGCGCAAGGACATCCCCCTCCGGGAGGGAGATGTGGTCATCGTCAAAGAAAGCATATTTTAATACCGGGAACTGGAGAGGGTTTGAGATGAGCAACGAGAATTATGTGGAACCGCAGGCCCTGGACGCGGGCGAAATCGACCTCAGGAAATACATAGATATTATCTTCCGTCGACGCTGGACGGTGATATCGATTACCCTGATCGCGGCCGCCCTGTCCCTGATCATCTCCTTCGTCACCAGGCCGGTCTACAAGGCCCGGGGCACGGTCATGATTGAGAAAGAGCCCAACATCCTGAGCTTCGAGGATATCTTCCAGATCGAAACCTTCCGGGATGATTATTTCCAGACCCAGTATAAATTGCTGCAGAGCCGCAGCCTGGCCGAAAGGACCATCGAGCGGCTCAAGCTCTGGGAGAAGAAAGAGTTCTCCGGCAGCAAGAGCCCGACCGCTGACGACTTGAAGAATCCAGTTTTCCGGCAGAAGATGGTGGATAAATTCCTCGGCCGCCTGGAGGTCAAGCCCATCCGGATGACCAGGCTGGTGGAAGTGGCCTTTAAGGCCCACGACCCCACTCTGGCCAGCGACTGCGTCAATGCCCTGTTCGACTCCTTCGTTGATATGAACATTGAGGCCAAGTACGAGACCACCGAACAGGCCACGGAATTCCTCAGCGAGCAGATAGAAGAACTCAAGAAGGAAATCAGCCAGAAGGAACAGGAGCTCCAGAATTACGGCCAGGAGAAGGATATCGTCATCCTGAGTGATAAAGAAACCACCATGCTGGACAAGATCAGCGAGCTGAACAAGGCTTTGACCGAAGCCCAGATCGACCGGGTCAGGAAAGAATCCTATTACAACGGGATAAAGAACGCCTCTCCCGATTTTATTCCCGAAGCCATGAATAACCCCCTGATCCAGAGGCTGAGGGAGGACTATCTGAAACTCAGCCGCGAGTATGCCAAGATGCAGGAGAAGTTCCAGCCCGAATACCCTGAAATGCAGCGGCTGAAGGCCGAGCTGGATTCGGCCCGGGAACTTCTTAAGAATGAAACCCAGCGCCTGATCAAGGCCGCCTACGCCGATTACCAGGCCGCCCTGAAAAAAGAAGTATCCCTTAAAGAGCTTTTTGAACAGCAGAAAGAAGAGGCCTTCCGCCTGAATTCAAGTGCTATTCTTTACAACAGCCTCAAGATTGAGCTGGAGAACAAGAAGAACCTGCTGGAATCATTGCTGAAAAGACAGAGCGAGACCGGGGTCTCCGCCCGGCTCAAAGGACTGAGGACGTCCAACATAAGGATAGTGGACCGGGCCGACCTGCCCCTTCGCCCGGACAGCCCCAGGAAATTCCGCAATCTGCTGCTGGCCCTGTTCCTGGGTCTGTTTGGCGGCCTGGGCCTGGCCCTGGTGATGGAGTACCTGGATAATACCGTCAAATCAGCCGAGGATGTCGAGCGTTATTCGGGCCTGCCCACCCTGGGGGTGGTTCCAGTTTTTGATGAAGATGCCACCCTGAACGGTCATTATTACGCATACCGCTCGGGCGAAGAGGAAGAAGCGGGCGGAAAGAAAAAGAAAAAAGAACAGGATAAGGCGGAAGGTGAGAATGGGAGTGAGCCCCGTAGCATTGAACTCATCAGCCATTTCGCCCCTGATTCCACCTTTGCCGAGAGCTACCGTTCCCTGCGCACCGCCCTGCTTCTGTCCGGACCTCTGGCCAGCCTGAAGAGCCTGATCATTACCAGCCCCCTGCCCAACGAGGGCAAATCGGTAACCATTTCCAACCTGGCCGTCAGTCTGGCCCAGATGGAGAAAAAGGTGCTGCTGATGGATGCCGACCTGCGCCGGCCGAAGCAGCACCGGATATTCAACCTCAAGAACCACGACGGCCTGAGCAACTACCTGACCATGGGCCTGGAGCTAAATAAATTGATAAAGACCACCCTGGTGCCTTCCCTGTACTTCATCAACTCAGGCCCGGTGCCACCCAACCCGGCTGAACTTCTTGGTTCGGACCGGATGAAGGCTCTGCTGGACAGGCTGAAAGCGGCCTTTGATTTTATCCTCATCGATACTCCTCCGATACTGTCGGTGACCGATGCCCAGGTTCTGGGAAAGATGGTGGACGGGCTGGTCCTGGTGGTTCAGGCTGACCGGACTCCAAGGGAAGCACTGAAACAGACCAGGGAGGTTATCGACCTGCTGCAACTAAAAACTTACGGTGTCGTCATCAACGCCCTGAATCTCGATAACCGGGGTTATTACCGGCGGCAATACTACCGGCATTATTACCAGAAGTAAAGATCATGGAGATCAAAGTCAAGGTCTACTTCAACCGTAGTCTCGGGGGTAACAGCCTGATTGACCTGCATACCCATCTTCTGCCCGACTGGGATGATGGAGCCGAGACCTGGGAGGAAACGGAGAAGATGGTGGAGGTGGCGGCGGCCGACGGCATAGGAGCCATCTGTCTAACCCCCCATATTTTCCGTTTTTCCCGCTACCAGGACAACCAGGAAGTTCTGGAGGAACGGTTCAACCAGTTTTATGAAAAGTACAGCAGCGAGAATCGGGTCAAGTTTTTCCGTGGGGCAGAAGTTTTTATTCATCCGGACCTGGTCCGGGAAGTGGAGACCAGGAACCTGAGCATAAATCAGAGCGAGTATGTTTTTGTCGAATTTCCCTCAGACCAGGTTCCGGCCGGAGCCCGGGACCTTTTTTACCGGATGATGCTGGCCGGTTATACCCCCATCATCAGTCACCCGGAGAGAAATGACCTGCTGGGACGGCAGCCAGAGATCCTGTTTGACCTGGTCAGCCGCGGCTGCCTGGCCCAGCTGACGGCCGGCAGCCTGGCCGGAAACTTCGGGTCGGAAGTTCAGAAGAGGGCCGAGCTCTTTCTGAAGCATCATCTGGTACAGTTGATGGCCTCCGATGCCCATGATCCAAAAAACAGACGGCCGCTGCTCAGCCGCGGGCTGGAAGCTGCCTCCCGGATAGTCGGCCGGGAAACGGCTGAAGCCATGGTCCGGGAAGTCCCCGAGGCTATCTTAAATAATAAGCTGATCCCGGAGCTGGGTCGGCCGGTCTGCCCTTCGCGGGGCCGGAAAATATTTGGTCTGTTCGGGGGCGGGAAGAAAAAAAAATTGCTTGAAAAGGCTGAGTGAAACGACTATATATATTGAAGAGGGAGGTAAACATGCTCCGGAATGGAATTTATCGTTCTCCCGTTTTATCTGGGATTGTTCTCCTGGCCTTTATGCTCTTGCTGCTACCTGCTGAAACCATGGCGGCTCCAACTGGTTCGCTGGTCGGGTTCATCTACGGAAGTGATATGAAGACTCCCGTCCCGAATGCGGTGGTCAAGGTCCGCAACGTGGACGACGGCAAAGAATATGTCAGCACTCCGACGGATGCCAACGGCTCATACAAGCTTGATAAGCTCAAGGAAGGTAAGTACATACTGGGAATAACCGCTCCCGATGGCGATTACAATTTCCCCTATGTAATGGTTGTCAAGGGGGGAGAAATCGGTAAGCTGTCCCTGGCCCTCAAGAACGGGGCTGCCTCAGGCCTTGGTCAGGAAACGGTTGAACCCACCGAGAAGGAAAAGGTTTCCTTTTTCAAGACACCGGTGGGAATCGCGGTTCTGATGGTGGCTACCACTCTGGCCCTGTATGGGACCTTCAAGCTTCTGGAAGGAAAGGAAGAAGCTTCTCCTTCCAAGAAGTAGCTTGACCCTGACGCCGAGCCTTAAGACACGGGTGGCCGTTCTGCTTAAAATTAATCTACCCTTATAGTTCCGGCTGACTTATAATAACCTTCAGAAAATCAAGATGGATAGTTTTATATTCATTTCGCTTTGTATTCTCCTGTGGCTCCTACCCCTTCCCTTCGGCGGCAACATCGAGTGGGCGGTTTTTGGCCTGGAAGTGGCCGTCTGGTTCCTGTTCCTGGTTTATTTGATTTCCCCCCTGAAGCCGAGAGACCTCGTGGTTCCGGTGGTGCACCGAAACCGGTTTAGGCCGGTATATTTTCTGACGGGTCTATTTTTCCTGCTGGCCCTGGCCCAGATCTTGCCCTGGCCGGAGTCCCTGGTCAGAACACTTTCCCCGGTGGCCTGGTCCTGGCGCCAGTCTCTGGCTCAGATGGGGCTGTTTTCAGCGGCTGAATTCCGGGCCCAGGCCTTTTCACTTTCTCCCTGGGCCAGCGCCTACGAACTGGTCAGATACCTGTCTTACACCGCTTTTGTTTTCCTGCTGTCCGGGACCCTGACCAGCCGGAGCAGGATCAAGGCCCTGACTTTAACCCTGGTCAGTGCCGGGGTTTTCCAGTCTCTCTACGGGCTGTCGGAGTTTTTCGGTGGGACCAACCGCATTTTTACCTGGGTTAACCGCTACTATTCCGGCAGTGCTTTCGGCACCTTCATTAACCGCGACCATTATTCCGCTTTCCTGGAGATGCTCTTTCCTCTGAGCCTTGGCTATTTCCTGGTTCGGGCGGAATTTTTTAGCTTGAAACCTGGACTCAGCTGGCGGCAGAAAATAGTCCGGTTCGGGCAGGAGCAGGTCCAGAAGTCGTTGCTGTTCATAATACCCCCTCTTATCATCGGCCTAGGTTTGTTTTTTTCGCGTTGTCGCTCGGGCATCATAATCTTCATAGTGACCTTTTTCCTGACCCTGCTCCTCCTGTCGCTGACCAGTATCTCCGGACGGCACAAAACCGAAAAGAGGCTGGTCAGGGCAGTAGTGCTTCTGGTCCTTCTGGGGGTGGTCCTCGTCGGCATCGGGCCGGTTCTGGAAAGATTTACCCAGGGCGGTTTTTTCGACCAAAACCGGCTTCTTTTTTATCGCTATACCCTGGACCTCGTTTCCGACTATCCGCTCACGGGCTGCGGGTTGGGGACCTACGTCCAGGCTATCAATCATTATCTGTCGAAGGACTTCAATGTTATCCTCTCCCACGCCCACAACGATTACCTGGAAATGCTGGCTGAAGCCGGTCTGGTAGGTGGACTGGCCCTGGTTCTGGCCGCTATCCTGGGTTTTGCCCTGGCTCTGAGCGGCTGGTTAAAAAGCCGCGACCCGCTGGCCAAGGGCGTGGGGCTGGGGGCGTTGATGGGGGTGTTCGCCCTTCTTTTCCATAGCCTGACCGATTTCAGCCTGAGAATGCCCGGCAATGCTCTCGTCTGGTTGAGCCTGTTCGTGCTGGCAGTCAGAGCACCGGTCATACTGGAGAAACGGGAGGAGCCATGACCCCTGGAGTCAGTCAGCAGCCAGCCGTAAAAAGGATGTTAATCCTCCTGGCCCTGGTCGGCAGCCTTCTGGCCCTGGTTGCTTCCGTACTCTTTTATTCAGGATACAGAAATTACTTCCTTTACCAGGAGGAGAGGAAAAACATCAGGAGCCTGGAAAGCAGCTTCGCCGGGCTGGAGGTCCGCCTGGAAAAAGCCGTCAGGTTTTATCCCCTTCCGGCTTTCTATGCCGAGCTCGGACGCCTGCGCCTGCAGCGGGCCATGGCCGAGATCGAGTTCGGCCAGGCTGAAAGGGGCGAGCCTTTTCTGGACGCGGCCAGGGAAGCCCTGCAACGGGCTGTGGCCGGCAACCCGGTTGACCATTCATTTCTCTGGGAACTCAGCAAGGTTTATTTTCTTTATAACTATCCTCTGCTGACCTATGCCGAAAAGGGTCGGCTGCTCTGCCGGGAGGCCCTAAGCCGTCATCCTTATAATGAATTTCTTTTCCTGAATATTGCCCTGGTTTTCATGGAACAGTGGCCTCTTCTCGATGGGATGGAAAAGGACTGGCTGAGACAGAATCTTAGCAGAATAACGGCCGCCGACCCTGGATTCCTGGATAAATTGAAAAGAAGATGGCACCAGAATTATAAAGAAACGCAGAGCCTGGAATCCAGGCTGGCCGAGCTGGGCCGGCTGGACTGAAAGCACTCTCTCCGGACGGTGCATCCGATTCAAAGTCGGAGAAGGAGGTTTTGATGATAAGTAATAGGCGAAGAATCGACTTGCGCGGGGGGCTTCTTTTCTTTCTCGCCATTCTGATATTAGCCTCTTCGTGTGTCCGGCTCCTGGCTGAAGACCTCCAGGGTGAGGAGGCCCGCTACCGGCGTTTTTCCCGGGGAATAAACCTGACTAGCTGGTTCTGGCTTAACTCCGGGCCCCTTAAACCCCTGGAAAAGAAATATTCCGACCGCGACCTGGCTTTGATCCGGAAGCTGGGGCTGACCTACGTCCGGGTGCCGGTCGACATGGCCAACATTTATTCCAGCGACAGAGAAGACAGGTTGAAGCCGGAGGCGCTCGAGCTGCTGCTGGCCGGGCTTAAAAAGATCATCGATAGCGGGCTGGCCGTTAATTTTGACCTGCACAGCATTTCCCAGGAGTCGGGGGGTTCTGATTATTCCGGGCCACTGGGCAAGGATGCCGCCTTTACCGAGGAGTTTTTTGTTTTCTGGGAAAAACTGGCCGAGAAGCTGGCTGCCTTCGACCCGGACTGGCTGATAGTGGAGCCGATGAATGAGCCGGTTTTCCTGGGTGAAGAATACCGCTGGCCGCCCCTTCAGAAACAGCTTATCGCCCGCATCCGGGCCAGGCTTCCCCGCCATACCATCCTGGCCACCGGGGCCTTCTGGTCCAACCTGTCCACCCTGCTGACCCTGGAGTCCCTGGATGACAGGAACCTCTGGTACTGCTTTCATTTCTATGAGCCGCATATTTTCACCCATCAGGGGGCGCACTGGAGCTCGGAACTGGTCAAGAAGCTGAGGCGCGTGCCTTACCCTTCCTCTCCAGAAGCAGTACGGGAAGCAGTTTTCCTGGTCGGCCCGGAAGACCTGAAAAAGGCCCTGCTGGCTTATGGTGAGGAAAGATGGGATGCAGCCAAAATCGAGGGCAGGATAAAGCAGGCGGCCGACTGGGCCTCCGGGCACAGGGTCAGGTTAATCTGCAACGAGTTCGGAGCTTACCGGACCTATTGTTTGCCACCTTACCGGATAGCCTGGACGCGTGACGTCAGGACGGCCCTGGAGAAGTACGGTATCAGCTGGGCCATGTGGGAATTTGAGGGGGGATTTGGCCTCATTGTCAGGAAAGGTGGCAAGGCTGTTCCGGACAGAGCCTTAGCCAGGGCTCTTGGTCTTGATATGGATTAGGTCAGTCTCAGCCGGTCAGGCTGTTCTTGAAACTGGACTGGATTCTGGCGAACTGGTCTTTTATTTTATCGGGCAGCCTGGAGCTGCGGATACGGTTGTTGAGCTTGAACCGGGAAATCTCCCTTAAATAATATTCGACCTGGTCAGTTTTTTTGAGATTGTAGGCCGATAGAGTCAGGTAGACAAAGGCTTCGCCCAGCAAATCCGGTTCATCCATCAGGCCAAAAGCCGCTATTTTCAGGTTCTCGAAGGCCTCTTCAAAGTCGTTCCGGTTGAAAGCGGCCAGCCCGTCGTCAAATAGCCTGAGGTAGAAAGGGTCAACCTGCGGCGGGCTAACGGTGGCCTGCTGGCCCGCCAGCGTGATCCCGACCAGAATGGAGGCCAGTAAGGACATTAACAGTACCTGGAGAAGCCTCCGCCGGCTCAATTCCAAAGCGCGGGTCATGTTAAGGTCTCCCTCTTTTAATCTGAATTGTAATCCATCCAGGACCAGAAAGCAAGTTTGTAGACCGCGGTGGTGTTTTAAGTCTCCGGGATATAATATATAATCAAACCAGGACCAAGGTGAGAATACCCAGAGAAGCCGACCTCAAGAAGCTGGCCGAGATTTCTTCCCTGGTAATGATCCTTCCCTCCTCAATTGCCGTCGGGCTGGCCATCGGCTACCTGCTCGACCGCTGGCTTAAGACTGCTCCCTGGATGCTGTTAACCTGGATGCTGCTGGGAGTGGCTTCTGGCCTGTTGAATCTTTTCCGGGGGGTAAGGAGATATCTTATGGAAAATAAGGAACAGGCAGAAAAACCTCCGGAGAGCAATTGAATATCCCGCCATCCCCGGTTAAAATTGGAACAGGAACATGATGAGTAACGATTGGCTGGAGCCTTCAGTCAAGAGAGTCCCCCGGGTCACCGTCTTCCTGGGTCTGGCCGCGGGAATTTTAACGGCAGTTCTAATCGAGCCGGTGGCCGGGGCGCTGGTTCTGGCCGGGGCCGTTCTGGCGGCCCTGGGTTTTGTCTCCCTTAAGTCCTTTGTGGACAGATACTTACAGGCGGGACCGGCCCGACTCTGGCGGCGGGCCGTCATCTTCTACAGCCTGAGGCTGCTGTTGATTTGCCTTATCTTTTTAACTATAATCTTTTTCTTCAAGGCCCGGGTCCTGGCTCTGGCTGCTGGCTTTTCCCTGATTCTGGTGGCCATTCTGGCCGAAGCGGTCAGGTACCTGGCCGGTATAAAGCAATGGAAGGCTTAGAGCACAGCTTACCGGTAGTTGATTTTTTTAACCTGATTCTGGGGCGGCCTCTGGCTGCCCTTCTGGCCATCTTCGGCCTCCAGGTTAAAGACCCGGCCCACCTCCTGCCTGATTACCTGGTCATGACCCTGATAGTAGCCATACTTCTTTCCATCCTGCTTGGCCTGGCCGGTCGCCGGGTGAGCCTCATCCCCGGCAAGACCCAGGTGGTGCTGGAGAGCCTGATAGATTTCTTCGAGGGAATGATTGTTGACACCATCGGCGAGCAGGGGAAAAAATATCTGCCACTGGTGACCACGGTTGGCCTGTTCATCATGACCTCCAACCTGCTCGGCCTGATACCCGGGTTTATGTCTCCCACCAGCAAGCTGAACGTGACCCTTGGCTGTGCCCTGGTGGTCTGGCTTTACTATCACTGGCAGGGGATCCGGACCCAGGGTGTATTCGGCTACCTGAAACACTTTACCGGCTCCAATCCCTTCCTGGCACCGCTGCTGCTGCCCATCGAGATCATCAGCCATTTTTCCCGACCGGTCTCGCTGTCGATGCGTCTTTTCGGCAACATCTTTTCAGAAGAACTCCTGATCCTGATCATCGCTTCCATCATTCCCTATCTTCTGCCGTTGCCGTTCATGGCCATCGCCATCTTCACCGCAGTGATTCAGGCCTACGTGTTTGTCCTGTTGACCTGCATTTACATAGCCGGGGCAGTAGCCCACGAGGAAGAACATTAATGAAAAGGAGATTAAAGATGTCAAAGAAAGGTAAGTTCGTCGGTCTGTTGATTTTTCTTCTGGCCCTGACGCTGACTCCGCTGAGTGCTCAGACTGTGGACCCGGCCCGGGCCGACCTGTTCAAGCTGTCCATCATTGTGGGGGCCGGCGTGATCACGCTGGCGGTCATAGCCGGGGCTTACGGCCAGGCCAAGGCCATCTCTTCCGCCTGCGAGGGTATTTCCCGCAACCCGGCTGCCGGGCAGCACATCCGGGGAATTCTGATTTTTGGCCTGGTTCTGATAGAGACCCTGGTCATCTATGCCCTTCTTATCACCATCATCATCCTCATGGTCAAATGGGGAGCCTATTCATGAGGCCCGGCCTTAAAAAGGATAGATGACCCTGAATTTTCTTAAAATATTGCTGGCTTCCTTCAAGCGGTTTAACGACGACCGTTGCTGGAATGCCTCCATAGTTATTTCCTATTTCTCCCTGCTGTGCGTGGTCCCGCTGGTAGCCCTGTTCTATTACCTCGGAGTCAAGGTCCTGGGAAGCTCGGAGCTGGTGGTGCGCAGCCTGAATATTTTCACCGAAGAGTTTTTTGCCAAGATGGACCCCGCCTTTTTTAAGAGGCTGCAGGCCCTGGGCGACAACCTGTCCAACCTGGGCTGGTTCGGCCTGGTGGGTTCTCTGGTGGCGGCCTCCTTCCTTTTTTCCAACCTGATTGCCACTCTCAACCAGATTTTCCGGGCCAGGTACCACAAGTCCTTTTTCTACAACCGGTTGATCGAATACGTGGTGATGATGATTATCGGCATCATCCTGCTGTTTTCCCTGTCCATAACCGCTCTCTGGACCGGCCTGCAGAAATTCCTGAGGGAGAGCGAGGTAATCTCTGAATTTATCAACCCCAGGCTTATAACGGTTGTCAATAACTTCTTTTTCCAGTATCTTCTGCCCTACGGGCTGACCCTGCTGTTTCTTTTCACCCTTTATAAGTTCATCCCGGAAACCCGGGTCCATACCCGCAGCGCCCTGCTGGCCGCGGCCATCGCTGCCTTTTTCTGGGAAATCTTCAAGAGAGGCTTTGCTTTTTACGTCATCCACTTCTCGGCCGTCGGTATCGTGCTGTCGAAACTCCTGGCCGGCACCCTGACCTCGGTAATATTCTTCCTCCTCTGGATTTCAGCTTCGCTGGTGATAATGCTCTGGGGCGCGGAGCTGGCCGCGGTGCTGAATGAGTACCTGGATTCTCTCCAAACCAGCCAGGAGAAAGAAGGAACGCAACCTGTTCAGGCCTGAGTCAGGTGCCGTGACAGGAAGTTGACCAGCTGGTTCTTGGGCAGGGCTCCGACCACCGAGTCGACCGGCTGGCCTCCCTTGAAAAGAATCAGGGTGGGTATGCTCATTATCTGATAGCGGGCTGAGACCCCCGGATTCTCGTCAACGTTAACCTTGACCACCTTCAGCCGGCCCCGGTAAGTCTCGGCAATCTGTTCTATCACCGGGGCCACCATCAGGCAGGGCCCGCACCAGGGCGCCCAGAAGTCTACCAGGACCGGCAGGTCGGACTTGATAACTTCCTGCTCGAAGGTGGCGTCGGTGGCCTGAATCAAGTTACTGCTCATTTATTTCCTCCGCTATTTAAGTTCAAAGCTTTACGGTAAAGGAGTTTGTATTTCCTGACCAGGTTAGACCAGGAATTGTCAGCCCGGAGGCAGTTAGCCCGCACCCGCGGCCAGAGTTCGGGGCTGGCATAGGTCAGAAGGGCCTGCTGGATGGCCTGAAGCATGGCCTCTTCTGAATATTCCTCAAAAATAAAGCCGGTCCCGGTCCCGTCGGCGGGAGAAAAGGGCTGAACCGTTTCCCGCAGGCCGCCGGTGGCCCGGGCCACCGGCACCGTCCCGTAGCGCAGGCCGTGCATCACGGTCAACCCGCCCGGCTCTTCCAGGGAGGGCATCAACAGCAGGTCGGCCCCGGCCAGCACCTGGTGGTAAAGGGCGGCGCTGAATTCAGGCCTGTAGGCCAGGCGTCCTCTGTGGACAGTCTGCAATTCGGCCAGTGCGTTTTCGTATTTTTCTTCTCCCTGTCCGGCTACCACCAGCTGGCAGCCGGAAGACAGCAGGGAAGAGACGGTCTTCAACACCAGGTCGATTCCCTTTAACCTGGTCAGATAACCGACCACGGCCACCAGGGGCAGGGATTCCCCGCCGGCCAGCTGGAGGTCTTTCTGGAGCTGCTGCTTGCAGACGGCCTTTCCGGACGGGTCTTCCAGGCTGAAGTTAGCCGGGAGGTGCGGGTCGGTAGCCGGATTCCATTCCTCGTCGTCGATGCCATTGCGCAGGCTGTAGAGAGGCTTGGATTTCCGGGAAAAGAAGGAACAGATGTCGGGACGATGGGCTAAAACCTCATCCCGGTAAGTCCGGCTGACGGTATTGACCACGTCGGCAAACAGGATTCCGGCCTTGAGGAAGCTGAATTTTCCCTTGAAGGCCAGCTGATGCGAATTAAGGTAGTTCCAGTCGAGGCCGGTCAGGCTTAACGATTCGGCCGGAAATTCACCCTGGTAGGAAAAATTGTGTATGGTCAGGACACAGGCTGTCTCTCGGAGCGACGGTTTTTTCTGAAAAGCGGATTTTAAGAGCATCGGCACCAGGCTGGCCGGCCAGTTATGACAGTGGATTAAATTGAACTTGAGACGGGTTCCGGCCAGGAATTCGCAGACGGCCCGGTTGAAAAAAATGAAGCGCTCGGCGTTATCGGGATAATCTCCCTGGGGCGAACCATAGATGTGGTCCCGGTGGAAGTATTTGGGCTGGTCGACCAGGTACAGGACCAACCGACCCTGTTCAGCCCGGCAAACGGTAGCCGGTAACTTTTTCTCACCTACCGGCACCTGGAGGTCCTCCACGATGACCTTCTTGCTGAGGGACTCTATTTCGGGCCGGCGGTAATTGGGCAGAAAAATGCTGACCTCCAGCCCGGAGCGAGCCAGGAACCTGGCCAGGCCGGACACCGCCTCGGCCAGCTCGCCCGAGCGGGCATAGGGGGCCAGCTCCGGGGTCACCATGGCTATCCTGAGCTTATCCACCATAAGAAAAAATGATAGCTGGCCGGCCGGTAAAAATCAATCAGCCGGGGTCGGCGGGCAAAGACCAGAGGCGGACCGTGTTTTGAACTGGTCTGAAAGGGAGTTATTCGGCCCAGCCCAGCTTTTCTTTAACCAGTTGATAATAACTGCGCCAGGGAGAGGTTACCAGCCGGAGAAACAGGTTGGACTTCTTGACTCTAATCGCAGCCTTTCTGGGTATGGTTTCCCCTCGCTGGCCGTCGATGGTCAGGTATACCTTCTCCTCCGGAGTCAGCAGCTTGATTTTTATCTCGGAAGTGGAAGGGATGAGCAGGGGCCGGAAGGACAGGGTATGGGGGCAGATGGGTGTCAGAATAATGGATTCAATCCCGGGATGAACGATGGGCCCCCCGGCCGAAAGCGAGTAGGCGGTGGACCCGGTCGGGCTGGAGAGAATCAGGCCGTCTCCTTTCAGGCGGGTGACCTCCTGGCCGTTGATGAAAATCAGAAGCTCTATCATCCTGGCCAGGGCGGACTTGTTCAGCACCACGTCGTTCAGACAGATGTCCTGCCTGTCTCCATAAGAAATTTCCAGCAGGCTGCGCTGGCTGATAAAGCCGTTCTTATTCTGGATAAAGGCTTCCAGGACGGGCAGGGCCTCGGCCACCGGTATTTCTGTCAGAAAGCCCAGCCGGCCCAGATTGATGCCGATGACCGGAATCCCGGCCCGGGCAGCCTGGGGGGCGATGCTGAGCAGGGTGCCGTCTCCGCCCAGGACGATCAGGGCCTGGCAGCTTTCGGACAGACGGTCGCGCTCCTCCCCGCCCTTCAACCCGATTTTTTCGGCGGCAATTTTTTCCAGCAGGGGTTCAATTTTATGGGCTTTAAGAAAGGCAATTATTTCTCTGAGCACCCGGTCCACGCCGGGGGCATGGGGTTTGATCACCAGGCCAACTCGCTTAATTTTTTGTCTGGTCGCCATCGGGCAGAATCTCCTGAATTTTTTTCCTCAGCTCCTCCGGGTTCAACCCGCCCGGCCCCGGGCTCAACCAGGCCAGGAATTCCCGGTTGCCTTTCTGTCCCAGGGTGTCGCAGCGGAGCAGGTCATGGACCGCATAGCCCAGCTGCCCGGCCGCGGCCAGGACTTTCTCCAGGACCTCACGGTGAACCCGGCTGTCCCTGATTATACCCTTTTTGCCGACCTGATTTCGACCGGCTTCAAACTGCGGTTTGACCAGGACCAGGACCTGGCCCGAGCCCATGATTTTTCTCAGGGCCGGGAGTATCTTGAGAACCGAGATGAATGAAACATCGATGACGGTCAGTTCGGGTGTCTCGGGCAGGTCTTCAGGCTGGAGATACCGGGCGTTTTTTTCCAGGGTGACGACCCGGGGGTCCTGTCGGAGCTTCCAGTCCAGCTGTTTGATATTAACATCCACGGCGTAGACTTTTCTGGCTCCGGCCTGCAGCAGGCAATCGGTAAAACCACCGGTGGAAGAACCGATATCGAGGGCCACCTTTCCAGCCACATCTATCTTGAAGCTGCGCAGCCCCTGTTCCAGCTTGGCCCCGGCCCGGCTGACATAAGGGAAGGGTTCCTGGAGCGATAGCTCGGAATCGGGGGAGACCAGCTGCCCGGGTTTTAAGGCCGGCTGATTATTCACCATTACCCGGCCGGCCAGGATCAGGGCCTGGGCTTTTTCCCGGCTGGCGGCCAGGCCTTTCCGGGTCAGGAGAAGGTCCAGGCGAACTTTTTTCATCCCGGTTCAGCTAAAGAAGTTTTAGTTTTCGGTAGAAGTCCCTGATGGATACGGTCAGACCGTCGGCATCGAGTCCCAGGACCTTGCGGATTTCTTCCGGCTTGCCCAGGGGATAGAGATCGGAAGGAAGGCCGAAGGCCTTGAAGGCCGGACCATAGACCTGGTGGCGGTCGAGCATTTCCCGCAGGGCGCTACCGAAGCCACCTTCCACCACCCCTTCTTCCAGGCTGATGATGACCCGGGCCTTTCGGGCCAGTTCGGGCAGGAGGATTTCGTCCAGCGGCCGGGCGAACCTGGCGTTAACCACCGCCAGAGAAATTCCTTCTTTTTCCAGCCGGCTGGCCACTTCCAGCCCGGTGGCCACCATGTTGCCGTAGGCTACCAGCAGGTCCTGGCCGGTTTTCAAGACCTCGGCCTGGCCGGCCGGTATGAACCGGAATTCTTTTTCCAGGGGGACACCGAGACCGGCTCCCTTGGGAAAACGGATGGCCACAGGGTGCCCGTACTGGAAAGCCGAGTAAACCATGTGCCGGAGCTCGTTCTCGTCGCGGGGAGCCATCAGGATCATGTTCGGCAGATGACGCAGGTAGGCAATGTCATTGGTTCCCTGGTGGGTGGGGCCGTCCTCTCCGACTATGCCGGCCCGGTCCAGGGCAAAGACCACCGGCAGGTCCATCAGGCAGACCTCGTGAAAGATCTGGTCGTAAGCCCGCTGAAGGAAAGTGGAGTAGATGGCCACCAGGGGTTTTAAGCCTGAAATGGCCAGCCCGGCGGCGAAATTGACCGCATGCTGTTCGGCAATGCCCACGTCAAAAAAGCGGTCGGGATTTTCGTCGGCAAATTTGTTCAGGCCGGTACCGTCGGTCATGGCCGCGGTGATGGCGATGATCCTGGGGTCGCTGCGGCCGAGTTCAGCCACCGCTTCGCCGAACACCCGGGAATAACTGGGCAGTTCTTCGCGCCTTAATGACTCTCCGGTGGCAATGACAAAGGGCGAGGCGCTGTGAAACTTTTCCGGGTTGAGCTGGGCCGGGCGATAGCCCTTGCCCTTCTGGGTGACGCAGTGGATTAGAATCGGGCCCGGGTAGTTCCGGGCGTGGTCCAGGGCTTCAATCAGGCTGTGGAGGCTGTGTCCGTGGATGGGACCGATGTACCTTATGCCCAGTTCTTCAAAGAAGACGCCGGGGAAAAAGGTCTTCTTGATCATGTCTTCCAGGGCCCGGGCCGCCCGGATCAGGGGCCAGCCGAGCTTGGGAATGGAGCGCAGAACGGACTTGGTTTGCTCTTTTATCCTGAGATAGGGCTGCCCGGAAACCAGGTAGGAGAGATACCGGGAAAGGGCCCCGACATTGGGAGAAATGCTCATTTCGTTATAATTGAGGACGATGATCAGCCTTTCCCTCAGGTGGCCGATCTGGTTGAGGGCTTCGTAGGCCACGCCGCCGGTCAGGCTGCCGTCGCCCACCACGGCGATGACGTTGTGGTTTTCTCCCTTCCGGTCGCGGGCCACAGCCAGGCCGAGGGCTGCCGACAGGGCAGTTGAGGCGTGCCCGGTATTGTACACATCGTGGGGACTTTCTTCGAGACAGGGGTAGCCAAGCAGTCCCCCAAACTGGCGCAGGCGGGTGAACTCTTTCTGGCGACCGGTCAGCAGCTTGTGGGTATAACACTGGTGACCGACATCCCAGACGATCTTGTCCCGCGGCGAGTCAAAAACATAATGCAGGGCCAGGGTCAGCTCCACCACACCCAGGTTGGAAGCCAGGTGTCCGCCGGTCCGGGAAACCGTTTCGATGATTCTGGCCCTGATTTCCGTGGCCAGCTCAGCCAGTTCCGGAACGGACAGCTTCTTGAGGTCCTGGGGGCTTTTGATGCCTGGCAGAATTTTTTCCGGGCTCATGTCGAACTCTCCCGGCCTGGTTGCAGTTGTTTAATGAAAAAAGTCAAAATATCTGAATCTATACCGTTGTCTTCAAGGGCTCGCTGTGCCTTCCCCAGCCAGGTTTCCAGGAGTTCCAGGGAGGCCGTCCTTCCCAGAATCCTGGCCAGGTTGGGGCGGATGGCCTTTCCGGTAGCCTGGTCCTGGCCAAGGTCCTGGAAGTCGTCTCGCAGCTGGAAAGCCAGTCCCAGGTATATACCGAATTTCTCCAGGCCCTGGATGGCAACTTCCGGAGCCCCGGCCAGCCTGGCTCCAGAAACGACTGAGACCCTGATCAGCCCGGCTGTTTTTCTGGAGGCCATCTCCTGGTAAGCAGCCTGGTCCCGGTTGTCAGGATTGAAATTTATATCCAGCCATTGCCCGGCGATCATGCCCCGGGGGCCGGCAGCCATGGCCATCTCGGCCGCGACGCGGGCCTTTAGTCCCTGGTCATTGGCCGGGGCCGGGGCTGTGGCCAGTATTTCAAAGGCCAGGGTCAGGAGTCCATCGCCGGCCAAAAGGGCCAGGGCTTCGCCGAATTTTTTATGACAGGAAGGCCGACCGCGCCTGAAGTCATCATCATCCATGGACGGCAGGTCGTCGTGGATCAAAGAGTAATTGTGGATGAATTCCACGGCGCAGGCGTAGGGCAGGAGCAGCTCCTCCGTGGCCCCGAAATGTTCCCCGGTGGCCAGGAGCAGCAGCGGACGGAATCGTTTCCCGCCGCCCAGAACGGCGTAACGCATGGCCTCAAAGACCGGCGAGTCTTCTCCCGACAGATAGTAATCCAGGGCTTTTTCCAGCCGGTTTCGTTTGCGGTCGAGGTAAGATTCCAGATCGATATTCATCTTTCAGCCGGCTCTCTCAGTCTTGGTTAGCTTTCTTCTTCGTCCTCGTCCTCGTCCTGGTCCTCTTCCAGGGCAGAAGCATTCAGGTCTTCCGGTATGAAATCGCGGGCCTGCAGCTCGCCCTTTTCGTCCTTGAGCAGGATTTCGATTTTCTTTTCAGCCTTGTCCAGCTCGGACCGCAGGAACCTGGTCAGCTTGATACCCTTTTCAAACAGGGCCAGGGATTCGTTCAGGGCCAGGCCCCCCTTTTCCAGCTTGGCCACGATCTGTTCCAGTTCGGCCAGGGCCTTTTCAAAATTCATCTCTTTTCCTTTGGTGTTCATTGGCTCTCCTTGATGAATTTTGATTCAATCTTAACCTTGGGGTCAACCCGGTTGACCCGGCAATTGAGCTCGCCACGGTAGAAGGAAACAATAACCTCCTCGCCGGGCTCAACTTCGCTGGCCTTCTGCACCGGCAACAACCCTCCGGCTTTCCAGCAGATGGTATAACCCTTCTTGATGACGTTGAGTGGAGACAGGTTGTCGAGCGAGGAGGCCAGCCGTTTCCAGAGGCCGTTCAGTTCACTCAACCTGATTTGCAGCAGGTGGGTCATGGTTTGTCGGAGCTGCTGGCTGCGATTCTTGTAGTCGGAGAGTAGTTGTTTCCTGGTCTGGATTGACTTCCAGGCCCGGTTTTCGAGTTCGTCCACTCTCTGGTCGAGGCTCATCAGGCGGTACTTGAAATTGCGGATGATGCGTTCTTCGGCCAGCAGGTTGACCCGGCTGCGCAATCTCTCCAGCTGATATTTTTCCAGCTGGCAGAGTCGATTGAGCAGGTTATCTATTTTCTCCCGGAATTCTTCTTCCTTGGAGACGACCATTTCGGCCGCGGCCGAGGGGGTGGAAGCCCTGATGTCGGCCACGAAATCGGCGATGGTGAAGTCAATCTCGTGGCCCACGGCCGAAATGACCGGCTTGGTCTTCATGCAGTTGAAGATGGCCCTGGCCACCACCTCTTCGTTGAAAGCCCAGAGGTCTTCGATCGAACCGCCGCCCCGGCCGACGATGACCACGTCGATGTCGTCCCGGCGGCTGAAGTAGTCCAGTCCCTGGGCAATGTTCTGGGCCGCCCCTTCGCCCTGGACCAGGGAAGGGTAAATTATGATGTGCAGGCGGTTGAAACGGCGCTCGATAATCCGGAGGATATCGCGAATGGCCGCCCCGGTCGGCGAGGTCACGATTCCGATTTTCTTCGGTAGCAGGGGAAGCTTTTTCTTGTACTTGGGGTCGAACAGGCCTTCGGCCTGCAGCCTGGCCTTCAGCTGTTCAAAGGCCAGTTGCAAGGCTCCCTTCCCCCTCGGTTCCAGCTTTTCCACCACCAGCTGGTAATCGCCGCTCTTTTCATAGACTGTTACCCGGCCCCCGCAGATTACTTTCATTCCATCTTTGAGTTCGAAACGGGGAGACAGATTGTTTTTCTTAAGTTCCGACTGGATGCGGCTGGCGTCGCTGCGGAACATGACCGCCCGGAGCTGGGCATTCTCATCCTTGAGGGTAAAGTAGAAATGGCCGGAAGCCGGTTGCCTGAGGTTGGAAATTTCTCCTTCCACCCAGACAAAGGGGAAGGCCGATTCCAGCTCCAGCCGGACCAGCCGGGTCAGCTCGCTGACGGTGTAGACGCGGTCCCTGACGATCAGGCTCTCAGTCTTCACTCTGGTCCTCGGTTAAAAGCTCGCGCTTTATGGTTAAGGCCTTGCCGCTGGCCGGGTCAATATCGATGTAAACAGCGCTCAGCATCAGGCCATCGGTGGCCGGCTCGAAGCGCTGCGGACGGGAGGTCAGGAACCTCTGCAGGGCCTGTTCCGGTTTCATCCCGATGACGGAGTTCAGGCCGCCGGCCATTCCCACGTCGGTGATATAGGCGGTCCCGCCGGGCAATAGCCTTTCGTCGGCGGTGGGGATGTGAGTGTGGGTGCCGATGACCGCTGACACCCGGCCGTTCAGGTACCAGCCCAGGGCCTGTTTTTCCGAGGTGGCCTCGGCGTGAAAGTCTATTATAACTATCGGAGTAATCGGGATTATTTCTGCCAGCAGCCGGTCGGCGGCCAGAAACGGGCAGTCAATCGGTTCCATGAAGACCCGGCCCTGGAGGTTGACCACGGCCGCTCTGACTCCTCTTTCGCTCTGGTAGATATAGTAACCGTGACCGGGATTGGCCGCCGGATAGTTGGCCGGGCGCAGCAACCGGGGTTCCTTTTCCATGTAGTTCAGGACTTCCTTCTTGTCCCAGATGTGGTTACCGGAAGTCAGAACGTCCACCTGGAAAAAAAGTTCCTTGCCGGTTTCCTCGGTCAGGCCATTGCCGCCGGAGGCGTTCTCGGCGTTGGCCACCACCAGGTCGGGCTGGTACTTTTTCCGCAGTTCCGGCAGGAACCGGGACAGGGCCCGCCGTCCCGGACGCCCGATTAGGTCTCCTATGAACAGAACTCCGAATTTATCTGGCATACTCCACCGCTCTCATCTCTCTTATGACCATGACCTTGATCTGTCCCGGATAATCGAGTTCATCCTTGATTTTCTGGGCAATATCCCTGGCAATGACCATGGCCCGGTCGTCTGAAACTTTCTGGGCATCGACGATGATCCTGATCTCCCGGCCGGCCTGCAGGGCAAAGGCCTTAGCCACGCCTTCGAATGAAGTGGCGATCTGTTCCAGTTTCTCCAGGCGCTGGATGTAGGTCTCCAGGAGTTCGCGCCTGGCGCCCGGTCGGGCAGCCGACAGGGTATCGGCAGCCTGGACCAGCACGGCTTCGACCGACGGGAAGTCAATATCCCGGTGGTGAGAGGCGATAGCCTGGATGACCGCCTCGGATTCGCCGTACTTCTTGGTCAGTTCCACCGAGAGTTCGGTATGGGTGCCCTCGTAGTCTTTATCGACAGCCTTGCCTATGTCATGGAGCAACCCGGCCCGCAGGGCCACGTTGACATCGGCCCCCAGCTCCCTGGCCATCAGGGCGGCCAGCATGGCCACCTCCTTGGCATGCTGCAGGACGTTCTGCCCGTAGCTGGTGCGGTATTTCAGCTTGCCCAGGTACTTGATCAGCTCCGGATGCATGTTCTGGATACCGAGCTCGTACAGGGTATTTTCGCCTTCCTGCTTGATTTTTTCTTCCAGCTCGGCCTTGACCTGCTCCACGATATCTTCGATCCTGGCCGGGTGAATGCGGCCGTCGGCCACCAGTTTCTCAATGGCCATTCTGGCCAGTTCTCTTCTCAGGGGGTCGAAGCTGGAGAGGATTACCGCCTCCGGAGTGTCATCGACGATGATGTCAACCCCGGTGGCCATCTCCAGGGCCCTGATGTTGCGGCCCTCGCGCCCGATGATCCGGCCCTTCATGTCGTCCGAGGGCAGGTCCACCACCGAAACCGTGGTCTCCACCACGTGCTCGGCGGCCGAGCGCTGAATGGCATTGGAAATTATCTCCCGGGCCAGAGCCCTGCTCTTCTCCCGAGTTTCTTCTTCAACCCGCCGGATGGCCTGGACGGCCTGAAGCTTGGCCTCGTCTTCTATCTTCCTGATAAGGGTATTCCGGGCTTCTTCCTGGGTCAGGCCGGCAATGCGTTCCAGTTCTTCGGTCTGTTTCTGGAGGGTTTCGGTGATTTTCTGCTCCAGGGCCTCCAGTTCTTTCTCTTTGCCGTACAGCCGGCGCTCCTTGGCCGACAGATCTCGCTCTTTCCTTTCCAGGTTCTGGTAGCGCCGTTCCAGGGCCTCTTCCTTGTTGAGCAGCCTCCGCTCCAGCTCGCTCAGTTTTCGCCTTTTTTCCCTGGTCTGGGCTTCGAACTCGGCCTGCCGGGCAGCATCCTTTTCCCTGGCCTCGGCCTCAGCCTGCTTTTTTATTTTCTCGGCTTCCTCGGCTGCCCGGGCCAGTATCTCTTTAGCCTGGGCTTCGGCCTGCAGCAGTCCTTTCAACCCCCGGCTCCGCTTTAGCAGCAGGAAAATAAAAAACAGAAGAATTAATGATAAAACGGGGATTCCCGCGATCAGTACGGCCTTCATGGTCAAACCTCCTCACCGGACCACAGGGTCAAAGGAGTAAGGGTGAGGTCAGGCCATCACTCTGGAAGGGTAAAGCGCTTCCGCCCCTTAAGACCATGGCCGAAGCCACGGGTTTGTCTCTCTGAAAACATCCCGAAATTAGACCCGAGGTCTAATCTATCAAAAGAAATAGATAAAAAGTCTCCTGCCTTAGGGGGTAAGTTTTTCCAGAGTCTCATAATCATTCTCATGTTGCTTAACCTGATCCTCGATCCTGGCCAGCTCCGTCTCCAGACGGCCCAGGGCCTCTCTCAGTTGATCGATGCGGCTTTCCGAAACGAACAGCTCGTCGGCGATGTTCAGGGCGGTCAGGACGGCGACCTTGGCCACGTCCGACGACCGCGATTTCAGGGCCACATCCCGCATCTTCTGGTCAACGAAAGAAGTCAACTGGCCGATGTATCTCTCGTCTTCTTCTCCTTTGACGCAGATCCTGTATTTATTTCCAAAAATTTCAATCTCAATTATTTTCTCTTTCATACACCCAGCTTTTCCATCTGAGTGATCAGGGCTTCAATCCGGCTTCGGACCTCTTCTTTTTCTTCCTGCAGTCGCTTCAGTTCTTCTTCCAGGTTGCCCGCTTTCCTGAGCCTTTCCTCCAGTTCCTTCTTATCGGCCTTCAGATGCTTGAGCTCATCTTTAAGGCGGGCATTTTCCTGGGAAAGCCGGGAAAAATGCTCCACAATCTGAGTTATCTTGCCCTCAAGTATTTTAATCCGCTCCAGCTCGGATGTCAATTTAGCCTCCTTTACCTTAACCTTATCTTAAGGGTGGATTTAAGTTGGGAGGTTATTTCCTGCATGGCCCGGTCCACCTCTTCGGTCTGAAGGGTGCGGGCCGAATGCCGGAAGTAAAACCTGACAGAAAAACTGACTTTCCCCGGTGGCAGGGATTTTCCCTGGAACCGGTCGTATATCACGAAGGTTTCCAGGTATGGAATATTCAGTTTTTGCAGTTGCTGGTGAATCTGCTGGTAGCTGAGGCTGTCCTCTACCAGGAAGGACAGGTCGCGGCTGGTCCCCGGGTACCTGGGAACCGGCTGGAAACTGAAAGCCCGGGGTTGCTTGCGCAGGAGTTCGTTCAGATCGATTTCAGCACAGTAAGCCGGACGCTCCAGGTCGTAGCTCCTGGCCAGGTTGCCGTTTAGAAGTCCCAGCAGACCGACCGGCTCGTTCTTGACCTCGATCCTCAGGGCCTGCCCGGGTTCAAAGAACGGGTGTTCAACCGGCTCAAAGGACAGCTGGTCGTAACCGAGGTAGTAGCAAATGTCTTCCACCGCTCCCTTCAGGACGTAGAAGTCGGTTTCCTTTTCAGCTTCTTTCCAGGTTCGGCCAGACCTCAGGCCGGTGGTCAGGATCCCCAGGTTCAGGTTTTCGCGGTGCGTTTCTTCCTGTTCCCAGTAATAGATGTTGCCCACCTCGAAAATGTGCACCCCTTCCGCTTCCCGGTTGAAATTCCAGACGGCATTTTCCACCAGGCCGGGAAGGAGAGAAGTCCTCAGGGTGGATAATTTAGCCGAAATGGGGTTCTGCAGTTTTATCGGCTGGCAGCCGGTCTGCCAGAGCTGTTCCTTTTCCGGGTCGGTGAAACTGAAATTGATGACCTCGTCAAACCCGTGATGAAAGAGGACCTCTTTCAACCGCCAGACCCGGTCCCTTCTCCGGTCGGCCGGCAATTCAAAAGATTTGACCGGGGTCACGGCGCTGGGGATGCGGTCATAGCCGTAGAACCGGGCCACTTCCTCCACCAGGTCGGCTTCCCTTTCCAGGTCCACCCGGAAGCTGGGGATCTCGGCCGTCCAGACCTGGGGCCCGTGTTCTTTGAGTTTCAGCCCGAGGCCGGTGAGCGTTTTTACCACGAATTCCGGCTCGATTTCCAGGCCCAGGAGCTCGTTGATCCTTCTCAGCCGCAGGGTAACCGTTCTGGGTTTGCGGGGGGCCGGATAAACGTCGAGCAGGCCCTTGGAAACCCGGCCGCCGAATTCGCACAGCAGGGAAGCGGCCATGACCGCGGCCACCGGGGCGGCGTTGGGGTCAGCCCCGCGTTCGAAGCGGTAGGAAGCATCGGTGCTCAGCCCCAGCTTCTTGGTGGTCAATCGTATGGAAACGGGGTTGAAATTGGCGCTTTCTATGAAGACATCGGTGGTGGACTCGGTTATACCCGACTCCTCGCCGCCGATCACCCCGGCTATGGCTACCGGGGTGGTTTCGTCAGCTATGACCAGCATATCGGGTTCGAGCTCCACCCTCTGGCCTTCGAGAGTCCGGATGGTCTCTCCCTTTCGGGCCTTTCTGATTTTGACCTTGCCACCCTTTAATCTGGCCAGGTCAAAGGTGTGGATGGGCTGTCCGAGAGAAAAGCAGACATAATTGCTGACATCCACCACGTTGTTGATCGGTCGGAGGCCAACGGCTTCCAGCCTTTTCTTCAGCCAGTCGGGCGATGGTCCAACCCTGACTCCCTTCACCACCAGGCCGCAGTACCGGGGGCAGAGCTGTGGGTCCAGGATGTTAATGTCCACCAGGCTTGAGGTCGCCTGTGGTAACTCCTTCAGGGGCCAGTTCCGGGTCTTCAGGCTGAGGTCCAGAAGGGTGGCCAGCTCCCGGGCCACTCCCAGGTGACCCAGGGTGTCGGGGCGGTTGGCATAGGTTTCTATTTCAAAGACGGTGTCTTCGCCAGCCGGGGTTACCGACTCCACCATCAGCCCGATCTGGTTCAGGCAGCCGGCCAGCTCCTCGGGCGGCAGGTTGAGGTTCACGAATTCTTTGAGCCAGGCGTATGATATTTTCATCTTCGGTTAAACTGCCTTAAAAATCTTAAGTCGTTCTCGTAAAAATGCCTTATTTCGGGAATCTGGAAGGCGAACATGGCCGTCCGGTCTATTCCCAGTCCGAAGGCCCAGCCGGAATAAACTTCCGGGTCGATGTTGACATTCTTAAAAACCTGGGGGTCAACCATGCCGGCCCCGAGGATTTCTTTCCAGCCGCTGCCGCCGCAGACCCGGCAGGCGGCATCCTGACCGCCGCAGACGATGCATTCTATGTCCACTTCGGCCGACGGTTCGGTGAACGGGAAGAAGCTCGGCCGGAAGCGCAGTTTTATCTTTTCTCCGAACAGGGCCTTGATGAAGTATTCCAGGGTACCCTTCAGGTGGGCGAAGGTTATGCCCCGGTCCACCACCAGCCCTTCCACCTGGTAGAACATGGGCAGATGGGTCGGGTCGGGTGTCTCCCTCCGGAAAACCTTCCCCGGGATTATGATCCTGATGGGCGGTTTCTTTTTTTCCATCACCCTGATCTGCACCGGCGAGGTGTGGGTCCGGAGCAGGAGCTTATCGTTGATGTAGAGGGTGTCCCAGGCGTCCCGGGCCGGGTGATGTGGCGGGAAGTTCAGAGCTTCAAAGTTATAATAATCGGTTTCTATCTCCGGGCCTTCTTCCACCGAAAAGCCCATGGAAATAAAAATCCTCTCTATTTCCCTCTGGAACAGGGTGATGGGATGGGGGGCGCCCCAGTAGAGCTGCCGGCCCGGAAGGGTCAGGTCCTCGAGCGGTTGCACCCTGGCCGGGGCCTGGAGTTTTTGTTCCAGTTCGGCCAGGCGGTTCTGAATTTCTGCTTTAAGCTCGTTGAGCTGGCGCCCGGCGCTCTTTTTTTCTTCCGGTCCCAGGGTCTTGAATTCTTCGAACAGCAGGGTCAGGTGGCCTTTCTTTCTGCCCAGGAAGGCCTGGCGGAGTGCTTCCACCTCCCGGGCTTCCTTCACCCTGGCTACCTGGTCGGCGAAGAGCCGGTGGTAATGGTCGATTTTTTCCAGCAGGCTGCTCATGGCCCCGCTCAGACCTGGGCTTGTTTGGCCTTATCCACCAGAAAAGCAAAAGTCTGGGGAGCGGAGACGGCGATTTCTGCCAGTATCTTCCGGTCCAGGTCGATGTTCAGAGCCTTCAATCCCTTTATGAACCGGCTGTAGGACAGGCCGTTGGCTTCGGCCGCGGCTTTGATTCTTATTATCCATAGCTGGCGGAAATCCCTTTTCTTGGCCCGGCGGTCGCGGTAGGCGTACTGCAGGCCCTTTTCCACGGTTTCCTTGGCCGTGCGGTAATTGCTTTTCTTGGTTCCCCAGTAACCCTTGGCTAATTTTAATATCTTTTTTCTTCTGGCTCTTTTCTTGGCGCTTCTTTTCACTCTTGGCATAGGCGCTTCTCCTTTCTAGAAAATGGTGTCAACAGTCAGCCTGGAACCTCTGCCTAAAAATCATAGGGCAGCATTTTCTTGACAGTCTTGCGGTCAGCCGGGCTGAGTTCGGCCGGCTTGCCCAGCTGCCTGATTCTCTTGGCAGCTTTCTTAGTCAGAATGTGGCTCTTGTTGGCTTTTTTGTGCAGCACTTTCTTGCTGGCTGTTATCTTGAACCTCTTTCTGGCTGCTTTGTTGGTTTTTAGTTTTGGCATCTTTACCTCCTGTTTTGATGGGCACTATCAACGCCGTGCTGGCCCAATCGTGCGTCTTTACTTCACCGTCCTGGCGGGCGATGTCGGAAACATCGGCCAGGATCCTGTCCATGATCTGCTGGGCCATCTCGGGATGGGCTCTTTCCCTGCCTCTTATCATTATGGTTATCTTAACCTTATTGCCTTCCTCGATGAACCGCCGGACATGTTTCATCTTGAAATTATAATCGTGGATGCTGATCTTCGGCCTGAACTTGATCTCCTTGATCTGAACCTGTTTCTGGTGCTTCTTGGCTTCGTGCTCTTTCTTGTGAAGCTCGTAGAGGAACTTGCCGTAATCCATTATCCGGCAAACCGGCGGGCTGGCCTGGGGGGCGATTTCCACCAGGTCCAGTCCCTTGTCCCTGGCCAGGGCCAGGGCCTGGGGAACGGTCATTATTCCCAGCTGGTTCTTGTCCTCATCAATCACCCTGATTTCCGGAGCTCTGATCATCTCATTGATCCGGTGCGGTCTTTCCTTGGCTTTGGCCGGACGGTAAGGTTCTCGATGATAAATAGTTAACCTCCTTTTATATGTTTATTTCTAAGGATTTGTGGTTTACCAGGTCTTTAAGCCGGGTCATCAGGTCGGCGACCGGAATCTGCCCGCGGTCGCCCTGCCCGTGAATTCTGAGCGACAGGTTGCCGTTGCTCACTTCTTTGTCCCCGACGATGGCCATCAGGGGAATCTTCTGCAGCTCGGCCTGCCGGATCTTCTTGTTGACTTTTTCCCTGGAGTCATCAACCTGGACCCGAAAGCCTTCGGCCCGGAAGGTTTCCTGGAGTTCCCGGGCATAAGCTTCGTGCCGGTCGGCTATGGGCAGGATGACCAGCTGGACCGGGGCCAGCCAGAGCGGGAAGCTGCCCTTGTAATGCTCTATCAGCACCCCGAAGAACCTCTCCATCGAGCCCAGGAGCGCCCGGTGAATCAGGAATGGCCGGTGAAAATTGCCGTCCTCGCCCACGTAACTCAGTTCGAAGCGCTCGGCCAGGTTGAAATCTAACTGGACAGTGGTGCACTGCCAGAGTCGGCCTATGGCGTCCTTGATCTTGATGTCGATCTTGGGGCCGTAAAAAACGCCCTCACCCTCGTCAATCTGGTAGGGCAGGCCAGCATGCTTCAGGGCTTCTTCCAGGGCCTTTTCTGCCTTGTCCCAGTCTTCCAGGCGCCCGACGTACTTATCGGGACGGGTGGCCAGGTAGATGCCATAGTCTTTGAAGCCGAAGGCGCTCAGCAGTTTTATGGCCAGCCGGATGACTCTCTTGATTTCGTCCTCCAGCTGGTCTCCCCGGCAGAAAATATGGGCGTCATCCTGGGTAAAACCGCGCACCCGGCACAGCCCGTGCAGGACGCCGCTTCTTTCGTAGCGATAAACGGTGCCCAGCTCGGCCCAGCGCAGCGGCAGTTCCCGGTAGGAGCGCTGCCTTGATTTATAGGCGATGATGTGGAAGGGACAGTTCATCGGCTTGAGCTGGTACTTGAAGCCTTCAAACTCCAGCGGCGGGAACATGGCTTCGTAGAATTCGGTGTGGCCGCTTCTCTTCCACAGGTCGAGCTTGGCTATATGGGGTGAATAGATGAAGTCATAACCGTCTTTCAGGTGCTCCTCTTTCCAGAAGGCCTCGATGAGGTGGCGGATAATTGCCCCTTTCGGATGCCAGATGACCAGCCCCCCGCCCAGGTCTTCGCTGGTGCCGTAGAGGTCCAGTTCCTGGCCCAGGTGGCGGTGGTCCCGCTTTTTAGCTTCTTCCAGGAAATTAAGGTAATCCTCGAGCTCTTTCTGGCTGAAAAAGGCGGTGCCGTAGACCCTCTGCATCTGGGGTCCGCGCTCGTCGCCTTTCCAGTAAGCGCCAGAAACCGACAGCAGCTTGAAATGCCGGATATGGCCGGTTGAGGGCAGGTGTGGTCCCAGGCAAAAATCCATGAAATCTCCCTGCTGGTAGCAGGAAACCTGGTCGCCACCCTTTTCCTGGATCAACTCCACTTTCAGGGTCTGGCCCCGGTCGCGAAAGATTTTTATGGCCTCTTCCTTGCTGAGCACCAGGCGTCTTACCGGCTGGTCCAGTTCAACAATCTCTCGCATCCGCCTCTCTATGGCTTCCAGGTCCTCCGGGGTAAACGGGGTATCGCGGAGAAAGTCGTAGTAAAAGCCGTTTTCTATGGCCGGCCCCACTCCCACCTGGATTCCGGGGAAGAGGTCGGTCACGGCATGGGCCAGCAGGTGGGCGGCACTGTGCCTGAGAACTTCCAGGGCCTCGGGGTCAGAAGAGTAGACCAGAGAAATCTCCCTTTCCCGGTCGGCCGGGTAGCTCAGGTCCAGCAGCTGACCGTCCGAACGGAAAAGGAGTGGTTTCTCGGCCACGGGCAGCTCGGACAGCAGTTCGGAGAGAGGAGTGCCTCTTTTTATAAAAAAAATAGACTCCTCAACCTTGATTCTGATCAGGTCTTCCATCGGTTAAGTTCAACTTTTCTTAATTTAATTCTATCTTATCATAAACAGGCTAACTTTTATCCGCAGGAGATAAAAATTAGAAAAGGTGGTAGGCGCGGAGGGGATTGAACCCACGACCTCTTCCGCGTCAAGGAAGCGCTCTCCCACTGAGCTACGCGCCTGTCCAACGCTTTTATAAGCCCATATATATTAATTAAATCAGGCCTTAACTGTCAAGCCAGCCCTTTTTTAAGGTCAGGAGGCGGCTTCCGGGGCAGGTGGATTATCCGGGGACCGGGCAGGTAACCCTGGTCTGAATTGTTCTCATATTGCCGGTCCCGGGTTGCCTGCCTGTGGCATTTGCCCGGAAGATGGCTATAATAGAAATATGATTGGCCTGATGTCGGATTCTCATGACAATCTGCCGGCCATTCGCCAGGCGGTTGAGATCTTCAACCGGGTGGGCTGCTCCCTGGTGATCCATGCCGGCGATGTGGTGGCTCCCTTTGCCGCCAGGGAGCTCCGGAACCTGCGCTGCCCGGTAAAGGCTGTTTTTGGCAACTGTGACGGTGAAAAAGAGGGCCTGGCCACAATATTCCGGGAATTCGGCCAGATAGTAGCCGGTCCCCTGGTCTTCAGTCATGGCCACCTCCGTTTCTATGTTTCTCATTACCCCCTGGAACAACCTCCGGCTGAGGCCGAGGTCGTGGTCTTCGGACATACCCATCGGGCCCAGGTTAACCGGGACGGAAACCTGGTCGTGGTCAATCCCGGAGAAGTCTGCGGCTGGGTCAAGGGAGTGAGCACCGTGGCTCTGCTGGACCCGGCAACCCTGGTGGTGGATATAATACCTCTGTAAGGCAGAGGAGAGCGATGAAGGGCATAAGCAACAGGCAGAAACCGGCCTGGCTGCCAGCCCGGAAATCGGGAAAGAAGAGTTCAGTTTCCCCCGGTTTTAGCCGTCCGGGCTGGAAAAAGAAACGGCCGGAGGGTAGCCAGCGGGGCGCCTGAATGGCCGGCCGGCATTAGACTTTAACCCCCTTTTTTTGCTATACTTATCTATTAATTTTGCCCGAGGGCGGGCCGAGTTGAAATTTTATCCTAAAAGGAGTTTTTCAGAATGAAAAAAGTCATTATCATGGGAGCTGCCGGAAGAGATTTCCACAACTTCAACGTCTTTTTCAGGGACAACAAGGATTACAGGGTGGTGGCTTTTACCGCTACCCAGATTCCCGACATTGAAGGGCGCAAGTACCCCGCGGCCCTGGCCGGGAAGCTCTATCCCAAGGGAATACCCATCTATTCCGAAGCCGAGCTGACCGACCTCATCAAGACCCATAAGGTGGATGAGGTGCATTTCGCCTACAGCGATGTTTCCCATGAATACGTGATGAATAAAGCCTCCCAGGTGCTGGCGGCCGGGGCCAACTTCGTGCTGCTCGGACCGAATGATACCATGATCAAGAGCCGCAAACCCGTGGTTTCGGTCTGCGCCGTCAGGACCGGTTCCGGCAAGAGCCAGACCACCAGGAAGGTGGCCCTGACCCTGAAGGCCAAGGGACGCCGGGTGGTGGTCATCCGTCATCCCATGCCCTACGGCGACCTGGTGAAGCAGGCGGTCCAGCGGTTCGCCACCTACGAGGACCTGGACCGGCATGAGTGCACCATCGAAGAAAGAGAAGAGTACGAACCCCACATCGACAACGGCATCGTGGTCTATGCCGGAGTCGATTACGGGGCCATCCTGAAACAGGCCGAAAAAGAGGCTGACGTAATTCTCTGGGACGGCGGCAACAACGATTTCTCGTTCTACCGGTCCGACCTGGAGATTGTGGTGGTCGACCCGCACCGGGCCGGTCACGAGCTGAGCTACCATCCGGGCGAGACCAATTTCCGCCGGGCCGATGTTTACGTGGTCAACAAGATTGACACGGCCGACCCGGAGAAAGTCCAGCTGGTGCTGAACAACATCAAGAGAATCAATCCCGGGGCCAGGATCATCAAGGCCAACTCTCCGATCTTTGTTGAAGACGGCTCCCGGATTACGGGCAAAAGAGTCCTGGTGATTGAGGACGGCCCCACCCTGACCCATGGCGGCATGCGCTACGGGGCCGGAATCGTGGCCGCCCAGAAGTACCAGGCTGCCGAGATAATCGACCCCAGGCCCTTCGCCGTGGGCAGCATCAAGAAGACCTTTGAGAAATACAACCACCTGGACAAGGTTCTGCCGGCCATGGGTTACGGAGAAAAACAGACCAGGGAGCTGGCCGCCACCATCAACCGGATTGACTGTGACCTGGTGGTCAGCGCCACCCCGATCGACCTGAACCGGGTGATCAAGGTTAACAAGCCCATGCTCCGGGTTCGCTACGAGCTGGAAGAGATAGGCACCCCGAACCTGAAGACCGTGCTCAAGGATTTTTGATTCGGGACAGGGTAAAGAAAGAGGCCAGAAAGCATGAAGACCAGGATTGCCCTTATAGCTTTCGGGGGTAACGCCATTCTGCCCGAAAACCAGAGAGGACTGCAGGAAGAGCAGATGCGCAATTCCCAGAAAGCGGCCGAGCTCATGGTCCAGATCATCAAGAAAGGTTACGAGCTGATCGTGGTCCACGGCAACGGGCCCCAGGTCGGCAACCTGCTGATCCAGATGGAAGAGGCTTCCAATAAAATACCCCCATTCTCCCTGGATGTCTGCGATGCCATGACCGAGGGCAGCATGGGTTTCATGCTGGAAAAGGCCATCGTCAACGAGTTGCGGAAAAATTCCATAGATAAAGATGTGGCCACCGTCATCACCCAGGTGGTGGTGGACAAGGATGACCCGGCCTTCCAGAAGCCAACCAAGCCGGTTGGTCCCTTCTATCCCAGGTTCCGGGCCCAGCAACTGGCCAGGCAGAAAAAGTGGACCATGGTCGAGGACGCCGGCCGGGGCTACCGCAAGGTGGTGGCCTCGCCCAGGCCGATTGATGTGGTGCCCAAGTGGATCATCAGGGACCTGGTTATGTCGGGCCGGGTGGTTATCGCCGCCGGCGGCGGCGGCATCCCGGTTATTCTTAACAGCCGCGGTCTTTACGAGGGCGTGGAAGCCGTCATCGACAAGGATTATGCGGCCAGCCTCCTGGCCAGGGAAGTCGGGGCCGACCTGTTCATCATCCTGACCGGCATACCCCGCGTCTATTACAATTTCGGGAAGCCCGACCAGAAACCCTTGCCGGTGATTACCGTTTCGGAAGCCCGAAAGTACCTGGAGGAGGGCCAGTTCCCGCCCGGCTCCATGGGGCCGAAAATCAGGGCAGCCATCGAATATATTGAAGCCGGTGGCCATGAGGTTCTTATAACCTGTGCCAGCCATCTCAAGGCTGCCTTGCTCAACCGCTCCGGGACGAGGATCGTCGCCGGTGAAAAACCAAAAACTTCCGTGGAAATTGGAGGACAGATATGAAAAAAGATTTCATCACCATCCATGACCTGAGCACCTATGAATTCCAGGAAATGATGGACCTGACTGAGAAGATGAAGAAGAATCCGGGTAAGTACCGCAAGGTCTTGAAGGATAAGATTCTGGCCATGATTTTCCAGAAACCCTCGCTGCGGACCAGGATGACCTTTGAGGTCGGCATGCTGCAGCTGGGTGGTGAGGCCGTTTACCTGGCCCCCTCAGATATCCAGATGGGCTCCAGGGAAGGCGTCCGGGACATCGGCAAGAACCTCGAGCGCTGGGTGGACGGCATCATGATCCGGACTTTCGGACATCACATCATCCTGGAACTGGCCGAAAGCACCCGGCTGCCGGTCATAAACGCCCTGACCGACCTGCTCCATCCCTGCCAGGCCATGGCTGACTTTTTCACCCTCAGGGAAAAGAAGGGCCACCTGGCCGGCCTGAAGCTGGCCTACGTTGGCGACGGCAACAACGTCTGCCACAGCCTGATGCTGGCCGCCGCCAAGGCCGGAACGAGGATGGCCGTGGCCACTCCACCCGGATATGAACCAAAGCCGGAAATTGTGGCCTGGGCCAAGGAAGACGGCCGGGATACCGGTTTTGAGCTGACCATCACCAACGACCCGGTCGAGGCTGTCCGCGAAGCCGATGCCATCTACACCGATGTCTGGGCTTCCATGGGCCAGGAAGCGGAGAAAGAGGCCAGGAAGAAGATTTTCATGCCCTACCAGGTTAACCGGGAACTGTTCTCCAAGGCCAGGCCGGATACTTATTTCATGCACTGCCTGCCGGCTCACCGGGGCGAAGAGGTAACGGACGAGGTGATAGATTCGCCCAACTCCATAGTCTACGACCAGGCCGAGAACCGGCTGCACGTGCAGAAAGTTATAATGATGCTATTAATGGGGAAAAAATAGGCAATGGAAAAAGAAACACAAAAACTTACAGCCATAACCGCCGAAGACATGGCTGTGGTTGAGCAAGAATTACTTCGGACCAACCGTCCGCTGTCGACGGCCGAGCTGGCCGAGAAGCTGGCCTTTGCCAAAACCGCCAGCCAGAGGAACCAGCCGGTCAAGGTCTATGACCCGTACGCCCGCTATGAGGTGGGGGATTTCATCTACAAAGAGTATGATGAGAACCTTCAGGTCGGCAGCAAGCAAACCGAGCATTTTCAGGGCGGGGTGGTGCTCAGAATCGTGAATAAGGTTAGCTTTCCCGGCTACCAGTGCGAAATGCTGGAAGTTGATTACGACGGGGGCGGGCCTTTCCGGAAGTACATCGACTACATGAAGAAAACCAAGACCCAGGTTCTTCTGCCCTCCAACCTGGAGAACAGGGGGCTGGAACCGGCCATCCTGGGCCAGGAACAGGACCCGCGGCTGACCGAGCTGCCCCTTACCGAGAAGGACCTCAAAACCCTGGAAAGAAACCTGCGCAAGGTGCTGGCGGCCTCTGACAGCTTTTTCGGCTGGAATGATTTCTGGCAGCACAATTCCAAGAAACCCGAGATAACCGAAGATAAGGTCAGGGAAATTTCAGCCGCCCTGGCCGGGTCCATCAGTTCTGAATCTACCCAGAACCTGGTGCGGCAGCATTTCGGGTTGGAGCCTTCCTCCGACCTGTTCGAGCTCTATTGCCTGGCCCTGAATCACCTGCTGGAAAAAAAGTACCGGCGGGAGTTTACCTGCCTGTCAACCAGCAACTGGGGCAAGTGGCATCTTAAAAGTGTACTTAACAACCTGCCCTCCGGGCTGCCCATCTCGGCCGAGCCGGTGGTCGTACCCGACCTGGGCGAGGTGGAAGGCCTGCAGCATACCAGGGTGGAGAATTTTCCCTTCAAGGTCTACCTGACCTGGCGGGAAATCCTGTCCGGGGCCATCCGGGTACCCCGCAGCCTGAGCCGGGAATTCGACTCGCGCGAATACCAGCTGGTGGATGACGAGGACGGGAAGGTCTACACCGTCTATTATTTCCCTGAGGGAAATTACCTGCTGGGCCTGTCTGAGTTCTTCCGGGCCAACAACATACCACAGGGCACCAGCCTGACCCTGGACAAGAAGGGGCCGGACCGGTTGACCTTTTGGATAAAGAAATCCAAGAAAAAAACCTCCACCTTCTTCCTGGAGTATGACCGGGAAAGAGGACGGTTTACCCTGGGCGGCCAGGAAGTCTTCACCCTGGCCATGCCCAACAAGAGCATTTTCCTGGAAAAAGAGGTGGTGACCAGGTTGCTGGAACTGTCTGAAGAGAGCCAGAACCTCGACCTCAGGCAGCTCCTGGTGAAAATCCTGACCTCGCCCGAGCTCACCGGGAATACCCGTTCAGTTCATTTTCTCAGGGTTTATCACATGGTTGACCTGCTGAAGCCGACCACGGCTGAAGATGTGGAATACGTCCTCAGTGCCGCGCCGGAGTTCGTGGCCTCGGAAAAGAAAGAAGGAATGTATTTCTATCAGGAAGTCAAGGCTCCGGTGGAAGTTACGGCTGAAGAAGAGGCCCGGGCCGAGGCCTCGTTGCTGTCGTCCCTGGCCGAGCAACTGGCCTCGGGCGAGGCGGAGGAAGCTGCGCCTGAAGCGGAAGAGGCCCAGGTCCAGGTCGAAGCGCCGGAAGAAGCCGGGCCGGTTGAGGTGGTCATTCCCCCGGCCGGGGCCCAGCCCGAGGTCCAGATTCGCCTTGAGCCTCTGAAGAAAGAGAAGGAAAAGGAAAAAGAAAAACCGACCAAGAAGAAGAAGCCCAAAGCCGAGGAAAAGGGAGCCAAGCCCAAGAAGAGCGAGCGGCGGGTGATCGAAGAAAAGATAATGGAAGAAGAATCGGAAATCGAGGCCCTGGAAGCCATCAAGGCCCAGGAAGAAGAACTGGAAGAAGCGGCTGAGGGTGGCGAGGAAACCATCCCGGTGGAAATCGAGGTGGCCAAGGAAGAGCCCAAGTTCGGCTTCTTTGCCGAGATGCTGAAGTCGGCCCTGGGCAAGAAGCAGCCGGGGCAGCCCGAGGAAGAAGAAAAGGAAAATAAATAACCCCCCCGAAAATCCTACTATTTTAGTAGGATTTAGCGGGCCTGCCCGTCGCGGTCCGGTCTTCGCTGGCAGGACTCAAAGAATTAGCCGGCGGTTGCCGACCCGGCGGGTGAGACCCAGTTCATCCAGGAATTCCAGAAGGGGGATAGCATATTTACGGGTCAGCCCGGTCAGTTTCTTGAAGTCCCCGACGCTCAGTTCCTTCTGCCCCCTGGCTTTCATCAGGGCCAGCTGCTGCTTCAGGTTCTCCAGCCAGTCGGCATGGAGCAGGAAGCCTTCCTGGCTCTTGACGATCTTTTTCTGGCGGAGCAGCAGGTCCAGCAGGGCGGTCAGGCGGCTGGGATGGAGCCTGAATTTCTTCACCAGCTGGTCAAAGGAGGAAGATGAAAACTTTTCCTGGAGCAACAGGTTTTCGATGTCCCTGAGGATGGCCGTTTCCTCCCCGGAGAGCCGGGTTTGAAAACTGCTCAGAGCCACCAGTTCACCCTCCAGGACTACCTTCCCGTCCCTGGCCAGGCGGTTGAGGGCCAGCAGCAGAATCGGCCGGGGCAGGCCGAAGCGCTCCTTGATTTTTTTAAGCGGGACCCCGGTCTCGGCCGGTCTTTTCTGATGGTAGCTTTCCACGTAACCGGCGATTTTTCCCAGGAGAAAATTAAAACTTCTCTGGCTCAGCAGAAAGAGAGGCGAAAACTCCAGGATGTAAACCTGCCCCTCCTTTTCCAGGTTCATGGCCAGGCGTCGCAGTTCGGCCGGGGTTAGCCGGCAGAAAGCGGCCAGGTCTTCCTGTCTCAGGCCCCGGACTCCGGCTTCGTCGGTCAGGGCCAGCAGCATTTCTTCCTCTGAACCGGCCAGCCTGTCCAGCCAGGCCGCCAGTTTTTCATCTTTGGCTTTCTTGAGTCGCCCGGCCTCAGGGCAGATAACTTTCAGGTTGATTGGCTCCGAAGAACCGGTCGGTTGAAACTTGATCCGGTCATTCCAGGCCGGGGGGTCTGGCAATCTGGAAGTTATCAGGAGGTAGGGCTGTCCGGTCCGGCTGGAACTTGCGGACATAATCCTGGCCGAGGCCGGATATTTCCGCCCCTGGAGAATCAGCCGTCCACTCAGTTCCTGGCTGGGACGGATGGGCGCTCCTTCGGGGGCGGCGTAAAAACTGGTCTGTTCTAACTTCATCTTGCTTTTCCGGGTTATCAGCTTATATCTTAGCGACCGGCCAGGGCAAATTCTACCTTTTTTAAGAGCGGGTTGCAGCTGGCCAGGACCACCCTGATTTTGTCTCCCAGGGAAAAAGTGGTGCCGGTGTAGCGGCCGCGAAGCACTTTTTCATTTTTACGCAGGAAGAAGTCATCTCCCAGGGCCGAGTAGGGGACCAGCCCGTCGATAAAATAATCGTCAAGTTCGACCACCAGGCCGGCCCGGTTGATGTCTGTGATGATGCCGGAAAATTCCTGGCCGAGCTTGTTCTTCAGGAGTCGGAGGATTCTCCATTCTATGAGCGAGCGCTCCGCCTCGTCGGCTATTCTTTCCCGCTGGGTGCAGTGCAGGGCCAGGCTGGCCAGGGGCAGAGGTCTCGGTTTGCGTCCGGCCAGGGCCCGTTTCAGGATTCGGTGTATTACCAGGTCCGGGTAGCGCCTGATGGGCGAGGTGAAATGGGTGTAGGCTGACTGGGCCAGCCCGAAATGCCCGCAGTTTTCTTCCGAGTACACGGCCAGCCTCAGGGACCGCAGAACCTGGATGGTGATGAATTTTTCCTCGGGTCGGCCCTTGAAGGCCTCGATGATCTTCTGCAGGTCAGCCGACCTGATCTGGCTGGACCGGGGCAGGTCAAGCCCGAAGTGAACCAGCAGGTTGCGCAGCTTTTCCAGGTCGGAGCGAACGGGAGCCGGATGGACGCGGTAGAGGCAGGGGTGACCCTGCTCGGTCAGGAAGTTGGCCACGGCCACGTTGGCCATCAACATGAATTCTTCCACCAGGCAGTGGGCTTCATTTCGTTCCGAGGGGACCACCGCTGTCAACAATCCTTCCTGGTAAACCAGCTCCGGCTCCAGCAGGTCGAAATCCAGGCTGCCCTGTTTGAGTCGTCTGGCCTTGAGAATCCTGGCCAGCTCTCTCATGTCCATCAGGTCGGCCAGAATATGCTGGTAGCGGCCCTGTTCCTCCAGGTCGCCCTGGAAAATCCTGTAAACCGTGGTGTAGGTCAGGCGCTCAACCGTCTGGATGACCGAGGGATAAAAATCGGCCTTGACCACCTGGCCGCTCCGGTCTATCTCCATGACCGCCGAGACGGTGAGCCTGGGTACCCTGGGCCGCAGGCTGCACAGGCCGTTGGACAGCTTCTCCGGCAGCATGGGCAGGGTCAGGTCGGGGAAATAGACGCTGGTGCCGCGCAGGTAGGCGTCCCGGTCAAGGGCCGAACCTGGTTTAACATAATGAGAAACGTCGGCGATATGGACTCCCAGCAGGTAGTTTCCCCCGGCCAGTTTTCTGATGCTGACCGCATCATCGAAGTCCTGGGCTTTTTCTCCGTCTATGGTTACCGTAGTCCAGTTGCGAAGGTCGACCCTGTCCTCAAAGTCCCGGGGACCCGGTTGCTCTGGCAGCTCGGCCGCCTCAACCAGGGCCTGCTCTGAAAATTCCTTGGGCAGGTTGTGCTGGTTGATGACCACCTGCAGGTCCACTCCGGGCTCGTCCTGATAGCCGAGCACCCGTTGCAGCTCCAGGGAAGTTCGGTTTATTTCAACAATCTGGCCCGGGCGGGGTTTTTTCCGGCCCTTGATTTTGATGGGCACCGGTTCTTCGAACAGGGTGTCCATCGGGAGCACGAATGGTTGATAATTTATCTCCAGGAAGAGCCCGTAGAGCGAGCTCCGGCCTTTCTTGATTATTCTCAGGATGCGGCCTTCCGGTTTGCCGGCCAGTCCTTTTTCCCTGACCACCACCTCCACCAGGTCTCCGGTCACCGCCCCCGCGGTTTGATGCGGCGGGATGAAAATGTCCCGGGTGCCCTGCTCCGGGTCTTCCGGGGTGACAAAACCGAACCCCCGCGGGTTCAGGGAAAAAATGCCCCTGAAGGTGGTGGCCGGACGGATCTGGCCAACCCGATCTCCCATTATTTTTAACAACCCTTTCTTTTCCAGGTGCCTCAGGGTTGCCGGCAATTTTCTTCTCTCCTGTTTGTTCAGGTTAAGGGCTCCAATCAGACGGTTAAAGCTGACGGGCTTTTTATTCTTCTTAATAAAATCGATTATTCTGTTTTCCATAAAATATACCTTCTTTCTTGATTTTTTCGCTAATAATAAAAGAGTGCCAGTCGCGGCAACCTTAACTTCTGGCGCCGTTCCCTGGCCACCCTGGTTTGCCCTATCTCTTCCAGTTGGCTATCGGTTCGACCGGGATAATCCTGGCGGGCAGAGGCCAGGCTCTGTTGCCTTTCTGGCTCCGGGGTTAAATCCCAGAGGGCCCGGTCGAGTTCCTCGTCCAGGGCTTCAAGCCGGGCTTCCTCGGGTGGTGTAGCCTGCAGGGCGGCCCGGGCTTCTTCCAGGATCCGGCGAACCTCGGACAATTCAGGGGGCAGGGTCTCCAGGCAGGAGAGAACTTCTTGGAGAACCCGGGTAGCTTTTCCGGCCGTGTCGGGAGCCTGAGGAGCCTGCTGTCCCACCAGCCTTTCCTGGCGCTGAGCGTAGGCCTTGAGAATTTCCTTTTCACACTGGCTCAAAGAATAGATATTCTTTTTTCTCCGTCCGGCCAGGCGGCGGGCGAAGGTCCGGTCGATACCCTCGATGATCACCTCCAGCGGCAGGCCGAGTTTTTCCCACTCGGAAATCAGCTCCAGGTCGCGGGGCGGAATAAAAAAGATGGCCGGCTGGTGCTTCAGGAAGGCCCTGGCAATTTGTTGGTAGTAGTCCTGTCGCCTGGACCAGTCTTCACTCATCTCTCCACCTTGTTGGCGGTCCGGTTCTTTTCATAAATCAGCCGCAGACCCTGAAGTACCAGGTCCGGCTCGCAGTGGGCGATTTCGGGAATCTCGGCTGCCACCAGGCCGGCCAGGCCACCGGTAGCCACCACTGTCGGCCGGGTCCCCAGCTCGTTTGAGATCTGGTCAATTATGTTCCTGACCAGGCCGACGTAACCATAAAACAGGCCGGACTGCATGCTGCTGACCGTTGTCCGGCCGATGGCCGATTTCGGCTTTCGGACCTCGATCCGGGGCAGCCTGGCCGTCCTCAGGTACAGGGCCTCGGCTGAAATCTCTATCCCCGGGGCTATAGCGCCGCCCAGATATTCTCCCCTGGCCGAGATGACATCAAAGGTGGTGGCGGTGCCGAAGTCCACCACCAGGCAGGGACCGCCGTATTTTTCGTAAGCGGCGCAGGCCACCACGATCCGGTCAGAACCAACCTCGGCCGGGTTTTCATAAAGGATCGGCACCCCCGTCTTGATTCCCGGCCCGACCACCAGCGGTTTGACCCGGAAGTATTTTTCGCAGGCGGACTGAATAACCGGGGTAAGGGGCGGAACCACGGAAGAGATGATGGCCCCCTTGATCTTCTGGACCGCAAATTTTCCGTGCTCGAGCAGGTTTCTCAGCATGATCCCGTACTCGTCGGCTGTTTTTTCCCGGTCGCTCTTTATTTTCCAGTCGGCCAGAAGCTTCTTGCCCTGGAAAAGACCCACCCCGGTGGTGGTATTACCGATGTCGAACACTATCAACATTTTTTTCTCCTTGGTCTGGGTTATGATAAGACCCTGATTATTTCTGAGGCATAGAAAATTCTGGTCTCGGAACCAACCTTGAGCTTGAGGCCACCCTTCTCATCCAGGCCCAGGAACTGTCCGGCCAGTTCGCCTTCCCCCGTGCGCAGCAAAAGCTTCTGCCCGGGGTGGAAGGATAATCTTTCCAGGTAGCTTGCTAAGAGGAAGTCTTTCTGCCCTTTTTCAACAGCATTATACCAGACTTTTAGCCTGGAACCAAGCTGGCCCAGGAGTTCCATGGCTTTCCAGTTTTTTCCGGTGAGGATAAACAGGGAGGTGGCCTGTCCTGAAAGTTCCCGGGGAAAATCAGCCTGGCGGTGGTTGAGGTTGATACCGATTCCAGCCACGGTCCAGGAATTTTTACCGGCGGAGCTACTGCCCTCGCAGAGAATCCCGCCCAGCTTCTGCCCTCGAACGACCAGGTCGTTGGGCCATTTCAGGCTGACCCGGGCTCCGGACAACCTTTGGATGGCCTCGGCCGCGGCCAGGCCGACTGCAGCCGGCAGAAGGTTTAGGCTTCGGGGTGATGGTCGCAGAATGAAGGACACATACAGGCCCCGGCCCCGGGCCGAGTGCCAGCTACGGCCCTTGGTCCCCCTTCCGGCCAGTTGCTCCTCGGCCATGACGGCAGTTCCCTCCGGAAAATTCAGTCCGGCCAGACGCCGGGCAATGTCCATGGTGGAAAAGGCCAGGGAAAATATGAACAGGGGCTGGCCGGGGAAAAAGTTATTTAAACGAACTGGCATCTTATCTATGCGGTGAGGCTTCGGGCTTAATGAAGCTCCCGCCGGCTTTTTTCCAGTGCGGTCCGTTTCAGACGCAGTTCTTCCAGCCTTTTCCGGTGCTCTTCGACCACCGCGGCCGGGGCCTTGGCCACGAAGTCCGGGTTGTTGAGGCGCACCTCCAGCCGGTCAATATCGTCCTGGATTTTGCTTAATTCTTTTTCCAGCCTTTCTTTTTCCTGCTCCAGGTCGATGGCCCTGGCCACCAGCAGGCCGATTTCAGTCGTCCCGGCCAGGCCCTTGAGCAGTTTCTTATCCTGGGGCAGGACTTCCACATACTCAATTTTCTCCACCCCGGCCAGGAGCTTGATAGCAGCCTGGTAAGGTTCGGCTACCGACCGGCTGTGCTCCCCGCCGGCCAGCCAGAGGTTGACCTTGTCTTTTACCGGGACCCGGTTTTCGGCCCGGATGGTGCGGACCTCGGAGATGACGTCCTGCAGGAATTTCATGGTGGCCTCGGCCTCGTCATCCAGCCAGGTGGCCGGGAATTCCGGCCATTCTGCCTCGAGCAACGAGCGCCCGGTGCCAGGCAGGTGGTGCCAGATTTCTTCGGTGATGTAGGGCATGAACGGATGCAGCAGGCGCAATATTTTTTCCAGGGTCTCTTCCATCACCGCCCGGGTGTTCCGATTGCCTTCCCGGAGCTCGGGTTTTATGAACTCCAGATACCAGTCGCAGAACTCATGCCAGATGAAGTGATAGATAGCCTCCGAGGCCTCATAGAATTTGTATTCCCGGAGCGATTCGTCCAGCTGCCGGCCAACGCGGGCCAGCCGGCTCCTGATCCAGCGGTTGGGCAGGCTGAGCTTATCCGGGTCCGGGGTCAGGGCTTCCTCGTCCAGGTTCATCAGGACAAAGCGCGAAGCGTTCCAGATCTTGTTGGCAAAGGCCCGGTAGCCGGCCATGCGCTCTTCGGACAGGGCAATATCCATTCCCGGAACGGCCAGGGAGGACAGGGTGAAGCGCAGGGCGTCTGTTCCGTACTTTTCTATCATTTCCAGGGGGTCGATGATGTTCCCCTCGGATTTGCTCATCTTGCGTCTTTTCATGTCCCGGACCAGGCCGTTGATGAAGACTTCCCTGAAGGGGATGTCCTTCATGAATTTCAGGCCCATCATGATCATCCGGGCCACCCAGAAAAAGATGATATCAAAACCGGTGGCCATCAGGTCGGTGGGATAGAAGACTTTCAGGTCTTCGGTCTGCTCCGGCCAGCCCAGGGTGGCGAAGGGCCAGAGAGCCGAGGAGAACCAGGTGTCCAGGACATCCTCGTCCTGCCTGACCGGGCCGCCGCATTTTTCGCAGGCAGCCGGGTCTTCCATTTCCACCATCAGGTGCTGGCAGTTCTGGCAGTAGTAGGCCGGGATGCGGTGTCCCCACCACAGCTGCCGGGAGATGCACCAGTCGTGTATCTTGTACATCCACTCGAAGTAGGTCCTGGTCCAGTTTTCCGGGATGAAGACGATTTTCTTTTCTTCAACCACCCTGATGGCTTCCCGGGCCAGGGGCTCAATTTTCACGAACCACTGCCAGGACAGGTGGGGCTCAATCACCGTCTTGCAGCGGTAGCAGTGGCCGACGGCGTGGGTGTAATCCTCGGTCCTGACCAGCAGGCCCAGTTCTTTCAGTTTTTCCACCACCTTCTGGCGGCAGGCAAAGCGGTCCAGGCCCTGGAAATCTTTTCCGGCCGCCTCGGTCATCCGGCCACTGCCGTCGATCACTATCACCTGTTCCAGGCCATGCTTCTTGCCCAGCTCGAAGTCCACCGGGTCATGAGCCGGGGTAACCTTGACCGCCCCGGTCCCGAAGTCTTTTTCCACCCGCTCGTCGGTGATGACCGGTATCAGCCGGTTCTGGAGCGGCAGCAGGACCTTTTTACCGTGGTACTTAAGGTATCTTTCGTCTTCCGGATGGACGGCCACGGCCGTGTCGCCCAGCATGGTTTCCGGCCGGGTGGTGGCCACCACTATCCCGTCGTCGCTTCCCGGGATCGGGTACTTGATGTACCAGAGCTTGCCCTGGAGTTCCCGGTGTTCAATTTCTATGTCGGACAGAACGGTCTGGCAGCGCGGGCAGCGGTTGACCAGGTAATAATCGCGGTAAATCAGGCCTTCCCGGTACAGGGAGACAAAAACGTACTTGACCGCCCGGGAAAAACCCTCATCCATGGTGAAACGTTCCCGGGACCAGTCCAGGGAGCAGCCGAGTCGCTTGAGCTGGTCGATGATGACCCCGCCGTACTTTTTCTTCCACTCCCAGGCCACCTTCAGGAATTCCTCGCGCCCGATCTTATCCCGGCTGAGACCCTTCTCGGCCAGGCTCTGCTCAATCACGTTGTGCACGGCGATCGAGGCGTGGTCGGTGCCCGGAAGCCACATGGTGTTATAGCCCTGCATTCGCTTCCAGCGGACGATGATGTCGGGCAGGGTGAAGCACAGGGCATGCCCCATGTGCAGGACCCCGGTGACGTTGGGCGGGGGCAGAACCATCGAGAATTTAGGCCGGGGGGAGTGAACGTCGGCTACGAATAACTTTTCATCCAGCCAGAACCTGGACCACCGGTCTTCCACCGGCTTGGGGTCGTAAGCTTTCTCCAGCAGTTTCTTCTGTCTCATGTTTCTTTCAACCTTTTATTGAATTCAGCGGCCGCTTTGCTGACCGCCCCCGTGTTCCCCGGACTTGGGCTCGGTCGGGCCGCTCGCCTGAAGGCTGGCCCTTAGCCTTTTTTCCAGTTCCCTTTCGGCCTCCAGGACTTCCTGCTGAACCAGGTGGCGCAATTCCCTGAGAAGGGCCGGGTTGACCGGGCTGCCGGCGGCCGGCGTTTCTTTGACCGGGCTGTCCGGCAGTTCTTCCGGCAGGGTATCGGGAACCCGCCTTTTCTCCACTGCCTCCCGCACGGCCTCGGCCAGGCTCTCGGAATAAAAGGGCTTCAGGAAGACCTTGTCCGGCTTGAGCCATTCCCGGCAGTCGCGGGGCATGGGCTCAAAGGTGCCGGCCAGCAGAAAGACCGGGATCCGGTTGCTGGCTGCCAGCCGGGCCTGCAGCGGCATCAGGCTGTCAGTGGTTTCGAGCAGCGAAGACCCGATAATCAGGGCCTCCGGATTTACCGTTTCCAGTAGCTGGTTCAGCTCGTCGAGGTTACCGGCCAGGTGCAACCTGAAGGTCTCCTCCGAAAAAATGGACTGGCAGAGCCGGCGGATGGCCGGGCTGCTGTCGGCGACTATCAGGTTGTAGGCCACCTTGAACCTCGATTCTCAGGCTGTAAACCTTCTGAAAACAGATAATTTAATCTACATTTTTAGGCTTTTTCTGTCAATCAGGGCGGATTAATATTCGACCAGAACCGAGCCCGGGCCGAACAGCTCTTCCATTCTCTCGATAAATTCTTCTGAAGGCCTGACGCTCTGGGCTTCGGCCGATTGTACCAGGCAGCAGGTGGAGCTGTTTTCCAGCTGCAGGTAGAGCGGGCAATCGCCGGGGAAAGACTCCAGGATGTCCTTCATCCGGAGTATAAAGTCCTCATCGAGAGAATCCAGCTGAACCCTGACGACGGTCTTCCGGGCCAGCTTTTCCAGGGCTTCGGTGAGCGGCATTATCTGAGAGGCCAGAATTTTTCTGGCTTCAAAATTGTCGGTGGCCATCCTTCCCTTCAGCCAGATGAGCTGCCCTTCCTTGAGATAGGGATTGAACTTGTTATAAGCCTCGGGAAAGACCGTTACGTCCACCTGCCCGCTCAGGTCTTCCAGGACAAAGGAGGCCATCCGTTCTTCTTTCCTGGTCTTGAGCAGTTTGACCGAGATGATTATTCCGCACAGCCTGACCTCCCGGTCGAAATCCTCTTCCGGGTCCAGGGCTTCCACCGAGTGGCTGACCAGGTTGGCCAGCCGCTTCCGGTAGCGGGCCAGGGGATGGCTGGAGAGGTAAGTTCCCAGGACTTCCTTTTCATAGGTCAGAAGGGTTTCTTCATTCCACTCGTTCAGGGCCAGGACCTCGGGCGGGAAGTCGGGACGGCGGACGCATTCGTCGCCGAAAAGGGAAATGGACTTTTCCTCGCGGGCTTTTTGCCTCTGGTGCCCGTATTCAATCAGGACGTCAATCAACTGGAAAAGCTGTGACCTCTTCCAGCCCAGGGAATCCAGGGCCCCGGCCTTGACCAGGCTTTCCAGGGCCTTGCGGTTAAGGATTCGGGAGTCGTACTCGTCGAACAGGTCAAACAGGTTCTTAAAACCGCCCTTTTTCTCCCTGAGGGCGATCAGTTCCTGGATGGTATTCTCGCCCACGTTCTTGATGGCCGCGAGGCCGATCCGGATCTGCTGGCCTTCGACCGAGAAGTGGTAAGAGCTTCGGTTGATGTCCGGGGGCAGGATGGGGATGCCCAGCTCGCGGCATTCGTTGAGGTACTTGACCATCTGGGAGGTGTCGCCCTTTTCGGCTTCCGAGGTCAGCAGGGCGGCCAGGAAGTGAACCGGGTAATGGGCCTTGAGGTAAGCGGTCTGGTAGGCCAGGTAGGCGTAGGCAGCGCTGTGGGACTTGTTGAAGCCGTACTCGGCGAACTGCACGATCTGGTCAAAAATCTTTTCCGCCCTGGACTGGTGGATACCGTTCTTCTTGCAGCCCTGGATGAATTTTTCCCGCTGGGCCTTCATCATTTCTTTTATTTTCTTGCCCATGGCTTTGCGCAGCAGGTCGGCCTCGGCCATGGTGAACCCGGCCAGGACGGTGGCCAGCCGCATCACCTGTTCCTGGTAGACGATGATGCCTCGGGTCTCTTTAAGGATTGGCTCCAGCTGGGGGACCTCGTAGGACACCTTTTCCGGGTGGTGCTTGCGCTGGACGAACTCGGCGGTCATGCCGCTTTTCAGCGGGCCCGGCCGGTAGAGGGCGTTCAGGGCGATCAGGTCGCGGAATTCTTCCGGCTTGAAGTTGCGCAACAGGTCCTTCATCCCGTAGCTTTCAAACTGGAAGACCCCGTTGGTCCGGCCCTGCTTGAAGACCTCGAAGGTGGCCGGGTCATCCAGTGGTATCTTATCCAGGTCCGGCTTCTGGCCGGTGTCTTTTTCTATGAGGTCGAGGGCGTCGGTGATGACCGTCAGGTTGCGCAGGCCCAGGATGTCCATTTTGAGCAGGCCGATGGCCTCGATGTCGCCCATGGGGAACTGGGTGGTGATTTCACCCTTGTTTGATTGGTAGAGCGGGATGAATTCCACCAGCGGCCGGGGAGTGATGACTATTCCGGCGGCATGAATGGAAGGGTGCCGGACCTGCCCCTCGAGCTTGCGGGCTATGTCCAGCAGCCGGGCGATCCTTTCGTTCTTCTGGTATAAGTCCTTGAGTTCGGGCACGCTCTTGAGTGCCCCTTCTATGCTGGCGTCCGGTCCCTGAGCCGGGATGAGCTTGGCCACCCGGTCCACCTCGTTCAGGGGGATTTCCATCACCCGGCCGGCATCCCTGATGGCCTGGCGGGCGGCCATCGTTCCGAAGGTGATGATCTGGCAGACGTTTTCCTGCCCGTATTTCTCGGTCACGTAATCGATGACTTCCTGGCGGCGTCGGCCACAGAAGTCAATGTCGATGTCGGGCAGGCTGATTCTCTCGGGGTTGAGGAAGCGCTCGAACAGCAGGTCGTACTCTATGGGGTCAATCTGGGTGATGCCCAGGCAGTAGGCGATGAGGCTGCCGGCGGCCGAACCACGCCCGGGCCCAACGGGTATGCCCTTTTTCCGGGCAGCGCTGATCAGGTCCCAGACCACCAGGAAGTAGCCTTCAAACCCCATCTGCTCGATGAGCTTGATTTCCCGGTCCAGGCGAAGCTGGTATTCTTCCAGCGTATGCGGGTTGACCCCCCGGCTGATCTTCTCCTCGATGCCGGGCAGTCGCTGCTCGAAGCCCCGGCGCACCACCTCTTCAAAGTAATCGCGCAGGTTCTGCTGGCCGGGAGCCTGGAAGTTGGGCAGGAAGTGCCCGGTCAGCGGAAACTCAAAGTTGCAGCGGGCGGCCAGGTGCCGGGTATTGCTCAGGGCCTCGGGGTAATCCCGGAACAGCTCCCGCATCTCTTCTGTGGACTTCAGGTAAAACTGGTCGCTGGAGAAATGCATCCGGTCGGTGTCGGAGAGTTTTTTCCCGGTCTGGATGCACAGCAGGACATCCTGGATCTGGGCGTCTTCCTTTTTGAGGAAATGAACGTCGTTGGTGGCCACCAGGGGCAGGCCCAGTTTTTTGGAAAGGGCCACGATCCCGGGAATTATTTTCTTCTGCTCGGGCAGGCCGTGGTCCTGGAGTTCCAGGTAGAAGTTTTCTTCACCGAAGATTTCCAGGTATTCCCGGGCGGCCTGCTCGGCCCGGTCTTCCATCTCCTTGACCAGGTAATCGTTGACCTCGCCCTTCAGGCAGCTGGACAGGGCGATCAGGCCGGCCGAGCACTCTCTGAGGATTTCTTTGTCTATGCGTGGCCGGTAGTAGAAGCCTTCAAGGTAGGCAGAGGTCAGCAGCCGGCACAGGTTGCGGTAGCCCTTTTCATCTTTAACCAGCAGGAGCAGGTGGTAGTTATTGGTTTCATCCCCGTTGCCGGGCTTCTTATCGAACCTGGACCGGGGAGCCACGTAGACCTCGCAGCCGATGATGGGCTTGAGGCCCTGTTTCTTGGCGGCCTTGAAAAACTCAACCGCTCCAAAAATGTTCCCGTGGTCGGTCAGGGCCACGGCCGGCATGTTGTATTTTGAGACCGTCTCCACCAGGTCGGTGAGGCGCAGACAGCCATCGAGGATGCTGTACTCGCTGTGAACGTGGAGGTGAATGAAAGCATTATCCATAATTACGACCCTTCCCGAGCAACCGGAAGCAGGCTATTCCCATTCGATGGTTCCGGGCGGTTTTGAGGTGATATCGTAAACCACCCGGTTAACTCCGTCAACCTCGTTGACGATTCTGGTCGAGATTCTTTTAAGCAATTGGGGTGAAGCCTGATACCAGTTGGCAGTCATGCCGTCGGTGCTCTGAACCAGGCGGATGGCCACCACCTGCTGGTACGTCCTCTGGTCGCCCATCACCCCGACCGAGCGCACTGGAAGAAGAACAGCAAAGGCCTGCCATAACTTGTTGTAAATTTTTGCTTTGCGGACTTCTTCGAGCAGAATGGCATCGGCTTCCCTTAGGATCCGCAGGTTTTCTCGGGTGACTTCTCCGACGATGCGCACGGCCAGCCCGGGACCGGGGAAAGGATGCTGATGGATGAACTCGCGGCTTACCCCCAGTTCCAGGGCCAGGGCCCGCACCTCGTCCTTGAACAGCTCGCGCAGGGGCTCGACCAGCTGGAAGTTAAATTTCTCCGGCAGTCCGCCAACGTTGTGGTGCGATTTAATCGTGTGGGAGGGCCCTTTAACCGAGGTGCTCTCGATAACATCGGGATAGATGGTGCCCTGGGCCAGGAATTTTGCCTGGCCGAGTTTACGGGCTTGCTCTTCGAATATTTCTATAAAAACCTGTCCGATTATCTTCCGCTTCTTCTCGGGTGAAGTGACTCCTTTTAACCTTTCCAGGAAGATATCCTCAGCCTGAACACCGGCCACCTGAAGGGAGAATTTTTTCCTGAAGACATCGAGGAGAGTCTCGTACTCGCCCTTGCGCAGCAGGCCGTTATTGACGAATACGCAGTGGAGCTGCCTGCCGACCGCTTTCTGGATGATCAGGGAAGCTACCAGGGAGTCTATGCCGCCGCTCAACCCGCAGATGACCTTCTCCGTGCCCACGAGCTGCCTGATTTCTCTGACCTTGTCATGGATGAAAGAGCTCATGTTCCAGTCGGCCTTAAGACCGGCCAGCCGGAAGAGAAAGTTGGCCAGGATCTTCTTGCCTTCCTGGGTGTGGGCCACTTCAGGGTGAAATTGAACGCCATAAATCCGGCGCTCCCGGTGTTCAATTGCGGCGGCCTTGGAGTTGGCCGTCCTGGCGGTTATAACAAACCCTTCGGGAATGGCTTCCAGCCGGTCGCCATGGCTCATCCAGACCTGGGTTTTTTCCTTGAGGCCATGGAGAAGACCTGATCTATCAATTATATTGAGGGCGGCAAAACCATATTCACGTTCGGGCGCCTTCTGCACCTGTCCGCCCAGGTGGTGGGCTATGAGCTGAAGGCCATAGCAGATGCCGAGTATCGGAATTCCGAGGTTAAAGATTTCCGGGTCGGGATGGGGAGAATCCGGTTCGTAAACGCTCTGCGGGCCACCGGAGAAAATTATGGCTCCAGGGTCAAGATCTTTAATTTTTCTCAGCTGGATGTTGAAGGGATGAATTTCTGAATACACCCCGAGCTCGCGCACCTTCCGGGCGATGAGCTGGGTATACTGCGACCCGAAATCAAGGATGAGGGCTTTATTCATAGACAGATTTTAGCAGAGGGAGTAAGGCGTTTCAACGCCGGGCTGAAGTCAGGACGCTACCAGATGGGTATTTAAAGCTGAAAATTATGTCCCTGCTAACTGAAAGTCCCCTCTTGACATTTTTTAACCTATAGAAGTAACGCAGTCGGCAAGATGGCAAAATTAAGGGTACAAAGAAATGGGGATAAGAAGAAGAATATTTCAAAAATCGAAACGGCCTTCCTCTTAATCGCAATATTTACCATCTTGACCTCGACATACCTATTTTATCATAAAGGGAAGGGCTCTGGTTGTAAGAATAGCATTTCAAAGATTATTAGAAAAAAACCGGAATATTATAATAATTCAGCCATTTATTTAATTTATTACTTGAATATGACCTGCCGTCCTTTGGTGGATTATGAAACGATAAGAACGTATCCTGATTTAAGGATAATATTTTTATTCACCCCCGATCACAGCGATGCTGACATTCAAAATTTCAAAAGAGTATTTAATATTGACGGACCGGTTGATATAGGACGAATGGACGATGAATGGTATTCTGCCTACTTAAAATGCAATAAGAATACGTGGAATGTTAATCTGAATTTCTTTATATTTGTCATTAATGGCCAAATTGTTAACATAAAGGGTTTTTGAATGAAAAAATTATCTGTAATCGGGATTTGCATTTTGACCCCTTTGTTTTTATGGTCGAATGAGTCTAAAAAGATAGAAGTTGCAACAGCCAAATTGACTGCTCATTTTCCCCAACAGAGCATTTATTTTAAGACACTTCCTAAGATTGCCGTGGATAAAGAAGGCTTAATTTATGCGGTGGATAATAGAGAACATACGGTATTTAAATTCAATAGAGATGGAGAGCTATTGGCTAACTTTGGAAGGTGGGGCCAGGGGCCGGGAGAATTACAGTGGCCGGCTAATATTTCCGTTGATAAGAGCACAGGCCTGATATTTGTAAAAGATAATTCAGGAATAGTTATGTATGATCCGCAGGGAAGTTTCATCCGGAGGGTTAGGACGTTCACCGGAATTCTTAATTTTGATGCCGCCCACGGAAGGATAGCGGTGTTGGAACCAATTCCAGGGAAACAAGACCTGATAGGGCTTTATGATTATCAGGGTCAAAGAATTAACTCAATCGGCCAGAAATATGATTTGGATTATTCGTTAAGCAAAGAAATTGCGCCTGGTTTGCTGGACCGCATTGCGAATGATGGAGCTGCATTATTTGATGGAAACTATGTTTATTATGTTTCTTATTTATTTGGAGAAATAAGAGTATATGATCTCTCTGGCTTGCTAATATTGGAAAAAAAGTTATCCGGACCGGGGAATCTTGAAAAATATCGGGAGCAATACAGAAAAATATTCTTTGAAAAGGGAGTAAAGAAGAATAGCGACGGCACTGTTACGAATTGGAGGATTTTCGGTGATGCCTGTCTTGACAGAGGCTATTTATATCTTTTAATGTTAGGATATGTAACCGGCGACGTGTATGAAGTTCTGGTGGTCGACAAAAAATCCCTAGAGATAAGAGAAAGAATAATTCTGCCTGATAGTATTTATCCTGAAATGGTTAGGGCAATGCCCTCTAATGAAAAAAATAGCATTTCATTTGCCGTTTCTTTTCAAAGCAAAACCAATGGGGCTTTTATGGTAGGGATATTTCAAAAGTATAAAAAGGAGGGTTTAAGATGAAAATCTTAAGGTCTCTTATGATCATTTTTCTTTTTGGTGTGTCCTTTATAATGCTTTTTGTAGCCATGGGTTCTGGCCAGGCGGGTGGGAGTAATATTTATTGCAAAGATGTTTTTCCAGGAACTTGTACCCAGGGTGGATGTGGGGCTCAATCGGGTTGGGAAGGGCAGGATTGTGTGATTAAGTGTACCAAAGACCCAAATACTGGTTTTTGGAATACTATTACCTGCGAAAGACCTCAGGCAATTTAATCCTTTCAGTATTTTTCAAATTTTTAAGAGATTAGCCTGCCGACGGTGAGAAGCTGGACTCTTATTATTGAGGATGATGCCTTCGGGCGGTTTCAGGTTTCGATTTCCAGCTTTTCTAAGTAAAGGTCGCGGCCGCTTATGAGTTCCACCTCTTTTGAACCGCAGAAGGGACAGGCATAGGAAAAATCGGGGGAGGAAATGTCCCCGGTCTTAATTTCTTGTCCGCAGCCGTGGCATTTAAACTTTACTCTGGTGATTTTTACTTCCAGCCTGGCTTTGTCGGCGATGGTGCCTTTTTTATAACTGTGGAAGGCTGTTCGAAACAGCTCGGGCACCACCCCGGACAGCTCCCCGATCAGAACCCGGACCCTGGTTACCCTGGTGGCTCCGGCCTGCCGGGCCTGCTCTTCTATAATGGTGAATAAATCGGCGACAACCGACAGCTCATGCATTTTGCGTCCGCAGCTCCTGAAGTTTCTTTTCCAGGTACTGGCAGAGGGCATCAATCCCTTCGCCGGTCAGGGCTGAGGTCCGGAAGACCTCCAGCTTCGGGTTTATTTCCAGGGCCTCGGCCGTTACCCGTTCGGCATCAAAGGGGAGATAGGGCAGGAGGTCAGATTTTGTGATGACAAAAACCTGGGAGGTGATGAAAGCCTCTGGATACTTTCTGGGCTTATCATCGCCTTCAGGGACGGAAAGCAGTACAAAACGCAGGCTTTCCCCCAGGTCAAAACTGGCCGGGCAGACCAGGTTGCCCACGTTCTCGATGAACAGAAAATCCAGGTCGGCCGGGATTTGGTCAAAAATCCGGGCCAGCATCTTGGCCTCCAGATGGCAGGCCCCGTGGGTGGTTATCTGCCAGGCCGGAAGGCCTATTTTTCTTATCCTCTCTGCGTCCCTTTCTGTTTCTATGTCACCTTCAATAACGCCCACTTTGAAATGGTCCTTGAGCCGAAGCCCGATTCTTTCCAGCAGGGTGGTCTTGCCGGAACCGGGCGAGCTCAGCAGGTTGACGGCCAGGATGCCCTTATCTTCCAGCTTTTTGCGTATAGAGGAGGCGATCTTCTTGTTGGAGCCGAGGATGTCCTCAAGCACCAGGACTTCTTTTTTGCTCTTTTCCATGTCTGGTTCTCTTTGATTTAAGTCTATGTGGTTTATTCATTATAGCAGAGGAGCGCGGCCCGGCGTCGGCGCGCTTTAATTTTTTCACCAGGAAATCTAAGGCGGCTTCCAGGTTTCTTTTGGCCTCCGGGCTCAGGCCTTCTCCCACCTCGAACTCGTAGCCCCTGATGGCCAGGGTCATTATATCAGGTGTTTTTTTACATAGCTCCCGGCATAGATAAGCCACGGCCTCGGGCGAAAGCGAATGGCTGGTAAAACTGAAGTCCTTGACGGGTTTTATCTTCTTGAAAAGGAAAGGCTGCGATCCAGCGATTTTAAGGGCATCGACGATGATAACCTTTTCATGCTCAGCGAAGAGCAGGGAATCTTCTACCTGTAGCTGGTAGTCGGTTTCCAGGCTCAGCCAGGGCAGTTTCTTTTTTTCAAGCTCGGAGATAAAAGCCGGGCCCAGGCCGTCGTCCCGCCTCCCTGGATTGCCGATGCCATAAACCAGGATTTTCTTTTTTACCGCGTTTTTCGTGGTTATTTCCTCTTGCGGTCGACGAGCTGGCCGCTGGAATCGTACAGCTCGACTTCGAGCGGCATCTGGCCCAGGGCGTGGGTGGCGCAGCTCAGGCAGGGGTCGTAGGCCCGGATGGCCACTTCCACCCGGTTGAGCATGCCCTCGGTTATCTCCGGCTTTCCTGAGATGTACTCTTCGGCCACCAGCCGGACCGCTTCGTTGTAGGCCTGGTTATTATTCGTGGTGGAAACGATCAGGTTGGCCATGGTCACCTGGTCGTCGTCATTGATCCGGTAATGGTGGAACAGCGTGCCGCGGGGGGCTTCGATCAGGCCGACGCCCTCGTGTTTCTTCCTGCCTTTCTTGACCAGGTTGTCACCGGTAATGTCCTTGTCGTTCAGCAATTCTTTAATTACTTCGGCGGCGTGCAGGGCTTCGATCAACCTGGCCCAGTGGCTGTGCAGGGTCATGTTGTTTGGCTTTCCGCCCGTGTAGGCCTTGTATTCTTCAAACTCTTTCTGGGCCCGCGGGCTGGGAATGAAATCGCAGGTGTTAAGCCTGGCGATGGGGCCGACCCGGTACCAGCCCTTTTCTTTGCCCAGCTTCTTCAGGTAGGGGAATTTCATGTAACTGTAATTCCGGACTTCTTCTCCGATGTAGTCCAGGTAATCCTGGTAGTCGACATCGTTCAGGATTTTCCGCCCTTCGGCATCCACCGCTCGCAACACCCCGTGGTAGAAATCCAGGGCCCCGTCCTTTCTGACCAGGCTCAGGTGGTTGGAGGGGAAGTGGGCAAAGCTGTCCAGGACAGCCCTGTTTTCGGCATGCAGCTTCTTGAAGAGCTGGATGGCTTCCTGGGCCCAGTCGATCATGGTATCGATGTTGAAGGGAGCCGGCGACTTGAGGAAGAAATCTCTTTCCTCCGGGCTCAGGCTCTTGTTAACCCCGCCCGGTATGGCCCCGGTGCCGTGGATCTTTTTTCCGGCTGTAACCTTGATTATCTCCTGCCCGAACTTCCGCATCAGGACGCCCTTAACCGCTATTTCCTTGTGGGTCCTGGCCACCCCGATGATGTTCCTCACGGCCGGGTCGGCGTCAAAGCCGAACAGCAGGTCGGGCGAGGCCAGGTGGAAGAAATGCAGGGCATGGGACTGGAGCATCTGCCCGTAGTGCATCAGGCGGCGCAGCTTGTCCGCGGTCGGGGTCAGCTTTTCGGGTGGAACGCCCACGATTATGTCCATGGCCTTGGCCCCGGCCAGGTGATGGCTGACCGGACAGATGCCGCACAGCCGTTGCACCAGGACTGGTATCTCCCAGTAAGGCCTTCCCTGGACAAAGCGCTCGAAACCACGGAATTCCACCACGTGGAAACGGGCCTGGGCCACCTTTCCGTGGTCGTCAAGGCGGATGGTGACCTTGCCGTGTCCTTCGACTCTGGTTACCGGTTCTATGGTTAGCTTTCTGCTCATGGTTTTCTGTCCTCAATCATATTTTACCAGTTCGTATTCCAGCCGCAGCGGCCTTCCCTGGACAAGAGCAGTTAACGCCTCCCAGATCAGGTCGGCCGAGGGCGGGCAGCCCGGGAGAAAATAATCTATTTTGACTATTTCGTGGCAGGGATAAACCCGGTCCAGGAGAATCGGGATATCCTCGTCGGCCGGTATCAGGCGGTCTTCCGGGGCCACGGTGGGTGAGTTCAGGTAAGCTTCCTCCAGGCATTCTTTAAGGGGAATGGTATTGCGCATGGCCGGCAGTCCGCCCATGACCGCGCATTCTCCGACCGAGACCAGGATTTTGCAATTTTTCCGGAAATACCTCAGGACTTCGACATTCTCGGCATTACAGCAGCCACCCTCGATCAACCCGATGTCCACCGGGCGGCTGAATTTCTTGATATCGTCAATCGGAGACTTGTCAAACTCCACCAGTTCAATCAGGTCCAGGATTCTTTCGTCAATGTCCAGGAAGGACATATGACAGCCGAAACATCCGGCCAAGGAAGCTGTGGCGATTACCGGTTTGCTCATGTTCTTACCCCGTCATTTCTTTTCTTCGATTTCGCTGCCGATTGGCCTGCGGTCGTACTTGCGCCGGCCGATGGGGATGCGGAAGCCCACCTCTTTCCTGAGGATGGCGCCCACCGGGCAGATGTCCATGGCCTTCTGGGCTTCCTCATCGCTCAACCTGGCGGCCAGTTTCCGGTCAACGTTGATTCTGACCCGGCCGGAGCGATGCTTCATGGCAAAGACCTTCTTACCGTCCGGGGCCTGGATGGCCCGGATGCAGCGCTGGCACTGGACACAGCGGTTGTGTTCCAGCAGGAATTTCGGGAAGGCCTCAATATCCTTTTTCGGGAAAAGGTAGGGGAACTGGGGCACCAGGATCTGGTAGCGGTAGGCCAGGGCCTGGAGCTCGCAGTTGCCGCTTTTCTCGCAGGCCGGGCAGAAGTGGTTGCCCTCGACGAACAGCATTTCTATTATGGCCTTGCGGTACTCTTCCACATCGGGGGAGGCATTTTCGATGACCATGCCGGGTGTCACCGGCTGGGTGCAGGCGGCCATCCAGCGTCCGTTAACCCGGACCGAACAGATGCGGCAGCTGCCCACTGGCTTTAACCCTTCATAGTGACAGAGTACCGGGATGTAGATGCCGTTGGCTTTGGCCGCCTCGTAGATGGTCATCCCGGCTTCAGCCTGGCACTCCTTTCCGTCAACCGTGAATTTTATCTTGTCAGGCATGGTCCTGTTCCTCCTGGAATTTTCTGCCGGTTATGGCGCTGGCCTCGGCCACGGCCCGGCTTAGGTCGAACTCAGGAATGAAATCTGCTTCTTTGTTGACCCGGCTTTCATAGAGCTCCCGGAAGCTGGCCAGGGTGGTCAGGACCGGGTTGGGCGAAGTCTGGCCCAGGCCGCAGCGGCTCATGGACTTGATAATTTTCCCCCAGGCCTCGATTTCTTTTAGGTCCTGAACAGTGCCCAGTCCGGAGGCTATCTTCTCGAACTTTTTCTTCAGCAGGACGTTTCCGGCCCGGCAGGGGACGCACCAGCCGCAGCTTTCCTCGATGAAGAAATCAAGGAAATTGCGGACCACCGAAAACAGGTCGCGGCCGCGGTTGAAGATGATGATCGACCCGCCGGTGGGCAGGTCGGAAAAGCAGATCTTCCGGCCGAAACCGGCCTCCGAAATGCAATTACCCGAGGGCCCGCCCACCTGGACGGCCAGGGTGTCTTTGGCCCCAACCATCTCCAGCAGCTCCTTAACCGTCAGACCGTATTCCACTTCGTAGATGCCCGGTCTCTCACAGTCGCCGGAAACGCTCAGCAACTTGGTCCCGGCAGAAACCGGGGTGCCCATCGACCGGAACCAGCTGGCTCCGCGGGTGATAATCTGGGTGGCCGTGGCCAGGGTTTCCACGTTGTTGACCGTGCTGGGCAGGTTCAGGTAGCCCTTCTGCACCGGGAACGGCGGCCGGTCACGGGGTTCCCCGCGCTTGCCCTCGGCCGATTCGATCAGGGCCGATTCTTCGCCGCAGACGTAAGCCCCGGCACCCATCTTGATCTCGATGTCAAAGTCAAAGCCCCGGCCGGCGATATTCTTCCCCAGCCAGCCCTGCTCTCTCATCTTCTGCAGAACGTGTTCCAGGTACCGGCGCAGGTAAGTGTATTCATGCCTGAGATACAGGATGCCCAGCCTGGCCCCGACGGCATAACCGGCAATGGCCATGCCCTCGAATACCATTTCCGGCCTTTCGGTCAGGATGACCCGGTCCTTGAAAGTCCCGGGTTCGCCCTCGTCGGCGTTGCAGATAACAAAATGCTGTTCACCCTTTTCTTTCCGGCAGAATTCCCATTTTAAGCCTGTCGGGAATCCGGCCCCGCCCCGGCCGAGCAGGTTGGCCCTTTTTACTTCATCGATCACGCACTCCGGGGTTGTTTCCAGGGCCTTGCCGATGGCCTGGCCGGGAACATATTCGCCAAAAACAACCGGGCCGGTTTTCCTGATATTGTTCCTGACCATGGCCCGGACCAGCTCGTGGCCGTTGGCCCCGTCGCCCGTTTCTTCCACCATGTCCTCAGCCGCCCGGCCTTCCCTCATCCAGCCAACCAGTTTTTTCACCTTATCCGGGTTGAGGGAGGTGAAGACCACACCGTTGATAATGGCTGCCGGCTCCTGGTCGTTCATTCCTATGCAGGAGGTTTCGAGGAGGGTAACCAGGCCGTCTTCTGAAGTCTGGCCGAAACGGCAACCGATTTCCCGCTCCCAGGCCAGGGCTACCTTTTCCCTTCCGGCCATTTCGGCCGTGATGGAATTGTTGAGATAGACCACGTACTTTCCAAGCGGCCGGGCTGAAAGAAAATGGTAAAAGCTGATGACCCCTTCCACTTCGGCCCGGGACAGTCCGAGCTCATCGGCTACGCAGATGATGGCTTTTTCGGAGATATGACCTTCCCTGGCCTGGATTTCTTTCAGGATCTCTATCAGCCGGGTCCGGTCTTTCCTGTATTTTTGCAGTATTTTTTTATAATTCATATCAGACCCCTCATCAAAATAGAATTATTTATATCATAAACCCCGCTTTTTACAAAGAGTTATCTTGTGAAACCTCGCCTTATTTTCTATAATCTTAAACATGAAAGTTGACCTGGAACATCTCAGCCGGCTGGCCAACCTGGAGCTGACCGAGGAGGAAAGAAAGCTTCTGCCCGGCCAGATGGAAAAGATAATCGACTGGGTCGGGCAGCTGTCCAGCCTGGCCACAGGAGAGGAAGAAAAATACCACCAGGTGGATTTCTCCCTGCGGCTGGAAGAAGACGAGGTCCAGCCCTCGCTGCCACAGGACGAGGTTCTGGCCATGGCTCCCGAAAAACAGGGTGATTTCGTCAAGGTGCCGAGGGTTTTCAGAGAAAAATGAAATACATCGAGCTTGGCCTGAGAGAAGCGGTGGACCTGGTCAGGAACGGCCAGGTAAAAGCCACAGAAATTGTTGAATCGTACCTCAGCCATATTGAGGCCGTTGACCCGGAAATCAAGGCTTACCTGACGCTGGCTGCCGAGCGGGCTCTGAGCCGGGCCAGGGAAATAGATGCCAGGAAGGACAAGGGCCGGCTGGCCGGGGCGGTGGTGGCCATCAAGGACAACATCGTCACCCGCGGTCTCCGGACCACCTGCGGTTCCAGGATCCTTCAAAACTTTGTCCCGCCTTACGATGCCACGGTGGTTGAGCGCCTGGAAGCCGAAGACGCAATCATCATCGGGAAAACCAACATGGATGAGTTTGCCATGGGCTCATCCACGGAGAACTCGGCTTTCTTCCCGACCCGGAATCCCTGGGACCTGGAACGGGTGCCTGGCGGCTCCAGTGGAGGTTCGGCGGCTGCGGTGGCCGGCCTGGAAGCTATGGCCGCCCTTGGTTCTGATACCGGCGGTTCCGTCCGGCAACCGGCGGCCTTTTGTGGAATCGTGGGGTTGAAGCCCACCTACGGACGAGTTTCAAGGTATGGACTGGTGGCCTTTGCCTCTTCCCTGGACCAGATTGGTCCCCTGGCCCGGTCGGTCGAGGATTGCGCGCTTATCACTTCGGTTATAGCCGGTTTTGACCGCCGGGACTCGACCTGTGCCGACCGACCGGTGCCCGACTACCTTGATGGCCTGGACAATTTTCAGGAGAAAGTAAGGGTCGGCTTTCTGGGAGAAAACTCCTTAAAAGGCATAAATCCCGAGGTGGCGGCCAGCTACCTCCGGGTGGGGGAACTGGTGGCCGGGCTGGGATTTGAAGTGGTCCGGATGGATTTCCCATCCTGGGAAGTAGCCCTGCCCTGTTATTACATAATTGCTCCCTCTGAAGCCAGCTCCAACCTGGCCAGGTATGACGGGGTGAGGTATGGCCTTCGGGCTGAAGCGGTCGAGCTGGCCGATATGTATGTGAGAACCAGGACCCAAGGTTTCGGCAGCGAGGTCAAACGTCGGATCCTGCTGGGGACCTTTGCTCTAAGTTCCGGCTATTATGATGCTTATTACGCCAGGGCGGCCAGGGCCCGGCAGGCCATAACCGCCGAACTTCAGGTTGCCTTCAGGCGGGTTGATTTCATCCTGACCCCGACCACCCCCGAGCCGGCTTTCAAGCTGGGAGAGAAGCAGGACCCGATAGCCATGTATCTTCAGGACTATTTCACGGTGGCGGCCAGCCTGGCCGGCGTGCCCGGGATTTCTATTCCCTGCGGTCTGGCCAGAGATGGCCTGCCGTTGGGGCTCCAGGTACTGTCCGAACCGTTTGCCGAAAACAGATTATTTAAATTTGCTTTTTTGCTTGAAAATAATATAAAATTCAAAAATAATATGTATGGAATAAATACCAGAGGAAGGAGGAAGAATGAAAATTAAAAGCCTTTGGTTGATCGGTCTTATTACAGTTGCCATCCTGATCTCTGCGGGCTGTTCCTCAGCTCCCGAAAAAACCCTGCTGGATAAATATTTCCATGCCGTATCCATGAGGGATAATCAGACCATGGCGGCCATGGCCTGGAAGCCCCTGGAAATCGATTATGCCAGCTTTACCATTCTCGAGGTTACCCCGGAAAAGATTGACCCGGTCAGTCTGCCCGCCCTGAACGAAAAAGAGGCCGAGGCCAAGAAAAAGGTTGATGACCACATCGGACCCGTGGTGGATGCCAAGGATGCACTGGATGCGGCCAAGGACGAGCTGGACAATGCCCGGACTTCGGCGGCCAGGGCGGCCCTTAAGAAAAAGGTGGAACAGCTGCAGGCCAAGTATGATGAAGAATATAACGTTCACAAAGAACTGCAGAGACTGTACGGCGAAGCCAAGGATGCGGCGGCCAAGGAAGAGCAGATTACTCTGTTCTCTCTGGGCTTGAAAAGCCTGCCCGGGGTTCGGAGCCTGAACGGTGATGTTCATACCAAGCAGCTGGTCATCAGCGTTAAGAACAAAGCCGGTGCCGAGAGAAAGTACAAGGTAGAAATGAGAAAATATGTCCTCAAGGATGAAACCGGCAAAGTGGCTTACAACGGGCAGTGGAAGATTATCGATTTCGTGCCGGTCAGCTAAAAAATTTCTGGTTAACCGGTCTTAAAATCGTAATCTGGCCTTATTGACTTTTTGCAATTTTCAGCTATAAATAATCTTTCTTGCGGTCTGGAAAAGGGGCCGTTAGCTCAGAGGGAGAGCACCGGCCTTTTAAGCCGGGTGTCGCTGGTTCGAGTCCAGCACGGCTCATTTGCGCCCCTGTCGTCTAGCCCGGCCTAGGACATCGCCCTTTCAAGGCGGCAACACGGGTTCGAATCCCGTCGGGGGCGCTTTTTCATTTTAAAAAAAGAAAAAGAACAGGGCCGGGTTATAATCGCAAGACTTGGTGTGGGGTTGGCTCAATCCAGGGAGAAGGCCTTTTCGGTGATCAGCCGGAGGCAGGCGTCCACCTCTGAGGTCCCGTACAGCACACCCCGGTTTTGTTTGATTTCTTCCAGGGCCCGGTCAATTCCGAAGGCCGGGCGGTAGGGGCGGTGCGAGGACATCGCTTCCACCACGTCGGCCACGGCCAGGATACGGGCCTCGGGCAGAATCTCTCCTTCTTTCAGCCCTTTGGGATAGCCAGAGCCGTTTATCCGCTCGTGATGTTGTAGGACAATCTGGGCTATGGGCCAGGGGAATTCAATGTTTTTGAGGATTTCATAACCGGCCTGGGGATGGGTCTTGATGATTGTGTATTCCAGCTCGGTCAGCTTGGTCGGTTTGCTAAGAATTTCAGACGGCACGTAGATCTTGCCGATGTCGTGAATTTCGGCGGCCAGCTTCAACCCTTCCACTCCGGCTTCGGGAAGGCCCAGTTCCCGGCCGATGGCTTCGGCCAGCTTGGCCACCCGCCGCTGGTGACCGGCGGTGTAAGGGTCTCGCATTTCGATCGTGGTTGAAATTGCCTGAACGGTCCCCTGCAGGGCTCTCTGCAACCTGGCCCAGCTGTCCTGGAGTTCCCGTTCGACCTTTTTGCGAGAGGTGATGTCGCGGAAAACAATGACCTTCCCCGGACCGAGGCCGCGGTCGGGTGGCATTGGAGCCGAAGTCTGCTCGATCGGAATTTCCAGGCCATTCCTGGAGACCAGGACCGCTTCCTGGGGGGAAAAGGCCTCGGCATCGGGGGCCGGGAGGGACTGGTTTTTCAGGCAGAAGACCTGTTCGAATGGCTGGCCGAGAGCTTCCTTTTCTGCCCAGCCGGTTATTTTCTGGGCCACCGGGTTTATGAACGATATCAGGCCCTCGGCATTAAGGACTATTATCCCGTCTCCGATGCTCCTGAGGATGGTGGAAAGCCATTGCTCTTTTTCTCTCAGCAGAAGCTGCATCCTGGCCTTGTAAAGGGCAGTTTCTATGGTCAGCTCCAGTTCCCGCTCTTCAAAGGGTTTGATCAGGTAGCCGAAGGGCTCGGTCAGCTTGGCCCGCTCGAAGGTCAGGTCATCGGCGAAGGAAGTGATGTAAACCACCGGTATGCCGTATTCTTCCCAGATAACGGCGGCCACCGAAATCCCGTCCAGGTTACCCTTGAGAACGATATCCATCAGGACCAGGTCCGGCTTTCTCCGGTTTATGCTGCCGATGACTTCTTCCCCGGTCTGAACCACGCCGGTGACCTCGTAGCCGAGCAGCCTGACCATGTTCTGGAGGTCTCGAGCCACCAGGTTTTCATCCTCGACGATCAGTATCCTCGCCTTGCTCATCATTGCCTCTAATCGACAACATTCTATATGGATGTTTGAGCAGGTGCAACCTTAATACTTTTTGGTGGATTCTTCAACCCGGAGCTGGTTGGGGCGGGGGAAGGATACCGTGGCCAGCGTGCCTCCGCCGGCCGGGCTGGTTATATAAAACTCTCCACCCAGCTGGGCCGACAGCAGCTTGACGATTTCCAGGCCGAAGCGACTCTGGGCCGAAGGTTCGTATCCCCGGCCGTCGTCCCTGACCTCGAGCCTCAGGCGTTCTCCATCGGGCAGCAAGGATACCTCCAGCGAACCGCCCTGCCCTGGGCTGAAGGCGTGCTGCAGGCTGTTGGAAACGAGTTCGGTCAGGATGAGGCCAAGCGGGATGGCCAGATCCACGGTCAGGGCCGGGGCTTCGACCCGCACCGAGTAGGCAACGCCCTCGCTGTTAGGGATATGGACCTGGAACAGGTGCACCAGCAATTTCTCGGCGTAATCGCCAAAATCGATCGAGGCCAGGTCCTTTTCCCGGTAGAGCTTGTCGTGAACCAGGGCCATGGAATAAATTCGGTTCTGGCATTCCTTGAGGGCGCTGCGGGCTTCGGGGTCCTTCAGATACCCTGACTGCAGGTTGAGCAGGGAAGAAATGATCTGCATGTTATTCTTGACCCGGTGATGCACCTCTTTCAAAAGAATTTCCTTTTCCTTCAGCGAGGCCAGCATGGCATCCTCGGCTTTTTTCCTTTCGGTTATGTCCCTGACATATTCTATGACGCCTTTTAACCGGCCGGTGCGATGGTCGATCAGGGGGAAGGAAAAGAGCTCCAGCCAGCCGGTGATTTTTCCCCCGGGGCCGGTCCTGGGAACTATTTCACAGGCCGGTTGCAGGGTCCTCAGGGTCTCGAGGCTGGGGCAGGGCTCGCAGAAGTTGTTTTTCCCGTGATAGGCCAGATGGCATTTTTTACCCACCAGGGGCAGGGCGTGGGCGTACCATTTTTCCATCACCGGGTTTACCCGGACGATGTTCATCTCCAGGTCAAGGATGGAAATTCCGTCCTGGATGGAAGCAAAGGAATCGGTCAGCAGGCGTTCGGTTTCTTTCCTCAGCTCTTCGGCCAGGTTCTTTTTTATCACCAGGGCGGCCTGGTTGGCCACGAACGATAACACCTGGAGGTGTTCTTCGGAGTAGCGGAGACCCTCGGTGTAACTCTGAACCACCATCACCCCGAAGACCTCGTCATGGACCCTGAGCGGGACGCCCAGCCAGTCAACGGAAGGTGCTCCGATGGACTCCACCTGGCCCTCGCTTTCCAGCTTGGCGAAGACCTCCGGCGAGGCCAGGAGAGGCTGGCCTGTCCTCAGGACATATTCGGTCAGTCCCCGCCCGGCCGGCTTGGGCGGTGGCGGCGGGTCAAACTCGTCGACAAAGTAAGGGAAGGATACCAGCCCGGATTCTTTATCATAAAGGGCGATGTAAAAATTCTCGGCCGGCATCAGGTTCCTGATGGTCAGGTGAATGGCCCGGAGCAGTTCCACCAGGTTGTCTTTTTCCACGCTCAACCGGGCGATCTCATACAGCGCTTCCTGCACGGTGATGGTGTCAGGTCCGGTTTCCAGCGGGAGCAACATTCCCTGGATAAGCCTTTTTCCGGTCCCCTCCACGGGGATTTCCTGCCTGAAGTCTTCAACTTTCAGGTATTCCGAGTCGGCAATTCTTATCCTGTAAGTTACCCGGCCGGTCTGCTCCCCTGATTTTTTCCTGGCCGCGATCTCGGCGTCCTTGCGGTCATCGGGGTGAATGAGTTCCAGCCATTTCCGGTATTCCAGCCAGGTGTAGCCCGGGCCCGGCAGGTGCAGGAGTTCAGCCAGGTCGGCCGAAAGCCAGATTTTTTTAAAGGAAGGGCTCAGGAAATATGAATAGATTTTCATATTTCGGTTGGCGGGTGAAACCAACTTTCTTTCTTACTCCATCCAGGCTTTTCAATATTTTACATAAAACCCCTGCGGTCAACAAATTTTTTTATCGGGGCGGGTCGTTTCTTAAAATTTTTCGGAATAAAGCTGAACCCGGTTCCGGCCGGCGTCCTTGGCCGCGTACAGGGCCAGGTCGGCCCGCTTCAGAAGCTCTTCCGGCTCCTGGCCATGGTCTGGGAAGAGGGCCAGGCCCAGGCTGGCCGTGACCACCAGTTTTCTGTTATCGACCGTCATGGGCAGGTTGAAGGCCTGGACAATTCTTTCCGCTATCTGGAGGCCGCTGGTCCCGGTGTGCAGTTCTCCCAGCAGGATGGTGAATTCATCCCCGCCGAACCGGGCCACGGTATCAGTCTTTCTGGTGAGCTGCTTTAGTATTTTCCCGGCCTCAATGAGCACCAGGTCGCCAAAGGAATGACCGTAGGTATCGTTGATGACCTTGAAAAAATCCAGGTCCAGCATTATTACTCCGAGTTTCAGGTTTCGCCGCCTGGCCTGCTCCAGGCCGATTCTCAAGCGGTCGTTGAACAGCAGGCGGTTGGGCAGGTCGGTCAGGGCATCGTGGATGGCCAGGTAGTTTAAGCGCTCTTCCTGGAGCTTTCTCTGGGTTATATCCCGGAAGACCAGCACCGAGCCCACCACCGTTCCGGCCTCGTCCCGTATCAAAGAGCCACGGAGTTCAACCGGCAGCCGGTCTTCTCCTGTGACCAGGTAAAAATCCTCGTCGGCCACCAGGCCCGAGGCCAGCCGGTCCAGATTCAGGCCCCAGGGCTTGCCGCCCGGGCCTTCCTGGATCAGGAATATATTTTCCAGCGGCTGGCCGACCGCCTGCTCAGAAGTTTTTCCCAGGAGCTGTTCGGCCACTGGGTTGATGAAATTTATGATTCCTTCCCGGTCGGTGGAAATCAGCCCGTCGGTTATGCTGGAGAGTATAGCCTTCAGCCAGCGCCTCTTTTCCTTGTTTTCGGTGTCAACCTGGTGTTTGTAAAAGGCCAGCTCGATGGCCACCAGCAGTTCTTTTTCGTCGAAGGGTTTGATCAGGTAGCCAAAGGGCTCGGCCAGGGTGGCTTTGACCAGGGTGTCCTCGTCGGTGAAGGCTGTCAGGTAGACTATCGGGATGGAATAAAGTTTCCAGATCCTGGTGGCGGCCTCGATCCCGTCGAGCTGTCCCTTCAACCTGATGTCCATCAGAACCAGGTCCGGGGCTTGCTCGGCGGCGACCCGGAGGGCCTGCTCGCCGCTTTCCACCACTCCGGCTACCTGGTAGCCCAGGTTTTTCACCATCTGTTCAATGTGGCGGGCTATAAGCAGCTCGTCTTCGACCAGCAGGATCCTTTTGCCTTTCATTCCCTTCCTTCAAGGCCGGTTTACCGGGGCAGGACAGTGGTGGGCGGTACTGGGTTCGAACCAGTGACCTCCGGTTTGTAAGACCGACACTCTGCCCCTGAGCTAACCGCCCTGAATTACTAACCATTAACTTAAGAGAAAGCGGCTGGATTGTCAAGAATCAGGGCCGGGGCCGGGCCCACCCACTGCGGCCGTGAGGTTGGAGCCGGGCAGAAGAAGTCCGGAAATTATAATTTATAGCCCGGTTGCTGGCCCGCGGGAGAGATAACCGTAGCCGGGGCGGTGGGCCTGCGGCGGGTCGGACCCAGGTTGACATAAATAGCCATATATGTTAAATTTAAGCTCCAATTTTTATCTCCCTGGAAGGTGAAATCCAATGTTTGCGGTAATCAAGACAGGCGGAAAACAGTATCGGGTTAAAGAAGGCGATATCCTCTCCGTCGAGAAACTTGAGGCGGAAAAAGGGCAGGTCGTTCACTTTGACCAGGTTCTGCTGCTGGAAGACGGGCAGCAGGTCCAGGTCGGGACTCCATATCTGGAGAAGGCCAGGGTAGCGGCTGAAGTCCTGGAGGATTATAAAGACGAAAAAGTCATCGTTTTCAAGAAGAAAAGACGCAAGGGTTACCGTCGCAAAAAGGGACATCGCCAGCTGCTGACCAGGGTCAGAATTTCCGGAATTTATCCCGAAGGGCAGGCCATCGAGGGCGAGAAGCCAGCCGTTGAGCCCGCCCCCAAGAAGCCCAGGAAGAAAGAGACAACCACCAGGGCGGAAAAACCCGCTGCCGGCAAGGCGGCTCCCGCTGCCCGGAAAACAGCTAAGAAAGAAACAACCGGTAAGACCAAGGAGAAATGACCATGGCTCATAAAAGGTCAGGAGTAAACGGCAGAGATTCCAATCCCAAGCGTCTGGGTGTAAAAAGATTCGGAGGCCAGCTGGTCAAGGCCGGCTCCATCCTGGTCCGCCAGAGGGGTACCCCATTCCGTCCCGGTCTGAATGTCGGCCGGGGAAGTGATGACACTCTGTTTGCCCTGGTCACCGGCGTGGTCAGGTTTGAAGATAAAGGAAGGATGGGCAAGTATGTCTCGGTAATTCCCCTCGAGGAGTCGACCGGGACAGCTTCCTGAGATGGGACGCACCCCCGTTTTAGCCTTATTTGCGACTGCATTTTCTCGCCTAACCTCTGGGCACCAGCCCGGGTTGACCGGGTTCAAAAAAGACAGGTGATAAATTGTTCGTTGACCAGGTCCGGGTTATTCTGATTGCCGGCAAGGGGGGAGATGGCTGTGTCAGCTTCCGGCGGGAATACCGCGTTCCGAAGGGCGGACCGGACGGCGGCCGCGGTGGCGACGGGGGGAATATCTACCTGGTGAGCGACCCCAATCTCAACAGCCTGTCCTATTTCAGGTATCACCCCATCAACAAGGCCAAGAAGGGAGCTCCGGGACAGGGTTCAAACAAGCAAGGGAAAAGAGGGCGGGACCTGTACCTGAAGGTTCCGGTGGGAACCATGGTCAGGGATGCGGCCACCGGGCAGGTTCTGCACGACTTTCTGAAGCCAGGAGAAGTTTACCTGGCGGCCAGGGGAGGCCGCGGCGGCCGGGGGAACGCTTCTTTTGCCACTCCCACCCATCAGGTTCCCCGGGAATTTGAGAAGGGCCGGCCGGGTGAGGAAAAAGAACTGATCCTGGAGTTAAAATTGATCGCCGATGTGGGGCTGGTTGGGTTTCCCAACACCGGTAAGTCCACCCTGATCTCAAAAATCTCCGCGGCCCGGCCGGAAATTGCCGATTATCCCTTTACCACCCTGACCCCGAACCTGGGGGTGGTTGACCTGGATGAGGAGAGAAGTTTCGTGGTGGCTGATATCCCCGGGCTGATAGAAGGAGCCCACCTGGGCCACGGGCTGGGAATTCAGTTCCTCAGGCACATAGAAAGGACCAGGATTTTGGTACACCTCATCGATGTTTCCCCCCTGAGCGGCCGTGACCCGGTCAAAGATTACCGGGTCATTCAGGCCGAGCTCAAAGCCTTTAACCCGGAACTGGTCTCGAGGAAACAGGTGATAGTGGCCAACAAAATTGACCTTCTGGGTGAAGACAGGAAAAGGTTGCTGGCGACCAAGAGGCTGGCGGCCAGGGAGAAAAAACCGTTTCTGGCCATTTCTGCCCTGACCGGCGAGGGCCTGAAGGAGCTGGTCAGCCTGCTGGCCAAACTTCTGGCCGAGATGAAGAACGGGTCCGGCCAGGGAGGGGCGGTTGAATAAGGTGAAAAAAGAAAAGGAACCGGCCATGAGTCTGACCGGCCTGTTCGGGGGAACCTTCAACCCGATCCACCTCGGGCACCTCAAGGTGGCCGAAGAGGTCATTGGCCGCTTTCCGCTGGACAGGATTTTGTTCGTTCCGTCATACATTCCTCCGCATAAGAGCTCGGTGGAGGTGGTCCCGGTCAGGCACCGCCTGAAGATGGTGGCCATCGCCTGCCAGGGCCATCCGGCTTTCCTGGTTTCCGATGTGGAGGCCCGCCGTCCCGGCCCCTCGTATTCCATAGTTACCCTGAGAAGATTGAGGCAGGACCGGCCGGGGGACCAATTTTTCTTCATCGTCGGGACCGACGCTTTCCTGGAGATTGAAACCTGGAAGGATTATGACCGGTTGCTCAGGGAATGTTCTTTCATAGTTGTCAGCCGGCCTGGATTCGGGATAAAATCACTGGAGAAGGTGATAGAAAGAATAAAGCCGGCCGAGGTTCTGCTATTAGGCAACCGGACTGTATTCAAGTCCACTAACCTGAAGCCGGGCAACCTTTACCTGCTTGAAGCCCGGACGCCCGATGTTTCCTCGTCAGAGATAAGGAAGAGGCTGCGGGCCGGGCAACCCATAACCGGCCTGGTGCCGCCGGGCGTGGAACAGTACATCGAAAAGCATAAACTATATCGCTGAGGAGAAAATGGCCGAAAACCAAGAGAAACTGAAAAAATTCACCAAGAGAAGCCTGCCCAGGGAAGTCAGGCTGTCGGTCAGGGCCGCCCTGGCCAAAAAGGCCGAAGGCCTGTGCGTCCTGGACCTTAGAGAACTGGCCAGCTTCACCGATTTTTTCATCATCATGCACGGGAACTCTTCCCGGCAGAATGCCGCCATTTATGAAAGCATCGAGAAAGAACTGGCCGATGAAAAAATAAAGCCGTTTGGCATCGAGGGCCTGGAAACGGCCGAATGGATACTCCTGGATTACGGCAGCTTCGTGGTTCACATTTTCTCCCGGAGGGCCCGGGATTTTTATGCCCTGGAGAAACTCTGGGCTGATGCCCCCAGGCTGGATTACTGAGGCCCCGAAAAAATCCTGCAAAAACATCTTGACTTTTTTGTCGTAATCTATTTAATTAAATGCCGTTTCTGATGGAACTTATTTTTTTATGGCCCGGGAAAACGAAGAACCAGCACCTGCGGGCCCTGCAGGAGGAATTCCTGTCCAGGCTGCAGCCTTTCTGCCGGGCCAGGATAGTGGAAACGGCCGAGGCCCGGGGGGTTAAAGAGAGCCAGCCCGGCCGGATACTGGAAACGGAAGCCAGGGGGCTTGAAAAGCATCTCAAGGATGGCTATATTATCTGCCTTTCAGATAAAGGAAAAATGATGACCTCGGAGGAACTGGCCAGATGGCTGGAGAAGCAGGCGATGGTTTCGGCCAGGAAAATCATGTTCCTGGTGGGCGGTTTCCTGGGGCTGGCTCCGGAGCTCCTGGAAAGAGCCGACCTCGAGCTGTCGCTGTCGCGGCTGACTTTTTCGCACGAGCTGGCCAGGGTCGTCCTGCTGGAGCAGGTCTACCGGGCTATGAACCTGATTAAGGGATATTCATATCCGAAATGAGAGGGGGTTAAATGACGGCCAAAGCTAAACTCAGCAAGAAAGAAAAAGATGAATTCAAAAAGCTGCTGCTGGAAAAGAAGAACAGTATAATCCGAAAACTGAGCCAGTATTACAATGACAGCAAGGAAATCGAAACCGACACTGCCCTGGACCTGGTGGACAAGGCCGAGACTTCTTATACCAAGGAGTTTCTGCTGGGATTGACCGACAGCGAACGGGAACAGCTGTCGCTGATTGACCAGGCCCTGGACAGGCTTCAGAAAAGCGAATTCGGCCTGTGCCTGATCTGTCATAAAGAGATAAACAAGAAGAGATTGAAAATCATACCCTGGGCCCCCTATTGCATCGAGTGCCAGGAAAAGAAAGAGGGCGAATCGAAGGAGCGGTGAAACTGCGCCTCCACCTCAGCCGGGTGATGCACCCGGTGACAGTTATTGTTTTTCCTTCCTCCTGCCGGTTATGCGGCCGGGCCCTGGAAGACCCGAAGGAAAAGATAATCTGCACCCGCTGCCTTGACCGGGTCGAGGTTCATCATGGTCCGGTCTGCCCCATCTGCGGGCGTTTCTACCATCAGCCGGCGGCCGCGGGCCATCCCTGCGGCCATTGCCTGGAGCGACCGGAGCCCTTTTCCCGGCACCGCTCGCTCGGTCCTTACTCGGGACGGTTAAAGGAAATTATCCTGCTTTTTAAGTATAAAGGGTGCGAAGTCCTCAGCCAGCCGCTGGCCGCCATGGTCTATGAGCATTTGGCTTCCGACGGATTCTTTGACGGCCTGGATTTTATCGTACCGGTTCCCCTCCACCGGAAAAGAGAAAAGCAGCGAGGCTTCAACCAGGCTGAGCTGCTGGGGCGTGCCCTTTCCGACCTGAGCGGAGTCCCCTTGCTGCCGGGAATCCTCATCAAGGTCAGGAATACCCCGGCCCAGGTTTCCCTGGAGGCGGCCGAGAGGGAAATGAATCTCAGGACGGCGTTTACCGTCAGCAAGGCCGGAAAGATAAACGGCCGGACCGCCCTGCTGGTCGACGATGTTTTTACCACCGGCTCGACCCTCAGAGAATGTGCCGCCGAACTTCGCCGGGCCGGGGCCAGGGAAGTCAGGGCCCTGACTCTGGCCAGGGCAGTTTAAAAATAAAAACCCCCGTCCGAAGACGGGGGCAGTTGCCAGCAATAGTTATTTGGTTGCTTTTTCGCCGGATTTTTCGGCTGTCTGAGGTTTCACTATCTTGACCTTGCGGGGTTTGACTTCCGGTTTCTTGGGCATGTGGACCTTGAGCAGGCCGTTTTCGTACTCAGCGCTGATCTTCTCCTGGTCAACATAGTTCGGCAGGCTGAAGGACCGGTAGAAGGAACCATAGGCCCGCTCTATGCGGTGGTAATTCTCCTCCCTGGTCTCCTTTTCAAATTTTCTCTCGCCCCGCAGGCTCAGGGTGTTGTCTTCGACCTTGATCTCGACATCCTTCTCCTCCACACCCGGAAGCTCGGCCGTCAGCACCAGCTCGTTCTCGGTTTCGTAGATATCCACGGCTGGAGACCAGGTGCTCTGGATGATGTCCGACTCTTCAAATTTAGGAGAAGAAACCAGATCCTCAAACAGCCGATTCATCCTGTCGCGAAGTACCATGATGTCCCGGAAAGGATCCCATTTAGTGATAGCCATGGTCTCACCTCCTTATTAATTGTTTAGTGCAATATTAATATATATTTTGAGTATGTTTTTGTCAAGTCTTTTTAAAAAAAATTATTTCCCCCTTATAAGGAGGGTGGCTTCCCCCTTTATCCTATCGTCTGATATAGCTTCGCCCAGGGTGGTTACTGTTCCCCTGATAAATTCTTCGTGGATCTTGGTCAATTCTCTGGCCAGGACAGCCTCTCTTGGTCCCAGGACTTCTCCTGCTATTTCAAGAAATTGCTTCAACTTACGCATGGGCAGGAAAAAGACCAGGGTTCCCTCGGCCTCTGATAGCCTGGCCAGAAAATTCTTAAGGCTGCCCTTCTTGGGCGGGGGAAACCCGGCAAAGACGACCCGATGGGTGGGCAGGCCGGAGGCCGAAAGGGCTGCAGTCAGGGCGCTCGGCCCGGGTATCGGGATTACCCTTATATTTCTCCTTATTGCCTCCCTGATAAGAGGAAAACCAGGGTCAGATACCCCGGGTGTCCCGGCATCGGACACCAGGGCCACGTCCCGGCCCGCTTCCAGCCAGGACAGGATTTCGGGCAGTTTCTGGTTCTCCCTGGGGTGGAAGTATGAAATCAGCCGTTTCTTGATTCCATAAGCGTTGAGCAGCTTTATCGTCTGCCTGGTATCCTCGCAGGCAATGATTTCGACTTCTTTAAGAACTCTTAGAGCCCGAAGGGTAATGTCCTCCAGGTTGCCGATGGGGGTGCCGACCACGTACAGCGAACCTTTCTTGTCCATATTTTATTTCCGTATCAAGCCTGCTGCGGCCGGCCTATTTTCCCCAATCATATGGATAAAGAAAATCATGGCCGACCGTCCGGCTGGAAATCTTGGCGATGGGCGGCATTTTTCGCTTGAATTCTGATCTCTTGATCATCTCCACTATCCGCCTGACCTTTTTTCTCTCGAAACCGGCCGCTACCACCTCGTCCGGTTTCTGGCGGCGGTCAACCAGGAGATAGAGGATCCGGTCCAGCTCCTCGTAGGATAGTCCGATTTCTCCTTCGTCGGTCTGACCGGGCCACAGCCCGGCGGTTGGCTTTTTAACCAGTATCTCTTTCGGAATTTTTAAGTGACGGCCCAGCTCCCGGACCTGGGTTTTGTACAGGTCGCCCATGGGATTGATACCGCAGGCCATGTCCCCGTGAATGGTGCCATAACCGATTAGCAATTCGGTCTTGTTGCTGGTCCCCAGGATCAGGGCCTTCTCCCGGGCTGAAAAGTCGTAAAGGATGGACATTCTTTCCCTGGCCATCTTGTTGCCCCTGAGGACCGGATTGTCGGTTGGGAAGGCGGCAAAATAGGCATCTACTTGCGGGGAAATATCGATTTCACGGAATCTGATCTTGAGCAGGCGGGCCACCTTACGGGCGTGATTTACCCCTTCGCTGTCTAGGTCTCGGTATGGCATAATCAGGGCCAGCACCTTTTTGGGCCCGAGAGCCCGGACGGCCAGGTAGGCGCAGACGGTTGAGTCCAGCCCGCCGGACAGCCCGAGGATAACCCGGTCGAAACCGGCTTTCCTGGTCTCTTCCCTGATAAAACCGGTCAGGGTCTTAACCACCAGCGGGAGGTTAATCTTCATGGTTTTCTCTTATGATTTTCTCCAGGGACTGCCAGATCACTTCCGGCCGTTCGTCGCGCCTGAAGGGCCAGCTTTTCCTGGCCCGGCCGATTTCTTTCAGGTCGACCTCGACCACCTCAAACTTTTCGTCCAGGTAGGGCAGTTGGGCTATCGGTTTACCAAAGGGAGAATAGATGAAAGAGCCGCCGGCAAAGACCGCCCCGTCTTCGTAGCCCACCCGGTTACAGTAGACCACCACCGCGCTGGAGAAAAACGATATGGCCTCGCCCATCAACTCCCACATCCGGCTGGTCTGAAAGCCCGGGCTCCGGGGCTCATCGACTCCCCGTCCAGGAGCGGCGGAGATGGTGATGATCAACCCGGCCCCGCCGGCAAAATGGCAGTAGCTCGAACCGTAATGCAGGAAGTCCCGGCAGACCAGCAGCCCCGTCCTTACCTGCCCGGTGTCAAAAGGCCTGAATTGCCGGCCGGCGGCAAAAAATCGTCCCTCTTCAAACATGCCCGATGTTGGCAGGAAGACCTTCCGATGTATGTGAAGAATCCGCCCCCGGGACAGATAGGCAGCGGCGTTGTAGACCAGGCCCGGGTCATCGGCGGCCTCTTCCACGAAGCCAAAAACCAGGTCTATTTCCCGGGAGGCTTCAAGCAATTTTTTGAAGGCCGGGGATTTTCTGGGATTTACGGCCAGCTCGGCAGCCAGGTCTTTAAGCGTATAACCGGTCAGGCTGAGCTCGGGAAAGACCACCAGGTTGGCCTTTCTGGACACGGCCTTCCTGATATAGTCCAGGTGAAGCTTCAGGTTCTGTTCCGGGTTGCCAAGAACGGGTGAAATCTGGGCCAGGGCTATTTTCATAAGTTGAAAATAGCACAAATCAGGATACTCTGTCCAATGCCCGGCTGACCGCAGGTCGGGGTTGAAAAATCGCTGCCGATTATATAAAGTATTACGAGAAAGTCTGAAAGGGCCTGATTGTGACATCGCTGAACCATATTGGCGCTTTTCTGAAGGAAATTTTTTTCAACAGCCGGACCGGTCGCCTGTCCTTCAAGCGCCAGGAAATTGAAAAGTATTTTTTCTTCGTCAAGGGCAAGCCCATCCAGGTTAAGACCAACGTCAGGTCGGAGAGGCTGGGTGAAATCCTGTTCAAGCTTCAGAAGATACAGGACCAGACCTATAACAACATTGAAGACTTCATCCAGCCCAACCAGCCCCTGGGGGAATCTTTGAAACGGGGCGGGGTTATCAAGGAGGGCGACCTGCGGGAGGCCCTGGGCTTTCAGATTCGCGAGTCGTTGCTGGGCATCTTCCCGTATTTTGACGGCGAGCTTAATTTTCAGGAGAAAGAAGTCCAGCCGCCGACCGAAGAAATGCCGGCGGTCGACGTTCCCTTCATCATAGATTACGGCCTGCGGCGGATGAAATATGATTCCAGCCTGCAGAAGTTTTTTGCCGGCCGGAAGGTGGCCCTGAAGAATATCCGCTATGCCTATTTTCTGACCGAGGAGGAGAAGGCACTGCTGGAGAGGTTTTCCACCACCCAGGTCATCGACCGGATGGCCGTGCCGGCCCGCTTCAGCAACGAGAATTTCTTCCGCTGCCTGTACCTGTTCTATTGCCTGGACATGATAGAAGTCTCGACGGCCGACACCAGTTTCAGGAAAGATGATTATGCCAGCGAGAGCCGCAAGAAGCTGGAGCTGGATGAACTCGAAGCCCGGATTGAGGAACTCAAGGAAATCAAATCCCAGTTGAAGACCCGCAATTACTACGAGCTGCTGGGTGTTTCCAGGGTGGCCAACGAGGAAGAAATTAAAAAAGCCTATTTCAACCTGGCCAGGAAATACCACCCGGACCGGTTCAATTCTGCCCTGACTGACCACAGCCTGGTCAACGAGGTCTTCAACGCCATAACCACCGCCTACCGGACCCTGAGCGAACCGGATAAGAGAAAGCAGTATGACCAGCAGCTGATGGCTCCAGCCCAGGAGACGGCTGACGACCTGGCCAAGAAGGCCGAGATCAAGTACCGGCAGGGCAAGACCCTCTACAACCAGGGCATGTATGAAGAGGCCATCATTTTTCTGGAGGAAGCCATCCGCCTGAAAAGGGCCAAGGCCGATTATTTCCTGCTGCTGGCCATGGCCGAGTCCAAGCTCCCGGCCTATAAGAAGAAAGCCGAGGAAGATTTCCTGAGAGCCATTGAGATGGAGCCCTGGAACGCCGAAGGCTATGTCGGGCTGGGCCTGCTCTACCTGGGAGAGGGGTTGAAGGTCAGGGCCAGGAAACAACTCCAGAAGGCCCTGGAAATCGACCCCGACCACCACCAGGCCCGGTCAGCCCTGGAGGAGCTGGAAAAAGGGGAGAAAAAAACCGGCCTCAAGGGCCTGATGGAACTGGACCTGTCAAAGATTTTCAAAAAAAAGAAATAACCTAGGCCTGGCCTATCAGTTTTAAGAATTCCTTTTCGTCTATGGTCTTGACTCCGAGTTCCCGGGCTTTGTCCAGCTTGGACCCCGGCTCTTCGCCCACCACCAGGTAGTCGGTCTTCTTGCTGACCGAGGAGGAGACGCTTCCGCCCAGGCTTTCGATCTTTTCCTTGGCCTGGTCCCTGGTCATGGAAGACAGGGTTCCGGTCAGGACGAAGCTCAATCCCTGCAGGGGTTGAGGACCTGCCTTCTCGGCCTTTTCCCGGAATTTCAGGCCGGCTGCTTTCAGCCGCTCCAATAGCTTCTGGTTTTCCGGCTGGCGGAAAAAGAAGACTATGCTGGCCGCCACCTTGGGTCCAACGTCTTCCAGGGTCATCAAGTCTTCCTGGCTGGCCCGGGCCAGCTTCTCCAGGTCCAGGAATTTTCTGGCCAGCGACTGGGCCAGTTTTTCGCCAACCTGCCTTATGCCCAGGGCAAAGATCAGGCGCCAGAGTTCTCGCGATTTTGACTCCTCTATCTGGTCCAGGAGGTTGCGGGCACTCTTTGGGCCCATCCTTTCCAGCTTGACCAGGTCCTCATATTTAAGGTGGTAAAGGTCGGGTATCTGCTTGATGAGCCCCGAACCAAGTAGCTGGTCTACCAGGGCTTCGCCCAGGCCCTCGATGTTCATGGCCCGCCGTGAGGCAAAGTGAAGGATTGACTCCCGGATACGGGCCGGGCAGGAAGGATTGATGCAGCGGGAGATGGCTTCACCCTCTTCCTTGTAAATGGCCGTGTGGCAGACCGGGCAATTTTTCGGCCAGACGAATGGTTTTTCCCTTCCGGTTCTTCTCTCTTTCATCACCGAGACCACGTGGGGGATAACGTCGCCGCTTCGCTCCAGCAGGACATAATCGCCGACCCTGATGTCCTTCCTTTTAAGTTCTTCCTCGTTGTGCAGGGTGCAGCGGCTGATGGTGGTCCCGGAAATCTGGACCGGCTCCAGGATGGCCACCGGGGTCAGGGCCCCGGTCCGTCCCACCTGGACGATGATTTCCTTTATCCGGGTTGTGGCCTGGCGGGCCGGGAACTTGAAGGATATGGCCCAGCGGGGCGACTTGGCCGTGGTGCCCAGGAGTTCGCGCTGCCGGGTGGAATTGACCTTGATTACCACGCCGTCCACGTCATACTCCAGCGAATCCCTCTTTTCCGTCCACTCCCGGTAGTAATCTATGACTTCTTCCAGGGAGCGGCAGAGGCGGCTGGCCGGGTTGGTCTTAAAGCCGAGCTTTTTCAGTTGCTGCAGGTTTTCCCACTGGCTGGGCATTTCCTTCCCGTCAATAAAAATATAGTAAAGGAAAATATCCAGGTTGCGGCCGGCCACCTCCCTGGGGTCGAGCAGCCGGATGGAACCGGCGGCCGCGTTCCTGGGATTGGCGAAAAGAGGTTCGCCCCTCTTTTCGCGTTCCTGGTTGATCTTCTTGAATGATTCGTAGGGAAGGTAAACTTCTCCCCGGACCTCGACCTCTTCCTTGACCGGGATGGTCAGGGGCAGGCTGCGGATGGTCTTGACCTGGGCGGTCACCTCGTCGCCGCGGAAACCATCGCCCCGGGTTACCGCCTGGTGGTAGCGGCCGTCAAGGTAGGTGATGGACATGCTCAGGCCGTCGATCTTGAGCTCGCAGACGTATTCTATTTTCTCGCCGGGCAGCAGCTTGCGGACTCTCTCGTCAAATTCTTTCAGGCCGTCAACGTCATAACAGTTGTCGATGCTGAGCATCGGACGACGGTGGGTTATGGTGGGGAAGCCCTCCACGGGTTTTTCTCCCACCCTCTGGGTGGGAGAGTCGGGTGTCAGGAATTCCGGGTAAGCTTCTTCCAGCCGGCGGAGTTCAGCCACCAGCTGGTCGAACTCGTAGTCGGAAATCTGGGGGTCATTGTCCACGTAGTATTTTTTTTCGTGGTAAACAATCTGCCGGCGCAGTTCGGCGATTCTTTTCCTGGCTTCTTCTCTGGAAAGTTTCTTTTGCATGCGGCCCCTCCCCTCGGGAAATCTCAGTTCCTATTTTAAGAGAAAAAGCCAGGGGTGTGAAGTACGGTTCCGGCCCCCGGGCCGGATGGCAGTTGAGAGTAAGCGGATTATTTCCCCAGCCGGCGCTTGGTTTCTTCCATCAGCTGGTTGAACTTGGTGATGGCCGCTTCCTGCTGCTTTTTGAGCTTGTCGATTTCAGCCTGGACGGCGTCGATGTCAGCCTGGAATTCCTGCATTTTTTTCTTGTCCTTGTCGGTCAGCTCGTCCTCGCTTTTCCCGCCGAAGCGCTCGTTAAAGATCTTGGTCAGCTCTTCCAGTTCCTTGACCTTGTTCTGGATGGCCAGCACGGTCTCGTTGTATTTTAAGTCCTTGTTCATGGTGAAGAACATGCCCTCGGCCATCTTCAGGGCCTGCTCGGAATTGGGGTTGGGCAGGAAGGCCGCTTCCAGGGAATAGCGAACGGCTTCGTTGACCACGCTCGGGTCGGTCTTGGCCTTGTTGGCCAGGATGACGGCGATGGAGAAAGCCACCTCGCCGGTTTTCTTCTTGCCGTAAGCTTCTTTCAGCAGGGCCAGGGCCTCGTCGTTCTTTCCGGCCCGGTTCAGCAGCTGCCCCAGGGCGATGGCATCATTGGGGTCCTTGGTCTGGTTGTAGATGGCCCGGTAAACCTTTTCAGCCTCGGCGTAATTCTTGGCGTCGAGGTAGGCCTTGCCCATCTTGCGGACCGAGGCCATGATGCTCTTGTCTTTGCTCATTGAATAGGCATTGAGATATGCCTCCACCGCGGCGGCCGTGTCCTTTGATTTTTCAGCCGCGCTGCCCAGGATGTAGTATCCGGCGGCGATGATTTTATTCCACTTGTCGGGATTGGCCCCTTCCTTGGCTTTTTCCGCCTTGCCGATGTCCATAAGCTGATTGGCATAGTTCTTGGCCTTGTCCAGGTTCTGCCCCTGGCTGACATAATTGTTGGCCAGGAAAATCATCAACGAAACTTTTACGTCGGTATCCAGCCCGCCCGCGGCCAGGGCTTTTTCCCCGTAGTTTAGGGATTCCTGAAGGCTCTTGCTGGGGCAGGGGATCAAGCAGAGATAGGCATAGGCATAATTTTCGTACTGGGAGCCCTTGCCGGCATACTGGTTGATGAATTCCTTGAGCAGCTTGACCTTCTCGCAATTATCCTGGACGGTCATGGCCTTGATATAGGCATCGTCCGCCGGGTTCTGGGCCCAGACCGTTCCGGCTGCCAGCAGTATTAATAGCGATAACAGTAAAGTTCTTTTCATTTCTAACCTCACTCCAAAAATTAATTTGCTGAATATCTTGCCCATTAACATTAAAAATGTCAATAGCAGATTTTTTTCCAGTGCCTCCGTCCAGAACTACTGCAATTTATATGCCAGAAAGCCCATTAGACTTCATTTTGCCCATTCAATATAATAAATATGATAAATATGAAAGAGTTTCAAGATTTCAGCCAAGCTTTTTTCGAGGAGACGGGGCTGTCCCTGATTTCTAAGGTGCCCCTGGCCGAATATTCCAGCTTCCGGATAGGCGGGCCGGCCGATTATTTTCTTGAGGTTTACAGGCTGTCGGACCTGGCCACGGCCGTTAAAGCAGCCCGAAAATTCGGGTTTCCTTTTTACGTAATAGGCGGAGGTTACAATCTTCTTTTTGACGATGCTGGCTATCGCGGATTGGTGATCAGGAATTCGGCTGCTGGCCTGGAATACCTGCCGGAAAAGGGCAGTCTGGAAGCAGCCAGCGGAACCCATCTTTCTGACCTGGTCGGCCTGACGCTGAAAGAAGGCCTGACCGGTCTGGAATTCCTGGCCGGGATTCCGGGAACAGTGGGCGGGGCCGTTTTTGGCAATGCCGGGGCCTTTGGACAGGCCATAGGGGACCTGGTGGCCGAGGTGACCGTGCTCACCGGGGACGGACAAGAACGGGCCTTAAGCCCGGAGGAACTGAATTTTGGTTACCGTTATTCCTCCCTTAAAAAGGACCATAAAATCATCCTGAAAGCTGCCCTGAAAGTCGAACCCGGGTCCAGGCTGGAAATGCTGAAGAAGGTGGAGGATTACTTAAATCAACGGGCCAGGAAACATCCTCCGGGAGAGATCCCCTGCGCCGGTAGCTACTTCAAGAACCCCGTGCTGCCGGGAGGGCGCAAGATTCCTGCCGGACAGCTTCTGGAACAGGCCGGAGCCCGGGGAATGAGGGTGGGACAGGCGGCCGTTTATCAGGGTCACTGCAACTTCATAATTAACCTGGGCGGGGCCACTGCCAGCCAGGTGCTGACCCTGGCCGCCGAGCTCAAGGAAAAGGTCTGGCAGACTTCAGGAATCCGCCTGGAAGAAGAAGTTATCTTTGTGCCAGCAGACGCTTCAATGCTTTGATTTTGGCCCGGCTCAAACCTCTTTTCTCGGCCAGCCGCAGGGCTTCGAGAGCCATGGCCCTGTAGACCCTGTCCAGGCCGGGCTTTCCGGCTGTTATTGACAGGTGCTTTTCCACCGTTTTCAGGTCACCCCGGACCACCGGTCCGGTCAGGCTGGAGTCGATACCAAGGTTTTTTACGTTCTGTAAAGTTTTGTTAAGAAGGGGGGCCAGGATTTCCAGAACCACTTTCTCCTCCAGCCCGGCGGTCTTAAGGAGCTCTTTAACATCGTGGAGAAGGATTATGAGAAAGTTGGAGGAAATAGACAGGGCCAGGTGGTAGAGCGATTTTTCTGCGGCCGAGAGCAACAGGGTCTGGGCTCCCAGCCGGGCAGCCAGCATCTTGCCGAGTTCAACGGCTTCGGGCTGCCCTTCTAAGCCAATGTAGATGCCTTTGAAAATTCCGGGTTCACTCACCGATTCGGCGAAGGTCTGAACGGGGTGGAAGGAGGCCACCCTGGCTCCTTTCCGGGCCAGGGGCTGGAGCAGTTCTGAAGTGAAGGCCCCGCTGGTATGGAAGACAAACTTGCCACTCAGCTCAACGGACAATATTGCCTTCACCACTTCCGGTATCAGGTCATCCGGAACGCAGATAAAGATCAGCCCGGCTGACCCGGCCGCCAGGCGGTTATCACCGGTGGCCCGCCCCTGCCCTACCAGTTTCCTGGCCTTCCTGGCCCGGGCGGGAGAACTATCGGCCAGGTATTTCAACTCCAGCCCTTTACGGCAGAGGGCCAGGGCCAGGGCTGTGCCCACCCTGCCCGCGCCGATGACCGAAAAGGTTTTCATTTTTTTCCAAACAGTTCTTTCCACAGGGATATTTCCAGCGGAGTGGAATCCTCGTCCTGTTTTTCCAGGTCCCGCTCCTCCCGGTGATCTTTCAGGGTCTGCTTGAGCTGCTTGAGAAAGTCGACCGTGCCCATCGACCTGGCCCCGTGGGCCCGGGCAATTTCTCTGAGGCCACGGTCGGAGCTTACCACCAGGAAATAGCGCCGGTCCTTTTTTCCGGACAGCAACTCTTCGATCAGGCTGTCGGCCGGCTGTCCGGGCTCCGGGAACAGCACGGTGAATTTAGGGTTGAGTTTTATTTCGCGTTCTTCGAGTGGTGGTCGGCCGTCGAACACCAGGAAGATCCGGGACCGGGTTATCTTCTGGAAAAGGAGCAGCCGGGCCACCAGCCGGTTGCGGCTGGCCGGGTCATACTTGAAATAGGGGTCGGCCTGCCCCATCAGGTTGTTGCCGTCGATCAAATAGGCCATGCCGGAAAATGCCTTTCGCGCCGGAATTATAAATTCCGGAAGCGTCGCTTAACCGGGCGGCCAGCCCAGACGCCTTCCACCCAGGAGATGGAAATGGATGTGAAAGACTTCCTGGCCCGAGTCGGGGCCGGTGTTGACCACCACCCGGTAACCACTGTGGTCGATGCCCTTGAGCCTGGCGATTTCAGCCGCCCTGATCAGGATCCGGCCCAGAAGGCCGGCTTCATCCGGACCGGCTTCTTTCAGGCTGGCCAGGTGTTTCCTGAGAATGATCAGGGTGTGGACCGGAGCCTGCGGCCTGATGTCGTCGAAGGCCAGGAACTCGTCGTCCTCGTAGACTATCCTGGCCGGTATTTCCTTCCGGGCAATTTTACAGAAGATGCAATCGCTCATGTCTTACCCCCCGTCCTGTGGTTATTGTTGTTCTTAAGACGTTCAATCTTAACGCCGAGCTTGACCAGCTTGTCTTCGATTTTCTCGTAGCCGCGGTCCAGGTGCTCGATGTCGTTGATTGTGGTCTGGCCGGTGGCCACCAGGCCGGCCAGCACCAGGCAGGCCGAAGCCCTCAAATCGGTGGCCATCACCTCGGCGCCCGAGAGAGGTGTGGGCCCCCGGACGATGGCCTTGTCTCCCTGGATTTCGATACTGGCACCCAGCCTGGTCAGCTCGTTGGCGTGGGCAAAGCGCCGGTCGAAGATGGTCTCGGTGATGATGGAAGTGCCGCTGGCCTGGGTCATCAGGACCATGAACTGGGCCTGCATGTCGGTGGGAAAACCTGGATAGGGAGCCGTGGTTACGTCCTGTGGTTTTATTTCCTGGCTGCCGATAACCCTGATTGACCTTCTTCCGCTTTTTTCTATTCTGGCACCGGAGATGGTCAGCTTGTCGGTCAGGGCCTGGAGATGGGCCGGCTCCACCTCTCGCAGGACAAGGTCGCCCCCGGTCAGGGCCGCGGCTACCATGAAGGTCCCGGCTTCAATCCGGTCTGGAATAATCTGATGGCTGGCCGGGCCCAGGTCATCCACTCCTTTGATCCGGAGCGTTTCTTCTCCTATGCCGTCAATCCTGGCTCCCATCTTGACCAGCAGTTCGCACAGGCTGCTGACCTCCGGTTCCAGGGCACAATTTTTGAGGATGGTTTCACCCCGGGCCAGGGCCGCGGCCATCACCAGGTTTTCGGTGCCGGTGACCGTCTTTTTTTCGAACTCGAACTCCGCTCCCTTGAGCCTCCTGGCCTCGGCCACGATGTAGCCGTGCTCTATTTTTATTTCGGCGCCGAGCTTTTGCAGTCCGGTAATATGCAGGTCGACAGGCCGGGTGCCGATGGCACAGCCCCCGGGCAGGGCCACCACGGCCCGGCCCTTCCTGGCCAGCAGAGGACCCAGCACCAGGATGGAAGCTCTCATGGCCCGGACCAGCTGGTAAGGGGCCTGGTCGGAGAGTATTTTTTTGGCGGTGATGGTCAGGGATTTCTTTTTAAGCTCGTATTCTGCCCCCAGCTCGGCCAGGAGGGTCAGCATGGTCTGAACATCCTTGACCAGGGGGATATTGGTCAGGCGAACTTCTTCGGCGGTCAGGAGGGAAGCGGCCAGGGCCGGGAGGACAGCGTTCTTGGCCCCGCTGATGGTTACCTCGCCCCGGAGCTGGTACGGTTTTTGGGTAAAAATTCTCAGAGCTTCCATGCCCTGATTTTAGTCGAGCCGGTGGCAAAATTCAAACCCGGCCGTATCGCTCAGAGGGAATTGAGGGCCTGGTTGAGGTCTTCAATTATATCGTCCGGGTTTTCTGCCCCCACGCAGAGCCTGATGAGCTGGGGCGGGATGTCAGCCATCCTCCGGGCCTCTTCCCCCTGCTGCTGGTGGGTGGAGATGGCCGGGATGGTGGCCACGCTCTTGATGCGTCCCAGGTCGGTGGCCCGGAAGATGATCTTGAACCGGTCGAAAACCTTCCTGGCATTTTCCGGCGGGCCGTCCACCCGGAAGCTCATCAGGTGTCCGTAGCGGTTCACTTCCTGACCACTGCCGTCATCGGAATCAACCAGTTTCATATATTTTTTGGCCAGCGGATGGAGCTTGTAGCTGGGCAGTCCCAGGTAGTCCACCTGGTAGACGCGGGGATGTTTTTCCAGGAATTCGGCCACCTTCTGGCAGTTCTGGCTGACGATGTCCATTCTCAGGCGCAGGGTGCGCAGGTCGTTGATGGCCATCAGGGCGTTAAAGGGAGAGGCGGCGGGGCCATTGTCGCGGTAGGGCCAGAACTTGACGTATTCGGCGAAACTGGCCTTGAAGTTGGGGTCATCGTTCTTGACCTTGGTGACGATGGGCTTCTTGCTGATCAGGGCTCCGCCGATGGCCAGGCCCCCGGTGGTTATGGACTTGGTGAGCGAGTGAACCACGATATCCACCCCGTAGGCTATCGGCCGCATCAGGGCCGGGGTGGCGCAGGTGGCGTCAAAGATCAGCGGGATTTCCCAGGAATGGGCCAGGTCGGCCAGGGCCTTGACGTCGCAGAATGATTGTTGCGGGTTGCTCGGCGCTTCCACGTACAGGAAGCGGGTGTTGTCATCGATCTTGGCCTTCCACTCTTCGATATCTTCCGGGTGCAGGACCCAGCGCACCTCTATGTCCCTTTCTTTCATCTTTCTCACCGAAAAATGCTGGAAGGTCCCGCCGTAGAGCTGGATGGAGGAAACGAAGTTTATCTTTTCGGGGCCTTCTTTTTGCTTGACCAGGAAGGGGTCAACGGCCATCATGATGGCGGACATCCCCGAAGAGGTGACCACACAGGAGGTCTCGTAACCCGTCCTGTAGCCTTCCAGCAGGGCCAGCACGTATTCCAGGTAATAGGTGGTGGGGTTGGCAATTCTGGTGTAACACCAGGTGGGGATTAAGTAGGCCAGGGCGGCTTCCAGCTCGTCGGAATCTCGGTAGCCCTGGGAAGTGGCCAGATAGAGTGGTTCTATGATTGCTCCCTGGTTGCGGTCCAGGGCTTCTTCCAGGGAGTAAAGCCCGTGGACGGCTATGGTGTCGAACTTCATCCTCTGCATCCGGGCTCTGACTTCTTCCTGCCGGGCCAGGAAAGCTTTGGCTTCCCGGATGTACTTTTCAACTCCCGGGGAATATTTCTTTTCTTCGGACATGATGCCTCCCTATCTTAAAGATTTATTGTGTTCGTTTGGCTTAGTTGGGTGGGCAGGGTGGTGGCGGCCGGCGGCCGCATCAGGCACTCTAAACAGGAACTCATGAAGATAACAAAATACCACACAGCCGGTGGGGGTAGTCAAGCTGAAATTCTTTTCGCCTGAAGGCCCCGGTGTGGTGAGGTTTCAGGCCTTCCTGGTTCGGGGACATTACCTTCATGGAGATAGCAGCTCTTAATTGGCGATGTTTATGGTTAACCTGGCAGTGGTCAATGGTAAAGAGCCGGTCCTCAGACTTAAATTTATAAGGGCTGAATGGTTTATTTTTCTGTTTTTTATTCTTCGGGCAATAAGGATCCTTACCTTTCAGGTGGGCAGCCAGTTGTCTTAATTATTAACAATTACCAGGCGGGGCCGCGCCTCCGTCCCTGGCCGCGGCTCCAGGTCGGGAAACCCCGGCGGTCTCTCAGGGTAATGGTCTGATTGCCAATTCTCAGTTCCCTGGCGATGACCAGTTTCCGGCCGTCTTTACCTTCTTCGGTCACAGAACCTACCAGCCGGATTTTTTCTCCTTTGTGAAGGTCGGTGCGGAAGAACCAGGCCGGGGCCGTTTCCACCTCCACCAGCTCACCGCCGCTCTTTTCCTTGACCAGGAGAACCAGGAAATTCCCCTTGCCCTCGTACCTGTTTTCAAACCGCAGGTCTTCGATCTGACCTTCGATGGTCACCTCCCGGTCGACATCGTAAAAATGGGGGCGGGTTTGAGCCTGCTGGTTAGCCTGGCCTTCCCCGGAAGAAGTCTCCTGGGCTGCGACCGGGCCGGACAGAGAGAGCAGAACCATCAGCAGTAACCCCATAAGAATGACGGCCCGGTGCCGCCAGCTCCGCCCGGGGAGCAGCTTCTTTATTCCACCATCCATTTCTTTCCTGGAATCTTGATTTCTCATGTCGACACCTCATTTATCGCGACGGGGTGACCTGCAGGTTCCAGGTCAATCCTCCGCTGATAACATTCCCATCCCAGGTAAACCAGGGGTCGGTCGAGTTATTCTTAATGTAGGCATAGTTGAGGAAGAAGGAAACCCGGCGCAGGTCCAGCTGAAGCCGGGCACTGAACTGGTGCCTTTTATCTTCCCTCTGGATTCCCAGGCTATTGCCCTCCAGGTCCAGGCTGTCTAACCCGGGGAATTTCCTGGAAAAATAGTCATACTGAAAGGCCCCGTTCAGGTTCTCGGAGAGCAGGGCCGTCAGCTTGGCCGTCAGCGAATACCCCTCCCAGCTGAACTGGTCATAGGTCGGATTTTCAACCATGAAGAGCTCATCGCTGGAGGCGAAGGGATTTTCGCCCGCGAGATTCCACTGTTTTAAGGCGCCCAGGCTTAAACCGAGGCGATCCCCCAGTCCCTGGGCCAGCAGACCGCCGATGGAGGCAATCTGGATATTCTGGCTGCCGGTGTAATAAATGGTCTGGTAGGGTATGCCCCGGATGCTGTAACTTCCGCCCATCTCATAATTCTGTCCCGGGCCTCCATGCCCGCCGGGCCCACCCTGCAGGGCGGCTTGGGTCAGAAGGACCGGCCCGCGGTAAGCCAGGGCTCCGAGGCCAGCAGTTGAAGAAACCTGGGTGGCCAGAAGCGGAGTCTCTTCTCCCGTCGAAGAAATTATACCCGGGTGAAAGTAGAGTTTATAACCATACCCGGCCTCTATTTTCAGAGTGGTTTTGGAGGGAAAATAATGGTCCAGCGATAAGCTCATGTTTTCCGAGAAGTAATCGAAGATGGAATATTTATAATCTCTCAACTGGCTGAGAGTATCAAGCCTGACGATGGTGGCCGCATCCAGGTAACTCTTGAAATTGGCCACGAAGCGGATGGTGCCATGGTTGAAGTAGTCGTACAGGTTTCTGAACAGTACCCCTTCTCCTTCCAGGGCAAAGTAAAAGGCGCTCCTGGAGCCGGCCGGGACCAGGTAGTCGGCACCGAGCTTGCCGGCGAAGGAGCTCAGGCCGGAGTACTTGTAAAGAAAACTCAAATTAAAATCTCCGTAGAGGGAGAGGCCCTCGGAATCGCCTCCAAAGTAAAGAGAAGCGCTGGTCAACTGGTCGGACAGCGGCTGGTACGATTGAAAGATGTTGCTGGTGGCGTTGTGGGCCAGCGTGAACTGAACGGTTGAGGCCGATAGAGAGCCGGCCATGAGCAGCACCAGCAGCCAGGTGGTCAGCCCCAGGACCGGTTTCTTGGTTCTGGTCATTTTTCTTAGGATTCCTCCCGAGGTGATTATATTATTTTTCAACCTTATTCTAAAACCTGCCATTTTTCCCTCCTGTCTACTTCCGTCTAATTACTGGTCGTAACAACCGAGCGGGATATTTAAAACGGGAAAGAACCGGGCCCGTCTTCCCGGTTCCCTCCCGTTTTCTAACACCTGTTAACGGTTCCCTTTCCTGGCCACTGCCCCCTTCGGGCCGGTGCCGTCGCAGATCCTGGCCGCCAGGCTGGTCTGCGTTCTGAAGGCCTGCCTGGCCATGGTCATATTTCTGTTCATGGACTTGGTCATGGCCTGACCGGAACCACTGCCCTCTGGAGAGCCCTTATAGCCGGTGCCGTCCTTGGGAGCTGTCCAGTCCGGGTCCTGGCAGTTGGGGATTCCGTCCCCGTCATGGTCCCGGTAGAAGTCATTAATTCCGTCTCCGTCTTCATCAACAAAAGGGCCACCCTTTTTCACTCTGTTCTTGGGCTGTTCCTTGACCTGGTTCTGAACCCTGTTCCTTTCCTCGTTCCGGATCTGGTTCTTGGTCTGGCTCTTAACCTGGTTTTGCTCCTGGGCCTTGACCTGGACATTGTGTTCTACCTCGGGTTTGCCGGAACCTTCTTTGTTAATGGAGAGCTGGTTCTCCACGGCCTGGTTCTGAACCTGGTGTTCAATCCGCAGCTGGTGCTGGTTTTCAACCTGGCCCTGTTCATTCAGCTGTGTTGCCACCCGGTTCTGGATCTCGTTCCGGACCTGGGTCTGGGACTGAGAATTTTCAGCAGCCTGGTTTTCAATGGTCTTCTGGACTTCGGCCCTGACCTGTTCCTGCTCTCTGGTCTGTTCTCTCTGCTGGGTCTGGGGCTTCTCTTCACCCTTGTTCTGAACCTTGTCCTTAACCTGCACCTGGTTCTTGACCTGTTCCTTCTGCTCGACCTTGGCTTTTTCCTTGGTCTGTTCGGTGTTCTCCTGAGCGAAGGAATAGGCTGAAACCAGGGCAACCGCTAACATCCCGATGGCCACTGCCATCAACATTTTTTTGAGCCTCATGGTTAACCTCCTTTTCATGAGTTTCACCATTTAATAATGCAAGCCCCGTGCCAGGGTATAAATAGTTCTAAATAAATAACTTATGGTTTTGGCCGGGAGATTTTGGCTACAATTTTGGCATTGTTCCTACAATTTTGTAGGACCGGAAAGGGAAAAAGCCTGGCCAGGGTGGCCTGGCGGGCCATTAGGGCTATTACACCTTATGAAATTGGCTTATAGGTCTTGCCAGAACGAAATCCAGGGGAGCTTGGAAGCTCTTTATATTCGGGGAAAATATTCAGTTTAACTGTGCTCAGGCTTTGGATAAGGGCCCCAAAATTAGGCCGGACATTAGTACGCCTGGACCACTCTGGTAGGAGTATCAGGGGTATAATCAGCCAGGACTAATATAGGAATTAATCTGAATATTTGTATAAGCCCGGCTGGATAAAGCTGCCCGCTTGACCGGAGGGACTATAAGAATCCTTTTACTTCTTCTGGCAGCGGCCGATGGCCAGCATGTCAGATAGAATCGAAAAGCCGGTTTCAATCCGCCCGGCGCCTGCGCCCTGGATGGTCACCTTGCCCATCAGGTCGGTGTCGAAGGTCAGGGCATTCTGGGCCCCCATGACTCCGGCCAGGGGGTCTGTCAGGGGCAGTTTCTCGGGAGCCACGCTGGCTTCTATTTTCTCACCGTCCTTCTTGACACCGGCAATCAGCTTGTATCTGAGCCCGGCTTCCCTGGCCTGCTGGATATCTTTCTTTCTAAGGTGAGAGATGCCCTGGCGCCTGACCTCAGCCGGCTTGATTTTTCCGCCCATCAGGGCGTTAGCCAGGATGACCACCTTGGCCACGGCGTCAAAGCCTTCAACGTCGGCCGTGGGGTCGGCCTCGGCATAACCCAGCTGCTGGGCCAGCTTCAGGGCTTCATCGTATTCCATCCCATCCAGTTCCATCTTGCTCAGGATGAAATTGGTGGTGCCGTTTAAGATTCCCTTGACCTCCCTGAGTTCATTCCCGGCCAGGCCGTTTTCGAAGAGATGGAAGACCGGGGTTCCGCTCATGACCGTGCCCTCGATCCGGAAATGCCGTCGGTTAACCCGGGCCAGCTCCTGCAGTTCGGCATAGTGCAGGGCGGCCGGACCCTTGTTGGAAGTGACCACGTGCTTGCCGGTACGCAGGGCTTTTTTAATGTAAGAGGTGGCCGGTTCGCCTGTCTTGATATCGGTGTAGGTCATTTCGGCCATGATATCCGCTTCCACCCGCTCTATCAGGTCCAGCGGGTCCACGTAGTCTTCGGTCTTTTGTTTTTTCCCGGGATAGTCGTTAAGCTTTTTGCCTGCCTTTAACGTCTCCAGCAACAGGTCAATCTCCAGGCCCTCCGGGGCGACGACCGTGCCCTTCATCATATCGGTGATGGCCACCACCCTGGGTTCGAAGTCGTGACAGTCGCGGAGAAATTCAGCCTTTTTCAGCAGGATTTCCAGTAATCCCTGTCCGACCGTTCCGCAGCCTATCAACATGATTTTATATTCCATGATGACCTCCCATCGTGCTGGAAATGTTATCACAAAAAAGTTTTTCTTAAAAGCGGGAAGCGAGCCCCGTCCCGGTCCATCTTTCCCTGCAAAAAAAATCACCAGACCGGTGGGCGCCGGCGTTGATGGGCCGGAAAAATAGATGAATATTTCTGTTCCGGCTCAGGACGATGACACCGGCCAGCAGGTTCGGCCAGGCAGGCCCCGGTATCAGGGGTGGCGATTACTCCAGCAATGACGTCCGGTGGCCGCTCCTGGCAGTGATGCCTTTCTCTATTCCCGAGCTTCATTTAAAAATAAAAAGGGCTGTCCCGAAGGACAGCCCTGTCCGTTTCAACCGGTTGTTTCTCAGGCCTTGGGAGCCTGCTGGGAAGCGATGAACTGCTCGATCCACTCGGTGGTAACGCTCTTGGGTCTTTCGATCGGCAGTCCGAGGGCCCTGTCCCAGATGAGCTGGGCCAGAACGCCCATGGCCCTGGAAACGCCGAAGAACACGGTGTAGAAATCGTACTCGGTCACACCGTAGTGCCAGAGCAGGCAGCCGGAATGGGCGTCAACGTTCGGCCAGGGGTTCTTGGCCTTGCCGTGCTGGGTCAGGATGTCCGGGGCCACCTCGAACACCTTGCTGACCACCTTGAAGATGGGGTCATCGGGCAGGTGCTTGAGGGCAAATTCTCTCTGGGCGATGAACCGCGGGTCGGTCTTGCGCAGGACGGCATGGCCGTATCCGGGCACAACCTTTCCGGCGTTCAGGGTATCCCAGATGTACTGGCTGATCTGTTCCTTGGTCGGTTCCTGTCCGATTTTTTCCATCATTTCCATGATCCAGCGCAGGACTTCCTGGTTGGCCAGTCCGTGCAGGGGGCCAGCCAGCCCGTCCATGGAAGCTGACAGGGAATAATAGGCGTCAGACAGGGCCGAACCCACCAGGTGGCAGGTGTGGGCGGAGACGTTGCCGCCTTCGTGGTCGCAGTGAAGCACCAGGTAGAGCCTCATCAGGTCCTTGAAGGCCGGGTCGTCGGTGACGCCGAGCATGTGGGCGAAATTGCCGCCCCAGTCCAGCTTGGGGTCGGCTGGGATGTGCTTCCCGCCCTTGTAGCTGCGGCGGTAGATGTAGGCGGCGATGGCCGGCAGCTTGGCCAGGATGTTCATCACGTCCTCGTACATCGGGTCCCAGTAATCCAGCTTGTGCATGCCCTGGCGGTACCTCTCGGCAAAGACGGAGTCCTTCTGCAGCTGCAGAATGGCCAGGGCGAACTGGGTCATGGGATGGGTGTCGACCGGAACGGTGTTCAGAACATCGATCAGGTACTTGGGCAGGGCGCTTCTCTTGCGCCACTCCTCGGTGATGGCCACGCAATCCTCGTAGGTGGGGATATCACCGGTCAGCAGCAGGTAGAACATGCCCTCGGGCAGCGGTTCCTCGGTGCCGGGAGCCTTGGGCAGCTTTTCCCGGACTTCGGGGATGGTATAGCCGCGGAAGCGGATACCTTCGTTCGGGTCCAGGGCCGAACATTCCCACATCATGCACTTGACGCTGCGCATGCCACCATAACACTGGGCTATGGTCACCTCAGAGATTTTCAGTTCCCCATGTTCTTTGAGAATCTTCTGGATTCTCTCCCGCATGGGCATCATCTTGGAGACAAACTTTTCCTTTAATGTAGCCATTCAGAAACCTCCTTTAGGCTTTTAATTGCTTTTTTTAGATTTTAAAAAAAGAACAAACTGAGACTGAAATATAACACGTCCTTCGCCGGCAAGTCAATTTATATTTTCTGGGAATAAAAAGGCTTGATTTTTGAGGACGGGGCTTATATTCTTTAAGCAAAGTGGTGTCCTGAGAACAGGATATCAAGGAAAGGAGAAAAAATGGGAGCGCTTATTGTTTTGCTGATAATCATAGGTTTACTGGTCCTGATTGCCATCGGCATCTACAACAGCCTGGTCGTCCTCAGAAACCGCTGCGACAACGCCTGGGCCCAGGTGGATGTCCAGCTGCGCCGCCGCTATGACCTGATTCCCAACCTGGTGGAAACGGTCAAGGGCTATGCCAAGCACGAGCGGGAAGTCTTCGAGAAAGTGACCGAGGCCCGGACCCGGGCCATCAATGCCCAGACGGTCAAAGAACAGGGGCAGGCCGAAAACATGCTGACCGGGGCCCTGAAATCGCTATTTGCCGTGGTGGAAAATTACCCCGAATTGAAAGCCAACCAGAACTTCCTGATGCTGCAGGAGGAGCTGGCCGGGACCGAGAGCAAGATCGCCTTTGCCAGGCAGTTCTACAACGACACGGTCATGAAGTTCAACATGAAGCAGCAGGTCTTTCCCTCTAACATAATTGCCAATCTCTTCGGCTTCAAGGAAAGAGACTACTTTGAAATAGAAGAACCGGAGGCCCGGGGACCGGTCAAAGTTTCCTTCTGATAATTCTTCTGGCAGAACTCACTAAAGCTCGGACTGAGAAGATAGAATCCTCATGTATGAACAGATAACCAGCAACAAGGTCAAGTCCTTTCTGCTGGTCCTGTTCTTTGTCGCCTTTGTCTTTCTCCTGGTCTGGGTCTTTGAAGAGCTCACCGGCTGGGGCCGGGGCGGCTTTATCCTGGCCCTGGTCATCTCGGTCGTGATGGCCGTTGGCAGTTATTACTACAGCGACCGGATTGTCCTGGCCATAAGCCGGGCCCGGCCGGTGACCAGGGAAGAATTCCCCTACCTTTACCATACGGTTGAAGGCCTGGCCATTGCCGCCGGCCTGCCGGCTCCCCGCTGTTATGTGATTGAGGATACCGCTCCCAACGCTTTTGCCACCGGCCGCAACCCGAAAAATTCGGTCATCTGTGTGACCACCGGCCTTCTCCAGAAGATGAACCGCCTGGAACTGGAAGGGGTCCTGGCCCACGAGATGAGCCATATTAAGAATTACGATGTTCTTCTCCAGACGGTGGCCGTGGTCATGGTCGGGGTGGTGGCCCTGCTCAGCGACTGGATGCTGCGCAGCCTGTGGTGGGGAGGGGGGCGCAGGAAAGGCCGGGAGCGTAGCGGGAATGCCGGGGCCATCTTGCTTCTGGTGGGCATAGTCCTGGCCATATTGTCCCCGCTCGTGGCCCAGCTGATGCAGCTGGCCATTTCGCGGCGAAGGGAGTACCTGGCTGATGCCAGCGCGGCCATGCTGACCAGGTACCCGGCCGGGCTGGCCTCGGCCCTGCGCAAGATCGCCGCCGACCCGGAACCGCTGGAAGCGGCCAACAAGGCTACCGCCCATCTTTATATCGTCAACCCGCTGAAGAATATCGGCGGCAAGGTTAACAGATTGTTCAGCACCCATCCTCCCATCGAGGCGCGGATTGCCGCCCTGGAAAAGATGTCGTTTGAAAGGACCTGAGGCCCGAAAATCTTTATCCAGCCTCGGGGGGCTGGCATCAATTAATGGAGCCGGGTGGCTCTCTTGCAACTTCAGAGTTGTTTGTCTATAATTTAGAAACCCCGGGCGGGGTCGTAGTTCAGCTGGTTAGAACGCCGGCCTGTCACGCCGGAGGTCGCGAGTTCGAGTCTCGTCGGCCCCGCCATTTTTCCCCCAAACAAATGTTAACTGCCCGAAACTTTTTCCCCGGCAGCGACAATCCATTACCTTTGATGGCTGGCGACCGGGTTGCCCTTCTCCTGATGAAACCGCGAGCCACAACCCGGTCGGCAGAAAACCCTTTCCCCGCGGCTCGTTGTGTGGTATAAATTAACCTAATACAATCAGGAGGAACCGATGCCCGATAAAACCAAGGTCCTGGTGATAGATGATGACCCGGCCATCTGCGTTTCAGTTAAGGCCATTCTGGAAGCCAGCGGTTACGAAACGGCTACCGCCCTGAGCGGCAAGGAAGGCCTGGAGCTTTTCCGCCGGCTCAATCCCGATATCGTCCTGTGCGACATGATGATGGAAGACATAGATGCCGGAGCCAAGGTGGCTAAAGTCATCAAAGAGGAACGTCCCGAGCTGCCCGTGTTTCTGCTCAGTACCATAGGCGAGGCCACGGCCAGAACCATCGGCCTGGACGAACTGGGCTTTAACGGAGTTTTTCAGAAGCCCGTTAATTTTGACCTTCTGCTCAGCGTTCTGGAAAAACACAGAAAAAAAGCCTGAGCCCGGAAATTTTCCCTGGAAACCCCTAGAATGGATAAGACCCTGGCCGAAATCTTCCGCCTCAAGCCCGACCTTCAGGATTTTTTTCTTGAGGTCAGAAGGCTGGAAGGAGACTTCCCTTTTAACCGGGAAGACATGGAAGCCCTGGGCCAGGCTTATTTTGAAAGGTATCCAGAAAAATTTGTCCAGAGGAACCTGGAAGAGGTCAGGCTGGGCTACCAGCTGACCAGGTTCTGCCTGCTGGAAAAATCCATGGCTGGAATTAAGGGAGAACTGAAGGATTTTTTCCGCCAGGCTTTTGCCCAGCCTGATAAAATTACCGGGCTGATGGCCGACCTGACCGGCTCGGGCCTTGGGCCGGAACTGGCCACCGGCTTCGGTCAGCTCCAGGCTGTCCTGGACGGTCTTAAGGCTATTGTCGATGAGCTGCCCAAGGGCATGGTCAAGGAAAGATTTCTGGGAGGGCTGTCTTCCCTGTTTAATGTCTGTTACCTTTTGAAAGTGCTGATTGCCCGGAGCGGCCAGGAGAGTTTACAAGACTGAATATTTCTGGTATTTTGCCGTCTAAAAGCCAGGGGAGTATGGGTCAAGTTTCTCCGGGCCCGGCTGCTTGAGGAGAGAGACGTGTCTTATTACCGAGGTATCTGCAATTTCTGCGGCACCGGTTGCGGGCACCTGCTCCAGGTGGAGGGAAACCGGGTCCGCGGGGTTTATCCCCTGCCCGGCCATCCCCTGAGTCGCGGCCGGTTGTGTGTCCGCGGCTGGCATATTCATGAACTGTTGCAGACCGAGGAAAGAATAACCAGCCCGCTGATCAGAGAGGGAAATAGCTTTCGCCCGGTTTCTTTCGATGAGGCGGTAGATTTTACGGCCAGTCGCCTGAAAACTTTTTCCGGGAGAGAGGTGGCCTTCCTGGGCTCTCCCCGGGCTTCCAACGAGGAAAATTATCTATTTGGAAAGTTTGCCCGGGCGGTTATGAAAAGCAACAATCTCAGCCTGACCTCGGACGCCGGGCTGGAGGAGAGTTCCCGGGTGCTTCTTGAGGGCTGCGGTTTGCCGGCCATGACCGGCTCCCTGTCGGCTCTGAGGCAGGCCGATTTTATCCTGGTGGTGGGGGGCGACCTGACCAAGCAGAACCCCATAATCGCCAGCGAAATTCATTTTGCCCGCCGCTCGGGGACCTTTGTGGCCACAATTTCGCCCAGAAAGACCCAGATGGCCAGGCTCAGTCAGAAGCATCTCAGGCCAAACCCGGGTACCATCTGGCTGTTGCTCGAGGCCCTGGCCCGCGCCCTGCGAACCGAGGGGCTGGTCCGGGGCGATGATCTCGAAGAACGGGTTGAAAATGCCCGGCAATATCTTGAATACCTGGATTCCCTGGACCTCAAGCAGGCCTCAGAATCGACCGGGGTCGAGGAGCAGGAAATAATTTCCCTGGCCAGAAAGTTTTATGAATCGGAATCAGCTTTCGCTTTTTATCCCGTCGGCATCCAGAGCCTGGACCGACGCTCGATGTCAGCCCTCCTTAACCTGTTCCTCCTGGCCGGCAAGCTGGACCGCCCCGCCGGAGGAATGTGCCCGGTCACCGGCATCAGCAACCTGCTGGGAAGCCTGGACATGGGAGTATCACCGGCTTTTCTGCCCGGCTATTTCCCGGTGGAGGCTGAGGAAAGCTGGCGGAGGTTTGAAGAACTCTGGCAGGTCGGGCTTAACCGGACACCGGGAAAAAGCGCCGCCGCCTGCCTGCAGGAAGATCGGTCAATCAAGGCCCTGCTGGTCGTGGACCATGACGAGGAAATCATCCGCCATGTCAACCGGATAAAAGAGCTGGAGTTCGTGGTCTATTTCGGAGCCTACCAGAATGCTTTTGCCAGCCTGGCCACCGTAATTTTCCCCCGTCTGAATTACGTTGAAGGGGACGGGACATACACCAATTCGGAAAGACGGGTGCAACTCAGCCAGAAAAAAGTGGAGCCACCGGCTGGAATCAAGCCCATGTGGGAAATACTGAGCCGCCTGGCTTCGGCCCTGGGTCAACCCTGGCCTTATAAATCTGCCGAGGAAATCATGACTGAAATAAGCAGGGTAGTGCCTCAGTATTCGGGCCTCAGCCATGAAAAATTGAGGGCCAGTCTTGGCCTCAGGTGGCCGGTAGATGACAGGCACCCGGGTGGCACAGAATTTCCCCTGGCCGAAGAGACCGGGCGCGGGTTCAAGTTTGTATTCGACGGGGCCGCAGACCGGCGGCAGAGCTTGCGTTCGGGAAAGGAAGGGGTCTTTCCCTTCAAGCTGGTCGTTGGCCGGAGCAATTATTTCTGGCATCAGAACTCGGTCATGAAAAGGACGTTCATTCCAAGGAGAGAATACAATGCCCTCCTGCTGCTCTATCCCAATGGCTTTGTAGAAGTCTCGGAAGAAGATGCCCGGGCCCTCGGACTTCGGGAAAAACAGCCGGTGAGGATAGTTTCGGAAGCCGCTGAAATCAGGCTGGCCACCCGTATTTCGCCCGACATCCTGCCCGGCATGCTCTATATTCCTTATTTTATAGAAGAGATGATTTCCGGGTTCCTGCACCGCCAGGTGTCCGAACTGGAAAAGAACGAAGAGTTTTTCCTGCCCGTCCGGCTGGAGAAGGTGGAGTAGGTCATGTACTGGTTACCCAGGGATCAGGTCAGGGCGCTGGTCAACAGGCTGGCCGAAAGTTATGCCGTCTACGGACCGCGCCGGGATGAGGTTTCGGGCGAAGTGGTATTTGACCGGCTGGAAGAGCTGGAGAGGCTGGACCTGCAGGCAGCCATTCCCTACAATCCGCCCAAGCATGCCCTGTTGCCCCAGTATGAAGAAATCTTGAAGTATCTCTACTCGAAGCAATCCCAAAAGGTAACGATAGAAAAAATAAGCAAGGTCGAGCCCAAAGCCCTGGTTGGGTTGAGAGCCTGCGACCTGAACGGCATTCTCTGCCTGGACCGGTTTTTCCTGGGGCAGGAGTTCGTGGATGAGATTTACCTGGAGCACCGAAAGAAGCTGTTCATCATTTCCAACACCTGCGTCAGGCCCTTTCCCCAGTGCTTTTGCGTTTGCACCGACAGCGGCCCGGCTGCCGGAGAAGGGTTTGACCTGGACCTGACCTGCGCCGGCCAGGGCTACCTGGTTCTGGTCGGTTCTAAGAAGGGGCAGAGGCTGGTGGAAGAGCTCGGCCTGCGGGAAGCCGGGAGCGAGGCCCAAAACCTCCGCGAAAAGATCGTGGCCGAGTCGGTATCTTCCTTCGATAACTTTGCCCTGGAAAATAAGGCCTGGGTATCCCGGGCCACCAACCGCCTGACCACCGGTTTTATTAAACCGGAGGTCTGGGAATACATAGGCAACCAGTGCTTTGAGTGCGGGGCCTGTTCTTTTGTCTGTCCCACCTGTTCCTGTTTCAACGTGGAAGATGTCAACCGGGTGGACGGGCCGACCGACCGGGTCCGCACCTGGGATTCCTGTTCGTTCGAAGGCTATACCAAGATGGCCGGCGACCATAATCCCCGAAAGCCGGTGGAAGACCGGCGCAACAAGAGGTTTTTCTGCAAGCTGTCATATTCCCAGTCCAAGAAATACCTGCGCCCGGGCTGCGTGGGCTGTGGCCGCTGTGCCCGGGTCTGCCCCGGAGATATCGGTTTACCCAACGTGGTGACCTATATACGGAGAGAGATAACCGGAGAATGAGGACCATGGACAACCAGCTGGTGCCGATCGTAACCGTGCCGGAAGTGGCCACCGTGGTGGACATCCGCGAGGAAATTGCTGACGTCCGGACCTTTTATTTCACCTTTGACCGGCCGGAGATTGAACGGGCCTTCCGGATCCGGTCCGGCCAGTTCATCATGTGCACCGTCTTCGGGGCCGGGGAGTTTGCCGTTTCTCTGCCGTTCAGCCCGGAGAACGACCGGAAGCATATCTCGGTCAGGAAGGTGGGCAAGGTGACCGCGGCCCTGCATGAGCTTCAACCCGGGGATAAAATCGGCATCCGGGGCCCGTTCGGCAACGGCTTTCCTTTTGAAGAAATAAAAGGAAAGAATGTCATTTACGTGGCCGGCGGGATCGGCTTGATTCCGCTCCGGTCCTCCATTGTCCATGTTCTTCAGCATCGGCCTGATTTTGGCCGGATGATCCTGGTCTACGGGGCCAGGAGCTCCAGGGACCTGATGTACAAGGATTCCATCAGGGAGTGGCAGGCCACCCGGGATTTTGAAACCCACTTCACCATCGACCGGCCGGAACCCGGCTGGACCGGCCAGGTTGGTTTTGTCAACCAGCTGGTGGCCGGGCTCAACCTGCCGGCCGAGAACACCGTGGCCTTTGTCTGCGGCCCGCCGGTAATGTTCAACGCCGTTATCAAGGAACTGAAGCTAAAGGGAATAAAGGAGCAGGACATTTATTCCACGCTGGAAAGGCACATGAAGTGCGGCATCGGGAAATGCCAGCACTGCGCCATCGGGCGAACCCTGGTCTGCGTCGACGGCCCGGTCTATACCTACAGGCAGATCAAGACCCTGGGAGAACAGATCTAAGATGGAATCGCTGGAGCTGCTGCGGGAAGTCCTGACCGGGAAGACCTGCCTGGTCGGCATCGGCAATAGCCTGCGCGGTGACGACGGCTTCGGTCCTTACTTCATAGAGAAACTCAGGGAGAAGGCCCTCCTCCCGGAGGCCAACCTGATGACGGTTGAGGATGTGCCGGAAAACTATGCCTTCCCCATCTCCAGGATGGAGGTGACCACGGTGGTCTTTGTGGATGCCGTGATTCTCGAAGCTCCGCCGGGCACGGTCGTTTTAGGGCCACTGGAAGAGCTGGAGGAAATCGGCCAGATAGCTTCCACCCACAAGCTGGCCTTGCGGCTGACGGCCAGGGTTATCGAGGAGACCGGAAAAAAGGTCTACCTGCTGGGGGTGGTCCCGGAGTCCACCGAGTTCGGCCGGGAGCTGTCGCCGGCGGTCAGGCAGGCGGCGGTTGAACTGGTTTCTCTGGCAGAAAAACTTATCCGGGAAAATGAGGACGGGCTAACGGAATCAGAAAAAAAGAAGAAAACAGGGAGAAAAGCTAATGACCGGAACTGAGGCTCTCTGGCTCAGTCTCGCCAGCCTGCTGCTGTCTTTTCTGGCGGCCTTTTTACTTGGCAAAAAGGTTCGTCTTGTCCGCCTGACCGGAACCATCCTGATCTCCCTGGCCTGCTTTTTCCTGGCCTGGCAGGGAGTGATGATTCTGGGCGCGGGGCAGCCGGTCGAACTGGAGTTAAAGCTGGCCGGGATTCATATTCCGGTCTTGATTGACGGCCTTTCGGCCCTGTTTCTGCTGCTTCTTTCCGTCCTGGCCCTTGGCTCCACCCTTTTTGCTTACGGTTATTATGAAACTACCGAAACGAAAATAGTTCAGAAAGTTTACCTGGCCCTGCCCGTTTTCATTGCCGGCCTGGTTGGTCTTCTGACTGTTGACGACCTCGGTCCCGGTTTTACCCTGGCCTGGCAGTTGATGGCCATTTCCTCATACCTTCTAATCAGGTGGGGCAGGCCGCTGAAGCTTTCAGGCAGGCCGGCCCTGGTCTACCTGGTTTTCATGGAAATGGCCTGGGTGCTGATAACCGGCTCCGCTTTCCTGGCTAAAGGTTATCATTTCGGGGATTCACTCGCGGCCGTCGGGCAAAAATTGTCCGGCTCGGGGCCGGTGGCCACCGCCATTTTCCTGGTCATGCTTCTTTTAGGCTTCGGTCTCAAGACCGGGATTTTCCCGCTCGGACAGCTCTGGATACCCGGGGCTTACTCGACCGCCTCCCCACCGGTTTCAGCCCTGCTGGCCGGCATCCTGGAAAAAACCGGGGTATTCGGGCTGATCAGAATCTTCTTCTTCGTGGCCCGTGGAGCCGGGGCCGGCTTTAATCCGGACCTGTGGGGACAGGTACTGGTGGTGGTCGGGACCCTGACTCTCTTCGTCGGGACGGTCCAGGCCATCAAGCAGAGCGATTATCTCAGGCTCCTGGCTTATAGCTCCATCGGCCAGGTGGGCTACATCGTCCTGGCCCTGGGCAGCAGCCTGCTCGCCTGGCATTCTGGTTCGCCCCTGGCCGGGATTATCTTTGCCGGGGCTGTTTACCACAGCCTTAACCACGGAATCTTCAAGAGCCTTCTCTTCCTGACCGGCGGCAGCCTGCTCTATGCCACGGGGACCCGGGACCTGAACCGCCTGGGCGGGCTCCTGGCCGTTATGCCAGTAACCGGCCTTCTGGCCGCCCTGGCGTCCTATTCCATCTCCGGCATGCCGGCCTCCAGTGGGTTTGTCAGCAAGTGGTTGATGATTGCCGGGAATTTCCTGGCCGGAAAAGATAGCCTGCTTTTAACCATGGCCGGGATAGTGGCCCTGTTCACGGCGGCCTTTACCCTGGCCTGCTACGTGAAGTTTTTCGGGCTGGCTTTCACCTCGGCCGGGGCCGGCTGGAAATTGAAGAGGGAAATCAGGGAAGTGCCGGGCTCCCTGCTGGTGCCAAAAATTTTCCTGGCCGCGATCTGCCTGAGCCAGGCTTTCCTGCCGGCGGTTTATGTCCGGCTCATCGGCCGCAGCCTGGCCACAACCGAGGGGTTTCTTCTGACCGGAGTGGGGGCCGAGGGTCTTAAGACAAACCCAATCGGCCTTCAGATTTTTGAGGGGCCGGCCTTGCTGGCCGCAGTTGCCCCGCTGGCCATGCTGGCTCTGCTCCTGGTTCTGGCTTTCCTGGCCCGCTGGTTAAGGCAGTCGGCCGGAGCTCAGGAAGCCAGGGTCCCGGCCTGGCTGTGCGGTTACCAGGACCTTAATAAGAATAATGTCTATGCCGACCGCAACATGTTTTCCGACCTGAAGAAATTTTTCCGGTGGACGGGGGCCAATAAAAATGTGGTGATTGATGATGATGAGTTGTCTGAATCTGTGGGCCGGGAAGAAAAAGGGGTAATTTCATGAGCCGGAAAGAAGAACTCGTTCGCTGGCTGGAAAAAGAACTGGACGGTAATTTTATTTCTGCGGAAGCGACTATCCCGGGCCGTCTCTTCATCGACCTGAAAAGGGAGGCGCTGTCCGCGGCCGCAACTGGCCTGATGAACCGCGGTGCCCGTTACCAGGTGGGTGTTGGCTATGACGCCAGAAAGAGCGGCCAGGGATTTGGCCTGGTACACACCTTTGCCTTTGATAAAGATTCCTTGCTGGTGGCCCTGAGAACCTTTGCTCCCGAGGATGACCCGGAATTCGATTCGTTAACCCCGCTGATTCCCGGCGCCGGCTGGTCGGAGAGGGAATACCAGGACCTGCTGGGCCTGAGATTCAGGAACCATCCGAACCCCAGGCGCCTGGTGCTGTCCGACGACTGGCCCGAGGGTATATATCCGCTGCGCCGTGAAGTTCCCCACGACCTGATGCCACCGGCGGCAGAGGAAGTGGCTTTTCGGCTGGAGGAAGCCCCGCCGGGCACTTCCATAGTCCCCCTTGGTCCCTTCCACGCCAGCCTGCATGAACCGGCCCATTTTTCGGTTTACGTGGACGGTGAGGACATAAAAGGTTGCGAATACCGAGGCTTTATGACCCACCGGGGAATAGAGAAGCTGGCCCAGACCGAGCTGACCTATAACGACGTGCCCTTCGTGGCCGAAAGAATCTGCGGCATCTGCGGTTCTGTTCATTCGGTCAACTATGCCCAGGCGGTGGAGGCGGCGGCCGGGTTGAGGATTCCCAGGCGGGCCGAGTTCATCCGGATGGTGGCCCTGGAGCTGGAAAGGCTTCATTCTCACCTGCTGTGGCTGGGGGTGGCCGGGCATTTGATTGGCTTCGACACGGTCTTCATGCAGGCCTGGAGAATCAGGGAAAAAATAATGTGGCTGGCGGAAAGGCTGACCGGGAACCGCAAGACCTACGGAATGGTGATAATCGGCGGGGTCCGCCGTGATATCAACCAGGACAGGTCGGAGGACATCAGGGCCGTTCTGAAGGAAGTTGAAAGAGAAATGCTGGCCCTGGAAAAAGCCATCCTCAAGGACCGGACCATTCATAAAAGAACCAGGGGAGTTGGCTATCTCTCCCGGGAAGAAGCTGTGAAGTGGAACCTGATAGGACCGGTGGCCCGGGCCCGGGGAGTGGATATGGATGCCCGCCGGGACCATCCCTACGCGGCCTACGATGAAGTACAGTTTGAAGTTCCGCTGGCCGACTCCGGCGATGTCTGGGGAACCCTGGTGGTCAGGGTGAAAGAAGTCTACGAGGCCATAAAAATTATCAACCAGTGCCTGGATAAGCTGGAAAAACTTCCGAAAAACGAACCGCTGTCGGTTGACCTGGAAGGGCCGATTCCGGCCGGCCGGCAGGGGCTGTCGCTGGTCGAAGCCCCGCGGGGCGAGGCCGTGCATTACGTTCTCACCGGCGAGGAGAACCGGCCGGAACGCTGGCGGGTCAGGGCCCCAACTTATCCCAACCTGCAGGCGGTTCCCTCCATGCTTTTGAACAACAAGCTGGCCGATTTTCCGATTATCGTCGGCTCCATTGACCCCTGCATTTCCTGCACCGATCGGGTGCTGGTGGTGGAAAGAAGGTCGGGGAAGGCCAGACTGCTGTCCGGGCAGGAACTGGAAAACCTTTCCCGGGGGAAGAGGTCTAAGAAATGAAAGTGACGGCTGTAATTATCAACCTGCTTTACTTCCTGGCCCTGGCTCCCTTTCTGGAAGGGGTGATGAGAAAGGTGACGGCCAGAATTCAATCGAGGCAGGGGCCACCGCTCTACCAGCCCTACCTTGACCTCTTAAAGCTCCTGGGAAAAGAGAACCTGAACGCGGCCGGGCACCCGGTTTTCCGGCTGGCCCCGCTGCTGGCCTTTGCTTCCGTTCTGTCGGCCGTGGCCCTGCTGCCCCTGGCCGGACAGAGCAGTTTCCTGGCCCATTCCTCGGACCTGATGACCCTGATTTATTTCCTCACCCTGAGCGGTTTTTTCATTCTGATTGGAGCCCTGGCCAGCGGCAATCCTTTTGCCGGGGTCGGCGCCAGCCGCGAAATGATGACTATCATCATGCTGGAACCGGTGCTGGCCATGACCCTGATCCTGGGCGTTGTCCGGGCGGGAAGCCTGAATCTGTTGGCAGCAACGGGTGGGGTCTCCTCGGCCAGGGGACTTTCTTATTTCCTGATGATGGCGGTTTACCTGGTGGCCCTGCAGGCTTTTGTTTCCAGGCAGCCCTTTGATATACCGGAAGCCGAGGTGGAAATTCTGGAAGGGCCCTACATTGAATACAGCGGGCCGAATTATGCCCTTTTCCGGTATACCCTTAACCTGAAGCGGATGTTTTACAGCTGGCTGTTCGTGGCCGGCTTCCTTGGCTTCTGGCTGCCGGGAAGCCCGGTCCTGAACCTGGCCATCCAGACCGTTCTAATCCTGGTTTTATTCGTGTTGATTTCGGTGGTCGGGGCCACCCATCCCCGCTTCCGCATGGACCAGGCCCTTAAATTTTATGCGGTGCTGGTGTTGCTGTCGCTGGTGGCCGTTGGCCTGGGGGTCCGAGGATGGTAGGTACAGGAAAACAAATGAAAGGTGAAGCCTGAGATGTGGCTGTGGAATAAAATCAAGCAACTGGCGATTTCCTTCAGGGCCGGGATGGTTACCCTGCATTATCCATTTGAGCCGCGGCCCGCACCCGAGGGCTTCCGGGGTCAGCCGGTCTGGGACCACACCAAGTGCATAGGCTGTGCCGGCTGCGCCAGCCACTGCCCGGCCCGGACCATCTTTCTGCGGGATATCTGCCAGGAGCTGCGGATCCTGCTTTACGATTCTTCCCGCTGCACCTACTGCGGGCGCTGTGCCGACCTCTGCCCGGAAAAGGCCATCACCATGAGTGACAAATTTGAACTGGCCACCGATAACCGCCAGGACATCACCCAGAGCCTGGAGCTGTTCATGATGACCTGCCAGCGCTGCGGCCGCTGCTATGACCTGGAGATAAAGAATTACATAGACCGGCTGAGTTCTCTCGGTTACCGTTATGACTCCCTGGAAGCCCGCAAGGTAATCCGCCGGAGCACGGCCGATTTCTCTCCGGAAGAACTGGAAAAGACCGTTACCTACGAAAGGCCCGGGAGGTTGGAGAAATGACCATATTTAAGAAGCTGGCCGGCAGAGCCTTCCGCCGCTCGGTCTGGGTCTATCACTGCAACAGCGGAGCCTGCAACGGCTGCGACATTGAAATTCTCAACATCCTCACCCCTTACTACGACGTGGAGCGGTTCGGAATAAGACTGGTGGGCTCACCCCGCCAGGCCGACGCCATCCTGCTGTCGGGAGCGGTGACCCGTCCCACCCTGCCCCTGGTTAAAAAGGCCTACCAGGCGGTGCCGGCTCCCAAGCTGGTTTTTGCCGTAGGGTCCTGTGCCATCGGTGGCGGCTGCTGGTATGATACTTATAATGTGACCGGCGGCGGGGAGAAAGCCATTCCGGTTCATTATTTCATACCGGGCTGCCCGCCCCGGCCGGAGGCCATCATCTACGGGGTAGCCCTGGCCCTGGGTCTGGTTGATAAGAAGGTGGCCCCGGTGGAGCTCAAGCAGATGGAATTCCCGGTGGACATGTACCGTCGGGCCAGGCTTTTTGAAGTCAATAATGTCATCTATAAGTTATTGGGCGAAGAGGATGACCGCCTGGAATTCGGGAGGAAATGACATGGCCAGGATTCTTCTGGTGGACGACGACCGCGACCTGACCGACAGCCTGGGCCAGGTCCTTCGTTTCAAGGGTTATGAAGTGGAAGTGGCCCACAGCGGCCATGAAGGCTTGAAGAAGATGCTGGAATTCAAGCCCGACCTGGTCATCCTGGATGTCATGATGGAAACCGATACCGCCGGTTTCGAAGCCGTCTATAAGATCAGGAGCGACCGGCCGGATTCAAAGTACCGGGATTTCAGGGATGTCCCCATCATCATCCTGACCGCCATCAACCAGGTCACCAACTCCCGGTTTTCTCTCGACCAGGAAGAGAGCTTCCTGCCCGGTCGCAATGAATTCTTGACCAAGCCGGTGGAAGTGGAAGAGCTCCTGGAAAAAATCTCCAGGAACCTGGAAGGGCAAAAATGAAACTGGAGGATCTGGCCCGGAAGCTTGATGTGTTGAGGTCCAGCCTCCGCTTCAAGCTGATTTTCGGCCTGCTGACCATCGTCTTCCTGATGGGCGCGCTGTCCATTTATCTTGGCGTTAATTCCATCAACCGCAACGTTATCAGGGAAGCCTACGACAACGTCAGAAACAGCCTGAAGGCTATCAGCGACCTCTACCAGGAAGAAATCCGGAACCGGGCCGGAATAGTTGAGTACCTGGCCCGGACCTCGGAGATCGTCAGTGCCACGGCCTCGGGAAACAGGGAGTACCTGTTTGACAAGCTGGTCCAGATCAAGCAGGAGTTTGGCTTTGATATCGTCAACGTGGTCCGGCCGGACGGGACCATCCTGGTCAGGGCCAATAACTTTGAAGCCTACGGCGACAGCGTAAGCCATTACAAGTACATTCACTGGGTCCTGACCAACAGGAAACCGGCGGCCGGAACCGGCATCCTCGGTTACGAAAATATCAAGAATGAAGGCCCGGACCTGGCGGCCAGAACCCTGATCAGTGTTGTTCCCACGCCCAGGGCCAGGGCCCAGAAACGGGAGATGGAAGAAAGGGCCCTGGTGCTGAAAACAGTTTCGCCCATATTTCAGGGTTCCCGCCTGGTGGGGGTGCTCTATGCGGCCGTCCTGCTCAATAACAACGACCGCTTTGTTGACCGGTTTAAGAACCTGATTTTCAAGGAAGAAAAAATAAAGGGCAAGGACGTCGGCACCATCACCATCTTTGTCGACGACGTCCGGGTGGCCACCAATGTCGTTGACCGCAACGGCCGGCGGGCGGTGGGCACCCTGGTCTCGGAAGAAGTCTTCCGCCAGGTGTACGAACAGGGCCGGGACTGGCTGGGCCGGGCTTTCGTGGTTAACGATTATTATCTTTCCGGCTATACCCGGCTGACCGATATCGAAAACAAGCCGGTGGGCATGCTCTACGTGGGTATCCTGGAGGGCAAGTTTTCCGGCATCCTGCGGCGGACGACCATCCTTTATTTCCTTCTTATCTTCCTGATGACCGGGATTGCCATCTACATGTCGACCTACCTGGTCAACCTTTATACCCGGCCCATCAACCGGATGATCGAGGCCACGGCCGAGATCGCCCGCGGGAATTATCATCTGCTGGAGATCCCTCCAGACGAGAGTGCCGAAATCCGGGAAGTTGAAGAACATTTCAATGAAATGGTCCGGGCCATCGAGGACCGTGACCGCCGGTTGAAGGAGCTGGCCGAAAAGACCATTCTGCGCTCGGAAAAGCTGGCCTCGGTCGGTCGCCTGGCCTCGGGCATTGCCCATGAGATTAACAACCCGCTGACCGGCATCCTGACCTACAGCAGCCTGCTGCTGGAAGAGCTGAAAGGTACTCCTTACGAAGAAGATTTAAGGACCATCAAGGAAGAGACCCTGCGCTGCCGCAAGATTGTCCGCGGCCTGCTGGATTTTGCCCGGGACTACAAGCCCGAAAGAATGGAGGCCGACCTGAATGACCTGATCGGTGAAGTCCTGGGCCTGCTGGAAAAACATGTCAACTTTCAGAATGTGAAAATAATAAAGAACCTGGACCCGAACCTACCGGCGGTCAAAGTGGATGCCGACGAATTCCGCTCGGTGATCAACAACCTGGCGGTTAACGCCGCCGACGCCATGCCCGAGGGCGGGCAGCTGACCATATCGACCTCTTATGACCGGGAAAACAACCTGGTGATAGTCCGGGTGGCCGATACCGGAGTTGGCATAAGCGAGGAAAACCTGAAGAGAATTTTTGAACCCTTCTTCACCACCAAGGAAAAGGGCAAGGGAACCGGCCTGGGACTGGCCATGGCCTACGGGGTGATTAAAAGGCACAATGGAACTATCGAGGTCAGCAGCCGGGTGGGCGAGGGGACAGAATTCACCATAAAGCTGCCGGTGGAATGAGGACCGGCCGGAGGAAAAGAAAATGAGCCAACCGCGAATCCTGTTCATCGACGACGAAGAAATCGTCCTGAGAAGCTGCCGCCGGATCTTTGCCGGCTCCGGATACGAAATAGAAACCGCCCTGTCCGGGGAAGAGGGGCTCAGCAAGGCTCTCAACCAGGATTTTGACCTGGTGGTCACCGACCTCAAGATGCCCGGCATCGGGGGTATGGAGGTCCTGACCCGGCTGAGGAAATCCAGGCCCGACACCACGGTAATTATCTTTACCGGTTATGCCAGCGTGGATACGGCCAGGGAAGCCCTAAAAAACGGAGCCTTTGATTATATCCCCAAGCCCTTCACCCCCGAAGAAATCAGGGAAGTCATTAAGAATGCCCTGGAAGCCAGGGCCGGTAAACAGAGAACCATGCTGGACCTGATGGCCATAGTTTCCCACGAGCTCAAGAGCCCGGTCTCGGCCTTGCACACCACGGCTTCCACCCTCTACAAGGGGTACTTCGGGCAGCTCTCACCCGAGCAGATGAAAATTCTGGAGACCATCATCCGCAACTGCGAATATCTGGAAGACATCATCCGCAGCTACCTGGACCTGTCGAAGATGGAACTCGACCAGCTGGATTCGTTCAAGGAACAAATTTATTTTGCCAAGGATGTGGTGGAGGAGGTCCTGACCCTGCCCGAAATCCAGGACAACACCAAGAAGATGACGGTCAGCAAGAATTTTCCCCAGGACGTAAAGATAAACGGCGACCCGCGGTTGCTAAGAATCCTGGTGCGAAACCTGGTCAGCAACGCCATTAAGTACGGGACCGAAGGTACCGAGGTAAAGCTGGGTCTGGAAACCAAAGACGGCCAGATGGTTTTTTCTGTCCACAACCTGGGAGTGGGCATCAGGCCGGAAGACGGCCCGCGGCTCTTCCGCAAGTTTGAAAGGCTCAAGCAGCAGGGGACAGAAGGCGTCAAGGGTTCCGGCCTCGGGCTCTACATCTGCAAGAAAATTGTGGACAGCCACGGGGGCAAAATCTGGTTTGAATCGGAGCCCGGCCGCTGGGTAACTTTTTATGTCAGCCTGCCCCTGGCTTCCTGATATCGGGCGGCCAAATTTCCATTCCCTCTTGCCTGAAGGGGAGGGAGGTTCCCGGATTCTTTATGAACGGATTGACCATGGACGTTGCCGACTTCTGGCCAAACCCGGCTTATCAGCCTTAGCCTGAAACCTGAGTTAGAAAGTCGCTTTGGACCGGTTGCGGCCAGCGGGCTGCTTGCCCCCGATTGAGATGGGTGGCCGATTTATCCCCATTTGCCGTCCGGACAGAGTCAAATTTCCGGGCCGCCTTCCTTCCAGGCAACGAATCTCTGCGGGATCGGGTTTTAATCGGCGGGCGGGTTCAATTGACATTCCGCCCTTATCTTCCCTATAATCTATGTGTCGGGGGCGAAATGGACTCGACGGAGGTAGTGAAGCAGAAGCTGCAGGCCGAGGTCCCATCAACCTCGTTAAACAGGTGGGAAACAATTAACTGCAGAACCTGTTGCAGTCGCTGCCTGATAGAAAGTGCAGCCGTCTCTTGAGGCCTTTCCTGCGGGCCTGAAGAGACGCCGACCAGCAGGATAGTCTGCCGGGCGTGCTCAGGGCCCGGCGGATGAAGTACCACTTGGGCTGGTTGAGCGACGCTCTTCCTCTTCGAGAAGCGCTCAACAAGATGTACTGAAGAGGATAAGCCTGTAGAGGCTGGCTGTGGAATGCCTTCGGACGCGGGTTCGATTCCCGCCGCCTCCACCATTTTTTTATACAGTTAAATGAAGAAGACAAGATGCCCAGAACAGCCAGAGTCATACTAGTCCTGTCGTTGTTATTTGTGGCTTTTTCCAGCCTGGTTTTTTCCCCCGTCCTGGCCCAGAAGAAAAGCCAGCCCGTCCCGGTCATCAAAGTCGAGGTGGTTGACTTTACCGGTGGTGCCCGGCTGAAGATCACCGCCGGCTCAAACCTGAATTACAGCCTGAGAAAATCCGGGAATGTGCTGACCGTTTCCTTCAGGTCGCTGAGCGGACTGCGCTATGACCGGACGCCCTTTTCCAGCCGCCTGGTCCAGTCCATCGACCTGGCCAAATCGCCCGAGGCTTTCCTGTTGCTGATCAAGACCTCAACTGCTGATTTTTCCTATACCCAGTCGGCCCGCTGGAATCCCTTCGAGCTGACGATTGAACTAAGAACCGGGGAGGAGAAGAAAGCCCCGGCCGAGCCCAGGCCGACGGCTCCGGAAAAGCCGGTCACGACCCAGGTTCAGGCTCAACCCACCGCTGCTGCCGAACAGGCCGGGCCCCCAACCTCCGGCGGCAAGAAGCAGGTTAAAACCATCGTCATCGACCCGGGACATGGCGGCAACGAGACCGGGGCCAAGGGAACATACGGAACCCTGGAAAAGGATGTAACGCTGGCGGTTTCCAGGAAGCTCAAGGAAGCCATAGAGCGCGGGCTGAAATACCGCGTGGTCATGACCAGGGAGGCCGACCTCTCGGTTCCCCTGGAGAGGCGGGCGGCCATTGCCAATAACAACAAGGCCGATTTGTTCATCAGCATTCATGTCAACGGTTCCCGGAGGGTGAAGGCCAACGGCTCGGAAACATTTTTCCTCAGCCTGAATGCCACGGACGAAGAATCGCGCCGCCTGGCCTACTTTGAGAACAACTCGGAGGAGCTGGAAAACCGGGTCCCGGAAAAGGACTTCGATGACCTGAAGCTCATCCTGTGGGACATGGCCCAGTCGGCCTACCTCAAGCAGAGCAGCCAGCTGGCCGAGTTCGTCCAGCAGGAGCTCAACGAGCTGCTGAATACCAGGAACCGCGGGGTCAAGCAGGCTCCCTTCAAGGTCCTGACCGGCGCGGCCTGCCCGGCCATACTGGTGGAAGTGGCCTTTATCACCAACCCGGAAGAGGAAAAGCAGCTGCAGTCGGAAGATTTCCAGGCCAGGGTGGCCGAGGCCATCTACCGCGGCCTTAACCGGTTCCTGCAGCTTTATGAAAAACCATGAAACGCAAAAAGAAAAAACTCACCACCCTTTTCATCCTGCTGGCCGTGCTGGCGGTTGTGGTCCTGGTCTTTTTCTTCGGTGGTCGCCGGGAAAAAATTAAGCACCAGGCCGGACCGGCCGTTTCCGCTACCGGCAGCGGCCAGGTCCAGGGAGTGAAGACGAAGAGGGTCACCATCTTCTTTCTCTCAGAAAGCGACAACCTGCTTCACCCGGAAGAGAGGGAAATCCAGGCAGGTACCCTGAACGAAGAAGCCCGGGCGGTGGTGGAAGAAATTATCAAGGGTTCCAGGTCGGGTCTGCTGAACACGGTGCCTGAGACCACCCGGCTGAGGCAGGTTTTTGTTACCTCCGACGGGACCGCCTACGTTGACCTGAGCCGGCAGATACTGGAAGCCAGTTATTATGGCTCATCCGGCGAGATGGCCGCGGTCTATTCCATCGTCAACTCGCTTACCTATAACTTTAAGAGCATCAAGAGAGTCAGCCTGCTGGTCGAGGGCAACGAAAGAGAGACTCTGGGTGGCCATATCGACCTGTCGCGCCCGTTCAACCCGGACTATTCACTGGTCGCCAGGTAATTGTCTTTCATAAATTTCAAATGAAGTATAAAAAATTACCCCGCGTGGTCATTCTCGGTTATCCCAACGCCGGGAAATCCACCCTTTTTAACAGGTTGCTCGGCCAGAAAAAGGCCCTGGTTCATTCCCTGCCGGGAATGACCCGGGACTTGATAACGGGAGTGGCCAGGATAGACCACCGCGAGTGCCTGCTGGTTGATACCGGCGGTTTTGCCGACGGCCGGGTGGACCCGATTTCTTCCAAGGTCAGGGCCAAGGCCCTGGAAGCGGCCCGGTCGGCCGACCTGTTGATTTTTCTGTTTGACAGCAAGCGGGCCCTGACCGCGGGCGAGGAGGAGCTTTTTCTGGAAATTAAGAAGTTTGGCCGGCCCCTGCTGGCCGTGGTCAACAAGGTCGATACGCCCGAATCGGAGCCCGACCTGTCCGAGTATTACCGACTGGGGATAAGAGACCTCATAACCATTTCGGCCGAGCACAAGCTCAACCTGGAATACCTGAAGGAAAAAATAGGTGAACTTCTGCCGGCCAGGCCCGGAGAAGAACCAGCCCCGGAACCAGCCCAGAAGCCCCTGAAAATTGCCATCGTCGGCCGGATCAACGTCGGCAAGTCGTCGCTGGTCAACCGCCTCTGTGGAGAGGAAAGGCTCCTGGTTTCTGAAATTCCGGGCACCACCCGGGACAGTGTCGATACCCTCATCACCAGGAATAAAAAGGTCTACTGCCTGGTCGATACCGCCGGTATCAGGAAATTCAGCGGGACCAGAGATTCCAGGGAAAAGGCCGGGATCATCCGGGCCCAGAGAAATATCGAGGAGGCCGATGTTATCTGCCTGGTACTCGATATCCAGGAATTTCCCACCCGCCAGGATGCCCACATCGCCAGCCTGGCCCATAAGTCCGGCAAGCCGCTGCTGATTGCCCTGAACAAGTGGGACCTGGCGGAAAAGCAGCGGGTTAACCCGAGGGAAGTCCAGGAGCACGTTTTCAGCCGCCTTAATTTTGTGGATTATGCTCCGCTGGTCTTTGTCTCGGCTTTGACCGGCCAGCGGGTGACCAGAATTCTGGACCTGGCCGAGGAAGTCTACGAGTCGGCCTCCAGGAAGCTGGAGACCTCGCTCCTTAACAGGTTCTGGGAACGATTTTCGCGGGAATATCCGCCCAAGACCCGGGATGGCTCGACCCTAAAGGTGAAGTACATAGTGCAGAAAGGGGTCAGGCCACCGGCCTTTGTGCTTTTCGGACACAGCCGGGCCCCGCTGCTTCCGGCCTACGAGAAATTCCTGGCCGACACCTTCCGACGGCAGTTTGGTTTCGTGGGCACGCCACTCCGGTTTTATTTAAGAAAAAGTTGAGCCACAAATGATAAGCCGGGCCCCCGTTCCTTTGACTGCCGGGAGGCAGCTTTCCGGTTGGTCTGAATCCATCCCGGAAAGGAGGCCGGGTCGGGTGTCAAATGTTCCATTTTTTCTTGACTTTATGGCCTTAATCTTATATAAAATATTTCTAATTGTCTGAAGACCAGATGTTTAAGGAGGTCATGATGACTCGTCAGAGGATAAACGGCTTGGCAGTTATCCTTTTAGCCTTGGCTGTTCTTGTGACCGCGACCAGTTGCGAGAAGCTTAAGGTTAACAATTTACAGGCAAATTATCATTTTAAGAGAGCCAACAACCTGTTCAGAGAAGGCAAATACCGGAACGCGGTGGCCGAGTATGAACTGGCCCTGAAATACAGGCCTGACCTGGTTCAGGCTTACCGGTACATCGGCGAAAGCTACAAGCAGCTTTACAAGCCCGGTGTTGAGTCCGCCCTGAACAAGGAGCTGGAAAAGAAGGCCCTGGAAGCTTTGAACAAGGCCCTGGAAATCGAGCCCAACAACAAGGACATCATCTACTCCCTGGGTGACATGTACGACAAGCTGAGAAGGTTTCCCGAGGCCGAAAAGCTCTACCTGAGAATTCTGGAACTCGACCCGCAGAACATGGACAACTTCTACGTGGTGGCTGAGTTCTACAGCCGCTATGCCGGTGAAATCCCGGATGCGGCCAAGAAAGCTGAAACCATGTACCTGCGCCGCATCGAGGCCGACCCGGAAAACCCGATGGGCTATGCCTATGCGGCCAACTACTACGAGCACCTGCCGGTTTCCGAGCAGAACCTGGAAGGGGCCATTGAGAATTTTGACAAGGCCAACATGTTCTGGGAGAAGAGAATCGCCCTCGACCCGGAAAATCCCCAGGCCTGGCTGGCCAAGGGAGTTAACCGCTGGAGCCGGGCTTACCGTTTCCAGGTTGTGCCCGAGGCCGAAAGACTGGCCATCGCCCGCGATGCTCTCCAGGCCATTGAAAAGGCCAGGGACCTTGACCCGAACTATCCCGAGCCCTACAGCTGGCTGAGCGTTCTCTACCAGTCAGTCCTGGCCAAGCTGGAACCCGACAAGGCCGCCAGGTACACCGCCGAAGGCCAGAAGAACATCGAGAAGTTCCAGGAACTGAGAAAGAGAGCGGCCGAGAAAAAGAAACTTGAGGAAGAACTCAAGGGAGTTAAGTAATAGCCCAAACTTCGGGGGGCAGACAGGGTCGACCTTCTGCCCCCTTTTTATTTTGCTTAGATGTTCATCCCGCTGAAGGACGAGAATCCCACCCTAAGGTTTCCCGTTATCACCATCATCCTGATTGCGGTTAACTGCCTGGTCTTCCTGTACCAGGTTTTTTCGCCGAACGGTCTTGAGTACCATGTCCTGAAGTTCGGCATCATACCCTATGAAATCACCCACTGGGAGGCCGCGGCGGCCGTGCCCAGGGTTTTCTGGCCGTTGAGCCTGATCACCGGGATGTTCCTCCACGGCAGCCTGCTGCACCTCCTGGGAAACATGCTCTACCTGTGGATATTCGGCAACAACGTCGAGGATTTCCTGGGACCGGTAAAATTTGTGCTGTTTTACCTGGCCTGCGGGGTGACCGCTTCCCTTCTCCAGGTGGCCGTTTATCCCAACTCCAGGGTCCCGATGATCGGGGCCAGCGGGGCTATTGCCGGGCTGCTGGGGGCCTACCTGGTGCTTTTTCCCTCGGCCCGGGTCAAGACCCTGGTTTTCCTGATTTTTTACATCACCATCATTTATGTGCCGGCCTGGGTGCTGCTTGGCCTGTGGTTTTTTCTCCAGGTTTCCAACATAGGACTGGGGGGAGGGGTGGCCTGGTTTGCCCATATCGGCGGTTTTCTGGCCGGCCTGTCCATGGTCCTTCCGGCCGCGCGCCGGCGCCGGAAATTCTACTATGTTTAATAAAAGCTTGAATTTACAGGGCAAAAAGGCTACAATTAATAGCCTCAGTTGGTTGACAATTTAAGCGTTATTTAGTATCTTTATTCATCAAATTAGCCATATTTTTTCATAAGGCAAGGTTGGAAAATGAAGACTTATCATCCAAAAAAAGAAGAAGTTCAACAGAAGTGGTGGCTGATAAACGCCGACGGCCAGATTCTGGGCCGGCTGGCTACCGAAATTGCCGTTCTGTTGAGAGGCAAGAATAAGCCGCAGTTTGCTCCCAGTGCCGATGTTGGCGATTTCGTGGTCGTGGTTAACGCCGAGAAGATCGCGGTAACGGGCAATAAACTGGAAGATAAGATGTATTATCATCATTCCCAGTATCCCGGCGGCATCAAGGAGAAAAAGCTCAAAGAAATGCTCGAGACCAAGCCGGAAGAAGTCATCCGGAAGGCGGTCTGGGGCATGATCCCCAAGAATAAACTGGGCCGGGCCATTATCAAGAAGCTTAAGGTCTATCGCGGTCCCGAACATCCCCACCAGGCCCAGAATCCTGAAGAATACAAGTTTTAGGAGGCACCTTGAGTCTGATTCAGTACTATGGAACAGGCAAAAGAAAAAACGCCATTGCCCGGGTCTTTTTGAGGTCGGGCAAGGGTGATATCACTCTGGTGGTCAATAAAAAACTCCGCCCCTTCGAGGAATATTTCAAGCTTGATTCCCTGCGCTACACCATACGACAGCCGCTGATGGTCACCGAGACCGAGAACAAGTTCGACATTTTCATGAGAGTGGAAGGTGGCGGGCTCCGCGGGCAGGCCGAGGCCGTCCGGCTGGGTATCGCCCGGGCCCTGGTCGAATTCAACCGGGAATTGAGGCCGGTTCTCCGCAATGCCAGCCTGCTGACCAGAGATTCCAGGATCAAGGAACGGAAAAAGTACGGCCTGCTGGCTGCCAGGAAGGCACCGCAGTACCATAAGAGATAAAGTCCGGGAAAGGGAGGAAGTCCTTTGGTTTCAGTAACAATGAAAGAGCTCTTGGAAGCTGGCGTTCACTTCGGTCATCAAACCAGACGCTGGAACCCGAAGATGAAAGAATACATCTTCGGTCAGAGAAACGGAATTTACATCATCGACCTGCAGAAGACCATAAAAAGCTTTAAGGAAGCCCTGCAGTTTGTCAGAAGCGTGGCCGAGAGCGGCCGGCAGATTCTGTTTGTCGGCACCAAAAAGCAGGCCCAGGATATCATCCGGGATTACGCCCTGAAGTGCGAATCGAGCTACGTCAACCAGCGCTGGCTGGGCGGGCTGCTGACCAACTTCAAGGTCATCCGCACCAGCGTGGACAAGCTGGTGGAGATGGAAGAGATGCGGGAGGACGGTCGCTGGGAGCTCCTGTCGAAGAAAGAGCAGTCCCGCAAGGAGAAAGTCTTCCGCAAGCTCCAGAAGAACCTGGGCGGTCTGAAGACCCTGACCGAACTGCCCGGGGCCGTTTTCATCATAGATTCTTCCAAGGAAGAAATTGCCATTGCCGAGGCCCGCAAGATGAAGATCCCCATCGTGGCCGTGGTCGACACCAACGGCGATCCCGAGGACATCGATTATCCCATCCCCGGCAACGATGACGCGGTCAGGGCCATCGAACTTTTTGCCTCCAAGGTGGCCGAGGCCATCATTGAAGGCAAGAAGGCCAGGCTGGCCCAGGGGATGATGGAGGAAAAGAAAGAAGAGGCCGCAGGCGAAACCCAGCCCGTCGAAGCTGAAACTCGAACCGAACCGGGCGGCGAAAACGAATAACCGACTGCTAAAGGAGATAGACATGGCAGAAATCAAAGCTGAACAGGTTAAAGCCCTGAGGGATAGAACCGGCATCGGGATGATGGAATGCAAGGAGGCCCTGCAGGAAGCCGGGGGCGACATGGAAAAGGCCATCGAGATCCTGCGGAAGAAGGGACACGCCCGGGCCCAGGATAAGGCCGAGCGGACGGCAGCCGACGGGGCCGTGGGGGCCTATGTCCATGCCACCAACCGCATCGGGGTCCTGATCGAGGTCAACTGCGAGACCGACTTCGTGGCCAGGAACGAAGAGTTCAAGGAGCTGGTCAAGAACCTGGCCATGCAGGTGGCCGCCTCCAACCCTCAGTATATCTCGCCCGAGGATGTTCCGGCCGAAATAAAAGAGCGGGAAAAAGAGATCATCAAGGCCCAGATCCAGGATGCCAAGAAACCCCCGCAGATCATCGAAAAAATTATCGAGGGCAAGCTGCAGAAATTCTACGAGGAAGTCTGCCTGCTTGACCAGCCCTATATCAGGGATGATAAAATAAAGGTTAGGGACCTGGTGAACACCTATATCTCCAAGTTTGGCGAGAACATCAAGGTCAGGCGTTTTGTCCGCTTTGAGATCGGTAAATATTAAGAAGCGATAAAAAGAATGGACGAGGGCAAGCCAGCTTACAACCGGGTGCTGCTGAAGCTTTCGGGTGAAGCGCTGCTGGGAGAACTGCCCTACGGAATAGATTTCAAGAGAACCCTGGCCATCGCCCGGGAAATCAAGCAGGTTCACGAACTGGGCGTGGATGTGGCCATCATGATCGGCGGCGGGAACATCTTCCGCGGGTCCCGGGGCGTGGCCGAGGGCATGGACCGGGTGGCGGCCGACCATATCGGGCTGCTGTCCACGGTCATCAACGGCCTGGCCCTCCAGGATGCCCTGGAAAAAGAAGGAATCAACACCCGCCTGATATCGGCCCTTGAGATCAGGGCCGTGGCCGAGCCCTTCATCCGGCGCCGGGTTCTCCGGCACCTGGAAAAGAGACGGGTGATTATATTTACTGCCGGGCTGGGCAGCCCGTATTTCACCACCGACACCGCGGCCGTCCTCAGGGCCCTGGAAATCAAGGCCGAAGTCATCCTGAAAGCCACCAAGGTGGACGGCGTTTACAGCGCCGACCCCATGGTTGAGGCCGGAGCCACCAGGTTTGATTCCATCAAGTTCCTGGAGGTCATCCAGCAGGAGCTCAAGGTGATGGACAGCACCGCCATCACCCTCTGCAAGGATAATAACCTGCCGATCATTGTCTTTAACCTGAATGTTCCCGGCAACATCAAGAGAGCCGTTCTGGGCGAGAAGGTCGGGACAAGGGTATCCTGAAACCCGCCCAAGACTCAATCAAGGAGGAGCTTCATGGTGAAAGATGTCCTGAAAGACCTGGAAAAAAAGATGAAAACTTCCATCGAGCATTTCCGGAAGGAAATAAGCAAGCTCCGCACCGGACGGGCCAACATCAGCATCTTCGAGGATATCAAGGTCATGTACTACGGGACTCCGACCCCGGTCAACCAGGTGGCCACCATCGGGGTGCCCGACCCAACCCTGATCACCGTGCAGCCCTGGGACCCGACCCTGATGGAGGCCGTGGAGAAGGCCATCCGCTCTTCCGATTTCGGCTTCAATCCCATCAACGACGGCCGGGTGATCAAGGTCCCGATTCCACCCCTGGACGAAGAGAGACGCCGGGAGCTGGCCAAGAAAGTCAGCAAAATGCTGGAGGAAGAAAAGACCGCCCTCCGCAACATGCGCCGCGAAAGCAAGGAATACATAGAGAAGCTGGAAAAGGACAAGAAGATTACCGAGGACGACAAGTTCCAGGGCCTGGAAAAATTGCAGGAACTGCTGGACCAGTACATCAAGCAGGCCGAGGAAGTGGCCGCGGCCAAGGAAAAGGAAATAATGCAGGCCTGATGGCCGGTTTTCTGCGCCGAAGCTTTCCCTTCCGGCTTGCCTGATTAAACTCGGGCGGGATACCCTCAACCGAACATCATCTTATTGACGCGGCCAATTATCTTTGTTGCCTTTTCACGACCGCTTTCGGGCGAACCAGTTGTCCAGGGTTCCAAACCTGGTTCGGATGGCCACTCCCCAGCCGACCAGGCTGACCACCAGCGAAAAGATGAAGCCCAGGACCGGGATCAGGCCAAGAAAGGTGACGATGACCAGCCCGATGACCGCAGTCCAGATGATATGCGGCATTCTCTTCACTCCCACCGCCCTGAGGAATGATTCGCCGAAGAAATAGGAAAAGGCCGTTCCGCCAAAAACCTTGAGTACCAGGCCGGCCAGGATGGCCATGAACAGAAGCGGGATGCCGATGATCACCAAGAGCAGCAGGGCAGACAGCAGTATCAGGCCGGCATAGATTATCATGGCCAGAAAACCCGTGCCCAGAATCGGCCAGAAATCGGTGCGGATCTTGCCGGCGGCAAAGTAAATCTGCCTGGGGAAGATACCGGCCACGAAAATGGTCAGCAGGATGCCGAAGAACAGGGAGATCAGTTTCAGGGCCAGGAAAATCGTTCCCAGCTGGAAGAAAATACCCTTGCGGAAAATTTCCGAGGCAAACTTCCCCCCGGTCGGAATGAAGACCGTGTCCTGGCCGATGGTACAGCCCGGTTCTTTCTCCAGGGTTCCGCCCAGGACCACCAGGTCTTCCCGTATGATGGCCGTGGACCTGACGGTCACCTTGCTCCCGAAGCCAACCACCGACCGGCCGACCTCTCCGCTGACCGTAATCTCCCCGCCAAAGACCACGACGCTTTCCTCGACCTTCCCTTCCACCACCACCCGGCTGCCGAAGGCCAGAATATTTTTCTGGGTTTCACCGGGCGAGATGATGATTTCTTCCTTGAAGGTGGGCTCGGCGGTCCGGTCGAACTTATACCAGGCGGCCGGAGCCGTTTTGGCCAGGATTAAGGCCATGGTAACTATGGCCACCAGCTTGAGGGTGAAGGTGATATAGTTTTTGCCTTTCTTCATTTCTTGTCTCCTGTCGGATAGTTCGTCGGCCGGAGAAGCATCCAGAGAAGGGCCAGGCTCATGACTCCCCCCAGGACCAGGGCGGCCAGGCCCAGGCTGCCGGACGGAAAAACATTGGCCAGCAACCTGGCCAGCACCCCGGCCAGGATGCGCAGGGCCTTGATGAACCCGTAAGCCTGCTGAATGAGCCTGACGATAAGACTGCTCAGGTCAGCAGCCAGGTTATATAGATTCTTAAATATTTGCAGGCAGACCGGGAACAGGGCGGTCCTGGTACCCAGGGCCAGGCCGGCCACCACCAGGCTGAACAGCAGGTAAGCTCCCCCGGCCAGCCACAGCCAGACCCTGACTGGAGATTTCAGGGGTGGTAGCCAGGCCATCACCCGCTCGGAAAAGTCGGGGGGCAGGTCCGGCTGGGGGAGGCTGGAGCTGGCTTCCAGGAAGAGGCGGCGGTCGGCCACCAGCTGGCGGCAGCGGGAGCAGGCTTTCAGATGCTCTTCCAGCCGCAGCCGGTCCTCTGCCGTAAGCTCCCCGTCCAGGTAGGCGTAGATTTGGGTCAGGTCAGGACAGCTCATCTTTCCTCCAGTCTGGACCGGAGCCATTCCCTGGCCTGGAAGACCCGGTTCTTGACCGTGCCCACGGGCAGGTGCTTGATGGCCGCGATCTCTTCATATGAAAAATCATTCATATGTCTGAGGACAAACAATTCCCTCAGGAATTCCGGCAGCTGGCCCAGGGCCTGCTCGATTCGTTCCATCATTTCCTTCTTTTCGTAATTATCGGACACCGACGGCTCGAGGTCCGGAAGTTGCGGCTGCCGGTGTTCGTCGTCTTCGGGTTCAGCGTCGATCGACACCAGGGGCAACTTCTTCTTGCGCCAGTGGTCGATGAGCAGGTTGGAAGCGATCCGGAAAAGCCAGGTGGAGAACTGGTATTTCTCCCTGTAAGTATGGAGAGCGGCATAGGCTCTCAGGAAAACTTCCTGGGTGAAATCCAGGCTCATCTCTCTCTCCTGCACCAGCCGGCAGAAATAGTTGAACAGCGGCTGCTGGTATTTCTTAACCAGAAGCTCGAAGGCCCGCCGGTCGCCTTTAAGACTGCGGCCCACCAGAATTCTGTCCTCATCGGGCACCATCTTTGGCTTCTGTGTATTCATACGAAAAACCGGCCGGCGGGTTTAAGGAAAACTGCCGGTCACTTAATGGCCCCGGCCTCGATGATTTCACAGTCAGGGGGGAGGCGGAGGTCAAATATTTCGTCGGGTATTTTTCGTCCGGTAACCATCCGGCTGAAGTGGTATTCAAGCTTGCCGCCAGCCGGGTCAAAAAACACGGCCTTGGTGATGAGCCAGGTCTGCCGGTCAATTTCCAGGAGGATATAGGAGAACTGGCCTTCCTCCACGGGCTGGAGACGGAGCTGGTAGACATTTTTCCGGTCGCTGGGAAAAGGGTTGAACTCTATCCGGTAGCGTTCTGACAGGGAAAAATTTCCCGAGAGCAGACCCAGGACTTCCGATTCCAGGACCTCGGACTGGGCGGCATTTTTTATGAGTTGCTTGTCCTCGGGAAAGTACAGCCAGAAATTATTCTCCTTAAGGAGGAAAATCTGTTTTTCCGGGGTGCTGTATTCCCAGCGCATCCGGTTGGGGCGGCGGATAAAAACCTGCCCCTGTCCTGTCATCGGCTCGGGCGAGCTGTTGGAGTAGTAAAACTGCCTGAAGTCAGCCCTGAGGGTGGTAATGGATTTCAGCCGGTTCTCCAGCCGGCGGGCAACCTCGTCGGCGGTCAGTTCTGCGGCGGCAGCAGCTGTCAGGAACCTAAAACTTAAACAGGTCAGGAGAGATAAGAGCCAGAGCGATCTGGCCGGGAAAGAACCGAACCTTATTTCTGCCCGGTCCGCTTTCTGGCTTGACATAAAGTGCCTCTCTGATAACTGGAATTGTCCTTATTTTCCCCGAGCCGGTGTTCGATGTCAATCTGCTTCTGCCTGATTCTGCCTTAAGGGTGGAATCCTCAGGCTCAGTGGCCAGGGGAAAAAGATTTTTTAGGTTCGGCTTCAGGGGTAGTTACTCTTAAGACCCAGTGTGGGCAGACCAAAAATTTTTTTGGGCAGCTTCCTTTCCCTAACGGAGGTGATTCCTTTTTACTGTTCCCGGATCATGAATTTTTATCCCGAGGTGACGATTGGGGTTTCAAGCTGGTGTCCTCTTCCTGAGCACAGGGGAAATCAAAAGCGCCGGGGCCTGCCCGGTGCCCAGGGGAAGACCGCCAGCCAGGGTCATGAACTGGCGGTCTCCGGCCAGGATGAATTTTCCTTGACAAGGAGGGGGAAAGTGGATACAAGATTAAAGCACCTTACACAATATTCAAGGAGGGAATGGATGCAAGCCAGAACTCACAGGTTAATTTTTCTGGTGATTCTGGGGCTCAGCCTCCTGGCTGGACCCGGCCTGAGCCAGACGGCCGAGGAATTCATCAAGAGCGGCGATGAATATTATGCCAAATGGGAAGACCAGAAGGCGCTGGCTGAGTATTTGAAAGCGCTCGAAGTTGAACCCAAGAATTATGAAGCACTCTGGAAGGCAGCCAGGGGCTACGTGGACGTGGCCGACCTGATGACCGGCACGGGAAAGGAAGTGGAAAAGCAGAAGTTTGAGATGTACGTCAAGGCCGAGCGCTATGCCAGGCAGGCCATCTCGGTCAACCCCAACGATACCTGGGGGCATTTCTTCCTGTCGGCAGCTCTGGGCAAAAAAGTCCTGATGCTGGGTAAAAAGGAACAGATTGACGCCTCCAAGCAGGTCAGGGCGGCCGTGGATAAAGCCATTGAGCTCGACCCCAATAACGACCTGGCCTACCATGCTCTCGGTCGCTGGCACCGCCGCATGGCCGAGATCGGCGGGGCCAAGAGGGCCCTGGGCAGCCTGATTTATGGCTCCATACCCAAGGGCTCCATGGAAGAGTCAGAGAAATGGCTGAAAAAGGCAGTGGAGCTCAAACCCGATTACATCAACCATCACCTGGAACTGGGGCGGACCTATGTGGCCATGAAAAAGTATGACCTGGCCAGGCAGGAGTTCAACCGGTGCCTGGAACTGCCCGAAGCCTCGGCCAAGGATAAGCAGCTTAAAGAAGAAGCTAAAGAAGAGCTGGCCAACCTCGGCAAGAAAAGCCCGAAAGAAGATTAATCAGAGCTTGATTCCGGGGCCGATCCGGGCCGGACTGATTCAGTCCGCTTCTTCTTCTGAAAAAACCTGGGCCTCGAAGACCTCAAGGTTGACACCGCGCCGCCACTCGTCGGCCGGCAGGCCGGCCTTGAGGCAGCCGTGGTTGAGGTAAGTTTCCAGGTCCCAGCCATACTCCAGGGGAACCTGGGGCAGAAGCAAACCCTTGTTAAAACCCTTGCTGACGATGATGCCGTGGCGCCCGACGACCACCTCTTCCGGCTTGTTTACTTTCCGGGGCAGGGTCAGGACCGAGATTTCAATCCTGAGATCATTGAGCTCCTCCGGGCGCAGGGGAGGGAAGCGGTAATCTTCAGTGGCCGCGGCCACGGCCATCTCGATTATCGTCTGGTAAAGGGGTTTATAGGGAAGCGGATAGCCAATGCAGCCCCGCAGCTCACCGTTGACTTTAAGGGTGACGAAAGCTCCCTGCTTCTGCTTTAGCCTGGGGTTCTCGACCTCCTCTTCCAGCATTTGGTGATTTTTTAGAAAATGGACTATCGAGCGCCGGGCTAACTGTAAAAGGTATTTCTTCTCCTCTTCCGTCAGGTATTCGGATTTTTCAGCCATCTTCGGCCTCCACTTCCAGGATGATCCGGCTCAGGGGCTGGAAAAAGAATTTTCGGTCAAACTCGATTACCCCGGCCCGGGGTTTGATTTCGCCCCGGGGCCTCGTGGTCAGGGAGAGAAATATCTTACCCGAGAACAGCGGCCGGAAAAGTCTTTTCCGGCTCTCCGGGCGGGAATTAAGGCTGAACACCCCCAGCACCTCCAGGCCCTGATTCTGCTCCACCATTACCAGGGTTTCCGGTTTGAGTAGTTCGTTCCAGGTCAGAGGCATAACCTTTTCTACGAACAGTCCCGGCCCGGTCTGCCGGCCCAGCAGGTAGCCCTGTGCCGGGCGGGCGGAACGGGCCCGCAGCTGCAGCTCTTTCCGGGCTTCCTGGAGAATTACCAGTTCCATCGCTCTGGCCAGGATTATAACACAGCTTTTTCCCGGGCTGCAAAAATTAGCTTGACGCCCGTTCCTGGTTGACATAATATTAGCCCATCGGGGTGGCAGCGGAATGAATTATCAGCTGGTGATCGTCGGGCCGCTGGAAACAAATTGCTACATTTATTTTTGCCCCGAAACCAGGGAATGCGCGGTGATCGACCCGGGGGCCGAGGCTGACCAGATCTTTCCCCTGATCACCCACCTTAACCTTAAACCGGTGATCATCCTGAATACCCACGGCCATGTGGACCACACCGGGGCCAACGTTGAAATCAAGGACAGGTACCGGGCCCCGATTGCCATGCACCAGGACGACCTGCCCCTGCTCGAGGAAAGCATCCAGCTGGAGTTCGGGCTGATGCTGGGAGCCAAACCAACCCCGCGGCCGGACCGCTTGCTGATCGATGGGGACGAGGTCAGGGTCGGCCAGACCAGCCTTAAGGTCATTCATACCCCGGGTCACAGCCCGGGCAGCGTCTGTTTTTATGCTCCAGGAATTCTTTTTTCCGGGGACACCCTGTTCTGCGGCGGGGTGGGGCGGACAGACCTGCCGGGGGGGTCCTGGAAGGACCTGATCCGGTCGCTTCGAACCAGGGTTTTGACCTATCCCGAAGAGACCGTGGTCCTGCCCGGGCACGGACCGAGAACCACCATCGGAGAAGAAAAAGAAAATAATCCCTTTCTTGAATAAGAACAAAGCCATTAACCATGCCCAAGTACCAGGAAGAGCTGCTGAAGATTTACTGCGACTACCTGGCCGTGGAAAAGGGGCTGTCGGCCAACAGCCTGAGTTCCTATGCCCTGGACATCAGGAAACTGTTTGACTTCCTGGACCGGAGGAAAAAGAGCCTGCTCAAGCTGAAAGAGCCGGACCTGGTGGAGTTCATACATCTTCAGGCCCAGTCGGGCCTGTCGCCGCGTTCGCTGGCCCGGCTGGTGAGTTCCCTGAAATCTTTCTTTCGTTTCCTGTTGCTGGAAAACCATATCAAAAAGAACCCGGCCGAGGGCCTGACTTCTCCCTCCCTGTGGCTGACTTTGCCCAGGGTTCTGTCGCTGGAAGAGGTGGAAAGCCTGCTGGAAAAACCAGACCTTAAAAAGCCTCAGGGAATAAGGGACCGGGCCGTGCTGGAACTGCTCTACGGCTGCGGCCTGCGGGTTTCCGAGCTGGTCTCGCTGGAACTAAAGGATGTGCGACTGGCCCAGGGGTTCCTGGTCTGCAGGGGGAAAGGCAACAAGGAAAGAATAGTCCCGGTTGGCCGGGCCGCCGCTCGCTGGTTGAAGACTTACCTGAAAGAGGTGCGTCCGCAGTGGGACAGGCGAGGTTCGTCCGTGATTTTCCTCACCCGCCGCGGGCAGCCCTTCACCAGGCAGGGCATCTGGAAGATTCTCAAGGCCTATGGCCAGGAGGCCGGGCTGCGGGACAAGATTCATCCCCACGTCCTGCGCCATTCTTTTGCCACCCACCTTCTGGAGAGGGGAGCCGACCTGCGGTCGGTGCAGATGCTGCTGGGTCACAGCCAGATTACCACCACCCAGATTTACACCCACGTCAGCCGGGACCGGCTCAAGCAGATCTACGACCGGTTCCATCCCCGGGCCTGAGAACCGCTGGCTGCTGGCACCTGTTCAACTCCAGGAAAATTTTTACCCGGCTTCTCTGGGAGACGGTTAACTGGCTGGAATCCTGGAGGCTGGTTTCTTCAATCCAGTTGAATTCTTTCCTTATTTCCCTGCCTGCCAGCTGGCTTCTCTGGAGTTCGATGGTCCGCTGGCCGCTGATGGTTTTCCTCTTAAACCAGGGCATCTTTTCCAGGACCCGGGACCAGGGCACGTCCGGCAGAACCAGCTTGATCCGGTGTCCGGCCGGGTCTGCCGAACAATCTATAACTTCCGGGTCAAAGCTGTAGTAAAAGTTGATTTCCTCTTCCTTCCCTTCCACGTAATCCAGCTTTAATTCGGGTGATGGGATGGGGCCTGGCCAGGGCTGGCCATCAGCGGTCCGGACTTCCCAGCGGAATAATTGAGAACCCAGGTGGTAGATGATGAAATCAGGGCCGTCCTCTTCCAGGAAGGCGGACCAGCCGGCCTCCAGTAAATAGACCCCGCTTTTCTCGGTGGCGGGACCAGTCCGGAAATCACCCTGGACCAGCAGCCTTATGGTCACCTGCCAGAACTGGCCCTGTTCCCGGGCCGGCTGTCCGCCCGAGAACAAAAAGAGAGCCAGGAGCATTACGGCCACGATGGCCAAGCCTGAAAACCTAAAATACTTGAAACCCAAAGCCCTGGCCTTTCGTATATATTGTAAACACCGGACCGGTCTATTGACAAGTGACTATTCCAGTGGTAGATTATATGAACTATTCAGGCTACAAAATAAACTAATCAGTTTAAGAACTAAACTCAAAAGTAAATCATGGAGGTCAGGATGGCCGAGGGCCGTATAAATAAGAAAGAAATAATCCAGGCCGAATACAAGAGGCTGATGCTGCTGGCCGCGGAAAGGGTTATCCTCCGCCGCGGTTTCAGGTCGGCCACCATGGATGAGATTGCCAGGGAAGCCAATTTTTCCAAGGCGACCCTGTACAAGTACTTCCATAACAAGGGGCAGATTCTCCTGGAAATCATCCTGCAATACATCGACGAGATAAAGGAGCGCCTGAGAGAAATTCAGCAATCCGAGCGCTCTCCGGATGAGAAACTGAAACAGATGATCCTGTCGGTGCTGGACATTCAGACCAGAAAAGAAAATATCTCCCGATTGTTTGTCCAGGACAAGAGCCTGCGTGATTTCATCCACCGGATTTTTGCCCCCAGCCGCAAGGAGGATAACCGGGAATTCCAGCAGGCCCTGAAGCTTTTCAAGGCCAGGCGGGAAGAGATATCTCAATCGGGTTGCCTGGTACTGACCGAGGGCATGGAGCGGGGCCTGTTCGTGGCCACCGACCCCGAAAAACTTCTCCGCTACGTCTGGGCCCTGATAGAGGGGCTGATCCATACCCGGTACTGGCAGGAGGAAAAAGTTTCTCCGGAGGACGAGACCGAACAGATCTTTGAATTCTTGATGACAGGCATTGCCGGAAAGTCTGTTCAGAAAGGAGCGACCGAATGAAAGCCGCAAGATTCTGGTTTTTGGCATTAATTGTCTTTCTGGCCGCAGGCTGGATTAACCTGCCGGCCCAGGAAAAAACCGCTAACAAACTGGAACTGACTCTTGATGATTGCCTCAAGCTGGCCCTGGAGCAAAATCCTTTTTACCTGGCCAGCCTGGAAAAAGAGAGCGAAGCCAGGGCCCAGGTCCACCGGGCGGTGGCCGGGTTTCTGCCAACCCTGAATGCCCAGGGCAGCGATATCCTGGATAAGAAGGTCTTCACCGTGGAAATTCCGCCCATGGTCCCCGGGGGACAGCCGCAGAGAGTCAAGTTTGATTTCACCCGGACCTACCAGATGAGCCTCAATTTTTCCTTTCCCCTTTTCACCGGGGGGCGGCTGACCTCGGCCTACCGCCAGGCCAACTATAACTATCAGGCCACCCAGGAGTCCATCAAGCAGTCCCGCCAGGAAACCATCCTGAACGTCAAGCAGGCTTTCTACGGGTACCTTCTGGCCCGCAGGTTCCTGGAGGTGGCCGAGGAATCGGTCGGCCTGGCCGAAAAGCACCTGAAGAATGTCAGGAACCTGGCCGAGGTGGGCATGGCCACCAAGTTTGACCTGCTCCGGGCCGAGGTTCAGCTGGCCAACCTGCAGCCCCAGCTGATAAGGGCCAGGAACGGGCTGCAGATGTCGGAGCTGGCCCTCAAGAACCTTCTCGGCCTGGACCTCGACCAGCCGGTCGAAATAAAAGGCGAGCTCTCTTTTCAGGAAGTGCAGATAGACCCGGAAGAATCCATTCAGAAAGCCCTGCTCAACCGGCCCGAAATTCAACAGCTCGGCTATCAACGGCGGATGGCCGGGGAAATGGTCAAGCTGGCCCGGGCGGCCGACCTGCCGACCGTGGCCATAGGCGGGCAGATCAATTACTGGTCCAACTATCTGAATTTTAAGAAAAACAACTGGGAAAATTATTACACCATCAGCCTGGCCCTGAACATCCCAATCTTTAATGGCTTTGCGGCCCAGGCCCAGGCGGCCCAGGCCAAGGCCCTGGCCCGGCAGCTCGATTATTCGATGAAAGGATTGACCGAGGCTGTCCGGCTGGAAGTGGAGCAGGCCATTCTGAATTACCACCAGGCCCGGGAAGCCCTGCTGTCGCAGCAGAAAAACGTGGAACAGGCGGCTGAAGCCGTCCGCCTGGCCGAGCTGAACTTTGCCGAGGGACTGGCCACCACCCTGGATGTGACCACGGCCCAGGTGGCCCTGAGCCAGGCCAGGACCAATTACGCCCAGGCCCAGTATGAATGCCTGATGGCCCTGGCCCAGCTGGAGAAGGCTACCGGCGAATCGGTATCCGGATATAAATCCGACAGGTGAGAGTAAATCACTGGCAGTCGAATAGGAGGACAACATGTTCTTGAGAGGAAAAGCCAAATACGCGGTTTATGGAGCAATTTTCCTTTTTCTGGTTTCCTGTCAGAAACCGGTGGAGAAAAAGGCAGCGGATGACGGCCTTAAGCCGGCACCGGTAAAAGTTTACAAGGTCAAGAAGCAGAGAATATCGGAAAAGTTAACCTATACGGCCACCCTGGAAGCCTGGAAAAGGCAGGCCATCACCCCCGACATTTCCGGGAAGGTGGCCAGGATATACGTCAACGAAGGCGAAAGGGTTAAACAGGGGCAGCTGCTGGCCGAGCTTGACACCAGGTCCATACGGTTGCAACTGGAACAGGCCGAGGCGGCCCTGGCCATGGCCCGGGCCAATTTTGAGGATGCCAGCCGGAACCTGGAAAGAATGGAAAGGCTTTACAAGGAAAAGGCCGTTTCCGACCAGCAGTACGAAAAGGTCCGGCTGGCCTTTGAAGCGGCCAGGGCCCAGAAAGAACAGGCCGAGGCCGCGGTTAACCTGGCCAGGCATGCCCTGGACGTCTCCATCATGCGGGCTCCGTTTGATGGAGTGATAGCTGCCAAGAACCTGGAAGAAGGCGACATCATCAACCCGATGATGGGCGGATTTTCGGCCACCTCGGGCGTGTTGACCCTGGTCGATTATTCCAGAATCAAGGTCCGCTTCGATGTCTCCCCGGTTGATGCCATAAGAATGGCCAGGGGGCAGAAAGTTTACCTGGAAAGCTTTGTCCTGCCCGGGCAACAGTTTGAAGGCCAGGTGACGGTGGTCAACACCAGCGCCGACCCCCAGACCAAGAAATTCCGGGCGGAAGCCGTGGTCAACAATCCGGACCTGGCCCTCAAACCCGGGACTTTCGGGCGGGTGATACTCGAAGTCAGCACCAGGGAGAATTCGCTGGCCGTGCCCCAGAAAGCCATCCTGGAAAATTCTTATGTTCTGGTGGTTGAAGGCAACAGGGCGGTGAGGAAGAACGTCACCACCGGCCTGAAGAATACGGATTTGATTGAGATTACTTCCGGCCTGAACGAGGGCGACCTGGTTATTGTCGAGGGAAACTTCGGGCTCATGGATGGCAGCCCGGTTGAGGTGGAAGGCGAGGTGGTAAGATGAAGCTGCCTGAATTTTCGGTCAGAAGAAAAGTTACGGCCTCGATGATCGCCATGATCCTGGTGGTCATCGGGCTGATCGCCTTTTCCCGCCTGGGGCTGGATTTCTTTCCGGACCTGGAATACCCAACCGTTTCGGTCATAACCACCTACCGCGGGGCTTCCTCCGAGGACATAGAAAAAACCATCACCGAGCCTCTGGAACAGGTGGTCAGCTCGGTGAGCGGCGTCAAGAAGGTCACCTCCCAGAGCTCGGAAGGAGTTTCCGTGCTGATGGTGGAGTTTGAATGGGGCACCAACCTGGATTTTGCCGCCCAGGATATCCGCGACCAGATCGGTCTCTACCGCAATTTTCTCCCGACCAACGCTTCCAATCCCCTGGTGGTCAAGTTCAACCTGTCCCAGTTCCCGGTGGTCTTTTACGGAATCACCGCCGATTCCGGCTATTCCACCTATGACCTGAAAAAAATGATGGAAGACGAGGTCAAGCCCAGGCTGGAAAGGCTGGACGGAGTGGCTTCGGCCGCAGTCTTTTCCACGGACGAAAGAGAAATCAGGGTTGAGGTCGATAAGAATGCCCTGATTTCCTACAACCTGTCGCTGGACCGGGTGCTGATGGCCCTGGCCGCCGAAAATGTCAACGCCCCGGCCGGGGACGTGGTGGAGCGACATGAAGACCTGATAGTCAGAACCCTGGGAGAGTTCCGGAGCGTGGAAGATGTCAGGAACGTGGTGGTGGGGCTTTCCCAGCGCGGCGAGCCCATTTATGTCAGAGACATAGCCGAGGTTAAAGATACGTTTAAGGAAACCAGGAACGTGGCCCGGGTGCAGGAGCAGAAGGGAGTTTACCTGGTAGTGAACAAGCGCTCGGGCGCCAACACGGCCCTGGTTGGTAATGCCGTTAAAAAAGAAATAAGCAAGATTCAGGCCAGCCTTCCCGGGAACGTCAAGTTTCATATGGCCATGGACCAGGCCGAAATGATTAACATGGTGGCCAGCCGGACTTCAAACAACGCCGTGGTCGGGGCTTTCCTGGCCATTGGCCTGATCTTCCTTTTCCTTAGAAACTGGCGGCCGACCATGATTATCGCCATTGCCATTCCCCTGTCTGTTATCACCACGTTTGTGGCCCTGTACGCTGCCGGTTACACCCTGAACCTGATGACCCTGGGCGGGTTGGCCCTGGGTGTGGGCATGCTGGTGGATAACGCCATCGTGGTCATAGAAAACACCTTCAGACATATCGAGGAAGGCAAGCACGTCGAAGAGGCCGCGGTCGTTGGCGCCTCCGAGGTGGGCATGGCCATCACCGCCTCCACCCTGACCACCATCATCGTTTTTCTGCCCGTGGTCTTTGCCGGCGGCATCACCGGCAAGCTGACCCAGCCCCTGGCCCTGACCATTGTCTTCTCCCTGGTCTCTTCGCTGTTTGTGGCCCTGACCCTGGTGCCGTTATTTTCTTCGTTGTTGTTCAAGGCCAGGGCAAAGAAAAGCTCGGCTGATGAAGAGTGCGTGGTCAAAGAGCCACATTTTGCTGCAGCCAGAGCTTTTTACCGCAAACTGCTGGCTGCGGCTTTAAGGAAGAGAAAGATCGTCCTGGCCGTCACCGCTGCCCTGTTTGTGATTTCCCTGGTGACCGTTGCCTTTCTCGGGACAGAATTCATGCCCCAGTCCGACCGCAATTTCCTGATGGTCAGGATCAAATTGCCCGTGGGGACGTCGCTGGATGAAACCAACAGGATTCTTGGCCAGGTCGAAAGAATATTCAGCCAGCAGCCCGAGGTCACCCTGGTTTCGGCCCAGGCTGGATCGCGGGCGGAAGAAGACCCGGCCGACATGGCCAGCGGCATGGGCATTACCGGGACCCACGAGGGACTGCTGATGGTCAGGCTGGTAGACAGGTCGGAAAGAAAATATTCAGACATGGAGATCCTGGAGAGAGTCAGAAAGATGCTGCCGCAGCTGGAGAATTTCAAGTTCGAACAGATCAACATGGAAGCGGCCATGATGGGCGGAGCCTCGGCCCCGGTGGAGATAAAGCTATTCGGAAAAGACCTGGAAAAGCTGAGAGAAATTGGAGACACCATAGTCAAGAGAATCAGCGACGTGGAAGGCCTGCGTGACCTGACTCACAGCCTGGCCCAGGGCAAGCCTGAATACCAGTTCTCACTCGACCGGGAAAGGGCGGCCAGGCTGGGACTGGCCGTGGCCCAGGTCTCCAGCACCATTCAAACCGCAACCCAGGGAACCGTGGTCAGCCGCTACCGCGACGGTTCGGACGAGGTTAATATCAGGGTAATACTGGCCAAGCAGTACCGCGATACCCTGGAAGAAATAAGGAAGACCCCGCTGATGTCTGCGGCCGGAAAAATGATTTTCCTGGAACAGATTGCCGATTGGAAACGCGGCGAGGGCCCGATCCAGATAACCAGGGAAAACCAGATGCGAAAAATTTCGATAACAGCCAATATTGCCGGGCGGGACCTGGGAACCGTCATGCGCGATATCCGCAGCCGTCTGGGCGATTTTGAAAAGCAATTGCCGCCCGGTTATTTCCTGGAGTATGGCGGCGCTTACGAACAGATGATTGACGCCTTTAAGGTGCTGGCCGCAGCCCTGGCCCTGGCCGTGCTCCTGGTTTACATGGTCATGGCTTCTCAATTTGAGAACTTTCTCCATCCGTTTGTCATCATGTTCACCATTCCCCTGGCCATTATCGGCGTCATTTTTGGCCTGTTGATATCCGGAAAGCCGGTCAGCCTGCCGGCCCTGATAGGTGTCATCATCCTGGCTGGAATTGCCGTCAATAATGGCATCGTCATGATCGATTACATCAACCAGCTCATCAGGAGAGGACTGGATAAAAGAGAGGCCATTATCAGGGGCGCGGTTACCAGGTTAAGACCGGTCCTGCTGACGGCCCTGACCACCATTCTGGGCATGTTGCCCATGGCCGTGGCCGGTGGGTCTGGCGCCGAATTCCGTTCCCCCATGGCCGTGGCCGTGGTCGGGGGACTGACCGCCACCACCCTGCTGACCCTGTTCATCATTCCGATCGTCTACAGCATTTTCAACCGGGTCTCCTTTAAGGAATACGTGCCCCAGTCTGAAGAGTTGCCCTGTAAATAATTAGATTTATTAGAGTTAATGGTAAGGGGCAGCCGTAAGGCTGCCCTTTTTTATTTGCACCGGTCGAACTTCCCCCGGACAACCCGCCTGGACCCGGAGGAAAAATCCTGATTGCCCGAAGCCATGGAATTTTATATCCTATTATGAAGCCAAAACTCACTCAAGGAGGCAGGGGTGAAAAGATTGGCCTCATTCACGCTCGCCTTTCTGGCAATAATCATTTCCATGGGTCCGGGCCTTCTGGCCGCTCCCAGGAAGTTGATCTATCTTGATGCCTCGGTTCTGCCCGAGGGGCGCCTTTCGAGCTGGCGGAACCTGGGAACACTGGGGGGAAATTTCGTCCCGGTTTTCCGGACGCAGCCAACGGTAGAAATCGTCAAGAACCAGAAGGCTGTAAACCTGACGGCCGTGGATGTCCTGTTGCGCTCTACTTTTTCCCCGCCGGCCAGCCTGAACGGTCGGCAGCCGTTCACCCTCCTGGTCAGGGTCTTCATTCCTGAACTGGCCCAGAGAAGGACCATCCTGGCCTGGTCACAGCAGCCAGAGGCAGGAGCCATTTTTGGAATTGGCAAAGGACTTGATGCTGCTTTTTCTCATTCGGACCGGGTCAAGCTCGGCTACCGGAATGGTTACCCCGAGCCCGGGGTCTGGCATCTCCTGGCTTTTGTCTATGACGGCAAATCAATCCGGGTTTACGTGGACGGCTGGTTGAAGTCCGAAACCCCGGCCACGCTGTCCATCAAGCCGGACAGGTATTTTTATCTCGGGGGAGAAATCGCTGAGCGCTGGCCGCTCCCGGTGGACCCATTCAACGGTTACCTGGCCACCCTGGAGTTACTGGACGTGGCTTACAGCCCGCTGGAAATCTGGAACCTGGCCGGGAGAAAGGAGGCCATTCCCGTTTATCCCGAGGAAGGAGAAGTCGTTACCGCTCTGTCCGTTTCCTTGAGATGGCAGCCAGGAGATGAAAAAGCGGCTTCCTATGCCGTCTATTTCTCCAGCCAGAGAGACGAGGTGGAAAAGGCCAGCAAGAAAGCTCTGAAGGTAACCCTGGCTTCAACCGTTACCAGCTACGAGGTTTCTGACCTTAAACCGGGTCAGGCCTATTTCTGGCGGGTGGACCAGCTCGACAGCCGGGGACAGTTGCTGCAGGCCGGAATAGTCAGGCGGTTTTCGCTGGATAAGGGACAGGCCAGGAATCCCGTTCCCCACCACCAGCATGGCAGCGTCAGCCGGGAGCTGAATCGCCTGAGCTGGACCCCTGGCCCCTGGGCCACTTCCCAGGATGTTTATTTCGGCCAGGACCCGAAAAAGCTGGAGAAAGCCAAACCGGTGGTCAGGGACCTGAAGCCCGAACTCAATTTCTTTTTTGTCCCGGAAAAAAACCTTAAGTTCGGGCAGAACTACTACTGGCGGGTTGACACCAGGAATGGCTCGCTGCCGGCTGCGCCGGGTGAGGTCTGGACCTTCCGGGTGCAGGACCAGCCCGATGATGAGCAGATAACTTTCCTGGTGGCGGCCGACCTGCACTACGGGGGCTCCATGAACGCCAGGAAGATTAACCGGGAAATGGTCATGGCCATGAATGCCGTGGCCGGCCAGAACCTGCCGGAAGGACTGGGCCTTAAAGGAAAGGTGAACACGCCCCGCGGGGTGGTTGTTCTCGGTGATATTGTCGATGACGGGAATTCTTCGGAAGTTGAGAAATTCTGGCAGGAGTACGTGGCCGATTTCGGGCTGAAGGGCGACCAGCTTCTGGCCTATCCGGTCTATGAGGGCTTCGGCGAGAACGATGGCTCTTCCGGCGGCCTGGTCAGGGCCAACCTCAGGAGCCGCAACCGTCTCCGGCCGGGGGTGAGAGGCATCTCGGCCGACGGCCAGCATTATTCCTGGGATTGGGGCAAGGTACACTTTGTTCATCTCAACCTGTATCCGGGAAGCGTGGGAGAAGAATACCTGAACATCTGGCGCCGGCGGGTCAGCGGGGATGCCCGCTATCCCAAGCACAGCCTGGAGTTCCTGGTTGAAGATTTGAGGAGAAACGTCGGCGGCAGCGGCCGGCCGGTGGTCATTTTCCAGCACTACGGTTTCGATTCCTGGAGCGAGGCCTGGTGGACCCAGAAGGAACGAGCAGCTTTTCTCCAGGCTATCCAGCACTACAATGTCATAGCCATATTCTGGGGCCATGCTCACGTGGCCCAGAGCCTGAGCTGGAATGATATTCGTACCTGGGGTGTCGGGGCCTTTAACAATGACCCGGAGCCCGGGAACTTTCTGGTGGTCAGCTTAAAGATGGGACGCAGGAACGGACAGATGACAGTGGCCGTGAAGAAAATGAACGACTGGCTCTCGGCAGAAAAGATCACCTTCCCGGTACGCAAGGTCCCCAAGAGCAAATAGCCCGCAGGTTTAATTTAGCGCAGGTAAGAAGTTCCGGCCTGGCCTCTTTTTCCGGTGCTGGTCATCTATCTTTGGGTCTTAAATTTAAGGAAACCTCCAATGTTCCCGTAGTGTTCCAGCCGGGAGGGCGGGTTGACCTGAGTCAGAGGTATATTCTTGTTAAGGGCAATTTCTATGGCTTCATCCACCACGTCGGCCACGGGCTCGGTCTTGACCTTGCAGGTGGGACAGGTCTCCTCGTTAAGGAACAGGCCGTGACAGCCGGGGCAGACCAGACCCGGCTTGGAAAAGTTGTGGGTTACGAGCAGGTGCCGGATTTCGTGTGAATTTAACTTCCGGAGAGTATCGGCCAGTCCGGCCACCGCCCGTCCGCCCCGCTCCAGCTCGGCCACGAAGGCCTTGACCAGGCCGGCTTCCTCTTCCCTCTTGAGCCGATCTTCCAGGTCCAGGCATTCCTGAAGCACCCGGGAGGCTTCCGTGCCGGGCCGGGATTTAAGCCGGCCCTTGAGTCGGTCTTTAACATAGGTGTGGAACAGGGGTTCAAGCTGGGGGTAGAACTGGTCGTCACAGCCCAGGAACAGCCAGTCAAAATGATTCTGTTTCAGGATTTCAAAAGTTCTCTGGGCCGCTTTTTTAAAATGCTCCAGCAACAGGGCGTCTATATGGCGTTCGATCCTCTTGGATTCGTAACCTTCAAAGCCGCCTTTCTTGACCTTCTTGGGAACATCGCTGGTCAAACTATCCAGCAGTTTGATCTCACCCATGCGAATTTCGTACCAGGAGGCCTCCCGTCGGTTCACCAGGAAGGCGCACAATTTCTTGAATTTTTCCAGGATGGCCGACAGCGGCCTGGTGTAAAAATCAAAGTCCTGGATGAGCCTGTTTCTCGGTCCGTGAGGCAGTTCCAGCTCCTGCCAGATGCTCCTGGCTGAACAGCAAAAAATGGCCAGCCCGGGCGCTTTCCAGGAGTTCAGCCGGTTGGTGCAGAACTGGGAGATCTTTTCCAGGTCCTCCAGCAGGGATTTTTTGACTTCACGGGACAGGTCTCTTGTTTCCAATGTCAGCCTGGCCTGATTCAGGAGCCCCTTGTGGGCGGCATTGATAGCCTTGAGGGGCTGCCGGCTCTTGTCGGTGTCGAGGTAAAAACTGGTGGCCTGGTAAGGATGGGTTTTCACCTGGGCCAGGGCCTCGGCCTGCGCAGAGCTGGTAAATTTCATTTGACCTCCTTTCAGAAATTTAAGAGAGAGAAAAGATGGAGAAATATAAAAACTCACGCCGGATTGAAAAATCTTGGTTCCTGATAACGGCTCTGATAAAAGCCACTGATTAAAAATTAATCTTCCGGCCAGGCTTTGTCAAGGAAAATCTGGCTCTTCCTGAACCCTGTCTTTGGCGGGTTTACCCTTCCTGGTCCCGGGTGACCCGGGCCAGCGGATAACCGTGGTGTCGGCAATCTTGTCATGCATGGTCAGCCCGTGCCTGTCCCATAAAACCTGCCAGAAACCGAGAGAGGCAAAAAGGCCGGAGCAGACATACCCGTGGGCCCGTTCGAAGCACTGGTACCAGCCCAGGCGTGGTTTTCCTTCCAGGTCGATAACCTTCAGGCCGAAGAGCCTCTTGCCGGGGGTGCGTCCGCCAAACCGGAAAAACAGGACGAAATACAGCAGGGTGATTATGTATTCCTTGATAACCTTGTAGGCCCGGTTTTCTAAACGTTCCCCGCTTTTTCCAGCCAAGCTGTCCCCGGCCTGTCTGAGCCGGGCCCCGGCCAGGGCTGTTTTGTAATTCTTTTCAATTTCCTCCGCGGTCAGGGCCGCGGCCCTCTGGAATTCTTCGTACGAAAGACGATCTTTTAAGATCTCAAGATATTCCCGTTTTTTATCCGGCCCGGTCTGCAGACCCTTCTCCGGCGACCAGGTGGCGCTTTCTCCTTCTCTTATGGCCTGGACAGTCCTGGAGACTGGCGAAGGTTCATGCCGGAGTCTGGCCATAAGCTCGGCATAACCGGAGTAGACTATGGAGGACAGGATGGCTATTATCAGGGCATCCAGCCCGAAGGCCAGGCCGCGACGGATGAATCCTGCCTGCGAAGGATGGGCTTTGTTTCTTGGAAAAATGGCGGCGATTTTGTCTTTCAAATTGCTCTCTTCTCAGCTATCTATCTTATATATATTATCAGATGTTTTCCACCGCTCTTTAATATCGCTTTAATGCCAGACCCGCTTCCTGTCTCCGGTGTTAGTTGCCAGGGGCGGGCAACATTGTGCTTACTCGTTGCTTCTATGCATTCAATTCTGGCGATGCCTGCGATTAGCGGGCTTGCTGCCAGCAGCCTGTCTTGATACTTTTGACAATTCTATCTGTATCGAAGCCGGGAACGGATTTAGCAAAAAGATGACCTTGGTTCTCCGCGATGGTAAAAAAAGGGCCCCGCTCGCGGTCTGTCGAGCGAGGCCCCTGTTCTTGCTGGTTGAACCGGAACTAAATCTTGTAGTTTATCCCCACGGCGAAGGTGAAGGTGTTCCGGTCGAAAGTTCTCTGGTAAGTTCCGAGGATGTTATGATAGAAGTTTCTGGTGTATGACCTGTAAAAAACGTAAAGGGCGCCAGCATCCAGGCTGATATTTTCGCTGATTTTTAATCTGGCACCCCCGCCTATAGTATCGCTGCTCAGTTCATGTCCCAGGTCGTCCTGATAATATTCGCTCAGATTGAAGGAGGTCCTGAGATAACCGAGGCTCAGGGTAACAGTCCGATTAAGGTCATATTCCGTGCCCAGGCCGAGTTCGAAGGTGTTTTTCTGAACCAGGTTTTCTGCCCCTTCCCAGTTGGCATCCCTATCGAAGAAATAGTTGAAAGAGGCGTAGAAACGGAGAGCAGGCAGGGCGGAGTATCTTATACCGCCAGAAAGAATGGCCGGAACGTCGTAACGATAGACGAGACCGTCCGGGAACAGGTAGCCAAAATCGTCAACCGTGGTTTTGGTTTTAAGCTCCATCTTGGTTCTAAATTCATACTTAAGCGAGAAGGTGAGGGATTCCCAGGGAGAGACATTCAAGCTCAGGATGGGCGTCCAGCCGGTCCCGGTTTCCCGGGCTTTAACGTCCTTATCGGCAAAGCCATTGGCCATTTCGGGATAACCCATGCTCATGAATAGATCGTAGGCATAGACCCAGCCCATGCCTATTATGTTATACCTGATATCATACATATGACCTTCGTAATCATTCCTGGCCTGCAGAAAGCGAAGACCGGCACCGACCGATAGCCAGTCGGTGACAGAATAGGCCGCGTTAAATTGATAGCCAAGATAGACCGATTTGCCCTTAAAAAATATATCCACATCATATCCGGAGGTGGGCAGGTCCCAGGATTCCAGGTTGAGCCTGACTGAAGCGATGGGCTCCTCGAAGCTGGGTAGCCCGGTCCTGTACCTGGCGGAACCGCCGCCGGCATTGGGCCCGAAGCCAAAGGACAGGGCCAGCCGGTTTTTCTTGTAGACGGCATATAAATTTGGATAGACCGGAACTCTTATTGTGCCAACATAATCAGGATTGTTTAAGAGCGGAAAGGAACTGTTTATCTTTTTGTCCTGGAAGATAACCTGATTATGAAGAGCAAAATGCCACCCGTCCGGGAGCCTGACCAGTCCGGCCGGGTTGTAGTAGACGGCGTCAACATCGAGGGAAGCATTTCTCGATAGCATCCTGATATAAGCCGCACTTTGATTGGTGTTGGTCAGGATGCTGGCTTCGACCGAAGCAACCATTACCAGGCCCAGCAGACCAGCAATAAGCAATTTTCTTGTCATATAAATGACCTCCTTAAAAAAAATAGCCGATATTTTATAAAATACAAAAAAAGCAATCAACCTGTTTTTACTTTCACCCCGGGCGGAATTCCTGCCGGTAATATCCCCAATTCCTGGCCTGATTTTGATGTCCGGCCCGGTCTTTACAGAAGGCCCTTAAATATATATAATTATTCTGCTTACCGAGGCTGGTTGCGGAAGTGGCGGAATTGGCAGACGCGTAAGCCTCAGGAGTTTATGGCCGAAAGGCTGTGTGGGTTCGAGTCCCACCTTCCGCACCACCTTTTTTATTTATGCCTCATAAAAAACGCCTCCTTCTCATCAACCCCTGGATATATGATTTTACCGCCTGCGATTTCTGGCTGAGACCGCTGGGGCTGCTTTACCTGGCCTCTATCATCAGGGAGCGAACCAGTCTTGAGATAGATTTCCTGGACCTCCTGGACTGCAGCCGGGTCGGGAGTGAATACGGTTTTCGGAGCAGGGTAAAACCCGACGGCCGGGCCTCCTTTTACAAGGAAGAAGTTCAGAAGCCAGACCTATTCCGTCATATCCCAAGAAAGTTTTCCAGGTACGGCTGGCCCCTGGCCCTGGCTGAGGATTTCCTGAAGGGGCTCCCGCCACCCGAAGCGGTGCTACTGACCTGCACCATGACCTACTGGTACCCCGGGGTGCAGGCAGTCGTCGCGCTGGTCAAAAAGGTCTTCGGCCGGGTCCCGGTGATACTCGGAGGCATTTATCCCTCCCTCTGCCCGGAGCATGCCCGCAGCCAGTCGGGAGCCACGGTGGTGGTGACCGGGGCCGGAGAGCAACAGGTCCTGCCCCTGCTCAAAGAAATCTGCGGGCCGGAGGTGCTAAAGCCTGGTTCGGACGAGCTCGGATTTTCCGGACTTGATTCGTTTCCGTTTCCAGCCTATGACCTCTACCCGGATAGGTCCACCGTTTGCCTGCTTACATCCAGGGGCTGTCCGCTGAATTGCAGTTACTGCGCCAGCCATCTTCTTTTTCCCGGATTTGAGCAGAGGCAGCCGGAGCGGGTGGTCTCCGAGATACTGCATTTTCACCGGCTGGGGGCCAGGAACATTGCCTTTTATGACGATGCCCTGCTGCTCAACCAGGAGCGGCACCTGTCGAAAATCCTGGAGGCGGTGGCCAGGTTCCAGCCTGGGCTTAATTTTCATGCGCCTAACGGTATTTCTCCCCGGGCAGTGGACCTGGAGCTGGCCGCTCTCATGAAAAAGGCGGGCTTCTCCTCGATTTTTCTAAGCCTGGAAAATTCCGACCCGGACTGGCTCAGGCAGACAGGGCCCAAGGTGGAGGCCGCCGACCTGGAAAGAGCTCTGGACTGCCTGGAAGAAGCCGGCTACCGGCGAGGTGAAATTTCTGTTTACGTCCTGGTCGGTCAGCCATTACAGACCGGCGACCAGGTTCTGGACAGCTTGAAGCTGGTTAGGAAGCTGGGGGCCCGGCCCCGCCTGGCTTATTACTCTCCTGTTCCCGGAACCCGGGACTGGGAACTGTTGCTGGAAACCGGAAAGCTCAGAGCCACTTCCGACCCCCTTCTTCACAACAAGCTGGTTTTTCCCTATTTCTGGGGAGGCCTGACTCCCGAGGAGCTGGAAGAAATCAAGCGAGACAGCCGCTGAAGCCGGCCCGGGTTGATTTAATCGACCCAGAAGGGTAATTTATAAGGGGAGATAGGTTAGATGCGAAAAAAATTTTTTATCATTTTCCTTCTGTCCTTTCTGAGCCTTCTGGTCAGCTCCTGCCTGATGAGCCGGCTCGAAAAGAAACTGAAACCGGCCGACCAGGACTGGCTGTCCGAGGTTCGTTACATCATCACCCCGGAGGAGCGCAAGATCTTTCTGGAGCTTCCGGAATCCGAACGGGAGAAGTTTAAGGAGGATTTCTGGACGCGACGGGACCCGGACCCTGATACCGAGAAAAACGAGTATAAGGACGAATATTATCAACGCCTCAACCGGGCCAACCAGATGTTCCTGGGAGAAGGTCGCCCGGGCTGGCTGACCGACCGGGGCCGGATCTACATCCTCTTCGGGCCACCCACCGAACGTCATACCTACCCGATGGAGGCCGCCGGCTACTGCCGGGAAGTCTGGTACTACGGCAGCTTTCCGGTCATCTTTATCGACGAACACTGTTCGGGCAATTTTATTCTTTCGGCCATCAATCTGGAACACCTGCAGGACCTGAACCTGGCCCAGGGGTATTTCCAGAACACCATCACCCAGGAAAGAAGCGTTTTTGATTACGACCTGAAGCTGGCCCGAAGCCAGCGGACCGGAAACAGCCTGAAAGCCCGGTTAGCCTTCAGCATGAAGTATGAGCAGATCTGGTTTGAAACCCGGGACGATGCCAGCCTGGAAACCCAGCTTTTCCTCACGGTTGAGATCAAGAACCGGGCCGGAGAGACAGTTTGGAGCGGCCAGAAAACCGCCAACCTGACCTTTACCGACGAAGAAGAGTTGAAAAAAATGAGGGGACTCAAGTTCGCCATGGATATAGAAATAAACCTGCCGGATGAGAAATATCCCCTGCCACCGCCTGGTAAGTACCTGATGTATTCAACCCTTAAACAGAGAACCGAGGGCAAAGAGCTCAAGAAGGTAACCGAGATCAAGCTCTGAAACAGGAACAGGACCGAGAAACCGCTCAGAACTTCAGGCTGAAGGTCAGCTGGCCGGACCGCGTGCCGTAAAGGGCCAGGATTTTCTGGTAAGAAGGGCTGTAAATCCTGGTGCCGGCGGAGCTGCCTTCACCCTCCGGGTACCAGTAACCACCGTCGTTTAAGTCTTTAAGACCGTACTTTTTCCCCAGGACGTTGAGGACATCAATCGCCACATTGAGCCGCGTTTTCTGGCCGACCCTGAAACTCCGTTCCAGCCTGAGGTCCAGGCTGTGGAAGTCGGGCCATCTCCTGGACCCGGGCTCTTCCAGGTAGACCGTGGCCGGAATATTCTGGGCCTGGTGGCTTTCCAGCCAGCTGGTCGGCGGAACAACAGTTACGGTCCTGGCCCAGGGAGTTCCGCTCAGGTACTGGAAGAGGGCGCTCAGGTAAAAGTCCCGGGGCAGGCGGTAGGTGCCCATGACCTTGATAATCCAGGGGCGGTCCAGGTCCAGGCGGCTGCCGGTGGTAACATTGACCAGGGAATTGGGAGAATTGGCCAGCTGGGTCAAAGTGGTGGCATTCAGGCGACTCAGCCCGGCATTGCCCTGGGCCCGGCTCCAGGTGGCCGAAGCCAGGAGCTGCCAGTTGTCGCTCATTTTCTTTCTGGCCACCAGCTGGACAGCGGAATATTTTTGCTTCAGGCCTTCGACGTTGCTGAGCCGGGTGAAGAAGGCTGGAGCTCCGGATGAGGGAAAATAAACTGTGACCGGAACCTCTCCATAACCAGACTGGCCGGGGACCACGGTGGAAAAAGGTATCCAGAGTCCGGCGACCTGGTCGGCTGAATACCATTCCCGGTCGGCATCGGGGTCGTAGAGCACATCCTCTAAGATCCTGGTCCTGGTTCTGGAGATGTAAGACAGCGACAGGGTGAACATTTCGGACAGCTGCTGTTCAAGCGTAGCTGTCCACTCCGTGGTCTGCGGGGCCTTTAAATCAGGGGAAACCCTCTTCAGGAAATAATCTTTAAGATGAATCCGGTAGTCCTCGGGCAGGGGCAGGAAGGTATCATCGATGTCGGCCGCTCCGTCTTGATTTTCGTCGTACCAGTAGAAATTGTGATAACCGGTGGCCCAGCCGGGTCCGAAAGTCATGAGGTAGCTGAGGTTGATGTTATCCGGGTAGCGGCCGAACGAACCTTTGAGCAGGGTCTTCCCGGTTCCCAGCAGGTCAAAAACCAGTCCCAGCCGCGGGGACAGGTTATACCAGATTACCATGTTGTCCCAGGAAGGGTAGTTTACCGCGCTGTAAGGATTAACCCCGTAAACAGGCCTGATGGTAGCCTCGCCGGCATAGAAAGAAAAGCTGGTGCCGCTTATGCCTTTATAAACCGCGGCCAGGCCCGATTGAATTCTTTCGAACTTCAGACCCAGGGAAAAATTCAGCCGCCGGCCGAGGTTAAAGGTGTCGTGGAGATAAAGGGTCAGGCGGTGCGAGGTGGCTCTCTGCAGCAGGCCATCCCGGGCCGCGCTGGCCAGGTAGAAACCCACCAGGCCCTTTCCGACCAGGTTCCCGGTCTCGGGAGAAACGCCGGTCCCGTAGTAATATGGATTTCCGTTCAGGTAATAATGAATCAGGTTGCTCGACTTCCAGACCGAATCGTCGGCCCGGGTGCTCTGGTACTCGGCCCCGGCCACCAGTTCATGGAAGGCTTTCAGGAAGGTCTGGAACCTGGTGATGGAAGCCCCGGCCCTGAAAACTTCACCGATCTGGTCCCGGTTAAAGGGACCGCTGCCCCAGCTGTAGCCGCTGCCCAGGTCTACATAGCGGGGATTACTCTCTGCCTTGGCATCCAGTCGCCTGGGCAGAGAATCGCGCGTGTAGAACAGGAACAGGCTGGCCTGGGTGGCCTGGTTTAACTTGTAGCCCCCGCTGGCGCTCAGCAGAAAAAGATTCTGCCCGGCTATGTTCAGTGTGGCTATCTGGGGGTTAAAAGGCGTCAGGAACTCGGGGTCCACGGTCTGACTGTTCTTGTTAAAGCTCAGCATAATCGAAGCATTGATTTCGGCCGTAACCTGGGAAGTGAAACGGAAAAGGGAGGTGAAATCACCAGCTTTCCAGCTGTACATCGGGTAGGGCACGTTGTTGGGGTCGCGCCAGGGAGCAAAGGGCGTAGACCTGGCCCGGCGGTTGTACCTGAAATTGGTGAAATACCAGACCCGGTCCGGGAGGATTGACCCTTCCAGGGCGAGGTCAAAGTCGAGGTTATAACGGTCCTTGACTATCGGAGGGGATTCCATCTGGTTCAGTTCGTCCTGGCTCCAGAGGCTTCCGGTTAAGTTGCCGCCGGTACCAAGAAATTGAAGCTGACCGGAAGAACGGTTTTGCCCGTTGCGGGGGATTATTTTAATGAAGGCGCCGGAAGTCGAGTAGTTCTCCACCGGGTTTCCGGCGTTAACGATTTCAATTTCCTCAACGGACTCAGGATTTATGTTCCGGGCCAGGGTCAGGTTCAGGGGGTGGTTGAGGTCGTTGCCGGAAAAAGTGACCAGGCTGGAGCCGACCGCAGAGCCGTTGACCGAAAAGTTCAGGTCGCGGGGCGGTGTTTCGGGATTCAATCCCGGGGCGAGCTGCAGAAGGCCGGCCAGGTCCTTGGTCCTGGGAATATGATTTAAGATATCCCTATCCAGAACATGTGATATTCCCGGGTTTTCTTTATCCAGGGCCGGCAGCGGATAGAGAAGAACCCTTTCCTCTTCCTGGTCTTCGGCCGCTTCCAGGCTGACCGGCAGGGTTAGTGTCTTACCGGTCTCTACCCGGATGTCATTGATTATGGCCGTATGAAACCCGGGGGCTTCCACGGCCAGCTTGTAGCTTCCGGACGGGAGATTCAGAAAATAATAATAGCCGTTCTTACCGGTTAGAAAATATCGGAGACCGACCAGGCTGGGGGAGGACAGGTAGATGTAAGCCCCCTCCACCGGCTGACCTGATTTGTCGGTAATTCGGCCCTTGACCGACCCGTCGAGTTTAACCGCAGCCTCGAGGCTGGCGGTGGCGGTCAGAAGCATAAATATCAGCAGTGATAAGCTGATCGTGATTAAAAATCGCTTGGTTTTCATCCTGACCACCTGGTCCTCCTTTATCTGCTCAGACACTGATATCAGTTCACCTTCAGGCTGAATGTTCAAGAAACAGGGCCCACAAGGCCGGAAACAAGGTAAACATTATAGCTTTTTTTAACCTTATTTGTATCAAATTATTAAAACTTTTGGAAGGGGTAAAAAGTTACCCGGCTGCCGGTTGTGGCCGCTCAGGGGACCGTTTTCCCGGCTTCCATCTTATGCCGGGCCCAGGCCGCCGCTCCCATCAGGCCGGCATCGTTGCCCAGGCTGGCTTTCCTGATCTCACAGGTGGCAAAGGCCGGGGCGATCGCTCTCCTCCTGGCCTCGGCCACGGCTGGTTTGAGCAGCCAGCGGCCGGCCTTCATCACCCCGCCGCCGATTATTATTTTCTCCGGGTTTAAGAAGTTCATGACGATTCCCAGGGCAATGCCCAGGAAGTAGCCGCAGCGTTCGAAGCTCTTCCTGGCCGCTTCTTCGCCGGCCCGGGCCCGGAGGTAGATGTCCCTGGCCGTGAGCGTTTCTTTATTTCCCGATTTTCCCGAAAATTCCAGGTAATTCCGCACCAGGGCCGGGGCCGAAACTTCTGTTTCCAGGCAGCCGATATTGCCGCAGCCGCACCTGAGGCCCTCGGGGTTGACGGTGATATGGCCCAGCTCTCCGGCAAACCCGCCCTTACCCTGCCACAATTCACCTTCCAGGATGATTCCGGAGCCCAGCCCGGTTCCAACCGTCAGAAAGACCAGGCTGTGGGCCCGCCGGGCGCTGCCATAGAGGTATTCTCCGTAAGCGGCCAGGTTGGCATCGTTGTGGACGGCGAAGGGAACGGGAATTATCTTTTTCAGGGCCGGGAAGAGGGGGAAATTGTCCAGGGCTGGATAGTTCGGCGACTGCATTATTCTTTTCCGCTTGAGGCTGAAGAAGCCGGCAAAACCGAAACCGGCGGACTTGATCCGCTTAGGGTACCTGCGGTCGAGCTCAGCCCAGATTTTCTGAATCAGGGCCATTAGGGATTTGATATCCAGGGGGCTGGGGGCCTGGCTCTTATAGATTATATGCCCGGAAGAGTTAATCAGACCGTACTTGAGCTGGGTTCCGCCTAAATCGAACCCGGCGTACAGATTTTCGGGCATTGCTCAAGTTTCAGGAATGCGTCTTCAGCCGGCGGCCGGCGGCTTGGTCTGGTTATCAGAGGGGTGTTCTTCCTTGCCGCTGCTGACTGCCTTTTTGAAGTTCTTTATGCCTTCACCCAGGGATTTGCCGAGGTCTGGAAGCTTTCTGGCTCCGAAGATGATGATGACGATAAGCAGGATTAGTAAGAGTTCGGTGGGTCCTATTGAACCTAACATGCACGCCTCCTTCCGGAGTTTACTCAACCTGGTTGAGGTGTCTCCGATCCAGGTAAAAAGGTACTCTATGGCCGGGTAAAAGTCAAGGAAAGACTGCTCTGGTTGGCCCGGCCGGGCAGTTGTCAGCACCGTCTTTTTCCACTAAAATACCGGTACAGCCTGCCAACTTTCTGGCTGAATGCGGCCGGTCATCCGGATAATTGAGCGGTGGAAATAATGCAGGAAAGAATACGCAATTTCTCGATCATTGCCCATGTCGACCACGGCAAGAGCACCCTGGCCGACCGCTTTATCGAGCTGACCGGGGCCCTGTCTCCCCGCGAGCTCAAGGAACAGGTCCTGGACACCATGGACCTGGAGCGGGAAAGGGGCATCACCATCAAGGCCCAGACGGCCAGGCTGACCTACCGCAGCCGGGCGGGCGAAGAATACATCCTGAACCTGATTGATACCCCGGGGCATGTGGATTTCTCCTACGAGGTGTCACGCAGCCTGGCCGCCTGCGAGGGGGCGGTCCTGGTCATAGACGCTTCACAGGGGGTGGAAGCCCAGACCCTGGCCAACGCCTACCTGGCCATCCAGAATGACCTGCTGATCATCCCCGTCATTAACAAGATAGACCTGCCCCAGGCCGACGTAGAAATGGCCCTGGAACAGCTGGAACACATCGTCGGGCTGAAGCGGGAAGAGGCACTCCTGGTCTCGGCCAAGAAAGGCACCGGCGTCGAAGAAGTGCTCGAAGCCGTGGTCCGGAGAATTCCCCCACCGCGGGGCAGCGCCGCCTCGCCGCTCAAGGCCCTGCTCTTTGACTCCTGGTTTGACCCCTACCGCGGGGTGGTGGTCCTGGTCAGGGTGGTCGATGGAACCATAAAGACCGGGGACCGGATTGCATTGATGGCCACCGGCGCCGAGTACCAGGTGGAAGAAATCGGCTACCTGACACCCAAGCCAGTCCGGGTGGAGTCGCTTTCTACCGGCGAGGTCGGTTACCTGATCGCCGGGATAAAAAACCTGGCTCACGCCCGCATCGGCGAGACCATCACCCACAAGCTGCGTCCAGCCGAGCAACCCCTGCCCGGTTTCAAGGAAGCCAAGCCCATGGTTTTCTGCGGCCTTTACCCCGCCGGAGAAAGCAGCATCGAGGACCTGCGCGATGCCCTGGAAAAGCTCAGGCTCAATGATGCTTCCTTCCACTTTGAACCGGAAAATTCCCCGGCCCTGGGCTTCGGTTTTCGGGCTGGCTTCCTGGGCCTGCTGCACCGGGAAATCATCCAGGAGAGGCTGGAACGGGAGTTCAACCTGAGCCTGATCACCACTGCCCCCAGCGTCAGTTACCGGGTAATAACCACTAAGGGCGAGGTGCTGGAAGTCCACAACCCCTCGCAACTGCCGGAACCACAATTCATCGACCGGATTGAAGAGCCGATTATCGAGGCCCTGATCCTGACTCCAGACCGCTACCTGGGCAACCTGCTGCAGCTCCTGGATGAACGGCGAGGCGTGCAGAAAAAGATGGAGTACATCTCCACCAGCCGGGTGTTACTTGATTACCTGGTCCCGCTGAATGAAGTTGTCTTTGATTTTTACAACCAGCTCAAGTCGCTCTCCCAGGGCTATGCTTCCATGGATTACGAGCTGGCCGGTTACAAGGAAGCCCCGCTGGTCAAGCTGGACATCCTGGTCAACTATGAAGAGGTCGACGCCCTGTCGGTTATAGTCCACAAGGACAAGGCCTACCGCGTCGGACGGTCGCTGGTGGAGAGGCTCCGCCAGGCCATTCCCCGACAGCAGTTCGAGGTGGTGCTGCAGGCGGCCATCGGCAAGAGGGTCATCGCCCGGGAGACCGTTAAACCGTTCCGGAAGGACGTCCTGGCCAAGCTCTACGGCGGCGATTACACCCGGAAGATGAAGGTCCTGGAAAAGCAGAAGGAAGGCAAGAAAAGGATGAAAAGGGTCGGCCGGGTGGACATTCCGCAGGAAGCCTTCCTGGCCATTCTGGAAGTCAAGTAGAATTTTCGTCTATAATAGCCGTCGAGATGTGCCCGGGTCTCTTCCGACTGGAATTTTTTCATGACCTGCAGGAAGAACTGAAGGGGGTGGCATGGACGAGAAAAAGCTGGTTGCTTTTCTGAAGCAGTCCAGGGAAATCCTCGGCGATTTTTTCACGGCCGGTTCTCTGGCCCTGCTGCCGGTCATATTTTCTTCCCTGGTCTGGGCGGTTAACCGGCGAGGGGAAGTCAGAAAGAAAATCCTGGAGGTGAAGGTCTGGCTGGAACCGGAAACTCTCAAGAACAAGCCGGCTGATTTTGTCCTGGACTTTTTTGAAAACAACCCTGAGCTCAGGGCTGCCTACGAGGAAGAAATCAAGACCAGGGATTTCCGGGCCCTGAGGCCAGCCTTCAGGGCTTTATACCCGGTGCTCGGGCTGCAGGACCCGTTCCTGGAAAAGCTGTTCTCCTCGGAGCTGAAAAATCATGATTACCGTCGGCTGGTGGCCGAGTTCAGAACCAGGCTGGAGGGCGCCCTGTTGGAGATCCGGGCGGCTGGAAAACGGGAGAATTTCTGGAAGGCCGTGGACCGGGTCTGCGGAGAATTCTTAAACCTGGGCTGGACCCTGCTCACCGAAGATGAGGTCCGGGAGCTTTTGAAAAAGGCCATTGAAAAAATGTAGCAGAAATTGCGCGGGGGAGGGATGATGGCTCCAAAGGGTAAAAAAACAGCGCTTAGCAAGGGGATATTGCCCGGGGTGGTGGTCGTCCTGATCCTGAGCCTGCTCTTTTCCGGCTGCGCGTCTTCCCTGCAGAAAGCCAAGCTGCACCTGGCCGGGGCCCAGGACCGCGAAAGGTCATTCCGGACAGAAGAGGCAGTTGCCCTTTACCGGAAGTCTCTGGAAGAAGCGGAAAGAGAGATCGGGAAGAGACCCTCGGCCCAGGCTTACATGATCAAGGGGCTGGCCGAGGTCAAGCTGGCCAGGTGGCCTGAAGCCAGCCGCAGTTTCAGCCAGGCTGCAGCCCTGGGGGACGAAAAGGCCGAGTCCTGGGCCCGTGAAGTCAGCCTCCTCGGACTGGCCATTTCCCTCCAGGAACAGGGGCTGGCCGGGCCGGCCCTGCGTCTTTATTCAGTTCTGAGCGAGCGGGGCAAATTTTCCCCGGTGGTCCAGGCTGCCCTGGGCCGGCTGGTGGACAGCCAGCTTGAATTGCTGCCTGCCCAGCCGGAAAGAGAACGCGAAAAAATTATCACTAAATCTATCGGAATAGTAGAGAAAGCCCTGGACTCCGACCCGGCCTGTGGCTATTACCATTACCTTCTGGCCCAGCTGCTCGGCCACGGGGGAAAATACCGCGAGAGCTTCGAGGAAGCGGTCATGGCCAGGGAGCTGGGATTGCCAAAGCTGGAGCTCCAGCGCGATAACGACAACCAGATTGTCTTCTGCTACCGGCGACTCAGGGAATCCCTGGTCGGGGAGGAATGGGCTGAGTTCAGCCGTACCTACCGGCTCTGGATAAATAAATGGAAATGGCCGGACGAGGAGACTCCGGACTGGAAAAGGAGGTAGCGATGCTGCCGGCAATAGCCTGGAAAAACGGGGCCCTGGTCATGGTTGACCAGCGTCGGCTGCCGTGGAAGGAAGAATATCTCACCCTGAAGACCGTGGAGGAGGTGGCCCGGGCCATAGAGGACATGGTGATTCGGGGAGCTCCGGCCATCGGTATAGCCGCGGCTTACGGCCTGGCCCTGGGAATCCTGAACCTCGGGCCGGGTGATAACGCGGAAAGGGCTTTCGATAAATTTTACCGGCGCCTGTGGCGGACCCGTCCAACCGCCCGCAACCTGTTCTGGGCCCTGGAGCGGATGAAAAGAGTCTATGAAGAAAATAAAGACCTCAAACTGGTAGAACTCAAAAGGGTTCTTCTGGCTGAAGCCCGGGCCATAGAAAAAGAAGACCTGGAAATAAACAGGAAAATAGGGGAGAATGGAGCCAGTCTGGTTCCTGAAGGAGCGACCATCCTGACCCACTGCAACGCCGGAGCCCTGGCCACGGCCGGTTATGGTACAGCCCTGGGCGTCATCAGGTCGGCCTTTGCCCGCAGAAAAAAGATTCGGGTCCTGGCCTGCGAGACCAGGCCTTTTCTCCAGGGGGCCAGGCTGACCGTCTGGGAGCTTGCGAAGGATAAAATTCCGGTTACCCTGATTACCGACAACATGGCCGGCTGGTTGATGCAGCGGGGAGAGATAGGACTGGTGATCGTGGGAGCCGACCGCATTGCCCGTAATGGCGATACCGCCAATAAAATAGGAACATATTCGCTGGCGGTGCTGGCCAGGGAACATCGGATTCCGTTCTACGTGGCCGCCCCGCTCAGCACCTTTGATTTCAGCCTGAATAGCGGTCAGGATATTCCCATCGAAGAAAGAAAGGCGGAGGAAGTCCGCAGAATCGGCAGCCAGTTGATTACCCTGCCCGAGGTCCCGGTTAAGAACCCGGCCTTTGACGTCACCCCGGGGCGGCTGATTTCAGCCATCATCACCGAAAAAGGCGTAATCCGCCCACCCTTTACCCGGGAGATAGCGAGGATGAGGAAGGAACGACACTGAGCATATTAAAAAACTGGAGGGGTATGGACCTCGTCGGGCAGGGCGGACAGATCATTCTATTCACCTTGCCCTCCCTGGTGGCAGCCATATACCTCAACCGGCAGTTTCCATGGGTTGTGGCTTTACCGGAGAGCCTGGCTTTTATCAGGCCGGCCGGATATGTATTGCTTTTTCTCGGCCTGATACTCTGGGCGACCGCCCTGGTCCAGTTACTGTCAGGTTTTTCCCGGGGTCGGCTGGTTACGACCGGGGCCTATGGCCTCGTCCGCAACCCGCTTTATTCCAGTGCCACCTTCTTCATTCTGCCCGGCGTGGCGTTTATTACTCTGACCTGGGTTTACCTTTTGGTTTCTGCCTTTCTATATGCCGGGGTTATGATTTTTATCGGCCGGGAAGAAAAGCAACTGGCAACGGCCTTTGGGCAGGAATATGAAGAATACTCGGCCCGGGTCCACCGGCTGATTCCGTTTAAGCCGCCGGGAAAAACCAGGGTGAGTTAGGAGAGTGTTATGACTGAAACAATGATCATCGTGGGAGCGGGTATGGCCGGGCTGTCCACGGGTTGCTATGCCCAGATGAATGGCTTCAAGAGTGAAATATACGAATCCAACAGGGTTCCCGGGGGCCTCTGTGCGGCCTGGACCCGGAAGGGGTACACCTTCGACATCAGCATGCACATCCTGGTGAACTCCAAAAGCGGTCCTTTTAAGAAAATGTGGGATGAGCTTGGCGTCACCAGCAACCAGGAATTTTTTTATCACCGTAAAGTTGTCGCGGTCGAAGGACTGGAAAAAAGGCTTGAATTCTGCCTGGACCGGGATCGGCTGGAAAAACAGCTGCTGGCCATCTCCCCGGAAGATGCCGACCTGATAAAAGAATTTGTGAAGCTTTTTTTTGGGCGGGGGGTCATGGACCTGGCTTCCCTTGACCCGCCGGAACTGGTGGGATTAGCTGGCAGGTTAAAAATGATACTGAAAGTGTTGCCGATGGTTGGCCTCTTTAAAAAATTCGGGAAAATGACCCTGCAGGAATTTGTGGCCCGGTGCCGGGATCCTTTTCTGGCTGTGGCCCTGAGGTCCGTGGTGGATACCCCGGGCTGGCCGATGCCGGATTTCCCGATGGTGGCCATGGCCGGTTTCGCCCGGGCCGGGGGAGAAGCCGGGTATCCCCTGGGCGGTTCGTTCAGGGTGGCCCAGAAAATTGCTGACCGTTACCGGTCCCTGGGTGGCCAGATTCACTTCAACAGCCGGGTGGTGGACATCTTGATAGAAAACGACAGGGCGGTCGGGATCCGGCTTGAGAACGGCAGCGAGCATCGGGCGGATACCGTGGTCTGGGCTGGCGACGGGCATCACCTGATATACGACATCCTGGGCGGGAAATACCTGGATGACACCATCCGCAGCATGTATGAGAAGTGGCAGCCGGTCAAGCCCATGGTTCATGTCTGCTTCGGGGTTAACCTGGACCTGTCGGGAGAACCGAAGCAAATGGTGTATGAAGTGGAGAAGCCCATTACCATCGCCGGACAGGACTTCAAATGGCTGAGCATAATAAACCATGCCTTTGATAAAAGCACCGCGCCCCCGGGCAGGACGGCACTTGAGGTCTGGTATGCCACTGATTACAGGTACTGGGAAGAACTTCACCGGGACCGCCCGAGGTACGAGGCGGAAAAAAAGCGCATTGCCGAGGAAACGGCTGCAGCCCTCGAGACCAGGTGGCCCGGCTTCAGGTCAAAAATCGAAGTTGTGGACGTGCCCACACCGATGACCTATGTGCGGTATACCGGGAACTGGCAGGGGTCGGTGGACGGCTGGTACATAACCCCCGACAACATGAGGGAACAGAAAATGAAAAGATCTCTGCCAGGGCTCAGCCAGCTTTATATGGTGGGCCAATGGACAGCGCCTTTTACCGGGACCGTGGGGGCGGCCCTTTCCGGGCGTCAACTGGTCCAGATATTATGCAAGAAAGCTCGCCGGCCATTTCTTACAGAAGTGCCCGGCGGCAAACAGGTAAATTAGTGCAGAAGGCCTGAGAAATCTTTTCTCTCACCTGTATTCTTTATCGATAAACCGGCATTCTGGAAAGGCAGGACGAAGATGGAAATGTGGCTCCCTCCTCCAGGCCGGTTGTCCTGGCGCCGGCGGCCATGATGATTCACGTACCCGGTCGTTTGGCAATGGCCTAGACAGGAAAAGATTCTGGAGGCAGCGCCAGCCTGCCTCTGGCCGAAGGTAGTCAAGCTCCTGAACTTGGGATAAAATGTCACTGCCCGGCATTTTGCGGAGAAGCATATGGCTGGAAAAAAGAAGCCCAGGTTTCTGCTGGCGGTGGAGACCTCCTGCGACGAGACCTCGGCCGCGGTCCTGGAACGCGGCCGGATTCTCAGTAACATCATTCTGTCCCAGGACGAAATCCATTCGCCCTATGGCGGCGTGGTGCCCGAGCTGGCTTCCCGCCAGCACATAAAGTCCATAGATTACGTGGTCAGCGAAAGCCTGACCCAGGCCGGAGTGGGTCTCGGCGAGATGGACCTTTTCGCGGTCACCCAGGGGCCGGGTCTCATCGGCTCGCTGCTGGTCGGCCTGACCTTTGCCAAGGGGCTGGCTTACTATTTTAAGAAGCCCCTCATCGGCGTGGACCACCTGCAGGCCCACATCGAGGCTCCTTTCCTGGAAAACGACCGGATAGAATTCCCGGTGCTGGCCCTGCTGGTTTCCGGGGGCCACACTTCTCTTTATTTCCTGGAAAAGCCACTGGACTACCGGTTGCTGGGTAAGACCCGTGACGATGCCGCCGGCGAGTGCCTGGACAAGGTGGCCAAGTTTCTGAAGCTGGGTTATCCGGGAGGCCCGGTCATTGAGCGCCTGGCCCGGGGCGGCGACAGTTCCTGCTTTCATTTTTCCCTGCCCCGGATGAAAACGGCCGGCTATGATTTCAGCTTCTCCGGGCTCAAGACGGCTGCCCTGAAAATAATACGTGAACATGGACTGAGCGCCGAGCACCCGGCCCTCAGGGATTTCCTGGCCAGCTTTGAGGAAACGGTGGCCAGGGCCCTGCTTGAGAATGTCCATAAGGCCCTGGAAGAATTTCGTCCGGCTTCCCTGATACTCTGCGGGGGCGTGGCCCGCAATACCAGGCTGCGGACCAGGTTTTCCGAACTGGCTGAGGGCTACCGGCTGCCGTCCTACGTCCCGTCTCCTCGCCTCTGCACCGATAATGCAGGCATGGTCGGGGCCCTGGCCTGGAAGAAATACCAGGTTTCACCCGTTAGCAGCACCGACCTGGACCTGGACGCGTACCCGAGATAAGGGACAGGGCCGCTGAAGTTTTTCAAGCCCTGCCTCTCTGAAGTCCCCGGATAAATTAATGTTGGTCTGGGTCCGGTCAGTTTCATTTGAGATGGCGGCATTTTAAGGCTGGTGGTCTCACCTTGCTTTCAGGGCGGCCCGCCTTCTAATTTCGCGGTTTGACCCGGAAGATACGATTTGAACGTAATCGGGCGGGAAAATTCGCAGTCACCTTCCGTCTCTTCTTAAGGAGCCCCGGTCGTAACTTTCTCCCTCTTGGATCGTATTATTAATGAGAGGATTAAGTTTGCTTTATCCGAAGTGCTTCTGTTAAACTTAATTCAAGACTGGCAACGGGAAAGATGTCAGGAGGCTTGAGGTGATAAAAATGCCAAGAAAATCTAACCTTACAAATATTTTAACCTTTATTTTCATTTTGGCCCTGGCTTGCGGGCTTTGTGCCCAGGAATCGAAGTCCAAGGAGATTTCCCTGAGCCTGGACGAGGCCATCTACCGGGCCCTGAAACACAACCTCAACCTGATAGCCGAGGTCTATTCCACCGAGAAGGCCAGCGAGAGCATTTCCGTGGCCAGGGAAGTTTTTCTGCCCAGCCTGGAAATGAACTACGGCAGCACCCGTATGGCCCAGAGGTCAACCTGGTGGATTCAGGGGACTGGAACCTACATAAACTCCAGCCAGAATTATAATGCCACGCTCCTGCAGCGGCTGCCGATCGGCGGTAGCTTATCGATAGCCATGTCGAATAACAAGACCGACACCAACCAGCTCTTCCAGCTTTTCAATCCGTATTACACCACCCAGTTGCGGTTTGACTTCAACCAGCCGTTGCTCCGGAATTTCGGACCTCGGGCCGCCAAGCGGGAAATAATAATCGCCCGCCAGAACTATGCCATCTCCGAGGCCCAGCTCAAGAGCCAGGTCATGGAGACCATCTACCAGGTGGAGGAGGCCTACTGGAACCTGGTGCTGGCCCGGGAAAACCTGAAGGTTAAACAACAGTCTTTACAGCTGGCCCGGGACCAGCTCGCCAAGACCAGGAAAGAAATTGAGGTCGGGCAACAGGCGGCCATCGAAATCCTCAACGTCCAGGCAGCCGTCTCCCAGAGAGAAGCCGAAATAGTCCAGGCTGAAGCTTCGGTCCGAACGGCCGAGGACCGGCTCAAGGTAATGTTGAACCTGGCCAGCGGTTCCGACCTTAGCTCGGTGGCCCTGGTGCCCACGGAACGACCTGAATTCAAGCCGGTCAGGGTTGACCTGAACGAAGCCCTGCGCACGGCCCTGATGATGCGCCCTGACCTGCAGATTGACAGCCTGACCATCGAGAGCAAAAAGTATGAATACGACTTTGTCCGGAACCAGATGCTGCCCCAGCTGGACCTGAATGTGTCTTACTGGAGCCCCGGAATTTCCGGCGACCAGATCATTTACCGCGATAACGATCCTTTCAGCGGGGAAATCGTCGGCAGAATCCCCGGCAGCCTCTGGGATTCTTTTCGCGATGCCTCCAGGTTTCTCTACAACAACTGGTCGGTCAATTTTACCCTGACCATTCCCCTGGCCGATTATCTCAGCCGGTCGAAGCTGGCCCTGGCCCGAGTGGAAGTGGCCGCGGCCCAGGCCAAGCAGAAGGCCCGGGAGCAGCAGGTCATGCTGGAAGTGAGCGAAGCGGTTCATAACATTGAGACCCTGGCCAAGAGTGTTGAGGCCTACCGGGTGGCCCGGGAATATGCCGAAAAGCGACTGGAAGCCGAGACCAAGAAACTGTCGGTGGGTCTGACCACCAACTTTTTTATCCTGGATGCCCAGGAAAAACTGGCCGCTGCCCGCTCGGCCGAGCTCAAGGCCCTGGTTGACTACAACCTGGCCCAGGCCAGGCTGGAAAAGGTATTGGGGACCATCCTGGAAAACAGAAAGGTCAGTCTGAGCCAGGTCGGCCGGCAGTAATTTCGTTTGAGCGCCGGGCCGGGGTTGTGTTAATATTGACCCGTGAAAATCACCGCGGTTGTTGTAACCTACAATAACGAAAAAAAGATAATTGACTGCCTGGAATCGCTTCAGGGCGTGGTCGATGAAATCGTGGTGGTGGACAGCCACAGCACCGACCTGACCAGGAAAGTTGCCGCCTATTTTACCGATAAGGTCTACCGGCACAGTTCGGCCGACTACGCCGCGCTTAAAAACTTTGGCCAGGAGAAGGCTTCTTTCAACTGGATACTCTCCCTGGAGCCGGATGAAAGGCTGTCGCGCGGGCTGAAGCTGGAGCTGCTCAAGGTCAAGCAGAAACCGGATGAGGCCGAAGGCTACCTCGTCCCCCGGCGGAGTTTCTATCTCGGCCGCTGGATCCGGCACTCGGGCTGGTATCCCAACCGCAGGATAAGGTTATACCGGAAGGATAAGGGCTCCTGGGTCAGGGACCGGTTCCGGGTGGCCCTGGATTTTAAGGGCAGTTCCGGCCGGCTGAAAAACCCGGTCGAGCACCTGGCCTTTGCTTCCATTTCCGAGCACCTGAATTACCTTAACCGGGTCACCGAGAGGCGGGCCCAGGAATTATATCTGAAAAGAAAAAAGGCTCGTTTCTATCATTTCTGGGTGTCTCCGGCCGCCCGGTTTCTGGGCACCTATCTTGGCAAGGGGGGCTGGCTCGATGGCTTTCCCGGGCTGGTGATTTCCACCCTGGCCGCTTACTCTGTTTTTCTTAAATACGCCAAGCTGAAAGAGGTCTGGAAAAAAGGAGAGAGAATTGAGCCTGTGTCTCATAGCCAGTGATCCACAGGATGAACTGGAGCTCAAGCAATTCTTTTTAATTTCCCAGGAACTGAAAAAGAAGAACTATCCCTTTTTTATCCTGACCAGTCCCGGCAGCAAACTCTCGGCCCAGGCCAGGTTGCAGGGAATCAGGGTTCTTAACCACCGCCTGGACGGGAGTTCAGGCTGGCTGTCCTCCTGGAAGCTGCGGCGGCTTTTCAAGAAAAACGAGATACAGGTCGTCCATTTCTTTGACCGGGCTGCGGCCGGTTCTGCCTGGAAAGCCGCCCAGAAGGCCGCGGTCAAGGTCAGGCTGGCCTCCTGGAAACCCGACTGGAGCCTGAAAGAGGCCCTCGGATTCCTGGGCCAGGTTGATTCGGTGGTCTGCCCTAACGATGAAACCAAGAGGCTTCTCTTGAAGCATGACCTGGGGCCGGGGAAGCTGGAAATCATTCCCCCGGGACTGGATTTTTCTCAATTTCAGAATGCTAAAAAGGACTTCTTGCGACAGGAACTCAACCTCCAGCCTGACCATTTCCTGGTAGGACTGCTCTGCCCGCTGGAAGACCTGAAAACCTTAAAGAGCCACCTGGAGGCGGTCAGGATTCTTGACCAGGAAGCGCCCAGGTTAAAGGTGATCATACTGGGAGTGGGGGCCCTGAACCTGGAGCGCTTGCGCCAGGAACAGGCCATGGAATTTGAAAACCTTTATTTTTACCTAGGTTTTAACGAGCAGCTGGCCGAGGTCATCTCGGCCCTGGACCTGTTCGTCTTCGGGTCCTATTCTCTGCCCGAGGAATACATCTTAAAGTCAATGGTCTGGAAGGTGCCGGTAATCGGGGTGATGGCTGCCGGAATGACCGGGCTGATTATTCAACGAGAGACTGGTTTTCTGGTGCCGCCTGGCGACCCGGCCGCCCTGGCCCAGGCCATCCTGAAGCTCTATTTAGACCGCAGCCTGGCCCAGTCTCTCAGTACCCGGGCCTACGAGCTGGTCGCCAGCAAACATTCCGGCGAGGCCATGGCTCAGAAGATGGTCAACCATTACGAGTTCCTGGCCTTGCAGAAAGGAGTCAAGCTTGGTCGGTAAGGTCTCAATCCGCAGGTTAACGGACAGGGGGGAATTTGCGGGATTGATCGACATCCAGCGGGCGGTCTGGAAGCACCCGGACCTGGACCTGACCCCGGTCCACCAGTTCTGCATTTCCACTTTCATGGGCGGGCTGGTGCTGGGGGCCTTCGTGGACGAGGAGCTGGCCGGCTTTGTTTATTCCTTCCCGGCCATCTATAACAGTAAGTTCTGTCATCATTCCCACCTCCTGGCGGTGCTGCCGCAGTTCCAGGGATACGGGCTGGGCAAGAAACTGAAGTGGGCCCAGCGCCGCGAAGTGCTAAAGATGGGCCTGGACCTGGTCACCTGGACCTACGACCCCATGCAGAGCCGGAACGCCAACCTAAATTTTCATACCCTCGGGGTCATCTGCCGGCGTTACCTCCCCGATTTTTACGGGGAAACGCCGCAGCTCAAACTGGGCCCGGGAATTCCCACCGACCGGCTGCTGGTGGAGTGGCATATAAAGTCAGCCAGGGTCCAGAAAAAGGCTGAAGAAAAAGAAGAAAAAACCATCGACCTGGGTTTCCTGCCCAAGGCCCTGGAGGGTTACAGTGCCGAAGACGGTAGTTACCATCCCGGCCCGGTCAACCTGAAGCTGTCCGCACCGGTCTTCCTGGCGGAAACCATCAGGGATGTAAAATCGCTTCAGGCCCGTCCCGAGCTGATCGGCCAGTGGCAGGCGGCCCTGAGGGAGGTGCTGACCCATTATTTTGGCCGGGGCTATGCCATAATCGATTTTATTTTTGGCGAGCGATGCTATTATCTGTTAAAGAAAATGCCGGCCGGAAAAATGAAAAAGTAGGAAGGTCTGATCTTAGTTCGGAAAGAAAAAGAATCACCGGAAAGAATGAGTGCGCAAGACCAGCGATATAAAAAAGCTGATTCCGTTCAGTGGTAAGGCAGCAGGAGGCTGATTCCGGAGCAAAGAACAGAGCTTATTAGAAATTAGAAAATAGAAAAATCACAACCGGGCTTATCTTACAGCCGGTTGAGAAGGCAGGTGTCAGATGGCCATTGAAAGGATCGAACTGAATTTATTGAGGCTTCCTTACGTTCATTTTTTTGAGACCAGTTTCGGCCGGGCCTACGACCGCACCTTCATCATCATCCGCGTTTACGAAGACGGGCTGGTCGGTTACGGCGAATGCGTGGCCGAGGAAAAACCGCTTTACAGCGGCGAGACCACCGAAACCGCCTGGCACATAATCAGGGATTTCCTGGTTCCCCTGGTTTTCAGCCGGGAGATAGTTGAACCCGAGGATTACTATGAGGCAGCCAGAGTTTTTCGCGGTAACCAGATGGCTAAGGCCGGGCTGGAACTGGCCCTGTGGGACCTGAAAGCCAAAAAGCAGGGTGTCCCGCTCAACCGGCTCTGGGGTGGGGTCAGGGAGGAAATCCCGGCCGGGGTCAGCGTCGGCATAGAAGACTCGGTGCCCGAGCTCCTGGCCAGGATAGAGAACTATCTCGGCCAGGGTTACCAGCGGATAAAGATTAAAATCAAGCCGGGCTGGGACCTGGAAGTCTGCCAGGCCATCAGGGAGAAATATCCGGACCTCCTGCTCCAGGCCGATGCCAACGGGGCTTACAGCATCGAGCAGGCCGAGCACCTGAGAAAGCTGGATGCCTTTAAACTGCTGATGGTGGAACAACCTTTCCCACCTTACGACCTCTGGGACCACAGCCAGCTCCAGAGGAAAATGACCACCCCGCTCTGCCTGGACGAGAGCATCATCTCTTTTGACTCGGCCCGGGCGGCCCTGGAAATGGGTAGCTGCCGGATTATCAACATCAAGGTGGGCCGGGTCGGGGGAATAATTGAGGCCAGGCGGATACATGATTACTGCCAGCGCTATGGAGTCGGGGTCTGGTGCGGGGGCATGCTGGAGAGCGGCATCGGCCGGGCTCACAATCTCCACATAGCCACCCTGCCCAATTTCAAGTACCCCAACGACCTGTCGGCCAGCGCCCGCTATTACCAGGAAGACCTGATCGAGCCACCCATCAGCCTGAGCCGGCCGGGTTATATCAGGGTGCCGGACGGACCGGGCATTGGCGTCAACCCTGTCGAGGAACGCATCGAGAAGGCCACCCAGAGACACGAAGTGCTCAGACCATAAGGGAGAGGATAATGAAAAACCTGGTGATAATCGGAGCCGGAACCGGCGGCACCATCATGGCCAACAAGCTGGCCGGGCCGCTCAGGCGACGCGGCTGGAAAATCACGGTCATTGACCGGGACGATAACCATTATTACCAGCCGGGTTTTCTGCTGGTTCCTTTTGGAATCTACCATCCGGAAGACCTGGTCAGGCATCGGTCGAGCTTGCTTCCGAAGTCAGTCGATTTCCTGACCGCGGGGGTGGAGGAGATCAAGCCACAGAGCAAGCAGGTCAGGCTGACTGACGGCCGGGAAATAAATTACGACCTGCTGCTCATTGCCACCGGCACCCATCCCAGGCCGGAAGAGACTCCGGGGATGCTGGACGGCTGGCGGAAGAACATTTTTGATTATTATTCCATAGATGGGGCTACCGCCCTGGCCGAGAAATTGAAAGAATTCAGGGAAGGGACGCTGGTTGTCCACGTCAACGAGATGCCCATCAAGTGCAACGTCTCCCCGCTGGAGTTTGCCTTCCTGGCCGACTGGTATTTTAGAAAAAAGCGGGTCAGGGAAAATATCCGGCTGGTTTACGTGACACCCATTTCTGGCGCCTTCACCAAGCCCGTGGCCACCCGCTACCTGGGGGACCTCCAGGCCAAAAAGAAAATTGAGGTGGAGAGCTTCTTCCTGACCGAGAGGATAGACGCCGCAACCGGCAAGGTGGTCTGCTACGACGGCCGGGAAGTATCCTTTGACCTGCTAGTCACCATTCCGACCAACATGGGTTCCGAAATTATCAAGCGCTCAGGACTCGGTGACGAGATGAATTATGTTCCTGTTGACAAATCCGGTTTCCGTTCGGAACAGTATGCCGATATTTTCGTCATCGGCGATGCGGCCGGAAACGACTGGACCAAGGCCGGCTCGGTGGTCCATTTCGAGTCCGAAGTTCTTGAGGAAATTATCCTGGGTGAGATTGATGGAAAGAAGGCCGAAGTGGTATTTGACGGCCACGCCAATTGCTTTATTGAAACGGGATTTGGAAAGGCGGTGGTCATCGATTATAACCACGAGGTCGAGCCTCTCCCGGGAAAATTTCCTCTGCCGGTGGTCGGCCCGATGTCGCTGCTCAAAGAAACCCGTCTAAACCACTGGTCCAAGCTGGCCTTCGAATGGGTTTACTGGCACTGGCTGCTCAAAGGGCGAGCCGTGCCTTTCGTTCCGGCCCGGATGTCCATGAAGGGCAAAAAGGACGTCCGGAAGCAGACATAGTCGGCGTTCCACATTCGGGACACGGCCCGCACTGATTCCGCCCTGCCCGGACTGTGCCTCTGTTCCCTGATAAGCTGCGTCCGGTACTACTATCTTCATTCGGCAGTGATCCTTATGTCCCGGGGGAATAACCATAAGGTCCTGGGTCTGGGCTGAGGCCGTCCTGGTCAGTGCCTTTTTTTAATAGGGGCAGTTTTTCATTAAGATATCAGCTCACCAAAACATAAGAGGCTTATCGGGCTATAAAACTCATTTCCGGCAATCACCGATAAATCGTTTACGGTCCTTAATTTTCTGGCTGAAGTCGGGACGGGCAATTACCTTATATAAAAAGGAGGATCCTGTTCATCCAGTTGTGATCATTCCAGAAGATTGTTAAATCCGCAAAAACTTGTTGAACAAAAACTTTGATTCGTGTATCTTGGTAAAAAGCAGCCGGTCCGCCTCGGGGAGGCATAAATTAAATCAACAGGAGGTAATTGATGAAAAAGACTGGAAGAAACCTGATTCTGGTCCTGGCTTTGGCCTTTATGTTCAGCCTGGCCGCCAGCCCGGCCCTGGCCGGTATCAATACCGGAATTAAGGGTGGCATCACCCTGGCCAACATCAAGTCGGAGCCCCCAACTTTTGAGGGTTACAAGTGGGAAACCAAGATGGGCCTGGCCGGCGGTGTTTTCCTGGAGATTGGCCTGCCTGGTCCCATATCCATCCAGCCCGAAGTCCTGTATGTCCAGAAAGGGGCCAAGATTTCGGTTAGCGAAGGAGAGATCACCGGAACCCTCAAGGCTAATATCGATTACATCGAGATTCCCCTGCTCCTGAAATTTAACCTGGTTTCCGGCGGGTTGACCATCCCCTCGGTTTATGCCGGGCCCTACGTTGGTTTCAATACCAAGGCCGAGTTCGTTATATCGGCTGCCGGGTATACGGAAACACAAGACATCAAGGATGACATCAAGAATACGGAATTTGGAGTTACCTTCGGCCTGGGCCTGACCCAGAAGCTGGGGGTGATAAAAGTCACCCTCGATGCCCGTTATGACCTGGGCATTTCCAATATTATTGAAGAAACCGTGGAAGGGCCTTCATCGATTAAAACCAGGACCTGGTTGTTTATGGCCGGGATTTCTTTCTGACAGAAAACCGGTTCGAATTGACTCGAGACTGGGGGAAGGGCGAAAGCCCTTCCCTTTTTTATTTTGGCTGATTGTCCGTCGGCCGAATCCTTTTTCCGTGCCCAACCCCGACGTTCCTACTGGCAAACTTAGCAGAGCGGGCAAAAAGTATAAAGGTTAGGAAAAAAGAACTTCTCCACCATCTCAGGTCGCACTTAATTCAGATTTTAAATATCAGTCGGACCGGGCTTCAATTTGTAATTCCTGTGCACGTAAACAAAGCCGAAGACTATGATCAGGGCCAGGATGGAGAAAACCACCAGGTCGCGCAGGGCGAAGGCCGGGTCGTGGCGGATGAACATCATCCAGCCCATGGCGTTGACGGCTAGGATCTGAGTGAAGAAAAAGCCGTAAAACATGTAGATCAGGGGATAGGCCCTGGCCGCCCTGGTCCAGAGAAGATAAACGCTCAGTAGTCCCAGCGGTATGGAAAAGCCCAGGTCAAATACCCGGACCAGCCAGAAAGCCGTGGGCGCAATATCGTAGCCGCGGGTGGTGCCGGTCTTTATTACCTCAAGCACTTCCTTGATCCACATCCCGGCAAAGACCAGGAGGAACAGGACAAAAAGAATGGAATAGATGAGCAGGGACTTTTTCTTGAAGGTGCTGAACACATTCTTGGGGAAAACAGACAGGCAGTAGAGCATTATCAGCAGGGCCGCAATCAGGATGAAAAGGAAGTAAAAGAAGTACCGCTCGTTGTTCCCCGAGTACCGGGGCGAGCTCCATTCCCAGCCGATGGTGTAACTTATGGCATAATAAATTAAAAACAACGGGGTGGCCAGCAGCAGGTATTTGGCCGTGCTCTTTCTTCTCAGCAGCAGGACGCCGCCGGCTATGAGTATGGAGGCCAGGACCACCAGGTTGACCAGGTCCTGCCCGATGAGCTGGTTATTTATGTCATCGGCCGTCTTGTATTTGATAGCCCCTGTTATGAGCGGGCCCATGACCGCCAGGTAGATGAGGATGGCTCCAGCCAGGATGGCCACCAGCCCGATAAAAATCCTTTCGAACCCGGTCCCGAAGTCAATATATGAATGGTTGTTCATATGTTCTCCTTAAACCTGTAAATTTTGCCACGAAGGATGACCGTTTCCGGGCTGCCCAGGTTATCGAAGGACTTGAGCGGGTCGCCCTTTAATATCTGCAGGTCGGCGGCCTTGCCGGCTTCGATCGTTCCCAGCTCGTCTTCCAGGCCCAGGATGCGGGCCCCGTTTTTCGTGGCGCAGACTATGACCTCCATCGGGCTCATCCCCAGGCGCTGGAAATATTTCATCTCCTCGAAGTAAATCTGCGGGTAGAGCTCCCGGTACTCGCCGTTGGCATCGGTGCCGATGCCCATGACGATTTTCCTCTGGTAGGCCTTTTTGAATAGCGTCTCGTGCATGGCCATCGACCAGCCGCGTTTTTCTATGAGGAAGCGGCTGATGTCGTCGCGCTGGTAGCTGGCGTAGTAGGTGTAAAGGGTGGGGACGTCAAACACCCCGCGCTCGGCCATCAGGTCCAGCACATCGTCGGTCATTTCATTCCAGTGCTCGATGCATTCCACCCCGGCCTCCACGGCTATCCTGGTCATGGTCGTCGGGATGGTATCGGAAAAACCGCCGCCATGGGCGGTGATGTGCAGGCCCAGCATTCTGGCTTCTTCCACCGCGGCCCTGGCCTCTTCCAGGGTGAACTGCGGCGAGATCTTGATGTACTTGAAGCCGGCGGCGTACATCTGGCGCACGGCCTTCCGCCATTCCCAGGGGCCGTCAACGGCCATCGAGCCATGCATACCGTAGCCGTGGCCGCCGGTGATGGTGATGAGGTTGCCGCAGGGGTAAAGCCGGATGCTGTCGATGTAGCCGTTTCTCTGGGCCCGCAGCAGCGCCTGCATGGCTTCAACGTGCGAGCCAACGTCCCGGACCGCGGTCACGCCGCACCGCAGGTAGGTATTCATGAGCTGCAGGGCCCTCAGGGTGGCCAGGCTGTTTGAGTCGCGGTAGTATTCCAGGTCGGAAGTCTCCGATGACAGGTGGATGTGGCAGTCTATGAAGCCGGGCAATATCCATTTGCCGGAAGCGTCAATTTTCTGGGCGTCCTTTGGAATCTTAACCTTACCGACCAGCCCGACTTCCTTGATTTTATCGCCTTCGATGAGGATAACGGTGTTGGCCACCGGCTCTTTCCCCGTACCGTCGATGAGCGTTCCCCCGACCAACGCCACCAGCGGCTTTTCTTCAGGCGGGGTGGCCTTATTTTGGGCAGACAACAGAGTTATAGAGGAAAAAACTATGGCCATCAGCAAAACTGATTTGATAAGTAAGGAACCAGCTGGGATTAATAAGCCTCTTAATACCAATCTGAGTCCATTCATCTTAAAAGAAACATTGCCTGGCATTTGGGCCTCCTAAAAAAGGTCTATCGGTATCGATATACCAATATCTTCCACTTGCCTCTATCAAGTCAACCAGAATGAGCGGGCGAAGCTGGTTCAGGTTTCCGGGGGGAGTGAGTTAGGGCCTTTTTCAAGGCAAAAATTCAGCAGTTACACCGGGTACCACCCAGTCGATGTGGACCGGGACCTCGTTCTGTCCGCCCATGCCCTTGCTGTTGCCGTTGGCGAAGTGTATGGAGCCATAAATTTTTTCGGCTACCAGGGTGTTCCAGCCTTTCTTCTGCACGTACTCTCCGGTGATGTTGGGGTTGGTGCCGATTCCCAGCTCGGCCAGTATGTCAAAATCTTTTCCCCCGAATATCAGGGGTATGATTTCTTTGTCTATGTATTCCTGGGCTTCAAGAGTTTCTCCAAAAACCGCCACAAACCTTCCTCTTTCCACGAAGAATTTGGCCCGGTATTTTAAGGGGGCAGTGCCGCCCCAGCCGACCGGGACCGTGAAATATCCTTTGGAATTGCCCTCGTGAACCGGCACCACGTAGGCTTCGGCTCCCGGCAGGTTGCCGAATTTCCCGGGTTTGGTCAGCACCCCGCTGGAGACATGGACGAGCGTCGGGTCTATTTCCACGGTTATGTCGGTGTCTTCGGCCAGCACCCGGACGTAGCGGCAATTTCTCAATTTTTCGGCCTGGGCCTCGGTCTGCTGGTGGAGCAGGCTGTAATCCACGTCCATGGGACCGCCCTCTTCATACATTTCCAGGGTAAACCCGGGCATGCTGGCTACCCGGGAGCCTTTATCGGTCTGGGCTTTGCGGAAAGCGGTGTGGGTCAAGGAAAAAACAGTGGGCATGAAGATAATTTCCCTGAAGCCGATTTTTTCGTAAAGGTCCGGCGTGGCATCAACGCCGCTCCGGGCTTCTTGCAGCACATAACTGAGAAGCTCAACATCCACGCCGGCCCGCTTGAATACCTCGTACATCGTATGGCACAGGGCCGTGGCCAGTTCAAACTTGCGGAGATGCTTTTCTTCGAACGCAGGGTTCCAGGCCTGCATCACGATGGCCACCTTTTCCCCATCTTTATAGCCCATGTTGACCTCGAGAGAATTCAGTATGGCCTGTTCAATCTTGTTCATGACCCCTCCTTATTCAATTGTCACAGGTATTTTATCAGGATTCGGTCTTATATGGGCAGCAGATTTTAGCCCTGGACCAAAAATAAAAAAAATTATCTTTGGAGAATTCAGGCGATCTGGCTTGACAGGCGTCGGCGGCCCGGGGTATCAATGGGGGAGGCAAAGCTGCTCTGAAGGAGGTTCCCATGAAATCGATTCGATTGTTAATTATAATCCTGGTGATTTTTGCGGCTGGAGTGGTCTGGGGAAGAATTTCGCGGGGAACGCCCGCCGGGCCCCTGGGCACTGACCAGGTTGTCCAGGTTGGAATCGTGGTAAAGGATATCGAGAAGGCTTCCCGGGCTTACGCGGAAATTCTTGGCCTGGATGTTCCTCAATGGTTCCTGACCGACACGGTTGATAAAGCTCACACCGAATTCAGGGGCAAACCCTCGGAAGCCCGGGCCAAGCTGGCCTTCTTCCAGCTCAAGAACATCACCATTGAGTTGATCGAGCCGGTCGGGGGGCCAAGCACCTGGCGCGAGTTCCTTGACCAGCATGGCGAAGGTGTCCATCACCTGGCCTTTGAGGTTAAAGGGATGGATGAGAAACTCAAGCTGCTGGCAGGGCTTGGCATCCCGCTTATTCAGAAAGGCGATTATGAAGGCGGCCGCTATGCCTATGTGGACGGCACCAGGAGCCTGGCCGTCATCCTGGAACTCCTGGAGAACTTCTGAAAATTTAATTAATGACAATTCCGGTCGGGCAACTTAAATGAGCAAGCGCATTTTCTGAACTCATCTTCATAGTTTGAAATTTGAGTGAGTTCCGGATGAGTTATACTCGGGGCAGTTGCCTAGGGTCAAAGGATACATAGAGCGTTTTTCAGCTTACCAATCGGCAAGAATTGATTTATGCTGGTTTTTGCCTTATAAATTTAGGGAATATGTTTTTTGTAAAAGCCTTTTGGGGGACATGATGAAAATAGCCATTACCGCTGATGCCCATCTGCGCGGACGGCTGGAAACGCCCGAACGTTACGTCGCGCTGGAGAATATTTTTGAACAGTGCCAGAAAGAAGACGTGAAGAAGGTCCTCATCCTGGGCGACCTTTTTGACCGGGATTTCAATAACTACCACGATCTTGATGAGCTCTGCTCCGTATATGAAGAACTTCAGATTACTATGCTGCCGGGAAATCACGACCGCGGGCTTAAAAGAAAGTTTTTCACAGCCAGAAATATAAGGGTCATCGAGGAACCGCTTCTGGAAAAAGTGAATGCCCGGCTGAATTTCCTCTTTTTCCCCTATGAGGCGGAAACCAGTCTGGATGAGGCTCTGGCCACCTTTGCGAAAAAAAACCGGGTTGAAGGTAGATTTGTTCTTTTCGGCCACGGCGACTGGCTTTCCGGTATGCGTCAGCCCAATGCCTACGAAGGAGGTTTCTACATGCCCCTGAGCCGGCGCGCCCTGGAAAAGTTCAATCCGCTTCGTGCTTTTCTGGGGCACATTCACCAGACGGACTTCGGCGCCGACAGAATGACCGCGGTGGTCTATCCGGGTTCGCCCTGCGGACTGGATATTAATGAGACGGGCCGGCGGAGATTTCTGCTTTACGACACCGAAGATAATAGGCTGGAAAGCCGCTATGTGGATACACAGGTGCTTTATTTCAAAGAAACCCTGCTGGCCATGCCTGTGGAGGATGAAATTTCCCGGCTCCAGGGTTTGATTAAAAAAATGGTTGAAGGCTGGGAACTCACTGGAACCGACCTTCAAAAAGTGAGGCTGCGTCTGGCGGTCAGGGGCTTCACCAGAGACAAGAAAACCCTATCGCAATTTGTCCGGCAGGAAATAGCCGGGTACGGTATCGCTTTTTACGATCCTGAAGGGCCGGATTTTTCTGACCTAAGGATAACCTCGGATGAATCTGAGACGAGGCTTGTTATTTTCAAGAGTTTTCAGGAAAAACTCAAGGAGGTCGATTTAAGCCGCTTTCATGCCACGTCGAATGAGATTCTGGAAGAAGCCATGCAGGTAATCTGGGGGGTGAAGAAATGAGCCTGCGGATAAGTGAAATTCATATCACCGAATGCGGGCCTCTGGCCAGGCAGTCGTGGAAGGGACTGGAAAACAAAAATCTGGTACTCGTCTACGGGAAAAACGAGTCCGGAAAGTCTTTTCTAATTGATTTGCTTATTAACTCGCTTTTCAGGAACAAGAAATCCTGGGGTTATCTGCGCCAGGGGGTTAACGGAAAAATAATACTCACCGGAACATTAGCAGGTTCTGATGAAGGAACTTCCTCTCGCCTGGAATTCAGTCCTCAGGGCAGGTCAAAAATCAAGCTGGAAGATTACCTGGAAAAACTTCCTGGCACCGGGCTTCCACCGGAGCTGACCAGGCTGCTGGTGGTTCGGGCCGGTGAGGTGGAAATTGAACGCGGTGAACACGGGTTAACGGTGGATTTTCTGAAAAATCTTTTTTCGCAGAAAAAGATTCTGAGCGAAATAGAAAGAGAAATCGGAGAGACGATAAAAAACGCGGAAATTCTGGAGAATGAGGGACTGATTAATATCGGCACTCGAGGCAGGGAAGCCCAGGATTATCAGGGGGCGCAACGCAATCTGAAGCAGCTTGAAGAACTGAAGCAGGCAATTGGTGAAAGTTTTGAGCTGGCAGAGCTGAAAACACTTCAGGATAGAAAGAAAGAACTTGAGGAAAAAAGAAACAGATTGGAAATGGCCCGGCGTCATCAGGCCTTTCTGCTGTCCCGGGAGATAGAAAAAATAAAAGAAGAACTCGAACATTTTCCGGATGAAGAAGAAATATCATTAGTTAAAAAACGAATTGATGAATTCAAGCAGAAAAACCGGGAAGCGGCGCAATTTGCTTATCAGGTTAGAAAGCTGGAGGAAGAGCTGGCGACCAGGGAAACAGTCGAGCAGGAGCTGGGGCTTCAGGAAAAAGCCCGGGCTTATCAGGCACAGCTGCTTTCTTATGAGAAAAAAAAGAAACAGGAAGAGCTGAAAATAACAGAAGAAAAACTGGATCAGCTGGAAGAGCTTTACCGGAGATACCGGGAAAAAATTCTTTTAATAAAGGAGAAAGAGAAAGATCTTGAAAATAAGAAATCCTTGGCCGAAGAATATCACTGGCTCAAGTCGGCAAGGGATAATTTTTTGAAATACAGAGAGGTTAAAAAACCACCTTTGCCCGTGCGGATGGCTCTGATTGCCAGCTCATTTATGGCCCTGGTCGCAGTGATTCTGCTTCTGCTTCAAAAAACAGTACCGGCCCGGCCCTTGTTTGTTTTAGCTCTGCTCGGAATGATTTACGCTACCTGGCAGAGCTTCCGTTCCAGAGAAGACCGGTCTATTGAGCGCGAGAGGCAGATGCTTGAGGAAGAATTTCGAAAAAGATATGGCCAGGAGTTGAGGTCGCTGGCGGACCTGGAGGCCAGGGAAAGTGAAGTGGAAAAGGAGTTTTACAGGTTTGAATCGGCCAGAGATCAACTTGAACAGTTAAAAAATGAAGGCCGGCTGATTCTGGTTGACCTGGGTTTGCTTCTGAAGGAGACGCTTGCTTATCAGGAGCTGGGGGAAAGAATTGATGAGGTTGAAAAAGTCCTGGCTGAAAGCAGGGAGAGGTCGGCACGCCTCAAGCAGGAACTTGAAGAAATTTCCTCCTCCCTTTCGAAACTCGATGTCGCCGAAAAGGACTATGAATATGAAAATCCCGGCGTTGAATTCAACCGGGAAAGGCTTGAACAGCTCAAAATGAAAATGGATAGACTCGCCCAGCGCGAGGCGGAGAAACTGCATTACGCCACAAAGCTTGAAGGAATAAACCTGGAGCTTTCCGACCTCGAGGCAGAGATTGCCCGCTGGTTTGAGCAGAAATTTGAGGAAAAGATCGAGCCAGAGTCCTGGGAAAAAAGATTGCAGAGAATCGAAAAGGAGAGAAAAAGGCGGGAAGACATCCTCTCCAGCAGAAGCGGTGAACTTAAAGGGCTGGGAATTTCTGAGAAGGATTATCTGGCTGAAGACCCGGGTGAGACCTATCAGCCGGAGAAGGTCAGGCAGCTCGAAATAGAACTGGAAGATATTTCCGGCAGAATATCAGAAGCTGATGGCAGATTACAAAATTTAAGAAAAGAAATAGCCATTCTGACTGGCTGCGATTCTTCGGCTTCCTGGAACATCCTGCTTGAAGTTCTGTTCCGGAAAATAGAAGAGACCGAGAAACAGCTCGGCGATGCCGAAGCAAAGCTGATTTCACGGATTCTGCTCTCCCGGGTTATAAGAGAGCTTGACCGTGAAGAGACGGAGAAAATTGAGGAAATTCTGCATTCACCTGAAGTCGGGGAGATGCTCCACCGTCTGACCGGAAGATACAGAGAAATTTACCCGAAGCAGACGGCGGATGAAAAGGACAGAGCTCTCTGGGTTTCTGATGGGGTCAATGAATTTTCCCTGGCTGACCTGAGCACTGGCGCGCGGGAGCAGGTGCTGCTGGCTCTGCGTATCGCTTTCATAAAGAAGCTGCTGCGGAGCCAGAGCTGTTTTCTGGTGCTGGATGATGCCTTCCAGCACACCGATTACGACCGCCGGCCGCTTCTGGTGGACAGCCTGCTTGAGCTGGCGAGCTCTGGCTGGCAGATTTTCTACCTGACCATGGACGACCACATCCGGGATTTATTCCAATCCCGTACCCTCCAGCTTGACGACAGATATCATTTCATCGAGCTTGGCTGATAATTTTTTATTGTTTATGCATACTTGACCATAAAAAAATACTTGAAATATAAAAAAATTTGTTTTTTAATTATATCGAAATGCAAAATAATTACCTGCCAGGGAATAATGATGCCACGACATAAAGAAAAAAATAAATTTTTACATAAAAGTTTAGGTCCTAAAAGTGCATTATTGATCCAAAATTTAAGCAAGTTAGGGCTTACAGTCTTTACCAAAAAGGATGCTCTAAACTTGGTTAATTATGATGAAAACAGCCTAAACAAAATTCTCCATAATTTAGTAAAAAAGGGGTGGCTAAGGCGTATTGAGAAAGGCAAATACATGTTGGTCCCCATGGAAGTTGATTCGACAGAAGCATACACTGAAAGTCATTACGTTATAGCTTCCAAACTAGTGAATCCCTATTATATTGGTTACTGGAGTGCACTTCATTTTCATGGTTTGACGGAACAACTATTAAATACAATATTCGTAGTTTCGACAAAAAGAAAAGATGGGTTTATGTATTCTGGGGTTCATTTTAAATTTGTAAAGGTAAAGGCGGATATTTTTTTTGGTTTTGTTGAGTTTAAAATTAATAATGTGAAAGTTAATTTTTCTGATAAAGAGAAGACAATTGTTGATTGTCTGGCCCGTCCAGAATATTGCGGGGGTATTCAGGAAATAGTAAAGGCTTTATGGAAGGCAAGAGAGGAATTAAATTACGAGAAAATTATAGATTATGCCAGAAGAATGGAAAACTCAGCCATTATTAAGAGACTGGGTTATTTGCTTGAAAGGCTCGATCTGAGCAATAAAGCAGATTTTAAATATTTGAAAGGGGCAATAAAGAAGGGTTATTCTCTCCTTGATCCTCTTCTGCCCCAGAAGGGAGGATTTAATTCAGAATGGAATCTTTTAATAAATGTACCAGAGGAAGATCTTATGTCTATTAAGAAAGTGTGAATATGATTGAAACTGGCCGTATTAAGGCTTTGGCTGCAGAAAAGGGAGTTTTAGATATAGTCATTGAGAAGGATTACGTGCTTGACTGGGTATTATGGGCTATTTCGGACAATATCATATTAAGGAACAATCTTGTTTTTAAGGGCGGAACAGCTCTTCATAAGATGTATTTTTCTGACTGGCGTTTTTCCGAGGACCTTGATTTTACGACTGTCCATTATAGCAATAAGCATGAGTTGGATGAATACATACCGCTATTATGCAATCAAATTGCTAATAAATCCGGATTAAGAATTAGCCTTAAAGGAATAGAGGTATCTGGAGACCTAGCAAATGAATGGTCATTCGAAGCTAAATTAGAATATATAGGCCCACGTAATCAAACGGGGGGAAATCTACCCACAGTGCTTCTCCATATTACTAATAATGAACCTATAATGTACGAACCCGTGAAAAAGTTTGTTCTTAATCCTTATGATGACGTACCAAAATATTTCGCGATTTTAACTTATGCGATAGAGGAAATTCTTATTGAAAAGTTACGGACCGTGCTTTATCAACGTTGCTACCCTAAAGATGTGTATGATTTATGGAGATTATTAAAGGAGACAGGCAATTATATTGATATCGAAAAAATAATGTTGTATTTGAGTAAAAAATGTCTGCATCGCGGTATTAAACATGAAGGGATCCCCGACGAATTTAACGAAAGAGTAGGTAGGCTACAAAATCAGTGGGATCAGGGGCTTAAAAGACAGATATCTAATCCTCCGGATTTTGAGATTGTCCATAAGGAATTAATCGACAAAATAAATTTGATGTTTCAACAAAAAAGCTATTTAGAAAAAGGAGGTACTTTTATGATCGAATCAACTTATGTTTTAAGGTACAAAAAGGGGGACGTTGAAATTGAGGTTCAAGGAGATAAAGCTTTTGTAGAAGAAAAATTTAAGGAATTGCTGAACCTAGGAGGTCAGGCCGCAGAAAAGAGAGAGAAAGCTGCTGTAGAACAAATAACGCAGACGGAAAAATCTTTGTCGCTGGGCGAATTTATGAACAGGATAAATCCAAAATCTCATGGAGATAAGATACTTGTATTTGGATATTATCTTGAAAAGATTAAGGGTTATGAATTTTTTAATCTGGACGATATAGAAAAGTGCTATCAGGATGCTCGATTGCCAAAAACAAAAAATTTTTCTCCCTATATTACTCAGTTGATCAGGCAAGGTTATTTAATGGATTCAGAACAAAAAAAAGACAATAAAAAGGCCTGGAAATTAACAAAAGCTGGAATTGACTATGTTGAAACCTATGGCCAAAAAAAGGTATAAAAGTTCTCTAATCGAATGTTAAGAATGCAAAGGGTATTATTTTCTAGGGAATATAATAGTTTTCTTAAAACATATTGAAAGCAGTGTTTTTATTATTTATGGCTATTTAAGAGGTAAAGTAATGGAGAATAATAAAAAATTTGTGGAACTAATCTGGGCTGGTAAATATGACAGGTTTGAAAAAGGAGAAAAGACACCTATAGAAAGACCAAATCTTCCATTTCAGCTGGTAGAGACTATAAATAAGCCAAGGATAAAGGATTTAGAAGCTGGGCTTTTTGACCCGGATAAAATTTATCCTGAAGCTGAATACCCACCAAATTATCCGAAAGAGTGGAAGAACATTTTAATTTGGGGGGATAATAAGCTGGTTATGAGTTCTCTTCTAAAGCAAGGCTGGGCGGGAAAAATTAACCTTATTTACATCGACCCACCTTTTTTTACCGGAGCAGACTTTACGGTAAGAACGACGGTCGGTGATGAGCAAATAGAGAAAGAGCCTTCTATCATTGAGGAACGAGCTTATAAAGATACCTGGAGTGGAGGTATTGCTTCATATTTAAAGTACATGTATGAGCGTCTGGTTTTGATGAGGGAGCTGCTGGCCGATAATGGTTCTATTTATGTACATCTGGACTGGCATGTCGGGCATTATGTCAAGGTCATGATGGATGAAATATTTGGTTATGAGAATTTTAGGAATGAGATAACTTGGAGGAGGCAGATACCAAGGGGGATGAAACCTAAAGCTGAATTCTATCCATTTAGCGCTGATTACTTGTTAATTTATTCAAAATCGAAAGAGGCAACTTGGAATCACCAAAATAAAATTAATAAAATCACTATTGAAGAAGCAGAAAAAAAATATATGAAAGATGAAAAAGGCTATTTTAGAACATCCGATCCAGGCACATATTCTTTTGAAAGCCTGTTAAATTTATATAAAGAAGGGAGGCTATATGCTCCATATGGAAGCAAAATTATAATTGATAGAAAAAACAAAACAATAACAGCCTCTAAAGGGAATATAGCAGTCAAATATTATAGAAAAAGGGAAGGCAATTATATATTAGAGGAAATTCCAATTGATAATATTTGGGATGACATTCCGGGGTTAGGAGTCGTGTCTTCAGAATGGTTAGGATTTTATACTCAAAAGCCTGAAGCTTTATTAAAACGAGTTATTTTAGCTTCGTCTAACCCAGGAGATATAGTTGCAGACTTCTTCTGTGGATCGGGGACAACTCTTGCAGTCGCAGAAAAACTCGGAAGGAGATGGATAGGAGCGGACCTTTCAAAATACGCCATTCAGGTGACGCGCAAGAGGCTTCTGGATATTCATAACTCAAAAGATCTGCAAAAAGAAAATAGCGAGAAATATAACAAGCCGGCAAGGCCTTTCGAACTCTGGAATATCGGCAATTATGAAACCGTCTACTGGCGGGAAAGGCAGGATGAATACCTTTCTTTCATGTTGAAGCTTTATCAGGCGCAGCCCTTGAATGGATTCAGGTATATACATGGTAGGAAAGGAGAAAGGGCAGTGCATGTTGGACCTCTGAATGCGCCGGTGACCATGGAAGAAATTGAAAAACTTATCATTGAATGCCGGGCAAATGATTTTAATAAAGCCGACGTACTCGGATGGGAATGGAATTATGAGGTTAATGAACTTGCAAAAGAGCTGGCCAGGAAAAACGGAGTAATCCTCAGATTGATACAGATACCCACTGTGAATGAAATTAAAGCATCTCTTGTTGGTTTTGACCTTCAGCTTCTAAAGGTGCCTGACCAGGTCGTGGAGAAGGAGCTGGCGAAATATGTAAAATTTCCTGAGGTAGCTTATATTGAGCTTGAAACCAAGATTAAAGGTAAAAAAGTTTTCTTGAAAATTGCGGATTTTCAGATACCACCAACACCTGAGTTGGCTGAGATATCCAGTAAGTTAAAAGATTCAAGGGAATTGATAGATTACTGGGCAATTGATTGGGATTATCGGGGGGATACGTTTCATAACCAGTGGCAAAGCTTTAGAACAAAGAAGATACCCAGAGTCGATTATGAGGCCGAGCATGAATATCCGGAATCAGGTAAATATCAAATAATGGTAAAAGTCATAGATGTCTTCGGAAATGATACAAACAAAATTGTTGAGATAAGAATTAAATGAATCAGCAGTTGATTGTTTTCCCGAGTCGCATAGTTCCTTGCTTAATCTATCATGATGAATCGAAAAATGTGGAAAAAAATGTCTGGGCCCATGCATTATTTTCCGTACCCGAGGCCTCTCATAAAGATCTTCTAAGTAAGCTTTGGGATATAAGAAAAAAGTATAATTGTTTGGATAAAAAATTGCATTTTGCAGATATTTCTGGAAGCAAACTTTGTAAAGCTGATGGTTCAATTGTGATAAAAGAATGGATTGAAATTGGGGTAGAAGCGTTAAGGTGGAAAAAATCTATATTCAATCCTCCTTTAGCTTGTAAATTAGGAATAATATTTTTTGATAATACATGTGATTTAAGCTTATATGGTGGTGATCGAAAAGAAAAAGAGCTCAGGTTTTTTGAAACTGTTTTTAGGATGGCTTTAAAGGGTTGTGCTCATTATTTATATGACGGAAGATGTAAATTAAAAATAAGAGGCATTTTAACGGATGGTCGGCCGTGGCATAGACCACTTAATAGGTTGAGAATATTGGGCAAATTAAAATTCGAATGCAGAGATTATGTTGCCATCGATAAAAATGCTTTTATGAAATGTATTATTTCAGATCATAATGACAAGGAGTGTGAGGATAAAAACAGTGCCCAAATTCTTCAGTTGACGGATCTTCTTTTGGGTTGTGCTATTACCTCATGTTTCAGAAAAGTGGAATATGGAAGTAAGAAAGAAAAGATTATTAGACCGTTTAAAGAGATGTTAGATAAAAGGAAAAGAGGAAGTAATTTTAGATATAGCAGCCATTTTAAATCCTTCTCTATTTCTTCTGCTCACATAGTGAAAGGTCAGTGGAGTTTCGAGGATGTTATGAACAAGGAATTAAATTACAAGGATAACCAGCTCAAATTTTCCGATTTTAATGAATTGGGGTAAACAAATGAAACCGATTGAAATATTGCATCCAGATCAAAGGCATCCGAGTAAAGCATATCTGGTAAATAAATTAAGAGAAGCAGTATTTGCCTGGAGATGTCAGGGATATCCTGGTGTTACAGCCACGACCAATAGACTTTTACAGTTCTGGTTTTATGAAGACCATATAGTAGATAAAAAACCATTTGAATTCTGGTTTTGCCAGCGTGAGGCAATTGAAACGTTGATTTTTGTCTATGAGGTAATGAAAAAGCAGAATTTTATCGATATGGCCAGAGATTTTGGCCGCGGTCCTATTCAGGGGTATGATCCCTCATATGATCAATACCCGCTTTATGCATTTAAGATGGCCACAGGCTCGGGCAAGACATTTGTGATGGCGATGGGCATTGCCTGGCAGTATTTTAATCATAAATGGGAAAATAACCAGGATTATACTTCTAAATTCTTGCTAATTGCTGGTGAAAAGAATGTAATTTATGACCGGCTTACCAGAGATTTTAAAGGGGGTGCCATATTTAGGGAGCTGCCACTTATTCCTCCTGAATGGGAAGATGAGTTTGATCTCAAAATTATTCTTAAGGAAGACCCTATAAACATAATTCCAGATTCAGTTCTGTTTCTAACCAATATCCAGCAGTTGGAACAGAGAAAAAGCAGAAAGGAAGAAATCGAAAAATATATAGATGGAATTATGGAGCTTCCGGAGATTTACAATGTTTCAGATATATATCAAGAAAATAGAATTAAGGAAGTACTTAATTCCTGTCCGAATATAATGATATTAAAAGATGAAGCTCATCATATCTACAGTTTTGAAAAAGCCTGGAAAAAGATCCTCCTTGAGTTACATCGAAGCCTTGTCTCGAAAGCTGGTAAGGGTATCAATATGGAGCTTGATTTCAGCGCCACCCCCAAGACAGAAACCGGCGCCCTATTTCCGTGGATAATTATCGATTTTAGCCTGAAAGAAGCTATTGAGATGAACATTGTAAAAAGGCCGCTTAAGGGACTGGTCAAAGATGCAAGGGAGATTGCGTCCAAGAAGACAGTTGAGCGATATAGAGCTTGGATTGATGCGGGTATAAGAAGATGGAGAGAATATAAAGAAAAGCTGAAGCCATTGGGGAAAAAGCCTGTTTTATTTTTTCAATGTCCTGAAAATGAACAGGCGGATGAAGTTTTCTCATATCTCAACTCTTCGATTCCAGATTTAAAAGGAAAGGTTTTACTCATACATACGGATAGTACTGGCGAGGTTAAGAAGGCGGATTTGCCTGCAGCTCGCGAATTTGCCAAAACCATAGATGATCCGGATCCGGAGAAAAATCCATATGAAGCAATAGTAAGTACATTGATGCTAAACGAAGGTTGGGATGTTAGAAATGTGAACGTTATTGTTGGCCTCCGTTCTTATACCTCAAAGCGAAAAGTTCTTCCTGAACAGGTAATTGGCAGAGGACTCAGAAAAATGTTCCCAGAGGAAGAAGGAAATATAGAAAGATCAATAAATGTCCTGGAAGTAATTGGCCCACCTGGATTGATTGATATACTTGAGGAGTTAGAAACCCAGGAAGGGTTTAAGATAGCTGAATTTGATACTCGATCTGAAATTAATTTAACTTCAATTTTTGTAGATGAAGAAAAGCTCGACAAAGATATAGAAATTCCTATCTTAACGCCTAGAATTATTATAAGGGAATTTCAAGTAGATGAATTGAAAATAGAAAAAATGCCGTCACTAGGGGTTTTACTTGAAAACAAAGTGCTCGATATGGAATATGTGGCTGTTGATATGCTAAAGGGAGTAGAAGTTATAAAAAGAAAATGGGACCTGCCTGTTCCCAAAGATTCAAAGAGTGTGGTTGCTTATTATACCGATCAGATATTAAGACAATTAAAAATTCTTGGGGCATTTTCAACATTTTATCCGATGGTAAAAAAATATGTGAAAGAGAAGTTATTTAATGTTAAAGTTGATCTTGACGATCCTCGCGTGCTTTTCAAATTGAGCATGCCGGATGTTCAGGAAAAATTAATAAGCTTATTTGTTGAAACCTTCAGAGATATGACATTTTTTGACAGGGAGCCGGAAAAAGCTGATAGAATAAGGCTTTCTGACACAAGACCATTTCCATGGGCCAGGCTGGTTTATCCGGCAGATAAATGTATTTTTAACTATGTCGCTGTGGATAATAATTTTGAGTTAGACTTTGCTAAATTTCTGGATAGAGCTACAGATACCAAATCATTTTGCAAAAACTGCAGAATTGGTTTCTTTATCGAATATAGAGATTCTGAAGGAAATCTAAGACATTATTATCCAGATTTTATCGTTGCGCTTCAGAATGGAAAATATTGGATAATTGAAACAAAAGGGCGTGAAGATGTAGATGTGGAATATAAGGATAAGCGAGCCCTCATATGGTGTGAGGACGCTTCAAAGTTAACAGGGGAAAAATGGAATTATATAAGGGTTAATCAAGAGGATTTTGAAAGATATAGATTTAAAAGCGTGGCAGAAATTCTCTCTGCTCTTGGCTAAGTTGCTTAATTTAAAACAAGATATATTTATTGTTTGATTTATTATTATAGCCTTATCAAAGGGCGGGTGAGGCAGGTGGGGCCGCCCGAGCCCTTAAAGGCAATTTCCTGGCCGGGAAGCTCGTGGACAAAGCAGCCGGCCTTGAGCAGGCGTTCGGCAGTGATGGGATTGCCTTCAAGGATGACCACCCGCCGGGGGCTTATGGCCAGCACGTTGCAGCCCTGGGTCGGGAATTCTTCTTCGGGAATTTCCACGAGCTGAAAGCCGCTTTCCAGAAGAAGCCAGTAAAAAGCTACGGGCAGAAGCCTCTTGTAAACCACGGCCAGGTCGGTATCCAGCAGGCTTATGAAGCTCATCAGGTGCAAAACTTCACCGGGCCCGTTCCAGTAGGGAAGGTCATAGGCCATTACCTGGACGCCGAGCGGCCGCAGAATCGCCTGCAGCTGCTCGATTCCTTCCTGGTTGGTCCGGAAGCCGCGTCCGGCAATAAGTGTCTTTTCATCCAGCCAGAGCAGGTCGCCACCTTCGGCCGTGGCCTTCCCTCTGAGCCTGCCGAGCACCGGCACACTCCAGCTTTTCAGGGCATCTTCGAAAGCCGCCGGTTCACCCGCTCTATCCCTTTTCCCCATCTGCAGTATGATGGCCCCGGCGTCTGTAATGAGCACCGGATCATGAGTGTAGATGGAATCAAGGGTGGTTCTTTCGTCAGCCGGAAGGTAGAGTATTTCCACGCCTTCCTGCCGCAGGATTTCTTCCAGCCGGCTGAATTCCTGGCTGGCGCGCTCGAGGTCCGGTGCTGCGGTGAAGCCCAGCTGCCGCCATTCGCGCTCGATTTTCTCCGCGCTTATAAAAGCCTCGGCCGGCCGCTTGACCACCACCCTGGTCAGCCGGCCCACCATGCTCTGCGCCCCGAAAGTCTTATACATGATAATGGCATTTTAAGATAAAGGCCTTCGTGTGGCAATCAGGTCGCGCTCGTTCCAATTCGATGCCGGTTTGGTGTCAATGTGGTATGTTCTGTTTATGATGAACTTGACCGGAAAATTTAAAAGGTGTTATTTTCATCCTGGTAACAAAGCCAGGCTCAATAAATTATTGGAGGGTTAAAAATGAGAACTTTCCTTTCCAGGAAAAGATTCCTTTTTATCCTCTTGATGCTTCCTTTTCTCTTTTTTGTGACCTGTAAGAAAGGCGAAAAGGTAGAAATAAGAATGGAAAACGGCGTTGTAGTTGTTATAAATCCCAGGGACCCGGCGCCGCCCCGCGGCCTGAAAACTGCCCTATCGGTAAGAGAAGACCTGACTCTGGGCGCTAAAGACGAGAGCGAGGAATCGATTATTTTAGAACCGGCTGTGGTCGATGCTGATGATGCCGGCAACATCTATGTCCTCGACCGGAAGGCTGTCCAGATCAAGGTCTTTGACCCGCAGGGGAAGTTCGTCAGGGTAATCGGACGGCAGGGCCAGGGCCCCGGGGAGTTTCAGAGTCCCCGTTACTTTCAGATTACCCCGCAGAAAAATATCATGGTTACCGATCCTGCTCTGCGGCGGGTGAGCCTTTTAAGTCTTGAGGGACAGTTTATCAGGGACCTATCCGCCGGCAAAATGTGGATGTTCATGCAGGCGAAAATGGACGATAGCGGGAATATTGTTGGAAGCCACACAGTGATGGACCAGGAACCCAGGACCGAGCTGGTTCGCTTTAATGCTGAGCTGGCACCACTTCACATTATTGCCAGTGTGCCGATTGCCCGAAACCAGGTTTTTAACCCCTATTTTCCCCGGATTAATTTTGACCTGACCCCGGAAGGGAATGTCGTCTGGGGAATTACCACCGAGTATGAGTTCAGGGTGGTCGACCGGGAAGGAAAGATTGTCAAAAAGGTTGTGAAGAAGCACGAACCAGAAATCCTTACCCAGGCGGATCGGGAGGCCAGAGCTAAAGAACTCTGGGGTAAAGAGGGGCCACCTGCAGATATGAAGGTAGAATGGCCGCAGCATTTTCCCCCGGTCCAGGATTTCATCCTGGATGACCGCGGCTGGCTGTTTGTCAGGCCGTTCGTGAAAGAGCAGAAGGGAGAGGGTGTCCTCTATGATGTTTTTGACACTGAGGGGCGGTATGTGGCCAGGGTTCTTCTGCCGGCCGTGGCTCGCCGGATAAAGGCTGGTAAGCTCTACACCATAGAAGAAGACGCCGAAGGCCTCCTTCACGTCAAGCGCTATATGATGGAATGGAAGTGAACCTGATATAAAAGGTTTTTAATCTTCGCAAGACAGGGGACACCGACCCGGGATACACTCCACCGGGTCACCTTCCGGCAATTTGCCCGTTATTCGCTCGTCCTGTGTAAATTGATATAAATTGTTCGTGAAATGTGTTAGAGTTTGCCTCGTGGATTCAATTCGGAAAATCTCATTTCGAGGTTCAAGAGCAATGGGTCGATTTCTTAATCGCGTTCCAGGTCAAGAGTGGTTACCAGGAAACTTATGATAACATCGGCTATGAAGGCAATGCTGGAGTCAATAAAATGAAAAAATATTTTCTGCTTCTGGTGGCAAGTGTGCTTTTATTGCTGACCGGTTTTGCGGTTATAGCGGGCGCTCAAGAGAAAGTGCCCAAGGCCACACCCCCTGGTTTCCCTACAGTCGGAATGCTTGAACAGCACATGAGCGAAGGCATAGGAAATTTTGTCGAGGTGGACAGAACCTGGAATGAGAGCGGGGACCTGGTCCGTTTTTATTTTAATTCGCGTCACGTTAAGCATGACGTGGATAAGAAAATCATAACCGTCTGGTTCCTCGAGGAATACACCCCGCAGGGGCGAGATATATCTATTGCTAACTGGAAATCGCAGGGTATCGATGTTGAACCACTAAAGAATTTCAAGTTCAGGTATTTCCAGGTCTCCCTGTCTTACGCTGATTCCTGGGGCCAGGCCTATGAATTCGCCCAGCAATATGAATGCTCCATAGCTGCCGGCGGGGAAGTGTGTGACTCTAAGATGAAAGTTGTTTATCTTATGCGATCCACCCCGTTTCAGAAGCTGACTTTTGAAGAAAATATGCATTTCATTCATCTGGGCGAAAAATTGCAGGACTGGTACAATTTGAAGTGAGCGGGCCGCCAGGAATTTCTCGAGATGACCGTGGATTATTACCGGAGCGCTGGCTTTTCTGCAGCGTAATCTAACTGGAATATAATTATTAATCCGACTCGTTTATGATAAGAATGAAAGAACAGTGCCGGAACGCCTTTTGAGGTAATAATTCTGATGGGACATAGGTTCTTTATCAGGTTTCAGGTATCAGGAATCTCAGTTCATATTTATTCGCGGTTTGGTTGAAAGCTGTTCTCAGGCCATGAACTGGTACCCGGACCTATGTTAACACATGATGTCCAGGTTTGACTTGACCTGGCAGGGGTGATAATTTTAAGCAGAGGATGAAAGTCTGAATTAAAACCAAAAAAACCGAAAGGAGCTATCATGGGTCTGACCTATAAAAAAGCTGGCGTCAATATCGACGAAGCCGATTCTTTTGTTCAGAAGATAAAACCGCTCATCAAGATGACCGAGCGGGCGGAAGTGCTGGGTTCAATCGGGGGGTTTGGCGGCCTTTTTGCCCCGCGGCTTAAAGGAATGAAAAGACCGGTCCTGGTCTCATCCACCGATGGAGTCGGCACCAAGCTCATCGTCGCCGACCTGCTCAAAAAATATGACACCATCGGCATAGACCTGGTGGCCATGAACGTGGATGACGTGGTGGTGCTGGGAGCAGAGCCGCTCTTTTTCCTTGATTACATCGCCACCGGCCGGCTGGATAAAGAGCAGATGGTTGAGGTTGTCAGGGGAATCGTCCGCGGCTGCCGGGAAGCTAACTGCGCCTTGATCGGTGGCGAGACGGCCGAGCTTCCGGGCCTGTATGAACCCGGCAAGTGGGACCTGGCCGGCTTCTGCGTGGGCATCGTTGACGCCGATAAAATCGTCGACGGCCGGCATTGCCGGGCCGGCGATAAGGTCATCGGGCTGGCTTCCTCAGGCCTTCACAGCAACGGTTTCTCGCTGGCCCGCCGGGTCTTCTCTGAAGAGGAGATCAAGAGCAAGTGGGGCAAAGAACTGCTCAAGCCCACGAAAATATACACCGCGGTTGTTTTGGAAGCCCTGAAGAAAATTAAAATCAAGGCTATGGCCCACATCACCGGCGGTGGCTTTTATGACAACATCCCGCGGGTCATTCCGGACGGTCTCCAGGTGGTTATCAAAAAGGGCACCTGGCCGGTTCTTCCCATCTTCAATGAAATTCAACGCCGGGGCCAGGTGGCCGAGCGCGAGATGTTCCGCACCTTCAACATGGGAATCGGGATGACCCTGGTCGTAAGCCCTAAGGATGCCGAACCCGCCCTCAAGCTCTTCCAGAAGCTCGGCCAGAAAGCCTATCTCATCGGCGAGCTGGTCAAGGGCTCCCATGAGGTCGTAATCGAGTAAGAATGATGGTTTGTGGTGAAATAGTTTTGATTTCTTAATTAAATCTGATTTTCCAGACGGTCAAGATAAGCCTTATTGATTAAATTTTCTCGGGGCTATTGCTGAGACCAGCTTTTCTACGGCCTGCGGCCATCAAGTCTGGGCTTTCGAGCTGACGGCAAAGGTGCCTTTGTTCGTTCTGGTGGATTCCTGGATCCAGAAAAGGACCAGAGTGTATTTTGGCCCCTGCTGTTTGTTCAGCTTTGTTTTAGCTTCATCACGGGCATAAATTCCCACGTGACCTTCCGGGGGTTTTATTTTAAGAGTGAGTTCAAAAGCGGCCCCCTCGGGAATTCTATTAAATTGGTCGTCCGGGATCTCGATGACGAACTCGCCCTGGCTGTTGGTAATAATCCTGGATTTTAATTTGACCTCGAACTGGGTTTTTTCATTTGGAGAAGCCAATCCGCTGTTTGGGTTCACCGGGATTACAGTAGCTTTAATTATTTCTGCCCCGGAAAGCGGTTTCTTCTCGAAACCCAGGCCAACAATTTCCATTTCTTCGCCGGTCTTGGCTTTAGTTTTTTCCTGGGCCATGGCCAGGGGCGTTAACAGGGAAAATATAACCAGCAGAAACACGAGTTTTTGTTTTTTGATTTTCATTTTAACTCCTCATAAAAGAAATTTTATCAATTTTTATTTTGAACCAGGAAATGATTTTCGCGTTGCCATGGAATAGCTTGATGCCGTTTTCTCCGAAAGGGGTATTCAAGATTGGCCGGCTTTGGTAGATCCGGTATGCCCTGAAGTTAGAAGTGCTCCAAATAATATTTTTCAGGTTTAAGCAGACGGTAAACATTCTCATGCTCCGCCTGTCTTCCAGGCAGCCTGTAATTTTAGAAAAATTCTAAAGCAAGCTCAATAGTTTTTTAACTGGCCTTGGCCTTGATCACCCCATTTATTTTCGGTCCGCGTGAATCTTGATGAAGCAGGCTTATAACCCTCAGTATTTTCTTTAGTTCCAGCCGGCAAATAGTTATTCAGGAACAGCCCTTGATCAAATTATAAAAATAGGTTTGCCCCAGAATCATAATGCGGTTAGTCAGGATGATTGATAAAAGTTCTTACAACTTCAAAAAACCAGATGAGCTTCGGACCGGGGCAGTGGAAAAATGGCCCGTTTAATGGTAAATTTTAGGTGATTTTAGCGGGTCTGTGGGCGGTTAGCTCAGCTGGGAGAGCGCGGCGTTCGCAACGCTGAGGTCGGGGGTTCGAGTCCCCTACCGTCCACCATTTATTTTTAGCCTGTTCTTGAGAGAGGAAATTGATGCAGAACATCTGGCTCCTGGCCGGTACTGCGGCCACCCTGGGCTTTGTGCATACCCTGATCGGTCCGGACCATTACCTGCCCTTTATTGTCATCAGCCGGGCCAGGCAGTGGAAACTTGGCAAGACACTCTGGGTTTCATTCCTGTGCGGGCTGGGGCACGTGCTGAGCTCGGTTTTGCTGGGCTTTCTGGGGATTGCCCTGGGAATGGCCGTCGGGCACCTGGAAAAGGTGGAATCAGCCCGGGGGAACATCGCCTCCTGGCTGCTGATCGGTTTCGGGCTGGCCTACATGGTCTGGGGCCTGAGGAAGGCTTACCGCTCGCGGCCGCACGAGCATGTCCATTACCACCCGGACGGAGAAGTCCATGTCCATACCCACACCCATGAAGACGGTCACCTTCACCTGCACGAAGAGGGCGAGCCGGCCGGCAGCAAGAAGAACATCACTCCCTGGGTGCTTTTCCTGATTTTTGTCTTCGGCCCCTGCGAGCCGCTGATTCCCCTGGTCATGTACCCGGCGGCCCAGCATTCAACCAGCGGGGTTATCCTGGTGACCGCGGCCTTCGGGCTGACCACCATCCTGACCATGCTGACCATCATTGCCCTGTCCGCCTGGGGGTTGAGCTTTGTGCGTCTCGGTGTCCTGGAGCGATACTCTCACGCCCTGGCCGGCGGTCTGATTCTCATCTCCGGCTTGGCCGTCCAGTTCCTCGGCCTTTAAGACGGGGGCACGATACTCATTCCCCAGTTTTTCTGTGGGTTCTGCCGGCTGCAGTCAGGATAAACCTTGGCTTAACCTGAAGGAAGAGGGAAGCTCTTTCTTATCAATGTTCGGGATTGCTGATTGGAATCTGAATTGAATTTGCTGGATAGCTGAAGAAGTTCCCCGCCAGGCCTGTTAGCTTTTTATTTTCCTGAAGTAGGCGTGGTTGTATAATAAATTAACAGACAGGATCTAACGCTCCCGAATGAATGACCTTATGATGGCTGCGAAATTGGCCGAAAGCTACCTTTGGTAAAGCAATGAAATTCATTGCCGATTGCATGGTGGGGAAGTTAGCCCGCTGGTTGCGTATTCTCGGCTTTGATGTCAGCTACTATAAAAAGATTGAGGACGAGGATTTAATTCGGCTGGCCGCCCGGGAAAGGCGCATCATCCTGACCCGAGACCACGAGCTCATAAAGAAGGCCATGAAGAAGAAATCGCTCAAGCAAAGGACGTTGCTCATTGAGAGCGAGCGCTGGGAAGAGCAGGTCGCCCAGGTGCTTGATCATTTCAAACTCCGCAAAAAGATTGACCCGAACTCGCGCTGCCTGGAATGCAATGAAAAGTTGAAGTATCTGCCCAAATCCAGGGCCAGAAACCTGGTTCCGCCCTTTGTCTTTGAAAAGGCCGACTCCTTTGCCCTCTGTTCTTCCTGCGGCCGGGTTTTCTGGAAGGGCACCCACTTCAAGGACATGGAAAAGAAATTAGCCCGCTTCAAATAGGGGGACACAATACTCGTTCCCTGATTTTTGAAACTCTTCTCCCCGCGCAAAATAAAGACCTGGAAATTGTGGCCGGTTTGACTGGACGGGGCACTCTGGGTTATTTTTGAGAAGCGCTGAGACCAACCAGGGAGGGGCACATGGAAATTAGAATGATAAGCAAAGATTCCAGTTCAAGAAGACGATTCAGAAAGATTATCCTGATGTTTCAACTATTGTTTATTCTTTTCATCTTTTTCTGGGCCGTGGACCTGAAAGCCTGGAAAGATAGAAGTGGTGGTTTATCTATCAGTAGTGATAGGCCACAAAATATAAAGCTGCCTTATCCCGATGACGAACTATTCAGAATTGGGAGGCCAGGGGCATATCGCGGTGAACAGCTCAAAGAGATAGCTTTTCCGCTCGGGGGGATAGGCACGGGCACGATTTCCCTTGGCGGTCGTGGTAATCTCCGAGACTGGGAAATCTTCAACCGCCCGGGCAAGGGAATAAATTTCCCATTTACGTTCTTTGCCCTATACATGGAAAGCGATGGGAAAAAGTTTAGCCGGGTGCTGGAAGGTCAGATTACTCCTCCTTACTCTGCTGGCTTTGGTTATCGTCGCGAGGAAGTACCAGGGCTGCCGCGTTTCCGGACAGCCGTCTTCCGCGGCGAGTATCCGATGGCCGAGGTCGAACTCAGCGATCCCGATTTGCCCGTAGCGGTGACTGTTGAAGCCTTTAATCCTTTTATCCCCGGCGACGCCGAGAATTCCGGGTTACCGGTGGCCGTGCTCAAGTACCGGGTGAAGAATCTCACGGGTAAGGAAATAAGAATAACTCTGGCCGGCTCCGTGGCCAATCCGATTGGATTTGATGGCCAGGGGGAATTTAACTCGCTCTTCAACGCCGCCTTCGGCCAGAACATAAACCGCGTGGTTAAAGGTCCGGTTTCAGGCCTTTATTTTCTTTCAAAAAAGGTCCAGCCTGATTCCCCCGCTTACGGCACCCTGGCTATAACCACCACCTGGCCCGACCTGACCTATGTCTCCCACTGGGTGCGCGGCGAATGGTGGGATGACCTGCAGATTTTCTGGGACGATTTTTCTGACGACGGCCAGCTCAAGGATCTCGATGCGGAAGAGCCTTCACCCGACGGCCGCACTGATGTCGGCAGCCTCGGCCTTAAGGCCACCATCCCGGCTGGTGGCGAAGTGGTCCTGCCCATCGTCATAAGCTGGCATTTTCCCAACCTGGTTGATTACTTTGATGTCGTCCGCGAACAGCGTGGCCGCCTTTATCATCCTTATTACAACAAAAAATTCAGGGATGCCTGGCAGGTGGCTGAATACCTTTTCCAGAACTTGAACGAGCTCGAGCAGAAAACCCGGCATTTCAGGGAAGTCCTCTTCTCCTCCAGCCTGCCTCCTTATGTCCTCGACGCCGTTTCCAGCCAGGCTTCAATCATTCGCATGCCAACCTGTCTCTGGCTGGACGACGGCCGGTTCTTTGCCTTCGAAGGCTGCAGCGACCGCTCCGGCTGCTGCCCGCTCAACTGCGCCCACGTCTGGAACTATGCCCAGAGCCTGGCCTTCCTTTTCCCGGAGCTCGAACGTTCCATGCGGGAGACCGATTTCCTGGTCAACGTCAGGCCCGACGGAGCCATGGTCTTCCGAACGAGCCTTCCTCTTGGAGAGAAATTCTGGAACTTCAAGCCGGCAGCCGACGGCCAGCTCGGTCGCCTCATCAACCTTTACCGGGACTGGCAGATAAGCGGCGACCTGAACTTCCTCAAGAAGCTCTGGCCCCAGGCTAAGAAGGCGCTCGAATATGCCTGGGTTGGCTGGGATAAAGACCGCGACGGCCTGCTGGAAGACGAACAGCATAACACCTATGACATCGAATTCTTCGGGCCGAACTCCATGCTCAGCGGTTTTTACCTGGGAGCGCTGGAAGCGGGGGCCAGGATGGCTGAGGCCGTTGGCGATAAGAAGGCTGCGGCCGAATATCGCAAAATCTTAGAAAAGGGAAAGAAGAATTACGAGACCCTGCTCTGGAACGGCGAATTCTTCATCCAGAAATACGACCAGGCCCTTCAGAAAAAATACCAGTACGGAGAGGGCTGCCTTTCCGACCAGCTCCTCGGCCAGTGGCTGGCCATGGTGGCCGGCCTCGGCCGGTTCCTGGATGAAGCCAGGATAAAAAAGACTCTGGAATCAATTTACCGCTACAATTTCCGGGATAATTTCTATGACTTTGCCAACGTCCAGCGAACCTACGCCCTGGCCGACGAGAAGGGCCTGCTGCTATGTACCTGGCCCCGCGGCGGTCGTCCGCCCCTCCCGTTCCCGTATTCCGATGAAGTCTGGACCGGAATTGAGTACCACGTGGCCAGCCACCTGATTTATGAAGGGATGGTGAGAGAAGGGCTATCCATTGTCAAAGCTGTTCGCGATCGCTACGACGGCCGGCGTCGCAACCCCTGGAACGAGGTGGAATGCGGCCACCACTATGCCCGGGCCATGTCTTCCTGGGGAATATTGCTGGCGCTCTCCGGTTTCAGCTATTCTTCACCCGAAGGACGCTTGGGTTTTTCTCCGGCCATAAACCAGGAAAATTTCCGGACCTTCTGGTCTCTCGGCCCAACCTGGGGCATTTATGAACAGCGCCTGGGCCAGGACAGGGTTTTCAGCTGCGAGCTCGGGCTGGAGCAGGGGAGCTTTAACCTCCGTGAATTGAACATAGAATTTCCGGCCACTGCTTCGTCGGCCTTTAAATCTGTGAGTTGCCGCCTTGGAGGAAAAGATATAAAAGCGGTGGCCCGGTTGAGCGGGAAAAGGCTGAGCCTGAAATTCAGGCAGCCGGTCCAGTTGAAAGGTGGCGAGGTACTGCAGCTTAAGATAATTTCCTGATTTTCTTTTTGAGCCATTAATGGACACCGGTACCTGAAAACCCGGAACTATTACTTTATAAGTTCTAACAGGCGAGTCAGTCGATTCAGGTGGTCCCGGTCTTCTCCGGCCAGCCTCTGGAAGAGCTTTTTAAGGCTTTCGTCCTGAATTTCAACCAGGGTGTGTAGATGGATTTTTTCAAAGCGGTCTTCCAGCCTTATCAGTTCCTCAAGAATCTGGGGCAGGAGAAGCTTCTTATTCTCGATCCTGGCCAGAAGATCCTGGGCGGCCTTTATACCTTCCAGGAGTTCTTCTTTGGAAACCCTGGCCTGGCCAAAGGCCTCTGGGGCCCTGGCCTGGTAGTTCCGGCCGGCCCGGAGGAGGTTGGCGTGGTCGCGCTCTTCCCCGGCCAGGCGGACCAGTTCCCTGGAAACATTCTCGCTCGGGGCCAGCTCGGCAGCCAGCTGGTAAATTTCGGCTACCAGGTTTTCCAGGTCGATGGCCATGATGATGATCGTCGATATGCCCATGCGCTTCCTTAACCTTGCTCAAATGATGAAACGATAGTCATAAAGGATAGATAAAACCGGTTCCAAAATCAAGACTCCGGACTTGACAGGCCATGTTTCTGATCTATAATGTGAGTGAATATTCACTTACCGGGAGGCCTGATGAAAAAGGCGGTCTTTTTCCAGACTCCTGAATCCCGCAAGGGGGATATCATCACCTCCGCCCTTAAGATAATCGACCAGAAGGGCGTCAAGGGCCTGACCGTGGCCCGGCTGGCCCAGGAAGTGGGCTTCGTGGAATCGGCCCTCTACCGCCATTTCAAGTCCAAGCGCGACCTGGTTTCGTTTATCCTGGACAACATCCTGCAGGACGCCTGGAACTACCTGGCCGAGGTGGAAGAAAAAACGGAAGATTCCCTTGAGGCCCTGAAGCAGCTGATCTACCTCTTCCTGAGCTTCCTGGAACAGTTCCCCGGCATCTTCAAGATTATTTACTCCGATGAAATTTACCTGGGCGACGAAGAGCTCCAGGACAAGATTGATGGGATCATCTCGGAGATAGTTGTTTTCTTAAAAAAGGTAATTCAGAAGGCCATTAACCAGAAAAAGTTGAAAGCCGACCTGGATGTGACGGTGGCGGCCATGCATTTCTTAGGCCTGATTTACACCGCTTTTTCCTACTGGACGATTAAGAAGCGCAGGGTGCCGCTGAAGAAGATCAGCAGCGAACTACTGGACCAGTACCTGGAAGGGGTTAAGGCCTGAGCCTGCCGGGCAGCGGCGATGAGGTCGGGCTTCAAGCGGAGCGCGTGTTATGAACGAGGTCAGAGAAAAAGGATGGCTACCTAAAATAATATTCACCAGCCTGCTGGCCGATTCTCTCCGGCCCTTGAGTGACAGGAGGTAGACCACATGGAAAAGGTCTGGAAAAAGCTTCTGCCCTTGAGCTGGTTGATAATCCTGCTCCTGGTTGTTCTCACGGTCTTTTTTGCCCTTCAGTTCAGGCATCTTCACTACCAGAACAAATTCACTTCCTGGTTGCCCCAGGATGACCCCGTGGTCAAGCTGCTCCTCGATACCGGAGAAAAGTTCGGCTCGACCGAGCTGGTGCTGGTTACCCTGAGGGCCAGGGAAGGAGAAACTTTCCGACCCGACCTTCTCCAGAGCCTCAAGCTGGCCACGGAAGAACTGGCCCGGCAGCCGGAAATTTTTTACGTCACTTCCATCATCTCCGCCCCCAACATTCAATCGCGGGACGGGGAGGTGGTCGTCTCGGATTTCCTGGAAGATATTCCCGAAAATGAAGCCGGGCTGAAAGCCAGGCTGGAAGAAGCCCTGAGCAAAGAGAATTATGTCAATACTTACCTCTCGCCTGACGGCCGCTGGCTCGGGGTGGCGGTCTATCTCCGCAGCGGAGTGGACGGCAGCCAGGCCTTTGCCCGGGTGGTCAGGACCATAATAGAAAAGCACCTGGCCGACCGGGCAGAAATCCATTATGCCGGCGAGCCCTGTTTTACCTACTATGCGGACTGGTACCTTAAAAAAGACCTCAGGCTCCTGGTCCCGGTCATCATCCTGACCGTTCTCCTCGTCCTGTACCTGAGCTTCCGCCGGCTGCGGGCGGTTTTCCTGCCCTCCCTGGTGGTCTGGCTGTCCACGGCCTGGGTCTTCGGGCTGATGGCCCTGTTCCGGGTGCCGATGAACCTGGTGACCCCGGCCCTACCGGTGCTGCTAATCGGCCTGGGCTCTGCCTATGGCATTCACATGGTCAATTCCATCGAGCAGAACCGGACGGATGGCCTGAGCCGAGTGGACGTGATTGCCAGGAGTGCGGGGCGGGTAGCCCTTCCGGTGTTCATGGCCGCGGCCACCACCATGGTGGGCTTTGTGTCTTTCCTGACCGCCAGGCTCGGACTCATCAGCAATTTTGGAATTTTTGCCGGGATAGGGGTCATGCTGGCCATGCTCATTACCTATGCCCTTATTCCTTCGGCCTTTTACCTTTTGCCCGACCCTCCCAGAAAAGCGCAGAAACAGGAAATTTCCCTGGTTAACCCGGCCATTTTCAACTGGCTGGCTGACCGGGTCATCCGCCGGGCCGGGGCCATAATCATCTTCGGCCTGGTAGTATTTGCTTTTTTTATCGTCTGGATTCCCGGGATTAAGCGTGAAGTCAATTTTACCAATTACTTCCCACCGGCCAGCGAACCGCGCCTGGCCGACCGTGTGGTCCGGGCCAATTTTGACGGAGCGGCTCCACTTAATATCTATTTCAGGACGGATAACCTCAGGTCGGCCGGGGCCCTCCGCGTGCTGCGGCGGGCGGAAAATTTCATGGCCTCGTTGCCGCAGTGCGGGCTGCCCCTGTCGGTGGCCGAGCTGGTGGAAGAACTCAACGAGAAGATGAACGGCCGATTTTCTTTGCCCGAGACCGACGGCCAGGTGGCCAACCTCTGGTTTTTCCTTGAAGGAAGAAACGAACTCCGCCAGCTCATTTCGGATGATTTTTCCGAGGGACTGGTCTTTACCAGGACTTCTTCGGCCCGCACCGAGTTTCACTGGGAGCTCAGGAAGGCTATCGAGGAATTCCTGGCCAGCGAGATGCCGGGAAAATTCAGGGAAATCAATCTTTCCGGGCTGCCTGAAGAAACGAGGGCCGAGCTCAGAAAGAAAGAAGCTGCTTACCTTCTGGACGAGGTGGGCTGGCTGCTCCAGAGATATGCTCCCGGCTCGGCCTTGGACCGCCGGGCGGCAGAAGAATCCCTGAACGAGGTCATAATGAACTGGCCGTCCCTGTTTGCTCCCGAGGTTGTATCACTGTGGCGGGGAGAAGCAGAAAATTATATCCGGGCCGAATCATTCGATTTTGACCTGCCGGAGGTCGCCCGGCGCCAGCTCCTGGAAAATTTGGTTAAAGTTACAGAAGCGGGACGGGGAGGTGAAGCCGGCTATCTGGAGGTATTGAGGCAGTCGGTTCCTTCCAGGCTTTATGATGAAGAAACGGCCCGGCGGGTAGCCAGCACCCTGAACCTGAGGTTAAAGGAGACCAGGGAAAAAGTTGCCGCAGATAGAGCCTTTGAGAAGCTCGAGCCATTCCTGCCGGCGGTGGCCAGGAACAACGACCACTTCGAGAAGCGCCTGCGGGGTCTTCTGTACGAACTGGCCGACGAGCTGGTGGTCCTGGCGGATAACCGTTTCGGAGGACTGGCAATCCCGGAAGACAGGTCCAGGATTATTGGGTTTGAACTCATTGACCAGAGTGGCTTGCCGCCGGCCCTGACCCAGCTTGACCACTACCTTTTCCAGTCGCAGCTCCAGTCGTTTGTCCTGGCCCTGGTTATTACCTTTTTCATCATGCTTCTAATCCGGAAGTCGCTCCGGCTGGGACTCATTTCCGTAACACCGATAGTGTTTACGCTGGGCGTCGTTTACGGTTTCTTCGGGCTGGCCGGGGTGAAGCTCGATTACGTCACCATGATGGTGGCCTCGGTCTCCATCGGGGTCGGCATAGATTATTCCATTCATTTCGTTCACGGGATGCTGACTGGGCTGAAGCAGGGGCTGACCGGTCCCGAAGCCGTAGCCCTGGCCTTCAGGGAAAAGGGAGGGGCCATCGTCGCCAATTCCCTGGCCGTCATGCTGGGCTTTGCCGTGCTGCTCCTGGCTTCCATGAGTCCGCTGCGGACCTTCGGCGGCATCATGGTCGGCTCGATGTTCCTGGCAGCCTTCTCGGCCCTGACCATCCTGCCTGCCCTTCTACTGAGAGCAAAAATAAGATAGGACAGGAGAGACCTGGATGGTTAATCATTTTAGGTTTTGTTGCCAGAAAACAAAGCGGGAAACTTTATGTAAAAAATGGAAATGAAATTAATAAGAAAGAGAAAAGATGGCTGACTTAATAAAAATAAAAAAAGATAAATCATTTTACCCGGTGATCGCAACCATGGCGGATGAAAAAATATCAATCAAGAAGATAGATAGAAGCAGGAGGTGTCAATGATGAGCAGGGTAAAAGTCAACCTCAGAAGGAATAAGACCATTTCAGTTCTGGGCCTGATTTCTGGGCTCCTGTTATTGGCTTCGGGCCTTAACATCGAGCTGAAGGCCCAGGACCGGGGCGAGGAGATTCTCAAGAAGGTTGAAGTCCAGACCACTGGCGAGAGAGCCCCGGCCGATATCCAGGCGGAGATGGTCATGGTAATCAGGACAGCCCGGGGAGATGAAAAGCGGCGGGAACTCATGGTCTGGACCAAAAATAACCCGGCCGGTGACGACTGGAGGTTGATGAAGTTCCTGGCCCCGGCCGATATCAAGGACCTGGGTTTCCTGGTCCTGGCCGACGACCAGATGTACCTCTACCTGCCGGAGTTTCAGCGGGTTCGAAGGATTGCTTCCCATAATAAAAAGGAGAGCTTTGTCGGCTCGGATTTTTCCTATGACGACCTCGGTACAGCGGGGTTTTCGGCTTTTTTTACCCCGAAGTTCAGGGAAGAAAATGACCGGGCCTGGATCCTGGAGCTGGAGCGAAAGCCGGGGGCCAGGAAGCAGTATTCAAAGATTGTCCTGACCGTGGACAAGGCCACCGAGCTGCCGGTCCGGGCCGAGCTCTATGATGACAGCGGCCAGCTGTTCAAGGTCGAAACCCAGGAGAACAGCCGGGTGGGGAAATACTGGGTGCCGACCAAGTTTGTCATGGAAAACGTCAGGGCCCGGACCAGCACCGTTCTTGAACTCAGGAACGTCAGGGTCGACCAGAACCTGAGCGCCGAAATATTTACCGAGAGAAACCTGAAGCGGAGCGTCAGCCGCTGAGGAAGCAGATGGCTTGCTGAATACCGGGCCGGCTGATGGTAACATTTAATGCGGGCAGAAGGTAAAAGAAACGAAACGATGGTGATGAAAGGGAAAAAGAGGAGAGTGACGGGATTACCAGGTCTTTTTCAGGCCGGAAGCTATTATATAGCCGGGCCCGAATGTGGAGACTGCGCCGGGAAAGACGTTGTATCATGGCCCTGGCTTTCGGTGGTGGGAAGGTCTTGGGTCTCAGATTACTTTTCTTTTTTTGATAAAAATCTTTAAGATCAGGCATGTTTCCTTAGAAAAGACTTTCGGGGAGGTGCAGGATGAAGACCTCAAAAAATTCTGAAATCAAAAAAACTGAACCGGGAAGGGTAAGAAGAATAATCAGGGCAGTGTTAAAAATTTCAGAACAGCCTGACCGCCGCGTCCTGTCCGCTGTGTTGGTTTTTTGTCTGCTTTTATTGCCAGCCAGCGCCGCCCACGCCCAGACTGCCTTCGATTTCTCCGGGATGGTCAAGCTGTTCCTGTCCGTCTATGCCTCCAGCAACCAGGCCGGGCCTTATTTCTTTCATGACAGCGGGGATTTTGCCTTCAAGCGCCTGGAGGGCCGGTTCAGGCTAAAGGCTCAGATCTCGGATAATGTTTCTGCCTGTATTCGCCTGGATGCCTTCTCCAGTCCGGACGCCGTCTTTTCGGGCCAGAGCTTCCCCGAGGCCGGAATTCTGGCTTCGCCCGGAAAGACAGAACCCTTCGAACTTTCTCTCTACGAGGCCTACATCCGGGTCAATCACTTCCTGCTGAAGAACCTGGACCTGACCGTAGGCAAGCAGAGAATTCAATGGGGGACGGCGGACAAGTTGAACATAATCGATAACCTGAACCCGGTTGACTTTGCCAATTTCCTGACCTTTGACCCGGACTATTACCTGGAAAGGAGGCCGCAGACCGCCTTCAACCTGGAATTTTATCCGTGGAAAAACAGCAAACTGCAGCTGGTCTGGCTGCTCGGCCGCCAGTACTCGCCCTTGCCGGCCGGTTTTGAGGACATGCTGCGGGCCAACCTGACCGCCCTGCCCTCTCCGGAGATCAACCTGGCCACCGAGACTTCCAGTCTCAGGAATACGAATTTCGGGGCCAGGCTTTCCACCACGCTGTTTAATGTCGACCTTGGACTGAGCTACTATAACGGGAACTACACCCTGCCCTACATCCAGGGCGTGGAGATCAGCTCCCCGTTTCAACCGGCCCCGACCCAGGTCTATTTCCGGTACCCGAAGAAACAGGTCCTGGGCCTGGACCTGGCCGGGGAGATAAAATCGGTTGGCTTCTGGGCCGAGCTGGCCCGGGTGCAACCTCAGAAAATTCTCGGCTGGCTGGACACTTACCTGCTGATAGGCGGGGAGCTTTTTCCTCTCAACGCCGTTTTCCCGCTCCTGGATAGCTATTACTGGCAATGGGTGGTTGGCGCCGATTACACTTTTTCCGTGGCCGACGGCCTGTATGTAAATTTCCAGTACCTGCACGGGCTTTTTGACGAGGCTTCCTTCAGCGGGCTGGCCGAAAGTTATTTCGGCTTGAGGAAGGGAATGTGGTTCGGGCAGGTCCAGGATTACCTGGCCGGCCGGGCCGAGCTGAGGATGCTCAAGGGCGACCTGAAGGCCGGCCTTAATACCATCTTTTCTCCGTCTTCCGGGGAATTCAGCCGGTCTTCGGCCATCTTCTACCCGACGCTGGAATACAGGGTCCACGATGCAGTTTCGGTCCAGGCCGGAGCCATCCTGGCCACCGGTGACGGGAGCCGGTCCAAGTTTGGCAACTTCAGCCGCGACCGCGTCGTCTACCTGCTGACCAAGCTCTCCTTTTGATCCAGGTCTTCCCGGTTGAAGCCGGCTCCGGAAAAATATAAACTTATTAAAAATGCGCAAGAGTGAAATCTGGGCCTTTTTCCTGCTGCCTTATGTCCTGGTGCTTGGCCTTTTCAGCCTGGTTTCCTACCTTAACCGCCAGGCCATCCAGAGCGGCGTGGAGACCCTGGCCAAGGAGCAGCTCCAGGCCACGGCCAGCATTCTCAAGGAAAACATCAAGGAGCTCCTGGACCGTAACGAAACACCGGCCCGGATCCTGGGAAGATTTTCCGGGCTGGAGGACGTTTATTTCATCGCCCTGCTGGACGAGAAGGAAAGAATCCTGGACTGGCATTCCAAGTTTGAGGGGTATCTGCCCTTTTCCCGCCGGGACCGCCCGGCAGCCGAGTTCTGGGTGGTGGATTCCCCCCTGGGTTCGGTCTTCAACCACTATTCATCTTTTTCCGCCGGCGACGGGCGTCTCTATCACCTCTATCTCGGCTATTCCCTCCAGAACCTGGACCACCTCCTGGCCCGGTCGCGGAGAATTTTCTGGCTGGTTCTCGGCGTTCTGTCCGTGGCCGGCCTGGTGATTTTTGCCGGCATTTACCGGCTCCATGCCAGTTTCCAGAGGGCGTCGGCAGAAGCCATCAGGCAGGCCGAAGAAAAGGAGAGGTTCCGGGAAATTTCCGGGTTTACGGCCGGGGTGGCCCATGAAATCAAGAATCCCCTGAACAGCCTGGTCCTGCTTTTTGAACTCCTGGAGAAAAAATCACCGCCGGAACTGGGGCCGCAGATCAGCCGGGGCAAGGGAGAAATCCAGAAGATCGGGGCGGTGGTGGACAGGTTTTCCGAGCTGATCAAACCATTATCTCTTCGGAAGGAAAAATTTTGCCTGGCCGAGGTCGTCCGGGGAGAGGCGGACAGCCTTCAGGGGTTGGCCCGCGGACGCGGAGTGACCATGGAACTGAAGATTCCGCCCCGGCTTGAGGTCGAGGGTGACCGACTGCTCCTGGCCCGGGTCGTAAGCAATTTGATTAAGAACGCGCTGGAGGCCTCCGACTCCGGCCAGAAAGTTACGGTCGAGGCCGGTTTTCGCCGGCAGGCGGTCATCTTTTCTGTTAAAGATGAAGGCCGGGGAATTACCCCGGAAGATTCGGAGAAGATCTTTGAACCTTTTGTTTCCTTCAAGGAAACCGGCCTGGGTGTGGGCCTGTACCTGGTCAGGAAGATAGTCGAGGCCCACCGGGGAAAGATTTACCTGAAGAGCCGGCCAGGGGCCGGCACCGAATTCACGGTCGAGCTGCCGGGAGGTCAAAATGGCTGAGCCCAGAGGAACAATCCTGGTGGTGGAAGATGATGACCTGCAGCGGGAGCTGATTTCTGAAAACCTGAGGCAGGAGGGCTACCAGGTTCTCGAGGCCCGGGACAGCCGGGAAGCCCTGGACCGGGTCAGCCAGAACCCGGTGGAGATTGCCGTGGTCGATTATAAGCTGGGGGAGGAATCGGGGCTGGAGTTGATAAAAGAGCTCAGGCGCCGCAACCCGCTTATAACTCCGATCATGGTCACGGCCTTTGCCAGCGTTGAGACCGCGGTCGAGGCCATAAAACAGGGCGCCTACGATTACGTGGTCAAGCCGGTCGATTTTCAGAAATTCTTGCTGACCCTGGAGCGGGCCCGGGAAAGGTTCAGGCTGCAGCGCGAAGTGACCGAGTTGCGGAATCGCCTGGAAGAGAAATTCAGTTTCAAGAACTTTGTTTTCACCTCCAGGGCCATGGAACAGGTGGTGGCCCTGATGTCCAGGGCGGCCCGGAGCGAAGCCACCGTTCTCCTGACCGGCGAGACCGGCACCGGGAAAGACCTGATTGCCCGCCTCATCCATTTTTCTTCTTCCCGGAATTCTGGCCCCTTCCTGGCGGTCAACCTGCCTTCCATTCCAGAAACCCTGGTGGAGAGCGAACTGTTCGGGGCCGAGAAGGGAGCTTACACCGACGCCCGGGAAAGGAAGATTGGAAAGTTTGAGGCCGCCGACGGCGGAACGCTTTTCCTGGATGAAATCGGGGACCTGCAGCCGGCGGTGCAGGTCAAGTTGCTGAGGTTCCTGCAGGACCGGGAATTTTACCGGCTGGGGTCGACCCGGCTCCTCCGGGCAGATGTCAGGATCATCGCCGCCACCAACCGTAACCTGGAAAAACTGGTCAGCGAGGAGAAATTCAGGTCCGACCTGTACTACCGGCTGAATGTCATCCGGATAGATGTTCCCCCGCTTCGTGAGAGAAAAGAGGACATTCCCCTGCTGGTCGACCATTTCATTCGGGAATACAGCCGGCGCGAAAAAAAGAATGTCCGGGGAATATCGGCCGAGGCCCTGAACGTGCTGATGAATCACGATTTCAAGGGTAACGTCAGGGAACTGGAAAACGCCATCGAGCGGGCCGTTATTTTTGCCGAAGGAGAGGTCATAACCCGGGCCGACCTGCCAGTTTTCCTGGAGATAAAATCGGAATCAGAGCTGGCCGCGGTCGAGGCAGAATCTTCGAAACCGCTGCCGGACAGGGTACGGGACCTGGAAATCCGGGAAATCAGGCGGGCCCTGGAGAAGAGCGGCGGGGTCAAGAGCCGGGCGGCCCGGATGCTGGGGATAACCGAGCGCATGCTCTCTTACAAGATGAAGATATACAACCTCTAATCGTAGAGCTGCCACTCCCCGGAGTGGTTTTCCGGGGTCTTCGATTTTTCTTCCCAGACCTTGAGCAGATAATCCTTGTTATCTTCAAAAACCTGGGCCTGCTGCTCCACCACCTGCTCGGCCTGCTCTGAAGTCATATCCCAGGTGCTGTGAACGAAGTCTGCTATCCTGGCGTAATAAAGCGGGGTCACCAGCTCGATGATCTTGAAGCGGTTCCTGGGCCAGGCGTGGAAGGTGGCGGCCAGCTCGTAGAGGATTTTTACCCAGGAGTCGATCGGCAGGCGAAAGTCCTGGACCGGCAGCCTGGAAGCGGCTTCCACGGCGGCAAAAGCTTCCTCGGAAAACATTTCTTTCCAGAGCGGTGAAAATTGCTTGAAGCCAACCTTGAACCTGTAGACCAGGTCGGGCAGAGTAACCTCCACCGGTTCCGGCTCCCGGGGTTCGATCTCTCCCAGGATTTCCACCGGCTGGCTTCCCTTCACCAGCTTCCAGTACTGCTCGTACTGCTCCATCAGCGTGAACAGTATCCACAGTACCTGCCTGAACATCGGGCCCAGGTGTTTGGAAGGATCTTTGACGTCGTGAATTTTGACCCCGAGGTTGGCCTGGCAGATCTTGAAACCCTGGATGATGGCGTTGGTGGTCATCCAGATATCAATCCCGAACCGGGCCACGTCGGTCTCCCAGACGTCCTGGTCGATGTAAAAATTGGCCACCTGGCGGTTAAAGGCAAAGTCGCCGCCTATGGGCTGGCGGATTCTCTTTCCGTACAGGGCCCGGGTCAGGTTGTAGACGATGTTATTGGTGATCGTTCCATCGTACTTATGCCTCTGATAGATGGGGGCCACAAAGTCATAGCCCTTTTCCAGGACCGGGTTGAGCAGGTTGAAGACCCAGTCCGAGGTGATGCTGCGCAGGTCAGCATCAACCACGGCACAGGCTTTGACCTTGAGCTTGCAGGCGGCTTCAAAGACCGAGCGCAGGGCCGACCCCTTGCCACCAATTCCCCGGTAGATGGAAACCAGCTTTTCCTGCCAGGGCTTGATCTGAAATTCCTTGGCTTCTTCGCGGGTGTCATCGGTGGAGCCCCCGTCGGCTATGAAGATCAGGTTGCGCGAATTCCGGTAGTACTTGTCCAGCCCGTGGGTGACCATCTGGATGACATGGGCGATTGTTTTTTCGTTGTTGAAGCAGGGGATGCCGACGATGATATCGGCCTGCCCGATTTCTTCCAGCCTTTTTAAGGTATAACCTCGAAGCGATGTGGTGTAGGCCATAAAGCCATTATCCCGACTATTCCCGTATTAGTCAAACCTTAGTTGACTCAACGGCCAGGAATGTAAGATTTAGAGATTGGGCAATCATGAGGAATTCCTTAGAGACGGAGACTTAATCAAAGAAGCTGGCCTTCTACTTTCTGCATCCTTTAATTTCTGGTTGACACCATCAACCTCTTGCTGTTATCCTGAAAACACCACACATCGTTTGTAAAGTCCTTGTCAATAAAATCTGAAAGGCAGGAGTCGATGTCTTTTCGTCTTGTCATTTTTTCCGACCTGGATGCCACCCTGCTGGACCACCAGACCTACAGCTACCAGGCCGCCCTGCCGGTTCTTAAGAAAATTAAGAAAAAAGGAATTCCGGTTGTCCTGTGCACCAGCAAGACCCGGGCCGAGACCGAAGCCATAGCCAGGAAGCTTGGTTTACAACATCCCTTTATAGTTGAAAACGGAGGCGCTATTTTTATCCCGGAAAATTATTTCCCTGAATCCGTTTACAGGCTGGCGGGGCTGAAAGCTTTCAAAAAAGACGATTATCGGGTTATACAATTCGGAACTTCTTACCGACGCCTAAGGTTGGCCTTGAAAATGATAGAAAAGAAGACAGGCAAAAAGTTAATAGGTTTCGGAGACCTGGGCGCAGAGGAGATAGCCGCGGTGACGGGTCTGGGGAGAAAGGAAGCGGAGCTGGCCAGGAGGAGAGAATACGACGAGCCGTTTTTTCTGGAAAACAGTCCTGAGTTCGAGTTAATACAGGCGGCAGGGCAGCGGGGTAAAAGAAAAATTAAGGAAACAGGGGTTATTCATAAAGCTCAAGTCAGGGAAACAATTAATGGTCAGATTCGGGGGATTGAGGGCTCCGGGGAGCGGGGCAAATTGTTTCGAAGGATGCAAGAGGTAGCCCGGTCGCAGGGCCTGAAAATTACCGCGGGCGGCCGGTTTTTTCATCTTACCGGCACCAACGACAAGGGCCGGGCGGTCAGGGTCCTGAAAAAACTCTATCGCCTCAACCTTGGGAAAATCATCACCATCGGCCTGGGCGATTCAGAAAACGACTGGCCGATGCTCAGGGCGGTTGACCTGCCGGTGCTGGTGGCCAGGCCCGACGGTATTAACCTGAAACTTCCGGAAGCGGAAGCGAAGTTGCTCAGGACCTCCCGCCCCGGGCCGGAAGGCTGGGCCGAGGCGGTAAATTTCTTGCTGAGCCTGCAGAAATATGCCTCCGGCCAGGGTGGGCCGGCGGCCAGAAGAATCATAAGGAGGTAACCATGGCTGATTTCCATCAGAGCGGGGTGGTCCCGACCTTCCATCGTCTGGGTGAATTAAGGCTGGAACGCCTGGAAAAAGATTTGAGGGAATTTAACCGCCACCGGCCGATAGCCCTGGTCTTGCCGGTTACCCCGGCCGAGCTGGATTCAGTCGCGCTCAAAGGGATTCTGCATCACTTACAAGACGTTGATTACTTGAATGAGATCGTGGTTGTCCTTGGGCGCACCGAAAAAGAAGAAGATTTCCTCAGGACTAAAAAGATGTTTTCCATATTACCGCAGCGACACCGGATTATCTGGGCTTCCGGTCCACAGCTGGGCGAGCTGTATAAGATACTGGAAGAAGCGGACCTGTCGCCCGGCGGCGATGGCAAGGGGCGCTCGGCCTGGGTGGCTTATGGCTACATTCTATCGAGGGAAGAGAGCCGGGTCATAGCCCTGCACGATTGTGACATAGTCAACTACTCCCGGGAGCTCCTGGCCCGCCTGTGCTACCCGGTGGCTTCACCCCACATAGATTATGCTTTCTGCAAAGGCTATTACGCCCGGGTCACCGACAGGTTGCACGGCCGGGTTACCAGGCTGTTTGTGTCCCCGCTGGTCAGAAGCTTGATCCGGATTTATGGATATCTGCCCTTCCTGGTCTACCTGGATAGCTTCCGCTATCCGCTGGCCGGCGAATTTTCCATGATTTCTGACCTGGCCCGGATAAACCGGATTCCTTCAGACTGGGGACTGGAGGTGGAAACCCTGGCCGAGGTCTACAGGAATTATTCCCTGAGGCGTATCTGCCAGGCCGAGATCGTGGAAACTTACGAGCACAAGCACCAACCCCTGTCGGCAGAGGACCCGACCACAGGGTTGATGAAAATGTCCATAGACATTGCCAGGGCAATTTTCAGGAACCTGGCCATAGAGGGCATCGTCCTGGCCGAGAGCACTCTCCGCACTCTTACCGTTAATTACCAGAGGACGGCCAAGGATTACGTCAAGCGATACCAGGATGAGTCAGAGATAAACGGGCTGGTTTTTGATTACCACAAGGAAAGCCTGATGACCGAGGCTTTTACCCGGGCCCTGCAGATTGCCGGGCAGAAATTTCTGGAGGATCCCCTCTATTCTCCGCACATTCCAAACTGGAACCGGGTGGTGGCCGCCATACCCGATTTCCTGGACCGGCTGCGGGAACTGGTCGAATCCCTGAACAGCTGATTAGACTGGGGGACACAGTCTCGTGTCCCCATTTTTTTCGGGCAACCCTTTTTCTCCCTTATCTGTCTTAATTAACGAGGTTCGATGGATGTTTGCCCATAACAATTCGCTGGTTTTAAGGATGGCGATGGTTGATAATATAAGCAGAATCAAACCGGCCGGCCACCTGGCAGGAGAAAGGCTCTTGGAAACGAGGCAGGAAACTCCGCAAGCTGCTGAAATGGCAGAACTTATAGGCAGGTCCCAGTCGGGCAGCCTGGAGGCCTTTGAACAGCTTTATAACCTTTTTAAGAACAAGGTTTACGGGCTGGCCTTCAACCTGTCCCGCGACCACCAGGTGGCCGAGGACCTGACCCAGGATATTTTCCTGAAGGTTTTTTCCTCGATCAGGTCCGTGGACCGGCCAGAATTATTTCCGGCCTGGGTCTACCGGATAGCCCTGAACACCTGCTACAGCTACCTTAGACGGGAAAAGGTCTATGATGAAAAGCTGGAAATGATGGCCCCCGACGATGAAGGCCAGGCTGATAGCGGCTTCGATTCCCGTCATGATGACCTGGCCAGGGCTGTCAGTGAGGCGGTGGCCAGGCTGCCGGAGAGGTTGCGGACGGTTTTCCTCCTTCACGAGGTGGACGGGTTGACCCACGAGGAAATCGCCGAAACTCTCGGCTGCCGGGTGGGGACTTCCAAGTCCCAGCTTTTTAAGGCCCGGTTGAAACTCCGGAAAATCCTTAAGAAGCAGCAGCTCTTGAAAGGAGCAGGCCGATGAATTGCCGTAAAGCTCAGCGTTTTATCAACGAGCTTCTGGATGGAGAACTCCGGGAGAAGGATCGCCAGGGGCTCCAGGCTCATCTCGAGAAATGCGCCCGCTGCCGGCAACTGCATGAAGAGCTGGCGAGTATAAAAGAAAAGATTGTGCCGGCCGGCCAGGTGGAACCGTCGGCCAGAGTCTGGGAAAACTTGAAGAACCGCCTCCAGGCCGAAATCATCCCGCAGCTTCAGGCTGAAGCGGCCAGGCCAGTAAAAGAACGAACCCGGACCAGAATCGCCGAGCTGTTTCGCGCCCCGGCCCCGGCTTTCAAGTATGCCCTGGCCACCCTGGTTCTTATGGCCTTTATCGCCGGCGCTTTTTTCCTGGGTCGGTACTACCAGAAGCCCGGCCAACCGGAACTCCAGGTGGCTTCCCAGAACCCGGCCATTCAGAAGCTTCAGGAAGCCGAGTTCTATTACCAGAAGGCAGTGCAATCGCTAACCCAGGCCCTGGAATCCTCCGAAAATGGCCTGCCGCCCGAAATGGCAGAGATCCTGCAGGCCAACCTTGGCCTTCTGGACCGCACCATTGACCTGGCCAGGCAGGCGGTCAACGAGCAGCCCGACAACCTCCAGGCCCGGGAATACCTGCTGAGCGCTTACAGCTCAAAGGCCAGCTTCCTGAACACGATGCTGGAGACCAAGAAATCATTAACAGCCAAGGGGCTGGAAAAGCTATAGAAAAGAAGTATGGATGAAAGGAGATTTGCGATGAGAAAAAGAGAATGGAAAAGGTCAAAAGAATTAAGGCTCGGCCTGGCCCTGATGCTTGGCCTGTTGCTCATCGGGCCCCTGCTGGCCGGGGATACCTACCAGGAGAAATTTGAAAAAACAGAAAGACTGGCCAGGGATGGCCGGGTAGCCATCAGCAACGTTTCCGGTGACATCAAGGTTATGGTCTGGAAAGAAGAGATGGTAAAGATTGAAGCCGTGAAATCGGCCAGCGCCTCCACCAGGGCCAAGGCCAAGGAAAGTGCCGATAAAGTAACCATTGAAGTTACCACGGAGCCCGGACTGGTCAGGATTGAAACCAGGTACCCGGAATCCAGACGGTGGTTTGGCGGCGACTCCAATGTCAGCGTCGATTATACCCTGTGGATCCCGGACCAGGCCTCCTTTGAGAGCAAGTCGGTCAGCGGTGATGTCGAGGTGGAAAAGGCTGGCGGTCCAGTCAGGGTTAGCACCGTAAGCGGTAGTGTGACCGTCCTGGGCGGAAAGAAGTCCATTTTGGCCAAGGCCGTCAGCGGTGACATCAGGGTGACTGAAGCCGAAGGCGATCTGGAACTTAATTCCGTTTCCGGCGATATCAGGGTCAGCAAGGTTAGAGGCTCGGTGGAGGCCGAGGTGGTCAGCGGTTCAGTCCGCCTGGAAGACATCTCCGGGGCCCGAAGGGTTTCGGCCAAGTCCATCAGCGGCACCGTGGAGTACCGGGGACAGCTCTTGCCGGATGGAAACTACAGGTTCACCAGCCATTCCGGTGAAGTCAGGCTGTATTTGCCGGCCGATTCTTCCTTTAACCTGGAAGCTTCATCCTTCAGCGGTACGGTCAGCACCGACTTCCCGGTGGAAGTGATGGGCAAGCTGAGCGGCAAGAGCATCCAGGGGAGAGTCGGCAAGGGTGGAGCCGAGGTTGTGGCCAAGGCTTTCAGCGGCAGCGTGGAAATAAGAAAGGGGAGCTGATATAAAAGTTGCTGGCGCCGGCCTGGGTGCCGGTTAATAAGACAGCTCACAAGGGCGGGCTAACCCCCGCCCTTTTTTTTCTGATAAAATAGCCCGAGATGATAGCTCTTCAGGGCAAGGGATTTGACGTCATCCTGGTCAGCGGGGACCCCTATGCCGACCATCCCCTGTCTCCGGTCGGGGTAATTGCCAGGGTGCTGGAGGCTAAAGGGTATAAAGTCGGGATCATCGAGAAGCCCGACTGGACTTCGGACCATGATTTTCTGAAACTCGGCCGGCCGCGGCTCTTCTTCGGGGTGACCTCCGGCTCCATAGATAGCTGCCTGGCCAATTACACCCCGCTTCTCCGTCGCCGGGAAAAAGATGAGCATGCCCCTTACAGTTCCGGCAAGCCAGACCGGGCGGTCGTAGTCTATTGCAACAGGATAAAAAAGTTATTTCCCGGTATGCCGATCGTAATAGGCGGAATTGAGGCTTCCCTGCGCCGCTTCGCCCATTACGATTACTGGGAAAACCGGGTGCGGCGCTCGATCCTCCTGGATAGCCGGGCCGATATCCTGGTTTACGGACCGGGTGAGCTCCAGGTCCTGGAGATTGCCGGGCGCCTGGATTCAGGGCAGGCCCTGGAAGGCATTCATGGCACGGCCATCATCAGCCGCGAGCTCCCTCCCGGCTTTGAAGAGATCCCTTCTTATGAAGAAGTTTCCTCTGACCCGGAAAAGTTTATCCAGGCCCAGCGGGCCCTGGCCAATTACCGGAGCCTGGCCCAGAAGCATGCCAACCGCTACGTGCTCCAATATCCCATGCCGGAATATACCCCGGAAATCCTGGACTGGATTTACGGGCTACCCTTTACCCGCCAGATACCAGCCGATTACCCCGAGCTGGAGATGGGTAAGTTCTCGGTGGTCACCCACCGGGGATGTGTCGGGCGCTGTTCATTCTGCTCTCTCTCGCTGCACCAGGGCGACCGGATCGTCTCTCGCAGCGAAGACTCCATCCTGGAAGAAATCAGGCGCTTAACCAGGCATCCTGATTTCAAGGGTTATATTGATGACCTAGGCGGGCCCACGGCCAACATGTACGGGATGGATTGCCAGCGCTGCCAGCGCGGCTTCTGCCTGACCTGTAAGAGGCTCGACCGCTCTCATCGCCGGCTGATTAACCTGCTGCGCCGGGCGCGGCAGATTCCCGGGGTAAAGAAAGTTTTTGTCCGCAGTGGAATCCGCTATGACCTGGCCCTGGAAAGTCCGGAGTACGTGCGCGAGCTCACGGAACACCATGTTTCCGGACTGCTGAAAATCGCCCCGGAACATGTCTCGCCCGCGGTCCTTCGCCTGATGAATAAATCCGAGGTGCCGGTTGAAAAATTCCGACAGCTTTTCCTGAAATTAACCGGAGAACGCAGGCAACATCTTAAGTATTACTTCATGGTGGCCCATCCTGGAACCACGATGAAAGAAGCCCGGGAGCTGGCGGCTTACATCAAAAAGCTTTCAGCCCAGGGCGAAAAGCCCGTGGAGGGGGTGCAGATTTTCACCCCCACGCCCATGACCCGATCCACCTGCATGTATTACACCGGGAAAGACCCGGAAACCGGCCAGCCTGTCCATGTCCCGCGCACCTTCGAGGAAAAGAAGGCCCAGAAGCGCCTCATCCAGGAGTATCTGAGCCAGGTTGCCGGCGACTCGGAAAGGTTTAAGGGCCGGCCGGGGGTCAGAGCTCGTCGGAAACAATCAGGTGGCCGCCGCGGCGGGTGACCTGTTCCCGGGCTTCCCTGAATCCCTCGTGGCTGAGGGCCCGGGTGACATCTTCGAGGTAATAGGTTTCAAAACCCAGGTCGATGGCATCGAGCGCCGTGTACAGCACGCAGAATTCGGCGGCCAGTCCGCAGACATAGACCTGTTTTACTCCGCGCCCCTTCAGGTAGTCTCCGAGCCCGGTTGATTTTTTCCGGCCGTTGTCGAAAAATCCGGAATAACTGTCTATCTCCGGGTCGGTGCCCTTCCTGAAAATGGCTTCCACCCGGCGCTCGTCGAAACCCTTAACGAACATGGCCCCTTTATCTCCCTGCACACAGTGGTCGGGCCATAGAACCTGTTCCATGCCTCCCAGCATAATAGTATCGAAGACATTCTTCCCGGGATGGTTGGAAGCAAAGCTCATGTGGTTCTTGGGATGCCAGTCCTGGGTGGCCACCACCATGTCAAACTTCTCCTGGATTCGGTTGACAATCGGGATGATTTCGTTTCCGCGTGGCACGGCCAGGCTGCCGCCCGGGACAAAGTCGTTCTGAAGGTCAACCACGATTAAGGCTTTCATGGTCATCCCCCTTCAAATTTTTTCCTGTAACTCTCCATGAGCTCATTTCTCAGGCTAAGAAGCCTCTGGCTCAGTCCGACCTTATAGACATGAGGATATTCAAACCGCTTATGTTCTGGTGGCAGTTGCATCAATCTCTGGCGGGCGTAGGCAGCGATTTCCTCGACCTCTTCACCGGGCTTCAATCTCCGCCCGGCGGCCATGACCTTCTCCAGCAGCGGTTCATCCTGGTAAGACCTCAGGTCGAGCGACTTCCCCGGTTCCACCGGGTGGAACATTCTTTCCGGCAGGGGTTCATCAGCCAGCTGGATGGCATCGGCCATGAAAAACCCCTGGCTGTCCCGGAAACGGGACACCTGCTTGCGGCCGGGCAACGTGGTCTTGGTCAGGTTGTCGGAGAGTTTCATGCGCGGCTGACCGTCAAAGACTGCCAGCTTGTAGACCCCGTCCAGGGCCGCATCCGGTACCCCGGTTACCAGCTTGGTGCCCACCCCGAAAATATCAATCGGGGCGCCCTGCTCAATCAGGCTTCGTATGACGTGCTCATCAAGCAGGTTGGAGGCCACGATCTTAGCCTCTTTCAGCCCGGCAGCATCCAGCATGGCCCGGGCCTTCTTGGAAAGGTAGGCCAGGTCACCGCTGTCCAGGCGGATGCCCTTGAGTTTGAGTCCCTTCCTGGCCATTTCCAGGCCGGCCCGGACGGCGTTGGGTACGCCGCTGCCGAGGGTGTCGTAGGTGTCAACCAGCAGGACCGCGCGTTCCGGGTTGGCCTCCACGAACTTCATGAAGGCCTGGAATTCATCGCCATGACTTTCTATGAAGGAATGAGCCATGGTCCCGGCCGGCTCCAGGCCGAATAGCCTAGCCGCTTCAACGTTTGAAGTGCTGTCAAAGCCGCCGATGACCGCGGCCCGCGAGGCCAGCAGGCCGCCCTGGGCCGGCGCCCTCCTCAACCCGAAGTCGCTCAGCACCCGGTGTCCGGCAGCCTGCCTCATCCGGGAAGCCTTGGTAGCGATAAGGCTCTGGTAGTTGACCAGGTTAAGAAGAAGCGTTTCGACCAGCTGGGCTTCGAACAGCCGGCCCTCAACCCGGATGATGGGTTCCAGCGGGAAGACCACCTCGCCCTCTTTCATTGAATAAACATCGCCTTCAAAACGGAAACTCTTCAGGTACTCCAGGTAATCGGGATGGAACCCGAGCTGCCGCAAGTACTCCAAATCTTCTGCCTCAAACCGCAGGCTTTCCAGGGCCTGGAGCAACGGGTCCAGCCCGGCGAAAATAACATAGCCTCCGCTGAATGGTATGGTGCGGAAAAAGTAGTCAAAGACGGCTGGCTTTTCAGATGTACCATCCAGGAAATAGGCCTGCCCCATGGCAATCTGGTAGAGGTCGGTATAAAGAGGTGAGAATTCAAACAGGCCATCTCTTGCTGTCATCTTATCTTATATTATATGCCAGCCGGCCCGGCAGACCAAGTTGAGCCTGGGAAGTATCCCGAGGTTTTGCCTGTTGGCCGGCAACGGGTGGTCCCGGGTGGGGAAAATGGCCGGTAAAGATTTTTTGCCTTCATTTCTGGTTGACAAACCTGACCTTATTGTTTAATTTAACAAAAACTGACCTTTTAAGGATACAATGACCAGGATAATCCTCGTCAGGCACGGAGAGACCGAGTGGAACCGGGTGGAAAGATTCAGGGGCAGCGCCGACATTCCCCTGAATGAAACTGGCCTGAAGCAGGCTGAACTGCTGGCCCGGCGCCTGGCCGCTTCCTGGAAACCCAAAGCCGTCTATTCCAGTCCCCTGTCCAGGTCGGTCAGGACCGGAGAGGCCATAGCGGCCAGGTTTAACCTGAATGTCCGGATTCATCCCGGATTGTCTGACATCGATTACGGCCAGTGGCAGGGCTTAACCCCGGAGGAAGTCCGGGCCCGCTGGCCAGAACTCTACCAGCGCTGGCTGTCCGATCCTTCAGGTCTTCATTTTCCCGGCGGGGAATCCCTGGATGAACGTCAGCGGATCGGGGTGGCCGCGATTGGAGAAATTGTTGCCACCCACCCCGGCGAAACCGTGGTGGCCGTCGGCCACACGGTCATCAACCGCCTGATAATCATGGGACTTCTGGGCCTGGACGGGAGCTATTTCTGGCGGTTGCGGCAGGATAACTGCGCCCTGAACGTGTTTGAATACCGCGATGGCCGGTTCGTGGCCGTGACCCTGAACGAAACTGGCCATCTTTTGAATTATTAAGGCAATGGATTAATAGGGCAATGGAAGGTGTAATTTTCTGGAAAATCCTGGCCAGCATCATCGGCCCGGCCATTTTCTGGATTGGTTATTTTTACTACAAGGACCGCCGCCAGCCTGAGCCGTTAATCAACCTGCTGGAAGCCTTCCTGATGGGGGTACTGGCCGGTTTTGCCTGTTTCCTGACTTACCGGCAGTTGCCCATGCTCGGCCTGCCCCAGGGGTTTAACCTGGTGGTGGCCCGGGGCCAGGCCCGGGAGATTTTCATGTATTCGCTGGGCGTGGTTGGCCCCCTCGAAGAACTTTTCAAATTCCTGCCCTTTGCCCTGTTCATACTCAGGTGGAGAGACCTGGACGAACCTGCCGACGGCGTGGTTTACGCTTCCTCGGTGGCCATCGGCTTTGCCAGCTTTGAGAATCTGGGCTATCTGCCGATGATGACCGGTGTCGCTTTCTTCGGCCGGGCCGTGGCCTCACCCCTGACCCATGCCCTTTTCTCTTCCATCTGGGGATACTTTGTGGCCCGGGCTAAGATGAAGGGAAAATCGGTGTTCCTGGCCGCCTTGATCAGCCTTCCCCTGTCAGCCGTTTTTCACGGGCTTTTCAATGTCCTGACGGTTTCTAATTACCTCCGCGTTTATTCAGCTATCCTGGTCCTCCTGCTTTGGTTGCTGCTCATTTATCTTCTGGAGAGGCATAAGAAGACTGCTTAATTTTTCAGGCTTTCGGAGGCTCGATTCTCGCCTCTGGCTTAATCAGACTTTATTCTTCCCTCAGCACGATAACTTCCACCCGCCGGTTCTTGGCCCGGTTGGCCTCGGTGTCGTTGGGAGCTACCGGCTTGCTCGAGCCGAATCCCTGGTACTTCATCCGGTCAGGGGAAACACCCTGGCCCATCAGGAACTCGTAGACGGTCCGGGCCCGGTCGGTGGACAGGCGCAGGTTAAGTTCTTCCGAGCCGGTGGAGTCGGTGTGGCCTTCGATGCTCAGTTTCATGTCCTGGAAGACCATCAGGATGCCGGCCAGCTTGGCCAGCTTTAGCTGCGATTCGGGTTTCAACGTGGCCTTGTTGACATCGAACAAAACCCCGGCCAGGTTGACCATCAGGCCCCGGGCGGTCTCGGTGGTCTCAGCCACAGAGGACAGGGCCCCCTTGAGCTTTGAGGCCAGCTCGTCCCGCTCCTTCTTGATGGCCTCCCGCTCGGCCGCCAGCCGCTCTGTTTCCAGGGCCAGGCGGTCTCTTTCCTCGGCCAGTTCCCGCATCTGACGGGCCAGGTCGGCCATTTCCTTGTCCAGGGCGGCCCGCTCCTGCTTGATTTCTTCGAGCTGTACAGCCAGCTTTTCAGCTTCGGATTCGGCCTGGGCCGCCCTTTTCTCCAGGGCTGCTTTTTCAGCCTGGCGGCGGGCCTCTTCTTCGGCCGCGGCTTTTTCCTCCAGGTACTTCACCGTGTCCTTTATAGCCCGGGTGGCGTGCTGGACGGCAATCCGGGCAGTCTCGGCCATGTTCTTCTTGTCGCGGGTCAGGGTGCGGGCTCTCTCCAGGGCCTTTTTGGCCTCCTCCATGGCCTTGGGATTATGTTCGGCGGCATTGATCTTGTTGGCGTACTCAATGGTCTTTTCGGCCTGGAACAGGGTTACCGGCAGGTCGGTGCTGTACTGGAGCATGGCAATGCTGTCCAGGGCCGGGGTGGCTTCGCTGGAAAAGTCCTTGAAGGCGAAGGGAACTATCTGGACATTTTTCTCCCGGGTCTCGCCGTTGTAATATAGAACAATTTCTGAGGGCTTGCTGACCACGCTGTAAGGCTCCGCTGTGATCATCAGGGCCAGGATTTTTCCCGGAGCATAAAATTTCTGTGAGCCGGAAGCCTCCCGGCGGTCGACGAATATTTCCCCCAGGTTCTCGCAGGCTCCGGCCGGGTTGACCGACCAGACAACATAGGTGGTGATATTGCCGGCAAAAAGGATAGCCGGTTCCAGCTTCTCGAAGCTCAGGTCGACGGTGGTCACGCCCTTGGAAAATGATAGCTCGGCCGACAGGCTGGACCGGGAAGGGGCCCGGGGAGTCTTGTTGAAGGTTATCTGGACGTTTTTGCCCTCGGTCAGGGTCAGGGCTTTCAGCTGAATTTCGGCCAGGGCCGGTGCGGCCGCGACCAGCAAGACCGCCAGAATTACCAGAATCTTGATGTTTTTCATTACCTGCCTCCCCGTCAAGTTTTCTGTTAACGATTTTAACGCACAAGCTAAATCATAATCAACGGTCAGAATCTTTCATAACAGAATAAATGATGAAAACGAGCCCTTCTCCCGTCATAAACTCCGGTTGTGCTCTAAGGCCGGGGACTATCCGGGTAAGCAGGTCTTGCGGCGGAGTTGCCCGGAAGGTGGGTTGGAACTAAGCGCCCCGATCTGTGGGCTAAAGCGGTCGTGGTTGCAGGCGGGAGCACTTCTGGTTTGCTCTGAGGGCCATGGCTCGGGTTCCATCCTTAACCCTATGGCGGCGGGGTGGCGGGTTTTCGTCGGCGGGTCAGGGGGAAACCGCATCGGAGCAGCCTAAAAAATAATCTCAACCGGAGAGGGGGGATGGGGATAAAAAAATAACCCCGGCAATAATCCAGGGGGGTGTTGACAGTTTTTGAGACTACCTGTATAAACTATGGACAGAATTTGGTATAACTTCAGGCTGTGCTGAGAGAAGAGCTGAGAATGCCGGGCGGTAAGAAAGAGTTAAAAAATTCGCCATTTGCCTCCTTTATCATTCTGGCCCTGCTCCTTTCTATCCCCTTAAAGGCCGGGGCTGCTGCAGCCACTGCGGCTGCCAGGCCTCTGACCGCCGAAGAAAAGTTATGGCTTTATAACCTTCGCCAGGAACGCTGGGAGGCCAACTCCCGCCAGATTCTTCAGAGAATTTCCAGTTTTCGTGGAGAGACCGGCCTGGTGGTCAAGGACCTGCAGACCGGCTGGACTTTTCTCCACAATGACGAGGCCCGGTTTCCAGCGGCCAGCCTGATCAAGATCCCCATCATGGTGGCCTGTTTCAAGGCGGTTGAAGATGGGCGCCTGGACCTGGGTGAGAAGTATGTCCTCAGGCGCCAGGACCGGGTGGGCGGTTCCGGGCTGTTGCGCCGGATGCGTAACGGGCGGACTTTTACCTACGCCGAACTGATAGATTACATGGTTACCCACAGCGATAATATCGCCACCAACGTCATCATCAAGCGACTGGGCTTTGATTACATCAGCGGGGTGTTTGAAGCCCTGGGACTTCAGGATACGGTCTTAAACCGCCTGATGATGGACTTCAGGGCCCGGGAGGACGGCCTGGAGAATTACACTTCGGCCCGGGAAATAACCGGCCTGCTGGAAATGATTTACCACGGCCGCTGTTTGAACGCCAGCATCTCGGAAAAATGCCTCGATGTCTTGAAAAGGCAGAAAATTAACGACCGCCTGCCGCGCTTTCTTCCAAGGGAAGCTTTAGTGGCCCATAAGACCGGCCAGGAAAGGGAAGTCTGCCACGATGCCGGGATTGTTTTCAGCCCGCACGGCGATTACATCATCACCGTTTTGGTCAGAACCTGGAGCGGTCCCCTGACCACCAAGACTTTTATCGCCCGCCTCAGCTCCTACTTCTACCAGGTCTTCAAAACCTGAGGGGGCTTTGTCCTTATCCCATCCATTCTTAAGAGAATTTCCCGGCTGGAGTGCGAATTGCTCATTGGGGTGTCTGCCGGTGAGACCCGGAATTGCCTTTAATCAAAGCTGGTAAGGTTGATTTTTACCACACTCACCGGGCTGGCATCCTGCCCAGGGGCATGATGATGAGCGGGGACTCGTCGGCCGGAAGGGACATTACCTTTTTCACCTCTTCATCGTTAAAAGCTCCGATGAGAACGGTGCCGATTCCCAGGGCCGTGGCCTGGAGGTAAATATTTTCGGCGATGCTCCCGGCTTCCATGTGAACATACCTTTCGGCCCTCTCCCCGTACTTGTAAGAAGTTCTCTCGTAAACGCCGGCCATCAGGATAACTGCCGGGGCCTTTTCCACCTGGGGTTGCTTGAGCGCTGCCAGGCAGAGTTCTTTTCTCTTGTCGGCTTCGGTCACCTTGCTCAGGGCGTGGTTTTTCGGAACGTACTTGTAGACGCCGCCGGGCAGGCCTTCCACCTTTCCGGCTAAAAGGTAGATTTCCATGGGATAGAGGGCTCCGGCCGAAGGAGCGGTGCGCAGTCCGCCCTGCCATTCGTACTTCGGGTTCCAGCGGGTTGGAGGCTCCTTGCGTTCCCGGGTAAAGCCCTGGGCTGCCCAGAGGATCTGCGAGATCTCGGCCAGGGTGAGGGGAACCTCCTGGTAGTCGCGAACGGATTGCCTGGCCTTGAGGGCTCTCTCCAGCGAAAACTGGCTGTCATAGCGCGGGGCCGGCAGTGGAATCAGCCCGGACTCCGGGCTGCCGGCGGCACAGTCCCGGCTGCCGGCAAATGAAGGGTTCAGGTCGCCGTAGCCGATAATCAGGGATACTATGAGCAGGCATAAGAAAGGAATAGTCCGGCCCCGGGAAGCAGCTTTCCCGTCGGCACCGATTTTGCCCGATAAATATTTCTGTTTCTCTGGCATTTTACCCTCCATTATTTTTTATTCAGGATAATAATATCCTTAACTTCGTCAAAAGAAAACCCGGAGAATTGCCTCACTTAAAATTTACTTGAAAACGATTCATTGCCTCATGAAAAAATCTACGCGAAGTTTAGTTTTCCTCTGGCTGGTACGGGGGTAGATTTTGGGGTGAGATTTGCCAGGAGGCAAGGCTACGGGGTTAGAGATGCGAATTAATCGGGCGATCTTTGAGGAGCTGGCCCGCAGGTAAAGCCGGCAGGGCCTGGTCCTGCCGGCCCGGGCTCTTGCCACCCGGCCGCTTCCAGGAAGACCCCTCGGATTGGATACAATATCTTAACCGGAAAGAACCGTTGGCTTGACCGCGCCCGGCTTTTGATATATGAATATATCTTCATATATCGAGGAAAGGCTTAAACATGAAACTGGATGAGGCTTTAGGGATTTTCAGGGCGTTTTCCGACCGGACCCGGCTGCGGATTTTTCTTCTGCTGCTGGACTCCGAGCTGTGTGTGGGCGAGCTGATGGCCCTTCTCAAGATTGAGCAGTCGCTCATTTCTCACCAGCTCCGGGGCCTGCGCCAGGCCGGGCTGGTCGAGGCCAGGAGAAGCGGACGCTGGATTTATTACCGCATTCCCTCGAGTTGCCGAAAGCAACTGGAACCTGCTTTCCGGGAATGGTTCAGGGAAGAGCTGGCGGTTACCGGGCCCAGGGTCAGGGCCGTCAAGGAAAAACAGGTTTGCCTGACCTCCAGGAGCGGGGTCTTCAGGCCGGAACCAACTTCCAGGCAGAAAAGCAAGTCCGCTCTCAAAGGAACCAAAGACAAGAAAAAATAGGTCCAGGGGGCGGTGTCCCTGTTCTCCAGGAAGGCTGATCCTGGCCGGGTAATCGCGGCTGCTTCTGGCCAGGCGCAAAGCGGATAAGGCAAGACACAGGAGAAAGCAAAGCCAGCGGGAAAAAGGAACTCAAACCGGCCATTGATTCCTGGCCAGCGGGCAGCAGCGATGGTGACGGTGTTTCTTGAGAAAGGGATATGCGCTTTTGAGGTTATTAAACTAAGGTGAGCCATGCGAAATCCAGACGAGGTAAAACCGGACCGGGCAGCGGTTGAGGCCAGCTCTCCACCCGCCCTCAAGTTTGAGGTTGAGGTGGACAGCCATGGCTGTTTACAGTTGCTCCCGGAAATCCTGGAAAAGCTGGGTGCCGGTCCCGGAAGCCGGGTGCGGGTGGTTTACGAAAACGACCAGGTGCAGATAGAACCCGATATCCATGCCCTGAGACGGCTGTACCTTGAGCCCACTTCCGGCTGCAACCTCAGGTGCCAGACCTGCATCCGCCACACCTGGAATGAGCCCTTTGGCTCCATGAGCCTGGAGTTATTTGACCGCCTCTGCCAGCAGATAAAAGAACTGCCCTTTTTACAATCAGTCATGCTGGCCGGATTTGGAGAACCGCTGTTCCACCCGGAAATCGTGACCATGGTCAGGAAACTTAAAGAGGCAGCGGCTATCTCGGTCGAAATCACCACCAACGGTACCCTCCTCACCGGGGAGGTATCGCGGCAGCTGCTGGAAGCCGGGCTGGACCGGCTCTGGGTGTCCTTTGACGGCACCTCGGAAACCAGCTTTGATGACATCCGCCAGGGAGCCAGCTTCCGCCTGGTCCTGAAAAATGTCCAGAAGCTGAGAGAGCTGGCCACCGAAATGAACCGCCCCCTGGCCATCGGCATTTCCTTCGTGGTCATGAGGGATAACATCGACGATATCCGCAACATAGAGGAGTTGATCAGGGAAGTGGGTGCCGACCGGGTCCTGATGAGTAACGTGCTGCCCTACACCGAGGAGATGGAGAGGAAGATGCTCTGCCTGCTGGCCCTGACCTGCGAGACCTTCGCCAACCTGCCCGGCAAGCCCCGGATCAGCCTGCCCCGCCTGGACATCAACTACCTGACCAAAGAGCCCATCTACCACCTGCTTAAGGGTTACCAGAACCTGTTCATGATCAATAACGCCATCAGCGCCCCCACCCGCTCCTGCCGCTTCATCAAGGACGGAACCACCTTTATCCGCTGGGACGGGAAGGTAGCTCCCTGCATGGCCCTGCTCCACGAGCATGTTACCTACCTTTACGGCCTGGAGCGCCGGGTTAAACCCTATTTCCCGGGAGACCTGAACGACCGGAGCCTGCCCGAAATCTGGTCCTCGCCGGAATACCATGATTTCCGGGAGAAGGTTTACCGGTTTGATTTCTCACCCTGCCATATCTGCGGCGGCTGCTCCTATCTCGAAGGCAACGAGGAGGATTGTTTTGGCAACACCTTTCCGGTCTGCGGCGGTTGCCTCTGGGCCCAGGGTGTGATTCAGTGCCCGTGATTATCGGACCGGTTGAGGTATAATTAGCAGAGGGAGGATTGGATGACCATTCTGGAACTCAAGGATGTTTCTTTTACTGCTAACTCGACCGGCATCCTGAACGGCCTGACCATGGAGATATGGGAAGGTTATGTCCATGCCGTGGTCGGTCCCAACGGTGCCGGCAAGTCCACCCTGGCCAATGTCATCATGGGACTCCCGGATTATCGCCGTCATGAGGGAGATATCCTGTTCGAGGGGAAATCGATCAAGCCGCTGAACGTGGATGAGAGGGCCCGGCTGGGAATCACCCTGGCCTGGCAGGAACCGGCCCGGTTCGAGGGGCTGAAAGTCAGCCAGTTCATCCTGGCCTCGGCCAGGGAAAAAAATAAGGATGAGGTCGACCGGGCTCTGGAGCTGGTGGGCCTGGAACCGGTACGATACCGCAACCGGGCCGTGGATAAGACCCTGAGCGGTGGGGAGCGCAAGAGGATTGAGCTGGCCTCCATCCTGGCCATGAAGCCGAGGCTGGTGATGCTGGATGAGCCCGATTCGGGGGTGGACATAGAAGCCATCGAGCGAATCTTCGAGGCCATCGCCCACCTGAAGGAAGAAGGCACAACCGTCCTCCTCATCACCCACAGCGCCCGGGTTTTGGAGAAAGCCGACCATGCCTTCCTGCTGTGCAGCGGGATGCTGGTGGACAAGGGAGAAACAGCCAAGATTCTTGAATATTTCAGCGGCAAGTGCCTGCCCTGTCCCCACAAGAACGTGCCGGACCTTAATTCCGGGAGAAAAACTGGAGGAGAAAATGCCTGAAGGACCGGTCGAGGAAATCCTGGAATCCATAAACCTTCATAAGAGTTTTAACCGCGACACGCCCCACGTGGTTATCAATGCCAACCGGGTCTTGAGCTCGAAAGTGGTGGAGGGCCTGGAAATAGAGCCCCGGGAAATGGCGGACGGGGTCAGGGCCCGGTTAGGAGTGGCCCGGGGGACAAAGATCAAGCAGCCGGTGCACCTCTGCTTCGGCATGCTGCCGGAGCGCGGTATTCAGCGGATTATCCTGGACGTGGACATTGAAGACGAAGCCGAGGTCAGCTTCATGGCTCACTGCACCTTTCCCAACGCCGTCGACATCCAGCACCTGATGGAAGCAGAAATCAGGGTTGGCCGGAACGCCCGGTATTCTTACTTTGAACGCCACTGGCACAGCGATGAGGGCCTGGTCCGGGTGGTGCCGGTGGCCCGGGTCAGCCTGGCCGAGGGAGCCCGCTTCTCCACCGAGTTTGAATTGCTCAAGGGCCGGGTGGGAATAATCGACATCGATTACCATACCGTTTGCCTGGCCGGAAGCTCGGCCGAGATGAAGGCCCGTGTCTTCGGCCGCCAGGATGACCGGATCAAGATCAAGGAATCGGCCAGCCTGGACGGGGAAGCCAGCCGGGCGGTGCTGGTGACCCATATCGCGGTCAGGGACGAGGCGATGGCCGAAATCAACAACGAGATAATCGCCAGGGCCCCTTACTCCCGCGGGCACGTGGACTGCAAGGAAATAATCCAGGGCCGGGGTGTGGCCAGGGCCGTGCCGGTGGTTGAAGTCCAGCATCCCAAGGCCCATGTCACCCACGAAGCGGCCATCGGCAGCGTGGACTCCAAGCAGCTTCAGACGCTCATGGCCCGCGGCCTGAGCGAGGATGAAGCCGTGGACCTGATAATTGAGGGGCTGCTCAGCTGATAGCCAGAGACAAAAAAGCAGCTGGTACTTTTTTTTATCCCTTTTTATTCCTCAGAAATACTTCGTAGGCCCAATCACGGTCTTCTCGGGTAATCTTCTTTTCTTCCGTCTGGTTTAAACTTTTCTTTTTTCGATTCTCTTTTGGCCTGGTGCCGGATTCAAGCTCGGCAGCGAATTCCTGTGAGGTGCGGGATTTTAATCCGAGCCCGTTGACCTGGAACCTGATGTCAAAGTCTGAGGTGATAACCTGCCAGTTTTTCTTATCGGTTATCTTCCTGGCCATTTCTTTTATTTTCTGGTCGGCTTTTTCCCCATGAGTAAAAATAACGTTCAAACCGGGCTGGTGGGATGGCGGTGCGTTTTCCCCTGGCTTCCCGTCAAAGATGACCGTGATTTTGACCCGGTTTCTTATGGCGTAGGCCGAGAGTTTTAACAGCAGGAGTTCTCTGGCTCTGGCCAGGTCAGTTCCGACAAAGCGCGAAATAGAAGGGATGGCATGAATGAGGTTGTAACCATCGATTAGCAGGTTTGAGTATTTTGTTTTTTCCACGCTGCTATCCTGTTTTGCTTTTTCTTTTCCGTTCTTCTTTTTTTATTCTAACTATCCTTAATAAATTATTAAATAAAAAATCGGAATGTGAAAATTATGGAATTCAACTGCTGCTGCCTGCAGGCATATCTCTTCCTGTTTCCCGTCAGAAAGAGCGGTTACAGCCCGAGCATCAGCTTGGCTATGCTGAAGAATATGAACAGGCCGGTGATGTCGACGACCGTGGTCAGCATCGGGCTGGCCACTACCGCCGGGTCGAACCTCAGCGATGAGGCAATGAGGGGCAAGAAGGCCCCGATCAGGGTGGAGCTTATGACCTGGATGGCCAGGGCCACGGCCACGGCCAGGCCGACCTTGAGCGGGGCAATGGTTTCGGCCGTAGAGGAATGCCCGATGAACAGCAGCACCCGGAAGTAGGCCACCAGGGCCAGGACCACGGCCATCAGCAGGGCGACCTTGAATTCTTTTACCAGGATTTTCAGGGCATCCCGGGTGGAAATTTCTTTCAGGGCCAGGGCCCGGATGACCAGGGTGGCCGACTGGCTGCCGGCATTGCCCCCGGTGTCGGCCAGCATGGGCATGAAGGAAGCCAGAATGGCCACCTGGATGAGGATGCTCTCGTAGCTCTGGACTATGTAACCGGAAATGAAGCCCAGGATGGCCAGGCCGAGTATCCAGGGAATGCGGCTCCTGAAATGGTCCCAGGTGGACAGCTTCATGTAGGCCCCGACCTCGTGGGAGCCGCTGATGGCCATCAACTTTTCCACGTCTTCCTGTTGTTCCTGCTGGAGGACGTCCATGGCGTCGTCGTGGGTGATGATACCCACCAGGCGGTCGTTTTCGTCCACAACCGGGATGGCCAGGAGGTCGTATTTCTGGATCAGGCGGGCCACCTCTTCCTGATCATCGTTAGCCCTGGCATAGATGACATCTTGGTGCATGATGTCACCGACCCTGGCCCCGGGAGGCGCCAGGATGAGGTCCTTCAGCGAAATAAAGCCTATGAGCTTCTGGTTGTTGTCTACCACGTAACTGTAGTAGATGGTTTCTTTATCCGGGGCTTCACGCCTGAGTTTGGCTATGGCTTTTTCGACCGTCAGTTCCGGCGTCAGGACTGCATATTCAGAAGTCATGACCGAACCGGCGGTGCCTTCGGGGTAAGCAATCAGGCGCCGCAGGTCTTCCCGTTCGGCCTGGGCCATGGCCGGGATGATGGCCTCGCGTTGTTTCTTGGACAGCTGTTTTACCAGGTCAACCCGGTCGTCCGGCGGCATCTCGGATAGCAGTTTACCCATGGGCTCACGGCCGAGGGTACTGATCATTTCCAGCTGGACCTCTTCGTCGAGGCGGCTGAAGATTTCGCCGCGAAGCGAGGGTGACAGGTGCTTGAGAATTTCCCAGATCTCCTGGGGGTTAAGGGCCGACAGGAATTCGGCTACCTGGGCCGGGTGGGTGGATTCGCAGAACTCGCAGAGTTCGGCGTAGTTTTTTTCGGCCAGGAGTTCTCTTAATTCCGGGGCCAGTAACGGGTTGACCATTGCTCACCTCCGCCCGCAGCCGGCTGGAGGTGAAAGCGGAGCTCAGGCTCCGGCCCGGCTCACCCCGGCAGCCGGCGCAAAAGCCAGAAAATATTCTCTGTTTCCATCTATTTTAGATGGGTATGGGTCACCGTCTTCGCAGCAACTCATTGCCCTATCCTCTTTCATCATTTTGTAAATTCTGGCACTGGCCATGGCCCGTGTCAATAAGTGGAGGGATATTTTTTTCAATTTTTTAGGACGAAAAACCGGGGCCCGGTCCGGGCAGACTTTCCTGACCTGGCAAATTGCCAATCAGTCTCGGGGCTGTGGCTCTCCCTGTCTTTTTGTCCCTGGTTCTTGTGGTGCGCTACAGCCTGAGGACCAGCTGGGCCACGTTGAAGTAAATCAGCAGGCCGAAGATGTCCACCATGGTGGCCAGCAGGGGACTGGCCACCACCGCCGGGTCAATTTTTACCGAGACGGCCACCAGGGGCAGCATGGCTCCGATCAGGGTGGAGGTAATAACCTGGAGGGCCAGGGCAATGGCCACGGCCAGGCCGACTTTAACCGGGGTGATGTGGGCCGGCAGGGAAGCATCCCCGTAGAAGACATGAACCCTGAAGTAGGCCACCACCGCCAGGATTAGCGACATCAAGAAAGCCACCCTGAACTCTTTGACCAGGACAAAGAGGGCATCGCGGACCGTTATTTCCTTGACGGCCAGGGCCCGGATAACCAGGGTGGCCGACTGGCTGCCGGCGTTGCCACCGGTTCCGGTCAGCATGGGCATGAAGGAAGCCAGGATGGCCACCTGCAGGAAGACGCTCTCGTAGTTCTGGATGATCAGGCCCGAAACAAAGCCCATCAGGGCCAGGACCAGGATCCAGGGAGTCCGGCTTTTCAGATGATCCAGGGTTGACAGCTTGGTGTAGACGCCGACCTCGTGGGAACCGCCGATGGCCATCAACTTTTCGATGTCTTCCTGCTGTTCCTGCTGGATAACGTCCATCACGTCGTCGTGGGTGATGATGCCCACCAGCCGGTCCTGGTCGTCCACTACCGGGATGGCCAGCAGGTCGTATTTCTGTATCATCCGGGCCACCTCTTCCTGGTCATCGTGGGCCTTGGCGTAGATTACATCCTCGTACATGATATCTTTGACCCGGGCCCCGGGCGGGGCCACGACCAGGTCTTTAAGAGAAACGAAGCCCACCAGCTTGTGGTTTTCATCGATAACGTAGCTGTAATAAATGGTTTCCTTGTCCGGGGCTTCCAGCCGGAGCTTGCGCAGGGCCTGGTCGACCGTAAGCTCCGGGGTCAGCGTGACATACTCGGAGGTCATGACCGAACCGGCCGTGCCTTCAGGGTAAGCAATCAGGCGCCGCAGGTCTTCCCGTTCGGCCTGGGCCATGGCCGGGATGATGGCCTCGCGCTTCTTTTTGGGCAGCTTCTTCATCAGGTCGACCCGGTCGTCGGGGGGCATTTCTGATAGCAGCTTGCCCATGATGTCCCGGCCCAGGGTTTCGATCATCTCCAGCTGGACCTCTTCGTCCAGGTGGCTGAAGATTTCACCGCGTAGAGAGGGCGAGAGGTGGCTCAGGATTTCCCAGATCTCTCTTGAGTTAAGGGCGGAGATGAATTCGGCTATCTGGGCCGGGTGGATGGATTCACAGAACTCGCAGAGTTCCTTGTAGTTTTTTTCGGCCAGGAGTTCCCTTAATTCCGGGGCCAGTAACGGGTTGACCATCGCTCACCTCCGCCTTCTGCCGGCCGGAGGTGAGAGCAGGGCTCAGGCCCTGGTCCGGCTCACACCTCGAGCCGGCGATAAAGCCAGATAAAATTGTCTGTTTCCATCTATTTTAGATGGGTATGGGTCACCATCATCACAGCGACTCATTGCCCTATCCTTTTCATCTTTCTGTTAATTCTGGCATTGTGAAAAGTTTCTGTCAATAAGAAAGGCAACACAAACGAACGGGGAAAAAAACAAACGGGGGACACAATACTCACTTACCGTATTTTCCTGCCGTTTTTCGCTTTGATCGGTATTTCTCTGCAGTGGATACGCGAATTGTGCAATACAGGGTTCCTGGAAACCCGATTCCCGGATATCGCTGAAAACTAAATAAAGCATCTATATCAATTTCCCGTCTGCATCAGCAAAAGCCCGGGGGCCAGGGCAGGTCTGGCTATTGACAATAAGTCCCGCTTGATATATGAATAGGTATTCATATGTTAAGCTGAAGCCGGGCCCGGTTCAACGTTGGGCCCTGGCAGCCCGGGACCGGAGCCGGGCTCAGGAGCTGAGCCTTTATGATAAGTAATGATAGAAAGACTTTAATTCTCTTTATGGCCGTTTTCCTGGCCGCTTTCTTTATCCCGTTTGGTCAGTTAAGAGTGCAAAACTCCCTCCTGGAATCCTTCCTGATGCTCCAGGAATATGCCCGTCAGCATGTTCTTCTCTGCCTGGTCCCGGCCCTGTTCATCGCCGGGGCCATTTCGGTCTTTGTCTCCCGGGACGCGGTGATAAAGTATCTGGGCGCTAAGGCCAGGAAAGTTGTGGCTTACGCCGTGGCTTCCACTTCCGGGGCCATTATGGCCGTCTGTTCCTGCACCATCCTGCCCCTGTTTGCCGGCATCTATAGCCGTGGTGCTGGACTCGGCCCGGCGGTTGCCTTTCTTTATTCCGGTCCGGCCATTAATGTCCTGGCGATTATCCTGACGGCCAAGGTCCTGGGCTGGAAGATAGGCCTGGCCAGGGCCGCGGGAGCCATCCTGTTCTCGGTGGTTATTGGCCTGCTGATGGCCTTTATCTTCAGGAAAGAAGAGCAGAAGCGGCAGGAAGAGAATAATTTTGTGGTTGACGCCGGAGAAGAAAAGAGAACCCCGGCCCAGAGTATCATCTACTTCGCCGTCATGGTCGGCCTTCTGGTGTTCATGAACTGGAGTGGCGGGGGAAGTTCGGTTCCTTTCTGGCATCTTATCTTCCGGCTGAAATGGTACCTCAGCGCCGCCCTCGGCCTTTCTCTATTTTTTATTCTCTGGAAGTGGTTCAGGCGGGAAGAACTCAGGGAATGGACGATGTCGACCTGGATCCTGGCCAAACAAATATTGCCTTTGCTTTTTGCCGGCGTGCTCCTGGCCGGATTCCTGCTCGGCCGACCGGGACATGAGGGCTTGATACCCTCAAGCTGGATTTCAGGGCTGGTAGGTGGGAACAGCCTGTGGGCCAACCTTTTTGCCTCGGTGGCCGGGGCCCTGATGTATTTTGCCACCCTGACTGAAGTGCCGATTCTCCAGGGGCTGCTGGGTTCAGGCATGGGACAGGGACCGGCCCTGGCCCTGTTGCTGGCCGGTCCGGCGGTGTCGCTGCCGAGCCTCCTGGTCATCAGGAGCATCATGGGCACAAAAAAGACGCTGGTTTATGTCTCTCTGGTAATCGTCATGGCCACGCTGACCGGTCTTCTCTTCGGCTGGCTGGTAGGTTGAGAAGTGAGAATCGATGGTGAGCCGGGGATCAATGAAAAGGCAGAAGGACAACGATAGGGAAGCTGAGGCATGGATGACGGCCAATCGGTCTTATAAAAGTCTTATAAAAAACAAAAAGAATAAAGAATATAGAAGCGATGAAATCGATAGAAAAGAACCGGATGAATTCAGAGCTGCGATTATTACTGGAACAAAACAGGGAGGAATGAACCATGGAAATTAGAGTCCTAGGCATGGGCTGCCCCAAGTGTTTCGAGCTGGAACGCCGGGTAAAGAACGCCCTTGAGCGCCTCAAGCTGGAAGCCAGCGTGGTCAAGGTCTCTGACCTGAAGCAGATCATGTCCTACGGCGTCTTCAGCACCCCGGCCCTGGTCATTGACGGCCAGGTTGTCTCCCAGGGGCAGCTACCGTCAGTTGAGGACATAATGAAGTGGCTGAATAAAAAATGAGGATCTTGGCAGACATGTCCCCGGCCAATTTTCTGGCTGGAGGCTGAGAATCAGTTCGAGGACACACCTGTCCCGTGATTTGAAGCCGGCCTGGCAGTTTATGCTTTCAGCCGGTTACATGAGCCTGAATCGGGAAAAATCGGTAACCAGGTCCAAAAGGAGTTATTGAAGTGAGCGGTAATAATCAAACCAAATCACTTTCTTTCATGGAAAGGTTTTTAACGTTGTGGATTTTCCTGGCCATGGGGCTGGGAATTTTTATCGGTTATTTTAGTCCGAAGTTTACCTACTTTATCTCCAGCCTCCAGGTTGGAGCCACTTCCATACCCATTGCCGTCGGCCTGATCCTGATGATGTACCCGCCGCTGACTAAAGTTAAGTACGAGGAAATGGGCCGGGTCTTCAGGAATAAGAAGTTGCTGGCCACCTCGCTCCTCCTTAACTGGATTGTCGGGCCGCTGGTCATGTTCGGACTGGCCGTGCTCTTTTTGCGGAACTACCCCGAGTACATGATCGGGGTGATCCTGGTCGGCCTGGCCCGCTGCATCGCCATGGTCCTGGTCTGGAACGAGCTGGCCGGCGGGGACCGGGAGCTGGCCGTCGGCCTGGTGGCCTTTAACGCCGTCTTCCAGGTTCTGTTCTATGCCGTTTACATTTACCTTTTCATCACCCTGGCCCTGAATAAACTCAACCTGGTGTCCGGAGTCAATGCCCACATCTCCATCTGGGAATCGGCCAGGACGGTCTTCATCTACCTGGGCATACCCTTCGTGGCCGGCCTGATTTCGCACTTCGGCCTTATCAGGCTGAAGGGCCGGGAGTGGTTTGAAAACGTTTTCGTCCCGCGCATCAGTCCCCTGACCATGGGCGCGCTGCTCTTCACCATCGTGGTCATGTTCTCGATGAAGGGCGAATACATAATCAGGCGGCCACAGGACGTGCTGCTGATTGCCGTGCCCCTGGTCATCTACTTCTTCCTGATGTGGTTTGCGGCCTTTTTTCTGGTCGGGCGCATGGGTGCCGGTTACGAGAGAACCACGGCCGTGGCCTTTACCGCGGCCAGCAACGACTTTGAGCTGGCCATTGCCGTGGCCGTGGCCATCTTCGGCATCAGCTCCAACCAGGCCTTTGCCACGGTCATCGGCCCGCTGCTGGAAGTGCCGGTCCTGATCATCCTGGTCAACGTGGCCCTGCGGCTCCGGCCGAGGTTGGCATCGGTTGCGGCTGGCTGAGCTCCGGCGTTTAATTTTTCTGATTAAATACGGATTGTATCGTTACGATCTTAGCTTTTCTCAATTGATAGACCCTTGCCGGATCGGTGGTCGGACGCCAGCCTGGACAGCGCAGCAAAAAATGAAACCTCCTGTTCTGCCAAATTTATTTTTCCGAATCACCACCAATACTTGACATGGCCTGAATTAAAATTAATAGATCTATTATTTCTCCCTCCATTTTTTATCGGTTGACATGGCCTTGACAACCCGGCATAAATAAGAGCGTGGTTCTTAATGACGAGATATGAAAGGTTCAAAAAACATCTCTTGAAGAACAAAGTAATATCAACGGGAGCCTGTCGGGGAATTCTTCCGGTTCTATCTCTGGTATTCTTTTTATTGTGCTTACTTTCCTGTTCCGGGCCGGATGAGAACAGTGGCAGCGGAAATGTAAAAGGGCTTAAGGCCGGTCGTGATTATGTCTATGTCTGCCGGGAGGGCGGGGCCGGTGGCTACGAAGCCTTTCCTGATGTCTGCCGGCTTAAAGACGGCCGGTTGATGGTTGTTTTTTATGCCGGCTATGACCATGTCTCACTTCCAGATGAAAACCACCCCCGGGGAGGCCGGATTTGCTATGTAATTTCAGAAGACGAGGGCCGAACTTGGAGCCCGGCCCGTGTCCTTTACGATGGGCCGGATGATGACCGGGACCCGTCTATTGCCCGGTTAAGCACGGGACGTCTGCTCTGCACTTTTTTCTCCTTGAAAAGGAAGGACCAGGGCTGGGAAGGCCTGGGTTCCCGGGTGATGAGTTCCGAGGATGGCGGGATAATCTGGTCCGGTCCGAGACTCATTTCCGGTGATTATTATTGCAGCTCTCCAGTGCGTGAACTTCCGGACGGCCGGCTGATTCTCGGGCTTTATCGCCAGGCCGAAACCGGAAGCCACGGCGCCGTGACCATCAGCCAGGACGGCGGAGAATCCTGGTCCAGGCCCATCGATATAGATAATGGCGGTTACCCGCTCGATGCCGAAACCGATGTCATTCCCTTAAAAGATGGGACTCTTTACGCCATCCAGCGCAGCCGGGGCGAGTCCATGTGTTTTTCACTTTCAGGCGACGGCGGCCGGAGCTGGTCGGTTTCTGAACCGGTGGGTTTTCCCGGCCACAGCCCGTATCTCCTGCGCATACCGGGCGATATTATCGTCCTGGCTCACCGCCTGCCGGCCACCAGCCTGCATTACAGCCTGGATGAAGCCAGGACCTGGAGCCAGAATATCATCATTGACAAAGTAATCGGGGCTTATCCTTCCATGGTTGAGCTGCGGGACGGCTCGGTCCTGGTGGTTTATTATGAAGAAGGCCAGGGCTCCGACATCCGGGCCCGCCGCTTTCGTTTGACCCGCAGCGGATTGACATGGCTTACCTTCTGAAAACGGGGGACACATTACTCGTTCCCCAATTATTGGCGTAAAACAGGGCGAATTCGTTAACGGTTTCGGTCTTAATTTGCTCTTGATGATCTTGTCCTTCTTTAATAATTGCTCGATAACATTGGCGTAATCACGGAGGCAAGGGCGGCACTGTGGTCAGGCGAATTTTTCCCGGGATTTCGTCGAAGCACTGTTTTTTCCTAAAGGTGGGGAAATAGTTTTACCGCGCAGGAGCCGCACAATTCAATTAACAAAGGCCGGCAATTTTCGTAAAATAACCGCGGTCATGAATATTTTCTCTTTCCCGAGCCCGGGGGCGATCTTTTCCGTTATCTTTTTTATTATTCCTGTCCTTATTAGTGCTTGTTCCCTTTATCATCCCCGGCGTTCATCTGCCTGGCCAGAAATCTATGTTTTTAATTAAATCGAGATCTGAGGAGAGTGAAGTATGACCGATATGAAAAAACAGTCAAGGCGGGAATTTTTGAGAACGGCCGGTCTGTCGGGAGCCTTTTTGACTTCCGGGGCTGCGGCCTCACTGCTGGCCGGACCGCAGCTTCTCTCAAAAAAGGCGTCCACGGCGAAGCCGGCGGCAGGGACCTTCAAGCTCAAGTATGCCCCGCCCTTCGGGATGTTTGAAGCTTCGGCCGGCAAGGACCCCCTGGACCAGATGAAGTTTATCGCCGACCAGGGCTTCCGGGCGATTTTTGACAATGGACTTCCCGGACGTCCGCCGGCTCAGCAGGAAGCCATAGCCGGCCAGGCGGCCAAGCTTGGCCTGGAAATAGGACCCTTCGTGGCCTACGCCGATTTTTCCGTGGAATCTTTTGTGCTCAGGGATGAGTCAGTGCGCGAGATGCTAAAGGCGAAGCTCAAGACAGCCATAGAGACTTCAAAGAGGACGGGCGTCAAGCTGGCCCTGATGGTGCCGGGTCGTTACAACCAGCGGATGGACTGGGATTACCAGACAGCCAACGTCATCGAGAACCTTAAATGGTGCGCCGGAATCTGCGAACCGGAGGGAGTGGTGATTGTCCTGGAGCCGCTCAACCCCAAGGACCACCCGGGTCTTTTCCTGACCAAAATGTCCCAGGCTTACCAGATCTGCAAGGCCGTGGGGAGTCCATCGGTAAAAATCCTCGATGACATCTATCACCAGCAGATAACCGAGGGGAACATCATCCCCAACATTGAGGCCTGCTGGGATGAAATTGCCTCCTTCCACCTGGGAGACACCCCGGGCCGCAAGGAACCGGGTACGGGCGAGTTGAATTTCAAGAACATCTTCAAGTACCTTCATCAGAAGAATTACCGCGGCGTGCTCTGCATGGAACATGGCAAGAGCCAGCCCGGGAAGGAAGGTGAGCTGGCCGTCATCAGGGCCTACCGCGAGGCCGATTCTTTTGCCTGAAGCGGATTAACAGGACCTCAAGTAGCTAAACCGGTCTAAGGTCTGGTGCACTCAATAATAGACCAAAAAGCAGGCCGGTGCTCTGCGGGCGGGAGGTACTTTTTATGTTCATACTAAGTCTTTCAGTTTTAAATCAAGCCGCGCACCCCGGCCGGCGTGCCTTTTGATAATTAACAATAGATGTCATGCCGGCCGATTATGTTCCATCGGTTTGCCTTCATTAAATATGCCTCTCCAGCTCAAGGATAAATCGTCAGGAACGCTCTCTTTGAATTGTTTCTGTGGATGGCGCTTTTAGATTCCCGTCGACATTTTGTCCTGCTGGACAGCGGCCGCGTAAAAGTGATAAAAGAGGCATAGAAGAGAGGAGGAAAGCTAAATGAGAGATAAAAACGAACGGGAAAATGAACTGCTTACAACCGGCCTGAGCCGGAGGGATTTTATCAAGACCGCTTCCATGGCCGCGGTGGTGGCCGCAGTTTCGGGGAGCGGGGCCCTGTTTGCCTCCGGAAACGAGAAAATCCGGGTCGGGTTGATAGGCTGCGGTGGCCGGGGAACCGGGGCCGCCCTGGACTGCGCGGCCGCTTCTCCGGACGTGGTCATCACGGCCATGGGCGACCTTTTCCCCGACATGGTGGAAAATTCCCTGAAGAGGTTGCGCGAGAAACTTCCGGCCGAACGGGTGCTGGTTACGCCCGAGACCTGTTTTAGCGGCTTTGATGCCTACGAGAAAGTGGTCAAAGCCGAGGTCGACCTGGTAATTCTGGCTGCCCCGCCGTTTTTCCGGCCGGCTCATCTAAAGGCGGCCATTGAAGCGGGCAAGCATGTCTTCATGGAAAAACCGGTGGCCGTCGACCCGGTCGGTGTGCGCTCGGTAATAGCTTCGTCCGAGTTAGCCAGGCAGAAGAGACTGGCCATCGTGGCCGGAACCCAGCGCCGTCACCAGGCCCACTACGTGGAAATCATGAAGCGCGTCCAGAACGGCGACATCGGGGAAATCGTGGCTGCCCAGTGCTACTGGAACATGGGGGCCCTGTGGGTGGAGCGGGCGGCTCAGAACTGGGCTGACCGCATCATCAAGAAGTGGTCAGACATGGAATGGCAGGTCCGCAACTGGCTGTTTACAGTCTGGTGCTCGGGCGACCACATCGTTGAGCAGCACGTCCACAATCTGGATGTCATCAACTGGGCCTTCGGTGCCCATCCGGTAAAGTGCATGGGCATGGGCGGACGGGCGGCCCGGACCGATCCGATGTTCGGGAACGTCTATGACCATTTTGCCGTGGAGTATGAGTATCCAAACGGGGCCCGGGTGTTGAGCATGTGCCGGCAGACGGCCGGGGCGGCCGAGAATGTTTCGGAGCGGGTGGTCGGGACCAAAGGCCTGGCTTATACTGATAGCGCTGACGGCTATATAAGGGGACCGCGGCCATACAAGCCGGAAAAAGAATCACCGAATCCCTATGTCCAGGAACATATCGACCTTATAAACAGTATTAAGAGTGGAAAGCCGTTGAACGAAGGCCGCCAGGTGGCCGAGAGCACCCTGACCGCTATCATGGGCCGGATGAGCGCCTATACCGGCCGGGCCCTGAGCTGGGACTGGGTGATGAATGCTTCCAAACTCGACCTGACGCCGCCGCATTTTGAATTCCGCGAGCTGCCCCCGCTCGAGGTGGCCATCCCCGGCAAAACCCCCCTCATTTAACAGGGGACACCTGCAGGTGTCCCCTTTTTGGCCACAGTGTCGCCGCTAACTGGCTGAATATGAAATATTTGCGAGCGCAAGAATTGGGGACACTTATAAGTGTCCCCGAAACCTCTATCTGAGCCAACTCGCAGCCTTGAATATTATCTCTCTTCTGGATGATAATAGGCCTGGATCAGGGGCCGGCAACACTGACCGTAAATTTTGATTAAAGAGATAAGGAGCGACAGATGTCGAAAAAATTATTCGCTTTCCTGTGTTTGACTGCAGCTCTCCTGTTCCTGGCTTCCTGTTTCTCTTACCAGAAACACCCCAAGCTTCATTACTACAGCGGCCCGAACGTCCCCCCCGAGTTTATCAACATAGTCAGGGCCACCCCGTCCGAGATTGAATTCGTTCTACGGGTCAAATTCCCCGAAAAGAAGCTCTACCACCTGATACTGGACGGTGACGAGCCCGTGGCCGAAGGCTGGTACTCAACGGTCAGGGCCGACGGAACCTCCTACACCCTGGTGATGAAGCCCAAGCCCGGCCTGAGTTTCCAGGTCGGCAAGACCTACCGCCTGTGCATCGGCCAGCAGAGCCCGGAATATGTCCAGCTCGAGTCGAACAACTACCAGTGTATGGCTGAGTATGTCTTCGTTTTTGAGGAGAAGTGACGGCCGGGCTGGATCGCTCGGTCGCTCACCCTGGCACCAGCACGCCGGCCAGCTCACTTTGCTTCCGGGCGGATCTCACCAATTTTTACCGCGGTAAATTTCTTCCCGGTTACCGTGTCTTCAAGCACAGCCCCGTCAAGCTTCAGGTTCTCCGGGTCGTGATACTTGAGCCGGCCGCTCATCCGCAGCGTTCCCGTTTTTCGTTCTATCAATTCTTTGGCCACCTCCCGCTCCACCTGGATGAGCAGCTTGTTATTCTTAAATTGTATTTCAAAGCCGCCCCGGTCGGCGTTGTACTGGGCAGCGCTAAGGGCGATCATCTCTGAATAAGGAATTTCAATCTGCCCCACCCGGGCCTCATATTCAGCCGTGGTCTCAAACGGGTCTTTCTTGAACTTTTCAGCGATTCCGTAGGAACTGATATCCCAGATTGCGGCCACTTCCTCTCCACTGGAGATTCCCGTGGCCAGGAATTTTCCGTCCGGGCTGAAGGCCACCGAGTAGCAAAATGGAATTCTCAGGACTCTGGCCTCATTGGTCTTGAGGTCGATGATCATGAGCGCAGTCTCCGGCTTCACCGTTTCCCAGGGAACCATCATGGGCCCTATGGCCGCAGCTACCAGCCGGCCGTCGGGTGAGATGTCCACCTCGTTGACCCGGTCCGGCAGGGGATTGATGTCTTTTAATTTCTCTCCGTTCTGAAGGTCCCAGACGATTATCCTTTTATCGGAACCACCGCTGACCAGAATTTTCCCGTCCCGGCTGATGGCAAAATCGTTGATTATTCCCTGGTGGCCGGCAAAGGCCCGGGAAATAGTCCCCGAGCTTGCGTCCACTAAGACAATCCGCTCGCCCTTATAACTGGCGGCAATATATTTTCCATCCGGGGTAAAAACTACCCGGCCGCAGGTGTCATCTTTTTTCTTCAGGAAGGTGTTTATTTTCTTTCCGGTCAAAACATCCCAGACCTCCAGGCCGCCGCCACTGGCTGCGATGACCAGGTATTTCCCGTCGGGACTGTAAGCCGCGTTGAAGGCGGACCTGGCCCCGTTTAGGACGCGATTGCCGTCGTTCTTCAGGTCCCAGAGAACGATTTTTTCCCTTCCCATGACCGTGGCCAGCGTCTGCCCGTCCGGGCTGAAGTCAAAAGTGCAGAATAAAATGGCCGCCTCTTTGGGCACGGTCAATACTCTGGTTGTTCCGGAACCGGGATCCCAGAGCAGGGCTCCGTTTCCTCCCGCCATGGCCACATACCGGCCATCCGGGCTGAAGCCTATCATTTCCACCCGTCCCTGGCCCTGAAGGCTGATAGTTCTATTTATGTCAATTACTCCTTTAATTGGTATGAGGATCGGCGAGGCTTCCCCCTGGTTTTCTTGCCCATCCAGAGCCATCGGCCAGGCTAAGGACAGAAAAAAGGTCAGGGCCAGAGCTAACCGGACAATCTTTCCTTGGTCAGCCTGTTTCATCATTTCCTTCTCCTGTTGATGGTAGAGTTTCGAAACAAGAGCATTTCCGCCCAGTAATTTAAGACAAAAATCCAGAATCTGTCCACCATTTCTTATCGGGGGCGGGTTGCCTCGCGGGAAAAATAAAAAAATGGAAGAAACAGAACTTTCTTCCGTCAAAATTACCTGTTGGAGAGAGGTATAAGTCTGATTTTTACTCGATAATTCTGTGACCTGGCCGACCCCTCGGCCCGGCGTGTCCAAGCCGGACACATCCGATTCTTGAAAAGGCGGTTACTACTATGTTTATTGTAATACGCAGGTCTCCGGCTCCAGCCCTGTGGCGTCTGGCTGCGGCTCTGGCTCTGCTGGCCTGCTGCAGCCTTTTTTCCTCGGCCATGGAACCTTCCTGGAGCCACGGCGACTGGTCGCGGTTTTTCCTGGCCAGCCCGGTCCAGGCTCCCCAGGGTATTCAGCTTCGCTACAAAAGGTCAGTCGGCGATGTGATCACCTACAAGCAGGTGTTTTATGCCGAGCGCCAGATAGCCGTCGACCGACCCGAATCCTTCAAGTTTCGCATCGAATGGACGGTAAAGGTGGCCACCATCGGGGAAAGAGCCGGCCGCTACATCCTGGCCATTCAATACAACCGCGAACAGGCCAGGCTGCTCAACCAGAAGGAACTGGAAGAGATCCTTCCTCCCGAAGAAATCTTTGACGCCCTGGTAGAGCAAACAGATTTTGACCTGCAGACTACCAGGGTGGTCGAGGTCGATGACCTGGGACGCAACCTCAACCACAGCTATTATTACAACGAGATGTTCTCCGGCCTTCATCCCCTGGCCACCAGGATGTTCAGCCTGCCGGCCGAACCCGTCTACCCGGGCCTGACCTATGAGGTTGAAGCCGAGGAACCGGTGGTTATGACCTATAAAGGATTGATTCCCTGGGTCATCGGGGAAATGCACGTTTTTGAAGGAAAGGTGGCCGGTGGCCGGCTCAAGGCCAACTTTTTCAAGGAGTCCGGGCTGCTGGAGAGCCTGGAATACACCGGCGAATACCTGGTAAACCGCAAGCTGGTAAAGGAAACCTACCTTTATTCTTATATCGACAGGAAGAAGATGACCCCGGCCGAGATGCTCGGCGACGAGGCCCTGAACAAGGCCATTGTTCAGGCCGCCCTGGCCAGGAATTCCTTCAGGGTGCCGGCTTCAATCATCAAGTCCTTCCTGGACAGCCAGGATAAGGGCCGGCGTCGCCTGGCGGCAGCTTACTGCGCCATCCGGGGAATTCCCAACGGCCTGGACGTAGGGAGCTTATTGACCGACCCGGACCCGGTGGTCAGGTTCAATGCGGCCAAGGCCCTGACCCTTAAAACCTCCAATACCCAGATCATGAAAACCATAGCCCTTAACCCGGCCGACCCGCTGCAGCTCAGGGCCCGGAATTTCCTGGAGAAAAGTTCGTATTTCATCCCGGAAACCTACCGGGCGGAGTTCCGGAAGCTGCAGGATTATATTTACGGACAGGACACGGCGGAGCCGGTGACCGACATGCCCCCGGAAAAACTCCAGATGATGCTGAAATTCATGAAGCCCTACGGCGAACAGGTGGGCGGTTTCTACAAGAAGCTGATTCGCAACCCGGTCAGCGGTCGGGTTCAGCCCTACTTTGTTTACCTGCCGGTGGATTATGACCCCAATGAAGTCTTTCCGGTCGTGGTCTATTTCGGGGGCGGTGACGGCCGCGGCGACCAGGCCCTGACCGAGGCTTACCAGGAGTTGATGAAGGCCGATGAAATGGCCAGCTACATCCTGGTCGCTCCCCAGGCCGAAGGCATGTGGTGGGAGCAGGCTTCGACCGAGGGCTTTATAAAAATGGCCAACGAGGTCCTGAGTACTTACAGCATCGACACCGACCGCATCTACGCCGCCGGAACCTCGAACGGAGCCATGGCCACGTTTTTTTACGGGACACACCTGGCCGACCGGTTTGCGGCCATCTTCTCCAACATGGGCTACCCGGTGGTGAAGCATACGCCGCCGGAAACGCCGCGGGATGCCGAGGTCTTAAAAAACCTGAAGCACACCCCGGTCTACATCGTTCATGGCGACAGCGATACCATGGTCTTCCCGGTCGGCAGCCAGAAGGCCTACCAGACCCTGCGCCGCCTGAAATACGACGTCAAATACGACGAGTTCCCGGGACGCGACCACGACATCAAGCTGAGCGAACTCCGCGGGAAAATGATTCGCTGGTTCAGGGAAAAAGTCCGCGACGCCGTTCCCAAGCAGATAGAGTACGTGATCAACGACGAGCAGTTCAGCTGGCATTACTGGGTGAGGGTGGATAAAGTCAAAGCCCTTCCGGCCCAGGTTTCAGCCGAAATTGATGAAGCCAAGAACGAAATCAGGATCAAGACACGGAACGTGGAGAGCCTGACCGTCTTCTGCGACAGCCGGGAACTGGACCTGTCGAGGGAAGTCAGGATTATTCTTAACAACAAGGAAGTCTTTTCCGGGACGGTTGAACCTTCGGCGGCGGCCATGCTTGAAATCACCAAAACCCGCCTGGACCCGTCTCTCAGTTTCGGAGCCTCCGTCAAGCTCGAAGCCGATTGAACAGGGGACACCTTACGGTGTCCCTTTTTTTGCCCTCCGCCGCGATTTTCCTATGGGGAAACCTAACTGAAAAATCGGGGACACCTTAAAGTGTCCCCACTTGTAATCCGGCCGATTAAGTTTTAATCTGTTAGCTAAGAAACCCGGTAGACAGGAGAGTTTCAGGCAGTCGTGGAAGACATTGCCCGCGGAGTCAGGTCCTTTACCATCGGCACCACCGTCAGCCGTCTCCTCGGCCTGGGCCGGGAAATGGTCTTTGCCCATCTCTTCGGCTCAAGCCGCTCGACCGACGCCTTCAACGCCGCCTTCCGCATTCCCAACCTGCTGCGCGACCTGTTTGCTGAAACTTCCCTGTCAGCCGCCTTCGTCCCGGTTCTGACCGAGCAGAAGAGGCAGGGCAAGCACCACGAAAACCTGCTGGCTTCCAATATCTTCAACACGCTGCTGCTGGTGGTCGGGACCCTGACCATCCTGGGCATGCTCTTCAGCCGCCCGGTGGCCTCGCTGGTGGCCATGGGCTTCAGCCAGATCCCCGAAAAACTTTCGCTAACCGCCAGCCTGACTTTCATCACCTTTCCCTTTCTGCTTTTTGTCTCGCTGGCCGCCTGGGCCATGAGCTACCACAACACCGAGGGCTCGTTCTTCGTTCCCTCGGTGGCCCCGGCCTTTTTTAACGTCTTCTCCATCGCCGTCCCCCTGGCCATGTTCGGCTGGTACACGGCCCGCGGCGGCGACCCCATCTTCGGGGCGGCCATCGGGGTTACGGTCGGGGGCCTGATGCAATTCCTGATCCAGGTACCCGGCGTTTTTCGCCAGGGTTACCGCTACCGCTTCTACCTGAACTGGCGCGATCCCCACTTTCGCCGGGTGATGGCCCTGTTTGTCCCGGTGGCCATCGGCCTGGCCGGCTCGCGCATCAACGTCTTTGTCAACACCATCCTCGTTTCCTACCTGGCCGAGCGCTCCATGACCTGGCTCAACTACGCCTACCGCATCATGCACCTGCCGCTCGGCCTGTTCGGCATCGCCGTCGGCACCGTGGCCCTGCCGCGTTTTTCCCGCCTGGTGCTGGAGAACAGGCCCGACGAGCTCCGCGCCAGCCTCCTCGATTCGCTGAAGATGGTCTTCTTCCTGACCGTACCCTCGTCCGTCCTGATCGCCTTCTTTTCATACCCCCTGACCCGCCTCATCTACCAGCGTGGCCAGTTCAGCCCCGACGACACCGCCGCCGTCAGCCAGGCCCTCATCCTCTATGTCCTGGGCATCCCCTTCATCTCGGCCCTGCGCAACGTGGCCTCGGTCTTTTACGCCCACAAGGACGCCCGGGCCCCGATGTATGCCAGCTTCGTTTCCATAGGCCTCAACATCGTCATGAACCTGGCCCTGATGAAGCCGATCGGTTTCCTGGCTTTCCCGCTGTCGGCCTCGGTGGCCAGCGTGGTGAATATCTATGTCCTGGCCCGCTGGCTACCCCGCAAGATTGGCCCGACCGATTTCAGCCCGGTCTATGCCTTTTTCCTGAAGCTGGCCCTGGCCTCGACCCTGGCCGGTTTGGCCGGCCTTTACGGTTTCAAGGCTTTAACTTCTCGTTTCGGTACTACCTTCCTGCCGGTCTTCATCCTGACCATCATCTGTGGCCTGGCCGCCCTGCTCATCTTCTATGCAGCTTCCCGCCTCCTCGGCCTCAAAGAAGTCGACGCCTACCTGAAGCGATTTTTGAAAAGGTAGGAGACCTCTGGCCCATCTGGTAGCGCCACGCTTTACCGCCGGATCCGGCATCCCAGTTACACCGGGGAAATAATTTCCTTCATCGGAGTCGGGGTGGTATTCTGGCATTTTCCGGCCTCGGTCTTCACAACGCTCTTTCCCATAGTTGCCTTCGTTTACCGGGCAATTGTCGAGGAGAAAATGCTACTGGAAGAATTCGGCCGCGAGTACGAAGAGTACCGGAAAAGGACTCGAATGTTTATTTGAGGATGGTCCCTGGTAAGGCCCAGATCTATTGAATCCCTGGTCCCGAAAAATTTCCGCGGCAGAAACGATTCCAGTCCCGGGACAAAGAAGTTCTCTGCCGATGCCTGATATATGAATAGCTATTCATATATTGGCTGCCGGTTGAAATAAGAGGGGTAATAATAAAGAGCAAGGAGTGTAAACCCTCTCTCTTGCTTCTCACCGATTCTGAAAAAATGGGGGACGGGGTGGAGTCCCGTTGCTCAGCCGGCAACCCTCGGCTGTTCCAGGCAACCGGCCCGGCTGCCTCTCCGGGGCTCTACCGCGTCCCCCATTTTCTTTACCTGGCTGTTGCTCTTAAGGCCGGGATTTAAGCTGTCCCGCAGCCAGGATTTTTGCGATTTCCTGTTCATGTCAGCTTTCCGCCTTACCCCAGAATATGGGTGAATACGGAAACAGCTTCCACCACCGGCTGGGTGGCCACCAGGATCTTGTCCACCGTCAGGCCGCTGGCAATCAGTGTAAACATTGCCGCCGAGATCACCACGGCCGCCATCAGGGCTACGAGCCTTGTTCCGAGTTTCATTTCCGTTCTCCTTTCTTTCTGCTCAGGTCTCGCTCTTATGACCTTCATAGATTAAGACGCAGGCCGGGGTGAAAAGGTTCCTGAAATCAGAAAGATATTCGAGATATTGGGCTGGCAAGGGGAGATTCTTTCAGTTTGTACCTTTTATCGCCAGGAATGAAGTCCGGGGATATGGTCAGGCCGGCCCGTCCAATAACCGAAACTGCCGCGAGGGCCGGATAGCTTCTCCTCCTGGTTTCAACGCCGAAACGCAATTCAATCCTTTATTTAAAATTTAGCCGGCCGGCTTAAAAACCTGCAGAGATCGGAAACTTCCTTGATGGTTACAGGTTCGAAAAATTTTTAACCCGGGGCCTCAGCGCCCGACCAGTGCCCCGCCCAACCCCGAAATTTTCAGGCTGAATATCAGCAGGATGGCCACCAGGGTCAGGACCAGAGTCACCGCCGTTGATTCTTCCGCTTTAAGCTGGTGCCGGGCCAGGATGGAGGCGGCCATGATGGCCGGCGGCATGGCCGATTCTATCAGGATGGCGTAGAAGACCGGCTCGCTGCCCGGTCTGAGCGCGAACAGGAGAAAAAAGAAGGGGAGAATCATTCTGAACAGGCCCGTTTCCAGGATTTTCCTTAGCGGGATATTTTTGAACTGCAGCCTGGAGCCAAAGTAGACCAGCATCAGAGGCAGGCTCCACCAGCCGATTTTTCCGGCCAGTTCCAGGAATTTTTCCGGCAATTTAACCCCGCCCAGGACCAGGCCCAGCGATACCAGGCTGACAGTCACCGGCGGGAAGGAGAGCGTGGCGGTCACCGTTTCACCGAGTCCCCTCCCGTCCCGGGAATAGCGGATGGTAAGGAAGGTGGCCAGCGGTATGGCCAGCAACGAGCTGGCTGCCGAGTACAGGACGGCCGGCGCCAGGTCCCTGGTAAAAACTGCCACCAGCGGGAAGCCCAGGGCAGCCGTGTTTGGAAATATTGACAGGACCATCAGGGCTCCCCTCCAGCCCCGGTCATCTCTGATGAACTGGCGCCCGTAGAGATAAGACCCGGCCAGGCAGATGGCTACCACGGCCGCCACGTAGAAAAATACCGGGCTCAGCCCGGCCAGGTATTCCAGGCTCTTCCCGGCCAGGCTGGCCAGGACGAAAAAACTCAGCAGAATGTCATTGGCCAGAATGCCGATAAAATTAAAAATCCATTCCCGGCGAAGAAACCGCTTCAGGATAAAACCCGAAGCAATCAGGCCGAGTATGACAGGAATGGTCAAGGTTGTGGCTCCTGGGCTGGCATCATGTTGCGAATTTCTGCTCTCTTCTGTGCTCTTGGATTTGGCCTGCCGGAGCAGGCTTCAGGCATTTATAACAGATTTGGGCCGATTGATAAAGCCCGACCGTCGGGCCGTTGGCTACTCAGGGCTCCCTTCAGGTTTTAAACCTTAAGCCAAAGCCTGACCACATCTCCTGCTATCCGGGGCTGCCTCCGGCCGGAGCCCGAACCGGTTGCCAGCGGCCGTCATCAGCCGGCTGGGGCAGACTCTATTCTCCGGTGCTTCTGAATTTTATCCTTAATTTATTCTGACATAATGAGCAGCCGACCTCCAGGGCCGGCTGCTCACCAAACCATTTACAATCCCCGACGCCGCGGTTTTATTTCCTGACCCGGACCGGATAGGGCGGTCGCTGCATCTTCTTGGGCGGGTTCTTCTTCAGCAGGTCCATGATGACTTCGATGGCTTTCTCCAGCTGCGGGTCGCGGCCGGCGGCGTAGTCAGCCGGCGTTATTTCGACATCAATGTCCGGGGGCACGCCCACGTTCTCCACTCCGAAGCCTTCTTCTTCAGTCCAGAAGGCCAGGTTGGGCGCGGTGATGCTACCGCCGTCCATCAGCACCGGAAAGCCCAGCACCCCGACCAGGCCGCCCCAGGTGCGCTTTCCGACCAGCGGACCGAGCTTGAAGTGCCGGAACATCCAGGGCAGCAGGTCCCCGCCCGAGCCGGCCATCTCGTTTATCAACATCACCTTCGGACCCTGGATGGAGGCGCTCGGGGTTTTCAGGTCGGCCCCGTAACGCATGGCCCACATGGCGATGAACGGTTTGCTCAGCCAGTCGATATAGTAATCGGCCACCGAGCCGCCGCCGTTAAATCGCTCGTCCACGATGATGGCGTCCTTGTAGGCCTGCGGGAAGAAATACCGCCTGAAGTAGACGTAGCCCTGGGTCGAGGTGTTGGGCACATAGACGTAGGCCACGCGACCGCCGGTGGCTTCTTCCACCCTCTTCAGGTTGCCTTCCACCCAGTCGCGGTTGCGCAGGCCATAATCGTCGGCCACCGGCACCACCTGGACGGTCCTCGAGCCCTTGGCGTCCGGGCTGGGCCCAACGGTAATCTCCATGATCTTCTCAGCTTTATTTTCAAAGTACTTGAATAGATTATCGGGCGGAACAAGCTCCTTGCCTTCCACCGCCAGCAGGTATTCGCCGGCCTTTACATTGACACCCGGTTCGGTCAGAGGAGAGCGCAGCTCGGGGTTCCAGTTCAGCCCGCCATAGACCTTCTTGAAGCGGTAGCGGCCGTTGGCAATTTCGAAGTCCGCGCCCAGCAGGCCCACCTGGACACTCTTTCGCTCATACGGCGTGTCCCCGCCACCGCCCCGGTGATGGCCGACGGCCAGCTCGCTGCACATCCACATGATGACCCGGTTGAGGTCGTCGCGGCAGGAAAGTTCGGGCAGGAACTTTTCGTACTTGGCTTTCATCGCCGGCCAGTCGCAGCCGTGCATGTTGGGGTCGTAGAAGAAATCGCGGTTTATTTTCCAGGCCTCGTAAAAAATCTGGGGCCATTCCTTAAGCGGGTCGACTTTAACCTCGATGGAATCGACGTTGATCTTTCCCTGGCCCACCTGGATCTTTCCGCCGAGGTTGGTGATACCCCAGGTGTTCTGGGCCACGTAGAGGATTTTCTTGTGGTCGGAGGATAGGAGGTAATTGCTCAGGCCTTCCATGATCACTTCGTCTTTACGGCTCTTGAGGTCGAACTTGTGAAGCTTGGCACTGCGCGCCCCCGGGGAGAACATGGCCCCGATGGGCAGGGTGGGGAATTCCAGATAATAGATGTTTCCAGCCTCCCCGACCTGCAGGCTGGAGTAATTGCCCGGTGGGACGGGAATGGCCACTATGCGGTACTCCAGGCCTTCAAAATCGATGGTCGTTCCGGCAGCCTTTGCTTCGGGTTTTTCTGGCTTGGCCGATGTTGACGATGCGGCTGCGGGTTTCTGGGTCGATGTGGCCGGTTTTTCTGCAAGAGCTGTCGCATTCTCTTTCTTTTCGGCCGCTTTTTCCTCGTCGCTCTCTCTGGCCAGCGGGTTGGGCAGGTCCTTTTTCAGGACGGCCAGGTAGATGGAGTAGCTGGCCCTGAGGTCGGCGTTGGACATGTCAAACCACTGCTTGACCGGCCCGGCGTCGGTCGAGGCCAGGAAATAGAGGTAATTGCCGCTGGGGTCGAAGCGGGGCTCGGCCACTTCGCTCAGGCCGTCGGTGATGGCAAACGATTTATCTTTTTCCAGCGAATAGACATAGACCTTCTGGATGTAGGTCTGGGTGGTCAGGGTGTAGGTTATCCACCTGGAATCGGGGGACCAGTCGGCGTGCATTTCGCTCAGGCGGCCGGGACCGTAGAGATATTCAGAAGCGATTTTCTTGATAGCTCCGGTCTTGAGGTCGAGCCAGAACAGAGTCAGTGAATTATCGGCGAAGGCGATTTTCTGGCTGTCGGGCGACCAGACGGCCGAGCCGTAAAAACCGGCCCCGGGCAGCTTGAACTTTCGGACCGGGCCCTTCCCGTCCTGGGCGCGGAGGTGAAGTTCATATTCGCCCGATTCGTCGGAGAAATATGCTATGGTCTTGCCGTCCGGGGACCAGATGGGGTTTCGCTCGTGAACGGCCAGGGTCTGGGTCAGGTTGCGGTAGTCGCCTTTTTCAGCCGGCAAGGTTACGATTTCGCCGCGGAACTCAAAGACCGCCCGGGCCCCGGAGGGCGACAGGTCGGCATTTCGAATCCAGCGGGCGCCTTTGGCAAAGCGTTCGCGCAGTTCGATGAGGTCAGTGGAGATGCCGACGACCAGGCGCTGGCTTCGCTCGCTCTTGGGGTCGAAAAGATGAAGATAACCGGCCTGTTCGTAGATTATCCTGTCTTTGTTCCCGGAGGCATCGATGATCGGAAAATCGGAATACCTGGTGAGCTGCTTTATTTCCTTCGATTTCAGGTCGTAGCTGAACAGGTTGAATTCGCCGTTGCGGTCAGACAGGAAGAAGAGCCGGTCTTCCGACCAGACCGGGTCGATGTCGTTACAGCGTCCCTCGGGCTGCGGGATTTTTTCCACGGTGTTATTCTTCCGGTCGTAGATGGCGATGATGGAGTTCCGGCCGCCGCGGTAGTTCTTCCACTGGCGGAAGGCATCGGGGAAATGATTGTAGGCGATGAGCTGGCCGCTCGGCGAGACCCTGGCCCGGTAGACATAGGGAATGGGGAGCTGTTCCGGGAAGCCGCCGTCTATAGAAATCACAAATAGATTGCTGGTGCCACGGGTGGAGGCGTTACGGGTGGAAGTAAAGTATATGTATTTTCCGCAGGGGCTGAAGTCCTGGACCACATCCTGTCCCGGGTGCCAAGTCAGGCGCCGGGACTGGCCGCCTTCAGAGGGAATGAGGTAAACGTCGATGTTCCCGTCGCGCTGGGCGCTAAAAGCAAGCCATTTCCCGTCGGGGGAGAAAACGGGCAGGCCAACCACTTCGGCTTCTACGGTCAGCTGACGCGGATTTTTGCCGTCCAGGTCGGCCGTCCACAGGTTTCCGGCATAGACGAAGGCAATTTTATCTGTGCCAACGGCCGGACGGTTGAGCATGGCAGTGTCCCTGGTATTTATGGCCAGGGCGGAGACGACCAGCATCAGAAATAAAAGGCAGAAAGAAAACAGAAAGCTCTTTTTGTTGAACACGATTATTCCTCCACGATTTTTCATTTATGGAATGATTATATTCTTTTTGATGGCAACATAACATCTTTATTTTCTGGAAACTGACCCTGGCTTGTGCCGGAAAGAATTTTTTATTTATTAGTTCCTAAAAAGTATGATGAGCATTACTTTTTGGGAGGAGGGGGTTACTGCTGTCCTGCCGTCCAAGAGTCGCAGCTTTGCCGTGTCATAGTCCCGTTCTTGCTCTTATAAAGCCTTACCTTCAATAAACGTAAGGATTAGCAGGCCCGCGTGGTTGGCGATTAGTTTTTTAACCATTCTGACTCTATCTTATTAGAAACGAGTCGGCTATAATGGATATTAATCAAGATCAGCAAGAAAGGAACTAGTCGAATGAAAAAGGGAATCGTTTTTATACTATTGGCCGGGGCGATGCTTTTGGGGACTGTTCGCCTGTCTTTCGGACAGTGGTTTGTAGACCTGGAGAATGGAGCGGTTCTGAGCGGCTACAATGATGTAGCCATTCCCGGTGATACCGGGACCCGCTTCTCGCTCTCAGAAGAGCTGAAGACCGACGCCGCCTACTTTTTCCGCTTTCGGGCTGGCTATCAGTGGAAGTCCAGGCATACCATTTCGGTTCTGTTTGCGCCGTTGACTCTAAAGGCTGCGGGCAGCCTTGACCGCCCGCTATTTTTCTATGAGGAGCTTTTTCCGGCGGGTACACCACTCACCGGCCGCTACAAGTTCAATTCCTACCGCCTGACCTATCGCTATGATTTTGTCCGTAAAGGCAGGTGGCAGGTGGGAGTCGGCCTGACGGCTAAAATAAGGGACGCGGCCATTAAGATTGAAGGCGGCGGACTTTCCTCGACCAAGACCAACGTTGGCTTTGTTCCTCTCATCAATCTACGTGTTTTCTGGCAGTTCCACGACAGGTGGGGCCTGTTGCTGGAAGGCGACGGGGCCGTGGCCAAGCAGGGTCGGGCCGAAGATTTCTTGCTGGCGCTTCAATGGAAGGTCAGGGATAACCTCTCCCTCAAGTTCGGCTACCGAATTCTGGAGGGCGGGGCCGATGTGGAAGAGGTTTATAGTTTTTCCCTGCTGCATTACCTGAGCGCCGGCCTGACTTTTACTTTTTGAATCTCAACGGCTAAAGCTCCTTCGACTGGCTGAAGCGCCGAAGGGGAAATTTAGTCCAGCGTTTTAATGAAATATGGACTCCCTTTGATTATGCACATCAATTTTATCCGGTGGCAGATTAACGTTTGACTCTGTTTTCCCAATATTTTTAGATTTTGCCCTGGCGTTCCTTTTTGGTGTCAATATTCTTTATTGTTCAATATGTATAAATTATTGGAAGAGCGACACCGCCTAAATCAGAACTACCGAAACCTGGTAGTCATAGGATCACGGACTCCCGACAATATGATAGGCGTTATGAATCAAGTGCAAATGGAAACACGCGGGATTTATAAAGGTTTGAGGTAATAATTTAATAAATCAGGAAATCTGTATTGTATCTCCCTTTATAATTAAGGGCCGACGTGGACCATGGGCAGGGTGACCTCAAAGTCTTCGGTGCGCAGGGCATTCTCCCGTTCCAGGTTCAGCAGGTGATAATGGCCCATTTCCATGGAAGCGATGTAGTGCAGAAGCTTATGCTGTTCTGATTCGGGCTGGAAATGACGGGAAATTTCCAGGTAGAAATCATGGGCGGCCTTTTCGGCCCGCATGGCCACAAAGAAGACTTCGCTGACCGGCATGGTCTCTTTTTCCAGTTTTAGTTCTGGCAGCGGGACCGGGCTCTTTTCAGGGAGAACCAGTTTCTGCCCCGGGAACTGCTGATGGTACATGTTCTCCACGGCCTGCCTGTGCTTTTCTTCCTCGGCCGAGAGAAACATTATCCGGTCCTTGAGAAAATAATTCTCGATCGGCCCGGCCAGGCTCTGGTAAAAGTCCCTGGCCTCAATTTCGCTCTTCAGAGCGGTGAGCAATAAATCTCCGAGTGAGTATTTTGATATGTCCATGACCCCTCGCCTTTCATCTCCTTTTTACACTCAGGCCGAAACGATGTCAATAACTATCGGGAACTACAATCGGGGACATGATTTCGTGTATCTGTTTTTATGCAAAGCTTTACAGGCCAAGAAAAAAAGATTAAGCATCACGGGCAAAAGGCTTGAAAAATTGGGAAATGAGTATTGTGTTCCCTTTTTTCAGGTGATTTTGCCCTTCTTGATTACCTCTTCCACCACGTCGGCGAAGTAATCGATCTCTTTGACCGAGAGGGAAACGTTGACCACCACCCTGATCCCGTCTACCAGGCCATCCGGGTGGGTTATGTGAGAGACCACGATGCCGTGCTTGTCGAGGAGGTACTCAGTCAGTTTGGCCATATCGATTCCCTGAATTCCGAAGGTGGCCAGGCCGCAGGATTCAGCCGGGTCCAGGCTGGTGTAGAACCTGACCTGTGGATACTGCTTCAACCTGTTGGCCCAGCGGTCTTTAAGATATCTGAGGCGAGCCGCCTTGCGCTCTATGCCGATCCCTTCGTTGAAGGTTAGGGCTTCGGCGATGGCCACCCGGTTAGCCGGCGAGCGGGTGCCAACATCTTCGAAGCGACGGATGTCGTTGGGGGTGTCGGTCCAGGGCGGAGTCAGCGGCCAGAGCTTCGGAATGCGGTCCCTCGGAATGCGAACCATCCCGTTTCCAGGAGGAGCCATGGTCCACTTGTGCAGGCTGGCCGTGTAGTAATCGCAGCCCAGGTCGGCCAGCTTGAACGGGAAATGCATGAAGCCATGGGCGCCGTCGACCACGAGCTCAATTCCCTTAGAACGGCAGAACTCGGCCAGGCGGCGGACCGGAGCCATCTGCCCGGTGTAGTGAGTGAGATGGCAGACCAGGATGGCCCTGGTGCGTGGCGTGACCTGTTCGACCACCAGGTTGTAAAACTGATCGAGCGGAACTGGCGGGGCCGGCAGCTTGACCATCTTCAGCACGATGCCTTCGCGCTTCTCACGCTGCCGGAGGGCGGCGATCAACCGAGGGTAATCCTGGTTGGTCGTTATGACTTCATCCCCGCGCTTGAAGTCAAGGCCCAGAAGCACGATCTGGCCGGCTTCGCTTCCGCCGCGGCAGATGACCAGCTCTTCCGGGTCGCAGCCAAGATGATTTCCGAGCCGGCGGCGGCAGCTTTCAATTTCTTTGTTGAGGACAGCCATAGAGTGCCAGCCGGCGTTGCCCGAGAATTCGCTGTGGCGCCGGACGGCATCCTGAACGATTCGCAGCCCGGGCTGGATGGTGCCCTGGTTAAGGTTGATGATGTTGCGGTCTTCGGTAAAGGCCATCCGCACCTGGAACCAGAAATCTTCGTCTGTGGCCACCTCTTCCGGGCTCAGGCCGGCGGTGGCGCTGCCCAGGGACATGATGCGTTCCAGGGACTCTTCCGGGGTAATGGCGGCCAGGCCGACTCCGGCGGCGCAGCTTCTTAAAAATTCGCGACGGTTTAACATCGGACCTCCTTCCTGAAGGAGGGAAACATTCTTAGTGGCGACAAAATTTCCCTCCCTTAAGATATGAAGTGTTTCATTATGCCGCCATAGTATCCCGCCCCCGCAATTTATGTCAAGAAATGATCAATTAATAAGAGCTGGCTAATGGTTGGAAAAATGATTAATAAAATAGAAAGGGTTCTTTTAAATCGAGCCCACTCTACCAATACTGATTGCGAAAAACCATAAAAGGCGCCGAGAAAGAGGGGGACACAAGAAGGTGTCCCCCCTTGTAATTAAGAATGAACTATCCTATTTCAGGAGGCGGAGCATGACCACCGGGGCGATTTCGCTGCCGGCTTCGGCCTGGAATTTCACCGTGACCTTGCTCTTTCCCCTGAGGAGATTGTCCGGCAACCGGTATTCTTTTTCGAGGAACTTCGGTGTCGGGGTGCGGGTGATTTCTTCGGTGGCCAACTGCTCCCCGTCCACGGAAACGGTGAAGCGGCACGGCCTCATCCGTTCTTCGGAATAATAGGTGATGTGCAGTAGCGATTGGGCCAGTCCCTGGAGCGGCAAGTCCACCGAAAACCAGGTGCGCCCGCGCCGGCTGCCGCGCCCCAGCACCCGCTGGGCGTTGATGTTTTCCCCGGCCTGGAAATTGAAATCCTTTTCCTGTTTCTGGTCGCCGAGCTGGACTTTGACCACCGTCGCTTCTTCCAATCTTTTTAGCCTTTCTGTTTCGGCTTTATAATCCGCTACCCTTTTCTGAAATTCGGCCTGGTCGATGTAATCCCAGTAGCCGGAATAGAGCCGGCGGTGCAACCGGTAGAAGGGCACGAGTTCAACCTCATGGGCCTTGTCCGGTTCCTGCAATTTCCTGGCCACCCCGGAGATGACAAAATGCCCGGGCTTTTCGGCCACCGCCTTTACCCATTCGCTTACCGGGCGCGGCGAGGCAACGAGCTGCGGATAATCGCGGCTGACGGCTACCGGCCGGACTTCATCCTGTTCCTCTTCCCGGCGGCTCCACCTTCTTTCCGGGCCGAGGTCGCCGGCCAGGACCAGCGGTCCCCACATGATGGCCACTATCCTCTCGTCACCGGCAGCCGGCTCGAGGTAGAGCGATTTGGGCAGGTTAACTTCGATGACATCGCCCGCTTTCCACTGACGTTTGATTTCGATGAAATAGCCAAACCTGCTCCTGTCCTTTATGGCCTGGGCATACTGGACATTTTCGGCTGATGACCTGGGGAGAAGCGCTTCGGCCGGAAGCTCCTGGCCGTTTATTTTAACCGAGAAGCCCTTCCCGGCCCACCAGGGGCGACGCAGGTAAACGGTGAATTCCTTTGGCGCGCCGGGGGAAATTTTTATGGTCGCCTTCTCACCCTCGGGGAAATCTGTTTCCTGCTCAATTTTAGCGCCGAGCAGGTCGGCCTGGGCCCTGGATGGAACGTAAAGGTTTATCCACAGGTTGTTCCTGTTCTCGTAATAAATCCCCAGTCCGTGGAGGGCGTGGTTTTCCATGCCCGAGCCCACGCAGCAGGTGAAGCTCCGGAACATGTCCTGGTATTCACGCTGCACGGCCCGGCCGACCGGCACCATGTAGCACATGCGGCCGTCTTCCGGGTCGATTGAGCCCAGCACGTGGTTGAAAAGGGCTCTCTCCATGAAGTCGGCGTAATGGGCTTCAGGGGCCAGGGCGAAGAGCAATCGCCCGAGCTTGAGCATGTTGTAAACGTTGCAGCTTTCAGCGGTTCGGCCGTCGACCCGGTGAGCCAGCTCCTCGGCCGGCCCGAAATATTCATTCATGCCATTTCCGCCGGTAGCATAGCTGTGGTGATTGGCCACGCGGTCGAAGAAAAAGCCGGCAGCCATCAGGTCATCAGCCTTACCGGTAAACAAGTAACGTTCGGCGTGGCCAATGACCTTGGGAATCTGGGTGTTGCCATGGGTGCCGGCCAGGATGTCCTGGTGCCGGGCCAGGGGCTCGACGAAAATCTTGTGATTGAATTTATCGGCCAGCTTCAGCCAGCGGGCATCGCCGGTATCGGCATAGAGGTCAACCAGGATTTCGTTCATGCCGCCGAACTCGGTATCCATCATGCGCTGGAGCTGGAACTCGTTGAGCCCGGACAGGACTTTCTCGGCCCAGGCTGCGAATTTAATTTCAATGTCCAGGGCGGTTTTGTTTCCGGTCAGCCGGTAGGCGTCGCGCAACCCGGCATAGGTTTTATGCAGGGTGTACCAGGGTGACCACTCGCCGTTGAGGTCAAAGCTGGCAGCCCTGATTTCACCGCGGGCCAGGGCCTCGAAGCACCTGCGCCCGCCCTCCAGGGCAACCAGGTAGCCGTCGCCGTTCTTGTCCTGGACTTCCTTGAATTCCCTGACGATGTAGTCGGCCCGCTCCTTGAAGCGGACATCGCCAGTGGCGGCATACATCAGGCTGACCGCCGAGAGGTAATGCCCGGCGATATGGCCGCTGAGGTTGCGCCCGGGCCCGTCCCAGCCGCCGTAGGGTTCAGCCTTGGGCTGCAGGCCGGCCACCTTGCGGTAAAGGGCCAGCATGCGGTCGGGCTCGAGCTTTAAGAGGTAATCCATCGTTAACTGCTGGGCTCTGAGCAGCGGGCCCCCGGTGAGGCGGACTTTATTCAGGGGAACCGGCCAGGCCCGGACCAGCATTTCCTGGGTGGCCCTGGCTTTCGCGTCTTTGGGCTGGACAAAGGTCTGGCTGAAAACGGGAAGCGAAAGTGAAAGGACTATAAAAATTAAGAACATTATTGGAAGGGGAGAGATCAAATGGCTTTTAATCATTTCCGAAAAATAGTTTTTCACTGCATTGAATTTCATAATTAACCTCCATGGGATTATGTTCATGTCATAAATCTTAAACCCTAATACCTGTTTTAACCTTAATACCCGGAATTCAGGCCAGTCATTTAACATGGATTTCCAGGCAATTCAAGCTGCCATGGTAATCAAAGGCTTTTCATTTATTATCTTATTATCATTCTTTTAGGGACCATTTTGCCCGGTCTATTTTTCAAATTTTCAAAGACCGAATAAAATATCAGCAGAAATATCATATCTAATATATTAGTTTTGGAAAGAGTTTTTTTTGTTTTTTTTCTTTTTTTGTGTTTTCCAGACACTCTGCTTACAGATCGGTCCCCTAAGGGCAGGGGCGTACACAATACCCATCGATTTAATGGATTTAATGATGTTTTAATCCAGCTTAATTGATAAAAGATGCGGAATAGATATAAAGTGTTAGTAAGAAACTGGAGGGGAGCATGGACAAAATAATAATAAGACGAATACAGGGAAATTGTGCGGGAAGGAATTTTTGGCCGGGTTTATTGTCTGGCCTCGTTCTGTTTTCTTTCCTTTTTTCTTGCCTGGCTGTGAGGCTGCCTGCCCAGGAAAAGAAAAAAGAACCGCCGAAAGTAAATCCGCGGGAGCTGACCGCCTCGCTCATCGGCCACGCCCACATCGACCTGAGCTGGCTCTGGCTGTGGGAAGAATCAGTGCACGAGGTGGGCCCGATGACCTTCTGGGGAACGTTACGGCAGATGGCGCGCCTGCCCGGGCTGACCTTCGCCCAGAGCCAGGCCGCGATTTATGAAGCAATGGAGCAGAAATACCCGGACCTTTTCCAGGAAATAAAAAAGAAGGTTAAGGAAGGCACCTGGATTCCGGTCGGCGGAATGTGGGTTGAGCCGGATTTGAACATGCCCGACGGCGAGTCGCTGGCCCGCCAGCTTCTTTACGGGAAGCGGTATTTCCTGGATAAGTTTGGAGTGGACGTCAGGGTGGGCTGGAATCCCGATTCTTTTGGCCACAACTGGCAGTTGCCGCAGATCCTTAAAAAAGCCGGCCTTGATTATTACGTTTTTGAGCGTTGCGCCCCGGGGAATACTGCTGCCTTCTGGTGGGAAGGGCAGGACGGCTCTCGGCTCCTGGCCTATGTTCCGCCGGGCTGGTACCTGGTGAACTTAAAGAACGGGGTAAGGGATCTGCTGCTAAAGACGTATCAGAACACGCCGATTAAAGACTTCATGCTGCTTTACGGGGCAGGCGACCACGGCGGCGGGCCGAGGGATTCGGACGTGGAAGCCATACTGAAGTTCCGCAACGACCCGAATCACCCGCGGTTTGAATTTGTCAACCCTGAGAATTATTTCAGGAAGATTGAAAAGCTGAGGGTCGATTATCCCCTGGTACGCCGGGAGCTTAATTTTGCCTTCCCCGGCTGCTACACCACACAGGTCGAGACCAAGAAATTCAACCGGCGCCTGGAGAACCTGCTCCTGGAAGCCGAGAAATTTTCCAGCCTGGCCCGGCTGACCGGGGCTCGCGATTATTACCCGGACCGGGACCTGGACGAGGCCTGGAAGATTGTGCTCCGGAACCAGTTCCACGATATCCTGGACGGCAGCAGCATCGGGCCGGTTTATGAGGAGGTGATGGGCTATTACCGTGAGGCCGAGGGCCGGGGCAGGCGGGCACTGGATTTTTCCCTGGAAACCATTTCCAACCTTATTGACACGCGGGGCGAAGGCTGGCCGCTGGTGGTTTATAACTCGCTGCCCTGGGAAAGAAGCGAGCCGGTGGAAGTGGAGCTGATGTTTCCGCGGCCGGTTCAAGGCATAAAAATCCTGGACATTGCCGGGACTGAAATCCCGAGCCAGGTAGTCAGTGTAGAAAAAATTAAAGGTGAGGAGCCGACGACTGATTGCGATAAAAGCTGGAGAAAAGTGCTTTTGCTATTTATCGCTAAGGATGTACCTTCCCTTGGCTATAAAACGTTCCGGGCAGTGGAAGCTAAATCAGCCCCAAAGTATAAAACCTCATTATCAGCCTCAAAGAGTGGCCTTGAGAATGAGTTCATCAGGCTGGAGCTTGACCAGAAGACCGGCTGGTGGAAAAGCCTTTATGATAAAAAGCTCGGTCGGGAATTTCTGGCCGGAGCCGGAAATGTGCTCGAAGCCATTGCCGATGAGCCGCCCAATATGTCTGCCTGGGAAATCGGGCTCAAAGACACGCTTGAAAGGCTGGGCGAGAAGGGGACTTCAGTTGAGCTGGTGGAGAAGGGTCCGGTAAGGGCCACTATCAGGGTCAGGCATCAATTTCGCAATTCTGAGTTTGTCCAGGACGTCCAGCTTTATGCCGGATTGCCCCGTGTTGATATCAGGATGTGGCTCGACTGGCAGGAAAGAAATGTCATGGTCAAGGCAGCTTTTCCGGTAGCCCTGGAAAAACCTGCGGCCACCTTCGAAATTCCTTTCGGAGCCATTAACCGTCCGGCCGACGGGACCGAGGTTCCGGCCATCAAGTGGATTGACCTGAGTGATGGGCAGGGCCAGGCCGGCCTCTCCCTGCTAAATGATTCGCACTACGGCTTCGATGTTAAGGACAATGTGATGCGGATGTCTGTTATCCGCGGGGCTACCTATCCTGACCCGGAAGCAGACCGCGGATCTCACGAGCTGGCTTATTCTCTCTATCCTCACGGCGGAACCTGGAAAGAAGGCCTGAGCTTCAGGCGGGCCATGGAATTTAACAGCCCGCTCCGGGCCCACCAGGCCATGATTCATCACGGCACCCTGGAGCCGGTGAAATCATTCCTGCGAGTTTCGCGAGCAAACGTGGTCCTTACAGCATTCAAGAAAGAAACCGGCTACGGCAGTCCGGGCTTTGTGCTGCGCCTTTACGAGATCTTCGGCCAGGAAACCGAAGTTAAGCTGGAGTTGCCCAAGGAAATGGAAGTTTACGAATCCGACTTGATTGAGCGCCCGGGTCCACAGCTCAGCCCGAAAACTGCGACGGTTAACTGCAAGCTTAAGCCGTATGAAATTAAGACGGTGGTATTGAGATAAATAGAACCGGGCGATAAATAGAGCCGGGTGATAAGTGGAACCGTACTTATGACTTGAAAAGGACCTTTCATATTATAAAGGGAAGGGGTGGGGATGCTTCTAAGATTTCAAGGCAGATTTTTCAATGGTTGACAAAATCGAAAGGCCAGGGCCAGCATTGGAATGTGTTCATGAAACTCGGCCTAATAGGTTAAGTTATTAAGTTGATGCTGGCTGATTGACTGCTTATTCGGGAAAATAGCTCTGGTTTGCTTTAATTTCCGATTATCTACAAGTCTTTTAGCAGGTTATCCTGCGTATGATTACCACCGCCAGCAGGATCCAGATGGTGAGGATGACGGCGGCGGCTATCCAGCCAGCCTTCTTATTGAGCCGGGGTTCCCTGGCCCTGGCCCGGCAGTCCTCCAGCACTTCTCTGGGGATCATTTTAATGGCCAGGGCGATGAGACCGGGCAGAAGGATGAGGTCGTCGAGGTAGCCGAGAACCGGGATAAAATCGGGAATCAGGTCAATTGGGCTGAGGGCATAGCTAACCGAAATTGCTATCAGAATCTTGGCCAGAAGCGGCGTCCTCCGGTCCTTGAGTGCCAGGCTCAGCGCCAAGATTTCATTTTTGAGACTTTCCGCCCTCTCCCTGAGCCTGTTACTGCACATTAAACTTCCTTTGACAAAGATTTAAGATAGGAATCAATCAGCCAGCTGCTTTCTGTCTCCTGTTCATTTTTAGCATAGAGCTCTATAAACTCAATCCACTGTTCGACTTCGCAATAGGCATAAGTAGTCCTTAGGGAATCGCCCTTAAGGTATCGGCAGAAAAGCCTGGCTTTGACTATTTTAACTCCAGCTTTCTCGGTCAGCACGGCAAAATGCTTGCCCCGACCCAGAGGGAAAACGGAAACCACTTTCTTAAATTCTGCTAAGTCCTCATCGAGGGAGAGATATTTTTTCTTGAGGCGCTTAAAATTTCTCTGGAATTCTGGAGTTTCTTTAAAGTTCATCCTCGTAATTTCTGACCGAATGCTCGTGGTCGCGGTAGAAAACTGTTTCGTAACTTATGATTTCGCCGTCCCTGTGGACGAGCCAGGGAGTGTCGCTATGGGCATATTCTGTGAGCTCTCGGGCGTTTTTGTCGGCCAGCCTGGCCAGGACCTCGTCTATATGCTTGATTTCCTGGGCCGATAGAAACCTCAAGTCAGGTTCCCGGAGCGGCAGGTATTTCTTCTGCGGATACTGGAAATACTTGCTCTTGACGCTTTCGATTTCACCGTTCTTTTCCATTTCTTCGGTTATGTTCTTGAACTCAACGGGAGTCGGACCATGATGATTTCTGATGTAGCGGGCCCCGGTCAGTTGCTCCTCGTATTTCTCATAATAATCAAAATCTATGAAGTAAAAGATCTTATACAGAGCTGTTTCCCCGATATTTGGCTGGGCGCCTATCTTGTTCAGCACGTAAAGCAAAACCTCCTTAAACTTTTTAACGTTAGCCCGCTTCATGACAATCCTTATGCCCGGTTTTTCTGTGTGGCCATATGATTCTGCCTTTTCCAGGACGACCTTAGGTCCTGAAGGTGTACCGCCCAGGAGCTGTTCTAAGGTTAACCCGAAGAGGGAAGCTAATTTCCTGGCCTCTGTAACCGTTAGCTCCCTTTTACCCTGCTCTATGAGTACATAGGTTGGCCTGGAAAGTCCCAGGTAGTCCGCTACATAATCCTGGCTCAGGTGGTTTTTTAGCCTGAGTTCTCTAATGAATTTGCTGACTGAATTCATCATCTATTTGCCTCATAAGCTGATTAATTTAAATGCAACCGAAGTATTATTAGTTTTGAATTGCTTCCCTTTATATGAATAATTTAAGAAATGTTAAGATATTTGTCAAGTAGAATGTAAAAATATTTGACTTAAATAGCGGCCCTTTTCGCCTATTCTGTTTTACATCCTTGGTTTGACAAGTTTCCTTAATCATCAAATTCAGGATTGAAAAATAGGCAGGAAAAATTGTAAGAAATAGCTGTGCGCTTTTTGGGATCGACGATTTTTACATGCGTATCATTGGCAATAGATAAGGGACTCGCATTAAATGGAAAACAGGAAGGAGGTTGCGATGATCTCCCTTAAATCGCTTTATTGGGTTTCAGCGATTGTGCTGCTGTCTTCGTTGGCCGCGGTCCTGATTGGAATGGTTTTCGGGCAGGAAAAGACGGAAAAACCGGTGCTCCACGGCAAGCACTGGATAGCCATAACCGGAAAGCCCATGGCTGCCACGGCCGGCTCGATGATGTACCTGAAAGGCGGAAACGCGGTGGATGCGGCCTGTGCCATGCTGGCTGCGGTCTGCACCATGCATGATGTGTTGAGCTGGGGCGGGGAGACCCAGGGTTTCATTTATCAACCGAAGACCGGTAAGGTTATCGCCATAAACGGGCTCGGAGTGGCTCCGACCGGCGCCACTCCCGAGTTTTATAAATCAAAAGGATATAAATACCCGCCGGCTGACGGGCCGCTTTCGGCCATCACGCCCGGCACACCGGGTGCCCTGATAGTCATGCTGGCTGAGTTTGGAAGGCTGAGGCTAAAGGATGTTCTGGAGCCGGCCATTCAGATGGCCGAAGGCTATCCGATGGAAAAGGAAACGTCCGACCGCATCGAACGCGAAAAAGCGAAGCTAAAGCAATGGCCATACTCGCGTGTGCTTTTCCTCACTCATCCCGGAGAGGAGAAGGAGGCCCCGCAGCCCGGCGAAGTCTTCAAGCAACCTGACCTGGCTGCCACGCTGAGAAAGCTTGTCGAGGCGGAAGAGAAGGCACTCCGGTCCGGGAAGAACCGCCGTGAAGCTCTTTACGCTGCTTATGATCGCTTTTACCGCGGCGACATTGCCCGCGACTTTGTGGCGGCCTGCAAAGAAGCCGGGGCGCTCATCACCCTTGAAGACCTAGACCGCTGGAAGGTCCTGCTGGAAGAGCCGGTTAAGACCACCTACCGTGGCATTGAAGTCTACAAGCTCAACACCTGGGTTCAGGGCCCGGTCATGCTTCAGGCCCTCAACATGCTGGAAAACTTCGACCTCAAGGCCATGGGATATAACAGCACCAAGTACATCCATACTCTCTACCAGGTGATGAATCTGGCCTTTGCTGACCGGGATTTTTATTACGGCGACCCGTATTTTCCGCCCGAGGAACCCATCAAGGGGCTGCTTTCCAAGGAATACGCCCGCGACCGCATCAAGCTCATCAACTGGGAAGCCAACGCCCCGGACGTAAAACCCGGTGACCCGTATCCATATGAGGGTAAGACCAACCCCTTCAAGCACTACCTGGAAAAATGGACCAATAAGAACTGGACGGTTAAGGATGAAGCCGACCAGGCCCGCCTGGAGCGAAGCTTCTTCCAGGGCACAACCTCCATCGAGGCGGCCGATGAGGAAGGCTGGGTGGTTTCGCTAACGCCGAGCGGGGCCTGGATACCCTGCGTCATAGCCGGGAAAACTGGCATCGCCCTGAGCCAGAGAGCCCAGAGCTTTGTGCTGGATGAAGCAGACAATCCCTTTAACGTCATTGCCCCGGGAAAAAGGCCGCGCGCGACATTGACCCCCGGGCTGGCCATGAAGGACGGCAAACCCTTTCTGGCTTTTGCCGTTCAGGGCGGCGACACCCAGGACCAGAACCTGCTGCAGTTTTTCCTGAACGTGGTTGAGTTTGGAATGAACGTGCAGCAGGCCTGCGAGGCGGCCAACATCACCAGCTATCAGATGCGCAACTCCTTCGACAACCACGACTGCTCGCCCGGCAAACTGGAACTCAACGAGAAAACTCCGCCCGAAGTGCGGGAGCAGCTCAAGCGGATGGGCTACCGCCTTTCCTTCAAGAAATACACCTCCGGTCCCATAAACGCCATCTACTTAGACCACAAAAACCGCACCTTCTGGGGCGGCTCCAGCAACTACGGCGACGACTACGGCGTGGTCTGGTGATTTTTCTTTTCGGGAAAGAGGGATACTTACCTATTTCCAGATAAATTGAGATAACCACCCGGGAGAAGAGCCGGAGGAGCCGGGCTGTTGTGGTATTTCATGCGGTGAGCTTATACCGTCAGGGGTCATCGAAAATTTAACAATATTGGTCGTCGAGGGCCATCTAAAATTTACCCATCTTGGTCATTGAAAAATTACCCACATCCTCGTTCATTCTCCCTCCAGTTCAGGCTCATTGCCTCGTATCTTAGGGAATACACCGAGGACCGGGCTGATGAGTATGCCTGCGCAGGGGAGGAGAAGCTGAGGTTAACGATGAAAGGTTGGATGGCTGTGGTAGCTAACTGAAATGCCGGAATGGAGAGGTTGCGATGGCCAAATCGCATACAAAACCTGGTTTGGCCAAATTTAACGTTGCAAAGGGAAGAATTATTAACGTAGAAGTTACTGCAGCGATAATCAATGAGTAGCTCTTACTCAGCAGTCCTGCCATAAATCTTATGCTACCTCATAATAATGTTTTCATACAACAGATAGGGAGCCGCTTTTCAGCTGAAAGGAGAGCAGGCAGCCCCGGAGTGTTGTATGCTTATGATCTGCGTTGGCCTCGGCTCATTGTGCGTCTGGCTTATCCTGCGACCGGGTCTGTACCCCGGCTCAGCCCCGGGGACCATGAGCTCGAGCAGCGCGATGGCGATCAGCGCTGCCGGTTGCTGATAAAGAAATTCGGTTGTCCATTGGAACTCCGTATTGTCCAACTCGCCTCTAAAACAGCGCTCAATATCGCTTCCGCTGGAATCGCCCTCTCAGCGATTCTTTGGCGAGAAGACCGTTGCAATTGATCGCCTCCAGTAGAACCCGAGAACAATTGATAGAGACGCGAAAACAACCGCTCCAATAGCACAGGCAATCCGTGCACCCCTGGCCAGCTTCAACTGTTCTTTTCCCCGGCTCAGCTCTATTTTACCAGCCTCGAGTCGTTTTTCACCGCTGCTAACCGCCACCTCTCCTTCGGCAACCTGCTTATCTCCTTCGGCAATCTGATCTCTGGCGTTCTCAAAACCCTTTCCGCCCTTGAACACTTTGTCAGCTAATACCAGTAAGGGATTGTCTTTAGCCTGCTCATACTCCTTTTTGCCCTCGGACAGCTCTTGCTTGCCGGCCTCTAACTTAGCTTTTCCCTCCTTCAGAGCTGAATTTCCTTCTTCGAGCTGCCTTTGACCGTCTGTCAGTTGCTTTTGCCCGGCATTAATCTTTGAGGTAAGAACCAGGTAGCCAGCCATCGACCCAAAAGCCAGAAGAATTAATAGCAATAAAGCAATCATCTTGCCCATGATGTATCCCTCTTTGTTTTATGATTTATGAGAAATTCCGTTTAGCGCTAAGCCTATAAGCCTGAATTTAGAATCGGTAACTCCCCTCTAAAACCAAGCTAACACGTCCTGAAACAAGAGTCAAACTGAATATTCTTTCCGGTTAAGACATAGTATCCAGTTTAAGGGGTCTGTTTGGCAGTGGCCGGGCCGGTCAGGAAGCCGAGGGCAAGCTCAAAAAAACCGGAAATAATTCAGACCGTTAGAAAACCAGAAAAGGCTTCAGGGGTTATCTCTTTGAAAACTGTTTAGCCCGAATCAGGCCCTCTTACCAAAAAGATAATTCAGGCTGACAGAGAAGAGATGGTCGCGACAAGCTTTGCTGTCAGGAAAAATGGCTGTTTTAGTGATCCCGGGATGCAATATCCCGCTCATCTCAGCAGCGATAAATTCTCTATGCCGAACTGCTCTACGCATTTGCTCCATGCAAGAATTTAGATATATGAAGGCCAATTCATTCTTTTGCCCTTAATCAGCCATCATGCTAAAGTAAAAACATGCTCAGGTTATCTCAGTTAATTCTACAGCTTCTTTTGATCTGCTATGTTTCTTGCCTCCAGCCTTCAGCTCCAGACGAGGCTTTCCTTAATAAAGTAGAATCGATCGCCGCAGATAGTGATTTCTCCGGTTCTGTTCTAATTGCTTTCAAGGATAAAATGCTGGTGGATAAAGGATTCGGTTTTGCGGACAGCCAGAAAACCAGACCCAACACTCCCGACACTATCTTCCCCATAGCCTCAATCACCAAGCTATTTGTCAGACATTCTGTATTTCTTCTTGTCGAGCAGGGCAGATTGGGCCTTGATGACCAAATGAGACAATATCTTCCGGAAGTTATGTTTTCGGATAAGATAAAAATCTCAGACCTTGTTTATCACACATCCGGACTGCCCGACATTCACAACGAACTTCCCGAATTTAATGACCCCTGGAACCTGAAGGGCCCGGTCTCGGCCCGGGACTTGATTGAGAAAATTAATTCCCTCAACCGTCTCCACTTCCAGCCGGGAAGCGAGAGCCGTTACAGCAATACCAATTATCTCCTGCTGGCCATGATAATTGAAAAGATATCTGGCCTGCCCCTGGACAGGTTCCTGTCAGATAATATCTTCGGGCCTTTTGGAATGAAGAATACAGGCCTTTATCGGGAAAACAGCCGCCTGCCGGGCCATGCTGAAGGCTTCCTGAGGCGCGGCGGATCCATTGTTTTCCTGCCCGATTTTAACTTCAGAAACTTCTGGGGCTCAGGCAATGCTTATTCTACAACCCGCGACCTTTACCAGTACCTTAAATTAATAAAGAGAAATCTCAAGCCCGAATACAGCAGCCGGCTTGTGCAGCATTCTGGCTATTACTCAGGATATAGAACCTTCATCAAGTCAGTCCCGGAAATCGACCTGGCCATCATCATCCTTTCTAACTACGGGAACTTTAACCCTGATTTTCTGATAAATGAGACGTATTCGTATGTTGATTCCAGGCTGGAACCTTACCGCGGGCAACCGCCGTTAGAATATTTCGCCGGGGATTACCAGGCCGGGCGCTTTGATACCAAAGATAAGAGTTTCATTTTTGGCTGTGCCGGTCGAGCGAGCCTCTTTGTGACAATTTCACCCTCCAGCCATCCTCAGAGAGTATAGATCGCGGCTCATGAGATGTCAAATCGACTTGGGGATTGCTCATGGCGGGTCAAAAAGATGCCGAGAGGCACAAAAGCGCCGGAAATCTGACAGACTTCTCCTCTCCAGGCAAGAGCAGATTACGATAAATATTCAACTGCGGTCTCAGCGGCCATCAAAAATTCCTGATAGGCGAAATGAGGCGGAGGAGGCTTTTCGGCGACAAATGTCAGCTTGAGGTGATTGATGATCCTGTCCACCACGCCATAGTCGGTGAGGAAAGCAATGATGCGCATCTCTCCCTGGCATTGGGGACAGGTCAAAGGATTTACCTCATAGACTTTTCTGATCATCTCGGCCCAGCCTCGGCGGGAGATTCTTGGGCATTCTTGCTCGCTGAGGATGAGTTTGTACTCGCCCGCCTCCCTCTTGCGCACCTTCCCCCGGTGGGCATTGGCGTAGAGACCGAGGTAACGGACGGTCACTTGTCCCTTGTCTGGGATATGGGAGGTCACCCGGGCGATGAACTCCAGGTAATCCATCCGTTCCACCTCTTCAGCTCCTTCCCCATACCGGTAGCAGACCTTCGCTTCCCGTTCATCGAGGGAGAGGCGTTCCAGGGAAAGGAGCGGCCGGATCATGTATTTCCCCACTCGCTCAGCCTCTTTTCGGGTCTTGGCTTTGACCTTGCTGTGGACCGAAAAACCCGAGTGGCGCCAGCCTGCGATCTTCTCCACCAGGGCCTCTGAGATGAGCTCCTGGCGAAGGAGAAGAGCGAAGACCTCGCGCTTGAAGAACTCGGCCAATAGGCTGTCCTGAAAGGAAGCGACATGATGAAACTTGCCTTCGGAGTCTTCCCCTCCTTCGGTCACCAGGAGGTGGGCATGGGGATGGAAATTGATCTTCTGGCCAAACGACTGGATGACGGCCACCACACCAGGGATGAGTTCTGCGCCGGTTGCGGCCTGGAAGTATTTGAGGAGCGCCCGGACTGCCGCCCGGCAGAGCTCCCCGAGGAGCCGACGCTTGTATTTGAAGAAGAGGCGCAGCATCTTGGGGATAGTGAAGACAACCTGGCGGTGGGGGACATCGAGCAGGAGTGTCTCCCGCATCCACTCGCCCCATTCCTCAAGCCTCTTCGAATGGCAGGAAGGACAGAACCCGCGGGTGCGGCAGGAGAACATCAAGAGACGTTCTTCGCCGCAGTCCGGACAGCGGATGCGAGCAAACCCGCAGCGCGGGTTGCCGCAGTCGAGGTAGCGCTCAACCACCTCCTTGACGATCGGCCGGAGGAAGCCGTACTCCTTCTCGAAACGTGACTCATATTCGGCCAGGAAGCGGTCGAAGTAATGGAAGAGCACCCGGTAGAGGACGGTGCGCTCGGGATGTCGAGGGCGATAGACTTCTGGCATCGCAGGAGGTAGGGATCAAGAAATGGACCAACCTCTCGAAGGTGGGCGTCTTTGCCTGGTCCCAGAGGCGACAGCTCAGACTCCCAAGTCTCTTCTGCCAAAAGGTGTTGACAATCGAGGGAGGAAAAGGAAACAGCCGTTAACGCCAGAGTAGCATTATTAGAAGAATATCCCTCCCATTTTTATTTGGAAAAATAAAATTTATATTAGATATACCTCTGCATATTCTTGGGTCAAATGATAGAAGGCCATGTCAAATTTAGTTCGCAATTTCGCCATAGCAATCTCTCCATTTTTTTCCTGTTAGTTAGCTACCTTGGCTATTCCATTTTCTAAAACCGGAGTAAGCTTATCTGCTTTTATATGAGCATAGCCATTAGCCTAGTATTCTGTTGACTCCATAAGATGAGAAACCACTAACCTTAAATAGGAATCCACCGAAATAAATACCCCCCACCACCCGACTCCTTCGTCTAATCTCTCGATTCGTCCTTTCCAAAACATTGGTTGATGAGACCTTTCTTTTATTTTATTTATTTCAGATTGATAATAGGATATTTATGTATATTTACATAATGGCTGTTTTCATAAGACAACTTTTCCCTTTTTCCCCTTATAATTCCGGACTGGAACCGGTCGCGAACAGGACGGACAGGATGATGACCAATCATGGTCACTTAATTTTTATATTTTATAGCAATAAAAATTATCTTCTTAGTATCCCCGGCTATTATCGACCCTCCGGCTGGGATTGCCCAAAGGTCCTTGTCTTCCCCAGTCCAAATTAATCCATCTGCCCCAACTTTCTTCGCTTGCTCTATTGCCCACTTGACCATATTCTTTTCGCCGGTAAAGGCATCTTCTCTGACTATGATTCTGCCTATTTCTATATATTCTCGTTCTGGTGCTTTGTCAGTATAAAGGTCCACCTTAGTCGTCGGGGGATATTTCGTATCGGTGAATGGCTGGAAAGTAACGGTTGAACATGAAATCGCACACAAAATCAAAAGGGCTGATAAAATCAAATATTTCATTTCTTCTCTCCTTTATATTGCTAAATTAAACTCCGTTGCCGGACCTTCAGATGATGGCAGACTGTCCCTTCATCGGACCCCAGCTCCCGAGCCACTCCACTAACTCCCTTTGCCATGATTCAGGCTTCCGATCTAGAAGCGACTTTTTTCCAACCTTCGGACAGCTGGCGTTTGATCTGGTGCTGATCCCATATTTCCGAAGCGCCTGATGGACGACAGCCACGTCCAGGACAGATTGATCTTCCTTTACATACAGTTTGACCAGATCCGCCTTCAATGGCGCGGGATCAGCCCGCGGACGTCCCCGCATCACTTCCAGCCTGGCCGCTTCCTGATATTTATTCCAGATCATGAGAGAAAAGAAGAGAATAAGAAATCCGTTTTTCTCCTGCTCTTACCAGTTTAGCGCCACGGATTTTTCATTGATCCATCAAAAAAATAATGAGTTTTAAGCTTGTGGATGTCAAGTCTTCGAATTGCCTCACTTAAAATCTACTCGAAAACGATTCGTTGCCTCGCGAGAAAATCTACGCGAAATGGAGTTGTCTTTTGGCTGGTCAGGGGGATAGATTTTTGGATGAGATTAGCCAGGAGGCAAGGCTATGGGGTTAGAGATGCGAGTTAAGCGGGCGATCTTAAGGGAGCTGGCCCGGAGGTATCAGAGGGGGCGGAAGAAGGAGAAGACGCGGGTTCTGGAGGAATTTATCGGTCTGACCGGTTACAATCGCAGTTACGGGAGCTGGCTGCTGCGCAACTGTGGTCGGAAGGTGGTCTTATCT
>QUAH01000014.1 GCA_003426165.1 Candidatus Saccharicenans subterraneus
GATTATGCCTACATCAAGCCGGAGAGGTTCAGGCAGGTGTTAGAAAGTTCGGTGGCCCAGGCTGCTAACTAAGGCTTAAAATGGAGATCTTACGGTGGCCAAATTGCGAACAAAACTTGACATGGCCTCTTTTTGCGCTTGACTACTCCTTTTTTTAATAAAAAATTTTAAACAGATTGGTATTATCATTAAGGAGGGTTGTCGTGGTTAGTTTCCTTCGTATGGGAAGCCCTCTAAGGCTTTTCAGTTACGCCCTGATTATAACTTTAATCTTCCAGACAGGATGTGCCACCCAGGCCACCAGGTTGCAAAAGATTCCTGTAACCAGCAATCCGGTGCAGGCCAGGATTTCGGTTGATGGCCAGGAAATTGGCTATACTCCTCTGACGCTGAGCTTATCCAGAGACAGAAACCACATCATAAAGATTGAAAAAGACGGGTACGAGCCGGCCTTGATACAGGTCCAGCCCGGAACGAAAGGAGGAGTGTCCACTGCCGAAAGGTTCATGGCCGGGTTGCCGATAACCATAGCCGGGATGTGTGTTGGGCTTGTAATTGGTTACGTGGTGTCTCCATACCAAACAAACAGTGACCACAAGTATGCTTCGTTCGTGATAGGAGGAGCGGTCCTGGGAGCGGTGCCCGGTGTAATGATCATGGCCAGGAAGACCGGCCCCAGCCTGGAGCCAGGGGTGATCAATATTGTTCTCAAGCGTGCGCCCGAGGGAGAAACCGGGGCCGGCTCGGTTCAGACCATCGAACTTTCCCCTGAACAACTTTCCAGCCTGCGCTGGATCCGCATCAGTTCCGACGGAAACTGAACCGGGGACACCTTTAACTGTCCCCTTTTTGGCAATTTTCCGCTTTAAGGTTGCCCTGTTATTTTGCGTCTCGCAACTGGGGACACCTTAAGGTGTCCCCGTTTCAGACGGAATTGCGAAAGCTCCCGTGCTCCAGGAAATAAAAAATTTCCTCCACGCTGAACCGCGCCTTCCGCTCCAGGGCTTCTTCGGTGTTGAAAGCATTGTGCGGGGTTAAGATTACGTTCGGGCATCCAAGTAGCTCAGCGACAATAGCCGCTCTTTCCGATTTCTCAATCTGCCCGATGCGCAGGGCCGTGCCCACCTCGGGCTCGTCTTCAAAAACATCCAGCCCGAGCCCGCCCAGGTGCTCTTCCTTTAATAACCTCAACATGTCCGCCAGCGGGGCATGCTCGCCGCGGGCGACATTGATGAAAATAACGCCGGGCCGGCACTTCTTCAGAAGGTCGTAGCTGAAATAGTGGTAATTTTCATCGGTCAGGTTCATGGCGCAGATGACTATGTCAGCCCAGGCCAGGCCAGAATCGCGCTCTACGTATTCCACGAAATCATGCCGCCGGACGATGTCCACTCCCCTGACCTGAAGGCCCAGGCCCTGGCCAATTTTCACGATCTCACCGCCGATTCGCCCCACACCCACCACCAGCAGGCGCCGGCCCCGGGCTTCAGCGCCGGTCAACCCATCGCGGTCAAAGTGCCGGAACTGCTTCATCTGCCGCGGCAATTTCCTGAGGAGCGCCAGCATCATCAGGATGGCCTGCTCCGCCACGGCCCTTGTGGCGTATTCTTCCAGGTAACCCAGGGCCACCGGCAGGCTGATGGCACGCCTGAAAGCTTTAAGATTGTCGAAACCGGTGGTTCGGCTCAGCACCCCACTCAGCCGGTCCTGCCATTCCACGGGAATTACCGACTGGGTGCGGACGCTGATCAGGCGGGCCGGAGGCTCCCTGTGCCCGCTCTCCTGGATGGTCCTGTCGGTCAACCCGAACTCCAGCCGCTCCCCGATCAGGCTCTTAATCAACCTGGCTTCTTCCTCGAAAACTTCATAAAAGTACACGTCCATCTTCAATCCCGGCCGGCGATGGTATCAGGAACGCCGGAAGTAAAATGCTTTTTGATTTTAAATAAATATCACTGCCTTTTCAAACTAATGACTATCACCATTTAATACAGGATTTTTTGCTTGAAAAGAAGGGACTTCATTAATAAAATCGATAGCAAAGGGCATTAGCCAAACAAAAATGAATCTGGCTGCCTTAGAGTTGAGATTAGCATTCAAAGAAAACCCGGCCAGATAAAATCAAAAAAGAAGGAGGGAAAGGTAAATGGAGCAACAAGCCCAAACCGTTCCAACCCCAAGACCCCCGGCTCTGGAGGCTGTGGTCAGCGTCGGCGAATGGCTGGTAACGCTGCTCATTGCTTCCATTCCGCTGGTGAATATCGTAATGCTGCTCATCTGGGCCTTCAGCGACAATACCAAGCTGAGCAAGGCCAACTGGGCCAAGGCCACCCTGCTCTGGTTGCTGATCATCGGGGCCTTTTACTTTTTCGTGGTGGTCCTGATTCTGGGCGGGATAGGCTTGCTATCGCGCTACGGCCAGTAAGAAAAAGGGGACACCTTTAACTGTCCCCTTTTTGAAGGATTTTCGAAATAAAGTTTCCCCGTTATTTTATGTTCTTGAGATGGGGACACCTTTAAGTGTCCCCTTTACCTCTCATTTTAGGGCATATTCCACGGCCGCTTCGGCGTGAATGACGGTGGTATCAAATATCGGCAGCACGCTGTCTTTCTCCTTGACCAGGAGGCCGATTTCAGTGCAGCCCAGGATAATGCCCTGGGCCCCAGCCGCGGCCAGCTTTTCAATAACCCCAGCAAATTTCCGCCGCGATTCTTCCTGAAGGCGGCCGTCGCACAGCTCATAATAAATTACATGATGAACCATCTCCCGGTCAGCTGGCTCCGGCACCAGGACTTCCAGGCCGTGCTTCTTTTCCAGCCGGCCACGGTAAAAATCCTCTTCCATGGTAAATCGGGTGCCCAGCAGGCCGATCTTCCTGAAACCGCGGGCCTTTATTCTTTCGGCCGTCGGGTCGGCGATGTGGAGCAGCGGGATGTTAACCGCGGATTCAATCTGCGGCGCCACCTTGTGCATGGTGTTGGTGCACAGCACCAGGAAGTCAGCCCCGCCCGCTTCCAGCCGGACGGCCGCCTGGCTCAGTATCCAGGCCAGCCTTTCCCACTCCCCCCGATGCTGCAGCACTTCAATCTCGGCAAAATCAACCGAATACATCAGGCACCGAGCCGAGTGGAATCCCCCCAGTCGCCTTTTCACTTCCTCGTTTATTATGCGGTAGTACTCAAGCGACGATTCCCAGCTCATGCCGCCGATCAGGCCTATGGTCTTCATGGCACCTCCTTGTAAATAACCGGCTAATACTATTCCGCTCGCTAATTCTCATATTTCAGTCGGCTAAAATCAAGCGGTAGCAAGATGGCAAAAAATGAAAAAAGGGGACACTTTAAGGTGTCCCCGATTTTGGCCTTTAAGCTTCGCCTGTTATTTCCGGCAGCCAGCCCGGAAAAAGGGGACAGTGTAAGGTGTCCCCTGTTTCTTTTAAGGTGTCCCCTGTTTCTTTGCTTACCTCTTCTCAAGGAGCGCCAAGGCCTCTTTCAGCCCCGGGACCTGGTCGGCACCCTGTGGCACCTGAATGGTCGACCCTTTGAACTCGTCTCCTATCTCTTCGGCCCGCCCGCCCAGATGCCTGGCCAGAAACAGCTCGCTGATGGCCCCGAAGGCCAGCCTGTTCTCCGGCCGGGCAAACCCATGCCCTTCGTCGGGAAACAGAACGTAAGTCACCGGGATGTTCTTCTCCTGCATGGCCTTCACCATCTGGTCCGATTCGCTCTGCTTCACCCTGGGGTCGTTGGCTCCCTGCCCGATGAGCAGCGGCTTCTTAATCCGGTCAACATAGGTCAGTGGAGACCGCTCCAGCAGCAGCCTCCGCCCGTCCTCGGTCCTGGGATCTCCCACGCGGCTGGCGAACATGTCAAGTTGCGGTTTCCAGTAAGGTGGGATCGATTCCAGCAGAGTGATCAGGTTGGACGGTCCCACCACGTCCACCCCGCAGGCAAAAACATCCGGAGTAAAGGTCAGCCCGACCAGCGTGGCGTAACCTCCGTAGCTTCCGCCCGAGATGGCCACCCTGTCCTTTTCGGCAATTTTGTTTTCAATCGCCCAGTTGACAGCATCTATCAGGTCGTCATGCATCTTGCGGCCCCACTCCAGGTTCCCGGCATTTATGAAATCCTTGCCGAATCCCGTCGATCCCCGGAAATTCACGCTGAGCACGGCATAGCCACGGTTGGCCAGCCACTGGTGCGTTGGGTTAAGTCCCCAGGAATCCCTTCCCCAGGGACCGCCGTGAACATAGAGAACCATGGGCAGCGGCTTATCAGGCCGCCCGTCATTATCAGGGTCTCTCCACCCGGGCAGGGTCAGGTAACTGACCAGATTCAGACCATCCCGCGACTTTATCACCACCGGATGCATCTTGCTCAGCCTGGCATTTTCCAGTTCCTTGCGGTTGGTGAACAGGAACCTGGCCTGCCGGTTCTCCCGGTCGTAGAGATAATAGCGAACCGGGCCATCATCCACCACGTAGGAGACCACCCAGAACTTATCATCCAGCGTTCGGTCAGTGACATAGATGTCGCCGTTCCAGACCGTTTTTAAGTATTCATGGTCAGATTTAATTTTCTCGTCCAGCACGGTCCATTCGATTCTCAGGTACTCAACTGCCACCGCCTCCACCTTCTTCTCCACCGGGTGCATCATGATATTGCTGACATCGGCCCTGGGGTCCTCGAAGATCAGCTTCTTTTCGCCCGTCTTTAAGTTAACTGAAATGAGCGCGGCCGTGTTTCGTCCCCGGCTGTCGATCATGTAAAGAACCTGGCCGTCCCTGTCGAAGCCGATGGGGCTGGTGGTCATGATATCTTCCATCGGAATTGTATCGAATGGCTGCCAACCCCCTTTTCCATCGGGCTGGAACAGGGCCAGGCCGCCATCTGGAGTCATCCTGGCCGCAAACCTGAGGTTATAGTCATCATCGGTCTGAAAGCTCATGAAGCTATCGTTTTGCTGGACCAGCTTCAGGTCGCCCGACAGGATGTTCAGGCGGTAAATGTCATGAAACTGAGGATTGCGGTTATTGAGGCTCACCAGTATTTCTTCCGGGAACTTATGGCTAACCGCCTGGATTTGGGCCATGGGTCTCAGCGGTTTCCCGTTCGGCAGGGTAATCGGCTTGCCATCCGGACCCGGGATTTCCTCGAATGGAGTCACGTTCCGGTCTTCTTTTGTGGTTATGTCCACCACGTGAATCTGCCAGTTCTCATCGCCGGCCAGGTCCTGGGCATATATGATGTGCTTGTTCGTGTAAGCCCAGAAGTAAATGCGGATGCCGCGGTTGTTATCGGCGGTTACGGGTTGCGCCTTTTCCGGTGCATCTGCCGGGCCAACCCAGACATTCAGGACACCGTTAACCGGGGCCAGGAAGCTGAGATACCTGCCATCATGGCTGATCTGAACGGAAGCCTTGTCCGGGTTTCCGAACAGGACCTTCCTTGCAATCAGCGGCGGTTCTTTCGCTGCCGGTTTACAGCCCATGAAGACCATGGTAATAAACATGAAGCCCAGAAGACAAATTAAACCTTTCTTCATTTATTCTCTCCTTGAAAGGATTTTATCACAACCAGTCTGACCTGATTGACAACTATTTCAGCAATGGATTTCTAAGTCTTCGGTCGCCGTTCCTTATTAGATACGGAAATCGAGGCTGAAGAGTTCAGGACTTGCACCGTATTGATTGGGCAAACTTTCCAAGGCAACGGTCGTTCCTCTGGAGCCATCAGGGAATCTTTGGGTTGGCCTCGATTGCGCCGTCCCTGCTGATAAAGCCTGTGCTCTGTTCTGTTAGCTAAGAAAGGGGACACTTTAAGGTGTCCCCGATTTTTGCCTTTAAGCTTCGCCTGTTATTTCCGGCAGCCAGCCCGGAAAAAGGGGACAGTTTAAGGTGTCCCCTGTTTCAGAGGGAGAGGCGGGTGTTGGCCCGCAGGGGCTGGGCGAAATTCGGGCCGCCGACGGTAAAGGTCACGACGTAGCTGCCCGCGCCCATCTCCCCGGTTTCCAGCTCCAGCAGCAGCTTCAGCAACTGGCCCTCGCGCTTCTTTTCCAGCACGGCCACCGGCAGACTCCGGACCGGCTCTCCGCCCTCCACAGCCAGCTCGGCTCCGACTGCCAGTCCTTCTTCCCAGCCAGCCGGACAGGCCAGCCTCAGGGCCGCATACAGCTTCCTGGTTTCGGGAGGCACCCTTCCGGCCACGGCCGAATAGGTTCCCGGGTTATATCCATATACTGAAGCCAGTGTTGGCTCTCCCCCGGCGTTAATCTCCTTAGCCCGGTCGTCCAGCCTGAGCAACAGTGGCGGGTCCAGGTAGGGCATTACCGGGAGTTGCGCCGGAACCTCAATCGCCGCCCGTCCCCTGGCCGCCCGGCCCGTGTCCAGGTTCCGCATCACCAGGGCGCATTCGTATTTACCCGGCTTAACCGGCAGCAGGAAGGACGGCAGGAAGGCATCATTTTCCTTCTTGTCCTTCTCCGACACCACCGCCCTGAATTTTTTAATCAGGGCCAGCTCTCCCCTTTCGTTAAAAATCAGCAGGTAGGCTTCGGTCTTCGGCCCGAACACCTCCGCCATCTCCTCCCCGGAAGCCCGGGCGAAGGTCAGGGCCATCGGCCAGCCCTTTTCAACCAGGTTCAGGCTGGCCACCGGGATTTCCACCGGAACGTAGGGCCAGGGCTCCTCGGTCAGGGCCACCTCGATCAGGTGCAGCAGCCTCTCGAAATTGTTGTACTCCCTGAAGGGCTTGGGGTTAAAATACCCGGCCTGGGAGTAAACGTTATATCCTTTTTTCTTAACTTTGACCTTGACCTTGTGGTACTTCCCGTCCCAGCTCTCGTCCACCTTGAAGCCCAGGATGTAGAAGTTCCTGGTGGTGTTGACGATCTCCTCCATGGCGTTTTCCGGGTTGACGGTGTTGGCGTAAAATTTTCCGCCGGTTTCCGAGGCCAGCTGCTTGAGCGAATCGGCCCCGTCGAGTTCCCGGGCCCCGGGCGTGGCCCCACCCGACCCCTCGACGTCCATCTCCTTGTGCACCCGCGAAATGTCAACGGTGAAAACGGCGCAGTTGGAATTTTTTAATTCTTTCAGCAGCCGGCTGAAATCGCTGCGCAAACCGGTGTCGGCCTGGGCCGCATCGTACTCGGCCATCTGGGCGGCCAGCTGCTCGGGAGTGCTCCAGTCGCCAACCACGGCTCCGCCCGTCTTGCCGAACAGGAGCTGCTTGGCCAGGCCGGCCGAAAACAGGACGATATTCTTGTAGCCCGGGACCGTACGCAGGACCTTGGCTAAATTATTCCAGGCATCCAGGTAGAAGCGGGCCTGGTCCACGTAACCCTGGCGCCGGGCGGTGTCCAGCATCTGGCCGGTCTGGAGCCGGGCCTGGTCGGTAAAGAAGCTTTCCTCGGGTGTCGTCTGCACCTCGTCACCCTGCAGAGTCATCAGCGTGTCGGAATAGAAGAAGTTGGCCAGGTTTTCGGCCCGGCCGGTGACGCTCTTCAGCCCGAAGTTTTCGATGATGTTGCGGACCCGGGCATGGTCCCTGGTCATGTATTCATGAAGGGTCAGGCCGCGCAGGGCGGTATAGGTCACCAGCGATATTTCATCCGTCGGCAGGAGCGATTTCTCCATGAATTTCAGGGCAGCATTCTTGGCCCGCATCAGGCCCCGGGCGTCGGTGAAGGCCAGGTCGAAGAACAGGAAGAACTTCCGGTTGAGAGCCGGCCTTGGCCCCTCGGCCCCGGCCGCCGCCAGCTCTTCGGCGAAATGCTTCTCAAAATGAAGAACCGGGACCGGCTTGTTGTTGTCGTAGATTTCAAAATCGTCGGCGGTCAGGTCGCCGGCCGGGTTGTCATTCTTATCGGTCACGTAGACCTGGACCAGCTTGACGGCCACCGTGACCTCATGCTTCGGCCTGACCTGGAGCTCTTTCGGCACCTGCTGTTCCTGCTGGCCGGCCGGCACCGGTTTAGCCAGGAAGGCCAGGCCCAGAAGCACCAATCCTGATATCACAATGCCTCCAATAAAAGCAGCACAGAGACCCTTTTTCATGTTTCTACCCCTCTGGGTTTATTTTCATCCCTTTTCTGAGCGAATGTCAAGAAAACAGGGCACAAGAAACTGGGGACACAATACCAATTCCGTTATTTTTTCCTTTGTGCCCGGGTATGCCATGAATATAATAGCTTCATGGGGCCAAGGCCTAAAAAGGACTGGTTGCTGGACCTGGGACTTTTCCTGGGAACAGTATTGCTGGCCTGGCTTGAGCACTGGTCGGCCACCGACCTGGTCTGGTCGCTGTGGATTTCCAGCCTGACCCTCGGCTACTCCTACCTTCTGGTCTCCATTGCCGGCATGTTTACCAGCCAGTTCAGAAAGCTCTCCTCTCCCCGGCCAAAGGAGCCGCTACCGGCCTTCGAAATCGGCAGCGTAGCCACCTCTGTCATCTTTCTGCTGATCATCGGGGCTTTTACCGGATTTTTCTCGATCTACACCCTCACATTTTTTGCCCTGATCGCCATAAGCTTTTTTATCGGCATCGGCGTCCGCAAGCGCAACCGGGCTGCGGGAACTGACCTCTCTGAAGAGAAAAGCAAAATCGCCATTTTTTTCCTGCTCCTTCCTGGCGCCCTGTTCATGGTGGGCTTCTTTACTGTTCATTTCCTGGGCTTTCATTTCGTTCACAGCCTGTTCCTGAGCCTGTTTTTTCCGCTCTTTCCACGCGGATCTGAAATGGGAGCCCCCGGGGACTTCGCCCTGTTTAAGAACCTGGTGGTCACCACGGTCAGGAGCTACTGGATTTTTATCCTGGCCAGCGCCTTCTCCCGGCTCCAGGCTTACAAAACTGCCTACCAGAAGACCGAGATGGGCCCGTCGGTCGGCTTTGCCTATACCATCGTGGTAAGGATGCATATCCTGATATTTATAATCGCCTTCATGTCTTCGGCCGGCCTGCAGAAGCTGTTCCTCTACCCCATCCTGTTTCTATACTTCTTTCCCTTCGATTCGCTGCTACTTCGCACCAAGCAAAACTCGCTGTCAAGTTCTTAAACCTCACCGGCCAAGGAAAAAGGAGACCCCGACTTACTTTTTGCCTGAAGAAACCAGGTTGCCCCCTGGCCCGTATAATTCTATGATGTCTTATGTTGCCTGCCAGCCGGGCAGAACCGGGTAATTCCGACCGGACGGGTCGCGAAAAAGCCCCCGGGCAAAGAATATATGAACGTACATTCATATATGAGCCGGTCGGACGAACCGGTTTCCGGCTTAATTCTTTTCAAGACAAGGAGATCAGAATGAACCAAAGTTGCGGATGGCCAGGATTTCTTTCAAGACTTCCGTTAACCGCTTTCATCGTCCTTCTGTTTCTTGCCATCTTGATTACCGGCTCGTCCCCGGCCCTGCTGGCCGCGGGGAGCGATTCAAGTCGACAGGTTGCCGTCCCGGGCTCTACCGACAAAGACTCCCCGGCACACAGGAGCCTACCCCCTGCCCCGGAAGAAATGCCCTTCGCACCAGTTACCCTGCTCAACCCGCCCGGAACCTCTGCCTCGGCCGTGGTAACATCTTCCTCTCACGCCTTCTCTCCGGCCAGCCAGGCCGGAAACCAGTCTGCCGCCAGTGCCACCGCTTCCGGGGCGGCCATCTTCCAGGTCTCGCCCGCCGTCTCCAGAATCAAGGTAGACGGCCTGCTCAACGAGGAGGCCTGGCAATCGGCCGCCGTCATCCCCTTAATCTACGAATGGACGCCCGGCGACAACATCGAGCCCCCGGTCAAAACCGACTGCCTGGTCACCTACGACCATAACAACCTCTACGTGGCCTTCCGCTGTTACGACCCCGAGCCCCGCAAGATCCGGGCCCACCTCATGGACCGCGACGACACCGACAGGCTGATCCTGGATGACCACGTAAGTTTCATGGTGGACTCGTTCAACGACGAACGCCGCGGCTTCCAGTTCCGGGTCAACCCGCTCGGCGTCCAGGCCGATGCCAATTTTTCCGAGCTCGAGGGCTACGAAGATTTTTCCTGGGACGCCATCTGGAACGCCGCCGGTCGCATCGAGGACTGGGGCTACGCCATCGAGGTGGCCATCCCCTTCAACCAGCTTCGTTTCCGGGCCAGCGAGACTCCGCAGACCTGGGGCTTCAGCGCCGAGAGAAGCTGGCCGCGAGGTGCCCGTCACCGCATAACATCGCACAAGCGCTCCCGCAGCGTCTCCTGCATCCTCTGCCAGTTCAACAAGCTGGTGGGTTTTGCCGGTATCTCGCCCGGCCGCAACATTGAAATCAATCCCACGCTGACCGCGGTCCGCACCGAGGCCATGGACATGGGCACCTTCCCCGAAGGTTCGCTCGAAAAGCTCAACCAGAAAGTCGACCCCGGACTGACCCTGAAGTGGGGCGTTACGCCCAACCTCATCCTCAACGCCACGGCCAACCCGGACTTCAGCCAGGTCGAGGCCGACGTGGCCCAGCTCGAAATCAACCGCCGCTTTGCCCTCTATTACCCGGAGAAGAGGCCGTTTTTCCTGGAAGGGGCGGATTTCTTCCTGACGCCCATCAACGCCGTCTTCACCCGGACGGTGGCCGACCCGGCCTGGGGGGTAAAGATGACCGGAAAGATGGGCCGGACCGCTCTGGGCTTCTTCTCGGCCCAGGACGAGATAAACAACCTGCTCCTTCCCGGAAGCCAGGGTTCGATGAGCCTGTCCCTCGATGACCGGGTCTATGGCGGCGTGTTCCGCCTGCGCCAGGACATCGGCAAGGGTTCAACCCTCGGCCTGCTCTACACCGGCCGGGCCGGCAGCGAATACCACAACCACGTGGTCGGGGCCGACAGCTTCTTCCGTTTCAACCAGACCACCTTCCTGACGGTTCAGTTCCTTCATTCAGAAACTGGCTATCCCGGCATCGTCTCCGACTGGTACGGGCAGCCCCTGGGGAACTTTGGCGGAAACGCCATTAACATCGGCCTGGTGCACCAGTCCCGCTACTGGATCGTCCAGGCCGTCCTGGAAGACCTGGGGCGCAACTTCCGGGCCGATTACGGCTACCTGCCGCGGGTTGACACCAGGAGCGCCGGGGCCGTGGTCATGCGGCAGATCTGGGGGTCGCCAAAAACCTGGTTCAACGTCATCCGGATTGGAGCCATGGGCCAGGTCTTCTATGACCACGACGGCAACGCCCTGGACAAGGGACTGACCCTGAGGACGATGTACCAGGGGCCGCTGCAAACCTCGGTCGAACTGAGCGGCAACTTCGGCCAGACGCTCTATGTCGACCGGAGGCTCGATTACGCCCTGTTCGACGGCGAGTTCGGAATAAAGCCCTTCAGCGGCAGCGAGTTCACCCTGGAGGCGGCTGCCGGTCGCTGGATTGACTTCGATAACGTCAGGCCGGCCGACATGGTATCGCTCGAGCCGGGTTTTTCGCTCAACCTGACCCGCCACCTCAACCTTACCACTTCCTACAACTACGAAAAGTTAAAGGCCGAAGGACTGGAGATTTACACGGCCAACCTGCTCCAGGGTAAGATAATTTACAACTTAAACGTCCGCGCCTTCCTCCGGGCGATAATCCAGTATCGCGATATAAGTCGCAACCCAGCTGCCTACGGCTTCCCGGTGGAGCCGGTGACCAGGGGCCTGTTCACCCAGTTCCTGTTCTCCTACAAGCTGAACCCGAGGACAGTGCTCTTCCTGGGATACACCGATAACTCGCTGGGGCTGGAACACATCAGCCTGACCCGGACCACGCGCACCTTTTTCCTGAAGATCGGCTATGCCTGGCAGCTATAAGCCTGGTAACGTGCAGTGTGCTTCTTTTCTAATTCGCCAGGCTGCCCAGGGTGACGAATTCATAGCCCATGTTCTTCAGGCCCCGGACCAGTTCCTTGAGGACCCGGATATCCTGGTACCAGTGGAAAAAGAAACTGGCCCAGCCGTCCCTGACCGCCTGGTTGAGCCGGGCCTGGTAGAGCATGGCCGGCACGGTCGAGGGTGGCTCGCCCATGTAAGCGGACGCGGCATAGCAGTACAGGTTCTCCGGAGCTATTCTCTGCCCGTAGTAATCAGTTTCGATCGGGTACGGGAAAAACTGGTTGCTGAAGCGCAACGTTCCCCCATCATCCACAAAATATATCCCCCGGTGGACCATTAACTTAAAGTAGCGGCCAAAATACCGGTTATCCAGCTCGGAAGCCAGGTAATGAGGGGTTTCCCAGGCCACCGGGCTCAGGCCGGCCGACTTCAGCTCCAGCAGCGCTTTCCCCACCCTCTCGCCCACCCATTCCAGCGAATCCTCTGGCACCGGGCCTTCCAGGACCTGGCGGCCCCCGGCGTCGAGCCTGACCCGGAAGAACTCATAATCCTCGGCGCTGACCCCGGATTTCGGGTTGGGCTGGTCGCGCCACTGGTGGGTGTAACCGTGAAGGACGATTTCCCCGCCCCTTTCGACCATGTATTTCAGGGCCGAAACCAGCTTCTTGTTCCTGCTCAACGGAATCGTCTGGGGTTGCCTGTAGTTATAGACCCCCCTGGGGTCTTGAAAAACCGGGATGACGGCCACCGAAAAAGGAACGCCCTCGGCCCGAAGCAGGTCGGCTATTTCCACCAGCTTTTCCGGTGAGGCCAACCCGTGGACGTCTTCAATCCGGACCAGGGCCCGCAGCTTTCTCTCGTGGTCAATCTCCAGGACATCGTGAAGAAGGTCGGCGAATACCAGGTAGCGGTCGGACATGGTTACGTAGGCAAAGGGAACATCGGCCACGTACCAGAAATTCCGCCCCCGGACGATGTAAGGCGTTTCAGAATGGGGTTCGGAACAGAGGCAGGTGGCCAGCTCCCTGGCCAGGCCGGTGTCGGTCAGGGTAACCAGGCCCAGGCCTGGATTGACGCTACGCCTGGTAAAGGCATATCCCCTGTAGAGAACCAGGTTGTAGGCCGAATTGGAATTGCCGCCGAATCGGAAGCCAAACCTATTCTCGAATTTTCCTGCCGGCTTTTTGTCTTCGCCCCAGGCAATCTGCCAGAGGTTATGGCCGAGCCAGCAGACTGTTTTATCGGTTTTAAGCGCATCTTTCTTAAAGGGCTCTGGCAACTTATTCTCGTAAACTGCGCCGATATAAAAAATGACATCGAACCGTTCCATCTCACCTTCAAGATAATTTTCAACGGCTTTGGACTCGATGGCCACCTGGAAGTGGCCGAGCAGGTTTTGCAGGCAGATGCCGTAGAGCTTTCCCCGCCAGCCCGACTCACCGGCGGAATCATAAAGAATCAGTACTTTTTTGAGAGGCGCCGGCGCCGGGGATGGTGCTGAGCCAAAAGCGAAGGACCCGGCCAGAAGCAAGCCGAGGCTCAAAGCAAGCAGGATAATTGACACGATAACAATAGAACGCCTCTCAGCCAAACCAACCCTCCAGGTAAAAATGTCGAATTAGATTCGCCTCTGACATTTATACTCTAGGACTTTCTATCATGAGATTACCGATTATTATAATAATTCTGGCACCGCAATAAAATAGAATGAGATGAGCCGAAAGAGCGCCCCCTAATTTTTCTCAGACCAGCATCTATTTTCCTGGCTAAAACCATCGTCATGTTTTTCACTATTACAGGAATCAATTCACAAAATCAAAAAAAAATTTCCTTCCAATCAAAGAAGGTCCTTCACTAATCATCATCTTCTGCAATCTCACATTATCTATTGGCACTTATTGACACCAAATTCCCAGCGGTTCTCTAGGGTAACTCAGGACCTTCTTCTTGTCCCTAGCCGTCTTCACCGGGTTCTGTTCCCCAGAATGGTCAGGCGAAGATTATGCGAACGTGTCGATATCTTTCGGCAAAATCAAGATAAGGATATTGCTATCCCGTGGTCTCCCACCACGTCCCGGGATTGACATGACCGGCTGTCTGCATATTTAATATCAAGTAAGCAGGTTGGGCGACTTAAAACGACGAGCCCGCCAGATTAAGGAGCAGAAGAGATGACCGAGGATGTAAAAAAAATGGAAGGCAAATTGTGGAGGAAAATTCTGGTCGTGGCCGGGGTGACCGCGGCCCTGTTGCTTCTGGCCTTTGTGCTCAAGAGGCTTATCGGCAGCCCGGAATGGACGGCCATGGATTTTGCCGTGGTGGCCGTGATGTTCTTCGGCACCGGCCTGGCCTACGTGTTGATAACCCACAAGAGGAAGGAAGCTCTTTACCGCCTGGCCGTGGCCCTGGCTTCGGCCACGGGCCTTCTCCTTTTCTGGACCAACCTGGCTGTGGGTATTATCGGCAGCGAGGACGAGCCGGCCAACCTGATGTACTTCGGAGTGCTGGCCGTGGCTTTTGTCGGGTCCGTCGTCAGCCGGTTTCAGCCGCGAGGCCTGGCCCGGGCCATGTGGGTAACAGCCGGGGCCCAGGTCCTGACCATTGTCATCGCCCTGCTGGCCGGATGGCAGCACCTGGCCGAAAGCTCACTCACCGAAATAATTGGTATAAACTGCTTTTTTGCCATGCTCTGGGCTATCTCAGGCCTGCTCTTCCGCTGGGTAAAACAAGAAAACACCCCGCCTATGCCCTGATTTATGAGGCCCTCGGGCTGAAAAGATGGCCGGGTATCGGGTTGGCTACCCGGAAACAACAAGATACAAGCGCTCAGTTGTACCAGTCAAGAATCTTACAGGCCGGCAAATTCGTCCAGGAGCTTCCGGAAGGCCACCGGGTCCACTTTGTATTTTGACTTCCCGATGAGTTCTTTGAGCTTCACCACCGGAGTGGCCTTCTCGTTCAAAAATTCTTCGGATTGGACCTCAACGGTCTTAAGCTCTGGAGAACCCGCCGGCTGCACCAGCAGCTTAACCTTTTCTTCCTTCCGCACCAGCCGGGCCAGGGCCTGCTCTGGCTCTTCCTGCTCGCGGAAAAACCTTAAATCCTGGCCGTTGACGGCAATTATGCGGTCGCCCTTCTTGAGGCCCGCCCGGCCGGCCGGAGTTCCTGCCTGCACGGAAATTACCTGGGGATAGATTTCACCCTTGGCAATGCCCGCCCCGATTCCCCTGCGCTTGAAGAGGGCAAGCGATTGATCGGCCAGCTCCGCCGCTTTATCAAACTTGCCCAGGGCAGCGCTGGCGAAGGCCTGCCAGGCGTAATTATAGGGGTCGGAGGCCGCAACTCTTACCAGGGCTTCGGCTCCCTTTTCGGCCCGGTCATATTCTTCCAGGCACAGCAGCGCATAGACTATGGCCTGCTCGTAGGGCACCCGGAACAGCCGGCAGTCGGAGGCCGGCTGCTGCTGTTCCTGCCTGAAAAACCTGTCCCAGAGCTCGCGGCTTTCCCGGCATTCCTTCTCGGCCAGGACTGCCGCCTGGCCCAGAGCCTTTATCGCCTCAACGTAATTCCGCTTCCCGAGCTGGGCCCGGCCTAAAATCGCATAGCTTTCGTACTGGCCACGTTCGGCTTCGAGTTTCAGGCTGGCTTCGGCCTCCTCGATGGCCTTATCATAAGCCTTCTCATAAAGATAGGTCCTGGCCAGCAGCAGGTGCAGGTTAAAATTCATCGGGCTGCGCTTTAGCTGGCCCAGGAGATACTGTCGGGCGCGGGCTGGTTGGCCGCTCTCAAGATACATTTCAACCAGGCGGCGATAGTCTTCCTGGCCCGGTAAACTCAGGGCCTTGAGGTAAGCTTTCTCCGCCTTTTCATAATCAAACCGCCGGGCGTACTTATCGCCGAGGTCCATCAGGGCCACCGCGTTTTTATTCCTGTAATGCGTTTCCAGGACTTCATCGAAGGGAATGGAGCAACTATCCACTGCTGGAACCGTATCCCCGGCTCCCTCCAGGTAACAGAAAAACTCGTGGGAGGCAGAGCCAAAGCCATTCAGCACGGCTAAAGTCCGCTGTGGCATTTTAATCCCCTGCCGCTCGGCGCTCAGCTTCAAGGTGGCATAGAGCGGATAATCGGGGTTGATGACCGGGGAGATTTTCCCACGGAAAAACTTGAACTGCACTTCTTCCGGGTTGGCCTGGGGGTCGTTCAGGGCCTGGGGTTCATAGCAGATGTAGGCAAAGAGGTCATTCTTTTCGATATGGCCATCTTCCACTACCCTTTCCACCTTGGCATATCTGTATTGTTTGCCGCCGACTGACAGCTTGATGTTCTCCAGTTCGCATTTTCCGTTGATGGTGAACTCGACCGAATTTTCCTTAACCAAGCTGTACTGCACCTGGTCATTAACTATGCCTGTTTTGACTTCGAAGCCGCGGTATTTCTGGACGGGGCCGGCCTGCGAGGTGGCCTGAGCCCGGGCGGCCGGGCCCGCCTTCAGGGGCATAGAAAGGGAAACCGCCCCGGAGAATATAAAAAACAGCACCATGAAAAAGGCCAGAGATAAAATAAAAGCGCCCTTCAAACTGGTTTTCATCTTGCCTCCTCGGGTTGCTTAAGATCCTGGTATGGTTGGGCCAACTAAATGCCTCCATTTCCAATACCGGTATTCTTACACAGAAAGAGCGGTACAGACAATACACCATTTTTAAGAACAATTCGCCTTTGATTATATATTGAAGCTGCCGCATAGAGGCTTTCATAACGGTGATTCTGTCGCCAGGTTTCAGGTCATACTCCTGGATGGTCTGGCCGACGGCGTTCCGGGAGCAAGATGCCGGGACCAAGCAGGCTTTAAGCTTTCAAACCAGGGGCAAGAGAGATGGGGTCTGCCTGGTTTTCATTTAACGCCTTTTTAGAATTTAGAATACAGAACCCGGGGGGAAAATAAGAAATGAGTATTATGTTTCCCGTTTTCTTTGTTCCCTTTTTTCTTTTTATCCTTTGGGTACAGGAATCTATAATAAATCGGGAAACGAATATCGTGACCCCTTTTTATTCTTTTATGCGGAATTCCTGGATGGAAGCCCCGCGCAGCCGGTCCACCAGGAAGAGCCTGTCGCCGTAAATGAAAATTCCGTCCACGAATTGTTTAAGCGGGATCTCACCCAGGAGCACGCCCTCCGAATCGAACACCTCCAGCTTGTAGGCGTCGGTCTCCCTGAGCTCGGTGTCACCCTGGGGCTTGAACCCGACCTGCCGGCCGCTCGGCGACTGGCTGATGGTTACCCCGATTCCAACCTGCTCTTCTTTCTTTAGCTGCCGCGCCAGAGTTACCACCCAGACCCGGCCCTTGCCATCAACGGCGATGGCCTCGGACGAACGGTTTATCCTGGGCGAGCGGATGCTGACACCCCCTTCACGGCGGTCAATACTCCCCCGGTCAATTACTTCCAGGCTGTAAGGCAGCTCACGGTCGGCCCGCCAGACGAGCTTTCCGTCGGGCGAATATTTTTCGATGCGGTTCTGGTAAGGAAAGGCCAGGTAGACGTTGTCTCTCTCATCGACGGTGAGCACGAACTGGTTGATAGTATTGGTGAGAAGCTCTTCTTTCATGTCGACCATATCGCCGAACTCGCTGAGGAGCTTGCCTTCGGCATCAAGCACTTTGACCAGTTTCGGCAGGCCGGCCGGCTTCTTTTCGTCCGGGGTAAGGAAACGGAAGGAAATCGTGGCCTGGCCCATGAGCAGCTTACCATCGCTCCTGACAAAGACATTTCCGATCCGACCGTCGCTGAATTTTATGGTCCTGAGGTCCGAGCCGTCTGGTTTGAGGACCTGGACACGTTCGTTAAACGGGTCAGTCACGTAAAGATTGCCGGTCTTGTCGAGGTCGAGCCAGGCCGGGTAGTTGAACTCGCCCGGCCCCTGTCCAAAACGACCGATGGTGGCCAGGTACTTGCCGTCCCGGGTGAATTTCTGGATGCGGTTGTTTCCGGTATCAAGGATGTAAATGTTCCCCGCTGAATCAAGGGCCACCGCCGCCGGCATGTAAAAGGCGGTGTTGGGGTCGGTCGAATCTATGTCGCCGAGCTTTCGGACCGGTTCGAGGGTGACGGCTGGCTTCTTGCCCCAGGCGCCCTTTCCTTTGTTATGGACCAGGCGCACGCTGTCCACCACCTCGACCTTCTGGGCCGGCAGCTCCCCCGCCGCGATCAGCAGCTCGGCTACCGCAATAATCGTGAGAATTATAATCCTGCCAATCTTGCTTAACTGCCCGCTCTTCATTTTCCACTCCTCTCCGATATTGGTCTACCTTAATAAACACTCTTTTTGCCTAAAATGTTACCAGAAACGGGGGACTCAATACACATTCCCCATTTTTTGACCGAAGAAAGGGGGACACGCTCTCATGTCCCCGTTTTACTCAATACCTGCTTGATCCCACTAATAAATAAATCGAGGATGATCTATGACCTCCAAATTTCTATCTTCCGGCCCGGGTTTATTTATAATCTTTCAAGGTTTTCCAGGGGTATCCAGCCTTCCTCCTCGTCTTTGTTCAGGCACCAGGCCCACCCGTTTAATTCTCTTATAACCTTAACTTCCTCCTTTTTATCTGCCCCGAGTTCCTTAGAAGAATAGGCCGAATTAAAGATTGCCTTCTTACTCGAACATAAGGTAAGCAGCTGCCTGGGAATCCAGCCGGAAACGCCCGTCCGAAGGTGCCTGCCCCATACCCAGTTCTTCCAATCTGGATTCTTGTCATACTCTCTTCCCACCTCTATCTCGTCTCCGGCAATGGCTTCAATAAACTCTGAAAATTCTGGCCGATGGTCCTTGATGACAACTGCCCGATATTCTTTCATGACTGCAATCATCCGTAAATATCTTTACTTACCCGGTGTGACAGGTACGTCAATTATGACATATAACCCCATAATGAAAAAAGTAGATTAAGATCTGACCCCTCGCTCTTTTTTCACTGAATACAACAGAGGAGTGAGTCACAACCTTCTTCCTGGTTTAAGCATGGCAAGAAAATGGTAAACGAGTATCATGTCCCCTTTTTGGGGACATGATATTGAGTCAACCTTTCTTAAAAGTTGAGGACAAAGGAGGTGGTGAAGAAGGTATCGACCTTGCCCCGGGGAATAAGCACGGTGGTGCCCGTCTCCGCCCCTTCCGGCGTGAACAGCGGGACGCTCAGGTCCGGCGGCCGATTGTTCCTCAGGATTCTCACCCCCGTCTTCAGTGATAGCTTTTTGCTGAGCGGGGCGGCCACGTTGAAATTCCACTCGTACCGCCAGTCGCCGAGGTGAGCCAGGTTGTCGTCAAAGATAAAGGCCGTGGCAAAGGAGGCGTTATCAAATAGCTTCTGCTCCCAGCTCAGGGTGTACCTGAACCCGAGAAAGGTATTTACCGGCTGCTGGCTGTACTTCCTGATGGTGAAGCTCAACCCGGCCTGGGTCCGCATTCTGGTCCGGGCCGAATCGGCCATCACCAACCCGGCGCCGGCCGTCCACAGCGCCCGGCTGAGTACGCCAGAAAACTTGTTCCGGTCCCAGACGAAAGCCAGGTTGGTGGTCAGGCGCCCGCTCACCCGGTGGTCATACTGCCCGGAGAGGAGGTAATTCTCGGCCGAGAGGCGGCGCGTCCTTTCCTCCTCCACGGTGAAATTCTCCTCCGTGCCCACTGCCCGCCTGGTTATGGTCGTGGAATGGCTGCGGAGCAGGAAAGTCTTCATGGTATAGGTATCTTTTTCGTTGGGTGAACGGGTCAGGTTGGCCCCGAAGCTGAACGACGATGAGAGCGTATTTCCGCCGGTGACCACGTAGCTCAATTCCAGGGTTTTCTTCCAGGGGTCAAGCCAGTCGATGAAGTTCTTTTTCTTGTCGGCTGAAGGTGAGTATTGTTCTGTATCTTCCTGTATTCCTGGAGACATGTCTAGGAGCTTTTGCGCAGTGGATTCTCCTTTTTTCAGCTCTATTAATTCCACCTGAATTTCCTGCTCGTCTATGATTTGAACGGTATCCACCGGGGCGTTGCCAGAAACCATCTCCAGGTTTGACTCTCCCATATAAAGGGGCCAGGCCTGAGCCTGCATATACTGGATAGATGGCCTGGACAGATGGACCGACATTAAATTTTCTGAAATGATTGGGTCTGCCGTATCCAATAGTTCAGGGGCCAGTTTTATTTCGATCTCGGCCCGGGGCACGGGTGTATTTTTTGCTTCTTCGTGCCATTTCGATAGGCCAAGGACCGGTAGCTGGCCGACGCCAACCAGCCCGACGGCAAGAGCTAAGAAGATTGCCATTTCCTTTCTTCTAATCAGCATGACGCGCCTCATCGCTTTTAGACTTACTTTCTTTTTCGATATGATGGCCCTGCAGCTAACCACTCAAAGTTTCCCTAACATGCTTTGCCAGTAAGTGGACTTGCTCATAAACTTCTCTTTTTCAGTAGCAGGGCTTTTTTGATTGATTTATCAATTCAGAGAACTTTTTATCTTAAATAAACGCTCAATTTTCCGCGAAGTTTCAGAATAGACGAAAAATTAAGGATGTCAAGATAAACGGGGGACGCAATACTCATTACACCTATCTTTCTGGCAAGTGCCCAAATCCTGATATCCTAAAAAATTATTTATCTTGGGCCCTATTTCTCTGGTAATCGGGGCAGTTGAGGAAATTACCTAAACATTTGCCGCACATGCCCTGACCACGAGCGCCATGGTTAATAAATAAAAAAAATTGGTAAACGAGTATTGTGTCCCCATATTTTTGTCCCCCTATTTTTTATCTTCTTTATTCTTTCTCTTCCATTATTCTTGACATAAATTCCAGCAGTGGTTTATATTGCTCGGGTTATCATGAGTCCGACAAAACCGGAAGCATCCAGGCCTTCCCGCGAATTTACCCATCAATTTTTGTCCAGGACAACGCCCCATCAGGGCCTGGCTTCTCTAAGAAAAAGATCCACAAAGAACTATTCAAAAAAAGATTGCCCGAGGTGACTTGAGGTTAGAAATATGAACATTTTAAGAATTCCAGAAAATCTCCTAAAGTCCAGGCCATTAAGCAGATCCAGCTGGTCCCTGTCCGCGCTTCTGGTTTCACTGGCTATCTCCACGCTCATATTGCTTTTTGCTTTAATTCTATTTTCAGAACCAACCCTGGCCCGGGAATCTCGCTCTGAATCCAGCATTCGTCCTCCGCTCTGGACCCAGTTTCAGCTCCAGGACCTGCGCCTGTTTCAGACTGACTCACAACCCCAGCTCCAATCTAAGCCCCAAGACCCCGTCCCGTCTCACCCCAACCCCGGCCAACAATCCCGGGCTCAAGGTCCTATTCAACCTGAACCTCAAGCCCCATGCCAGACTCAATCTCAAGCCCAACCCCAGGCCCAGGACCAGCCCCAGTCGCAGCCCAAAGTCCCCACCCTCCAGGCAGTCAGGGTCGACCGCGGGCCTACCCTCGACGGCAACCTGGACGATGAAGCCTGGAAGCAGGCTGTTCCCTTTACCGCCTTCCGCATGGTCTTTCCCCGGGAAGGCGAGCCCACCGAGGCCACCGAGCTTCGCATCGTCTACGATGACTCCAACCTCTACCTCGGCATCTTCTGCTCCGACAGCCAGCCGGCCAGGATCTCAGCCAACACCATGGCCCACGACGCCTTCGAAGACGAAGAAAGCGGCGATGACATAGTCAAAGTCCTGCTCGATCCATTCCTCGACAGGCGAAACGCCTTCATCTTCATTGTTAACGCCCGCGGAGCCCGAAGCGAGGGCCTGGCCTTTGGCGAGCATTCCAGCCTCGACTGGGACGGCATCTGGGACGCCCGCAGCCGGGTCCGTCCGGACGGCTGGAGCACGGAAATCAAGATCCCCTTCAAGACAATTTCCTTCAAGCCCAACCTCCCCCACTGGGGCCTAAACGTGGAAAGGTATATCCCGCGAAAGCAGGAGACCATCCGGCTGGCCGCGGTCAGACAGGATAACTTCTTCAACAACGCCGCCGAGGCCGCCCACCTCGAGGGAATCCGCGACCTCAAGCTCGGGCTGGGCATAACCTTCCGCCCCTACGGGACCTCGAGGGTGCTTAAAACCCATACCGACCCGGCCAGCACCGACTACCAGTGGGACGGCGGCTTTGACCTATACAAGAATTTCACCCCCAACTTTGTCGGTGCCCTGAGCTACAACACTGACTTTGCCGAAACCGAGGTGGACGAACGCCGCATCAACCTCACCCGTTTCCCGCTTTACTTCCCGGAAAAAAGGACTTTCTTCCTCGAAGGCTCGGAAATCTACAGGTTCGGCACCACATCCACCGAGAGCTTCTCACCGTTTTTCAGCCGGCGGATCGGGCTTTACCAGGGCCAGCAGGTTCCGCTTCTTTTCGGGGCCAAGGCCTTCGGCCGGCTGGGCAACACCAACCTGGCCTTCATCGACGTCATGACCGACCGCTTCCAGGACCTCGGGCTGAGCCGGCAGAATTTCTTTGCCGGGCGTATCTACCAGAACATCCTGGCCGAGAGCAAGGTCGGGCTCATCTTCACCTCGGGCAGCCCGACCGGCGAAAAGAACACCCTGGCCGGGGTTGACCTGATTTACCAGACCTCGCGTTTCCGGGGCAACCGGAACCTGAGCATCGGTGGCTGGTACGTCTATAACTGGAACACCATCGAGGCCGGGCGCCACGGGGCCTTTGGCTTCAAGATAGATTATCCCAACGACCTCTGGGACATCGTCACTTCCTATTCATATTACGGCGAGGCGGTCGACCCGGGACTGGGCTTCCTGCCGAGGCGAAATGTTCAGACTTATTCCTTCGGAATGGCCTACATGCCCCGGCCGGAAAAAGGTTTCATCGGTCGAACGGTCCGGCAGTTCTTCCACGAGCTGCGGTTTAATTTCTACTGGGACCTGGCCGGGAGGCTGGAGACCCGGACAATCCAGGTAAATCCATTTGATTTTCAGACGGAAAGCGGTGAGCATTTTGAGTTTTCCATCAGCCCAAAGCGGGACGTGCTCCCCTACGATTTTGAAGTGGCTGACGGGGTCATCATCCCGGCGGGCGGCTACAATTTTACCCAGTTCAACCTGGAGTTCAGGTCGGCTTCTCATCGCCCGGTGAGCATAGACCTGGAACACCAGTTCGGCCAGTTCTACTCCGGCCGGCTGCACCAGACGGAGCTCGGGCTGAACCTGCGGCTCAAGGGCTACGCCACGCTGGCCATCAACGCCGACCTGGTCCGCGGCAACCTCCCCCAGGGCAGGTTCAGCGAGAATGTTTTCCAGGTCAAGGCTGACTTTTTCCTCTCGCCCCGGCTCGGCCTGATGAATTACATCCAGTACGACGACGTTTCCAGGGAACTGGCCATCAACGTCCGTTTTCGCTGGGAGCTCAGCCCGGGGAATGTCATCTACCTGGTTTATAACAAGAACTGGGAGAAGAGCTGGGACCCGATGAGCCGCTTCCTGCCGCTCCAGGAGCGCGGTGTCTTCAAGATCCAGCTCTCCATACGCCCGTAAAACGGGGGACACAATACTCATTACACCAATTTAGCCAGCGTAAAGGAAGGTTTCTGTGGCCACTCTTACAGCTTTACACTCCGGGGAAAAACTGCCTGCTGGCCGATAGAATTAATCCTGTCAATTTTTCATAAGAAACCTGGAAATGTATTTCAGTAATACCTTTATTTGATGGGGCCTCGCCTCTCTGCCCGGTCGATGGTCAAACAAGTTAAGAAATATGAATTGTAGCTCCCTTTTTGTTAAAATTGGAAAAAAGGAGAACGAGTATGAATCAATTTCTTTGTTGCCGCAGACAGAGCAGGATTTTTACGGGAATATTATTCTTGTTATGCACAGTTTTTTTGCTCCTTCTAACATCCGGCTGTTCACAGAAACCGGCCAGCGTCGTCTACCTGGATGAGCTCGGAGCGCAGCAGGTCACCGCCGGCTGGGGCGAATCCAAAGTCAACAAATCAATAGACGGCAATCCCCTGACCATAGCCGGCCAGCTTTATGAGCGTGGCCTGGGCACCCACGCCGAAAGCCAGTACCGCCTGAACCTTGACGGGCGGGCTTTGAATTTCCAGGCCCTGGTCGGCGTTGATGACGAGGTGAAAAAAACCCAGCGCGGTTCGGAACGGGCCTCGGTGGAATTCATCGTGTCCGCCAGAGACAAGAACAACAATAAAAAGGTCCTCTGGAAAAGCGGCCTGATGAAGGCCGATGAACCGGCCCGGGAAGTCAAGGTCAGCCTGAAGGGATTTGAATCGCTCGACCTGGTGGTTACCGACGCCGGCGATGGCATCGGTTATGACCATGCCGACTGGTGCCAGGCCAGGATAGAATATGCGGGTAAAAGACCCGAACCGGTGAAGCCTTACGCGGCCGAGCCCTACATCCTGACTCCCGGGGCAGGGCCCGAGCCAAGGATAAACGGCCCCAGGGTTTTCGGGGTGCGGCCCGGCTCTCCATTCCTATTTACCATACCGGCCACCGGCGAACGACCGATGACCTTCGCGGCCGAGGGTCTTCCGAGCGGACTCCGGCTCGACACCGCCACGGGCCATATCACCGGAACCATCGATAAGCCTGGGACGTACAACGTCAAGCTTATCGCTCGAAACAGCCTGGGCACGGCCGAACGAGAGCTCCGGATTGAAGTCGGCAATAAGATCTGCCTTACTCCCGCGATGGGCTGGAATAGCTGGAATTGCTGGGCCTGCTCGGTCACCGACGAAAATGTCCGCCAGAGTGCCCGGGCCATGGTGGAAAAAGGACTGATCAACTACGGCTGGACCTACATCAACATTGACGACTGCTGGCACGGCCAGCGCGACCCGAAAACCGGTGAAATAAGGTCGAACGAGAAATTTCCGGATATGAAGGCGCTGGCTGATTACGTTCACGGGCTGGGGCTCAAGATCGGGCTCTACACCGACTGCGGGCCGAAAACCTGCGCCGGATATGAGGGAAGCGAAGGTCACGAGGAACAGGACATCATGACCTACGCCAAGTGGGGCTTCGATTACGTCAAGATTGACTGGTGTTACTGCGAGGGCAAGGACCCGAGAATTGCCTACAAGAAATTCGGCGAGGCCATAAGCCGGGCTCCCCGCGATATCGTCTTCAGCATCTGCAACTGGGGCGTGGAAAAGCCCTGGGAATGGGGCGAGAGCGTCGGCGGCAACCTGTGGCGGACAACCGGCGACATCACCGACACCTGGGCCAGCATGGCCGGAATTGGCTTTGGCCAGGCGGGTTTGGCCAAGTATGCCGGGCCCGGCCATTGGAACGACCCCGATATGCTGGTCGTCGGCAAGGTTGGCTGGGGGCCCGAGCTGCGGCCGAGTCGTCTGACCCCGGACGAGCAGTACACCCACATCAGCCTGTGGTGCCTGCTGGCGGCGCCGCTTCTTATCGGCTGCCCGATCGAGCAGTTAGACGATTTTACGCTCGGCCTCCTGACCAACACGGAAGTCCTGGAAGTTGACCAGGACCCGCTAGGAAGGCAAGCTGACCGGGTCGTTGACGGCGATGATTACCAGGTCTGGGCCAGGGAGCTCGAAGACGGCTCCAGGGCTGTCGGGCTCTTCAATCTGGATGCCTACGAGTTCAGGAAGGTCAGGATTGATTTCGCGGCGATGGGGCTTAGCGCGGGCTCGTACCGGGTGCGGGACCTCTGGCGGCAGAAGGACCTGGGCGTTTTCAGCGGCGGGTTCGAAGCCGAAGTGCCCCCGCATGGCGTGGTGCTCATTCGCCTGTGGAAAAAATAGGAAACAAACTTGATACCCACATATAGGGGGACACATTCTGGTGTCCCCCATTATCATCATAAAGTGTCCCAGGCGATGCCGACGCGGCGCAACGCGTAGCCAACCTCGCGCATGTAATCGCCGTAGCCAGTCATCCAGTGAAAGCCTGGCATTCGCCTAGCCAGGAGCTCGCTGTCCTTGGTGAAGCTGACCTCAATCTGCGACCGGCAGATGGGCAGGAACGGGGCTTCTTCAATTTTTCCGAGCAGCCCCACCCACCTCTTGGCCTCAAAATCAGGGATGATGTTGGTGACCACCTGGCCGCGCCGCATCTCCACCTTGGGAGCTGCCCCGTAGTCCGACTCAAAGTGGGTCAGAATCCTGGCCGGCTCCAGGCTCTTTCCGTCCATCTTTCGCGGCGCCGTGCAGTGGGCCAGGGTGATTATGCCTTCATGCGGGTAGGTCGGGTCGTTCAGGAAAACGGGCTTCCCGGAGATGTTGGCCAGCAGCACGCCCGAGGGAATCACCACGAAGTCCGATTCGCAGAAGGCCAGGTACCCGGCATCGTTCAGCAGGCTTAGGGTCAGGCAGGCCGTTGTCTCGGCGATGGGCATAATGGTACCCATGCAGGCGTTGATGGTGATGGCCCGGCAGCCGGCCCGCTTCATCAGGGCCACGAACACATCTTCCAGGAGGAAGGCATTGCGCACGAAGTCAAGCCCGGTTTCGAGCCTGGTACCGGGTAGCTTCAGGTAATCGCTGGCCCGCCGCTCTGCTCTCTTTACGGCCGCGGAATCCCGGCGGGCCTCGGTGATGATCCGGCCCAGCTCGTCGTAGGATACGGTCTTTATGTCAAATTTCCACTTCTGCTCAACCAGCTTCGGGACAACCCCGGGAGGCTGGGCCCAGGCGTCAGGTCCGCCAACCGCGATTATTCCCGAGCCCACCGTGTTGCGGAGGCCGCAGAGCGAGCGCAACCGCCACAGCAGCTCATCCTGGCTGTCGATGACCACGTCGCTATCGTCAACGCGCTCCAGGGCCTGGCGGTCGGTGTGCTGCCTGAGGTAGCGCGGGCTGATGATTTCATACCAGAGATAGACCGGGCCGGAGCGGTGGCGGCAGAAGAAGACCAGCTCCTTGCCCGTTTCTTCCAGCTTGCGGAATATGTCCAGCCAGCCGCCCGCGGCATAGACGATGATGGCGTCGGATTGATCGAGGTCGGCTTCGGCCTGGGAAAGTTCCGAAGCCGCACGTACCCCGGAGACCGGCAGGAATTCAACCGGAAAATCCGCCTTTTTCTTCAGGGCAGCCAGCTCCCACTGGATGCGCGCCATCTCCTCCTCGGCTTCCCTCATTGTCTGGATTCCGCCCCAGGACCGCCAGCTCGTCTGGTGGGCTCGTTCAGGGGTGCTGAAAACAAGAAGCGGCTTCACTTTGAGGGCAACCCGCGGGTCGGCAACTAGCTCGCCTGATGTTCCCGCCTTCTCCGCGAGACTCGCCCACGATATATTCTTCAACCCGAGTGTCCCCAGCGTGGTAACCCCAACCCCCTTCAAAAAACTCCGCCTCGACAGCACCCCACCGGCTCCCCGGCTCATCTCACTAGCCGGACAGCACCACCCGTGCCCACTATTTTCATCGTGCTTATGCCTGCCACTCATTTCGCTCCTCCTGACCCCTTTTTATAATAAGATGAGTCCCTAAATCAAATTCCTTATCTATTTTTTAGCCTAAATATCGTAAGCTTTCATAATCTTATTGCCACGAACATATTTGGCATTATTTCGAATCTATATAGCTGATATCGCTATCGCTCGCCTAATATCCTTGTGAAATAAGCTTATTGATTTATAAATATTCATTGAAATTAAATTTATTCTGAAAGGGGATCAATATGATCAATATAACCGGCTATTCTGAAAGAGGCGTCATTAATTCATTTTTCTATGAATTGAAGTATTTTAATACCGACGAAAAGACTCACCTGAATTTGTTGGGCGAATTTATTTGGAATAAGATGTACCAGTTTTGTTTAAATCCAGATCATTTTTTCAAGGAAACCCTTAAGGCAATCAAATGGAATAATGGTCAAATCGATAAATTAACTAAGTAATAAACTTCTTTCTTTATTATGAAGTCTTTAAGAGAACGTTTTACAACCGCTCGCTCTCCTAGATCAAATCGCAAATTATTTTTTACGATAGCTCTAAGGATCTCAATTCCCAATTTTCTAAATTCTCAAGATTTCTCTCTTATCGCGGGATCTCTAAGAGAATAATCATTTTATGTTCATCAATGATAATCAAAATCTAAATCATTTTCCTAAGAATCGCCAATGGTATGGATTTTTTGATAACATTAGCCGAACGCTCTTTTTATCATGCAGCTCTTTTACAATAACTCCTATTTCAGGTATTTGTCTCCATGTGTATAAGTTACCCAGTAATTTTTTTTCGATCTTAGGAATACCGCATAAAAGCCTGTATCTTTTTACAATATTATCTTTCTGTCGCCAGAGAAGCCTCGAAATTGTAAAGGTCATCGGGTATGAATCCCAAGGCCCCTTTACTATATTGTAAGGACTAAACTTATTCTCTTCTTTGAATAGGTACCCGTCTATACTAAATAGAGTGGCAAAAACAAAAGCAGCTATTTCTATATATCTTCCATTTATATAATATTCAGCACCACTAAGATAATCACTAAAATAATCAAGAATATCGTCGAAACCATCAAGGATATCGTGATGTTTATAACCACGCTTTATTTCTATAGCTATATATGCATTTTTTATTGTTTCGTTTGCGGCCTTAAGTTTGCCACGGACAACTAAATCTGGCTTTCTGGATTTTCCTACGTTTTCAACAGTAAAGACACCCCATTTAGGGCGATCCCTATTAGGGTTCTCATCAAATATCTTAAATTTCATACGGGCTAGCCAATCCCCTATAGCCAATTTGACCTCAGCTTCATTAAGACGATCACTTTTATGATCTTTTTTCACCTACATCCCTCCTTAATTCCACAAATAAATATATTAAACGATTCCATCTAATGCTAACCTAAGCTTGTTGCTGAATCTGTACATGTCAAATTCGTTCGTACTTCACCTTATAATATTAATTCTAACTCTCTTATTCATTTTATCCTTTTCAAGTAATTTATAAAAAAGCCATCTCGATTACATCATAGTGAAAAGCCTATTCTTTTCTTCGCAGAATTTTCTATGGCCTTTATGGCCAGCCGTGTACAAAATGGTATACAATTTGATATGCAATAACGATTTATCCTAATATTCCCTTTTACAGAACTCAATATTGAGAAAGCGAGTCCTTATCTACGGTGGCTAACTTGTCTAGCTAAAATCTCGAGCTATTTTGCAGGCAAGAATTCAAATCACTAAATGCTTTGCTTCATGATTCCGATATTAATGAATATTATTTTAAGCTCAGTTGGCATGTTTACATCATATAGCTAGCCATTATTATATTTTCTCAATGCATGATAAGCCCATCAATAAATCCTGCTCATTTTCTTTTATAGGAACACAAGATGAATGTTTTAATCTCTCAATAATACCTATCCAAGACGAATCTTTTCTAAGTTGCTCTAATAGTTCTTCTCTTTTTAAGCTTTCAGGTAATAACTTTTGATAAAGGCTCATCTGTGATCTTTTTATTATTTTATCGCATAAATAATCCTTGTTCTTTTTGATTATATTATCCAAATTGTCCCAATTAACTTGACTACGTGCTACCGCAACCACATCATCATATATTGCACACCCATCATTAAACAAAAATGAGAGCAATCCATTTATTAGCTCACCACCAAAAGTAAAATATATATATTTATCATAAGATTTTATAAAAGGTATAGACAAATAGCTGAAATGGTTGTTTATTATATTAATTAAATTAATAAGGCTCTCTTCGATTGTCCTATGCAATGCGACCTGCTTTAGTACCTCTCTTATGTCCTCATTATGAATTAATTTCCATATATTATCGATTAAATAAGATTCAGCAATAGGATATTCATCTGTATATACAATATCTTGCAATTTTTTAATTTCCTTCGCTTGTTCTACTCTAATAATATAACTTTTAATTTGTAATATATCCCATATTCTTCCTGCCAATAATATCTGGTCACCGACCTTAATTCTTTTTAAATTTTCAATAGGGATAGTACCAAGTTCTAAATTGTGGGTTTTTATATTAATCTTATTATTATAGCCAGAGATATTGCTATATATATTTAGACTATCGACTAACTCGTACAATTTGTCTCCTGCTCCATAACTATTAAGGAATCCATGTTTTATTAGATATCCCTGCTCCGTGAGCCCCTCGAGAATTTCATAAAATATATCTTCTCTAATATGATTCAAAAACTTAAAGTTCTGATATAACTTACTTCTCTGAATAAAACTGCCGTTATTAGACGCTATTATATTTAGGCTTTGCTGCACAATGCTTCCAAATAGCCCATAAGGTTTTTTCTCAGGTAATTCACCCCTAATTGCCAGCTCATTTAGTGATAAAAACTTAAGAGCTGATAATATTTTATTTCTATCTTCTCCAGGAATTACACAGATAACTCTATTAGTTTTTTCTCTTCTGTTCCCTCTACCAACCCTTTGAAGAAAAGATTCAATACTTGGGGGCACATCCCACAATACTATACAATCAATATTACCAATATCGATACCCAATTCTAGAGTGCTTGTGGCAACACAAACCCCGCAATTATTCCTTGAAAAATCTCGCTCGACGTTTACTCTTACTTCTGGAGATAATGATGAATAATGACAATATATTATTTCTCCAAGTTCCTTATCAATTTTTATTATTTGAACTAACTCTTCGCACTTTTTTCTGCTATTAGTAAAGACTAGTACCTTGTTTATTCCCCTTTCTAAAAGCAACCTCTTGAATAGCTTTATAGGATCGGCTACCGGGCATATTAATGATTCTAAGGATCGTTCTGATGGGACAATAAGTTTTCTTACGGAATGCTTGTCAATATTTGGGAAAAAGAAATCTAAATAGTCATCTACATTTGAGATAGTAGCAGATGACGCAACCCATTGGATGTTATTTTCTCGCCTTGCTTGAAGTCTATTAAACAAAATAGCTAGATGAAGCCCTCTTTGTGTATTATATAAGACATGCAATTCATCAAATATTACCGCCTGAATTTGGCTTAAAACAGAATCCTTTTTATACAAAAGAACATCAAATGACTCGGGAGTAGTTATAATAACATTAGGTTTCTTTTGTTTTTTTAAATCGTCTTTATCCCCGTGCTTAATTCCTAAAGTTAACCCTATTTTCCCTAAAGGTACTTCCAAGCGCTCTCGAAGATCATTTACTAATGCCCTTGTGGGGGTGATATATAACAAAAAAGGGGAATCATTTTTTTTTGCAAATTCAAAATGCCTTGCTACCAATGGTGCAACAGCAGCTTCTGTTTTACCGGATCCCGTTGCCGATATTATAAATGCATTTTGGCCCGATAGTATCGGTTCTATTGCCTTCTTTTGAATTTCTCTTAGCTCATCAAAATTATCAAAAAAAGCGATCCAAATTTTCTTATAATTCTCCGGGAGCATTTTCGTTCCAATCTTCAAATAATCTGTCCAGTACTTTGACTACATTTGTAATCGTATATCTAACTCTATCTGGTCTAGGTTTCGACGCTGCCATTTCCACTAAATGTCTTAACTGCTTAGCTTTCATTACATAATCCGGTTCCCAATCATAAGGAATGCCATGAATAAATAATATTTTCATAGCTAATTCTTCAATTTCTTCTATGCCCAGAGGACTCATTTCGTATGTCGGTAATCTCTTAAGCATCTCATAATCAAAATCATATCTTTTTTTGTTCATCAAGGCCTGCCTGCACTTTTCATAAAAATCAGGAGTAACGGCAAAAAAAGTTTTTCCAGGAAATTCTTTTCCCCTATAAAATTTAAATAGATTCCAAAAAGCTGCTTCTTGATAATCAACTCTCTTTAAGTTAATTATTACATCTTCAAATTCATCAAAAAGAATAATCAACCCTTCGAGGCCAGAAGCCAAGGCGAGCATATGCAAATCTCTAAGAGCAGCCCAACTTTGTTCGTATCCTTTAGAGTTAAAATTAAATATGCCCTCATTATAAAATTTCCAATCAGGCCTCTGATCTCGAAAATATGATTGTAGCCTTCCAATTAATTCGGTATAGAGTCTTTTCCTTTGAGAGTTATAATTCCAGGGATTGTAAAACCAATCTTCTATTAAATATCTAACCTCTTCTACATTAGTATTCCAGGCTCTCAAAGCAATCATCATTGCTGGAGAATCGAAGATTTCATCATGTTCCCAATGCCAGTCTTGGGTGATAGCATCATATATCTGATGACTTTCTGTGAGGTTCTTTATAACGAATTCAAAAAAGCATCTTAAACCCTTGCCTTCTGTATTAGGGATTTCCATATTTCTGCAGACTGCCGCAAATATCTGATCCATCCTATTAAATCTGACCCCGCTGTTAGCATCAATAACAACATAACTTACTGCATATCCTCTTTCTAGTGCCTCCTCCTTTATGAATTTCAATAAATGCGTTTTTCCGGATCCATAATTTGCTTTTAAAAGGAGGGCCGCACCTTCTCCTGTTTCTAGCCTCATTTTCAGATCCCCAATTTCATTTTTCCTTCCCACTGTAAAAAGCCTGATAAACTTATCAGGGGGAATGCCCTTTCTCAACGATTCAATGCAGCGCTGTGCTTCTCGCTTATTCATATGATTCCTCTTTTAAGCTTTTAATGGTATCTTGTCTTAGATCATCCGTATTTCTCACTGTTCCTTCAATATGATCAACTAAATCATTCATTATTGCCACTATGAAGAACCGCCAAAACCTCATCCTAGACATCCTTTGGTTTTTCTGATAAAGGCCTTCTACTCTTGTTTTCAATTCATCAACAGTCGGCAATTTTGAAGCTTCTTCTGGATAAGCTTTACAGTATATATCCCTAATCTTATTAGCCGCTTCGATGTAATCTGGCAGATCAAATCTTATTGCATCCAGATTCCATATTGAATCTAAGGCTCTTGGCGGACGATTCTCCTCAGGTTGGCCTATCCTGCCAGCAAGAGCACCGTATCTTTTTATTCCGTGCTTCTCATCATAGAAAAAATCTGGAGTCGTGGCATATATTAAGATTAAACCACTTAGAGACTCGATATTATTGATCAAAGCTAATAGATTATTGTGGGCTTGCTGAAGGTCAGATTTTCTTATGATTGAATAATATTGTTCCGCTTCATCAAACAATATCAAAAGGCCTTTATAGCCAGAACTCTTTATGAAATTAACTAAAGAATGAAGCATAAGTTTTGAATTTTCTTTAGTAATTATTTTGCTTACCTCATATTTCTTTCTATATTGGCCAATTGAACCCTCGCCACAGAACCATTGAATAATTTCTTCTTGTTTTTGATTAGAATCTGGCAGATTATCTCTTAAAGACTCCCAATATGCACAAATCATCTTTTTAAAATCTATATCAATCTGCTTGTTAGCCATTATTATCTTTATAGCTTTATCATGATCTTGTGGAGTGATATTGGACGGCCTTTTTCTTTGTCCACAGCAATGATAATAATAGGATTCTTCCAAAATCGAATTGAAGGAAACTAACTCATCCTCTCGGCGGCCCTCAAAATATTCTGGAGATTTAATCTGCCGTACTATTTCAGCAAATATTGTATTAAATTTATTTAAGACTGTGCTATTTGCATTTAACTCAACACTTGACACTGCTAAATTTTCTCTAAAAGCAACTTCCGCCAATAAGCGGAAAAGATGCGTTTTTCCACTACCCCACGACCCACATACAAATCTAATTAAGCCAGTATCACCTATGCAATCAAGCAAATATTTTTTTATTCCTTCTATTAGCTTGTCATGTCCAACTGAGTATTCCCTTACTCCCCTTTTTGGTGGTATCCCTTTTCTTAATGATTCAACAATCTTTTTATAATAATTTGTATCCATTAGGTAATCCTCCTGAACAATATAAATCCTATATATCCTCTTGACATATTTCCTTGAAGAAGTATGCCTTTATTTGTATCCCTTGTATGTTGAAAATCTACCGTATACCCCGAAATTTCATATGGTCCTTTATCTGCTAATCTTGTTAAGTCCACTATGAATTCATCTAATCTAAAGCGCTTATTCTTTTCCCTTATTTTCTTAATCAACGCCCTTATAGGAATGCTTTCTCCCTCATTAAGTTTCTGACTGTTAAGAATCTCTTTATATGATTCCCATATTTGAGCCAGGATTTCCTCCCCTTTGAATTCTCTTTCAAATAGTCTTTTAAATTCTCTTACTATTGCTTCTACAACAACATCTATATCAGGCATCAACTCACATAGCTTTTTTTCATAGTCCCTTACAATGACTCTTCTCTTTTTTTCGTTGACCTCAATTTTGATAAAACCCTGCGCGATTGATAGCTTAGGATAATGAGAATATGCATCTATTTTAATACCCTTTTTTTCAAGAGAATCAGAAAGAATAGAAGGATAATTAATAAAAATCTCCTCTAAATCTTTTAATAAAGCAGCGCGTATTTCATCAAATCGACCTAACACTTCAGGGTATAGCTCTTTAAGCAGCTTTTCATACTTTGGATCTTTTTCGATTATTTTAGCTACGGTAAATATATGACCTTGCTTGATATTTTGTTCTATATATTTTATTTTCTGTTCAAATAGCCTTATTTTATTCGCTTTCTGCTTTATTTGGACTAATTCAGATTTTAATAATTCCGAACATCTGACTAGCGTTCTTTTGATTTCATCATTTGAGATAACTGCCTTTGCCTTATCAATATCGGTTATAAATTTATCAATATATCTATTAATGCTGGTTTCTATAACGATAGAATTTTTTAATACATCTATTTCTAAGTTTAATTTATTCTTGATATAAATGATAAAATCTAATATTTCTTTAACCCCATCCATTCTATATATCCTTTACTATAAAATTTCTAAATAATATTATGATAGTAAAATCTTATAAAAAATAAAGATACCAAAATCTCTTTTCATCACCCCAGCAGATGAATTCTGGGGTGATTTTTTTATTTATAGAATTCTATATCTAAAATTTGCATTTCTAGCTCTTATCTACAGCCCTCATTTTGTCGAAATAATTTTATCTATTTGGAAAATAAGGATATACTTATTTATGATAGCTTATAGAGATTACAATGGATTAACAGAAAGATTACTGACGCGATTATTGGCGGAGGAAGATCAGGTGATGGCGATACAGAAGTGGCTGGCAGATGAGGTGATGCGAGTGGAGGCCGAGGTTAAGTTAGGATCCTCAAAAGTTAAGCATAGCAAGAAAACCACCCATTTTTCTTGCTAACATGGGGGGTTGGTCGTCTCCGATGCTGATAGGGGCATCCAATGGCCGATAAAGAAGCAGTTTGTAGGCACGGTCTGAATGATAGAAAACAGGCATATTCTTATTACCCCCTTATCATTTGTCTTTCTTTATTTTCAAGGGCCAATAGTTAAAAAATTCGAACGCAATTTCTCTAAATTTTTCAAACACCGCTTTTGGCATATCTTTTTCATGAACATATCCATTACGGTAATCATTCTTGATACGAAATATCTTATTTTTCAAATCTAATAAGTCATTCGAGGTTATATTGGTATATTTTTGCGAGATCTTTTTTCTTATGTTTTCATTATTCACATCCTTAAGGTAATATTCATAGTCTCCTAAAGTAGCTCTTCCAATTTCAACTATTTTTCCATTTCTGTCTCTCATTTTTATACCAGTAATATCTATAAATGTCTTCGCCAAATCCCGAAGCCAAGTTTCAATTGCCTTCGATAAACATATTGAGGCTGCCGTATAATCAGCCAACTGAAGGTTTAAAAATTTTCGATAAACATATTCGGCATTCGCAAGTTTATATATTACAGAGCTAGGCAATTTATCCCAGCTATTTATCAATTTTTTACGTAATATCGGAAACATTTCTGCGATACCTTCTCTTGCTACTTGGTTTTTCGACATCATAAATTGAGGTTCAAACAGGATTTCATCATCAATTAAGTATTCTCTTTTAATGAACTTATCAACGGGAATCTTATTCGGATCTGTCTTATTTATCATAAATTCGTTGAGCATAAACAATGCTGAATTTGGAAGCGTTACCGGTCCCGCTTGATTCTTATATGCCCTGTGAAGAAATTTGGTATTTCCGCACTCATAATATACCTTTCTCCAGGCTATGGTATTCTGGTAAGATTCTTCTGACAGTAAGTCAATAACATATTCAACCTGATATTGCTTTATATACCAAACTAATATTTCCGTAAGCAGTTCAGACCAATAACCCGATATTCTTTTATTATTATCTATATCCTCATCAGTTAGATGACATGTATATTCCTGTATCTGATCAAACGGTTCCAGAAATCCGTACAACCCAGATAAAATTAGCACCCGATAATGAGGCTGTAATCCTTTCCACAAATCCTTTAATTCTTCACCAGTGTTATATTCTCCGATAGTTCTAAAAAACCTACCTTCATATCTTTCATAAGCAGCTAAATATAATCCAGATAAATCAGAACCCACCAAATCCGGCCCAAATACGAGTCCTTTATTCCTGGGATCTAAGCCTCTATTACCCTGTTTTTTCTCTACATCTATAAGCTTCTTATCTTTAATCTTATCGAATATATGTTCTCTTTTTATAAATAGCTTTTCCCTTAAGCTATTATCTTTTAACCAGCTAGAATGAATACCTGGATACTCAAGCTTAAGCCCCCCTTGGCCTTATGATCGCTGCATGAAATCAATATTAAGCTCGTCATATTATATGGCTAATATTTATTTTCCTCGGCAATCGCCTTGTCTAGGCAAAAATACAGTTTGAAGACTAGTTTCAAGCAAAAATGTATGATCCAATTTTATATTGCCGCATAAACCAAATAAAGTAATCTGATCTAATGCTTGAAACATAGTACCTGATAACTTACCATCTTCAAGAACAAAATAATATTTTTAATTCATTCTTTGTATAATTTATATAAGCCACGAGATATCCGCTTAAAATATTTATATCTAACCGCATGATGCTCTGGCGCATTAACACAGCATCTCGATACAATATGGGTTCTAATTGTGCTTTCCGCATAAGTAGTGCCATTTAATTTCATATATTCGATGATCTCTTTTGGAGAAAACTCGTTTTTTCCTTTTTATTCGACAAAAACTTTTGCGGCACTTAATACATCAATATGGCAACTCATTTTTCTTCTCTCTGATATATTTTAACAATATTCATGAACTTTATATATTTTATGAAATTTGGCCTTTCCACATAAACCAAGGCTAATGTCTTCACCAAATTATCTCTGAATAACTTATCATAATTATTAAGAAATATTTATTTCAACAAACCAGATTTGCTTTTGTAGGTTATTGTTTTACGTCGATAAGAACAAATAATCTTGAGGGGACAGTTGTTGCAACGTGGCTCATTGTCCTTGCAAATGATGGCTGCAAGGTCTAATACGGCCCAATTTAATTCCCTTGGCTTCCTGCACTTAACCGCGATCGAAGATAAATACTGTAAGTAAGGATCGTATCGAATGTCAGATAGCTTACGAGGTCCAAATACCCTTTCAAGGACACGAGCCATGTTTATATCGAGTAACGGCTGTGGCTTTTGATAACAGAATAACAAAACAGCATTCGCTATATATTGCCCTACCCCAGGCAACGCATTTATTTCCTCTCTATGCCTTGGAAATTTTCCGTTTCTTCTAGAGATTAAATTAGCTAGCAGTCTGAGAGAACGAGAACGCCTCCGCCACAAGCCTATGGGGCGCAAAAATACAGATAGATCCCTTTCACGTGCCGCAGCTAACTTTTTCCACGATGGAAATCTCTTAACAAAGTCTTTATAGAATTCGGCCACGGTCTCTGCACGCGTGCGCTGTAACAGGATCTCTGCAATTATTAGCTCATAATTGGTCGCAGACTTGTTCCGCCAAGGAAATATTCGGCCGTTGTTCTTGTACCAGCCTAGCAGAAGTCGACGGAAAAGCCTAATCTTGGTCATACTGGGCATTTTTATATCTTTTTGAATCTTGCCTTTCCTCATATCTTTATTGGTACCATCCCTTCAAGCATGATATTTATGATTTTCAGGTCATTCGAATAAGGATCAAAACGCCCATCAAGAGATAATATCAAAAAATGCCAATTAAATATTTTTATTTTGTCACATTTTTCTGGCGTAGCACTCTTGCCCTATAATCAAAGTTTAAGCTCCCACTAGATACCAGTTATCGCTATATTTATAATTTGACATCGTAATTCCCTCTTAATCTCTATCTATTATGCGTATGATACCGTCTCTTTTTTCTACTAACCCAAGCCTTTCTAGCTGCGTAACAAGATTTTCAACTGGCAACTTGGATAGGTCCAAGCCTTCAATATTATGTATTTCATCTATCGCTAGATTTCCACGTTCTCTTAGGTGGGTTAATACGAGGAAAAGCGGGTAATTCATTGTTCTTATTATCTTGTGAGGATAATGACGGTTATCAACGAAGGCTTGAAACCTTTCAAGGCTTGATGCTTCTGCTTCTTGACCTTCGCACCCAATCAGTCGAACCATAGCTCGTACCATCTCTATGTCTCTGCCATTGCTATGAATGACCTTTGTTGCCATGGAACCAGATATCCCGGGAGGAAAGTCTCTTGGATACTGGGAGGATAGTATTATTCCTACACCGTACGCCCTGCACTCGCGAGCTAACATTAGCATATAATTAGATTCAAGAACTCTGTGGGCTTCATCGAACACGAATATTTGTCTAATTGTACCTGAATGGGGAATCGAGTTGTAATACGAGTGCGCCGACATTACAATCATCTGTGCTAAAGCATCCTTTAATTGCTCGCTTGGAAGATGGCTTAAATCCAATACAACCGAACGTTCAACAAGAGACTCGAAAGACACTTCACGGAATTCATTTTTGAATAATTCGAGCGTGAACAAGGGATCCAGCCGGTTGTAAGCTGACGGATTATCAGTCTTTATTCTTTCTCCTATGCTGTGAAAATCTGGAAAGTGCCATGACTCGTCATACGGAACTGATCCATAGGTTGGGATACCCATTCTATCAAATTCGGCTACAATGGCGTTCTTCACGTTTGCCTGCTGTTGCGGGCCGAGACCAAAGGTTTTTTGCAATATTGAAACAACACCAGATATGTGTTGACCACATTGTATTAACAAAGCACCAGTTTCAGGATGCTTTACGGGGTAAGGGATTAGCGGATTGAAAGGTAGTCCTGCAAAGTTTATGAAAACCCTTTCTACCCGGGCAAGCCTTGTAAAAACAACGTCGCTTGCAAAATCATTCTTGAAATCAAGGATTATGATGTTCTTTCCCTGTTGACGTAATTGGCATATGAGGTACTTAACGAACTGGGTTTTTCCGGTACCCGACGAACCAGTCACCATCATGTTCAAGTTCTCAAGTGGGTCTACAGGCGAATGAGGATCGAAATATACGATTCTCCTTCCATCGTCAACCCCAATCATTATCTTGCGCAACGGAACATTGGCCTCTTGAATTCTGATGCCAATTTCATTTGAACTTACTTGAATCGCTGGTTGTTCACCACCAGAAACGGTTTCGGGTGCCTGTGATACTTCCGAAGGTCCCTCATCAGATCTTGAGTCTAGATTGCTTCTCTCCTCTAAGTCGCTCCCGGGCATGAATAGCTCTGAAAGCTCTTTTCGAATTTCTTTAAGCTTGGGTGTATCCGAAATGCCAGGCCAATTATCCCTATTTAACCTAATCCATAGCCCCCCGTCGATAACGTTGGCTTCTGCTACCCCGGGGAGTCCCATCTCTGTGGTTACAAGAACTGCCTCTTGCTTGGCTGCCCTGTATTCATAACGTTTAAGCAAAACGGCCTCATATATCATTCGTTCGATACCAATCCAATCAGAAATTTCTCTTGGCGTGCTAGGACTCGAAATCCTAAGACCAAACTTTAGCAATGAAAGAAGTCCCAGACGTTCCGGAACGGATCCTTCTTGAAGGCTAAGCTTTACCAGAGCTTGAAAATCTTGCAGGGTTGAACGGGCTTGTTCTAAAGCCCAGCGGCTTGTTGCCTGGCTATATGTTCCAGAAACAAACTTGGACTCGACTCCGCATGCAGATATAACCATCTTGTCATCAGGTAACTTCGGTAAATAGAGTTGGATTGCCAGCAAGTCCGTTCTTTTTGCCGACTCCTCGGGATCCTCGGTTGCGTGTCCGAAGAAAGAGGCAAATGAATCGACAGGAATCAGGAATCCAATGCTTTCGTTATCTTTCCTTAAAGGAGCAGTTTCTTCCCCTCCTTGACCAAGAAAGAGCCGTACGGCGCCAATGAGCCCCACCACTCCAAGCGCGTGTCGTCCCGACTTGAGTGCTTCGCCACCTATTGCGATACCAATCTTGCCAAGTTCTTCTACGAAACCACTGGCCACGTCCTCCCGGCCAAAAATCCCATTCACGGAGACCTGAAAGCTCCTGGGTATCGTTGACAAGATGTAATAAGAGTTGTTTTGGCTTGCAAGATCAACCTTGTAGTCCCACAAGGCACGGTTCTGGATAGAACGTGCCATCCCGTCTCGGACATATTTAACAAAAATAGAAGGATCCAATCCCCTGCCTGGCGTGATTGCCCAAGGGCAGTCTAGTTGCTGGGGCAATTTAACTGCTCGCACGACTGTGGGGGATTCGTCAATCAGTTTTATAGCTTTGGACGTTATGGCAACAAACAATTCCCCCAGAGAAGCGTCCTGCGGGCTGGTAGGCTCCAGATCTAATTCGTATGTAATGCTGTTCGGGACTAACTGTTGTCCCTCTGTTAGCCAGACTAAAGGTTCATAGAAAACAGTTTCGCAACCCTTAGCCCTAGGAAGTCGATGCGTTTCACGCGTAGGCCTAAACGTTACAGATTGATCTGGCGGTATCACGTAAATATCTGGATTTTCTTCTTTGATACACTGGCGGTCGTCATTGTATTCGAAGACCTGGATAGGAGGATTGAACCAGTTAATTTCTTCTATGTCTCCTAGAGCTTCTTGCAAAAAGATCCTGATTCCTCCTGGCAATTGGTATCCAATGGCAGTAGGACCGTCATCTGAATGTAGGAAATTGTCTATCGCACTTAGAATTCTTGGGAGATAATATCCTCGGGAAACTCGTATCCCTACGCCTCTTCTAGATGGGAACGCACGCAAGTAACTTCCGATGCATGAAGATACAAGATCGTCTGCACCCTCGGGCATTATATCAGAATCGAGGCCAAAATTGGCCTTGAGTAGATTGCAGATTTCCTGCAAGTTTCCCGCGTCTGCTCTCGATGTTACTTCCCCGATAGTCTTTTTTACCGCAAGATGCCAACCTGGATCAGACGTTGCTGATACGTAGGTAGGCTCAAATGATTTATCCATTGCGGAAAGTCCGGGAATCCAGCGAAACCCGTTAACCCTTTCAAGCAAGGCTACAAGTTGCCTAAAGTTATTGTCTTTATCCCTAGATAGCCTTTGGTATCTAGCAAACAAGGCAGCTTGCACCATGAATCTCTTTGATAGGACTAAGGGGTGCCAGGGTCCTATTAACATGAGCGCATCTCTTAGCATCCCTTCTTCCCAGTGGATCGCACAATCTAGGTGCGTGAGGATAAATAGCTGGCGCCATTCTAAATAATTATGCCTTTGTTCCATGTATGCAAGAATGTCGAGGTAACATTTCATGTACCTTGAAATCAGTTCTTCGATTTCTTTAGATTTCTTTGCGTTAAAGATTGGGTTAGAGGCATAAACGGGGTGTTCTATTTGGAAAGGCCGGGTTTCAAGATTTTCTTCTATCGCCTTGCGCACATCTTCACGTGCATCTGAATAGGCCCTTAGATACACCAAGGCATCTTCCGGGAGCGTTAACCCGTTAAAGGCCTCACCTGGGACATTCCCCAAGTAGTTGACATAATCCCCGAACGATCCGGCTATTCCGTGATCAGGACTTAGCAGGTTAGTCAATAAAGGCCTCCAACCAAGGGGACCAGTCATCTCCCTGGCAAGGCTTGCCCTTCTACGGGCAGTGTCATTAAGTTTTCCCAGGAACGGGTATGGATCGCGAGAATCTCCTGCAAATAGGCTGGCTACTTCTTTGATTCTACCTTCACGCCTTCCAGATAGCAAGACTCTTAGTTCATCTTCAATCGTGAACTCCCCTTTCTCAATGTCCTTGGCCTCAAAGCATAGTATCGCGATCCTCTCTCCAAAGATGCAAGCCCTTATAGCTATCCCGCTTTTTTCAATGGTAGGGTCCAGGCGCTCAGTAGTTCTCCAAATCCCGGGGGCTTCGGTTCCTATTCTTACAGGGTTATCTTCCCCATCTCGTACCTCTGGGGGATCATCTGAATCTTGAAACAAATAAATTTGCACAGGTTCGCTGATCTCGATTTTCTTGTCCGGCACCTCTGGTTCTTCACCGCTCTCCCTATCCAAGGCGTCGATTATATCAAACCCGGGTTCGACAACCACGAAAGCCGGCCTTTTCCTACCGCAAAGATTCAGGGCGATCCTAGCATCGGCATGAATATCTTCGCCACATATTAGTGCTAGCCTTAATGGAAGTTTCCTAGCGGAGCGGCTTTCGAGCTCGGATGTATTCAATTCAAACTTCGAATTTCCTATGGGTGTTTGAATTGGCTGTTTAAATAAGAACTGGCCTCGTAACATCAGGGCCAACGACCAAGTATCTTCAACAAACTGTTCTTGTGGTATCTTGAAGTCTACTGATATATTTAGCTGTTCGCCAACAAAGGTAGCTACTGCCTTGTAATCTGTCGATAAAATACCACGGTTACATTCAACCTTGTAAGAAACTTCGGCCTTCGGCCCCTCTTTAATATCAAACAATTTAGCAAGTAAATCGTAATGCAAGGTACGCCAGTTATTTATTCCCTCGGCACCTTTTCCCCAGCAAGAATAAAATGCAAGGAGGCCTAGGTTTAAAGTCTTGCTTATCCCTATGCCATCAAAAAGAACATCGAGTGACTTCTTTACAATATCTTGCTGTCTTTCATCTCTAATAATTTCAGGAACCCTAACATCTCGGTAATGAGTTCTGGGGTCGTCCTCCTTCTGGCATCGTTCTATTATCTGTTGGCATAGATCGCTATATTTCTTAACGAGGTCACCCACATCTGGAACCTCTTGCGATGGACAAGGAATCCCTGCATGGAATAGCAATTTTTTCCGAATATCATCAAGCTCTGGGTACATAGTGTGATCAAAACTACCCAGGATTTCTTCCAGCAATAATTCCTCTCGCCACGAGCTTGGCAGTGTCTTTTTTACCAAGCCTTCCAGAATCAATTCTCGTAACCACTGTTTCTCGTCGTCACGATAAGTCCAAGTACTTGTTAATCTGTCAAGGACAGGTCCATCAAACAGAAATGTTTCGCTTCCGCTATCTATCCATGGCCATTCTTCTGAAAAAGCAATTGACCTTATTGTTCCTCCTGAGCCGCGAATGGAATCCTGGATTAAAGCGAGCTGTCCGGGTTCGACAACCGCAACAAAAGAACCGATCCTCTTGCTTGTCAGGCCTAGCGGACTTATCCATTGCTTTTCTTCACTAGGCTGAGAGTGCTCCCCGATAACCAAGTAAGATTTAATACCATTGCCAATTAGGTATTCATGCACCTCCCGCGAAACCCTTTCAGTCAGGCCGGGAACTATTAGGCGATAATCCTGGCCTGCCTGTACAGCAACATGAACGTACTCGCTTATGAGTTCCCCTAGCACCTTCGAAATCGATAATATTCTTGCTTTTTCGGGCATGAAAGTTACTATCCTCGGTATGGATTTTTGACGGCCACGCTTGCCCCCGCGTCTGGGCTCCCCATAAGGAGCCCCATGGCTTGCATCTCTTGAATCATTAGAGGCCTTGCATCGGCCGCACTTGAAAAGTCAATACCATATTGTTGGAAATGGTTTTCGACATCTTCTAGTACTAGCTTTCCAGATCCGCCTGTCCTACCATTTGAATACTTGTCTTCCGCCGCCAGGTATGTTATCGTCTTTAGTAATAGCTGCCCAGGGAAAACGCGAAAGCCTCGGCTTGTTCCCCGACCCTCCGGAATCAGCAGGTAACCACCTTCTTCGTCGCCAAGTTCTGCCCGGTACAGCACCCTTATAAATTCGTCTATATTCTTTCCTTGGCCTTTTAAAAGGGGATTTCGCCACGCCGCAAAAAGCTCGCCTTCCCTAATTAAGAAGCGCCGCACGTCAAGCCCAAGGGCAACCTGCTTAAAACGGTCTGTTGCCTTCAGGTCACCAGATGCATCCCTTGCAAGATGCAATAAAGATTCGATGCTTAGCTTGTCCGAAGATTTCATTCTAACATCAAGTGACTTGTTGCTGATTTCATTGGGCCGGATTTTCTCCAGGCAATAAAGAAGGATGTTTAGCTCGACCCTATTCTTCATGTATTGTTCGATTCGATCAAAGACTTCGCGCTTTGGTGTAAGCGTCGGGTGCAGGAGTCCTCGGTTTCGATTTGCGATTCTTTGCTCTATATCCTGGCTACTTGCGATACAGCCTTGATCCATAGCATCTAACAGCCACTCGTGCAAGAAACTTGTTATTCTCATTTGGGCAAGTAACCAAATGGGAAGCGAAAACCGTAGGAATGTCATTAACAAGTGCAGCCACTGCATCCTCGGAAGGTCCCTTTCCAGCCCGCAGACAAACTTGGTATCTCTGAATATTCTTGTTGATAATTCGTCGCGATCAATCCTAATTACAGGTCGATAACCAGTTTTTTCCTCCAAGTTCTTTTTTGCCAGATCAAGATCAAGATTATAAGCGACATTTCGAAGGGCTACAGATAGTATTTCCTTTCCCCGATAACTGCCTGGTACAACAGAATTATGCCCTACAAGAGCCTTGCCTATTAGCTCGATGATCTCCTCTTGTTCGCGCTGTTTATTTTTGACATCCGTACCCCGGCACCATAGATATTGTGCAATCGGGCCTCCCAAGAAAAAATTATTTATTACCCTTTCTCGGTTCTTTCCTATCCATCCTCCCCTTGCTAAAATGGGATAAGCGGGAGCAAAAAATCTTTGTACTCGGGAAGATTTCGTTTTCTTGCGTCTTCCACGCAAAGCATAAAATACGGCTTGTTCTCCTATTGAGTAAGATGGTGCCCTGCTATCATTCAGCTCATCCGGATCTATTTCCTTTGTCGTGGTGGATTCGTAGTGCTTGGTGAAAAATATTTCTCGAAAAAGCTCTAGAACCAAAACCTCGGGCGCCAACCTCATGCCGGCCGATGGCACAAAGGCAAAGCTATTTCTAATAAGCGGGTGCACCTTGGGTTCATTGGCCGTCGTAGGATATAGTTGTCCATTCATTGCCGGGACTCCCTGACTAAAACGTCGCCTTCAATCCTAACTAGTTGGAACTTTCTATCTCCGCCGGTGGCAATAATGAGTTCGACATCATCATCCTGGAAAGCATATTTCCCCTTGGCCGCAGCACGAATCCTCGCGTCAACCGCTCCCGCCAAGATTTCTGGCGGCAAACAGCGATGATCTAGCTTGCCGCGCGCCCTTTTGTTTAACCAAATAAACATTTGTGCACCCAATGTAGCACGCTCTCCCCCCTGGTAAAGGATCGACAGCGTAAGGCTAGCAGATCGTTCGCTCGTGTCAATTTTTGGTTTAAGGTTATTTCTTACCCAGCTTCCTACTATCTCCACGGTATCTGTAAGCTGGACTGATCCCGAATTCTGGCGACCGGAGGCGCCCGTGTCAAGCAGGGCCTCTAAGCTATCATTAAGCTCGTGTATGCGGCGCTTTTCTTCTATGCTCTGCATCTCTGAAGGCTTCGAGACTATTTCTAGCATCAGCAAGAATTCGTCAAGTTCCTTTGCCCAGGCTGTCCTGCCTTCAATTAAGGCGCCCAGATGAAGCAGAAAGTTGCTACTCCATCGGCGGAGGGCCCAGTACGCTTCGAGAACCCCATAATCTCGAATTGATTCCATTGCCTGTTCCATCCTCGTCCATAACTCGGAGCACTTGCGTTCAATCGATGTAACAAAGGGGCTATCGCTATTTTGAATTAACCTATAATCCCCGTCCCACGCATCATAGAAACTCGAGGGCAATGAACCAATGCAGGGATCTATTCGCGAAAGGATTCCGTCCCTACCAAGAAGGCGAGAAGTGCCAACATCGGTCGAAGGGAAGTTACGCCCGGTTATTAACTCAAGGATATTTTTTAATTCGGGGTCTGCGTTTTGTATTTCTATTTTTAGCCTTTTAATTGCATCAACTTGTTTCTCCTGGAGGCTATCAACAGGTTCAAGTCCAAGAGGCGAAAATGATGCAAACACTGCCATGTATATACGGCGCGTTGCCAGAGAGAAGACATCCCCGGACTCGGCCTTGCGTTTAACCCATGAGCATGGGTGGTCATTGCCGTAGTCCCTTGGGCAGCCGGCCAATATGAAGGATAATAATGAAAGAGCTTCTCGAAATACGATTATCTGCCCTGAAAATGCTTCGGCTCGACGGAGAATATTTAAAAACTTTTCCCGCCCATCCTGGGCATCAAGCCAATCGCGATTTGCCTTGAAAGGACAAAGGCTAACGACCGGGCACTCGCTGCATGTTTTCCAATTCTTGGGATCGACTGCTCTTAGTACAAGTCGATTAAATATATCGCTTCCTATTAAAAGACTCCTATTATCAAGATGGCTAAATGTTACTTTTACCTTTTTAAATACTGACCTTTTACCATCGAAATCCCATTCCTCTGGAAGTTCCCCACGGACACTTGGCACGCTTTGTACTATCTTGGTTAGAATTCTGAACCAGGGCTGCCCATTTATTTTGGGATTAAGGTGGTTGTCCCTGTGGGCTTTTTCAAGAACTCCCCTGTTGGTACAAATAATGAGAGAAACCCCTTTTTGCCAGACCTCACGAAGCGTCGATACCAATTCACTTGCTGGATCAACGTTCTTATCAAATGGTTTCCTCACAACAGAGGCATCTTGCACGATTCGTGCAGAGACGAACTTTTGTCCCGCCTCGTAGACATCGAGGCCATAAGGAACCGAGCTAGGGTCTAGCTCTTCAATTGGGCATCCTTGTTCATCTAATATGCGGCACTCCTTATTTTTTACTAGATTGCGGCATAGTTTACCCGTGGCAGCTGACTTCCCGTTGCCAGGAGATCCAATGAAGAAGTGCCACCTTGCAGGCTTGCCCGGCTCGTCACAACCGATGATAGCCGTTTCTAGTTCATTGATAATGCTATCTATATCAGTGGGAACCTCAAGGAGCGGCTCTTCCTTAATCCAGTTTGCAGGTGCACTGATCGCTTGCTTGCCATCTTGTTGGAGGGCCAAAATGGTAGATAAAAATTCGTTCTCAAAAATACTTTTTGCCATGCGTATCACCCCTTCCTCGTCTTTTTATCCCGCCTCCATTGGCTACCAGCTTTCCGATATCGCAGGCTTATCTCCAATTCATCGAGAATCGCGTGGAGTGCCTCACCAATAATTTCAGCCAATAAGGGGGGGACCGCGTTACCCACCTGAGTATATCGAGGGCATTCCTTGGACCGCCTATCTCCCCCAGTCGTGTATTTCCCACAAAATTCAAACCAGTCTGGAAACGACTGAAGGCGCGCGTGCTCGCGGACCGTATGTATTCTAGGCTCTGCGTAGTGCAACAAATCATCAGGAAGGGTGGTAAGGGTATGCGAGGGCCGGTTGGGTGCCAAGGGAGTTATTGCGATTTTCCTAATTCCCAGCCGGGCTCTCTCTTCTGCAGAAACCTGTACTCCCTTTCTACATTCCTTGAGAATCTTTTCGAATCGCTTGATTGTTTCTGGGCGGTGCCTTGGCAGGCGGAGACTATTTAACTGTTTCCCCTTCATATTCTCGTGCATTAGTTTCTGGTAACTGGTCTCTGGACCTTTGTAATTTATTTGCACGAATCCGGCAGGAGATTCTTTATCCTTGCATTCTACTAGGGATTTGCCAGAAATCGATAGGTCCGAAATAGCCTCGAAAACAGTTACGGGACGATCTGTAGGCAAGCCCCTGGTCCGCAGAAAAGCTTCACGCCTTTCCAGTAAAACTTTGAGCAAGTCGGGAGGGTGTCGTCCTCCTATCAGATCTCTTCGAATTCCCAGAGCAAAATACCGTGGTCTTAGCTGGGGAACGCCAAAATCGGCTGCCCTCAAGATATGCTGCTGAACCTCGTAACCTTGATTTTCCAGCGCATCTCGAATGCGTTTTGCATAGCTCTTGCGAGGCCTGCCACGAGCTTTTTTCTCTTGCTTGCTAATCCTGAAGGCAGTATCAATTCCTTGTACATTCTCCATTAAAACAAATTCGGGCCTGACCAATTCAACCACTTGAAGGTGATACTGAAAAAGCTCGTTCCTTGAGTCTTTGCCCGTTCGACGACCAGCGAACGAAAAGCCTTGGCAAGGTGGGCCTCCCGCAACAAGCTGTATATTACCCTGAAGCGATTTTAGCCGTTTTCCATAGGATCCAAGAAAATCCTTGATTTCATATGGCCTTACTTCTAACCAGAGGGGCCAATCAAAGCGAGGCATGTTCGCATTATGTTTCCCTTCTTCTATTAAGTTATGTCTTAGCGTCTTAAAGGCATCTGAGCTTTGTTCAATAGCGAAAAGGCCATGCCAACCAGCTTTCATTAAGCCAAGAGAAAGCCCCCCGCATCCCGAAAATAGATCGATGAAATATCTTTTGTTCTTTATGGTCTCCATCAAGTTTGTTCCATGCAATAGCCAGTAACACCGCTCATTCGGAATTGTATGAAGCCTATCGTCCAACTTCTCATAAGAAAAAGAGGCATTTTTTCGTCGTCCATGCTTTTACCATTAATTATGCAATACCATAAAATCGTAAATTAACGAATCAAGAAAAGTCAAGCACTCCTTCTCTTAAGGCTAAGAGATGATGCCAATATTATATGGCGAGCTTGTGGAATCAGCGAAGCACCGTCTGAGCATTCGGAACTAAAATTTGTAGGAGCAGAGTATTTTCAGGATGATATTATAGAAAAAAGGACTTGTTTCATTCAAATTCTCCAGAAAATTCTTTGACAGAACAGGGGAAGCTTAGGTGATAGAAAACATATGTACCTAATAAGAGTGGGCTAGTACTGGCCATATAAGCCATCATCAAGACTAAATAGGAAAGGGTAGATTATATCTTTTGGCGGGAGATGTTCAGACTAAGCCGAAGACTTTACTGATCTTTTTGAAGATATGTTACATTAAGCAATCTTCTTATAAAATCTAAGAGGCAGTTTACGTTATAATTCCGGCAATCATCATTCGACGCTGCTTTTCCCAATTTCCAAAAGGTCGGAAAGGGAACAAGAGCTCTCTTATCTTGCTACCTTGTTTCTAATAAAAAAGCCAGTAACGATCATCGGACCCCATTCAAAGCTATTTTCTCTATCTACATAATTTGTTTTAATTAATCACATCATCTTTTCCACATGATAAAAGCCAGCAAGAACTATAAAAAGTATTATAGTGAGGAAAAAGGGTTTGTAAGATAGGTTAAAATATAAATGGCTCCTCGGGCAGGACTCGAACCTGCAACCTAGTGGTTACAAGTGCCCCAGAATTTCTCCCGGATTTGGACTTAACTCACGGACTATTTCATTACTCGTGCCTGTCACCGCCGGGTCGTCCAGAAAACCAGCACAGATACCGCCCCTCACTTTCTCCCCTATCCTATCCGGCCTTGAGCAACGATCCACTCCTAGTAAATCGTTCCCACAAATCTTTTTATTCAGCAGGCAGGCACATACCCTTAAAAATTATAGCTAAGGCCGAGATTTACGACCGTAGAATACACTTTGTCTGGTAAATAAGGCACAAGCGGCACGATGGCTGCCAGGTCAAGGCCAATCCCGCCAATCTGCACCCCGAGGCCTGTCGCCAGGAATTGACGGCTGTTAAGATCCCCCGGGTCAAGAATATAACCGGCCCTTATCTTCAGGTAATCACCAGAATCACCCGAGCTTATACGTACTGTATACTCACTGCCGAGGTTTAACCTGACCGCATTTTCTCTGGTCTGAGGAGCCTCCACCAGCTCAGTACTGCTATAAAACCAGGGAAAACTCGTGCGCGGAACTCCACCCCATCCCCATAGAGAAAGGTCGGCCGCGAGTTTCAGGTTTTCAACTGGCATAAACAAGATCCCGGCCAGAAAAACCGTTGGCTCTTGCAGCAGTTTGACATTTAGCTCCTCTGTATCACCGCCAAAATAGCTCACGGTATTCACGGCTTCAGTCCGGTAATGGATGGCTGGCCTAACAGAGAAACCGAGTCTCAAACGCTCATCGGGAATAAACACAAGGCCAACACTATAAAAAATGCCTTTTAGATTATATTCACGGGAAATCCCGTACAGCCAATCCGATTCCCGGGAAAACTCGCTCTGCACCTTTCCGAAAACGTAGCCCGCTGAAAATCCAACGGCAAATTTCGAACTAACCGGATAGGAGGCCGCAAGCAACAGGCTATGAACATTGCCTTCTTGATTTAAGTTCATTAACTCGGTCGTGTAAGGATAATAATTCGAATAAGAGAGCGCCGGGCGGGAAAGGTTGTGAAAATAGCCATAGCCTGCCGCCAATCTCAGCTTTTTGATATTAAAAAGCAGAGAACCGGCCTCTGGCTTCCAGCTATCAGCCTTGAACCTTAGCTCTTCGGAACCATCTTCTGTAAGAGCGTAAAGCCTGGTAAAAGCGTGGCTAAAACTCCCACCCAGAAATATTTCGTTTTTCGTCTCCAGGCCTATGACCGCTGGATTATAAAAACCTGCCATGACGCCCGACTGACTGAAACTCACCGCGCCCATTCCCAGGGCGGCCGCATAACCCGGTCCGGAATGATTGGTAAAACCGAGCGGAGTAAAAACAAAAGTGTAATCTCTGTTGTAATAATAATCCTGGGCAAAAACCGATCCAGCCGCCATCACCGTTAGTCCCGCAAGCAACAGAACTACCTGGAATCGATTGAGACAAGAAATCATCCTTGATTTATCCTCAAATCTCTTAACTTCTTTGTTATTTCTCATCGGATTTCCCCCTTAAAAATTTCAGCCTTACTTGAAACTATAACTGAGGCCGAATTGAAAGGCAGCATACCTGAAAGTGTCCCAGTTGCCAGGAGAAAGCCAGACCCTGACCGCCGCCGAGGCCTCCAGGTTGCCGATCGGAATACCAACGCCCGCCGTGATGATCGACGGTGCATACCTGTAGCGGCTGTAATTCCACAGATGATAATGGAGCGGGTCGTAGATATACCCGCCCCTCAACAACAAATCCCTGACCGCTCCCGGCCCCAAATGAAGCCTGTATTCAAGGCCAAGGTTGAATTTCAAGGCATTGTCCAGGAAGACTTCCGTCTGGGCATCTGCATCTGAGGGGTCCACAGGGGGTAGTTCCCACTCATAAAGGTTGTAAAGATTGTGAGCCGCTTTCTTCCATGGCCAGTATGACAGGTCTGCCGTCAACTGAAGCCGTTCCACCGGCCTATAGCTTAGGCTGGCTGTGGCCACAAATGGTTGCTGGAAGAAATAGCTGCCTGAATAATCAGCCGTAGTCTCAATTCCTTCTCCGTCAATGTCTGTGACCTGTTCGGTTGCCTTTATATTCAGGTTCAGGGCCGGCCTGATTGCCAGCCCGAGGTCCAGGTTGGAACTCAAGGGGAAAACAAACCCGATGTTAAAGAGAACTGCCCGGACTTTAAGATCATACTGGGCCACAGAGCTACTGCCCATATAGTAAACGGAATGTTCTCTGGAAATAGCCCCGGTAATGTAGGCCACGGATAGACCCGCCTGGAGCCAGGAATCAATCCTTCTGGCCAGGCTGAGGTAATAAGCATCGAGTTTACCGCTTTGCTTGCAGGTTAATTCATTATAGGTATCCAGGTTGATATCCGGGTAATTAAACGTCTGGTAAATCGAATAACCGAGTCCCAGGTTCCAGCCGTTGATTTTCAGGGCAAGGGCCGCAGATTCAAAATTGGTTTTGTCGCTCTTGAATTTTTCATATCCTTCAAAATACGGGTCCCGTATCGGATTCCCATAATAGGCGACGGTGGCAACCCGCGAAGAAATATCGGCAACCGGGCGAGATTTACCGGCCAGGACCGCCGGGTTCAAAAAAGCAGATTGAGCTCCGGTGAGGCCAAAGGAAGTCTCTCCCATGGCTGTCCCGCGAACTGAAAAAACTCCGGGTGTATTCCAGCCGCTGACCGGAAAAAACACGTACCATAAATTCTCCTGGGCCTGCGCGGAAATAGGTGTGGCTATAATGATTAAGAACAAAATGAAAGCAACTGTCAGCTTAAGATTTGTGGAGAAAAACCTGGGCGGGCAACCTAAAATCGTCTTCATTTTTCCCTCCCAATTGTTTTTTTATAATCTTAATAAAAAAGATATTTTCCAGTCAAAGAATTTTTCCAGAAGTTCAAGATAAGCCGGGGATTATCATTGTGGGGAAAAAGGATCTGTAGGATGGATTAAAATAAAAATGGCTCCTCGGGCAGGACTCGAACCTGCAACCTAGTGGTTAACAGCCACCCGCTCTGCCGATTGAGCTACCGAGGAGCAGGCTTAATGATTTATAGCAAAAATCCCGCCTTTTGGCAATACCCCATATTAAGAGATCACCCTCTAATTATACGCCTAAATCAGCTATAAAATATATATTTGAATTCGCTTGTTGCTACCAGATCTAACCTTCGTACTTTTCCTTCAGTATTCATAAAAAAGAGTTATATATTGCAGTTGACCGAAACACGTTTATATCTATATTTTATAAATAATGATTTCATTACTAATGATATAAAAGGGGTTTCAAATGGCGCAACTACCTGACCTGCCTAAGGGAAAAGAGTTTGAAGAGTATATTTCTGCTTTTTTCCAATGCGGAGGATATTATGTCGAAAGGAACATCATAGAAAGAGAAGAAAAAGAAGAAGTTCTTGAACTCGATATAGTTGCAACAAACTATGAAAAGGAGCTATCAAAAAGCCTTATAGTTGAAGTGAAAACTGGTGATTGGGGATTTCCTGATATTTTTAAAATAAAAGGTTGGCTTGATTATTTAGGATATTCTGAAGGTATTTTAATAACAAACATATCTAAAGAACGATCTAATTTTTTTGAAGATAAAGCAAATAATATTGGAATTAGCTTATTACAAATTAATGATTTATCAAATGCAGCCAATTGTCTAAATAAGGTGATCCCAAATTGCCAATTTGAAGATGATGATTTTCATACTTGGCGTTTTTCTTACTGGATAGAAAGGAATTTATTAAGAGATCTTAAGAGAAAGAAAAAACAATATATTCACGATAAAAAATCTTATAAAGAACTTGACGAATATTACTTTCTTTTAAACAGCGGGGTTTTTTTTACAGATAGCGTAGTCGATAGGGTTCGTAAATTATATGATACGTTTATGAAATTCCCACGAATTTCAGCGAAGTGCGGCAATGAGATGATTAAGAGATCTTTCGATGAAGACGTTGATAAGTTGCCCCAAAATATATATGAGGAAACTTTTTACAAGTGCAAATACAATGCTATTCAGATTTCAACTTATATTGAACACAGAGCAAGGTTAGCTCTTCTAAAAAGTGCTATTGATTATATCTTAGGGAAAAATCAAAAGAGAAGGAATAAGGACAATGGCTTCGGTAAAAATAAAGAAAATTCATTGCTTTCTGAATTGCCAGAATCTTTTAAAAAAGGAATAAACCAATTGAAGAGCCACAAGTACTTTTATAGGTATCCGGTATTCTGGCAATGGTTTATGTGGTTATTCGGTGGATTTATTCTAAAAGATTATGAAGATCAGGAGTATAAACTTATTGCTGATAAATCAGGTATTCCTGTTAGTGAGGTACAGAATGCACTTGAATCATATCAAATCCTATTCCCACAAGAAAATGGATGGTTTATCGACCTTCAAGAATCAAATATCCGTTGTCTAAAAATGTTTCCAGTTCCATTTTGCGGAATCGGGGCAAATTACAGGAGGATTAAATATACAAAGTCAAAAAAATTTGAAGATTTGAAGCTTGATGGAATGTACACATTAAATGATTTAATAAAATGGAACAACTTAACCGTTAAGGTCCTTGACAATGGCCTCAAATAGGATGGCGACCTTGGATTCCCAGCCTTCTTCCAGGGGGCCTTTCAAGCCGGTCACGTAGACTTTTTCCTCGGCGACCTTGACCAGGCCCTTGGCCTGCAGGATTTCATTCATTTTAGGCCGAACTTTCTGCCACCTGGCTATTTCTTCTTCGGTGGGCATGCGGCCGGTCTTTTTGTCGGGCCGGGGAGCACCTTCCGTGGTCAGCAGGGCGTATTTAGTTCCGGCCGGCAAATTCAGCCTTTTCAGAAACCGCCTTACGCACCCCCTGGGTCGGCCCATCCGCCCCGGGGAACTGAAGATGTAAAGGTCAGCTGCCGGCAGGGCGGTCGGTTTTGCCGCCCCGACGTGGTGTATATTCACCGCAACGCCCTTCTCCCCCATCAGCTTCTTGAATTCTTCGGCAACCTTGACTCCGTTGCCAAACTTCGACCCGTGGAAATACTCTATGGTCAGAATTCTTCCCGATTCCATCATACTTGTCTCCTTGGGTTTATTCAGGTTTCAGAAGAAAGGCTGTCTTTTGCCGAATGATTCCTGGCGGTAACTATATTTTTCCTCTGAGGCCTTGGGGCTAGTGTATTCGATAAGCTGAAGAAGGTCAAGTAAAGTTACCCGCCCGAAGGAAATTGGTTGGGTTTTAGAAGGACGCAAGCCGCAAATAATGGTTTTTGAAACCAATAAAATTACTTATAAGCTGAAAACGGGGAAAGGCTATCTTCGAGAAAGGTTTTTAGGCGATAAAAAATTCGCGGCAGATGGCAGCACAGGTGCCAAGAGGGAAATTCAGCCGCCGGCTCTCAGAAGCGGTAGCTGGCCTGGCGGGCCACCTTGCGGTAATCCTCGCCGGCTATATTTACCACCTTGCACATTTCATATAGCCGGCTTCTGAGCCTCACCCCAATCCTATCCACCAGGGTTTCATCGCCCTTCTTGTAGTAGGTCTCCCGCCGGTCGGGCTCTTCCTCGATGTCCAGGTAATTTGAAGTGAAAATGGTCACGCGCTTCTGGTTGTAACGGTAATTTATGATGTAAAAAATCGTTTCTTCCACCCAGGCCGTCGGCCGCTTGGCCCCCAGCTCGTCCAGCACCAGCACCTCGCAGTTAAAAACCGGGGCCAGGATGTCGCTCTCGCTCACCTCGGAGTCCGGCGTGTAACTGTTCTGGATGTCGCGGATTAGCTCCCGGAAGTCATAAAAAATGCAGTAGGCCCCTTTCTTCAGGATGAGCTCCCTGATGACCGCCACCGCCAGGTGGGTCTTTCCCACCCCGCACGGACCGATGTAGAGCAAGCCCACTTCCTGGGCCGGGTAATTCTTGACGAACTTCTTGGAAATCTTCAGGGCATCGCCCTGGGTCGGATGGTGGGTTTCGTAGTTGTCCAGGGTGCAGGTCTCGTAGCGCTTCGGGATCCGGGCCTGCCGCAGCAGGAGCATGGCCTGCTGCTCGCTGAAGCACTTGCAGCGCCGGGCCACCGGTCCTTTCTCGGTCTGCTTCACCACCCAGCCGCTACCCTGGCAAACCGGGCAAACTTTTTCTTCGGTCAATTCAGGTAACCTCTCAACTGTTTGAGTTTCTGCGAATGGGCCAGCTTGCGCATGGCCCGCTGTTCAATCTGCCTGATCCGCTCCCGGGTCAGGCCGAGGCGGTCGCCGATTTCCTGGAGGGTCATCGGCTCGTCGCTATCTATTCCGAAGCGTAATTTTAGCACAAGGGCTTCGCGTTCATCCAGCTCGTTGAGGATTTCCCGGATTTGCTGCTCTATGGAGTTCTTGATGAGCTGGTACTCGACGGAAGGCTCGAGCTCGTCGGACACCCGGTCCTCGACCTCCAGGTCCTCGTCCTCGCTGATCTTATCGGAGAGCGACAGGCCCTTTTCCTGGATGAGCTCCAGGTCGGCCACCTCCTCCGGGGTAATTTTAAGGCGTTCGGCCACTTCCTCGCGGGTCGGCTCCCGGCCGAGCTCCTTGCGGAGAACCTCCTTTTCCCGGTTCATCCGCGAAATCCTGTCCGAAATTTTCTGGGGCAGGTTGAAGGAATGGGAGGCCTGGGACAGGGCGTGGACGATGGCCTGCCTGATCCACCAGACGGCATAGGAGATAAACTTGACGTTCCGGTCGGGGTCGAAGCGTTGGGCCGCCTCCACCAGGCCCAGGTTACCCTCGTTGATCAGGTCGAGCAAGGTCAGGCCCATGCCCTGGTACCTCTTGACGTAGGAAACTACAAAGCGCAGGTTGCCCTCGATCAGCCGGCGCAGGGCCTCCGGGTCGCCCTTCTTGAGGCGCTCGCCGAGCTCCTTTTCTTCCTCCTCGGTGATGGGCGGAATCTTGGAGATCTCCTCCAGGTAGAGCTTGATGTTTCGAGACTCTAAGTAATCCTGGTATTTCATGAAAAACTTTAACCCGAGCTTTTACCCTTATTGTTTGTCGGCTGATTTCATAATAATTCTAATATTTTTTTCGGCCCATTTCCAGCGAAGACTCGATGCCGACATTCAACATAAAAATTAACGGAGCAGCAAACAAAAAGGATTCAGCCCTGGGTTATAGCAGCAACAGGAGCGGGGCGAAAAAGGAAGCCTCGAAGCCCCTGGAGCAATAGAGTTTTTCCATAAAATTCAGATAATTGACGGCCACTTTGTCCTGCGGGAGACGGTGAATTTTACGGCCGCAAGAGCATAAGGAAAAGGACTTAATTTGAAGCCAGCAAAAGTCGCAGGAAAATTGCGCAGTATTATTTCTTGGGGTTGGGTTCGTCGCCGGGCTTTTCCACCGGCATGGGCTTGGTCATCTTGACGTGGACGAGGCTGCGCCGCCGGGCCTCAAATTCCTCCTCCCGGCCCTTGAAGAACTCCTGCTTGATGTAGTCCAGGAGCTCGTTGACCTGGTTTTCGATCTGCTTCATCTTCTCCCGCATGTTCAGGATGACTTCCACCCCGGCCAGGTTGACCCCGAGGTCGCGGATCAGGTTGAGGATGAGCTCCAGCCGCTTCAGGTCTTCCCCGGTGTAAAGGCGGGTGTTGCCCTCGCTTCGCGACGGCTTGAGCAGCCCTTCCCTCTCGTAAAGGCGCAGGGTCTGGGGGTGGATGTTATACATCCGGGCCACGGCGCTTATATGGTAATAGCCGCAGGTTGTTCTGCTTTCGTCTTCCGCTTTCTTTTTCCTTCTCGGCATCTTCAACCTCCCTCAACCATCCTGAACCCTCATAGCCTTCGCCCCCGAAACGGCCACCGGCTCCGCCCTCAGCTTCCCAGGTTTTTGCGCGGGTCGCCCTCGTAAAACTTCTCCAGCTCGCGCATCAGCTCCCGCACCCTCTGGTCAACACTCGAGGGCGGGACGATGCTCACCTCGACAAACATATCGCCGCGACTCGTCCGGCCGCAGACCGGCGCCCCTTCGCCCTTCAGCCTGAATTTCTGTCCCGACCTGGTGCCGGGCGGAATGCGAATAGACTTTTTCTCGCCGTATATCGTCGGCACCTCGATCTTGGCCCCGAGCGTTGCTTCCGGCACGGTAATCGGCACCTTGATATAGATATTGGAACCCTCGCGCTTGAAGAACGGGTGCGGCGTCACATCCAGGTTGATGTAGAGGTCGCCCGGCGGGCCTCCGTTTATCCCGGCGTTGCCCTTGCCCGGGACCCGGACCTTGGAGCCGCTGTCAACACCCTTCGGGATACGCACCGTGATGGTCTCGCTGCCCTGGACCCGGCCTTCGCCCCGGCAGTTGCTGCAGACCTGGCCGCTCACCCGGCCCGTGCCCAGGCAGGTCGGGCAGGTTGAGGAAAACTTCATAAAGCCCTTCTGGACGAAGCTCCGGCCGCGCCCGCCGCAATCCGGGCAGACCCTCTCCCCGCCCAGGCTGGAAAAACCGCTTCCGCCGCAGACTGGGCAGGGCACCAGGCGGGTCAGCTTGATCTTGGTCTGAACACCGTTTATGGCGTCGGCAAAGCCGATGGTCATGGAATAATTAAGATCCTCGCCGCGCTGTGGTCCGCCCCGGCGCTGCTGCTCGACACCCATACCGCCGAACAGGTTCTCGAATAAATCTCGAAAGGAGGAGCTTCCGTACTCGGAGAAATCGAAGCCTTCAAAGCCGCCGCCAAACGGCCCCTGGCCAGGTCCGCCCCCCGGACCGGCTCCCGGGCCGCGCCCGAAGTCGCCCACAAACCCAAACTGGTCGTACTGGGCCCGCTTTTTGGGATCGCTCAGCACCGAGTAGGCTTCCTGGATTTCCTTGAATCTGGCCTCGGCCGCCTTGTCGCCGGGGTTCAAATCAGGATGGTACTTTCGGGCCAGCTTGCGGTAGGCTTTCTTGATGTCCGCCAGACTGGCCGTCCGCGGAACCCCGAGTACCTCGTAATAATCCCTGGCCATGGCCAACCTCGCCTTCCGTTCCTTGCGGACTCGGCTCTCGGGCGGGGGCCGTTCCGCCGGTCCCGATCCCCTGCCGGCAGAACAGCCTGGCCGCCCGGTTATCTTCGCCGCTCTGCTTCTGCCTTCAAGTTCGAGCTCTTAGCTCTCTGCTCAACACTCGCCGTTCGTCGCCTGCTGCGCTCTATCCACTCACCTCACGGCGAACAACGCCTGCTATCCGAGCCTATTCTTTCAATGTTTTTTGTCGTCGTCAACCACTTCGGCGTCGATGACTTCATCCTCGCCCTTGCCGTCGCCCTTGCTGCTGCCGGCTCCGGGTCCGGGTCCTCCCTGGGTGTAGCCCTGGTAACCGGCGCCCGGCTGGCCCTGGGCCTGCTGCTGCGGCCCGGCCTGGCGATAGAGGACCTCGCTGATGTGGTGCGAAGCCCTGGCCAGGGACTCTATGGCCGCCCGGATTGACTCCAGGTTGTCGCTTTCCATGGCCTTCTTGGTGTTGGCGATTTCCTGCTCGGCCCGGCTGACTTCCTCGGCCGGAATCTTGTCGCGGTTGTCGCGGATGAGCTTTTCCACACTGTAAATGAGCTGGTCGGCCTGGTTTCTGGCGTCGATCACTTCCCGGCGCCTCTTGTCCTCGGCCGCGTGGGCCTCGGCTTCCTTGACCATCCGTTCTATTTCCTTCTCGTCCAGGCCGCTGTGGCCGGTGATGGTAATGGCCTGCTGCCGCCCGGTGGCCAGGTCCTTGGCCGAGACGTGCAGGATGCCATTGGCGTCTATGTCGAAAGTAACCTCAATCTTGGGGATGCCGCGAGGGGCCGGTGGAATTCCATCCAGGTGGAAGCGACCCAGGCTCCGGTTGTAAGCGGCCATCTCGCGTTCGCCCTGCAGGATGTGAATTTCGACGCTGTTCTGGTTGTCGGCCGCGGTGGTGAAGATTTCGCTCTTCCTGGTGGGAATGGTGGTGTTGCGCGGGATCATCTTGGTAAAGACGCCGCCCAGGGTCTCAATGCCGAGGGTCAGCGGCGTTACGTCGAGCAGGAGCACGTCCTTGACCTCGCCGCCGAGGACCGCGCCCTGGATGGCCGCGCCGACAGCCACCACCTCGTCCGGGTTAACGCCCTTGTGGGGCTCTTTCCCGAAGAAGTCGCGCACCACCTGCTGGATCCTGGGCATGCGGGTCTGCCCGCCTACCAGGATGACTTCGTGGATGTCCTCGGGCTTGAGGCCAGCATCTTCCAGGGCCTGCCTGACCGGCGGAATGGAGCGCTGGATCAGGTCCTCGGAGAGCTGCTCCAGCTTGGCCCGGGTCAGCTTCATCAGCAGGTGCTTGGGACCGCTGGCGTCGGCGGTGATGAAGGGCAGGTTGATTTCGGTTTCCATCATGGTGGAGAGCTCGATCTTGGCCTTCTCCGCGGCTTCCTTCAGGCGCTGGAGAGCCATCTTGTCCTTTGTCAGGTCAATTCCGGTTTCCTTCTTGAACTCGCTCACTATCCAGTCCTGGACCCGCTGGTCGATGTCGTCGCCGCCGAGGTGGGTATCGCCGTTGGTCGACTTGACTTCAACGACACCCTCGCCCACTTCCAGGATGGAAATGTCGAAGGTACCGCCGCCGAAGTCATAGACGGCGATGATTTCATTCTTTTTCTTTTCCATGCCGTAGGCCAGGGCCGCGGCCGTGGGCTCGTTGATGATGCGGACCACTTCCAGCCCGGCGATGGTCCCGGCGTCCTTGGTGGCCTTTCTCTGGGAATCGTTAAAGTAAGCGGGAACGGTGATAACCGCTTTTTCAACCTTTTCGCCCAGGTAGTCTTCGGCCGCCTTTTTAAGCTTCTGCAGGATGAAGGCCGAAATCTGGGGCGGCGAGTATTCCTTGCCCTGGGCCAGGACCCGGACATCGCCGTTTGAAGCCTCAACCACCTTGAAGGGGACCTGCTTGATCTCGTTGAGAACCTCGTTGTAGCGTCTGCCCATGAACCGCTTGATGGAGTAGATGGTGTTCTCCGGGTTGGTGATGCGCTGGCGCTTGGCCACCTGGCCTACCAGGATTTCACCCTTGTTGGTAAAACCGACCACGGAAGGGGTGGTCCGGCCGCCTTCCTCGTTGGCAATGACCGTGACCTTGTCGCCTTCCATGACCGCCACGACAGAGTTGGTAGTTCCGAGGTCAATTCCTATTATCTTACCCATATCTATTCCTCCTGTTTTCTATTTTAGCTTTATATTAATATAAAAGTTGAGTATTAATTTGTCAAGTTTTTTAATTCATTCCGGTCAAGACATGGTATCCAGTCTAATGGGTCTGTTTGGAAGCGGCGCGGTGGTAGTCCGGCCATAGGGATTGGGGTGGAGGAAGCGGGGAGATTTATCAGGTTGGTACTTGAAAAAGCG
>QUAH01000015.1 GCA_003426165.1 Candidatus Saccharicenans subterraneus
TTTTTTTTTTTTTTTTTTTTTTTAACCTAAAATTGGGAGGCATTAAGATGAGGGGAATTAGCATAATAAGATTATTGTTTGTAGGGTTTTTAATAGTCATCCTTGTTCTGGCTGTTTACAGATATTCAGAAGCGGCAGTATATGCTTATGAGGTTTGCACTCTTCGGACGTATACTATTGAGTACAGTGATGGGTACAATACTTATACCAGAACCGGATCTTATTGGGATTGTGTTACCTATTATGTTTATCTATATGATGGATCGGGAGGAGGTGGTGGTGGAGGCAGCGGTGATAACGGAGATGTTGATGACCCTGACGCCGGTAGCGGGGTTGTGATCGTTAATCCTGATTTTGATTCGAATAATGATAATATCCTTGATTGTTATGAGCGATTGATGAGCTTGAGAGGAAGTTATTTAGTTATCACCTCTGGCTTTCGAACTGAAGAACGACCGGATCATGATGGCCTTGATATTGGTTCCTATCCAGATAGAGATGCATGTTATGGTCAACCAGTTTATAGTGTTTGTAATGGCATAGTAGATAGTATTTATTATTCAGAATCCGGAGGCTGGACGGTTATTCTTATTGATGATAACGGAAGGAGATGGGGTATATGTCATCTTATCATGAATCCTTCGCAGGATGCTGCTATCAATTTATCTATCGGAAAGAAAGTCTATGCCGGGATAACGGCAATCGGGCGAGCCGATAGCACCGGTAGCAGTTGTGATGGGCCCCATATTCATCTATCATTAAAAATAAATGGTCAATTTCAAAATCCGATACCCTATTTATCAGCATGTTAAGAAAAGGGGAGGCCGAAATGAAAAAGATAATAATTTCATTTCTGTTTTCCTTAATGGCTATTTCCATATTATTAGGCAAGGTGGCGGCACAGCAATCGGAAGGTGAAGAACTTTTTAGAGTTAAGATTCCAGCGGGCTTTATTTACAAGGCATTACATGTTTCACCCCGGGGGATGAAAGCGCTGTCTTTCCTTGAGCACCAGCCTGGAAGCGTCTATTCTAACCGGTCGCTAGTAAGGATATTTGATACTGACAACCTGCTGATAGAGGAAAAGATGCTGGATTCGGGCTGGATATTTGATGGCTTTACTCCTGCCGATGCCATCATTTTACTGAAGGGGGAAGGTGATTCTTTATCGGAAGGCAGGATAATTGACCTCCAGGGACGAGAATTGCTTTCCGTTAAAGATATCGGCTCCAGAAGATTATTCTGCGATATTCAGGGAAAAGAAGTGGCCTTGGCCGCGCTTGCTTACGACTCCCGGTTTATGCCCTCGGTTGTGTACGACCTGGATAACGGTAAAGAGAAATTCAGGCTGGGCGCTTTTTCTTTGCCTGATGACAGTCAACCCCAAAAAGCCCTCTGGACCGGTACAAGAATCTTTTTACCGGTCGGCCAGGACAATTTATATGTCTGGGGCGTAGGGGCAACTGTTTTATTACAGAGATACAATCAGTCTGGCCATGTCTGGAAAATAGATTCTGTCGGCGGGAACATAGCTGATGGCAAATTTCTTGGCCGGGATTATCTGGCCGTCAGTTACTTTATTCCGGATAAAAAGTATAAAGAAGGTCTGGCTATTATCAGATGGAGAGATGGTCAGGTTGTCTTCAGAATTGAAAACTATATCGCTGATAACAGGCGGGAAAAGGATTTGCCTTCTCTGACTGTCGACGGTCTTTATCTGGATGATGACTTTAATCTGTGTTTTTTGAAAAACGATGGACGCTTGTTAAAGATTAAATTTGATGCAGAAAAGAGGACCTGGGATGAGGATAGAAAGATGGCTCTTAAACACAATTTCGGTAAAGCCATAGCAGGAGGCAAAGGAAGGCCAACAGTAATTAAGGGACATATTTATTACGCAGATGAAGAGAGTGATGAGGTCGTGGTAAAAAGAATCAAACTGAATTGATGGCTTCCCGAAATTTAGAATTTTAAGATCTCTCTTTACAGCTCTTGTCAGCAGACGTCGTAGGTGCACGCCCACCGTGCCTAACACTTATGGGGGCTGATTTCCCCTGAAGCTAGCCCGGAGAATGCGCCCGTTGGCTTTGTATTTTTCAAAAACCTCTTCTTAATTTAATTTTCGAATTTGTTTTAGTCAGGTAGGTTGCCGGACTAAAAAATGCTAGCCAAAAAGGTTATAATATTAACTTATTATGTGACGACATGTTAGGAGCTGAAAATGAAGAGATTAACCGGATTATTGCTGATGGCAACGTTAGCAGGCGTGGTGCTGAGCCTGGCCGTGGCTGTTATTCCGGCGCAAGGCCAGGACCAGGAGAAGGTGGAGCTCAAGATTCAGCTGCCCAAGCCGATGTTCATCGGCACACCGCGCAACATCAAAACCCCGAACCTGGAGCCCATTACCGGGAAACCGCGCGGACCTTTCTTCGTGCCCAAGGGAACCGAGCTTGTCTCGCTGAAAAAACCGGTGACTTCCAGCGACCCGCAGCCGGTCATCGGCGAGCTCAGCTATGTGACCGACGGTGAAAAATCAGGTGAAGACGGATATTTTGTCGAGCTCGGACCCGGTCCGCAGTGGGTTCAGATTGACCTCAAGCAGCCCTATCTTATCCAGGCCATCGTAGTCTGGCATTATCACAGCCAGGCCCGCGTTTACCGCGATGTCATCGTTCAGGTTTCCGAGGATAAAGATTTTGTCAATGGTGTGGTCACTCTTTTCAACAACGACCACGATAACTCATCCGGACTCGGCGCCGGTCGCGATAAGGAATATATCGAAACCAACGAGGGCCGTCTTATCGACGGTAAGGGCACCAAAGCCCGCTATGTCCGGCTCTGGAGCAACGGAAACACCTCCAACGATATGAACCACTACGTGGAAGTGGAGGTCTACGGCCAGCCGGTTAAATGAAAAAGAAGACCTTTGGCTATTTATTTGTTTTTATCCTGATAATCGGCCTGGCCGCCCGGCTTTACCGGCTTGACCTCAGGCCGATGCACAATGATGAAGCCAACCAGGCCTATAAGTTCGGCCAGCTCCTGGAAAAGGGAGAATACCGCTACGACCCGGTTGACCACCACGGCCCGACGCTTTATTACTTCAGCCTGCCGTTTGCCTGGCTGAGCGGGCAGCACACCTACGCTGAACTCACTGAGACAACCCTGCGCGGAGTAACGGTTTTCTTTGGCCTGCTGGTGATATTTCTATTGCTCTCCACGGGGAAGTACCTGAGCAACCCGGAGAAGTCCTGGGCGGCATTTATCCTGGCGCTTTCGGCGCCGGTTATCTATTTCAGCCGTTTTTACATCCAGGAAACCCTGTTCGTGGCTTTTGGCCTGGGCTTTGTTTTCTGCCTGTGGCGTTTTGCCCGGAGGCCGAATTACCGGGAAGCCGCCTGGCTTGGCCTGGCTGCCGGCCTGCTCTATGCCACCAAGGAAACCTCGTTGATAATCCTTGGAGCTTCGGTGCTGGCCCTGGTTTTAAGCTGGTTATTATCATGGCTTAAGGACAGAAGGCACCGGGGCGAGAAGGCCAGGGGCTTGGGCAAAGACAGCCTGGCCGCGGTAACCGGGGCCATTCTCCCGCTTCTGTCGGCCGTATTAATCTTCGCGGTCGTTTCTTTCGTTTTTTATTCTTCATTTTTCAGGTATCCCCAGGGTTTTATAGATTCATTCCGGGCCCTGACCGGATATGCTCAGAAAGCCGTGGAAGCGGGCGGACATCGGCACGGTTTTTTGTATTATTTCAGCCTGCTTTTATTTCATAAGGGGGGTCCGGGAACACCGGTTTTCAGCGAAATTCCGTTTCTGCTGCTGGCACTGTATGGCCTGGTGTTGAGTTTCGCCAGGTTGAGCCGCAAGCCGGCTGAGAACTTTAAGGTTTACCTGGCCTTGTTTTCCCTGGTAACCGCCCTGGCTTATTCAGCCATACCCTACAAAACACCCTGGAACCTGTTGATTTTTTATGCCTGCTTCCTGGTAATGGCTGGCATTGGGTTCAACCACCTGCTCGGCCTGATAAAAATCAGGCAGGCCCGTATAATCCTGGCCGGCGCCCTGTTAATCTGGACGGCCTGGCAGGCCTACGTTGTCAATATTTATTTCCACTCCTATCCGGATAATCCTTATGTATATGCCCAGACTTCTCCCGATTTTATGAGGCTGGTGGCCAGGGTGGAAGAACTTAGCCAAGTGTCAAAAGAAGGCCGCGAGATGCTGGTCCGGGTGATTGCCCCACCTGAGGAAACCTGGCCTCTGCCCTGGTACCTGAGAAAGTTCACCAGGGTTGGTTACTGGACGGCAAGCGAACAGGTGGAAAGGCTGGAGCCGGCCGAGATTGTCATCCTGAGTGCCGGCGAAGCCAGTAAAAGGACTGAATCCGAGCTTGAAGCCTATTTCAGCCAGTATTTCAGCCTGCGGCCTGATGTGCTATTGGTCCTGGCCGTTCGGGAAGACCTCTGGGAAAATTACCGCCTGCGAAAATCCGCCTCGCCACCTATCAAACAATAATTATTTATAAGTCCGGTAGCATTCCGTTCCGGCCGCTGGAGCCGGCCCTGAAGTGTGCTATACTTAATGAGAAACCCAAAATAAAAAATTAGGAGAAGACTATGAGCGAGACGAAGTTGCAGAACCTCCTGGGATCGCTTAAAGGCGCGGTTGAGGTTCAAGAAAACAGGGTTAAGGTGATTGACGAAGGATTATTGAGGGATAACATCTCCGCTCTTATCTACCAGGCCGTTTTTGGTGATGGCGCGGACAGGGGGATAGCCCGCTGGCTCGTCTGGGAAATTGCCCAGGAGGTGGGTATAAGGCCTGCCTCCATTCACGAGCTTTACCTGGCTAAGGGAAGGGGAGAAGCGCCGCTTAACTTTACCGTTCCGGCCATGAACCTGCGCATGCTGGCTTATGATTCGGCCCGGGCGGTCTTCAGGGCGGCCAAGAAGCTCGAGGCCGGAGCTTTTATCTTCGAGATTGCCAGGAGCGAGATGAGCTATACTGACCAGCGCCCCTCTGAATACGTCAGCTCTGTCCTGGCCGCGGCCATTAAGGAAGGATACCGTGGACCGGTCTTCATCCAGGGCGACCATTTCCAGGTTTCGGCCAAGAAGTTCCAGCAGGATCCTGAATCCGAGAAAAAAGCCATCAGAGATTTGATCGAAGAATCCATCGCCGCCGGCTTCTTCAATATAGACATAGATACCTCCACGCTGGTGGATATTTCAAAACCTGACCTCGACGAGCAGCAGAAGCTCAACTATGAGCTGTGCGCCGAGTTTAACCGCTTCATCCGGGCAAAGCAGCCGGCCGGCGTGACCATTTCGGTCGGTGGTGAAATAGGCGAGGTCGGACATAAGAACAGCACCGAGGAAGACCTGGAGGCCTTCATGCAGGGCTTTAACCGGCTTAAGGGAGAGGTGGTTGGCCTGAGCAAGCTGAGCATCCAGACGGGAACCAGCCACGGCGGGGTGGTTCTCCCCGATGGCACCCTGGCCCAGGTGGCCATTGATTTCGATGTTCTCAAGCGGCTGGGCGAACTGGCCCGCAAAAAATACGGAATGGGCGGAGTGGTCCAGCACGGAGCCAGTACCCTGCCCGATTCAGCCTTTCATAAATTCGTGGAAGTTCAAACCTGCGAGGTTCACCTGGCCACCGCTTTCCAGAATATGATCATGGAGCATAAGGCTGTGCCTGAAGAGCTGCGCCAGGAAATGTACGAGTGGCTGAAGGTCAATGCTGCATCCGAGAGAAAGCCAACTGATACCGAGGCCCAGTTTATCTATAAGACCCGGAAGAAAGCCGTTGGTCCCTTCAAGAAACATTTCTGGACTCTGCCGGAAGAAAGCCTGAAGGCAATCGGCGAGGACCTGGAAAAGCAATTCACCTTCCTTTTTGAGCAGCTCAATATTAAAGGAACCAGGGCTCTCGTCGATAAGTTCGTCAGGGCCCCGGAAATTCATCACGCCGAACCGCTTGAGGTTAAATCCGGGAAAAAAGAATCGGTGGACGGCCTGGCCGACTGACCCTCAGTTAATCACCCGTGCGGCCCAGAGAATACCGCGCTTGACGATTTCCCTGGCTTCTGGGGCGTCAAAGTCGGCGGCCACGTGCCCGAGCGACGAGTAGAATACCCGCCCCTTCCCGCAGTACTTCTTCCAGACCACCGGCATGACCACTTCAGTCCAGGGTGCGTACTTGCCGCTGTATCAACCATATTAATCAGCAATTTATCGGGCGCTGACACCGAAAAAGTGCGGTAATATTTAGGTTTCAGCCTGTTATTGAAGGAGAACGGGTCCAGGGAAAGGCTGGCCACCTCAGAAACTATACCATTATTCCTGATTATTCCTTTTGTTTTTCTTCTTCTTACCCCTAAAGGAAAGGATAAAAAAATGCTTGACAAAAATATTAATTATTTTTTACAAGATATATCACATATCTTATTACAGGAGGTCTGAATGCGCAAGTTTCTCAGTGTCATGGTTCTCTGTTTGCTGCTGCTGGCAGTAGTTGCTGCGCCTGGACAACAGTTGCAGACAGGAACAATCCGCGGTACCGTCACAGACGAAGGCGGGCTTCCACTACCCGGTGTGAACGTTGTGGTGACCAGCCCAAGCCTTATCGGGAAGTTTTCTGCTGTGACCAATCAGGATGGACTGTACCGGGTTCCTGCACTTCCCCCCGGTACTTACACCCTTACCTTTGAAATGCCACAGTTTCAGACGATCAAAAGGGTGGGAGTTATAGTCAATGTCGGGGCAACTGTTACCATTGATGTGCAGATGCAGCCGGCAGCCCTGAGCGAGGAGGTGGTGGTTCAGGCGGCTTCTCCGGTCATTGATATTCAGAACACAAAGATCGTTACCCTGGTGGATTCCAACCTCATGCGTAACCTGCCGATGGGCCGGAACCTGACCAACATCATCAACATGAGCCCGGGCACGGTCAACAGCGTTATCCACGGTGGCACGGAAATATCCACCACCTATGAAGTCGACGGTGTTAACGTCAACGACCCCTCGATGAACGGCCGGGCGGTTACCGTCGAATTCGACGCCATGGAAGAGATTGAAATCATGACCGGTGGCTTACCGGCCCAGGTTGGCGGAACCGGCGGAGCCTTCGTCAACGTCGTTACCAGGTCCGGTGGTAACGAGTTCAGCGGCATGGCCCAGGGCTATTACAGTCCCAAGGCCCTAAACCAGGTCTTGTTTACCGACGAACAGATCAAGTCTCTTGGCGTGGGCAAGCCGAGCTTCCCCATCTACAGCCTGCAGAGTTCAGCCATGCTCGGCGGCCCGATCATCAAGGATAAGATCTGGTTTTTTGCCGACTTCAGCTATACCGGAAGCAAGAACGTGGCCTCATTCCTGCCGACCACAATCCTGGGCACGCCTTATGACCAGTATACCCCGAAGAGCTCGAACCTGGCCGGGTTTGCCAAGCTCACGGCCGAACTGGCCAAGAACCTGAGGGTGTTTTTCATGGTGAACTACTCGCACCCCGACACCCCCTACAGCGGCTCCGGCACCTACACCACGGCCGAGGCTACCCAGAAGCGGGTGGATGACAACCTGGCCTTTACCGCCAATGCTTCCTGGATAATCTCAAGCAGTACCTTCGCCGACTTCCGGGTGGGGTTAAACAACATGCAGTGGAACATCCTGCAGCAGCCCGGAACCGAGAACAACTATTCTTATTACGACGGCTATACCTATTATTACTGGGGTACCACCAGCCGGTTCAGCGAGCCGGTCTGGCGAAACACCATCCAGGCTTCGGTCAGAGTTACCCACTTCCAGGACAACTTCCTGGGCGGTGACCACGAGGTAAAGGCTGGCCTTGAGTACCAGAGAGGCCTGGATGAATGGACCTGGTGGAAAAACAACCCCATCAACTGGTACTTCTATAACGGCAATCCCTATTACTATCGTGGACTCTATGGGCTGTCGGGTCCCCATCCCACTTACGGTGATGGCCTTCTCTATATTTATGTTTGCGGCCCGGAAGATTCACCGAATAAGGTTAACGGAACGGAAAACAGGTACGGAGGATTCATCCAGGATTCCTGGACCTTCAAGAAGCGTCTTAACATCAACCTGGGTGTCCGCTTCGACTACTACGATGGCTTCCTGCCAGAATCAAATAAGGCCGCAACGCCGGGAATCGCTCCCTCCATCGGGGAGGCCCTGTTTGTTCCCACCTATGGCTTTAATCCCTACGGAGAGCTGACCATTCCCAGGTGGAACCATGTCATGAGCTGGGGCGCGATCTCGCCGAGGATAGGCCTGTCCTATGATCTTTTTGGCACCGGAAAGACTGTCTTCAAAGCGGCCTACTCGCATTATGCTGAGGCCATGCCGGTTATGTACTTCCAGACGCTTCACCCCTTAAGACCGGTCAGCTATGGATTTTACTGGACGGACAATAATGGCAATGCCATTCCCGATGAATATGGGGTTGATACGTATGTAGCTTTTGGGTCTTCACCGGCGGCCATGCTGGAGTCCTATTACAAGAAGCGGGTTCAGCCGGATATCAAGGCTCCTTACTATCACGAGGTAACGGCTTCCATCACCCATGAGCTCGTCCGGGACTTCTCCGTGGGTCTGCAGTACATCTATAAGACCAAGAAGAACACGGTCAGCGCCATCCTTTATGATCCGGTTTCCGACCGCTTCTGGAACAGCTACGACAAGGCACCCGACTGGTGGATACCCTTTACCACGACGATTCCGGCCGTCGGTAACTTCCCGGCCCAGGAGCTCACCATGTATTTCATGTCGGCCAGTGCCCCGGCCCAGGTCACCTGTTTCGCCAATGTGCCTGAAGCCAAGAGGTTTTATCAGGCGGTCGAGCTTATTTTCAGCAAGCGCTATTCCCACGGCTGGCAGCTGGGTGGTTCGATCGTCTGGTCACAGACCAAGGGCAACAACACCGATGATTACGGCTCGGTCTGGGGTTATTCCGGTGCCTACGCCAACCCGAACTGGTTCGTGAACAGGTACGGATACATTGGCTCAGACCGCCCGCTGGTAATCAAGCTTTATGGCACCTTCAAGACGGTGGGAGGATTGATCGCCTCATTCTATGCTACCTATTATTCTGGTTCCCCCTGGCAGCGCACCGTTACGGTTTATCCTCCTTCAGCCTGGGCGGCAGCCAACAACGCCCTGGGGCTGTCCTACAGTGTCAACGTTGAGCCGTCCGGCAGCCGTCGCAACCAGGCCAGAACCAACGTCGATTTCCGGCTGGAAAAAGAGTTTGTTCTGGGTTCACTGGGCAAGATCGGATTTTTTGTCGATGTTTTTAACTTACTGGGAAACACTTATGTCAACGTTTCCATGAATCCAGCGGGTACCTGGAGGCCAACAGACATTAATGTTACCACCGGGACCTATACCGTCAGTTCGAGTTACGGAAAGGTCACCAGCGTGGATGGAGTCAGAACCTTCAGGCTTTCAGCGAGGTTTTCTTTCTAAAACTGGACAGTTAGTCGTTCTTAATCTGGTGATAGGCCGGCCGTGGCTTCGGGCTGCGGCCGGCCTCTTTTTATGGGCTAATCGAAGACCCGGGCGGCCCAGAGAATACCGCGCTTGACGATTTCCCGGGCTTCTGGGACGTCAAAATCGGCGGCCACGTGGCCGAGCGACGAGTAGAATACCCGCCCCTTCCCGTAGTACTTCTTCCAGACCACCGGCATGACCACTCCTTCAATCCACGGGGCGTACTTGCCGCTGAAGGTGGTGGTGGCCAGCACCTCTATGATCGGGTCGATGTGCATGTAATACTGCTCTGAGTGCATCTTGAAATCTTTCAACCCGCGGACGATGGGGTCATTCTTCTTTTCCGGAACAATGTTCACTTCATAATCAATTATTCCGCCCGGATGAGCCACCCACTGCCCGCCGACCATGAACTGGTACTCGGTGTTCATCCGGAAGGAATCGGCCAGCCCGCCGTGCCAGCCGGCCAGCCCGACCCCGCTCTTGACCGCTTCCAGAAGATTTCTTTCCTGCTGCCCGGTAATTGTGCCCTGGGTATAGACCTGGACGATGACGTCCAGTTTCTTGAGCTTTTCCAGGTCCAGGTAGGCGTCCAGAGTGTCAGAGATTTCCACTTCAAAGCCCTGTTCCCGGAGCCAGGGGGCAAAGATATCCACGCACTTCTTGGGCTCGTGACCTTCCCACCCGCCCCAGACAATCAGTACCTTTTTCTTTGGCTGGTCATTTGCAATACAGGATAAGACCGGAATTAGTAAGGTGCCTAAAGTGATTAAAAAAGCTATTAAGGTTCTTGCTAAGAATCGTCTTTTCTCCGACATGTGTCTATCTTCTCCATTTAAATTCCATAGAAAAATGCTTCCTTTCTGGCTAAAGTTCAATCCAGCTCCCTCAGCCAGATATTTCGGAACCTGACCGGGTGGCTGTGGTCCTGGAGCATCAGCGGGAGCTTGCTGGCATGGGCTTTGTAGGGCGGCCTGGCCTTGTGAGCAGTCGGCCCGGTTAGCTCGGCATTATGATGAATCAGGATGCCATTATGCAACACCGTCATCCTGGCCGGCTCCAGGAGCTTGCCCTCAGCGTCAAATTTCGGAGCATAGAAAATAATATCATATGTCTGCCATTCGCCCGGCTTACGGCAGGCGTTGACCAGCGGGGGGTACTGACCGTAGATGGCCCCGGCCATGCCGTCGGCGTAGGTCTTGTTTTCAAAGGAGTCCAGGACCTGGACCTCGTACAACCCCATCAGGAAAACCCCGCTGTTGCCCCGGTCCTGGCCTTCTCCGCCGGATGGCACCGGTGTCATCCACTCTATGTGAAGCTGGCAGCTTCCAAAACCGTGCTTGGTCTGGATATTTCCAGTCTTGGGAACAACTTCCATATAGTCGCCCTCGACCTTCCAGCGGGCCGGCTCGCCCTTGGCATCCACCCAGTTGAAAAGGTTTTTACCGTCAAACAGGATGATGGCGTCTGAGGGCGGAGGAACCGGAGGCAGCGGCGGACCCGGTATGACCACGGGCGGGAGCGGTCGGCTCGGGTCATGGATGGCCCACTGGTCGAGAGCCTGCCTGGGGTCTGAATCGCAACCGGCCAGAAAGGTGGCCAGGATTATGGACAGCATGAAGAATGACATGGCAAAAGAAAGCAGGTGATTTCTCTTTTTCATCATTACCTCCTCAGCCGTTAAGTTTAATTTATCCAGAACAGGGCTGGAATCAGAAACCTTTTCGAGCCTGATGGCTCGGTTCCTTTTTCAATCATTACAGACTTGACGCTTGACTTCAACCCATCTTCTCCCGGCCATGCCCACGGCTTAGAGTCACGTCAGCCTTCCGGAAATACCTCCGTCGCTCTTTCAACCGAATTCTCGACCCGGCTTCTCCTGGCCTGAGATTGGAGCGGTACTTCCCGTTTCTATATCGATCAAGCCCGGCCCTGCTTTGTTTCCGGTGCCCGGGCTCCTTGGCTTTTAATCCGTCCTAAAGCTCCCAGCCGGAACGGTATACCTTGTGGAGAAATTCGTTGGCCTCCGGCAGGTTGGTGAACTGGAAGTTCTGGCTGTCCCATTCCAGCACCACGTTGTCATCCTTGAAACGGAGGGCAATATTTCCAAGGAGCATCATCTCGGTCAGCGGCCCGGAATAGGAAAAGTCGGTCGTGGATTTCTTCCCTTCCTTGATGGCGGCAATCCATTCCTCGTGGATTCCGGGCGAACGGGGGATGGTCTTCTCGGGACGCTTGTAGTCGCGCATCAGCTCATCGGGCAAAAGGCGCGGGTTTTCACCGTAGGTGCTGCAGACCAGCATCCCCTTGTCACCGACAAACAGGCAGCCGCCACCCTCGTCACCCAGCCGGCGGCCCTTGGGCAGCTCTTTGGGGCGTGGAGGCATCAGACCGCCATCGTACCAGATCAATTTGACCGGGGGCATACCTTCTCTCTCCGGGAATTCGTAGGTGACGATTTCGGCCAGGGGGTAAGAATCCCTGGTAAACTTGGTCGAGCTGGCCTGGATGCGGACCGGAGCCCCGAGTTTCAGGGCCCAGAAAGGCTGGTCGATGAGATGGGCGCCCATGTCGCCCAGGGCCCCCGTTCCAAAATCCCACCAGCCGCGCCAGACAAAGGGGCAGTAGGCAGGATGATAAGGACGCCATTGGGCCGGCCCCAACCACAGGTCCCAGGACAGGCTGGGCGGGCAGGACGGGATTTCCTTGGGGGCATCGATGGCCTGGGGCCAGATGGGGCGGTTGGTCCAGACATGGACTTCGCGCACCGGGCCAATGGCCCCGTCCCAGATCCATTCACAGACCAGCCGGGCCCCTTCCTTGGAATGACCCTGGTTGCCCATCTGGGTGACCAGGTTTCTTTTCTCGGCTTCCTGGCGCAGCAGGCGTGCTTCCTTGACGGTGTGGGTGAGCGGCTTCTGGACAAAGACGTGCTTGCCCATTTTCATGGCCATCATGGCCACCACGGCGTGGGTATGGTCGGGAGTGCTGACCGTGATGGCGTCCAGCGATTTTTCCCGTTCCAGCATTTCCCGGAAATCGCGGTATATGTGAGCTTTTTCATATTTGGCCTTGTGCTCGGGAAGGTGCTGGTCGGAGGTCAGGAACTTTTCCATCATGGTGGCGTCCACGTCGCACAGGGCCACGATGTTTTCGCTGCTGACCGACTGGACGTCAGAAAATCCCTTGCCGCCGACACCAACGCAGCCGATGTTCAGGGTATCGCTGGGAGCCTTTTTCTTCTTGTCCTTCTGGCCGCCGATGACGTGCCTGGGAACGACCATCAGGCCGGCGGCCGAAGCCGCCGTTTTGCCAAGGAATTCACGCCGGCTCAGGGGAGTCGATAGTTTATCGGTTTTTATTTCCTTTTCACTCATTTTGGACCTCCTGTTCATATATTGCTTATTATAGAAACGGGCCAAAGGTCAAGAAGAATTATAAGCCCAGAAAAGTGATAAAAAGGCTAAGGTTTTCGAGAAATAACGCTAGGAATTTATCAGGTATTCGGGCCTGATGACTTGAGGTCATAACGGCAGTGTAACTGTGTTGGGTCGCGGGCCCGGCCCTGAGCCAAAGAGCTGGTTAAAGGGAAGATTGGGCCGGGGGCGAAGTTCCATGGCATCCGCAGCTTTATCCGGTGTTTGCGCCAGTAATGGCCAGCCTGCCGACCTGCACAAAAGTTGGGCACAAGGCAAAAATCGAGTTAAAATGCCCCATCCTGTCTTGCCAGGTCCGGTTGAGGAACTTATATTTAAAGAGGTGAGTTCCAGGCAATATGATGGATTTAACTGCAAGATGCAGCCGGCGCCGCTTTGTCCTGGGAGGTCTGGCCTGCCTGGGCGCCGGTTTATTGGGCTCGATCAAGAGCCTGTTCCCAGGTGTTGATCGGTTAGGCCAGGACAGCTCTTGTGGTATGGATTTCCAGGGAGCGGGCATGAGCGATAACAGGTTTGAACCGGCCTACCTGAAGCTACATCTGAGCGGCGAGTTAAAGAGGCGCGGCCAGGAGCTCTGGGAAATCATGAAGGAATGCCGGCTCTGCCCGCGGGAATGCAAGAAAGACCGGTTTAAGGGCATCAAGGGTGATTGCCACTCAGATTACCGGCTGAAGATTTCGGCTTTCCATCCCCATTTTGGCGAGGAGAGGCCGCTGGTGGGCCAGGGCGGCTCGGGGACAATATTCCTTTCCAACTGCAGCCTGAAATGTGTTTACTGCATCAACTGGGAAATAAGCCAGGGCGGGGCCGGCAAGCATCGAAGCCTGGAAGAGATGGCCGGCATGATGCTGGAGCTGCAGAGGATCGGTTGCCATAACATTAACCTGGTAACACCGACTCACTATTTGCCCCACATACTGCTGGCTCTTGATATCGCAGCCGGCCGGGGCTTGCGGTTGCCCGTGGTTTATAACACCCACGGCTGGGAAAAGGAAGAAATCCTGAAGTACCTGGACGGGGTGGTTGACATTTACCTGCCGGATTTCAAGTACTGGAACCCGTCGGTGGCTTCCAGGTTATCTTCCGGGGCCAGGACCTACCCGGAGGTGGCCCGGAAGGCCATTCTGGAAATGCACCGGCAGGTGGGCGTGGCCAGGCCGGCGACCAACGGGTTGATGTACCGGGGCCTGATGATCAGGCACCTGGTGTTGCCCAACCGGCTGGCCGGGTCCAGGGAAATCCTGACCTGGATAGCCGAAAACTTGCCCAGGGATACCTATATTAACCTCATGTCCCAGTACCAGCCGGTCTACCGGGCCCGGGAATTTCCCCAGATTGCCCGGAGCATAACCAGATCCGAATACCGAGAAGTGGTGGAACACGCCCGCAGCCTGGGTCTGACCAACCTGGACGTCCAGGGCTACTGGTGGTGAACGGGGGACACAATACTCATTCCCCGATTTCCCGACCAGATAACGTTTGCCGAGATTTTCTTAATTGGAAAATTTTTTAAAGAACCCGATGATCTCCTAAATGGAGAAGCCAGCATCAGATGATTGTCCATTGGGAATCGTCCCCACAGGCAAACAAATAGGGTAAACGAGTATTGTGTCCCCCATTAAAAATATGGTAAATAGGTAATGTGTCCCATATTTTTAGCAGTAAGTACTTACCAGATTTAATGGAACTGATTCGCCAGGCCGGCGAAAAAATCCTTGAAATCTACAACGGTTTGGAAGCTGACTGGGATGTCCGCTTGAAGGAAGATCGGACTCCGGTAACCGAAGCCGACCGGATCTCTAACCGCATAATTACCGAGGGACTCAGGCAGCTCTTCCCCGATATCCCCCTGATCTCGGAAGAAAACCGCCAGATTCCATACGAAATTCGCCAGAATTGTGAATACTGCTGGTTGCTCGACCCGCTGGACGGTACCAAAGAATTTCTGGGCCGGAACGGAGAGTTCACGGTTAACCTGGCCCTGATTCACCGCGGGCAGCCGGTTGCCGGCTTTATTTCTGTGCCCTGTAAGGGCTTATTCTATTACGCTATCAGGGGCGAGGGGGCTTACAAGATTGAGTGGGATACCGCCACTGGCAAAAAGGGGAACAGTGGCCAGCCGGGGGATCATAAAGGTCCGCTGGACATGGCTCTGGAGCATAAGGTCAAACTCCGGGCAGCCGAGTTTTCCCTGGATGAACCGGGCCTGGCTGTGGTCGCCTCTCGCTCGCATTTTGACGAGGGAACCAGGAAGTTCATCGAGGGTCTAAATCAGCCGCGGCTTACCAACCGGGGAAGTTCCCTGAAATTCATGATGCTGGCCGAAGGGCAGGCCCATCTTTACCCGCGCCTCGGCCGGACGATGGAATGGGACACTGCAGCCGGCCAGGCCATACTGGAAGAAGCCGGCGGGCAGGTCCTGGAGTTTTACAGCCGCCACCCCCTGACCTACAATAAAGAATCCCTGGTCAACCCGCCCTTCTTAGCCACCGGCAAAATAAAAAAATAAAAATAAAATATAGAGAAAAAGGCATCCTTAAATTCGTCATTAATTGAATAGATGACCGGTATAAAGCTATAATTAAATAAAAAGAGATAATATGAAAGAAGCTATTTATCTGGAGTTCCTAAAATATCCTGATATAAGTGAAGTTAAAAGATATTTTTTTGAAACTTTATTAGTAACGAATCATGATCATGGATTTTTTGTGGATTGGGAAAAAGTAAAAAATAATGTTAAAAAATGCCAAATTGAGCTCAATATTTTAAATACGCTCATTAGAAATTCTAATTTTAATGAAAAGCTAAAAGAGATACTGACGAAATATCCGGAAGTACTACCCTGTGTTCCGCTTCTTTTGGCGATACATGGAGTCTATTTAGATGTAATTGAAGATATTACGGCCGATAACTATGAGATTATCCGGTATGATTTTTCGAAGCGTAAACTTACAGATGAAGAAAAAGATCAAATTATAATATTTTTTGAAAAAACCGGTCTTAAGAAATTTTTTATAGAACTCTCAACTTCCAGCCTGCAGGATTATCTGTATGGAATAGAAGTTGGTACTGACTCTAATGCTAGAAAGAATAGGAGCGGTAGAATTGCTGAGATAATGCTACGTAATCAGATAGAAAAAATTAAAGATGAGCCAGATATTGAAGTTCTTATGGTGCAAAAGAGTTTCAAGGAACTTGAAAATAAGGGTTGCATAGTTCCCGAAAGGTTGAGAGATCGGAAATCTGATTTTATTTTTATGAAGAAATCAGGAAAAATTATCGACATCGAGGTTAATTTTTATAATGTAAGCGGTTCAAAGCCTCAAGAGATAGTCGATGCCTATTTAAATAGGCAAAGGGAATTGAATGAAGTGGGTGTGGAATTGATATGGATAACTGATGGGCCAGGGTGGCGGAGGGGCCTAAATCAACTAGAAAAGGCGCTTGATAAAATTGATTATATTCTAAATTTTAAATTAGTAAAAATTGGCCTGCTGAAGAAGATCTTGAAAGAAATTTGACCCATGAAACCGAATAATAATGGCATAAAGTACTCAGAAGAACTAAAAAAGTCTATTTTGGAAGAAAAGGCACGTGGCGTGCCAGATATTGAAATAGGGAAAAAATTCGGCGTTACATATAAGTTCATAGAAAAAGTTATCACACAACAGAAGGGAGTTAATGTTAGCAATCTTAATAAAAACAAGAGAATAAAATATCTCTCCCCTCCTAATTTCAAATTGGAAAATACCTCGGTGTGGAGTTTCAAACAAAGAGGGAATTGGGCTACGCATAGCGGAGAATATAGAGGCAATTACTCACCATATATTCCTAGAAATATTATCCTGCGCTATTCAAGACCTGGTGATATGGTACTTGATATCTTTTGCGGGGCGGGCACGACAGCAATTGAAGCAAAATTGCTGGGAAGGAGATGTATTGCATCCGATATAAATGAAAAGGCAATCGAGCTAGCAAGAGAAAATCTGGATTTTCAAATAAATCCTCTGGTATTTCCAGACGATTCAGTGAAAACATACTATGAACCGGAATTGTATGTACACGATGCAAGAGATCTCTCTTGGCTGGCAGATGAATCTATTGATTTAATCTGTACTCATCCACCTTATGCCAATATTATTCAATATACAGACAATAAAGCTGCGGATCTATCTTTCCTTGACACAGAAGAATTTCTTACTGAAATGAATAAAGTGGCTTCTGAGTGCTTTAGAGTATTGAAAACAGGAAAAAAACTTGCATTGCTGATTGGAGATATGAGAAGAAAGAAGCATGTAATACCCCTCGGCTTCATGCTAATTAACGTTTTTCTTCAGGTCGGGTTCACCTTGCGGGAGTTAATAATAAAAAGACAACATAATTGTAAGACAACTGGCTTTTGGTATGAAAAAAGTATAAAGAATAATTTTCTCCTTCTGGCTCATGAATATCTTCCAGTTTTTGAGAAACCTTTGACCTTAAATAAGCATAAAAAAGTATCTGAAAAAGATACTTCATTGGTCAGAAAAAAGGTTCCTCTAATAATCAAGAAGCATTCGCCTTCGCTAGAAACAACCACGGTATGGATTTATCCTGAAGGCCAAAGAGATAAGTATTTAGCTCATAATCTGATCCAGAGATATGCGCGCGATGGGAAACACCTTAAGATAGCGATAAGCCCAAGAAATTGTGGTTATGGAACAAAAGATTTTGCGCCTGGCAGAGATCGGTATACGCTTATTTGGATAGATACGCCAGAAGTTGATGATAACTTAAGTTTTAGAATAGAAACATACTTAGAAATGATAAGAATCGTGGTTGAGCAGAGCATTAATTCAGTTGAGCAAGGAGGCTATATCGCTATAGGCTCCAAAGATCTGCGGTGTGATGACAAGCTCATCCCATGTGCCAAGCTCATAGTGGACGAGCTAAAGAATGAGCGTATATGGTTAAAAGAAATAATTGTTGTTTCTGAAGAAAATGATACAGAATTAAATAAAGATAGAGGTTGCGTCGATAAGGATAAAGAAGAAGAATTAAAAATTTCTCATAGTTATATTCTGGTTTATGAAAAGAAAAGCTAAGACATCGTTTCTATAATCAATTCTTGTCTTTCCGGGGTAAAATTAATTTTTGATCAGCTCTCCAGGATGAGGTGGGAGGCCAGCTCGGCGGTGCGCATGGCCGTCGGCACCCCGCCCATGAAAAGTTCACCGGCCGCATAAATTCCAACCATCAGAAGGTTTCGGACAGGCGTTTCCACCAGCAGTTTCCGGCCGAAGGTGGCTGTCGACTCACCGCTCCAGCTCCAGCCGGCAATCGACCCCTGGTACCTGTGGCCCCAGTCCTGGTAGGTAAGCGGCGTAGCTACTTCCATGAGCTCGATGGCTTCACCCAGGCCGGGTAGCACCTGCTCGGCAATTTTCACCAGCTTCAGGGCCAGGGCTGTCTTATGAGCTTTATATTCGGGGAGCCGCTTTTTCTCTCCGGTCCTGAACCGGGCAAAGTGGTCGTAATCAAACCCGATCCGCAGGACGAGCCCGGTATATCCGGCCGGGGCCTGGTTGGGTTCGTTATCAGTCCAGCGGCAGATTTCGATTTCTCTGCCATCGAGTCCAAAACCTTCTGTTGCATTTTCAGTTTTCCGTTGATTCTGCGGGCTATAAAATAAATGGGTGGCTCTCATCCGGCTGAAATCGCACCGGGCTGGATTCAGGCCGAGGTAAACACACAGCTCAGAGTCGGTATAGGGCACGGTTTCAATTTTCCTTCTGAAGCCAGGCTCAACTGCCTTCCGTTCCATGAGTTCCAGGAAGGTAGTTTTATAGTCGGCATTGGAAACTACCCAGTCAGCCCCTACCAGTGTGTTATCTTCAGTAACTACCCCCCTGGCCCGGTCATCCTCCACCATAATCTTTTTGGCAGGAAGACCAAAATACAACTCGCCCCCGGCCTCCCTTATAACTTCAACCAGCCGGTCGCTGATGCCTCGGATTCCCCAGGAAGGATACCAGATGCCCTCCGCCAACATGATGTGCCACATCAGGGCCAGGGTCAGGAAAGACATGGCCGGCTCGGCCGTGCCCATCGAGCCCAGAAAATTGACGAGGGATTTATTCTTAAGGTGCTTTCGTAGAAATTCGCGGGATGGCATTTGAGAAAAATTGGTCAGCCTGGTTCTCCTGCTTTCCGAGTATTCCGATTTAACCAGTTTCTCCTGAATGGCGTTCAGCTTCCGGGGCAGGTAATCGGGGCACCACAGGTACATATCGTGGACCAGTTTCATGGCCGGCCGGAGCTCCTGGAAGGTCTTATCCAGGCCACGCTTTTCCCGCGGGAAAGTTTCGGCCAGTGCCCGCCTGAGCTCATCCGGTTGCCGGGAATAGACCAGGTCCATTTCCGGGGTAATGATTTGAAAATGGTTGCGCCTGAATTCCAGGGGTGCTTTTATTCCCAGGTAGGACAGCAGGCTGCTGACATAACCGGGGTAGCTGAACGACAGCGGGCCCATCGGGAAATGATAATTTCCCCTCCGGAAGACGTAACTGGTGCCGCCGGGATGCTGGTCCTTTTCCAGAACCAGAACCCTGACCCCCTTCCTGGCCAGGGCGGCGGCACAGGTCAATCCACCCAGGCCAGCCCCGATTACAATGACATCATAGTGCATCTTTCCCCTCACTTATTTTAACAAAAGGTTTGATATTAACATAACTAAAAGATTATTTTTGATTTGTTTGCTGCGGGACCGGGTCCGGCCCGGGAAATTCTTTAACCGGGGCAGGCCAGGCAAATCACTGGCGGCAGCGGACATAAAGGTAATAGGAAGGGGCCGCCAGAGAAATGATGGCCGATTGAGTCATTGGGAAGCGATTATCCGTCAGAACAGGGCGGGAAAGTTAGAGAGAGTGTTCCAGAAAAATTTCAGGCCGGCAAAATTTCAAATAATTTAAGGAAATGAATTAAAAAAATAGAAAAAGAGAAGAACCATACCTCTCTTTGATTTTGGTTGACATAAAATCTCTTTGGCTTCAACGCCTGACTTCACCCCGGCGCAGCTGGCGGTACAGGTCCAGGGATTCCTTGATGATCTTGATGGCTTCCTCCGGGCCCATGAAATCCTCGACGATGACCTGCTTGTTTTCCAGCGCCTTGTAGTCTTCAAAAAAACGGCGAATCTCCTTCAGGGTGTGGGCCGGCAGCTGGCGGTGATGGGTATAATCAGAAAAGGCCGGGTCATCCACGGCCACGGCCAGGATCTTGTCATCCAGGCCTTTTTCATCTCTCATGCGCATGGCCCCGATGGCCCTGGCCTGGACCACGGTCAGGGGGTGAACCGATTCCTGCATCAGGACCAGGACATCGAGCGGGTCGTTGTCATCGCAGAAGGAACGCGGAATAAAACCATAGTTGGCCGGATAATAAACAGCGCTGTATAACACCCGGTCCAGGCGCAGGAAGCCGGAGTCCTTGTCCAGCTCGTATTTGTTTTTGCTTCCCTTGGGGACTTCGATGACTACCGGGAAGGCCCGGTCGATCAGGGTGTCGTCTACATAAACATCATGCCAGGGATGCATTTCTTTCCTCCTGTGGTAGGCGAAGCAAAGGCAACGCCACCTACCCTCCTATAATAGCCTATCTTAACCAGGGCGGGAAATCGATTTATTTGGCTGATGTTTTTACCTGGTTTCCCGGATGTAGATATTCTTAAAGTACAGCGGGGTATTGTGGGCCTGGAGCTCTATCTGGCCGCAGCGGTAAATGGGCTTGTCCCGCTCCCAGTAGTTTTCCATGACCACGTTGTCCACCACCAGCTCGCCGTTAAGGTACACGGTTACCCGCTCGTCAATCATCTTGATATAGAAGGTGTTCCAGCTGCCGACCGGGTTATCGGCCCGCTTGAGCGGCTTGTTCGGGTTTTTCTGGTTGTTGTAAAGGCCCCCCGAACCTTCCGGCCACTGCGCCGGGTCCCAGATCTGGACCTGCGGTGAACCGCGCAGGTAAATGCCGCTATCTCCGCCCGGCTCTATCTTCCAATCCACGAACAACTCAAAATCACAATAGTCTTTAACAGTGCACAGGCTGTGACCCTTTCCGTCAAACACCAGCTCCCCGGCCACCACCTTCCAATGCTGGCGCATGTCCTCGTCAGCTTTTTGCTGGGCTGCCTGAAGTTCTTCCGGGGCCATCTTGGCCCGCTGCACCGGGTCGGCCACCAGTCCCTTCCAGCCATGAAGGTCCTGGCGGTTGAACAGGGGCCTGAAGCCTTCCTGCCGCAATAGAGTATCCAGATATATTTCAGTTTCCTCAATTTCCAGGTCGTCTTTGAGCAGGGCCAGCGCTCTTTTGAGAATCATGATGGTCTCAAAGCCACTCAGCCCTTTCTCCCCGGCCACCGGCCTGGCCAGCCGGCAGGCCAGCAGCGCGGCCCGTTCCCGCAGGTTATCGTCTGTAAAGAAAGCAGCGATTTCTTTTAATGATCTTTCATCCCTGACGCTGGCCCAGGCCGTCAGCAGGAAATTCTTTTCGTCGGGATAAATCGCCAGGCGCTTGAGTTCGTCGAGCACCCGAACTTTTATTTCCTTTTCGGTTGAGATGTCTTTCATCAGCCTGGCCAGCCCCTGGAAAGCCAGGTAACGGAAAGTTCGGTTATCGCTTTTCTTAATCAGGTCGAGGAGATGGCTGCTGGCCTCAAAATCCGGCCAGTTGCCGAGGGCGGCCACCGCGGCTGCCTTAATCTCGGGACTCCTGTCGTTCAGGTGCCGGACCACCAGGTCAAGACTGCCGGCTCCGCCGACCTGTGGCAATAACCTGATCAGCTCGGCCCGTTCTTTTCCGGTTTTCTTGCTTACAAGTCCCAGATAAGTTTTTTGCCTGATGTTGCTATCCTGGATCTTGCCCAGCGCACTGACAATGGCCTTTTGATATGCGGGTGAGAGCGAGGGATCCTCGAGCGAGACGTACCGATCCACTAACCAGGCCAGGTCGCTGCCGTCAACGGTCTGAAAAAGGCATTCGGTTGCGGCTTTTTTGAGTTCCGGGTTTTCAGAGTTGCTGGCGGCCAGCACTTCCTTTTTCCAATCGGGTCCGATGAGCTCAGAGAGAATCTGAAGCACGACAATTTTTATGCCGTCGGTGAATCGGGCAAAGTTTTCTTTTATCGGGCCCAGGTAATAATCGGGTTTCAAGGTTCGCAAGAGCTCAAGGATCAGCCTGGCTTCGTTTTCGGAAGTATTGAGCCTGGCCAGAAGTAAAGGTCCGGCCTGTTCTTTTTTCAGCTTGAAAACGGTCCTGATGGCCGCCAGGCGAACCACCCGTTCGGGGTCATCCAGGTAGGGCTCTATGATCTCAGTTTTGACTCCATTTTCGAGATTCCCCAGAAATTCAATGACCGCGGCCCGGTTTACCGGGGGCAACCCATCCAGGTTTTCCGCCAGCTCTTTTAAGAGCCCGGGCCACCTGTATTCCCTGGCCAGCTCCAGGGCCTGCTGCCGGTAAGATGGTTCTTCGCTCCAGACTGCCTTGATTAGGTCCGGGATGGACTTTTCTCCGACGATTGCCACCACGAGATTCAGAGCCTCGCAGCGCAGGGGGGCTTCCTCCCTGGTGGTGAAAATTTCTGTCATCCTCCGGGCAATGTCCAGGGCCCTTTCCTTCAGTCCCTCTTCAGCCAGCCGGCGGGCAAACCGGAGGTAGAGCTCCAGGGCTAACCGGCGTTCCTGGTGGCTGGAAAGGGTGGGCAGGGAGGCCAGGAGCGGTTCGGCGGCCGGGTCGGGGATTTCAGCCAGGGCGGCCAGGGCCGCGTTTCTTATGGCCGGGTCGGAGGATGTGGCCAGCGCTCTGAGCTTTGGCGCCGCTTCCCGGCTGCGCAGATTTGCGAGGGCCTGAATCAAGGAAAGGCTGGCTTCGGCCGGCAACCGGGTCAGGTAGTCCACCAGGATTTTTTCCAGTTCCGGTCCTTTCACCCGGAGCATGGCCCTCAGGGCGTAGTCGGTCAGGCCGGGATCTTTGAGGAAAGTGGCCAGCCGGGCCAGGTGTTTCTTACCGACCACGTATTGAACTTCTTCCAGCAGAAATCTAGCAATCTCGTCTTGCTGTGAAACGGCGGCCAGCTTCAGCAGGTCATCGGCCAGGCTTTCCTTTTGGGTTTCGTGGCCGGGCTTACCGCTCAGAGTTACCAGTCCGTCGATTGCGTATCGGACCAGGCTGTCGTCAGCTTCGCCGGGCACTGCCAGGCGGCGACCGAGCTCATGAACCGCCGGGGGACCAGCCTGGAGCATTTCCGTAAAGATTTTTTCCGCTTCTTCCTGGTTCTGGGCTGGAAGCCGGCGCAGCCAGTCATCCACCTTCTGTATCGTTGCCCGGTCAGCCTGGATTATGACGGGTGAGGGCTTTTCAGCGGAAGCAGGAGCCACGGTGGTTTTGGCCGCCGGCGTGTAACAAGCCTGGAAACCCGAAAATATAAACAGGCAGGTAATCAAGAGGGCGAAAACACCGCTACCGAAAGTTGAATTTATTTTTTGGGAAAGAATACCCTGGTTTTCATTCCTCGGGCACCTGTTTTTAGGTCTCATTTCAATATCCTTGGATGATCTCAGCCCAGGGGCTTCGCATGGGTTCGTTAATTAGCAGGTTTGCCTGTTCGTCGCCTATAAAAACCTGACGTTCCGGGTCAAAGCGCAGGTTGCGGCCGAGACGGACGGCGATTTTGGCCAGGTTGACCAGGGTGCAGGAACGGTGGCCGTTTTCCTCGTTGAGGGCAAATTTCCGCCTCTCCCGGACGACCTGGTGAAAGTCAGTGACCTGTGGTTCCGGGTCGGGAAGAGTTTTTAATTTTTCAATAAGTCCTGGTATGTTGCTTCTCAACCCGGGGTAGAGTTTACCTTCGGGGCCTTCAATGAACGGTACATCTTTCCGCTGGTTTTCACCGTCAAGAATTATTTCGCAGCCGTCAGCATATCGCAGCACAATCCGGCGCCAGCGGCCGCAGGCGTCGGGATGCTGCTGGGGAGCTTCCACCTCGATTTCCACCGGGCCAGTCCTGTCCTTTTCCAGGAGGTACTGGACCGGGTCGAGGTAGTGCATGCCCATGTCGCCCAGTCCGCCGCCGTCGTAATCCCAGTAACCCCGGAAGGTTACATGGACGCGGTGTGGATGGTATGGTTTAAACGGCGCCGGGCCCAGCCAGAAATCATAATCCAGCTCGGGTGGTACGGGTTGGGGTGGAAGATAGGTTTTACCTTGCCAGTAGAATTTCCAGTCAAAGCCGGTGGCTCCAATCACGGTTACCCGCAGCGGCCAGCCCAGGAGTCGGTGCTGGACGATTTTCTTGATGGGTCTGACGGTGGTGCCGAAGCCGTAGAAAGTTCCCTCGAAGCGGAACCAGGTGTTGATGCGAAAGATGCGTCCGTAACGCCGGACCGCTTCCACCACTTTCTGACCTTCGCCGATGGTCCTGGTCATCGGTTTTTCGCACCAGATATCCTTACCGGCCCGGGCGGCGGCGATGGACATCAGAGCATGCCAGTGGGGCGGAGTGACGATATGAACGATATCTATATCAGGACGGGCCAGGACCTCGCGAAAATCAAAATAACCCTTAACCCCGGGGCCGGCCAGTTCCAGGGCTTCCTGCAGGTGGGCGCGATCGACATCGCAGACGGCCAAAAGGCGCCCGGGATAGCGAAAATGGGCTTTGCCCATGCCACCTACTCCAATGATGGCCCGGGTCAGCTCGTCACTCGGGGCAGTGTAACCCTGACCACCGATCACATGGCGGGGCACGATGAGCAGCCCGCAGGAAGCGGCCAGGCCGGCCTTGAGAAAATTTCTTCTGGAAATAGTCATTTTGATATCGAGAAGTATCTTTTATCCCAATCATGACAATTTATCAACTGGAAAAGGGGGCAACACAATATTTTTTTAAATGGGCAGCAGACTTTAAGATCACTTCTTGAGACTGCCTGAAAAATTCTTTGACTAACAGGCTTGCCTTTTTTATGATTTGTCTAAAAGATAATGGCAGGAGTGGGCCTGACCGGCTTTATCCGTTCAACCAGTTCGGCTGCTTTTCTCCAATCAATGCAACGTTCGGCGACATATATTATGAGGACTGCAGAAGATGGCCTCCTGGCGCGAGAATAAGCTCTGGAAAGAGCAGAAAAGATTCATCATCACCACTGCCATTATCGGCTTTTTCCTCCCGATCATCATTTTATTCTTAAAGATTATTGTCGTTTTTTCTTTTACACGTTATTTTGTAATTCCCACGCTTTTTCTTGGCTACGTAATGATTAAATCTATCGAAAGAGGGGATTCCTTTCTGGACACCCTCAGGGATTATTGTACCTTCGTTACGTTTGATTACGTGGAAAGGGAAAGCCTGCTGGAGAAAAGGTTCAATGCCACTTATGCCCTGATTCTTATAAATGTTGCTATCCACTACGGACTTGAGCTCCTGGGTCCACAGGCCCGGTCAGAGGCGGTCTTAAATTTAGCTTTTCTTCCGCTGAGATTGCACCCCTGGAATTTATTACTCGGTCCACTGACCAATATATTCCTTCATGCCGATGCCGAACACCTCTGGGGCAACATGTTCTTTCTGTGGGTATTCGGGCTGGTCCTGGAAAGAAGGATAGGCTGGAAGAGATTGCTGGCCATTTATTTAATCTCCGGAGTGGTTGGGTCGCTAATTTCAGCCTATCTGGATATTGCCCTCTTTGCTTCCTGGTCAACAGGGATCGGGGCCAGCGGGGCCATCAGCGGGCTGATCGGGGCTTTTGCTCTTCGGCTTTTTTATAAGAGGATGGTCTTCCCGTTACCCATACTGGGCGTGGTATCAGGTTTAATGGGTTTCAGTCTCAAGGTGAGGATGAATTCGCTGATGTTGATTATGTTTTATTTTTTTCATGACTTCATGGGAGGGTTGATGCAGCTGGCCGGGGTAGATATAGGTATCGGTTTTCTCGACCATCTGGGAGGGACGTTTTTCGGGATGTACCTGGCTTCCAGGATGAAATTTCAGGATGCGGCAGTCGAAGAGATGATGCTGGAAAGGGCTGAGACAGCCATCGATGAAAGTGGAGACAACCAGCAGGCTGAAAGACTGCTCGAGCTCCTGCTGGAAAAGAACCCGGATAGGGTGGAGGCGCTGGTCCTGCTGGCCAGATTGAAAAATCGGTCAAGGCCGTCAGAAGAAGGAAAATGGCTCTATCTGAAAGCCATGGATCTTTTAATCGAGAAAGAGCCAGAAAAGGCCGCCCAGGTGTTTGCCGAGTATTTCGGCTGTTACCGGGAACCGCTGGAACCTGACCGGCAATACCGGCTGACTGGAGCCCTGGAAAAAATCGGGAAGGCCAGCCTGGCGGCCCGGGCCCTGGAATTGCTGGTCGATGACCCGGAAACACCAGAAATCTGGCGTCCCAGGCTTCTTTACAGGGCAGCCCAGATACTGGAAAAGCTTGAATTCTTTGAGGGGGCCTGTTTTCGCTACGAGCAACTCCTGGAAAAGTATCCCGACTTCCCGGAGGTTGATAAGGTTCGTCAGAAGCTGGAAAAGCTGAAAACAGTTCACGGCGATACCACCTGGTCCTCCTTCGTCAGGAAAAAGAGTGATACCATGCCGGTGCCCTGATTTTTGGAGTTCGGGAAGAGGCGGCCAGGCCAGCGGTACATCCGATGAATATTTTTGGAAACGGTCGTTACTTGGTCCCGGCCCTGGTTTTCTTTAGCAATAATCCTCAAAAGTTATGACCGGTACCGGCTGAAATTGGCCGGAAGCAGGCCGGGCAGAAGAAAATAATAAATAATTACCGTCTATTTTGTACCTTGATTTCTCCTCTGGCCTTTATCTTGGCTTGCCCGGGCCCGAATTAATTTGTAAACTCTAATAAGGTTAAAAAAGGAGGGCGACTTATGAACGTTCGAATCAACAAGCGGGAAGCTGGAAAGCTCAGGCCATGTAATATTTGGGGGGCGAAGGATTGGTTGCAGTCATCAGGTCGTTTATTGACCACCCTGGGCCTTTTATCATGTTTTGTCCTGGCTTTATTTTTACCGGCCGTTCAGGCCGCTGATTATAAGGATTACAAGGCTTCGCTTTTTGGTATCAAGTCCAACGGCACCACCCTCAACACCCGCTCCATCCAGAAGGCCATCGACTATATCAGTGAAAACGGCGGGGGGAGGCTGGTGTTCGATGTCGGTCGCTACCTCACCGGGACCATCTATCTTAAATCAAATGTCACCATTCATCTCCTGGAAGGGGCCATCCTGGTCGGTTCGCCCAACCCCTTTGATTATGATACCCAGCGCAACTGGACAGCCCTGGTATTTGCCCTGGAGCAGGAAAACGTGGGGATAACGGGGGAGGGCGGTGTCATAGACGGGCAGGGTTTTACCGTGGCCAACAATTTGGTTGACATAATCCACAAGGGCCTTGTCAAGGACCCGCTGCGCAACGACCGGCCCCGGGAAGGCATCCGGCCGCAAAATATCTATTTCTGGCGTTGCCGGAACGTCCGCATCGAGGGCATCACCCTTAAGGACCCGGCCAGCTGGAACCAACAGTACGACCAGTGCCAGAACGTCGTTATTAAAAAGCTGATCATAGACAGCAAGTCTTACTGGAATAATGACGGCGTGGACATTGTCGACTGCGATAACTTTGAAGTGTCGGATTGCTACATAGACGCGGCCGACGACGGCATCTGCCTCAAGTCGCACGACGAGAAGGCCGTCTGCCAGAACGGCTACATCCATAATAATGTCGTCCGCACCAGCGCCAACGGCATAAAGTTCGGCACAGCCTCGCTGGGCGGGTTCAAGAATATCCGGATAATTGATAACGTGGTCTATGACACCTACCGTTCGGCCATTACTTTTGCCGCGGTTGACGGGGGTTTTGTCGAAGACGTGGTGGTGGATAAGCTCAAGTCCATAAATACCGGGAACGTGATTTTCCTGAGGATTGGCGAGCGCTGGAAACCCGGGAAAAAGGGCAGAATGCGAAACATCTCCATCTCCAACGTCTATGCCGAGGTGCCGGCCACCAAGCCCGATGCCGGTTACAACTACGAAGGCCCCTGGGAGCATCAACCCCGGAATATCTCGCCCTCATCGATCGTGGGGCAGCCGGATGCCCTGATAGAAAACGTAACTCTTAAGAACATCGAAATCAGGCACCCTGGCGGGGGCGACCCCAACTTCGCCCGGGTGGGTATTGATGAACTGGACAAGGTACCCGACCTTCCGAACGCCTACCCGGAGTTTTCCATGTTCAGGGAGCTACCGGCCTGGGGTTTTTACGTGCGCCACGCCAAAAACATCACCTTCGAGAACGTCAGGCTAGTGGCGGCCAAAAAGGATTACCGGAGGGCCATCATCCTGGATGACGCCCACACGGTGCGAATCAAAGGGCTTCAGGTCCAGGAACCCGGCCCGAAGAAGGACCCGGTCTATGCCCATAAGTCGACTGACGTCCGGGTTGAGAAATAAAAGAGAGACCCCTTGGGTACTTTTGAGATTTCTGTTGAATTCATAATTAGCCCAACCCATGGCTTTAATTGGCAACACATAAAAAAGAGATTTTTATGTTTCAGGCCACCAGACCGAGTCTGACGGGTTTTTTTTCTGTAAAAAGGCCCGTTTCGAAAAAATTGAAAAATTAGAGAACGGGCAACAGCCGCGCCCTTTTTATTTTGTAGCCCAGGCGATAAAGCTGGCCAGGTCGCTCTTGAGCTTCTTCAGCGACGGTTTGTGGATGTACATCATGTGCCCGGCCTGGTAATAGCCCATCCTCACCCTATCCTTGAATGAACCATCCAGCATCAACTGGCTGAAAGTATACTCGGTGCCGAAGAACGGCGTGGCCCCGTCGTAGTAGCCATTGCAGCAGAAAACCTTGAGGGCCGTGTTCTCGGCCATGGCCTGCCTTAAAGTTTCAGCCACGTACAGGGAACCATCCCTGGAGCTCCGCCCGGCCGCCCGGGTAACTCCCGGAACCCGGGACTGAGCCGGCTGAAAGTTAAAATTCCAGGGATAAACATTGCCGTAAATGGCATAAGGGACTTCTTTCTTGTAATTCAGGACGGTCCCGACGTAATTGTTCAGGGCAGCCGAGAATGAGCCCATGATCAGGGCGCTGGAGGGGTCGTATTCATAGCTTTCCCCGGCGGCATCCGCGTCCCGGCCCGTGAACCGGCTATCCAGGCGGCCCACGGTCAGGCGCCGGTCGCGGAGCAGCTCTTTGACGAAGCGGTCGTGGCGGACCCGGAGGTTGGAATTCTTCAGGTAGTCAACCGACAGCCCGGTCAGTTCCGATAATTTCCCGGCCACGGCTTCCACTTCTTCGGCCTTCAATAGATTGCCCTTCAGCATGGCCGGCATGTATTCTTTTACGGCAAATTCCCGGGCTTCCTCGAGGATGGCGGTCAGCTCTTTATTCTGGTTGGCAGCCGGCAGCTTCTTGTGATACCAGGCCGTGGCCGTGTAATGCGGCAGGAAAACCATGTAGGACAGGTTATTCCCCGGGTTAAAGGACAGGGTGGCGAAATCCAGCACGCTCGACAGCAGCACGATGCCGTTGAGATAGATGCCGTAGGTCCGGTTCTGCAGCACCCCGGACAGCACCGCGGCCCTGGTCGTCCCGTAGCTTTCCCCCAGCAGAAACTTGGGTGAGCTCCAGCGATCGAATTTCGTCAGGAAGGTCCGGATAAACTCGGCGAAGGCCTGTCCGTCCTCTTCCACCCCGTGGAACTGGCTTCCCTCTTCTCCGGGCAGGGGCCGGCTGTAGCCGGTGGAAACGGCATCCACGAACACCAGGTCGGTCACATCCAGCAGCGAATACTCGCTGTCGACCACCCCGGCCGGAGTCTTCAGGGGATAACCCTCATCATCCATGGCCACCCGTTTCGGGCCAACTCCTCCCAGGTGCAGCCAGACCGTGGAGGACCCGGGCCCGCCGTTAAAGCAGAACATCAGCGGCCGGGACGATTTGTCTTTAACGTCGTCCCTGGTATAGGCCACGAAAAACATGGAGGCCCCGGGCGTTTCGTTCTGCTTCAGAACTGTGAGCTCGCCGGCCGTGGCCGTGTAGGGCACAGCCTTGCCATCTATCATCACCTGGTGCCTGGTGACGGAAAAGGGCCGGGCTTCAGGCATCGGCAGCTTTTTTGCTTCCGGCCTGGTTTCCTGTTCTGGTGGCCTTCCGCCCGGTTCGGTTCGGGCTTGAGAAAACATCGGTGTTGCAATCAGAACGAGTAAAAAAGAAAGCATGATAATGACGGATGGATTCTTCCTGCCTGGTTTCATCTGAGCCTCCTGTAAATAACAACCATAAAAAAGGGGACACGAGAATGTGTCCCCCCTTTTATAAATTGACAGGGGGAAAATTGTCAAACAGAAACTTCTTTCCGGTCAAGACCTGGCATCCAGGGGAAGGGGAGCATATGGAAGCGGCTTGGTGATAGACTGCCCCTGGATAAAGGGACGGATCTTTTGGACCAGGGAGTTCACGAACCCGGCCCCGGTTGCCAGGCCCACTATTACTCTAATAACTTATGCTCATGGAGAAACCGCCGCTGCCGCTGCCGAACCTGGGATTAACCACGTGGCTGAAAATTGACCCCCAGGAATAACTCACTCCGACCGAAAAATAATACTCGTAGGAAGTGGCCAGCTGCTTTCTCATCAGCAGCACATCCTCCCAGGAAGCCCCGGCCTTGGGAATAGAAATCAGGTCGTGAATCCTGGCATAGCCGCCGTGGGCGTTGACCGAGAACCCCCGGAACAGCCTGACCGAAAGGTCGGTATTAAATTCTATCCGGTACTTGCTGAAATCGTGAAAATAATGGGAACCTTCCACTCCGGTGGTGATGGTTCCCCACTTCTGCTTTAACTCCAGGGTGGCCGCCAGGTTTTCACTCACCAGGAACTGCCTGGTCCGGTCGAAAATTGTTTCTTCAAAGTAAAAAGCCGGACCGAAATCCAGGCTGTAGGTAAGCCGCAGCTGTCTCCTGGTCGACTGCGAGTAGGGGAAGATGTTGTATTCTATGGCCGGCGAGACCCGGGAAGAGAACTTTATGTTCTGGTAGGTGGAACTGGTGACGGTGGCAAAGGCTCCCACCGACCAGTGCTCGCCCAGGCTCCTGGCCACCAGGCCCCGGAAGGAATAACCATGGGACTTGCTGACATAGGTCTGGTCTTCGTACTCGAAGGAATTCCGGTAGAAATTGCCGCTGACCGAAAGCCTTATTTTCCATTCCGGCGTAACCCGGTTGGCCGAGAAGTTCCCGTAGATGCTCTGGTAGGAATAACTCTTTTCCCCGTTTAAGAAACTGTTGGCGCTCAGGCTGAAGACCCAGAAGTTCCAGGGGTCAACCACCGACGTGGGCCGGACCTCTTCTTCCAGCCTGATCTTCAATTTACTGGCAGCCGGAGTCCTGCCGGCCAGCGGCACCAACCCGGCCTTGATGGCCCGGACCAATTCTTGTTGTTGCCTTTCTCCCGCTATCCCTTCAGGCCAGCTCAGTTCGGTCTGGTAGTACTTGCCGGCCAGTTCCTTCTGTCCCGAGAACACCAGCTTTAAGACTTTCTGGCCTTCCTGGAACTCCTCCTTTATCTCGATCAGAACATTGGCTTCATCCTGGCTGGAGACAAACTCGGCAAATTCCACCTGTTGCTTGAGCTCGTCAATGGGCACAGCCGGCCCGACCAGGAATATTCTCAGGCTCCTGGCTTCATAGTCTTCGTTGTTCATCTGGGCTGTTAGCGTCAGCGGCGACAAAGAAATAATAATTGATAACAGAACCGGTACCATGGCCTTGAGTTTCAGGCGCGGGCTGGCCCAATCGCTACCAGGAACAGCCGGCCCAGAACCGGTGCAGCTTGTATTTCCGCTGGTTTCTGTGTTTGTCATTTTAATTTTCGGTCTCCTGTGCTGTGGCTTTTCCAGGTTCATCTCATATCTCCATCAGCCGGGTCTGGACAGACGTCCCCGTCTCTGGCTTTTCCCGTCCCGGTCCATATTTTTCATCCTTGTTAAACAGGTGTTTCATTTCTCAATCCACTTCGATGTGAATCCCGCCGCTGCTGACCGAGCCGAAGCGGGGATTGACCACGTTGGTAAAAATCGAGCCGAAACTGTAGCTGAAACCAACGGCGAAGAAGTAGTTGTAGCTGGTGGCCAGCATCTTCCTTTGCAATATGACTTCTTCCCAGGTGGCTCCGCCCTTGGGCAGGGACAGCTGGTCGTGGATGAGCGAGGCCCCGCCAAAGAGGTAGGCATTCAGTCCTTTGACCAGGTTCAGCGAAATCACATTGAAGATGGAAACCTGGTGCTTGCTCAGGTCGTGAAAGTAGTGTGAACCTTCGACCGAGGTGCTGATGCTTCCCCATTTTTCTCTCAAATCCAGGGTGATGGCCAGCGACTGGCTGAGCAGGGTTTCCTTCATCCTGTCATACAGGGTTTCCTCGTAATACCTGGCCAGGGTCGGTCCCACCTTGTACAGAAAGCGAAGCTGCCTGCGGGTCGACTCCGAGTAGGGGAAGAGGTCAAACTCGATGGCCGGGGAAATGTTGAGCTTCAGCCGGTGATTGCTGTAAGTTGAGCTGGAAACGGAGTAGAAAAAGCCAGCCGACCAGTGTTCTCCCAGGCTCTTGACGAACAGTCCGCTGCCGCTGAAACTCCTGGTATTGGATTCCAGGTTCTGGTCTTCATAGGTATAGCGGTCGTGCTGGTAGGAAGCGCTGGCCGTAAAATTGAATTTCATATCCCTGGTTACCCGGTTGGCAGAAAAGGACCCCCTTATGGACTCTGAAGCATGGGCCTGCTCCCCGCTGAAATAACCGCTGGTGCTCAGGCTGAACACCCAGGATTTCCACCTGTCGACCGCAGGGCCCTGGGCCGCCTCCTCCTTCTGGAAATCAATCTTGATTTTCTCCCTGATCGGGGTGCGGTTGACGTAGGCCATGAGGCCAATTTTCAGAACGCCGGTCAGCCCGGCCCTGATTTCCTCTTCGGTATCGGTCTTGTGGGAAAAATACCTGAAGACGTCATCCTGCCCCTGGAAGCGGTTCTGCCCGATGAAGGTCAGGGTATATTCGCGGCCGCCGCTCCCGGTGGTCAGGGTGGTAATCAGCACGTGGACGTCCGCTTCCTTTCTCTCCCTGACATAATTTACAAAAGGAATTTCTGTCTTGATGTAATCGAGGTCGCAGTAGCCGCAGTCGATGTAGACCCTGGGAGCTGTCTTCTTGAGTTCTTCAACCGACTGTCCGCTCTTTTCTTGGGTTTGGGACTGGTTGTTGGCGGCCTGAGCGGGTGCGGAAATCAGGATAAACGCCAGGATAACTGCCAGCAGCAGACCGAGTGGCGTTTTATGATCTTTTCGTTCCTTCTCAGTTTGAAGTGGCATCGATGCCTCCTGTCCAGGCCTGGATACAGAATTAATCTGTTAATTATACGCTTCGGGGTGGTAAAAAGTTACAGGCCATCCTGAAGAAATGAAAAATTAATAAATCTTTGTGTACTTTACTGGGAGCCGGCAACCGGCCTGAGGACCACCTTTTCCAGCTTCAGGGCATTGTTGTTGGCTATGGAAGTTATTTTGAACCTCAGAACGTGCTTCCCGGCTGTAAGCTCCACCCGCCCCAGGCTGTGGCTGGCCGGGAAATAGATCGACGGCGAAGGCTCTGACTCACCCCGGAGGACCGCCCGATCGTCCACCTCTACCACGAAACCGCTCTTTCCACCCCACTGCCAGGCATAGGAGGCCAGTACCTCGAACTTCCCACCCCGGCTCAACTCGAATTCCCACTCCGGAAAATCGTTGACGTTTTGCCAGTTGGTCAGCATGGTCGTCCGGTAAAAATAGTCCAGGTAGGCCCGCTGTCCCATCTGGGACTTGATTTCGGCCAGGCTGACCGGAAGTTCCAGCCGTCCGTCAGTTCCGGCTCGAATCCGGTAGGGCTCCGCCTGGGGCCGGCCTTCCACTTCAATTACGGCCACGGTGGCCACCCGGTCCAGTGGCTCTTCGGGCAGCCTGATCACCAGGTCATTGCCTTTCCTGGAATATTCCAGCTTCTGCCCGCTGGCCAGCAGGAAAGCTCTTTGCACCTTGTTCTTCAGGCCGGGCAGGACAATCCTTTTATCCTGCGGCCAGCCCATGATGTGCACATAAAGGCGGTTGCCCCTGACCGTGCACCTACCGAAAAACGGCAGCTTCTCAAAGACACTCGGCTCGCTCCCGTAAATTGCTTCGCCGTTGACCTTGAGCCAGGCACCGATCTGCTTCAGCCTTTCCACGAACTCCGGCTGGATGGTTCCGTCCGGCCTTGGCCCGATATTGAGCAAAAAGTTTCCGCCCTTGCTGGCGATTTCGATAAGCTGCCTGATTAGCTGCGGTCCGTTTCGAAATTCAGTTTCAAAGTGGTTGTAGCCCCAGCCGTTGAAATTCATGGTCATGCAGACTTCCCACAGCCTCAGGCTGCCGTCTTCGTTCCGCCAGCCCGTGGCCGGGACATAATTTTCCGGCGTCCCGAAATCACCCAGGCCCGGGGCCCGGTTAAAAAGCCGGTCGTTGATAATAATGTCCGGCTTGAGCTGCCTTAACATCTGGCCGATACCGACGGCGTCGTAGTCTTCGTTCTTGTGCTCCCATTCGCCGTCAAACCAGAGAATGGCCGGCTGGTATTTGAGCACCAGCTCCTGGAGCTGGCTTTTCATGTAACTGACGTAGCGCCTGAAGTCCGCTCCCCCGGCCGGCCGGTCTTTTTCCCAGCCCCTCCGCGGCAGGTAGTCCGGGTGGTACCAGTCCATGATTGAATAATAAAAACCTATGGGCAGACCCTGTTCCCGGCAGGCCTGGACCAGTTCGCCGATTAAATCTCTTTTTATCCTGGCCCCCAGGCTGTCATTTTCGGTGAAAGCGCTGTCGTAGAGGCAGAAGCCGTCATGGTGCTTGGAGGTGATCACGATGTATCTAACGCCGGCTTCCCGGGCCAGCCTGACCCACTCCCGCGGGTTGTAATTGACGGGGTTGAAGCTCCGGGCATACTTCTGGTATTCCGCCCACGGTATCTGCAGCAGCTCCCGGGCCCATTCTTCCCGGCCAATCTGGGAGTAAACTCCCCAGTGTATGAACAGTCCGAACCTGGCCTCCCTGAACCAGTCCAGGCGGTTGGCGGGAGCGGAGTTCGCCTCGGCTTTAACAGCCACCAGCCCGGCGCTAAGGAAAATCAATAAGCCGGCAACCAGGGCTCTTCCAAGGTTTTGAAAGTTAGAGTTGAAAGAGGAAGCAGCTCTGGATGCTATCCGACGATGGCCCGGTTGGCTGATTTTCCCGGCGGAATATTCCATCTTTCTCCCTCCTTAATCTCCGTATTGATTTTCTATATTACCAGAATTGAAAACTTAAAATCATCCGCAGGAGCGTATGGTTCTGGCGCCCGGTTTTTAGCCATATGGGTGCGACTTCCCCCGGGCCAGGCTCATTGAATCATGGACTTCAGCCGGGCCAGGCGTTCCCGGGCCCTGGCCACGTTGGTCGGGTCTTCACCGGTGGTATCGGCCAGGTAGAGTTCAAAGGCCCGGGCCGCTTCCGCCCACCTTCGCGTCTCCAGGCAGGCAATGGCCAGGTTGAGGTAGGCCTTGGGCGAGGGCTTCAGCTTCACCACCCTTTCCAGCACGGGCAGACTTTTTTCGTATTCACCGAGCAGGTTGTAGATGACGCCCAGGTTCAGATTATAGAAAGCGTTTTCTGGAAAATCGGCGGCCAGCCCGGCATAGACTTCGGCCGCTTCTTTCTGGCGCCCGGAGCGGACCAGGTTTTCGGCCTTGCTCAGGCGAATCAGCTCGTTTTCGGGTTCGATCTGCAGGGCCCGGTCGGCATAGCCCAGGGCTTCATCGATTTTTCCCTGTCCTTCGCTGACCGTCAGGGCCACCACCAGGGCATCATAGTTGGCTGAGTTAATCGCCAGGGCCTGGCCCGCGGCTTCCATGGCCTCGGCTCTCCGGCCAGCCAGAAGCAGAACCTGGGCCAGCTTGGACAGCAGGTGGTCAGAACCGGGCAGCACCTCCAGCCCGCGTTTCAGCGTGGCCGCTGCTTCCAGGTGTTTTTTCTGCAATCCCTGAACACGAGACAGGTTAAGATAGCTGGACTCCAGGTTCGGGTTGCTCTCCACCAGTTGGGCATAGGCCTGTTCAGCCGCTTCCAGCTGTCCTCTTAGTTCCAGCAGGCCGGCTTCCTGGTAGGCCCGGAGCTCATCCAGCCGGTCCTTGGGGTCGGGCAGGGCACCGGTGGTTTGCGGCCCGGCCACCTGCAGGTAACCCAGGGAACGCAACCTTTCCCTTTCGGCCGGGGTCATTTCTCGCCCGGCGCTGGCCAGGCCGCTGGCCGTGGCTATTATTTTTTCCAGGCGGCTTCTGAGCCGGCTGGCAGTTCGGTTGCCGTCGGAATAGAGATTATTATTCTCGCCCGGGTCGGTTTTCAGGTTGTATAGCTCCGGCCGGGGAGCCTGAATATACTTCCAGTCCTCCGAAATTATTCCCAGCAGTTCCGACCAGCCATAATTTTCGCGCGGGAAGAAACTCTCCAGGTAGATGTCGGCCGGCCTCATATTCTTTCCCAGGAGCAGAGGCTTGAGACTCTGCCCATCGACTTCAGGAGTTTGCTTTATTCCCAGGAGGTCAGTCACCGTGGGCAGGATGTCAATCAGCCTGACGGGGTGGCTTATGACCTGCCCTGAAGGCAGTCCGGGGCCGACCACGATAAAGGGCACCCGGAGCGACATTTCGTACAGGAAAAGCCCGTGTCCCTGCTCCACCTTTTCTCCGAAGGCCTCTCCGTGGTCGCCGGCGATTATGATCAGGGTGCGGTCGTAACAGCCGTAAATTTTTAAGAGCTCGACCACCCGGCCGACGTACCTGTCCATGAAGGCCACCTCGCCGTCATAGGGGTCGGACTGGAATTTTCGTGCGAACTCCGGCGGAGGGTTGTAGGGAAAGTGGGGGTCAAAAAAGTGAACCCAGGCGAAAAACCGCGAGGCGTAATTTTTTTCCAGCCAGCGGGAAAACGCTTCATAGACGCCATTGGCCGGCCTTTCAGCGTTGTAAGTCTTAGAAGCCTGGCCCGGCTCAAAAAAATCGTCGTAGGTCTCAAAGCCCTGGGCCAGCCCGAAACGGGAATCGACCGAGAAGGAAGCCACGAAGGCCGCCGTCCCGAAGCCCCGCTCCTTCAGCAACTCAGCCAGGGTGATAAATTCAGGCGGCAGGGAATAGTTGCCGTTGTTATGAACACCATGCCGGCAGGGATTCAGCCCGGTCAGGATGGAAGCGTGAGAAGGCAGGGTCAGCGGCACCTGGCAGTAAGCGTTCTGAAACCTGGTCCCGGCCGCAGCCAGCTCGTCCAGGTTGGGAGTCCAGCCGGCCCGGTAACCGTAGGAACCCAGGCGGTCGGCCCGGGTGGTATCCAGGGTTATCAGGAGCACGTTCCAGTTGCCAGTTTCAGGCAGGGCCCGGCCGGCCCCGATTTTATCCTTAAGTATTATCAGGGCAGCGGCCAGTGCCAGTAGCAGTGCAGCGGCCACCAGGAAAGTCCTGATTCTGGTGTGCTTCTGGCCCTGGAGTCGTGATTGATTATCTTGCCCTGGTGCTAACTCTGCAGTTCTGACCGGGGCCTTGTCCTCAGGCGGGGAAATTGGTTTGTGTTTTCTTCTCTTCTTCTTACTCATAAATCAACCGAAGGCCTGGCCTCAAGCCGGCTTAACCATAGACCATTATAACTTATGAAGCGGACATTACCAAAGCAGAAGACAAAGGCTCGGGGGACTCAGGTCAGAGTGAGAAAATTACTGCCCGGATAGCGTCTGGATTAATGCCATCGGGCGATGTAACATTCCTCAGATCAAGGATAACAGGTCGGGAGCGGTCGGCCCCGAAAAGCGACCGGTCGGCCGCAGAGCTTAACACATTTCACTCCTGGTTCTTTTAATTCCATTCCAAGGTGAGGGAAATGGCCGGCACGCAGCTGGTGTCCAGGATGTTTGAAGTCATCGGCGAGGCGCTCCAGGTTGACCATTTCCAGCTGGTGGCCTTTGATTTCCGGCAGCGGCCCTTCTTCCAGCAGTTCCGGGGGAAGAAGCCGGTTCTCGGTGAGGGTGAGCGTCTCAACCTGATTAACCGGGCCCTGGAGAAAAGAGAACTGCTGAGCGGCCGGGTTAACCATGGTCAGGACATCCTGGCCGCCTGCTACCCATTCTGTTCGCAGGGAAGGATGTTCGGATTTGCCTACCTGGAAAAGCATAACCCGGAAGCCACCCTGACCGAAACTGAAATGGATATCTTGTCCTCGGCCCTGCCGGTGGTCAGGCTCCTCTCCCGGGAAAGCTCGCCTCCCGAGGAGGTGAAAGTTCAACCAGAAAATACCGGGCTGGAATTTCTCGGCCTGAGCCAGCCCTTCCGTTTGATAAGAGAGCTTGTGGACAAGGTTAAAGAAGTCAGTTCGCCGGTCCTTATCACCGGTGAAAGCGGGACGGGAAAGGAACTCATAGCCCGCATCATCCATCACAGCGGGGTCCGCCGGCGCGGCCAGTTCGTGGCCGTTAACTGCAGCGCCATCCCCGATAACCTGCTGGAGTCGGAGCTTTTCGGTTATGCCCGGGGCGCCTTCACCGGGGCCCTGCGCGACCGGCCAGGCCTGGTGGAAGAGGCCAGCGGCGGCACCTTTTTCCTGGATGAAATCGGCGACCTGTCGCTTCCACTCCAGGCCAAGATCCTGCGGGTGCTGCAGGAAAAGGAGATCAGGCGAATAGGCGAAAACCGCAGTCGCCGGGTGGATGTCAGGTTCATCAGCGCCACCCACCGCAACCTGGAGCAGGAAGTGGCCGCCGGCCGGTTCAGGCAGGACCTCTATTTCCGGCTGAGAATCATCACCATTGAAATCCCGCCGCTTCGCCACCGGCCGGAAGACGTCCTGGTGCTGGTCAACCATTTCCTGGATAAATACTGCCGGGAGATGAATAAACCGAGGGCCTTCTTTTCGCCGTCGGCCCTGGAGCTACTCTTGAAATACGGCTGGCCAGGGAACGTCCGGGAGCTGCAGAATGAAATCCAGCGGGCCCTGGTCCTGGCCGGCAACAGCCAGGTCCTGGGCGAAGAGCTTCTGTCCGATGATATTAAGAAATCTAAGGACAGGCCGCTCTCCGACCGCTGGGACTATTCCCGGGCCAAGGCCGAGTTCGAGAAAAAATTCCTGGGCGAAGCCCTGCGCCACTTCAATTTCCACCGGGCCCGGACGGCCGCGGCCATCGGCCTGACCCGCCAGGGCCTCTTTCGCCTGATCAAGAAATACGGCCTGGACCGCGGGCTGAATTGAGTTGAAGCGCCGGTTCTTTTCTGTTAAATTCTAACCGTTATGGAAGGCAAGGAAAAAAAGGATAAAGGGGACAAGGTTTTTCAAGTGGTCTGCCCGCACTGCGGCGCCCGCCTCTGGGTGGATTCCAGCCTGAGAGAGATCATCCAGTCGGAAAAGGGTCAGAAAAAGAAGGCCTCTTTTGACGAGCTGCTCCTCAAGGAGAAAAAGAAGGCCGAGGAAATCAGCCAGAAGTTTGATTCGACCGTCGAACTTCGCCAGAAAAAGCTGGAACAGGCCAAGCAGGCCTTCGAGAAAGCCCTGAGCCACCTGGACGAGCTGGAACAGGAGATAGAAGAAGAGAAGGAAAAAGGGTAGCTTTTAGGCTATCCCGGGCCAGCCTATTTTTTTAATTCCTGCATTTTCGGAAGGGCAACCGGAATCCATTTCCTGTTGATATAGACCCTATGTTCCCCCGATTCGAAAGAAGTAAATTTATATTTTAATTCCTTGTTCACCACGGTTAGCTCCGGCCTGCACAGGATTGAAGCTCATCCACCTGAACCCAGCTGGCAGCTCGCAAAATCTAATAATCTATTAATTGTCAACATCAACGATTTTCCCTGAACGCATGGTGGTGGCCGCACTGCCAGGCTTTACTGCTTGTTCTTTCCTGGACCGTTAAACCCTTGCTTAACTTCCCGGCTGGGTTTCGTCGTCGCGGATTTTTTTGGCCATGGTGAAGCCGGTAAATCCGAATACGGCCAGGATTATTACCGCAAAATAATTGGAAAAGGCGTAAAAAAGGTAAGAAAAGGTCGGCACGCCCAGGGTGCCGGTGATGTAGACCCCGGCCATGCTCCAGGGTATAAGCGGCACGATTATTCCGCCGCTCTCCTCGATGATCCGCGACAGGTTCTTGGCGGCCAGTCCTTTTTTCCTGTAGGCATCAGACAGCAGCTCGGCCGGAATGATCATCGACAGGTAAGAACTGCCGGTGATGAGTGCGGCCAGGATGGTGGTACCGATGGTGGTCAGGACCAGGCTCCAGACCCGGTCGGCGAATTTCATGATCTTTTCCAGGATGACGGCCAGCATCCCGGTCTTCTGCATGATGCCGCCGAAGCTGAAGGCGGTGAAGGCCACCAGCTGGGTTTCCATCATGCTCATCAGGCCCCCGCGGGAAATCAGGCGGTCGACGGCTTCCAGCCCGGTGCTGGCTGAATAGCCCGAATTGACGGCCTGGGCCACCTGGACCAGGCTGGCCTTCTGGAAGATGGCGGCCAGGGCCACGGCCACCGCCGATGAAATCAACATGCCCGGGATGGTTGGCTTCTTGGTAAAGGCGTAGTAAAAGACGATTAAAATGGGGATCAGAAGCAGCAGGTTAAAATTAAAATTCTTTTCCAGGGTGGAGGTGATCTGCTGGATTTTTTCCCGGTCGAAATCCCGGCCGCCGTACCTCAGGCCCATGAAGAAATAAATCACCAGGCCGGCCAGCCAGGCCGGGGTTCCCGACCAGAACATGTGCTTGATGTGGTCGAACAGGTTGGAGCCGGCGGTCACCGCGGCCAGATTGGGTATGTCCGACAGCGGTGACATCTTGTCGCCGAAGTACGCTCCGGCCACGATGGCCCCGGCCGCCGGGCCGAGTGGGATTCCCAGGCCCATGGCTATGCCGATGAAGGCCACGCCCAGGGTGCCGATGGTCCCCCAGGAGGTGCCGCAGGCCAGGGAGGTCAGGCTGCAGACCAGGCAGGCCGTGACCAGGAAGTATTTCGGGGAGATGAGCTTCAGGCCATAATAGATCATCATCGGGATGGTGCCGCTGGCAATCCAGGTGGCCACCAGCACCCCGACCGCCAGCATGATCAGGATGGCCGGCAGGGCTTTCCTGATGCTCTCCACGATGCCGTTTTCCATGTCCTTCCAGGTATACCTGAGGTAGGCACCGAGGCCGGCCGTGATGAAGGCCGCGGCCACCAGCAGCACCTGGGCTTTTATACGGTAGATGCCGTAGCCTATGCCCAGCAGAAGAGCCATGGAAATAAGGGGAATCAGGGCCAGCCCGAAGGAAGGTTTCCTTGGCCCGGCCGGCGATTCGACCTTTACTTCTTGTTTTTCGTCCATCTTTTTCTCCCGCAGTTGGCCGGGAAAAGTTTCAACCGGCCTGGATCATCAGGCAGTTTTATGGCTTACAGGTCAATTCACAGGACGAATGTGCTCCGAACCTTAAGTTGCCCATCTTCCATCGCCATCCGGCCGCGGCTGAAAACGTACTTGACCTGGAGGGCTTCGTCTAATAGCAACAGGTCAGCATCGTAACCAGGAAGGAGCTTTCCTTTTCCAGGCAGCCGGTAAAAATCGGCGGCGTTGCCGGAAAAGACGGCCACGGCTTCTTCCAGCGATAGGATTTTATTCTGCACAACTTCCCGGAAAGCCCGGATAAAATCTTTCTGGCTGGCCACGGTCAGAGCCACCAGCTTGCCCTTCTCATCAAACACCGGCAGGCTGCCGTTGGCGTCGGAACTGACGGTGACCCGGCCGAGCGGCAGGCCGAGAGATTTGATCTGGCCCAGGGCTTCCATGACGCTGACCTCGTCCGGGTCATACGGTTCCGGACCGCAGGTCAGGTCAATGTATCCGCCCCGTCTTATCCATTCCAGGGCCTGGGAAAAGAGGTGACGGTTGCGGTTGGCATGGGTGGCCATGACCTGGGTGGCCGGGAGCTCGCTTTCTTCCAGCATCCTGAAGAAGTACTCCAGCCCGCGCCGCCCGTCTCCCAGGTGAAAATGGGCCACGCCGGCCTTCCCGCCCAGCATCCCCCCGACCCGGCATTCGGCCACCAGCTTGAGGAATTCTTCAAAGGTGGGCTGGGAGGAACGATGGTCGGAGATGGCAATTTCACCCGCCCCGATAACCTTGTCGATGAGGGCCACGTCCGACCTGACGCTTCCGGTTATGGTCGGGGTGGGCAGGTTGTAGGCCCCGGTATAGATCCAGGTGCTCAGTCCTTCTGTTTCCAGGGCCCGGGCCTTGGCCAGGAGAGAGCTCATGTGCCGGGTGACGCTATCTGTGCCCAGGCAACCGATGACCGTGGTCACCCCGCAGCTCAAACAATCTTCAACCCTGATTTCCGGGGCCCGGGTGGTCGGGCCGCCTTCTCCGCCCCCGCCCAGGATGTGGACGTGGGGGTCGATGAAGCCGGGAATGGCCGTCAGCCCACGCCCTTCAACTACCCTGTATTCCACTCCTTCCAGTTTCACCCGGCCGGCTCCGGCCAGAGCGGCGATTCTTTCCCCGGCTATCAGCATGTCCTGGAGCTGGCCTGGGGTCTGGCCACAGGTTTTTATGTTCTTGATCAGGGTAAACATTGTGCCCTCACTTTCAGGTTGAAAATAAATTAACACTCTTTCTTATGGCTGACAAGAAAAATCACGCTGGTGAACCGGTGATGGTTAAGAGTAAAATCAGGGGAGGGAAGATTAGAATTAGAAATTTGAGGGTTGGCCGATAAACATTTCCGCCCCGCACGTCGTTTCATCTACGGTACGAGGTGAAATGTGGACGGTTAGGTTTTCAGGCAAGCAGACCTGAATGACAGATAGAAACCAGCTTTTGAGACTTCTGGAAGATCAGGGAGGTGATCTCATGTCTTTTGCCCTGAGCCTTCTGGGCAGCCGGGCCGAGGCCGAGGATGCCTGCCAGGACATGGTGGTCCAGATGCTCAGGCACTGGGACAGGGTCGATGAGAATAAGAACCTCAAAAGCTGGGCTTTTACCATACTGTACCGGAAGTGCCTGGACCAGCTCAAGAAGCGCCGGCGTTTCTTAAATTTTTTCAACAGGGCGGTGGCCGATTATGCTGCGGTTGGCCAGGACCCTTCTGAAAACCGGCTGCAGGAGGCCATAGGCGAGGAACTCCTGAGCCGGCTGAGACCGGTCGAGAGGACCTGCCTTTTCCTCTGGGCCAGGGAAGGGTACAGCTCCGAAGAAATTGCCGGTATCATTGGCTGCTCTCCAGGCACTGTCCGGGTGCATCTCTTTAAGGCCCGAAAGAAACTGAAAAGGCTGATGGAGAGGGGAAATGAAAAGAAGGTTGTGGTGTCTTCTGGTTGACCTGGGCTGGCGGCTGGTGCCGCTGGCCGCTTTCAGGTCCTGGTTGCTCCGGATCCACCTGGATGGCTGTCCGGCCTGCCGGGCCGGTCTGGCCGAAAGAGAAGAAGTCCGTGAGTTATTTCCGGAGCCGGAGGACCGAATTGGGGCCGGGTTGGCAGCCCTGGCTGCCGGGTCCGGAAGCCAGCCGGCTGATGGGTCCTCAGGTCATTTCGAGGACAGGCAGAACGGGTGGCTGGTTCGCCTTTACGCGGGGACGATGGCCGCGGTGATTGTCATCCTGCTGGCCGGGTTTGGCTGGTATCTCGTCCGGAAGGGAAGCGGTTTGCCGGCTCCGGCCGATAATGATACTGATGAAACTAAAATCGTTTCAAGAGTATCATTAGACTATGTCCGGTTTAAGGGCCAGCCAGCCGACACTTACATTTACCGGACCGATGACCCGGACATGGTCATCATCTGGGTGGAAGGCAGCAATTGACGGGAAGCCATTGATTGATTCCAAAAAACGACCGAAGGAGGTCAGAATGAAAATCAATAAGGTAGAATTGAGAATGGCGGCCATGGCCGTGGCCCTGGCCCTGGTAATATCGCCGGCCGTCCTGGCCGGGTCCCAGAAAGTTAGCCAGGGAAAAAAGCCCCTGGCCGAGCTGAAATTAAAAGTATTTGAGGGGGTAAGGGAAGGCAGGGTAGAACCGGTCAAGACGGTAACCTCTTCCTTCCTGAGATACACCCTTTCGGCCAGCATAAAATCCGAGGACACCTCGGAAAAGGAAGAAAACCAGCTGCGCCGGGTTTTTAACCTCAGAAGCGTTCAGTTACTGACCGAGGCCAACCTGAGCTGGTCGGAAATCCGGTCCAAGGATTTTCACATGTTCCGCCTGGACAGCAAGGAATACGCCATTGTCATGACCCTGGTCCGGGTCAACAGCCCGGAGCGGATTACCTGCCGCCTCGAAGTCATGGAACAGGATAAAGACAGGAAGAGCCACCTGCTGGACTCAGAGCTGGCCCTGGACAGGAACGTGATCACCACCTTTGGCTTTGAAGACAGCTCGGGCAAGCCCTACTTTTTATCGCTTAAAGTCCAGAAGATCTGGGCCACGGGCGGACCAATTCTCGAACCTGTAGAAGGAGTTGTGGGCGGGGTGGCCGGCGGGGTCGTTGCTCCCAAGCCCACCGAGCCGGTGCCGCCTGAAAAGGCGGCTGAAGCGGCCAAGGGTCTTGCGGCCCTGGAGGCCATCAGGGCTACCGGGGAAATCAAGCCACCCAGGCTCATCAAGAAGGTTGACCCGGTCTACCCGGAAGAGGCCAGGGAGGCCGGGGTCGAAGGCGTGGTCATCCTGGAAGTAACCACCGATAAGTCGGGCAAGGTGGCCGCTGTCCGGGTGCTGAGGTCGGTTCCCCTGCTGGACCAGGCGGCCATAGACGCGGTCAAGCAATGGGTTTATGAGCCTTACGTTGTCGACGGCGAAGCCCGGCCCATCGTGTTCACGGTGACGGTTGTTTTCAGGCTCAAATAAAGCCAGCTTGATGGGCTGGGTGGGTAACCAACGGATGGAGGTCCGGGCTGTCCGCAGGTCTGACCGGGCTGAAAAAACATCTTGAAATCAAGAAAGTTCATGGTTAAAAGAATCCGGTTTAAAAGAATCTTCAGGCCGGGTTAAAATACATTTTTAGAATAACGTCGGATCCGGGATCGGCAGAAAAAGTGAGTCGGGCAATGAGAGCAGTTCTGAAAATCCGACCGAATGGTACTCCTTCCGGAGGCGAGACTCAGTCGGCCAATCGGGGAGCCCGGGGCCACTTTGTTTTTCCGGTCCTTGTTTCCTTCCTGATAATTGCTAATTTGTTTAGCTGCCGGGTGCGAAAACTGCCTCCGCAGGTTGAACCGTCTGCTGTTCCAGTTTCTCCGGTTATCTCTGCCGAAGAATTGTTCAGCAGGGCAGAGGCTGAACTTCATAAGTTCACCGTCCCGGGATACAGGGCGGCAGTCAGTTATTTCGAGCAGGCCCTGCAGCTAAAGCCCGACCTGGTCATGGTTTACGGGCGCCTGGCCGTGGCCTACGGCCTCTGGGCCAGGGAAAGAAATGACCTGGGCCTGGATAACCTGGAACAGTGGGTGAAAAGTTATTACTTTACTCTCAGGGCTAAAGAACTCGGCCAGGTAGCCGATTACCTCAAGGCCTCGGCCCTGACCGGTAACGCCAGGAGTTTTATAAGCCGCCGGGAATACGGGGAATTCTTCAGCACCATCAAGAAGCGCTTTGCCGGAGAATCCGCCGAGCTGGCCCTATCGTATGTCCGCGACCTCTTTTCTACCGGGCAATTTAAGAAGGAAGCCATCAACCAGCCTCTGGAAGCGCTCGACCGGGTCCTGAAGGATAATCCTGATGAAGCCGAAGCTCTGGTTTTCAAGGCCCTGGTCCAGGTGCTGACGGCTGAGGACCCGCACCTGGTCAGGGTCATGGAGCTCAGGCCGGACTGGTCATTGCCCTGCTTCTTGCTGGGTCTTTTTTATAAGAGCCGGGGTGAGGTGGAACAGTCTGAAAAATGGTTCAACCAGGTCCTGGGAAAAAACCCCGACCACCCGCGGGCCATGGCCGAGCTGGGAGAGATGGCCTTTCTGGGCAAAAAATATGAACAGGCAGAAAAACAATTAGAAAGAGCACTGGCCCTTGATGGAGAGATGCCCCGGGCCCATCTGATTGTCGGCCTGGTCCTTCGTGAAAAAGGAGAATATGACAGGGCGCTGGAACATTTCCAGGCCATTACCACCCTTGTTCCCGATCATGAAGAGGCCCTGTACTACCAGGGGCTGACTCTGATCGAGCAGGCCGATTGGCCTGGTTCCCTGGAAATCCTGGATTCACTGGTCAGGATTGGCAGTAGTTACGAAATCTTTGGCTACGCCCTGCGGGCCCTGTCCTGCCTGATGCTCAATCGCCTGGCCGAGGCCGAAGCAGATTGCCGCCAGGCCCTGGCCCTCAGTTCAAATTATTATCTTCCCTATTACCTTCTGGGCCTTATCCATTTCAGGCGGGAGGACTGGAAAAAAGCGGCTGAGAACTTCAATCAGTCGTTAAAAATTGACCGAACCTTTGATGACGGCCATTATTACCTGGGCCAGACTTTCCTGAAGTTAAATGATCATAAAAGAGCCAGGGAGGAGTTGACCCGGGCCGCCGAGCTATTCGAGTACGAGGCCGGGCAGGCCGGGCAGCTCGGCCTGCAGGCCCGGGAACGGGGCTGGTCCAGGAAGGTTGAACTTCTCCTGAAACGAAAAAACGAGCTGGAGGGCAAGGCCAGGCATTGCCGCCAGCTCCTGGCCTCACTTTGAGAAAGCAGCTCCCGCTCAGGGCTTTCAACTTCTTGGTTGGTTCCCATCAATTCGTTAAGGAAATTAGCTGACCGGCCGGAAGTAGAATTACTCTCGCCTTTAATAAAAAAAGATAATTAGCCACCTGGGAAGCCTTAAAATTCTTTTGAAATTTGAACGGCTCTGGGCTAAAATAATTAGCCCATGCCGAGGACCTTTGAAGAAGAACTGAAGAGTTTCGAAAAATTCATCCAGAGAATCAGCAGCCTGGCCCTCTTTCCCAAGAAACTGGTGGTTAAGGGTGCGGAGAATTTTGTCCGCGAGGGGCCGAACATCATCGTCGGCAACCATGTCGGGAGCTACAAGGACGTGGCCGTACTGTTCAAGATCGTTCCCCGCCCGATCTTCTTCACCGCCAACAAGATGATCTTTTCCAAGGAAGAGTTCAGCTTCCTGGTCCGGAAGCATCTCCACCGCAGCATGAAGAACTTCGGCCTGATGGTCCATTTCCTGCTCAATCCCTTTTTTACCCTTATCGTCCGATACATTTCGTCCAACATAGCCAGGGTTGGCTACATTCCGGTCGACCTGTACGAGGGACGGGCGGCCGCGGTCAGGAAGTGCCAGGAATATTTGAAGGTGGGCAGGGCCATTGTCCTGCTGCAGGGACGTGGTCACTTCGACGATGCCGACCCCAACCCCTACGTGGCCCGCTTCCGTCATGGCCCGGCGGCCATGGCCTACAACCTTTATAACGAGGACCGGCTGGATGTTCCGGTCACCCCGCTGGCCTTCTTCGGCACCCACATTCCCTTCGGCGTCCCGGCCACGGTCCAAGTCAACGTGGGCAAGCCGATGTTCATCTCCCGCTACTGGGTGGAGAATGACAGCCGGCAGACGGTCGAGAATTTCCGCCAGGTTCTCGAGAAGACCGTCAACCAGCTATTCCTCGAGCTTCTGCGTAACCGGTAATTTTCCGGTTAACCTATAGATTTTCTGGGCAACCAGGTTAATCAGTGAGAAACGCCTAACCAAAGAGGAGAGTGAGGCATGTTCAAAGGACATCCCAGGGGATTGTTTGTGGCCTTCTTCGCCAACATGGGTGAACGTTTCGGTTTTTACACCATGGTCAGCATCTTTGTCCTGTTCCTGCAGGCCAAGTACGGGATGACGCCGGGCCAGACCGGCTTCATGTATGCCACCTTCATGTTCTTTGTCTATTTTTTCCCGCTGCTGGGCGGCTTCCTGGCCGACCGGGTGCTGGGTTACGGCCGGACCATCAGCATCGGCCTGGTGGTCATGTTCAGCGGTTACCTGCTGCTGGCCCTGCCGACCAGGTTTCAGACCGGCTTTGCCCTGGTGGTGGCGGCCCTGGCCACCATTGCCCTGGGGACGGGCTTGTTCAAGGGTAACCTCCAGGCCCTGGTTGGCAATCTCTACGACGACCCGAAATACAGCCACCTGCGGGACCGGGCCTTTACCATCTTTTACATGGGCATCAATGTCGGGGCCATGTTTGCCCCGTCAGCTTCCGAGGTTGTTTCCAATTTCATCCTGAAGAAGAGCAACTTCTTCTACGATGCCCGCATCCCGGCCCTGGCCCACGATTTCTTAAACGGGAAACTGGCCGATGCCAACCAGCTCCTGGAACTGGCCCAGAAACAGAACCCGGCCATAACCATTGATGGGCTCCGGCAATTTGCTGAGACCTATCTCGGAACCCTGGGCAAGTCCTATCACTTCGGTTTCGGGGTGGCCTGTATCAGCCTGATAATCTCGATGTTAATTTTCTGGGGTTTCAGAAAGTATTACCGGCAGGCCGATATCACCGAGAAACAGAAAGAAAAGTCGGCCGAGCTTAAAGCCCAGATGGTCGAGCTGACCCCGGAGCAGACCAAGCAGCGCCTGGTGGCCCTGGGCCTGGTCTTCCTGGTGGTCATCTTCTTCTGGATGGCCTTCCACCAGTCGGCGGTCACCATGACCTTTTTCGCCCGCGATTACACCGTCAAGCAGGTGGGCCAACTGACCAACCTCTGGTTCGACCTGGGCGGCCTGCTGCCGCTGTTCCTGTCCATACTGGGCCTGGTCTTCCTGGTGAAGAAGGGCGTATCGAAGGGTGGCCGGATCGCCGGTGGGCTGGCCTTCATCATTTTTGCCGTGCTGACTTACCTCCGTTACAGTTCCTACCCCGAGGTCAGTCCCTTCCAGCCCCAGCGCTTCCAGCATTTCAACCCCTTCTTCATCGTGGCCCTGTCGCCGCTCGTCATCGGGATTTTTTCTTACCTGAATAAAATTGGCAAGGAACCCTCGGCTCCAAGAAAAATTGGCATTGGTATGCTGCTGACCGCGGCTTCGTTTTCCATCCTGGTCATCGCCTCGCTCCGGCTGCCCAGTCCGGCCGAGCTGGGAGGCAGGGTGGCCCCGCCCGAGTACCTGGTTTCGGTCTACTGGTTAATCAGCACCTACTTCCTGCTGACGATTGCCGAGCTCTTCCTGAGCCCGATGGGCATTTCCTTCGTTTCCAGGGTAGCCCCGCCCAAGTACAAGGGCCTGATGCAGGGCGGCTGGTTTGCGGCCACGGCCACCGGTAATTATCTGGTGGGCCTGGTTGGTTACCTGTGGATGAAGGTTCCGCTCTGGGCCCTGTGGTCAATCCTGGTGGTGGCCTGCCTGCTGTCGGCAGCCTTTATGTTCAGCATCATGAAGCGGCTGGAGAAAGCAGCTTCCAGTTAAAGGCAGAGTGGTTGCCGGCGCAACCGGTGATGGAACCCGGGCAGCAAACCGAGGCTGTAAGCTGGAGGTATATCGGGCCAAACTTGGATTCAGGCCCGGGAACCGCGATCAAAAAGAAAAGCCGAGAACGGCAGAAAGAGGAGATTTCCGAAGTTAATTAGAACAATCGTTTTCCTGATGAAATGGTTTTGGCCAGCTTCGAGCCTGGAATTTTTAGAATACTCTGGAAAAAAAGCGGCAGCTCATTTAGACTGGCTTTTGGAACGTCCGTGAAAATATGACCCGAAGAGACTTCCAGGTCAGTGGATTTACCATGCTTCCGGTTACAAAGGCAAGGTTTAAGGCTTACCCGGGGAGGGTAATTGTAATTGCTCTCGTGCTTGCTGTTCTGGCCGGGAACCTGAAGTCTCAGGCCCAGTTCCGGCCCCCCGCCCGGGACCGGGGCAGCCTGGTTTTTTCCCTGGAAAATGATGTCTTGCTGAAGCAGGATGAAGGCTATACCAACGGCGTCCAGTTGATGTGGATTACGCCGGAGCTGAGCCAGAATTCCGGGTCTTCCTTCCTGAGGTGGCTGGCCCGCATAAACCGCGGGCTGCTCGGTGCAGATAAAACCGCGACGGCCAGCGGTGATGAAAGTAAGCCTGAACAGCGAAGGGCCGGGCTGTCGTTTGTCCAGGGGATGTTTACCCCGGACAACCTTTCGGAAAAAGAATTGATACCGGATGACCGTCCTTATGCCGGCCTTCTCTATGCCAGCCTGGGCCTGGTTAAACTGGGGCCGCTTCGCCAGGACTCGGCCGGGCTGGCCGTTGGCGTGGTCGGACCGCTATCCCTGGCCGGGACCATTCAGCGCTGGCTTCACCGGACCTATGGCTGGACCTACCCCGAGGGCTGGGAGAACCAGCTCAAGAACGAGCCGGTGGTGGAGCTGTGGTTCAACCGGCTGTGGACACTGGTGCCCCCCAGGATTTCTTTTCATGGCCTGCAGCCGGTGGTCAGGGCCGGAGCCGGAGCCCAGGTCGGGAACCTGCTGATCGCCGCGGCCGCCGTGGCCGACCTTAAGCTCGGTTTCAACCTGGAGCCGCAGATGGATACTTTTACCGCGGCTCCGCTCTTCAACCATTTTGTGGCTGGCCGGGCCACCCGGACTTCGGTTTACGCTTTCCTCAGGCTGGAAGGCCGGGCCGTGGCCAGGAACCTGCTTCTCCAGGGCAATACTTTCCGGGAAAGTCACGGGGTCGATATCCATCCATTTTATGGCCAGCTGTCAACCGGCCTGGCCTACCAGTCGAAACAGGCCGCGTTAATACTTTATTTTGTGATGAGGACCAGGGAATTTGTCGGCCAGAAATACAGGGAACCCTATTTCGGCCTGACCTTTTCTTTCAACCTGTGAGAGATTTGTGGCCGGGTCTGGGCCCTGGAGTCGGTTGCCGGTTGTTTGGACGGCGACTTCCGAGGAATTGATCCGTGGTAGAATTGGATAATTTCACATGGAGCTCGGGCCAGAAATTCCGGGTGATGTTCGATTCCCGGAAGGAGCGGGGGAGAGATTTCCCTTCTGGCTTGAATTGAAAATCACTGGCGGAGTTCATGAAGGCCTATGATGGAAAGAATTAGAATCACGAGATGTCTTGAGGGTGAAAGATGAGCCTGAAAAACGTGGCCGTGTTTTGCGGGTCGCAGCCGGGCCGGGATGAAATCTATGCCCGGAAGGCCAGGGAACTGGCCAGGGAGCTGGCCGCCCGGAACCTGACCCTGGTTTTCGGGGGCGGGGGCATCGGGCTGATGAAGGAAGTGGCCGAGGAGATGCTGGCCGCCGGGGGCCGGGTCATCGGGGTCATCCCCAGAAACCTCCTGGAACGCAACCTGGGTTTTTCCGGCCTGTCGGAACTCATCGTGGTCAACGACATGCACGAGCGCAAGGCCACCGTGGCCAGGCTGGCCGATGGTTTCATTGCCCTGCCCGGCGGCTGGGGAACGCTGGAAGAGATTTTTGAAGTTCTGACCTGGGCCCAGCTCGGTTACCATGGGAAACCCTGCGCCTTCCTGAACGTGGCTGGATATTTCGATCCGTTGCTGGACTTCATGGGCCGGGCGGTGAGCCAGGGTTTCCTGCTTCCAGAGCACCTGAAAATGTTCACCATGAGTGAGAAGCCGGAGGAAATCCTGCGCTTCATGGAAGACTACCGCCCGCCGCTGATCCTGGACGCCATCTGGGGCCTTAATCCTGACGACTTTAATAATTCTGAGGGAAAAGATTAAAGGGGGCAGCCCGGCCGGACGGGCCTGGTCAGAAGTCAGGTTAATGTATACGTTGTTTCGATACCGCAATTCATATTCTAATTAAGCTGATGAAAACCAGGATGTGGAATACAGGGTTCTTTAAGGGGGCCCAGCTCCTGCTTCAATTTAACTAATCACCGTTTCCGGGAGACTGGTCTGGCCATAAATAATTCAGAAGAAAATCGATCAGGTTCTTTGAGAAAAGAAATCGACCGCCTCCTTACTCCGCCGGTCGGTCGATGTTAATTCCGCCAGCTCCCGAATTTGAGGAGGGGCGAGACAGGTGGCGCATGGCCAGGTAGAGCGGGAAGCCCAGTACCAGGAAAGCAGAACCCAGCAGGGCCTGTCGTGGCTGGGACCTAAGGACATTAACCGTGATGCTCAGCAGGAAGAAGATGAACAGGGCCGGCAGGACCGGGTAAAGGGGCACCCGGAAGCCCCGGTAAGGCTCTCCTTTTTTCTTAGCCCGGGCCCGCAGGACAAAGACGGTCGAGGCCACCACGGCGATGCCCAGGCTGTCCAGGAACATCACGTAGTTGACGATGTTTTCAAAGGTCCGGAGGAAGGCCAGGCTCAGCAGCATGAAAGCCCCCAGGAACAGCAGCCCGAATTCCTGGACCTGGGTCCTGGGGTTGACCTTCTTGAAAATTCCAGGCAGGGTGCGGTCTTCGGCCATGGCCAGGTAGGTGCGGGGAAGCTGCATCAGGATGGCATTTAAGAAGCCCAGGGCCGAAAGAAAAATTGCCAGCGACACGAACTTGTGCCCGGCTTCTCCGAAAACCACCCGGGCCGTTTCAGCCGCCACCAGCTTGGCCGAGCTCATACCAGGCAGCCCCAGCACCCGCCAGTAGGCCAGGTTGACGAGCAGGTAACAGGCGATGACTATCAACATCCCGGAGATGACCGCCCGGGGCAGGTTCTTACTGGAATCCTTCAGGTCGGCTCCGAGGTTGATGGTCTGCTGGTAGCCACCGTAGCTGAAAAAAACGGAGATGAATCCCAGTCCCAGGGCCAGCCACCAGGGATTTTCCAGCGGGAGTGAAGCCTGCCGGATATCCGCCCCGCTGTGCCGGCTGAAAATTCCGGCCGCAGCCAGGACGACAATCAGGATGATTTTTGACAGGCTGAGAAGGTTCTGGGTCCTGGCTCCCGATTTTATCCCGATGTAGTTCAGGAGGAGGAGCACAATCACCATGGAAAAGGCCAGGAACAGTATGTTCTGGGAGGTCCGGGCCGCCTCCGGCAGGATGATGGGGGCCAGGTACTCGGCCCCGATCAGGGCCACCCCGGCCCCGCTGGCGGTGTTAATTATAAAGACGTTAGCCCAGTTCAGCATGAAAGCCAGCAGGGAATTGTAGCTTTCGGCCACGACCTTGTAGTAGGAACCCGGCTCCGGGAAGCGGGCCCCGATCTCGGCGAAAGTCAGGGCTCCGACGAGGGTGATGAGCCCGCCGGCAATCCAGGCGGCAAAGAACAGGACCGGAGTCCGGGTGGCCGAGGCCACCATGGCCGGGGTGCGGAAGATGCCGATACCGATGACCAGGCTGACCACTATCATGGTAACGTCGAAGGTGTTGAGCCTGGCCTTAATCATAAAAACCTCAACTTTTCAAGGCAGGTCGAAGCCGCCAGCCTGGGCCGAATTAAATTAGAATTATCTTCAAGTTCAGGCCGGAAAGCAAATAGAAAGTTTGCCATGGTATTAGAATTGGTTAGTGGGAAGTGCCTTGTTTCTGTTGGATCCGCGCTAATTCCACCGCAGGGCTCTTGGTTTGATGCTGGAAAGGATTTCTGATGATGATATGAAGGAAAGAAGCATAAAATTTCTCTATATTTTTTTCTTTTATTTATTGCCCGGGCTGATATCAAACCGTAAACTTGTTCAATCGGCAAAGAGCTGAAAAATCTCTCTCTTCTTCCAGAGGTAATAAATTGCCCAGAGGCAATAGAGCAGGCTTGGGATGACGATGCCTATCCGGAAAAATCCGGTCAGGGCGGCCACCAGCAGGACATCAAACAGCCACATGCCTATGCCCAGCAGGGCGAAGACATAGCCGGTCTTCTTGAAGCGCAGCAGGCCGAAAGAGCTGATTATCAGGAAAACTGACATCACCAGGTCGGGAATGGCGAAGCCATTGTAAAGGTTATCGGGAACGGGCAGGGTCTTGGGAAAGCGGTTGGCCAGCAGGTGGCCTGTCCAGAAGGCTATGGTCATCAGGGCCACGAAAAGATTGATCACCCCGATTATGACCAGCCCCAGGATGAATCGTTTTTCTCTGTCCATATTACCCTCGGATTGGATTGCCACCTGCATGATATAACATTTGCCGTGTCTTTGTAATCCCGCAATTTCTGGGTGCTTTCTGGGTGGGATTTCGCTTCAGCAATTTCTATCTGGCGACTGGCAAGTTGGAGAATACCTCATCAGGCTTCAAAGCTTGCGGGGAATTTATTAGGGAAAAGGTGAAACCAGTTTTTGCCTGTTATTTTTTACTCCCGGTCCAGCCCCTTGTTGAAGACTGCCGTCAGGAAGCGGCGGTCACGTTCGGACAGGGCCAGCCGGCCGAACAGGTCGTGCAGCAGGTCGGTCACGTGCTCGCGGTTGGTATCGTGCATAAAGCCGCGTTTTTCCAGCTTTTTCAGGATCAGCTTCAGGCAATCTTCCTGTTCCTTGCGGGGCAAAGGTGGAGCCACCTGGGGAACGGGCTGGGAGCCTGAGGCCCGGAATATGGCGTAAAGGCTCAACAGAACGGCCGCGGCCAGGTTGTAGGATGGCTGCCGCCCGGCCTGGGGAATAAAGTAAACGAAGTTAGCCCGGCGCAGCTCCCGGTCGGATAGACCTGTCCTCTCGTTGCCGAAGACCAGGCCGATTTTGGTTTCGGCCGGGAAGGTTTTAATTTTCTCCACCATTTCATCTATGGTCAGTATCCTGAAGGCCTTTCTCAATCTCACGGTTGAAGCCAGAACCAGGTTAAGGTCCGACACGGCCTCGTCCAGGGAAGGATACAGGCTGGCTTTTTTCAGGATATCGGCCGAGTGTACCGCAGGCCGGAAGGCCTCCGGCTGAAGCCCGGTCAATCCGGTTATTCTCAGCCTGCCAAAGCCGGTATTTTTCATGGCCCGGGCCACCAGGCCGATATTTTCCTGGTTTTCCGGGTTGACCAGGACCACGGTAAAACGGGCGAGGTTGAGGCGGTCTTCGGTGAGCAGGTACGGAAGCTTCATGCCTGAATTATATCCCAAGTAGCTTCGGGGGAGAAAGGCCTGAGGGCTTCTAAATTAGAAACCAACAAAGGGAATGCGGAGCGGAGTGCGGCCAAAACTTAAAACGAGGATAAGAGAAAAGGCCGGAGGGTTTCTATGAAAAAATCTGGCTAACCATGAGGTCTCATGGGTTGTTAAACCAGGCAAATGGCTTAGAAGCGGAAAGATAAAACCTGTTCTTATGATTGCTCGGCTTTACTGAAGACAAAGCCCTTTTTTTCTATCAGGTTCAGGCAATGCTCGACGACTGTCGGGTCATAGAGCTTTCCGGCGTTGGCCCTGATTTCCTTCAGGGCCACTTCCATTCCCAGGGCCGGTCGGTAAGGCCGGTGAGAAGAAATGGCTTCAATCACGTCGGCCACGCAGATTATCTTGGCTTCCAGCAGGATCTGCCTGTCTTTCAACCCGCGCGGGTAGCCGGAACCATCTATTTTTTCATGGTGCTGCAAAATTATTTCGGCCACCGGCCAGGGGAACTCGATGCCTTTAAGGATGTCATATCCGACCTGGGAGTGAGTCTTGATGAGTTCCATTTCGATTTCGGACAGTCGCCCTGGTTTGTTTAGAATCTCAGGTGGCACGGCTATTTTCCCCAGGTCATGGATGACCGAGGCGAAATTGACGGCCTGGACCCGGGATTCCTCCAGGCCCATTTCCCGGGCGATGGCTTCGGCCAGTTCGGCCACCCGCTCCTGGTGACCGGCAGTGTAAGGATCCCGCACTTCGACCGTCCTGGCCGTGGCCCTGATAATGCCCTGCAGGGTCTTTTCCAGGTTCCGGGCGGCCGTTTTCCTTTCTGTTACATCAAGAACGATGGCCAGGAAGCTTTTCTTGCGGGCCACGTCCACGAGCTGCAGGTGGACTTCAACCGGGTAGGTGGAGCCGTCCTTTCGCAGGTGGCTCGTTTCGAAGAGGATCTTTTTCTTGCTGCCTTTGAGCACCGGTTTGAGCAGGGCGGTGAATTTTGGCGGGTCAAACTCCGGTTTGAGATGAAGAGGGGTCAGGGTGGTCAGTTCTTCCAGGGTGTAACCGGTGTTATCGAGGGCGGCCCGGTTGGCATAGGTGATTCTCAGGGAGTCGGGGTCAAAAATGTAAATTTCGTTCTGGCTGTTTTCGATCACCCGCAACATCTCTTCCTTTTCTTGCTCGGCCTTAACCCGCCCGGTCACATCGCTGACGTAATTCAGGGTGGCCGGACGGCCTTCCCAGTTTATCATAACCGCGGTTATCTCAACCCACCTGACCGTGCCATCCCTGGCTATGAACCTGAATTCATAGGTTGGCTGGAAGGTTTCTTCCTGCAGCCTTCTCTGGTGTCTTTCCCAGACCAGCTTCCGGTCGTCCGGGTGGATGAAATCAAGGAAAGATCTACCGATGATCTCATCTTCTCTGTAGCCGTATTCCAGAGCTTTTTTATTGGCCAGTTTCAGCACCCCGTCCTGGGCTACCAGGATAAGCTGTCCGGCATTGTCAAACAGCACCCGGTATTTTTCCTCGCTTTCTCTGAGCTTGTTCTCGGCAGTTATGCGCCTGGTTTCGCCCTGGAGCATGAGGCCTGTAAGGACCGTGGCCACGGGGAAAATCAGCATTATGGGCAGCCAGATACGGCTTATGACCGAAACGCCAGTGGGCCAGGGCAGGATAAGCAGCTGGCAGGCCAGCATCACCAGGTGGACGGCCAGGCCGAATCCATAGAGCTGGTAGTGGTTGAGTTTATATGACTTCGGTTTGAAAATTGCCCTGAAGCCCAGGCCGGTAAGCGCGCAAAAGATGATGGTGGCCAGCCCGGCCCAGACGCCGTTACCACCAAGGTGTGCCCTGTAAGCCATGGAGATTATTGAGGCCAGGGTGGCCGGCCAGAATCCGCCGTACAGCCCGGAGAGCGATATTATTATTGACCGCCCGTCGTAAATTAGTCCGCTTCCGTACCTGTAGGCGACGCTCATGGCGGCCACGGCGGTCAGGCCAAAAACCAGGCCGGTCAGAATTTTTCCGGCCTTTTTTTCCAGGATGGTAAGCCGAAGGGTCAGGCTGTAGAGGGTTATCAGGGCCAGTATAAGTGAGACATTGAGTATCAGTGAGATATACATCTGGGTTACTCTTCGGTCAGGATCTTGCCCCGCTGTCCTAATTCCCCGATGCTATTCAAGGGCTTTGTCGGCTCCCCGTCTTAAAATTCAGATTATAATTATTCTAATTTTAACGGGCTGTCAACTGGAATATTCTCCAGGAGGGGGGAAGTTTTTCAGGGATTGGAACATAAGGCTCTGCTAATTTCCTTTCTTTATCATTTTATCCTTATAGCAAGCTTTTTTCCTGCGTGAAATTATGGGAGAAAAATCGGGGAACGAGTATTGTGTCCCCCTTTACAGGCCAAGCTCCTGGACGGCTTTCTCGATACGACGGAGTGCTTCGACCAGGGTGGCCCGGGGGCAGGCTAAGTTCATCCGCTCGAAGCCTTCCAGCTCTGGTCCGAATACCGGACCTTCGTCGAAATAGACCCTGGCCTTTTTCAGGAAGAATTCGTTGAGTTCTTTCTGGGGCAGCCCGAGGGCCCGGCAGTCCAGCAGGGCCAGGTAGGTACCTTCCGGTTTTAGAAACTTGATCTGCGGGATTTTTTCTTCAAAGTAGTTTCGGGCAAAATCCATGTTATCTTCGAGATAGACCATCAATTGATCCAGCCAGGCAGCGCCCTGGGTGTAAGCAGCTTCCAGGGCTACCAGCCCGAAGATGTTGTTTACGGTGAGGCCCAGGTTGTCCAGTTGCGTCTTATAAAGGTTGAGGAGTCTCTGGTTGGGTATGATTACCAGCGAGGTGGTCAGGCCGGCAATGTTAAAGGCCTTACTGGGGGCGGTCAGGGTTATGGTCCTGGTGGCGATTTCGGGGGAAATTGAAGCAATCGGGATATGCTTGTGCCCGCGGTAGACATGCTCGGCGTGGATTTCGTCTGAGATGATCAGCAGCTCATGTTTCAGGCAGATTTCGGCCAGCTTTTCCAGCTCTTCTTTTCGCCAGACCCGGCCGACTGGATTGTGCGGGGAGCAAAGGATGAGCACCCTGGTCCGCCGGTCGATTTTATTTTTAAGGTCATCAAAATCCATCCTCCAGGTCCCGTTATCAAAGCGGAGGGGGTTGCTGACCACCCGGCGCCCGTTGTTCTCCACGGCCGAGAAAAAGGGGTAATAAACCGGGCTCTGGACGATAATTGTATCTCCCGGGGCGGTATAAGTCTGGACGCAAATATTGAGGGCCGGGACCACCCCGTGGCACCTGGACAGCCATTCCCGCTTTATTTCCCAGTTATGGCGGACCTTCATCCAGCTGATGATGGCTGACCAGAAAGAACGGGGTATGAAGGGATAGCCATAGGCCCCGTGTTGAGCCCGCCTGATGACTGCTTCCACCACTTCGGGCGGGGCCGGGAAATCCATGTCGGCCACCCACATCGGTATTACCTCTGGCACACCCAGCACCTGCTCGCAGAACTCCCACTTCAGGGAACAGGTGTGGCGCCTGTCCAGGACAGAGTCGAAGTCATACTTTTTCTCAGGCATTGTTCTTTCCTTAAATGGTTCTCCGGAAATAAAGCCGCCTTTAAGGCCGGAAAACAGATGCTTATTTTAGTTGAGGCTGTCCTGAATGGCAACTTCGCCTGAAAAAAGCACGTTCCCCTGTTGCCTCGTGAGAAAATCTATATGAAAGCATAATCATTGCCTCACGTAAGAATCTACACGAAAATTTGTGCAGTTTTTCTTAACTTTTTGTAGCCGCCACAGCCTGTCCTTGAGCCGCTCTA